>JAWKUZ010000001.1:0-7894 GCA_041398305.1 Hyphomonadaceae bacterium
CAAAGTTCAGCGCGAATGGCATGGCGATGTAGAACACGAACGCGCCGCCCAGCGCGAACATGATCGGCGCCGCCAGCAGGAACGGCGCGACGGCGGAGCGCTCCTTCCGATAGAGGCCAGGCGCGATGAAGGCGTAGGCCTGCCAGGCGATCACGGGGAACGCGAAGACGATGCCGCCAAAGAGCGCGATCTGCATCTTCACAGAGAAGAAGCCGAACGCGCCGGTGTTGATGAGCTGGATCGCGTCGCCCACGCGATCGGGGTGCGCCACGGCCATCGCCGTCTGGAACGGGTGCACCATGAACATAAAAAGTGGGTCGACGAAGATAAAGCAGACGATGAAGCCGACGACGACCGCGCCGATCGCGGTCACCAGGCGGTTGCGCAACTCAGCCAGATGATCGAGCAGCGGCGCGCGCGAGGCTTCGATTTCCTCGTCGTCGGTCAGCTGGTTCTTCTTCTGGGCAGCCGTGCTCACGACGCGCCCCGCACCGCTGGCGGGACGACGTCGGCATGTTCGGGCAGGTCAGCGAAAGTTGGCTCGTCCGCAGCGGTGTTTTCAGCCACCTCATCGGCGGGAGCCTCGGCTGGCGCTTCAGGCGCCGGCTTTGGAGTGGCGGCTGGCGGCGGGATCGCAGGTTGCGATTTGATGCCGGCGTAGTCTTCGAGCGTTGGAAGCGGTTTCGTGATCTCGCTGCGGATTTCTTGCAGCGATGTCGTGCGGCGGAGCGCTTCGACTTCCTTCTTCAGCTCATCGAGCTCGGCTTGGCGCGCGAGTTCATCGAACCCAGTGCGGAACTCCTGCGCCATGCCGCGCAGCTTCGCCGTCCACTTACCGAGCTTGCGGAACAGCAGCGGCAAATCCTTCGGCCCCACCACCACAAGGGCGAGGATGCCGAGAATGATGATCTCGTTGAAGCCGAGACTTGGAAGCATGAGCGGCTAACCCCGCGCGACAGAGGTTACTGCGCGCGGTCTCCGTTGGTGCGCTCGTCACGAACTTGGGCCGGCGGCGGCTCTTCCGCGGCGGGCTTATTGCCTTCGGCAAGCCCCTTGCGGAAACCGCTAATGCCCTTGCCGAGGTCTTCCATCAGGCTGGAAATCCGGCCCGGGCGGCTGAACAGCAAGAACGCCAGCCCCAGAACGATGAGGAGCGGAATAAGGCCAGGCAAATGCATCGAACAGGTACTCCAAACTTTCCAACAGCGCCGGGAGGGGCGCCCTATTCGTCTTCCAGATGATCCACGAAAAAGCTTGCCGCGTCGTCACCTGCCGACAGTGGTTCTTCGTCGCTGGCCATGTCCTCAGTTGGGCGCGGAACGTCAATGGCTTGCGCCGCGCGCGGATCGAGCAGGCCTAGAGCCTTCAAATCGTCCTTGCCGGGGAGAGCGTCAAGCGAGGCCAAGCCGAACTGGCTCAGGAACGCGTCGGAAGTACCGAAGGTTAGCGGGCGGCCAGGGGTCCGGCGGCGGCCCCGCGGGCGGATCCAGCCGATCTCGAGTAGAAGCTCCATGGAGCCGCGCGACAGGCTGACCCCCCGAATTTCCTCAATTTCGGCCCGCGTTACCGGTTGGTGGTATGCAATAACCGCCAACGTTTCCATAGCTGCCTTAGGCAGCTTTCGGGGCGCCTCGCGGGTTTCGGCGAAAAGGCTGGAAAGATCGGGCGCGGATTGGAAACGCCATGCGCCCCCTGCTTCAACCAGTTGGACGCCGCGCTCGGCATAGTCGGCCTTGAGCTTCATCAACACGGCGGCGACATCGACCGCCGGGCCGAGCTTTTCGCCCAGGGCTTTTGCGGTGATGGGTTCGCCACCGGCGAACAGCAATGCCTCGGCGGCGCGGATAGCGTCAGCGCTGGGTTCGGCGCGCGGACGCTCGCCGCCCTCGGTGAAGGCGTCTTCGATGCGGCGCATTTGGCCGGCGACTGGCGTTTCGTTCTCAGCGCTCATTCTGCGCTTCCATTCTGGACCGGCTTCGCGCGCACGAATAGCGGCGCAAAAGCCTCGGCTTGGCGGAGTTCGAGTTTGTGCTCGCGGGCGAGTTCAAGAGCTGCCCCGAATGTTGAGGCCAGATAGCTTTCCGCTGGCGGCGCATCGGGGCCGGTATCTGTGATTTGGGCGACGTTGTTGATCGCGCTCCACTCTTCAAGCTTCGTCAGCGCTTGTTCGAGTTTCTTACGCGCGGCTTCCAGCGGATAGGCGCGACGCACGAATGTTCGGTAGGCGCGCTTGCGAATGCTCTTCGAGCGATCGGCGCAGTATGCGTTCAACAGTTCATAGAGGTCGGCTTTCCAGACCGTCTGCTTTGTCAGCACCGTGGGCTGCGGCTGGCCGTTGAGGAAGATGTCGCGGTTGAGTTGCGGCATCTCTTCCAGCTTCTTGGCCATCGCGCGTGCGGTGGCGAGATTCATCAACTTCTGGCGCAGCGCCTCTTCGAGCTGTTGCGGATCGGGTTCATCGGCAGGGAGCTGCGGCTTTGGAATAAGGAGCCGCGATTTAATCAGCACCAGCCATGCGGCCATCACCAGATAGTCTCCGGCGATCTCCATATTGTGAGCGCGCGCGGTTTCAATGAAGCCGAGATATTGGTCGGCGAGATCGCCGACAGACACCTTTGCAATGTCGATCTTCTTGCTGCGTGCGAGTTCCAACAGGAGATGCAGCGGACCTTCAAACGCATCGAGCGCCAGCAGAAGCGCGTCGCGCCCTTCCGCCTCCTCGGCAGCGCCGAGGTCCAAATCCAGTGTTTCCGCGTCTTCGCTCATTCACCCATTCCCGGGGCTCGGCGCAGCCGAGGGCCCGGGACCCATAACCCCAACTCTATCAGAAAATAAGCAGCCATATGTGTTTATGGACCCCGGACCGGCCTGCGGCCATCCGGGGATCGGTGCGGTGTTTTAGGTCGCCATCAGCTCTTTGAACCGCGCCCAGCCAGCCTCAGCGTCGAATTCGCGTGGCGGGCGTTTTGCGAAGGCTTCTACAGCGCGGGCGCGAACCATGGCCAGACCATCGAGTGCGCGGCAGCCTTTTGCGGTTTCCTGCATTTCATGGAGCTTGCCGGAGCACTGCAGCACCACATCGCAGCCAGCGCCGAGAGCGGCTTCGGCACGCGCCTGGAGGCCGCCGTTCAACGCGTATTGAAGCGCGTGCATGTCGAGATCGTCGCTCATCAGCATGCCTTGGAAGCCGATACGCTTGCGGATGATCTCTTCGATCACGAATGGCGAGCACGTGGCGGGGCGATCTGGATCCCAGGCTTCGAAGACAATGTGCGCTGTCATTGCGGCTTCGGCGTCCGCCATTTGCGCAAACGGGAAGACGTCATTGGCGAGATCGATTTCCTTGGCGCCGACTTTTGGGAGCGCGAGGTGGCTGTCTGCAGTTGCGCGGCCGTGGCCGGGCATGTGCTTGATGCAGCCGGCGACACCGCCATCGTGCATGCCTTCAAGTGCCGCGCGTGCGAGCAGCGCCACCTCTTTCGGATCAGCTGAGAAGGCGCGATCGCCAACGATTTTGTCCGAGCCTTCCACCGGGACATCGAGCACTGGCGCGAAATCGCCGTCGACGCCGATGTCGCGGAGTTCGTGGGCAATGAGGCGATAGCCGAGATGTGCGGCCTCGCGACCAGCGTCTTTTTTCTTGGCGTAGATCTCGCCGAACTTTCCCGCGGCAGGCCAGGTTGGCCATTCTGGCGCCTTCAGGCGCGCAACGCGGCCGCCTTCTTGATCGATCCACACGATCGCATCGTGGCCGACAGTGTCGCGGAGTTCAGCGTTGAGCGCACGCACTTGCTCGCGGCTGACACACGCTTCCCGGAATAGGATGAAACCCCAGGGCTGCGTCTCGCGGAAGAAGGCACGCGTTTCATCATCGAGCTTGGGTTGGCGGAGTCCTAGGAGGCACGAAAGCATGATCGGCTCTTAGCGCGCTGCGACAATACAGTCCTGCCCCATCTGCCGTATCCGCTCGCAGAACAGTGTGGCGTCGTCGCTGGTCGCGAAATAGCCGGCGCGCACCCTGTGGTACACGCCGCGCGCGCCGAGATCGGCGCGCTGCACGTCCATATGTGCGCCGGCGAAGAGATTTGGCGCGCGTGATGCAAACCGACGCCACGACGTTTCCACTGCAGCTTCTGACTGAAGCGCGGCGAGCTGAGCGACGAAGCGTCCATTGGCGGCGAACGTCGGCATCCTCGGCGCATCGACTTGCGGATTGAGTTCCACCATCGGCACGTCTTCGGCGGGCGTAACCGGAGCGAGTGGCGCGGGCGCTGTTTCAGAGATGGTTGGCTGCGGCGGCGGTTCCGGCGGCGGCTGGATCTTGTAAGGACCAGCCTGCGCGGTGATGCGCGGCACTTCCGGCGCGCTGTAAAGCTGCCACAAGAAACCACCGAAGCAGACCGCGATGACGATCATAAGCACGTACAGTACGCCAGCGTGGCGCGACTGGTCGTCATACGCATGCATGCGTGGATCGTAGCTTCGGCTCACGTCGATCTCCGGAATCGCAAGCAATCGTTTACCACAGCCCTCCTTCACCTCTGCTTAACGAGGCGAAGAGCAGCCATGCATGACTCCATAATTCCGGAGACGTAACGGAGTGGTTAGCGCTCCAGACGGAACAGGCGCTTGTGTTCATCGATGGCGAAATCGTCGGTCATGCCGGCGATGTAGTCGCAGACGCGGCGCGCGGTGCGTTGGCCATGGGCGCCGTCGCCACCCTCCTGCCAATTGGGCGGTAACAATTCCGGCTCCGCGATGAACAGATCGAAGAGCTGACGGATGATGCGCTTGGCGTGGCTGCGCGAGCGATTGACCTTCCAGTGGCGATACATGCGCGCCATCAGGAAGCGGCGAAGCACCGCCTGGTGCTCATTCATCTGATCGGAGAACCCAATCAGCGGCGCGCCGGCGGCGCGTACCTCCTCGACAGATTGCGGCTTGGCTTTGGTGATGCGGTTGCCGGATTCCCAGACCAGGTCGTCAATCCAGACGCCGATGAGACGGCGAATAGTCTCGGCTGAGGTCCGGAACTCATCGACGCCAGGATAGTCACGCTCAACGGTGAGCAGCACCCGCTCGACCAGTGGCACCTCCTCGCGCAGCTCCTGCAGCGAAAAAAGACCGGCGCGGAGGCCGTCATCGATGTCGTGATTGTTGTAAGCAATGTCGTCGGCGTGAGCCGCGACTTGCGCTTCTAGGCCCGGCCACGAGTCCAATTCGAGATCGTGGGTCTTGTTGTATTCCTGGATCGCGATCGGCAGATCTTCGAGCGTTTGGCCAAAGCGGATCAGTGGGCCGTTGTGCTTGACCACGCCTTCCAGCGTCTCCCAGGTGAGATTCAAACCGTCGAACGCGGGGTATTTGCGCTCAAGCTTGGTGAGCACACGTAGGGTTTGGGCGTTGTGATCGAAGCCTTGGTAGCCTTCCATGCAGGCGTCGAGAACGTCTTCGCCGGTGTGGCCGAACGGTGGGTGGCCGAGATCGTGGGCGATGCCGAGGGTTTCGGCGAGATCGTCATCCAGGCCCATGACTCGGGCAACACTCCGGGCGATCTGGGCGACTTCGAGCGAGTGCGTGAGGCGCGTGCGGTAGTGATCGCCCTCGTGGGCGACGAAGACTTGGGTCTTGCCGCGTAGGCGCCGGAAGGCGCTGGAATGGACAATGCGGTCCCGGTCTCGCTCGTAGGGCGTGCGCGTCTTGCTTTCCGGTTCTTCATGCAAACGACCGCGCGAGCGGGCGGGATCGGTGGCATAAGGCGCACGTGGCGGACGCACGAAAGGCTGGTCCTCCTTGGAGGCTCTCGCTCTTTTTGCTGCTTTCTGCCCGTCAGCCACGAACCGGCTTCTCCTCGTATTCAGACCGGGATCATATATAGGGCCCTACCACTTGAGAAACGCCCAAAGGTCACTGTTAACGAATGGCTGATGTCGCCCTTTCCGCCGCCGCCGCCGAGCGGATCAAGTCCGTGGTCGCCAGCGAGCCTGCGGGGGCTGGTTTGCGGGTTGCTGTCGAAGGCGGCGGCTGTTCGGGGTTCCAGTATGAGATTGGCGTGGCGCAGGCCGCGAACGCCGACGATCTGGTGATCGAACGCGACGGCGCGCGGCTCTTTATTGATCCGGTGTCGTTGCCGTTCCTGCTGGGCTCGGAAGTCGATTGGGTGGACGAGCTGATAGGCGCGTCGTTCAAAGTGAAGAATCCGAACGCGACCTCGAGCTGCGGCTGCGGCGTCAGTTTCTCGGTCTAATGTTCGGCGCGCGCTCCAAACTCGAAAAAGGTCTCGACGCGTTCGAGAGGAGCGAATGGAAGCGCTCGCGCAAATTGCTCGAAGAAGCGTTGCAGGATGAACCGCGCCCGACCGGGTTCTATCATCTCGGCGTGATGTATTGGCGGGGCCTTGGCGGCCCCGTCGATAAGGCTGCGGCAGCCGATTGCTTTGGACGCGGCGCTGAGTTCGGCCATCCTGGCGCGCAGACGGCGTATGGCATTGCGCTGCGATCAGGCGTCGGCGTTGCCAAGGACAATGACGCCGCGCTCACACATTTTCGCTCGGCAGCGGGCGGCGGCGATCGCGAAGCCATGGTGCAGATCGCCACGATGAGCGAGCCTGAGGATGCGCGGCGCTGGCTGATGCGCGCGTCGGAATTGGGTTACGCGCCGGCGATGGTTCATCTCTCCGACGCGCTGATGAAGCGCGATCCGGTCGAGGCGCTGTCCTGGCTCTACGCGGCGGTGACGGTTGCGGCCGATGATGCGGCGCGCAAGCGCGCGGCGGCTCTCGCGAAGGAGATGACCGCGAAGGAAATAGAACAAGCGCAGCGGTACGGGCGCGAATACGCGCGTGACATCCGGGACAAAACCCACGGTCGGAAGTAACGCTTGTCGTTGCGGCGCCGCTGGCCGGTTCGGCGCTGGCGGTCCATACATGCGGCCATGAACGTCGATGAAGCCCTGAAGACGCGGATTTCAGTTCGCGCATTTAAGCCAGATCCGATCCCGGAAGCACTGGTGCGCGAGATCTTGGAAGTTGCGCGGTTTGCGCCCTCGGGCGGTAATTTGCAGCCGTGGAAAGTGATCGCTGTCGCCGGCGCCGAGCGCGATGCTGTAGTGGCGTTAGCGAAAGCCAACTTACCTGGCGATGAAGGCGAGCGGCTGGTCTATCCGCACAATCTTTGGGAGCCCTATCGCACGCGGCGCTACAAGCTCGGCGAAGACATGTATGCGCTGCTTGGCATTCCGCGCGAAAACAAGCCCGGGCGGCTGATGCATCTTGCGCAGAACTTCGAGTTCTTCGGCGCGCCGGTGGGTTTGTTCTTCGTGATCGACAAAGCCATGGGCCACGGCCAGTGGGCGCACATGGGCATGTTCATGCAAAGCGTGGCGCTCGCGGCGCTGGAGCGCGGCGTGCAAAGCTGCATGCAGGAAGCTTGGGCGCGGATGCGCACACCGCTCGCAGCGCACTTCGGCTTAGGCGAAGAAGAAATGATCTATTGTGGCATGGCGCTCGGCTATGCCGACATGACGAAGCCCGTGAACACGCTGCGCGCGGATCGCGCAAGCGTGGATGAGATCGCGACGTTTCGGGGCTTCTAGGTCAGCGCAACGCGATCGTGGCGAAGAGCAAGAGGCTTGGCGCGGCAGAGAGCGCGAGCGCCAAATTCGGCCGCGCCTTGCGGACGATGAACGCGACAACGGCGCCGCCGATGACCGTTGCTGCTAGGGCCACAATCAGAATTCCGTCCGCGCGGCTTATGGAAATGAGCAGTGCATAGAAACCGAAGAAGAACGCACAAAATGCGAGCGCGGGCGTAAGCGCCTCGTAGAGCCAACGCATGCGTTACGGACCAGCTTTCCGAGCGTTACCGAGTACGCCGTCTTCGGCGAAGTCGACGAT
>JAWKUZ010000002.1:0-316921 GCA_041398305.1 Hyphomonadaceae bacterium
CCACCCCGCCAGCGTTAAGCTCAGGGGTGACTTGCAGAACTGTCAGGTTGTGACCTTCTTGCAATGCTGCGCCGATGCCCGTCTTCCTGCCTCATCCGGCTAAACTAATGTTTGATAACGGTCTTGCTTAACAAGGCGCTTAGATTCATTAAACGCGCGGTATTAGGCGGTTTTTGCGCACCCGCGCCGCAGGAGTAGAGCGATGCCTCTCGGCCAAATCGAGGCCCATGAGCACAGGGGTGTGCAGATCGCCTATGAGCGCATCGAAGGTGGAGCGCCGACGTTCGTTTGGCTCGGCGGCTTCAAGTCCGACATGGCCGGAACCAAGGCGCAGGCGCTGGCAGAGTGGGCCGCGCAGAGCGGCCAAGCTTTTGTACGATTTGACTATTCTGGGCATGGGGTCTCGGGCGGCGCGTTCGAGGATGGCTCGATTTCACGGTGGCTCGGCGACACCCTGGCAGTGCTGGATCAGCTGACGGCAGGGCCGCTCGTGTTGGTGGGATCGTCCATGGGCGGCTGGCTTTCGCTGCTTGCAGCGCGCGCTCGGCCCGAGCGCGTGGCGGGACTGTTGCTGATCGCCCCGGCGGCGGATTTCACCGAGCGGTTGATGTGGCCGGGGTTCAGTCCGGAGCAGCAAGAGCGTCTGATGGCTGAGGGGCGGATCGAGCTTCCATCCGCCTACGCGCCGGAGCCAACCATCATCACGCGCGAAATGATCGAGGATGGGCGGCGCAATCTGGTGATGGATGGACCTATCGCATTTGGCGGCCCAGTGCGGATCATGGCCGGCGGCGTCGACCCCGACGTTCCGTTCGCGCACGTCTTAGAGCTGTCCCGGCTGCTCGAAGGTGTCGAGCAACAGGTCCACTTTGTCAGTGATGGTGACCACCGCCTTTCGCGACCGCAAGATTTGGAGATGCTGATCGAGATAGCGTCGGAGCTTCGCCAAACGCTCGCGCGCTGAGCGAACGGCTTGGAATTGGCTGCTCTTTCGGGCATCGGTTGATGGTCCTGAGGGGGACCTGCGGGAGAAACTGGGTTCATGTCGATCGTCGCCGCTCTGATCTTGCCGCTCGTGCTGGGGCAAGCCTCAACCGCGCCCACCGGCCAATTGGGTGAGCGCTTCGCTCGCTGCCTGGAGCTAATCGAGTCCAATCCGGCTGACGCCTACGAAGAAGGCATGGCGTGGGCGGCGGAAGCACAATCGGTGCATGCGTATCGCTGTGCGGCGATGGCGCTGCTGGCGCAGAACCGCTTCGATGAAGGTGCGCGCCGGCTGCAATCACTGGCCAGCGCCGTGGCGCCCGAGAACACAGGGCTACGCGCTGAGCTTTGGTCACAAGCGGGCAATGCGTGGCTTTTGGCGCGCGAACCCGGCAATGCGCGCAGCCAGTTCACGCGCGCAATTTCGGCGCTGCAGAGTGATACGGCGCAGTTGCCAGACCTGCTTATCGACCGCGCCCGCGCCTACGCGATGGAGCGCGATTGGCGCCCAGCTGAAGAAGATCTCTCGCGCGCGCTCGATATTCGCCCCAACGACCCGCTGGCGCTGCGGCTACGGGCGGCGGCGCGGATGAACCAGCGTTCGTTCGACCTGGCGCAGGCGGACGCGATGGCAGCGGTGCGGCTTGAGCCGGGCAACGAGGAAAACACGCTCGTTCTCGGCGACGTCCGCGAAAGCATCCGTACAGGTGTCCCCTACGAGCGCCCGTAATCGGGATTTCGCATTTCGGCGACGGAGTTGGGCCCAGCGCCCGTTTGATCTGGCGTGAGGGCTCCTCATGCTGGAGGCGAAGTTGAGTTTCAAAGCAGTTTTGGCCGGTGGGTTCGTGATGCTGGCCGCGTGTGCAACGCCGGCTTCGGCGTGGACGCAAATCGGCGTGCGCGAAGTGCGCGACCGCACCGAGCGCGATGTGATTCATGCGAACGGCCCGCGCCAGTTCGAGCGGATTAAGCTCTGCGTCTATCGTAACCCAGTGCACTTCTACGATGTCGACGTGTTCTTTAGGAACGGCGGACATCAGGATGTCTCGGTGCGCCAACGCATCAACCCGGGCGAATGCACGCGCGCCATCGACCTGAACGGTGCCGACCGCAACATCACGCGCGTCGCCCTCGTTTACGAAGAAACCAGCTTCCGCCGCCGCACGGCGACGGTGCGCTTGTTCGCGGAATAATTTACTGCGCGATGGCATCCGCGTTCGGAGCGGCGGCGATTTGACGAAGATCCCAGCCCTCCCCGCGGATGTTGTCGACCTTCCAGCGATCGCCTTCCCAAGTCATGTCGTACACGACTTCGGTGTGCGTTCCGGCGTTATCGAACGCGGCGCGAACCGCGGCGTGGCTCGCTTCGACGACCCCGTCGGTTGTGACGTTGATGTTGCTCAGCTGATAATCCTGCGCGTTGATCAGCGGATCGAAATCGAGGATCGGTTCGTTCATGGCTTGCGAGCGCGCCATCATCGCCAGGAGTTGCGCACGCAGGGCGTCTGACCACGGCGCCTGGTCTTCGAGCGCAGGGAACTCGGCGTTCTCGGTGGTGTAGCGATCATAGAGCGGGCGGATGACGGCTGCGGGATCTGTGATCGCGCGCGCGGCCTCCGGCGTTTCAGTTTCTTCCGTCTGCGGCGGCGTGCACGCGGCAATCGTTACAACGCTAAGGCCCAAGATCAGTTCACGTCTACGCATCCCCGCCTCCTCTGATGGCGGGAGATAAGCGCAAAGCGCGCACTGGCGCTAGATGTTAGCTGCGCACCCAGCCGACGGCGGGGTCGTCAAAGTCGACGACATCACCGAGCTCGTACACATTGCGATAGCCGTATCCGTAGAGATTTATGAAGGTTTGGATGTTCAGCGCCAACTCGACACGCTTGAGGATCACGGGCCGTGCATTGTTGGAAAAGTTGTTGTTGCAGTAGATCAGGATTCGGACGTTCGGATCGTTGAGCGCCTCGCGCAGGCTTTGATCGGTGAAATCCGTGAACGGCAAATTGATCGCGCCGTCGATGTGGCCTTCGGCGTAGGCGTCGGCCGAGCGCGCATCGAGAATGATGGTGTTTGGTTCGCGCGCCATGCGCTGAAAGTCCGCGAGTGTGACAAGGCGGTCCTGGCGATAGGACTCAACATCGCGCGTGAGATCGCGGAAGCCCGAATAATTGATCTGCGCGGACGTGTTTGCTGTTTCCGGTTTGTCTTGCGCCAGCGCGCTAGCGGAGACGAGACCGATCGCGAAGGCCAATAGAGCGGCGCGCATGATGCTATCCTCCCTCAAAGAGGCTACGCGCGTTCGTGAAGCGGAGGCCTCCCCTGTATGTGGGATGAGGCGCGCGGTTTGGGTTCTTATTGCGGCGCGTTGTTGATCATGGTGAGGAGATAGGGCGCTCCGACCGCGATGAGGCCGCCGATCAACAAGCCCACCGGCATGCCCATAAGCGCGCCAACATAAGCGTTGCCCAACCGCTCGCCCCAATCGAGGCCGCGGCCGCCTAGGCGCAGCAGAAAGCCAAGTCCGGCGCCGATCAAGCCGCCCATGCCGCCGTAATTCCAGCCGAGCACGCAAAGCGCGACCATACCCGCGAACGCCGCCAGGGCGAGCAACAGCCTCAATCCGTTCAAGCAGGATCACTCCCTAACGGACGCCAGGCCAGCAGGCCCTTGGTCCCCCGCGACTCTCTTGGCGTGTGTTCCGCCTCCGGCGCAAGCCTCAGAGGCGCCGCAGCCGCCTCAGACACGCTGTTCGGGATGGTGTGCGCCGCCATTTGGAGCTGTTCCGGGCGCCGGAGCCACACGTCTGGCCAGCGCGTCACGCTGGGCGGCAGCGCCGATGAGGCCAAGTTCTTGCGGCGTCAGCACCAAAAGCTGGCCGGACGCGGCGAGCGCCTCGGCAATGTTCTGGCGCGTCTGCATGTCCAGGAGCGCCATTAATGCGCTGAGCGCGGCGGGATCGCGGTTCTTGAACACGTCAGCCAGCTGGTCGATCTGCTGCGGTCGCAGCGTCAGCACGCCGGCAGCGCGGGAAAGCGCGCGGGCGGCGGCGTGCTGCTCGGGCGAAGCGTTGGCAGGCAGCGATGCGACTGGGAGTGACGCAGCGACCGGCGCCGCAAACTCGTCGGGCTGGGTGTAGGTGAAGTTCGAGGTGTGAAAGCGCACGCCGAGCGCCATGCCGGGCTCACCGGCTTCGTCGCCTTCGGTTTCGTCTCGGCGCAGACGTTCGATGGCGCCACGCTCCACCTCTTGCAGAGAGGCGCGCAAATCTTCGTCGTTGCGTTTGCCGATTTCCGCGCGGAATGCGCTTTGAATCCGGCTTTCAAGAGCCAAAGAGAATTCCTGGATTTCGTAGACGTGCTTCAACAACGCGCGGTTCAAGCTAAATTGAACGCGCGCATCGACGACAACCTTGTGCGAATCCGCGGTCACCGCCTCGAATGGGAGCGGCGCGCAATAATGCGGGCGGAGATTGATCGCGCCGGTGCGCGAATCCATGAGCTTGACCATACGTCGACCGCCGGTGGTGGGATCGAGCGCGACGAACTCAACGTGTGGCGCTGTTGGCCCACGCACGACGCTCTCTTCGAAATCCCACAGGACGACCTTGCCCTCAATGGCGCGGCGAAAACCGCGCTCGTCCTGCGTCATGTAGGTGAGATCGTAGCGGGCTTCGTAATAGCGCGACCACACGTAGAAGATGATCGCGAGTAGAATAACGCCTGCGAGTGCGCCGAGTGAAATTATCATCGCCAACGACATGGCGGTCCCCATATATTGTGACAGCAGAGCGAGCCTAACCCACTCGGGACCAGCATGCAGCCCCCATGCGCGCAGGGCGCGAATTAGCGCTGGGCGTCAGCGCGATCCATCAGCAGCACACACGAGGCAGTACCGGAATTTCGGACCTCGCGAGCGCGCGCCACAATCGTGGCGGATCGGCCACGTACGTACGGCCCCGGATTTACGGCGCTCCAGCGGTTCGGGCTTGGCACGATCGCGGCGAGGCGCGCTGCCTGCAAGGGCGTCAAATCAGCGGCGGAGACGCCGAAACGCGCGCGTGCAGCAGCTTCAATGCCGAAATTTCCGTCACCAAATTCGATATTGTTGAGATACGCCTCCATGATGCGCCGCTTGGGCCACATGAATTCGATCAGGGCGGTAAAGTAAGTCTCGAAGCCTTTTCGCACCCATCCGCGCTCGGGCCAGAGGAAAAGATTCTTCGCAGTTTGCTGGCTGATGGTGGAGCCACCGCGCATCGGCCCTCTACCACGGCGATTGGATTCCATCGCGTTTTGTATTGCCTCGATATCGAAGCCGTCATGCTCGCAGAACCGCGCATCTTCCGACGCGATCAGCGCACGCACGACATGCGGTGACATCCGATTGAGCGGCACAGGATAGTGGCGGATGGTCTCTCCTTCCGCTGCGCGCTGCATCATCAGCACAGTCGATGGCGGCTCAAAAAAGAGATACGCCGTCACCCACGTCACCGGCGCCAAGACAAGCGCTATGAACATCACGCTGATGCTTGTGATGAAGAGGCCGTAGCGCTTGCGGCGCTTGATGCGCCCGAGATCCAGATCGAGGTTGCGCTTCGCATCGCGGCGGCGCTGGCGATCGCCAGGGCGCGGCGCCGGCTCCGGCATCGGAACATCAGGCTCGCCGAACGGATATTCTTCCTGATCGAAAACCGAAGGCTGCGCCTGTTGCGGTTCGTAAGTGCGATCCATCTGAGCCAACGGCTCTTCGTGCAAATCTATCGCGGCGGCTTCGTGGATACTTGGCGGCGGCTCGGCGGCGGGCGGCGGCGGTTCCGGCTCGACTGGCACTGGGTCCGCCGGCGGCTCGTAGGCTTTCGGCGGTTCGGCTGCAGGCTCAGGTTCGTTGATCGGTTCCGGCGCAAGCGGTTCATCGGCTTGCACAGAATCAGGTTCACGCGCTGACTCTTCCGAGACGATCTCAGGCTGCGCTTCGCCCTCTTCAGCGTGCGTTTCCTCGGGCGTGGGTTCGCCTTCGCTTTTCGGCTCTTCCTCGTCCGGGTTCATTGATCCCATTCCTCGACCACGCTCGGATCGCCTTCGCGCGGTTTTCGCGCTGATTTGAGGCGCTGGAATGCCTCCGCGTCAAGCAACCGCCGCGCCGCCCATACCGCCATGCCGCGCACAAGTGGGGATGAATCGCCGGTTAGGTGCTCTGCAACAGCCGCGAGTGTTGCATCGCCGCTATTGCCGACAGCGCACGCGACATTGCGGACAAAACGATCGCGGCCAGTTCGCTTTACAGGCGTACCGGCGAAGCGTTTGCGGAACGCAGCATCATCGAGCGCCGCGAGTTCGGAAAGCGGTGCAAGGCGCAGATCCTCGCGCATCGCCATGCGCGTTTCGCTCGAAGCTTGCGCGAACTTGTTCCACGGACACACAGCCAAGCAGTCGTCGCACCCGTAGATGCGATTGCTCATCGCTTCACGAAACTCGCGTGGGATTTGGCCTTTGTGTTCGATGGTCAGATACGCAAGGCAGCAGCGCGCATCGAGTTGGTACGGCGCCGGAAACGCATTTGTTGGGCACACATCAAGGCACGCGCGGCATGAGCCGCAATGATCTTGCTCGGGTTCGTCAGGCGTGATTTCGGCGGCGGTGAGAATGGCGCCCAGGAAGAGCCAGGAGCCATGCTCGCGTGAGACGAGATTTGTGTGCTTACCTTGCCAACCTAGGCCGGCACGCTGCGCCAATGGCTTTTCCATAAGCGGCGCAGTGTCGACGAAGACTTTGACGTCCGCATCGGTTGTGCGCGCGAGCCATTGCGCGAGCTGTTTCAGCTTGCCTTTGACGATGTCGTGATAATCGCGCCGCGCAGCGTATGCGGAGACGATGCCGCCCTGCTTCTGCTGCAGCAATGCAATCGCATCATCATTCGTAGCGTAGCTTTGGCCGACGAGGATCGCACTTTTTGCCTCACGCCACAGCGATTGCGGATGCTCGCGCGGATTAGCGCCGTCGCGGGATTGAGCGAGCCAAGCCATATCGCCCTGGCGGCCCTCATCCAAAAACTCGCGCAGCCGCGCGCCCGCCGGCCACGCATCGCCCGCCGAGGCGACGCCAACAGCGTCGAAACCAAGCGCCCGCGCTTGCTGCTTGAGGGCCGAAGAGTCCACATCTGCGATATGACGCAAGCGCCGCCTCGCGTCGATGCGCTACCGCCTGTTCCGTACGCGGTCACGACCCCGGATCGCGCTCAGGCAGCGGCAACGCCTGATGATGTCGCGGCATCGCTCAGAGCATGCTTGAGGCGCGGCAGCATTTCGTGCGGGCAGATTTGCCAGAACTTGCCGCGCGCGGCGTCCCAATGGGCAAGAAGCCGCGCGGCATGCTGGGAATCGGTGCGCTTGCCGTGCTCCGCGACAAGCGCCTTCAGGTGTTTTTCCCAATGCGCAGAGGCCAGGCGTTGCCAAACGATGGAATCTGGATTGGCGCGCTCCGGGAAGCTGCCATCTTCGTCATAAACAAAGGCCATGCCGCCCGACATGCCCGCGCCGAAATTGTCTCCTACGGCGCCGAGGATCACGACTGTGCCACCGGTCATGTACTCGCAGGCGTTGGCCCCTGCGCCTTCGATGACGGCGGTTGCGCCGGAGTTGCGGACGGCGAAGCGTTCACCGGCAAGACCGGCGGCGTAGAGTTTGCCGCTGGTCGCGCCATAGAGGCAGGTGTTGCCGATGATGGCGCCCGGCTCTTCGCCTTGCGGCGGTCGGAGCGTGATGAGGCCGCCGCTGAGGCCTTTGCCGACGTAATCGTTCGCATCGCCGGTGACATCGAGCGCGATGCCTTGCACCAGCCATGCGCCCAGGCTTTGGCCGCATGAGCCGCGCAGCTTCACCGTGAGCTGGCCCTCTCAGGCAGCATTTTGGCCGACGCGGCGTGTGACGTGAGCGGACGCGTGGCGCTGATGGCGCTGGGTGTTGCGTGTTGAACACCAGTTGCTTTTTCTCGCCACGTCATAAAAACCCGGCGCTTGATCGACGAATTCGTGATCGAGCGCTTGTGGCGGCTCGTTGCGGCCGAGTTGGGTGCAACAGCTGGGGTACGGCCACCGACGCGGACGAGCGGATTGAGGTCGAGATCGTCGAGGTGCTCGCTGGCGACGGCTGATTGCCTGATCGGGATCGGTGCGGCCGAATGTCCTCGAGGCGGCGAAAGCCGATCATGGCGAGGATTTCGCGCACTTCCTCGGCGATGAAGCTCATCAGGTTGACGACTTGTCGGGCGTATGGTGAACTTTGGCGCAGCGCTTCGTCCTGCGCAGACGCCGACGGGGCATGTATTGAATGACACTGCCTCACCATGAGACAGCCCATGGCGACGAGGAGGCTGTGCCGATGCCGAACTCTTCTGCGCCAGAATAGGCCGCGACGACGTCGCGGCCGGTGTGATGCCGCCATCGGTGCGGCAGGCGCACGCGGTGGCGGAGATTGTTCAGCATCAAGGTTTGATGCGCTTCGGCGAGCCCCATTTCCCAAGGGATGCCCGCGTACTTGATCGAGGTTTGCGGGCTCGCGCCGGTGCCGCCGACATGACCCGAGATGAGGATTGTGTCCGCCCCGGCTTTCGCAACGCCGGCGGCGACAGCGCCGATGCCGGATTGCGCCACGAGCTTCACGCAGACGCGCGCGATTGGGTTGATCTGTTTCAGATCGTAGATGAGCTGGGCGAGATCTTCGATCGAGTAGATGTCGTGGTGCGGCGGCGGACTGATGAGCGAAACGCCGGGCGTTGCGTGGCGCAGGCGCGCGATCAGTTCGGTGACTTTGAAGCCAGGAAGCTGGCCGCCTTCACCGGGCTTAGCGCCTTGCGCGACCTTGATTTCGATTTCGCGGCACTGGTTCAGATATTCCGCCGTGACGCCAAAGCGCCCCGAGGCGATTTGCTTCACGGCAGAGTTGGCGTCGTCGCCGTTCGGCAGCGGCTTGTAGCGTTCTGGATCCTCGCCGCCCTCACCGCTTACGCTGCGCGCGCCAATGCGGTTCATGGCGATGTTGAGCGCGCCATGCGCTTCGGGTGAAAGCGCCCCCATGCTCATACCGGGCGTCAGGAAGCGCTTCCTGATATCGTTGACGCTTTCGATCTCGGCGATCGGCGTTGGGTTGAGTTTTTCTTCGCGGACCTCAAGCAGATCGCGCAGCTGGATCGGCTGACTGAGCCTGCGTTCGCGGACAAACTCGGAATACTTCCGATAAGCTTTGTAATCGCCGGTATCGCACGCGCGCTGCAGCTGGTGGATCGAGTCCGCTTCAAGCGCATGGCGTTCGCCGTGGGCGCGGTAGCGATACTGACCTCCGATTGGGAGCGCCGTCAGTGTCTCGTCGTGAGCTTTGGCGTGATGATCGGCGGCTTCGAGCGCGAGGCCGCTGAGACCGATGCCGGAAATGCGGCTGGTGAGACCTGGAAAAAATTCGTCCACAAGCGCGCGTGAGAGACCGATAGCCTCAAAGTTTAGGCCGCCGCGATAAGACGAGATCACCGAGATGCCCATCTTCGAAATGATCTTCAGCAAACCCGCTTCGAGCGCGGCGCGATAGTTCGATGCCGCTTGCTCGACTGTGAGATCACCCGAAAGACCGCGCGACACGCGATCGGCGATGGTTTCAAGCGCGAGATACGGGTTCACCGTCGTCGCGCCGCAGCCGATGAGCACGGCGGCGTAGTGCGGATCGAGGCACTCGGATGAGCGTACGGTGAGCGAGCAATAGGTGCGCAAGCCCTTCGCCACGAGGTGCGAATGCACGGCGCTGACAGCAAGGATCATCGGGCAGCCGATGCGATCTGGTCCTTGCTGGCGATCGGTCAGCACGACGTGCGAGCGTTTGTAGAACGACACCGCCTGCTCGGCTTCCGCGCAAATGCGAATGAGCGCCTTGCGCAGGGTCGCGCCTGAATCCTCGCCCGGCTCGGGGGTCGGGAACGTGCAATCGACGCGCGCCACGTCGTCGCGCATCTCGCGCATCATTCGCGTGTACATGCCGTTGGTGAGGATCGGGCTCGACAGCACATAGACACGCGATTGTGTTTCGTCTTGCGCCAGGATGTTGCCGAGATTTTTGAATCGCGTCGTCAACGTCATCACCCGCCCCTCGCGCAGCGGATCAATCGGCGGATTGGTGACTTGGCTGAAATTCTGACGGAAGTAGTGCGAGAGCGGCCGGTTCTGTTCGGAGAGCACTGCAAGCGGCGCGTCGTCTCCCATCGAGCCGATGGCTTCCTTGCCATCTTCCATCATGGGTTGGAGCAAAAGCTCCAGATCTTCCATGGTGAAGCCCGCCGCCGTTTGGCGTTGCAGCAATTCGCGGCGATCCGCGAAAAGGATCGTCTCGGGGCCTTCGAGCTTTTTGTCGAGATCAATGACGTTATCGAGCCAAGCGCGATACGGATGTAGCGCCGCAAGTTCGTCGACCAATTCTTCGTGGTGATAGAGGCGGCCCTCTTGGGTATCGACGGCCACCATTTGGCCCGCACCGATGCGGCCGCGCTCAACAATCTTGCGGTCATCGAGTGGGCACATGCCGGTTTCAGAGCCGACAGCGAGCAAACCATCCTCGGTACGCGCGTAGCGCAGCGGACGCAGGCCGTTGCGATCAAGGCCAGCAACAGCCCAACGGCCATCGAACATCGCAAGCGCCGCTGGCCCGTCCCATGGCTCCATCACCGCGTTGCTGTAGGCATAAAGTGCGCGATGCTCGGGTTTCATCGTATGGGATTTTGCCCACGCTTCGGGGATCAGTAGCGATTTCGCCATCGGCGCGCTGCGCCCGGCTCGCACCAGCACTTCGAACACATTGTCGAGCGCCGCGGAGTCCGAGCCGCTGGGTTGGATGATAGGCTTTACATCGGCGTCAGCGTCACCGAAGGCATCGGAAGCCATGGGAATTTCATGGCTCTTCATCCAATTGACGTTGCCCTTCAGCGTATTGATCTCGCCATTGTGCGCGAGCATGCGGAAGGGTTGCGCAAGGCGCCATTGCGGGAAGGTGTTGGTGCTATAGCGCTGGTGATAGATGGCGACGGCGGAAACAAAGCGCTCGTCGCGGAGATCAGGATAGAACGCATCGATCTGCGCAGCGAGGAACATGCCCTTGTAGACAAGCCGTTTCGCTGACAGCGAGCAGACGTAGAGTTCAGTGATGTTGTCGGCGAGGGCGCGCTTCTCGATGCGGCGACGGCAAGTGTAGAGCTCGCGATCGACGATTTCGGCGGGACGCTCTTGCGGATCGTAGAGCAGCACCTGCTCGATCTCGGGACGCGTTGCGTTGGCTTTCTCACCGATCTGGCTGATGTTCACTGGTACTTGCCGCCAGCCGTAGAGCACAAAGCCGGCGCGAATGATTTCGCTCTCAACGATAACGCGAGCGCGTTCCTGTGCGCCAAGGTCGAGGCGCGGCAAGAAAATCTGGCCGACGAAGATTCGACCCTCTTTCGGCGTGTGGCCAGTGCGGATCACGGCTTCCCGGAGAAAGTCCTGTGGCGCTTCGAGGAGAATGCCTGCGCCGTCACCGGTCTTGCCATCCGCATCGACGGCGCCACGGTGCCAAACCGCTTTGAGCGCGGCGATGGCGAGCGTCACCACTTCGCGGCGGGGCTTGCCGTCGATCGCGGCAACGAGGCCTACGCCGCAGGCGTCGCGTTCTTGGTCGGCGCGGTAAAGGCCGTCGCACTCAAGTTTGGCGCGTTCGCGTTTGTAGCGCGCAATGTCTTCGGCGCCGCTCATTGTGCGGCGACCTTCGCTTGCGCTTGGATGTAAGCATGCATCGCATCCGCGGCGTCGCGGCCTTCGCGGATGGCCCAGACGACGAGCGAGGCGCCGCGGACGATATCGCCGGCTGCGTAAACGCCAGGCTCGCTCGTCACAAAGGAAAGCGGATCGGCCTTCACCGTGCCCCAGCGCGTGAGATCGACGTTCCAATCGGAAAGATCCTCAGCGTCGAAGCCAAGCGCTGCAATGATGAGATCGCCGGGCACTTCGTAGGCGCTGTCGGGTTGTTCTTGCGGCGTCTGGCGCCCGCTCTCGTCGGGCTGGCCGAGTTGCATGCGCACGGCCTTCACGGCGGGCGATTTCCCAGCGCGCACGCTTTTGGGCGCGGCCAACCAATCGAACGCGACGCCCTCTTCTTCCGCGTGTGAGACTTCACGTTGCGAGCCCGGCATGTTGGCGCGGTCGCGGCGGTAGAGGCAGGTGACGGACTTCGCGCCTTGGCGGCGCGCCGTGCGGACACAATCCATAGCCGTATCACCGCCGCCGATGACAACAACGCGGCGGCCGTTGGCGTTGAGTGCGCCGCTGGTAAATTCAGGCACCTCATCGCCGAGGCCGACGCGGTTGGCGGCGATAAGGAAATCAAGCGCTTTCACAACGGCGCGATCGTTCGGCGCGTTGAGCGGCTTTGGTTTGTAGACGCCGGTGGCGATGAGTACGGCGTCGTGCTTGGCGCGCAGATCGGCGAAGCTGATAGTCTCGCCGACACTGCAGTTGGGTTCGAACTTGACGCCGCCATCGATGAGCCGTTGCGCGCGGCGTTGGACGACTTCTTTTTCGAGTTTGAAGTTCGGAATGCCGTAAATGAGCAAACCGCCGACGCGGTCATGGCGATCGTACACCGTCACCTGGTAGCCGCGCTGGCGCATGCGCTCAGCAGCGGCGAGGCCGGCGGGGCCCGCGCCGATGATGCCTACGCTTTCGCTACGCTCCGCGCGCGGCGCGAGAGGCGCCACCCAGCCTTCGCGCCAGGCGGTTTCGGTCAGGTACTTCTCGACGGCGCCGATCGTCACCGCGCCGTGCTCGCTCTGCTCAATCACGCAGGCGCCTTCGCACAGGCGATCCTGCGGGCAGATGCGGCCACAGACTTCTGGCATCGAGTTCGTGGCGGCGGAAAGCTCGTAGGCTTCACGCAGGCGCCCTTCGGCGGTGAGCCGCAGCCAATCGGGGATATTGTTCTGCAACGGACAATGCGTTTGGCAGAACGGCACACCGCATTGGGCACAACGGGAGGCCTGATCAGCCGCCTTTTGCGCAATGAAATCCGCGTAAATCTCGTGGAAATCGCCCGCGCGGGCCTCCGCGGGTCGTTTTTCGGGCATAGTTTGCCCAAGCGACACGAATTTCTGCATGCGTTCGGCCACGAACGCCCTCCAAACGGCGCACAAATGGGAGATCATTCCCTTTTGCGCAGATTCTTCGCAGGCGCAAGAGAACTGACCTCTCAGCACAGCTAAACCGCCGCTTTGCCGCTTCCAGGAGCGAGCGACGCACTCCAAGGTCCGCCTCGCACAAAACGGGGGCAGCGGCTTGGACCTACTCGATCTCTTCCGCGCGGCGGTGCTGGGCATCCTGCAAGGACTGACGGAATTCTTGCCGGTCTCCTCCACCGGCCACCTGCTGATCTTCGGCCGCGCCATCGGCTACGACGATCCGGGCGGCGTATTCACGGTGATGATCCAGCTCGGCTCGATCCTCGCCATTATGTGGCTTTATCGGCAGCGCATCTGGGACGTCGTGACCGGCCTGCCGACAAAGCCGGAAGCGCGGCGCTTCGCGCTGATGCTGTTCTTTGCATTTTTGCCGGCAGCAATAATCGGGCTGCTCGCCAATTCTTATGTCCGCAACGAACTCTACCTGCGGCTCGATCTCATTGCGTGGGCGCTCATGCTCGGCGGCGTAGCGATGCTGGCGATCGAGAAATGGCCTCCGAAGGTTGAGGTGAACGACGCCGCGGAGACGCCGATCTGGCGTGCGATCGGCGTTGGCGTCTTTCAGACGTTGGCTTTGATCCCGGGCGTGTCGCGCTCCGGCGCGACAATCTTCGGCGGCTTGGCGCTCGGGCTGGATCGACGCGCGGCAGCAGAGTTTTCGTTCTTCCTCGCGATGCCGACGATGATGGCGGCGTTCATTCTCGATTTCTTCGAGGTGAAAGACAGCATCACACCCGATCGCGTCGCGGAGATCGCGGTGGGCTTTGTGTTTGCCTTCATTTCCGCAGCGCTGGTGGTGAAGCCGTTCCTGAACTTCGTCACCAAGGTCGGCTTTGGGCCGTTCGCCTGGTATCGCATCGTCGGCGGGGCCGTTTTGCTGGGCGTGCTAGCTCTGGGATGGCTCTAAATTAGCGCGTGCTCAAGCTGAAGCGCGCCTCGCCCGAACCACGCTGATAATCGCGAAGACAAGCAGCGCGACCCACGCAGCAGCGAAGCTTGCGTTCATCACGTTCGAGAGCGTGATGTGATCGTAAGCAGCAGCGGCAACGCCGAAAGGCGGCAGCAACAAGATGGCGCCGAGCGTGTAGCGCTTGTGGTCAGACGTGTAGCAGATACCGGCGCAGAAAACGGCGTGCGCAGCAAGCAACGCAAACTTCGACCAGGCGCCAAGCTGCGAATATTGCAGCAAACCACCAGGCGCATCGAGCGACTGCGTAATCGCGAGCAACGTTGTGGTCTCAAGGTAGTCCCCTGCCGCGGCGAGGAGCGCAGCGCCTATGGCGATGATCACCAACGGACGCTGCCAAACGCCGTTCGCGAGAAACAGCGCCGCGCAGATGCAGAACGCAGTGTACGCCGGGATGAAGGCGATAATGTCGACGCGGTTGACGGCATCCATCGCGGCAATTGCGAGCGGCCGGCAAGCGCTATCGGGGGCGTCGAAGATGGTCGCGAGATCAGCAGCGTTGCGCGCGAACTCAAATTGAACGACCGACCCGGGCGGCAAGCACGCAGCGGCCGCGCGCATCTCCGGCAGCGTCGCAAACACAACGAACAGCGCGAGCGAAACGACGCCCGTCACGGCCGTCGCGACCGCCCAAGCGCGCCCGCTCATGTTGGGTTCTGCGTTGTCTGGAATTGGCCATACGGGCGAAAGCGCCAGAGGTAACTCGGCACGATAGCCTCTACGCTCTCAAGCGGCGCAACCCCTAGATCAGCAATGGTGCGTGCATCAGGATCGGCGCCGACGACATTGTCACGCTTCAGCATGGTGACCTGATCGCCGGTAATTGGCGGATCCCACGGTAACAACTTGAAGACCCAGTTGGTGATCAGGCCAATTGGATGAGCGAAGAAAAACGGCAGCGGCAGGAGCGTGCGCGGGCGATCGATTTCCGCCGTGATGAACTCGAGCAATTGTTTGAACGTATAGGTACGCGGGCCACCGACTTCGTAGACGCGACCTTGAGCTTGGCGATCGCCGATTGCGGCGACGACCGCGTCCGCGACATCGCCAACGAAGATCGGTTGAAATTTGGTCTTACCGCCGATGAGCGGAAGAAACGGCGACATCGTCGCCATTTGAGCGAAGCGGTTGAAGAAGTTGTCCTCCGGACCAAACACGATCGACGGACGCAGGATGGTGGCGGATGGTGCGGCGCCTAGCACGGCGCGCTCGCCGCGATACTTCGAACGCACATAACGAGCGCCCTTCGGCGCCGCGCCGAGCGCCGACATTTGCACAATCCGTTTGATGCCACGCTTCGCCGCTGCTTCGGCTATAGCCTGCGCGGCTTCGACGTGCAGCGTTTCGAAATTCTGCTGGCCGCCCTCGCACATGACCGCGACGAGGTTCACGACGGCGTCCACGTCTTCAAGTGCGGCGTCGATCGATTGCGGAAAGCGCACGTTGGCTTGCACGAGTTGTACTTGGCCGACATCACCCATCACGCGCAGCTCTGCGCCGAGATGCGGGCGGCGCATTGGAACGCGCACGCGATAACCGCGCTTGGCGAGAGCGCGCACAACTTGTTTACCGATGAAACCCGAACCGCCGAACACAACGACGAGATCACCAGCACTCATATGAAGCACTCCATCAGAGTCGGTTCAGAGCGCATGCGCGATAGTCGCGAACTGAAGCTCGGAACTTTGTCGAGATGTGTCGCTATGAATGGTTCGACACAAATTGGCAACAGCCCGGGAACTCAGGACGGCGCGGCAGCTTGGCTCATGTTCCTGCGGAACGATGCTGGCGCGGCGGGTTTGAATAACGAACGGCCCGCGTAGAGGCCGCCAACTGAGGAAGGTACGATGAAGAAGTTTCTTGCAATGGCTGTCGCGGCGAGCGCGCTCGCTGTAGCTGCCCCCGCTTCTGCCCAGAGCTGGCAAAGCATCAACCAGCGTCAAGCGAACCTCGATGCGCGCATCGACGCGGGCGTTCGCTCTGGCGATCTGACGCGCAACGAAGCGGTGCGTCTGCGCTCTGAGTTTCGTGATATCGCACGGCTTGAAGCGCGCTACCGCGCGACCAACGGTCTTTCGCTAGCCGAACGCCGCGACCTCGACATGCGCTTCGATCGGCTAAGCGCACAAATCCGTTTTGAGCGGAACGACCGTCAAGACCGCAACCGCAACTGGCAGCCGATCAACCAACGCCAGAATATGCTCGAGAACCGGATTAACGCCGGTATTCGCAGCGGGCGTCTGGATCGTCGTGAAGCCTATCGCTTGCGCGTCGAATTCCAGCAAATCGCCAACCTGGAAGCGCGTTATCGCCGCAATGGCCTCTCTTATGCGGAGCGTCGCGACCTCGACCGCCGCTTCGATCGCCTCACGGTGCAATTGAACGCGTCGCTGAACGATCGTGATCGTTGGCGCGGCTAAGATCGCCAAATTGTAACTGCGATCGGAACCGCCGGTGCGAAAGCACCGGCGGTTTTGCCATATACTGGCCGCGTTGTTTGTCTTGAAGGTTTGTATGAGCCGCACGCAAACTACACGCTTGCGCGAAAGCCGCGCACCCATGCGCCACGGCGCGAAGATCATCGACGCGCAGTACGAGGTAGTCGGGCGCACCGTGTGGTCGCGCTTGATGACGGCGCTGACGGCTGTTTTCTGGGCTGCCGCGATCGGGTTCGCGGTTCCGCACGTCTGGAATTTCGCCACGCAGGTGGGTGCGTTTTTCGCGCAGAGCTAACTGCTATTGAGATAGCCTCGCCAACTCTTCCTCGCTGATGTCTTCATTTGAATAGACGTCTTGCACGTCATCCAGATCATCAAGCTGGTCGAGGAGCTTCATCAGCGTCTCAGCGCCCTCTCCTTCGACTGGGATCGCGATGTCGGTGCGCCAGACGAACTTGGCGCTGGCGGGATCGCCAAACTTCTTGGCCAAGCCACTCGACACCGGCGCGAGCGCGTTCATCTCGCAGATGATGACGTGGTGCTCGTCTTCGACCGCGCAATCGTCGGCGCCGGCTTCGATGGCGGCTTCAAGCATGGCGTCTTCGCTGGCGGCCTCGAGCGGGTAGCGGACTTCGCCGACCTTGCGCCATGAGTTCGAAACCGAATTGGATTCGCCCAAATTGCCGCCGTGTTTGGAGAACGCGGAACGGACTTCGCCGGCGGTACGGTTCTTGTTGTCGGTCAAGCACTCGACGATGACGCCGATGCCGCCGGGGCCGAAGCCCTCGTAGCGAATTTCATCGAGCTGCTCGGCGCCCGCCCCGCTGCCCTTATCGACGGCGCGCTGGATGTTGTCCTTGGGCATGTTGATGGCGCGGCCAGCGGCCATAGCGCGGAACAGGCGCGGATTGGCGTTGGGATCGGTGCCGCCAAGCTTTACCGCCGCCTGGATTTCGCGCGCGATCTTGGTGAACGCCTGGGCGCGCTTTTTATCCTGAGCGCCTTTTCGGTGCTGGATGTTCGCGAATTTTGAATGGCCTGCCATGGGCGGGGTCTCTAGCCGGACGGCCCCCCAGGCTCAACCCACTGCGGCGGTTTGGGATGTTTCGGGAAAGGCGTTTGCAACGCGGGGTGCAATCATGGAATTGATTTGCCATGAAGACAGCGCGGAAGAAGTCCGGGCGCGGAGAATCCGCGCGATGGGCCGATCTCCCGGAGGAAGACCTCCTGGAACTACCCCTCAAGAGCTTGAGAGTTCGCCTTGAGGGCACATGGCTGGCTGACTGTCTGCGCGATGTGAACACAGAGCTGCGCAAACGCGGCATCCTGCTCAAAGTCCATGGCTGGCTTTCGGACGAGTGGTTCAGCCCAACAGAGACACCTGGCGTCGCCTTCCCGTTCTATTTGGCGCATCCGCGCCTGAGGCGGCTTGAGCGCAAGATGATGCTCGAGGTCGAGGGCGGAACGCGGCGCGAGTGCATGCAGCTATTGCGGCACGAAGCCGGTCACGTGGTCGAATACGCTTTTGCACTGCACAAGAAAAAACGCTTTCAGCGTTTGTTCGGACGCGCCGGCGCGCGTTATCCTGATCATTATCGACCCGATCCGAACAGCAAAGCGTACGTGCAGCACCTGCGGCGTTGGTACGCGCAGTGCCACCCCGACGAAGACTTTGCCGAAACGTTCGCGGTTTGGCTCACGCCGCGCTCGGGCTGGAAGAAGCGCTATGCCCAATGGCCGAAGGCGTTGGAAAAACTTGAATACGTCGACGAATTGATGACTGAAATTGCGGGTGAAAAGCCGCTGCAGCAAAAACGTTTCGAAGTCGATCCGCTCAGCAGGCTCAAGGGCACGCTGGCTGAGCATTACGCAGCCAAGCGCAAACGTTATGCGATCGAGACCCCGCATGTGCTCGACCGCGAACTCCGCAAGATGTTTCCCGAGGGCCGAACAAACGCGCCGCTTGCAAGTTCAATCATTCGTAACAATCGTGGACGGATCATTAGGGCGGTGGCGAAGCGCACCGGCGAGTTTCCGCTGGCGCTCGATGCGGCGCTCGACGACATGATCACGCGTTGCAAGGCGCTAAACCTGCGTTCGCCCCGTGCGGAGCAAACTGTGAGGTCTGAAATCACGGCGATGCTGAGTTCGAAAGCGATCCACACGCACTATTCGACCACCCGGCGTCACTGGTTCGCCGTATGAAGAACTTGCGCGTCCTTGTTATTTGCCGGCCGGATCAGCTTCCGCCGGACTCTCTTGAGGGACTCAGCGAGAAGGAAATCTACGCCTGCAAGACCGAGTGGGACGTGTTCACCACTTTGCGCGCAAACGGGCACGAAGTGCAGGGCTTGGGCGTACAATTCGATTTGGCGCCGCTGCGCGACACCATCGATGAGTTTAAGCCCGACATCGTCTTTAATCTGCTCGACCAATTTCACGGCGACACGCTTTACTGCCAGCATGTCGCGAGCTTTCTCGAGTTGCTGAAAGTGCCCTACACGGGCTGCGGACCGCGCGGACAAATGCTCTCGCAGGGCAAGGACCTGTCGAAGAAGCTGATGAAGTACCACAATATTCCGACGCCCGCGTTTCTTGTGGTGCCGCTCGGGCGGAAGGCGAAGCGTCCGAAGCGGCTCAAGTTTCCATTGATCGTTAAAAGCGTGACAGAAGATGCCTCGGCGGGCATTTCCCAGGCTTCAGTTGTTGATTCAGACGAGAAGCTGGAAGAGCGGGTTGCGTTCATTCATGAGCGTCTGGGCACGGCGGCGATCGTTGAGCAATACATTGATGGCCGCGAAATTTACGTCGGCGTGCTCGGCAACGATCGCCTCACCGCGCTGCCGATTTGGGAACTGAAGTTCACGGCGTTGGCTGCGGGCACACTTCCCATCGCCACAGAGCATGTGAAGCACAACGTCGAGTATCAAAAGAAGCGCGGCGTCATGCAGGGGCCAGCCGAAGAACTCTCGCCAACGCTGACGACCAAAATCCGGGATATGGTGAAGCGCTGCTGCCGAATTCTAGAACTCGATGGCTACGCACGCATCGATCTGCGGCTTGACGGCGAGGGCACGCCCTATTTCATCGAGGCCAATCCCAATCCGGAAATCGCCTCAACTGAAGAGCTTGCGCAATCAGCTTTGTTCGATGGCATTGAATATCCGGAACTCTTGAACCGCATTCTGCAGCTTGGCCTGCAGCGCGCGGGGAAGGAGATTGTCTACGTCGAGCGCCCTAGTTTGCGGCCCCATCGCCGCACGGCGATGGTGGCCACAAGCGAATTGGCGGCGGCGCGGGACTAGCCGACACACCCGCGGTTCGCCGGGACGCAACATGCATGCTAATGGTTGGAGCGCGGCTACTCGAGCGCTCCGGCGCTCCTAGATGCAGAGTATGTGATGGCGCGCGGTCTTTGGCGAACCTGGATCGAACAGGATGGCGTCGACAAATGGTCGGCGCGTATTGAGGTGCGGCGCGGCGAATGGATGGATGTCGAGCAAGCCAACTATGAGGCCGCCGGTCACACACCCGCGTTTTGGGAACTTCCGATGAAGGAGGATTACATGGAAGTGGCTCGGCGCCAGCTAGAGCCGGTCAAGTTTCAGATGAACAGGCTCGATCTGCAAATCATGCCTGCGGTAATAGTGTTTCTAATGATTGTCGGTGGGATCATGGCGACATTTGCCACGATCTGGTTCTTCGTTCTCAGCCACTAAGCCCCCGCAACCCCTCACCTCTTCCACAGCGGATCGCTTCTTTTGGCGTGATGATCCAATCGAGGTGCGCGTCGTGTGGACCGGTGGGGACCACGCCCATCTCCTGCTCGGCGTAGGCCAAACCGGCAGCTATCGCGCCGTGAGCGCGATAGAGTGAGATGATGCGGTCGTAGTGACCGCCGCCTTGACCGAGACGCCGGCCGGCGCGGTCGAACGCAAGCAGCGGCACGAGAAAGAGGCGCGGCGAGAGATCGCCGCCATCACTCGGCGGCGATGGCACGCCGAACGCATCGGCGCTCAAAATCTCGCCACCGCGCCATTGCAGGAAGCGCGCAGGGCCGTTGCGGCTTTCCATACGCGGCAGCGCGATGGTGCGCCCAGCCTTGGCGAGCGCGGCGAGCAGCGGGCGGCCATCAATCTCGCCGCCGACAGGCCAGTATCCCGCGACGGGTGACAGTTTCGCCAGTTCGAGCGGAAAGTTTTCGATGAGCTTGATCGCCGCGTCGCGCGGCTCGACCGCGTTGCGCTCCGCGCGCATCAACATGCGGGCGTCAGCCTTGGCGGCTTCGAGTTCAGCGGAAGTCATTTTGGACCAAGGGTTGGGCGGTACCACATGCGCCGTAAGCGATACTCATCCTCTCGAACCCTAGCACGCTAGGTGGGCGCCAGGTGCGCCAGGCCACGGCCCGGCACAGAGCCAGCTCCCGAGAGAAATGATACGGTCCCAGGGATGCAAGCAACTCACGCACGCCGCAGAAACCGCCCGCAGCGAATCTAGTGCGGAGAGCGCCTTGCCTCAAGCTCTACCGTGCGAGGCGCGGAGCGCGCCGATGCGGCCTCGGTCCGGACTGTCGGTTGGCTCTGGCGGCTCGGTCTGAAGCTGCGCTTCGACCAACATGTCGGTGAGGCGCTCGATTTCCATACGTGCGCGGGCAAGCGCGGCGCTGGTCGCTTGCGCTTCGTCGATCAGGCCAAGCGCGACAAGCACAAGGCGGCGCATCGCGCTGGTATCGCCGCTAAAGCCTTGCAGACGCTGTTCGAGCACTTTCGCGAGGTCTTCTAGGCGGCGCGTGTCGCACGCCGCGCATTCGATGGCGTAGTCCTCGCCCATGATTTTGACGGTGGATTGCATCAGCGTAGCGCCTCCCTGGCCGCTGCGTTGAGAGCTTTGACGGGTTCGGCAAGCGCCTCGGCGGATGCGTCGACATCCGCGCCCTCGGTTTGGTCCAGGGCGGTTTCCAGAGCGTCTAGCGCCTCGGTGAGAGAATCGCTCGCCATTGCGACGAATTGTTACGTCCGTGATCGATTCGATGGAAGGCTGAGTTGCTGTTCCGGGCGTGGACGCAAGCGCGCTTTGCAGTTAATCGGAAGCCACCAAATTCAGCATTTTTCCGGGAGACGAGGCTTATGGGCGTGAAGGTTGCCATCAACGGGTTCGGGCGCATTGGCCGGAACGTTCTGCGCGCGATCTATGAGTCGGGCCGCACGGACATCGAAGTGGTGGCGATCAACGATCTCGGCCCGGTGGCCACGAACGCTCACCTCCTCCGCTTCGACAGCGTCCACGGCAAGTTTCCGGGCGAAGTGAAGTCGGGCGAGGATTGGATCGATCTCGGCAAGGGCAAGATCAAAGTCACGGCCATCAAGAACCCCGCTGAGTTGCCGCACAAGGCTGTCGGCGCCGACATCGCGCTTGAGTGCACGGGCATCTTCACGGCGCGTGACAAGGCCGCGCTTCACCTTGAAGGCGGCGCCAAGCGCGTCATCGTTTCGGCACCGGCGGATGGCGCGGACTACACGGTTGTGTACGGCGTGAACCACCAAGGGCTGACGAAGGATCACGTTGTGATCTCGAACGCCTCGTGCACGACGAACTGCTTGACGCCGGTGGCGAAAGTTCTGCATGACGCGATCGGCATCGATCACGGCATGATGACGACCATCCATAGCTACACCGGCGACCAGCCGACGCTCGACACGCTGCACAAGGATCTCTACCGCGCCCGCGCCGCAGCGCTGAACATGATCCCGACGTCGACCGGCGCCGCGAAGGCGATCGGCTTGGTGATCCCGGATCTGAAGGGCAAACTCGACGGCATCTCGATCCGCGTGCCGACGCCGAACGTTTCTGTTGTCGACTTCAAGTTCGTCGCCAAGCGCGCAACGACGAAGGAAGAGATCAACGCGGCGATCAAAGCGGCGTCGGAAGCGCGCTGAAGGGCGTGCTCGGCAACACCGATCACCCGAACGTCTCGATGGACTTCAACCACGATCCGCACTCGTCGATCTTCCACAACGATCAGACGAAGGTGATGGAAGGCAAGTTCTGCTCGGTGCTGAGCTGGTACGACAACGAGTGGGGCTTCTCGAACCGCATGGCCGATACGGCTGTGGCGATGAGCAAGCTGATCTAATCTGCCTAAGGTGAGGGAGATGAAATTCCGCCTCCCTCACCTCACACCCGTCGCCAAAGCGCAGCTTTTGGGCATGGGCGTTGGGCTCGGCACGGCGCTGTTGGCGGTTGAGCACATGGCGCTGAGCTATCGCATCTTCTTCATTGGCGCGGCCGCGGCTTGGGTGGCGAGCGAGTTTTATCTCTCGCGGAGACTGACAGGCTCGGACGCGAAGTCGATCGCGATCGGCGTCCTTAGCGGCTTCTCCTTCCCCTGGATCGGCTGGCTGCTTGCATTCGTGCTCAACGTGCTGCGACCGTGAGGAACTACGCGCGCCTGGTGTGACTAGCAGCGTTAACGCGCTTCTCGTGCGCCAATCGCGCCGATGGTCGTCAGGCGCCACTATTACAGCTTTGCGAATGCGGCGACGGAGCTCGGCTTCGCGCTCGCAGCATTCGCCTGCGGCCTTTTTGACGCGCCGGTCTGGCTGACGGCACTGGCGGCGATCTCGATGCTGGCCTATTGGACCGTCACGCGAAACTCGGTGCTGAACCGGTTGCGCGGCGCGACGTGGGCGACGGTGATAACCCTCGGCTTCGTCACGATCATTTCCATTCAGGTCGGCTCCTATTGGCTCGGCCTGGTTGCCGGGGAAATTATCTAACCCATGACCAAGCTTTCGATGCACGCTGTGAGCGCGCCTGTCTTCGTGCGCAATCTGAACAACCTTTCCTCGATGCTCGCGAAAGCCGAGCAGCAGGCGAAGGCAAAGGGCTACGATCCGGCCGTCCTTTTGAATGCCCGCCTCGCACCGGACATGTTCGCGCTGACGCGCCAAGTGCAGATCGCGACCGATCACGCAAAGGGTTGCGTCGCGCGCTTGGCCGGCCACCAAATCGAAGCGATTGAGGACACGGAAACGACGTTCGCGGACCTGCAGGCGCGGATCAAGAAAGTTCTCGGCATCGTCGAGAGCTATAAGGCCGAAGAGTTCGAAGGCTCGGAAGCGCGCGAGATCACGATCAAGATCCCCAACATGGAACTGAAGTTCTCCGGCCTCGACTATGTGAACCAGTGGGCGATGCCGAACTTCTATTTCCACGTCACGATGGCCTACGCGATCCTGCGGCACAACGGCATCGAATTGGGCAAGAAAGACTTCCTGATTGGCTAAGCCCGCGCAGCGGCGGCCCAACATAGGCTCGGCAATGTCGGATCTGGGATTTGCGCTTCTGGCGCTGATCGCAGGTTGGGTGGGCCTGTCGCCGCTGTTTGGTGTTGTGGTGTTCGCCGCCGCGGTCGCCTCTTGGGGCTGGACGCGGCGGCGGCCGCTTATGGCTATGCCGCTCAACGCACGGCTGACGCAGGGCGCAATTGCGATCGCGATGATTGCGATGGTGCTGGCCCTCGCCTATTGGATCGGCACACTGCTTGGAGGAACGACGTGAGCTCTCAGAGGCAAGAGGCGCCGTGATCGCACCGCTCGCCATCCTTGCTCTGTTGTGCGCGGCGCTTGGTTGGCGTGGAGAGAGACTAGGCGAATTTCTCGGGCGTAGCTGGGGCAAGATACTTGCGCTTGTGGTGATAGCAGGGGCGATGAGCTTCTCGATCATTCCGGGTGATCTGGTTGGGGTAGCGATCAGCACGGTGTGGTGGTTTGTTATTGCGGCGGCGATCGCGCTGCTTTCATACCTCACCGGAGGCATGATGCGTTTGATGTTCAGGAGAAGTAAGTGAGCTTTCGACGGATCGAAGATGCGCCGAACGGACAGACGGCGCTGGTGCGGGTCGATTTCAATGTTCCGATGAAGGATGGCGCTGTCAGTGACGATACGCGGCTGCGCGCGGCGCTACCCACGATCCAAGCGCTGACGGCCAAGGGCTGCAGGGTGGCGCTCCTGGCCCACTTTGGGCGCCCCGAGGGACAGCGCGTTGAGAAAATGTCGTTGAAGCCGGTGCAGGCGCCATTGGCCAAGCTGCTGGGCGCGAATGTCGATTTTGCCGAAGATTGCATTGGCGCCGACGCGCAAGCGAAGATTCACGCCATGCCTGCGGGTGGTGTCGTTCTCCTGGAAAACACGCGCTTTCACGCTGGCGAGGAAAAGAACGATCCGGAGCTAGCGAAGCAGATCGCCGCGCTCGGTGATTTCTTTGTGAACGACGCCTTCTCCGCCGCGCACCGCGCGCACGCTTCGACGGAAGGTGTCGCGCGCATCCTCCCCGCTTACGCTGGCAAGCAGATGGAGCGCGAACTCGATGCGCTCGACGCCGCGCTGGGAAATGCAAAGCGCCCCGTGCTCGGGATCGTCGGCGGCGCCAAGGTCTCGACTAAGCTCGACCTTTTGCAAAACCTAATCGCGAAGCTCGACAAGCTCGCCATTGGCGGCGGCATGGCGAATACCTTCCTCTATGCGCAAGGCGTCGAGATCGGCGGTTCACTGGCCGAGAAGGACATGGCTGACACCGCGCGCGCAATCCTCGCGGCTGCAAAGGGTAAGTGCGAAATTCTTCTGCCGGTTGATGTCGTCGTGGCGAAGGAAGTGAAGCCGCACGCAGAGGCGCGGATCTGCGGTCTCGATGAAATCGGCGCGGACGAACTCATCTTGGATGCCGGCGAAAAAACGGTGCGCAAGTTGCGCGAGGCGATGAAGCACTCGCACACGCTGATTTGGAACGGACCGTTGGGCGTGTTCGAAGTGCCACCGTTCGATCAGGCGACGGTGATCGCGGCGCAAGAAGCGGCAGAACTCGCGAAGAGCGGCAAGTTGATCGCGGTTGCGGGTGGCGGCGATACGGTCGCGGCCCTAAATCACGCAGGCGTCACGGGTGACTTCACGTTCGTGTCGACGGCAGGCGGCGCGTTTTTGGAATGGATGGAGGGCAAGGCCCTCCCCGGTGTTGAAGCGCTGAAGCGCTAATGGGGGAAGTCGAGCTCATCGACGCCATCCGCTCGTCCAACCACGAGATTGCGGTGCTGTATGGCCAGGTGATCTCGATCAACTTCGCCATGGTCGTGGCGATCTTCTACTTCCTCAACAGCTCCCGCCTGACCATCAAACTGCTGGCGTTCCTCATCTACCTCATCGGCATGATGATGTTCATTGGTTTGATGTTGGAAGAATCCAACATCAAACGGATCGCGCTCAACGCACTGGCCGAGTTGCCGCCGGAAGGTCTCTCAGCGATGTCCAGCGGCGTGCTGGCCCTGCATCAAAGCTGGCTCTTCGTCGCGACCGCGGTGTTCTTGAACGCCGGCCTGTGGGCGCTAATTTTCTCGATTGGGTTCTTATTGTTCATCTGGCGCAAGCCAGATATCGCTCAACACCAGATACGACAGGAGAATTGACGTGGCGGCACTGCAGGACATTCAGCTGAAGCGCATCGATGGCGGCGCCGATACGCTCGCGGCGCACAAGGGCAAGGTGCTCTTGATCGTGAACGTCGCTTCGAAATGCGGGCTCACGCCGCAATATGCCGGCTTGGAGTCGCTCTACAAAGATAAGCGCAGCGCCGGCCTCGAAGTGTTGGGCTTTCCGGCGAACAACTTCCTCGGCCAAGAGCCGGGCAGCGACGCCGAGATCGCCGATTTCTGCCAATCGACCTACGAGGTCGATTTCCCGATGTACTCGAAGATCTCGGTCGCCGGTGACGACCAACACCCGCTCTACGCCGCACTGATCGCTGCTCAACCGTCAGCGACGGGCGAAGGCCCGTTCCGTGAACGCCTCGCCGGCAAGAACCTCGGTGGCGCCGCGCCGGGCATTCTGTGGAACTTCGAGAAGTTTGTCGTCGGCCGGAACGGCGCTGTTGTCGCGCGCTTCTCGCCAGACGTGGCCGCGGACGATCCGCGCTTGGTCTCGGTGCTGGAAGCTGAGTTGGCTAAGAGCGCATAGCTGGCCTGCTCGACCGACGCGTCATAACGTCTCCGTTACGAAACTTGCGGCTTTGTAAGCACCGTCGCACTGACAATTCTGGGATGAGCTCGCCTCAGCCTGGGATAACGCGAGCGCGGAACAAAACTCCCACATGGCAACGGCGCGAATCGTGAGATTCCTGCCTGGCAACGAACATCCGCGTGGTGAGTTAGAATCCAATGCAACAGGCGTCTCTCGCAGATCGAATGCACGACGAAGCATTGAACGACTTTGCGCGAGATTTTAGCTTCGCAATTGGTTCCGCGTCACAAGACCTGGCTGAAGAGAAGCGCGAAGAACTGAATGCGCTGCTGCTCTCATTCGAGCAGCTCTTTATCGACATGCAGCGTTTGCGTCGTGACATACACCGGTCTCTTAGTGAGAACGTTCCCGCTAAGGCCTAAGACTCTTGCGGAATTCCTTCGTCTCGTTTGCCAACTTCTCAAACCGTTCAAACCACTGCTCTACCGCTCCCAGCTGAACGGCGAGGTTGTCGCGAGCTGTGGTTACGCTCGTGAGTTGCGCGCCCAAGCGTTGAACCTCCGTCGTGAGGTGATTGATAGAATTAGCTTGGTCGAGGATCTTCTGTTGCGCCTCGCGAAGGTCACGTCCCGTTAGGCCGCTAACCCAACTGCGTGTCTCAGGATCGACAAGCACCGTCTCGGGGGCTGGCGTCATCGGCTCAAGCCGTTGCCAGATATTTTGCACCGTCTGGCTGACGTGATTGATTGTGTAGCTATAGACGATTGAAACCGCTGCGCCTGCGACTACGCCCTCAAGCAAAATCACGAGCACTGCTGGCCATTGGCCTATCTGAATCTGCGTTACGTTTCGTGCTGCATCGTTGAGATAGAGCTGCCAGCCCTCTTTCTCGCCAAGGGCGATAAGCTTCAAAGCGATCAAGATGAGCGCTATCACCAGACCCGCAGGTCCAGTCAGCCAATTCAAGAACCGGCGCATCCACGGTTTTTGGGGCCGCGCCGAGAACCCTGAAAAAGTGACGCCGTCTGCCGCTGCTTCCGCCATAGCCACCCTCGTTACGGCGACGTAACTATACTAGAAGTGGTATCAGGGGAAGTCCTCTCCAGACATGCGCGGGCGGAGCGAACGGAGTGCAGGCTTGCAAGCCATCGCGTGGCGTTTTTGCGACGTCTGGGTTAGACAGCCGACATCCAATCAAAACACGGGGCGGAGACAGTGAATCTCGAGTCTTTGAACAAGGTGGCGGAAGCCATGGTGGCGCCGGGTCGGGGCATCCTGGCGGCGGATGAATCCACCGGCACGATCAAAAAGCGCTTCGACGCGATCGGAGTAGAAAATACCGAAGACAATCGCCGCGACTATCGCGAGCTGATGTTCCGCGCCAACGACGCTATGAAGTACGTCTCGGGCGTCATCCTGTTCGAAGAGACCCTGTTCCAGAAGGCCGCCGACGGCACGCCGTTGGTCGACATCATCAGCGCTGCTGGGGCCATCCCGGGCATCAAGGTCGACAAGGGCGCGAGCAAGATGGCCGGCTTCCCCGGTGAGACGGTTACCAAGGGCCTCGACGGCCTCTCGAAGCGCTTGCGCAGCTATTACGAACAAGGCGCGCGCTTCGCGAAGTGGCGCGCGGTGATTGATATCGCCGACGGTATCCCGACCTGGACCTGCATCAAGTCGAACGCGCACGCCCTCGCCCGCTACGCGCGCATTTGCCAGCAAGAGCAGATCGTGCCGATCGTCGAACCGGAAGTGTTGATGGACGGCAACCACGACGCGGCGCGCTGCGATGAAGTCACGCGCTGGATGCTGCAAACGACGTTCAACGAACTGGCCGAACAGCGCGTAGCGCTGGAAGGCATCGTGCTGAAGCCGAACATGATCGTCGCCGGCAAGGGCAGCGTCCGCCAAGCGGGGATTGACGAAGTCGCTGAGCGCACAATCGCTGCGCTGAAGGCCACTGTGCCGAGCGCGGTGCCGGGCATCGCCTATCTCTCCGGTGGCCAGTCGGACGAGCTCGCCACTGCGCACCTTTCGCGCATGAACGAGATCGGCGGCTTCCCGTGGAAGATGACGTTCTCCTACGGCCGCGCGCTGCAAGCAGCACCGCAAAGGGCATGGAGCGGCAAGAAGGAAAACACCGCTGCCGCGCAGCGCGCCTTCCTGCACCGCGCGCGCATGAACGGCTTGGCCTCACAAGGTCAGTGGAACGAGAAGCTTGAGAAGCAGGCAGCGTAAACGCCGACGCTCTAACGCTTAACCACGAAAGTTACGATTCTAGCCGGGGCGTTAATCCGTCCCGGCTATTTTCTTGCCCGTTCTTCGCGCGGGAGTGACGGCTCTTGGTTTCTCTTCTGTTTGGATTTAGCGGGCGCATCAATCGCGTCCAATTCTGGCTTGGCTCGGTTATCGGCGGCGTCGGCGGCGCGGTGCTGCTATTTCTGCTCGCCCTGCTCACGATGCCTGCTGCGCCTTTTCCGAAGACACCTGAAGCCTCTGCTCAGTTCATCCCTTCCCTGAGCTTCGCGCTCGGCCTGCCGCTTTTGCTCATGAGCTGGATCGGCTCGGCGCTGCAGACGAAGCGCTTCCACGATCGCGGCCGCAGCGGCCTCTTCGCGTTGCTACCGATGCTGCCGTTGATCATGATTGTAGCGGCCGTGATCAGCGGCGCGGCGACCGGCGCGAGTCTTGAGCAGGTCGTATCCTCGGCCACGTTGTGGTTCTTCCTGCTGCAGCTGATCAACCTCTTCATGTTCGTCGATCTCGGCTGCATGCCGGGCAAGGCGGAGGCCAACAGATACGGTCCTCCGCCAGGCGGTGGTTTCACGAGCGGCGCGCCGGTGGGAGGCCCCTCCTTCCAAGGTAAGACCGCGCCAGCCAAGCCGCAGACGGGCGCTCCGGGCATGGCGGCGACGACATTCTCGGGCGCTGAGAGCGCAATCGACCGCGCTATCGCGGCGCGTGCGAAGCAAGCGCAAACGGAGCAGAGCGCCTCGGCGGCAGCCAAAGCCGGCAGCGGCCTGCAGCCGACGCCTTCTGGCTCGTTTGGACGACGCGCGGCGCGTTAGATCATGCATGGCAGCGCACCGCCCCGTCCTTTAGAGTGCGGGCGCGTTCATACGGAAGACCAATGGGACATCGCGCGCGGCTCTATCTGATCACTCCGCCATCCATCGCAGACGCTGGTTGGTCACGTGAGATCGACGCGGCGCTTGCGGGCGGGGACGTTGCCGCTGTGCAATTGCGCTTGAAAGGTGCTGCTGACGAACACGTGTTGCGTATCGGCGCGGCGCTGAAGCCGATCGTGCAGGCCGCGGACGCCGCGTTTATCGTCAACGACCGTCCAGATTTAGCCGCGCGACTCGCGGCCGACGGCGTGCATGTAGGCCAAAGCGATGCAAGCTACGCCGAGGCGCGGCGACTGCTTGGCAAAGATAAGATCGTCGGCGTGACGTGTCACAACTCGCGCGACCTAGCCTACGACGCGGCAGAGGCCGGAGCGGATTACGTCGCGTTCGGCGCTTTCTATCCGACCGGCACCAAGGACCCCTCGCATTGGGCCGAGCCGGAGTTGCTCAGCATCTGGCAAGAAACAATGGAAACACCGTGCGTCGCGATCGGCGGCATAACGGTCGATAACGCGGAGCCTTTGGCGCGCGCCGGCGCGGACTTCTTGGCGGTGTCAGCGGGCGTCTGGGCTCACCCGGAAGGACCCCGCGCTGCTGTCGCGGCATTCAACGTGATGCTCGATCGCGTAGCGGAATCCTGAGCGCCTTACGCGAGCGGCAGGCTTGCCGCGCGCGCGCCGCAAGCGCAGGGTCGCCTTCATGTCCGACGACGACGCTCCGCCTCCGATGCTGCAGCTGACGCCGCTCAACCAGGCGTTTCGTGATGATCCGCACGCGATCTACCGGCGCCTGCGCGAGGGCCATCCGGTGTATCGCGACGAACTTGCCGGTTCGCACGTGATCACCCGTTACAAGCTGGCGCGCGAAACGCTGAATGATCGCACCATGCTGCGTGGGCCGGACAAAGTTGATCCGCCAGGGCCGTTCACGCAGCGCCTGGTTGAGAATTTCGTTGAAGACCCGGATACGGGCGAGGTGCGCTCCTACTCCATCCTCCTAATGGACGAGCCGCACCACTCGCGCGTCCGCACGCCAATCGCCAAGGCGCTCTATGCGCGGGCGGCGAAGTGCAAGCCTCTGGTGGATGAAATCATCGATGAGAAGCTGGCCGCGGTTGAGCCGCGCGGCGGCTTCGATGTGCTCGGCGACTTTTCCATTCCTCTGCCGATCGATGTGATCGGCGCGATCCTGGGCGTCGATATCGAACGGCGCGGAGAGTTTCGCGAGTGGTCAGAAGGCGTGATCCAGACGCTGAATCCTTTCCGCACACCGGAACAGACCGCATATCTGGAACGCTCGGGCGAGGCGATCCGGCTCTATTTTGAGACGCAGATAGCGGATCGGCGCGTCAATCCACGCGATGATCTGATCAGCGACGTCGTGCAACTGAAGGCCGCCGGAGCTGATCTGAAGGATGAGGAGATCATCTCTAATCTAATCGGCCTGCTGGTCGGCGGAAATCTCACAACAAGCGACTTGATCGGCAATGGCGTTTACGCGCTGCTGACGCACCCGACAGAACTGGCAAAGCTCAAGGCCGATCCAGGAATCGTAAATCAAGTCGTCGAGGAGGTGCTGCGCTATGACGGCCCTGTCGACATCACTGCCCGCGTTACGCCGCGCGAGATGGAGATCGGCGGCTGCCCAATGAAGGCCCGCGAGTCCGTGATTTCACTGCTGCGCGCCGCGAACCACGATCCAGATGTTTTCGAAAATCCAGATGCCTTCGACGTGACGCGCAAGCCCGCACCGCATGTCGCGTTCGGCGGCGGATCGCACATCTGTATCGGCGCGCCGTTGGCGCGGATCGAGGCGCAGGCGGCGTTAGTGAAACTGTTTGAACGCTTCCCGAATTTACGTTTGGCGCGGCCTGACGAGAAGCCGGAGAAGCGCACCCTGCCTTTCTTCAACGGGCTGCAGCGGCTGGACGTTCTGATTTAGACGTCCCGGCTCCAATCGGATGCGCGCACCGCGGCGAGATGGCGTTCGAACACCTGCTTTTCGAGATCGTCGCCATCGCCAGGAAGAAACGCGTGCTTTTGCCAATAACCGCGGCCCGGGCGGCCGGTGTCCTTGCTGACAACGAGCACGTCAAGCGGCGGTTCGCGGCGGCGGCGGCATTGTTCGGCGATGGCGTCCAGCGCGCCCCAAAGTGAGTGCTGATCGAACTCGCCGATCTGCACCTCCTCTTCGTCTGCCACCCGGCGCAGCGCTTCTTCGGCTTCCTTGTAGGTGAACGGCGCACCCCCGCTGAGCGCGCGATCGATAAGCAGCGCGCGCACCAGATCGACCATCGCTTCCTTCTGCCCGCCAGCGCGCAAGCGCGCATTGCGCGCGAGGTTTTTCTTGCCGATCAAGAGGCCGAGCTTCAGCAGCACCTTCTGGATCTCGGGATCGTCGGGCATGCCGTCCCACTTGGTGAGATCGGCGGATTGGATGGCGTCGAACGGCGGCAGCAGAGAGCACGGATGGATCGTCACCGGCACGAGTATGCCGCGGTCGAGACCGATTTGCGCTTCGCGCATTACCCAGTGCGATGAGACCGCGGCAAAACTCCAGCAAACGATGACGGCCTTCGCTCTCTCGATCTGCTCGAGAATGCGCGCCTCCCATTCCATTCCGACTTCGATACCGGCGTCGAACCAGACCGGCACGTCGAGGTCGAGCAGAAGCGTGTAGAGCGCTTCAACCCGCGCTTTATCCTCGCGCTTGTAGGAGATGAACACATCGCTCATGCAGCCATCCGCCTAACGCGATCCGGTTTCATGGTTAAGCCAAGGCGTGGAAAATGCGAGGTTTTCCACAGGCGTTCCCGAATGCTGCGCCAGGCGGCCTCTGCGCTCTAGGAAAACCGGGCGAACCCGCCTACCTGTTCGGCCATGACAGGAGCCAACCATATGATCGGTTCGATCACCCGCCTCGACGATGAAGAAGAAGCCAAGAACCCGGCCGATGGCCGCAATGCGCCGGACGTGATCGAGAAGGCGCTGTTTGAGGCGCGCGTCGTGATGCTGACGGGCGAAGTGAACGATATTCAGGCGCGTCGCGTGACTGAGCGTCTTTTTGCTCTGGCCGCGCAGAACGCCAATCCGATCACGTTCGTGATCTCCTCCCCCGGCGGCCACGTCGAGAGCGGCGACATGATCCATGACGTGATCAAGTTCATCAACGCGCCCGTGCGCATGTTGGGCACCGGCTGGGTCGCCAGCGCTGGCGCGTTGATCTACTGCGCCGCTGAGCGCGAGAACCGCTATTGCCTGCCGAACACGCTGCTGCACGAACCGCGTGGCGGCGTCGGCGAAGGCCTGGCGTCGAGCGTTGAGATCCAGGCGCGGGAAATCCTGCGCATGCGCGAACGCCTGAACCAGATCTTTGCGAACGCCACGGGACAGCCGGCAGATAAGATCAAGCGCGACGTCGATCGCGATTACTGGATGCTGGCCGAAGAGGCGAAGGCCTATGGCCTGGTCGGCAAGATCGTGAAGAGCCAGAACGACATTCGTTAGGCTGCAGCGCAACGCAATTGAAAGCCCCGGCCAACGCCGGGGCTTTTTTGTTCTGGCTAGGCACGCTTGGAGCGCTCGAGCTTGACACCGCTCATGCCGAACAGCGCTTGCAGCGCGGTGTTGAGCGCCGCTGTGTAGGTCTCCACACTGAGACGGCGAGCGGTGAGCATGCGCCATGTGCCACCCATTTCAAACGCGGCGATCGGCAACTGACGCTCGTCTATCTCCGGCACGCCGGGAATAAGGCGCTGGAACAGCGACAAGGTCGCGGCCCGATCGAGTTCCGGGCTTGCGATGAAAATCGTACGCAAACGACCACCCGCCTGCGCGATGAGATCGAGTTCCCATTGCACGCCCTCGCCGTGGTTGGGGCACATCACAACCGCGCGCGAGGCGCCGGCGAGGCCGCGCACAACGCCCTGCCACTCGTCTCCCGGACCTTCCACAAACACGCGCGCCGCGCCGAGCGGCGGCGTTGGATCGCGTGGATCGCCGATGGCGATGACGGGGCCGTAGGGTGAGCCGTGTTCGAGAAGAATTTCATCAAGCGTCCGCGCCCTGCCGACGCCCGCGGGCCAGCGTGCGAATGCATCGCCGCCCGACGCGCGAAGTTTCGCGTCATCCTGATCGAAGGCGCGCAGAAAGATGATGGGGGGACGCACGTCCCATTCGCGTACGTTTTGGTAGAGCTTGGTGGCGCGCGCGTCGGCGATGCGGGCGAGAAAATTACCGGCGCCAATGACGTTGAGCGCGAGGAGGCCTCCAAGAACGCTGAAGGGGATCAGTGGATTGTAGTCAGCACTCTGCGCACTTTGACTGCCAGCCATGACCGGGAGTGCAAGCAGCATTAGCAAGCCAAGGTTCAGCGTCGCGACACCGAAATAGAGCAAGCTGACGAGGCGGCGCTTGCGGCCAACGTAAGAGAGAAAACTCGGCAAACCGAGATAGCGGCGAAACGAGGTCAACACGCGCCAGAGAGGCGGACGCCAACCGCGCATAGCGCGATAGTCTTCGGTGCGAGCAGTCATCTGCCACCAGCCGTGGCGCGTAAGTTCGTATCCGATCAACGCAGCAACGACGCCGAAGACCCCGAACCACGTCACTTCGACCTTCTGCGAAAGTGTCGTCACCTCAGGCATCTCTCCGAGCCACGACATCACGGCATAGAACGGCGAACTGAAGCCGACAAAGGCGCAAATGATCCCAAGCGCAAACAGCGCGACCCCAATGATCCGGCGATGTAGGATGTCGATCGCCCCGCCGATGACGCCGACGAGCGCCATGAGCGGCAAAAGGACGAGCAACAAGACGAGAACTACACCGAGCGGCGACACGGCAACCTGAGCCCACCGCCCGGTCAGCGCGGCGTTGACCACCGCCGTCACGGTGACTGCCAACAAACTGAACACCGCGCCGACGACAAACGACGCGCTCAGAGCACGTACAAAGCGATGGCGAATGTAGCCGGCCGCGGCCTTGTCGACGGAGCGAACGCTAGTTGCCATGGATCCCCTCGCCGCAAGCATAGGCGAGACGAGCGGCTTGTTCGAGCGCGCAAGATGGAGACTAAGTCAGAAGATAAGGAACATTGCTTGGCGGACTATGTCGAACGGCAAGTTCTGACAGAAAAGCAAGGAAAACTGGGGTGTTTTTGACTGTATTCGCCAGCCCTACGCCCCAATCTCGCCTTGTGGAGAAGTAGAAACGCGCATCGTGTCCGCACGTGCTGCGAGCGGGTCCACACCAACCTGTTTTTTCAACTACGGCGCGCGGATTGCGCGCCGCGCTGTAGAGAGACCACGATGGCCGCTCGCTGGATCGGACTTTCCCGTTCCCACTCGAATTCACGCGTGCGCAAGACGCACACGATCAAGCAGTCGCTTCACGCGCTCAGCGCGGGCGGCGTGCTCGTGCTCGCCGCGGCGATGAACTTCGCCCTTTATCCGGACGCGCTCGCCGAGGTGGTGAGCGGTGAACGATCAATCATCGGTTTCGTTCCGTCGGAACCCGCTGGAACCACAATCCCTTCCACAACGCCCGTGGTGTTGAACGAAGAAGAGGTACGCTTGCTCGCAGCGACCGTTTGGGGTGAAGCGCGCAGCGAAGGCGAAGACGGCATGCGCGCGGTGGCGCACGTGATGCAGAACCGTATCGGCCCGCGCTTCGGCGAAGATCTCGCGACGGTGATCCTCTCGCCGAAGCAATTCTCCGTATGGAATCGCAATGACCCAAACCGGCGCACGGTGATGAACCTGGCGCGCGACCCATCGAGTGTCGCGACCGATCCGGAATGGATCGTCGCTGATCAAGTCGCTCGCGAAGTGTTGAGCGGTCAATCCGTCGATCCAACCGGCGGCGCCCTCTTCTATCACACGCGCGCCGTGCGCCCGCGCTGGGCTCGCATCGGCCAAGGCCGGCAAGTGATCGGCCAGCACATCTTCTACGCGGACGTGCCCGATCCAGGGGTTCGCGACACACCGCGCCTGATCAATGTCAGCCAGTATCTCGGCCAAGCGCTTGCGAGCAACGAGTCGCGCGCCTCGCGCAGCACCGCTCAGCGCGGCCGGCGCGCAGGCAGAGTCAATGGCGTGATCCAGTACGCACCGCCGGAAACTGGGAGCGACAGCGCTGCCGATGTGAACGCCGCCGCAACGCCTACGATCAATGGCGGACCACTGGCAACACCATCGCCAACGGGCACGATCGTGCCGGCGACAACGGCCGCTAACACGCCGTAAGGCTCACTTCTTCTCGCCCATGATGGCGCATTCCCAGCCGTCGTAGTTGACGCCGAATTCGGCGGCGAGCGCTTCCATTTCGGTGCTGAGATTGTTGGTGCTAGCGGGATCGACGAGGCGTTGCGCCTCGCCGCTGATCCCGTCAGCGTGCAGCGAATGAATAGTCCAACCCCGCGCCACGAGCTCTGCGGCGAGCGGGTTGAAGACAAGTTCGCCATCGCGCGCGTCACTCTTCCTGCGCAGGAAGAACACGAGCGTCTGTCGCACGGTGGTGAGGTCATCGCCTCGCTTGACCAATTCCTCAAGCACAGCGCGATCAACCCCGCGGTGCACCAGATTTAGGTCAGCCATCTCAAGTCCAAGTCTCTACGAAATCGGTCAGGTTCGGCAGCCAGTCGACAAGACCGTGGAGCAGAATGACCAACAGCAGAGACTTAGTGCGCGCGTAGATCAAGCCGAAGGTGAGCCCGACCGGCGAGAGCACAGCGATGGTGTGAGCGATGACTTGTAGCGGATCGGTGCTCCAGCCATCGACGCCCGGACCGCCGCGCATGAAGAGGCCTGGCGCGTGCGCGAGGCCGAACAGCACGGACGTCACAATCACGCCGGCCCAGGCAGAATTGAACCACGCCGTAAGCCGCGTTTGCAGAACACCGCGGAACAGGAACTCCTCCGCCACGCCCGCCTCAAGCGTCATCCAGATGTAACCGAGCGGCAGCGCCCAGATCATCGTTTCGAACGTCGGCGGGATGCCGGAGATTTCTTTCAGGCTCGGCGTCACCACGCAGACGATGGCCAAGATCATCCCGCCCAGCACGATCAGCGTACGCCAGAACTTGCGACCGGTGAGGCCGAGTTGTGTGATCGGCCCGAGCTTTGCGCCCATAAAGACGAGCAGGAGCGCAGGTAGCACGACGTGAACGACGAGCTTGAGCGCTAGCACCAGGGCTTCCTGCGCAGGACCGGGCGGAAACGCTTCGCGCGCCCACGTCATGCCGAAGCCGAGGAAAAGGACGGCGTAAATCGCGAGATAGATGATGGCGGCGCCGCTCTCGATGCGAGGGTGCTCCACCTCGATGCGAGGCGCATTTGCGCCGCGGGTGACCAGCCAAGCCGCGCCACCTAAGCCAACGCCGAAAATGGCGGTGATAAAGATAGGCGACGTCCAGTCACCGCCGGTGGCGTAGAGGTAGGCGGTCGAGCCGCCCCAGAGCAGTGCATATGCGAGCGCCGCGATGATCGCCGCGCCCTTCCCCGCGCGTTGCGCAGGCATGGGTTCAGTCATGGGCCGAGTTCTCCGGTCGTCGGCCCGTAGATGCGAAAACGGGGCGCGCTAGATGCGCACCCCGTTCAATCGATTGACTGTCGGTCCACCCTAGTGGGCTTCGCCGCGCCAGACCTGCTTGTAGGCGAGGTAGAGAAGGCCCGCGAGCGCGACGAGGAAGGCTAGCACCACGATGCCGAGGCGCTTGCGCTCTTCCATGTGCGGATCGGCGGCCCATTGCAGGAAGGTCGCAACGTCGGTCGCGTATTGCTCGACGGTTTGAGGCGTTTCCGCATCGCTATAGGGCACCGCACCGTCGGACAGCGGCGGCGCCATGGCGAGCCAGCCGCCCGGGAAGTACGGGTTGTGGTTCAGGGTGCCGTTGGTTTGGCCATCATAGCCCATCAGCAACGAGCGCACGTAGCGCGCGCCACCATGGCGGGCCGAGGTGATGACCGAGAGATCCGGCGGCGGCGCGCCACCGTTTGAAGCAGCGGCTGCGATCGCGTTCGGGAACGGGCGGCGGAAGCGATCCGAGATGCGGCCAGGACGATCCGTCGGCTGGCCGGAGTTCGGATCGATGTCCGTGATGGTGACGCCAGCGGCGATTGCGCGAACGTATGGGTTATCCGTCACTTCGACGAACGTGCCGCCGTGCTCGGGCTGGCCGACGTGCGGCCCCATTTCGCCGGTTTCGTGATCGCGGACCATATAGAGCGCAAACGGACCGCCACGCTCACCGAGATGGCGATACGAGAGATGGTCCATCGAGTGACAGTTCGAGCAGACCTGTTGGTAAACTTGGTAGCCGCGCTGAACGGCTGCCATGTCGTATGAACCTACGGGGCTGAGGAACGAGAACGGATACTCTTCCGGATGCTCAGCTTCTGCCGCCGCCCAAGCGACGCCAAAGCCAGCGATGACAAGCGCCGCGGCGGCGGAAATTGCGCGCAACATTAAGATGCCCCCTGCGCTTCGCCGATGGGCTTTGCGATGGTGTCCGGCACGCGCTCAGGCCGCTCACGCAGGCCGAGGATCGGCAGGATCAGAAGGAAGAATGCGAAGTAGTAGATCGTCAGCAGCAACGAGAAGTTTGTCACCGTGAAGCGAGCCGGCGAGTTGCGTTCGACCGAGAAGAACGGAGCGGCTGAGCCGACATCTTCCTTCACTTCGGTGATGTGCTCTTCGAGCAGATCGCCCGTCGCGCCGTCGACCGTACGTTGCTCAACAGTGCCGCCAACGACGGAGCGCAGCGTGCCAGTGGTTGCGCCAGTGCGCGTCACCGCCGTCATCGACGCACCCTGCGCGCGGGCTTCGGCAGTCGCGGCGTCCGCCGTTTCCTGCCAATTCGCAGCGCTGTCGGCTGTGATCGTGCGTTCGGTGACTTCGCCGCCCGAAACCCAGTTCAGCGTCGCCGTGAACGGGGCGACCTTGAACAAGATACGGCCCGGGTTCTGACCACCGCACCATCCGAGCGCAATGCAGACTACGGCGAAGATCACGAAGAACTGACGCGCGATCGGGCGATAGCGCATCGAGCGCACGCGCGAGGTGTCGAGCCACGGCAGGATGAAGAGAATGCCGATGGAGGCGAACATCGCCAACACGCCGGCGAGCTTGGAGTCGATCGGGCCGATGTTGAAATCGAAGGCGCGCAGGATCGCGTAGAAAGGCAGCAGGTACCATTCAGGCACGATTTCCGGCGGCGTCTTTAGCGGGTCAGCCGGAATGAAGTTGTCGGCGTGGCCGAGCGCGTCCGGCATGTAGAACACGAACACAGCGAACAGGATCACGAACAACGTGGTCGCGAACAGATCCTTGATCGTGGCATGCGGCGTGAACGGCACCGTGTCGGCCTTCGACTTCACGTCGACCCCAACCGGGTTGTTCTGCCCGGCTTCGTGGAGCGCCCAAACGTGGAGGCCGACGACGCCGGCGATCACGAACGGCAGCAGATAGTGCAGCGAGAAGAAACGGTTGATCGTCGGCTGGTCGATCGAGAAGCCACCCATCAGCCAGTTCTTGATGCTTTCGCCGATCAGCGGCAGCGCGCCAAGCAGGTTGGTGATGACGGTCGCGCCCCAGAACGACATCTGACCCCATGGCAGCGTGTAGCCAAGGAAGCCGGTGGCGACCATCAAGAGGTAGATCACGCAGCCCAAGATCCAGAGCAGTTCTCGCGGGGCCTTGTAGGACCCGTAATAGAGGCCGCGGAACATGTGGATGTAGACGGCGAGGAAGAACATCGATGCGCCAACGGCGTGGATGTTCTGAATGAGCCAGCCGAACGGCACGTCGCGCTCGATGCGCTGCACCGAAGCGAACGCCATCGTGACGTGCGGCACGTAGTGCATTGCCAGCACGATGCCGGTGACGATCTGCACTATGAGGCACATCGACAGCATGGCGCCGAAGGTCCACCAATAGTTCAGGTTACGCGGCGTCGGGTAAGCGACGAAGCTGTCGTGCGCCAGACGGAGGATCGGCAGACGCCGATCAAGCCAGCGCGTGATGCCGGATTTCGGCTCGTAGGTGGAAGGTCCGCTCACTTAGCGCTCCAAGCTTAGCCGATGCGAATGGCGGTCGGGCCGGTGAAAACGTACGGCGCGACAAGAAGATTTTTTGGCGCGGGGCCGCGACGGATACGGCCGGACGTGTCGTAGTCCGAACCGTGGCACGGGCAGAACCAGCCGCCGAACGCCGAACCTTCGACGAAGGTCGGCACGCAGCCCAAGTGCGTGCAGCTGGCTTGCAGAATGAGCCATGCAGGCTGACCAGCCTCGCCGTTCTCCTGAACAAGACGATCGGCGTCAGACTGCGGATCTTTCAAAGTGGCGAAGTCATCGCGCTGTGCCGAAGCAATTTCAGCCTCCGTGCGGTGACGCACGAACACCGGCTTGCCTTGCCACATCACTTTGATCTGCTGGCCTTCCGCGATTGCGGAAAGGTCAACTTCGGTCGTCGACAACGCGCGCGTGTCGGCGGCGGGATTCATTTGATCGATGAACGGCCAGATCGTGGCCCCGACACCGACTGTCGCGACCGCTGCGCCAGCGATGTAAATGAAGTCACGCCGGGTTTCGCCCTCGTGCGCGCTGCTTGCTGCTTCAGCCACTGCTGCTGATCTCCCGGCCTTGGTTCGCCGGTGAAGCTAGGATAATCCGGGTTCGTCAGCGCGCGGCGGCTCGCCGCAGGCGCTCGACCGATATTCCCCGATTCAACCCCGATTCTCCGGCGTTGGAGGCCATAACGTGCGGCTCGCCCTCTATCAACCTGACATCCCGCAGAATCTCGGCGCGGCACTTCGCCTCTCTGCCTGCCTTGGCGTGGCTTTGGACGTGATCGAACCCTGCGGCTTCCCCCTCACCGATGCGTCGATGAAACGGGCGGCGCTCGATTATGGGGATAAGGCGCGGGTGACGCGCCACGCGAGCCTGGCGGCGTTTCGATTGATGCCCGAGCGGAATGATGGCCGCCTGGTCCTGGTCGAGACCGACGGCGCGGTGAACTTCCAGGACTTTTCGTTTTCCACAGGCGACACTCTGGTGCTCGGGCGTGAGAGCGCGGGCTCGTCCGGCGAACTCTATGCCGCAGCGCAAGCCAGCGTGCGGGTGCCGATGGTCCGAGACTTGAGGTCGCTCAATGTGGTCACCGCGGCGACTGTGGTCTTGACCGAGGCGATGAGACAGACCGGGGCATGGGAGAAGTTGACGTGACCGACGAGCGCAAGGCGCGAGCGAAGGCGTGGTTTGAGGATCTGCGCGATCAGATCTGCGCGGCGTTCGAGACGCTGGAGGATGAAGCCCCAGAGACTCTCTATCCGGGCGCGCCGGGCCGGTTCGTGAAGACGCCTTGGCGTCGCGGCGACGGAAGCGCCGATCAGGGCGGCGGTGTCGCCGGCATGATGCGCGGGCGGTTCTTCGAGAAGGTCGGCGTGCATGTGAGCACCGTGCACGGCGAGTTCTCGCCGGAGTTTGCGAAGAACGTGCGTGGCGCGGCCGACGATCCGCGCTTTTGGGCCAGCGGCATTTCGCTGATCGCGCACATGCGCAACCCGCACTGCCCTGCCGCCCACATGAACACGCGCCACATCACAACGACGCAATGGTGGTTCGGCGGCGGTGGCGATCTCAACCCAACACAAGCGCGCGATCGCAACGAAAGCACGCCGGACGCCGTTGCATTTCATGCTGCGTTCGAGAGCGCCTGCAACGCGCACGGCGACGATCTCTATCCGAGCTACAAGAAGTGGGCGGATGAATATTTCTGGCTGCCGCACCGCAACGAGCCGCGCGGCATCGGCGGCATCTTCTACGATCACCACAATAGCGGCGGCGCCAGTGGCGATACCTGGGAAGAAGATTTCGCGTTCACGCAGGATGTCGGGCGGGCATTTCTCGGCGTGTACCCAGAAATTCTGCGCGGACGTATGCATCAAGCTTGGAGTGAGGCGGACCGCGAAGAGCAACTCGTGCAGCGAGGCCGCTATGTCGAGTTCAACCTGCTCTACGATCGCGGCACGACGTTCGGGCTGAGAACCGGCGGCAACATCGAGAGCATTCTGAGCTCGATGCCGCCGGTGGCGAAGTGGCCATAGGCTTCGCTCCCTAACGGCCTTTTTCTTGCGTCAGGCGAGTGGTTATGACCGCGCTCGCCTATCCTCAAGAGCTTAAACCACTGACTTCGCTGCGATTTATCGCGGCATTCTGGGTGCTTTTGTACCATTTCAAGGACCACCTGGGCCTTGGAATGGGTCAGTTTGGGCTGGTGGCGGATGGTTACCTCGGGGTCGACCTCTTCTTTACCCTCTCGGGCTTCATCCTGGCGCACGTCTACCTGACGAGCCTCGAGGGCGGCCGGTTTGGCTATGGCGGCTTCCTGAAGAACCGGATCGCGCGCGTTTACCCAATGCACTTGGCCGCGCTGGCCGCGATGATCGTGCTGTTCGTGGGCGCGACGGCGATGGGCGCGGGCGTCGGCTCGCCGGACGCGTTCAAGTGGAGCGATCTGCCAGCGCACCTCTTCATGGTTCACGCTTGGGGCGCGACGAGCGCTGTGGGTTGGAATTTCCCGAGTTGGTCGATCAGCGCGGAATGGCTGGCGTACCTCCTCTTCCCGCTGGTGGCGGGCGTGGTGCTGAAGGCGAAGCGTTGGTCGGGCGCGTTTGCGCTGGGCGCGCTGGCGCTGTGCGTGGCGAGTTTCTGGGCGCTGAGCAATCTGCACCAGGTGCTGCCGTGGGTCGGCCGCGACTTCTCGCAGATGACGGCCCAGATCGGTGCGCTTCGGATTTTGCCGAGCTTCCTGCTGGGCGTGGCGCTCTACGCGTTCGGGCGTGAGCACGCGGCGCCGAAGAGCTGGGCTTGGCCGATCGTAGCTGTGAGCGCCGGCTGGGTTGTCGCGGTGACGACGCTTGGTTGGTGGGAAGGCCTGACGTGGTTCGGGCTTGCTGGTCTGCTTTATGGCTTGGCGGAAACCTCGCGCCACGGCGTCGATACGCCGATGTCGGGCCGCGTGTTCGTGTTCTTGGGCGCGGCGAGCTACGCGCTTTATATGATCCACCTGCCGATCGACATCGTGTGGTTTCATGCGCTGGAGCGATTTGGCGTGACGGAGACGTCTGATCTCGCGCTGCGTGTCGGTGCGATGGTTGGCGTGTTCGTCGCCTGCATCGCGGCGTCCGCAGTCGCATATCTCGTGATCGAGGAGCCGGCGCGGAAGTTCATCCGCAAACTCGAATGGCCTAAGCGAGGCCCTGCGCCACAGCTTTCAGGCGCTCAATAACGCTGAGCTTGTCGTCGGGAAAATCGGCGTCGATCCACCAGTCTTCGACTTCGCGCATGATGACGCCGACCTTGGGACCTGCAGGCACGCCGGCGGCCATCACTTCATCACCCGTGAGCGGCAGTTTCGGCGGTGTCCACATTTTTGCGTGCGCGGTGAGTGCGCGCCATTGTTGCGCCTTCTCGCCGCCAGCGCTGGCCCACGCAAGCAGCACGCGATCGCCGAAAGCTTCGTTGCCCAGTTTGTAAATCGCTCGGCGCATTTCGCGGAGCGACATATAGCTGGTGATCTTCACGTCATCGCCGAGCGCGGAAACAAGACGATCCCGCTCTTCGTTCGAGAGCTTCAGGCGGCGTGACAGCGCTTTGGCGCTTTCCTGATCTTCGAGCGCGGCGGCGACGCGGGTCATCGCATCGACCGGCAGCATCAGATCCGCTTCAAGATCCATGAGCGCGCGCAGGCGCGGCGCGTTGTTCATCTCCGGCAGCGCGCGGGCGCGAACTTCGATGGCATTCATCCCCTCCCACGCGGCACGCGGGTCGGGCGCGCCGAGGAGCTTCTTCACTTCTTTCCAGACGCGCTCGACCGACAGCGTGTCAAGGCCGGCGACATGATCGGCGCAGGCTTGCAGGCCGTGCGGATCGAGCGGGGTGCGCGCATACCAAGCGTTGAAGCGGAAGAAGCGCAGGATGCGGAGGTAGTCTTCTTTGATGCGCGTTGCGGCGTCGCCGATGAAGATGACGCGGCCCGCGCGCGCGTCATCGAGGCCGCCGCCGGTGGGATCGTGGATCTGGCCTTGGGCGTCGGCGTAGAGCGCGTTCATGCGGAAGTCGCGGCGCTGGGCGTCCTCCTCCCAGCTTTCGGTGAAGGCGACGGTGGCGCGGCGGCCGTCGGTGCTGACATCGCGGCGAAGCGTGGTGATTTCGAACGGCTTGTGATTGACGACGATGGTGACGGTGCCGTGCTCAATGCCTGTCGGGTGCGCGGCGAAACCGGCTTTGGTGGCGATCTCGGTGACGCGATCGGGCGTGAGCTGGGTGGCGATATCGAGGTCATCCACCGGCGCGCCGAGCAAGGTGTTGCGCACACAGCCGCCCACGAAACGCGATCCACCCGCGCGCGCTGCTTCAAGCGCGGCGAGGAGCTTTTGCGTCTCAGCGGCTTTGAGCCAGGCGGCGTGAGTGATGGCGGAGGTCAACTAGAATCCTTGCGCAATGCTAACGCCTTCTACAGATGAAATTCTGCGCCTAAAATCATCACCAATATCCAATAGGTCGACGCCGGGCGCGAACATTCCAAACAGGTCGGACTTATACATGGCGATGGCTTCGAGAAGATTTTGCTCAGTTCTGCTTATCCAAAACCGGCTGCGCAACCCCTCCCAGACACCTTCGAACTCCGTCGGACCGAAACCTGGTCGCCACTCGGTGCCGCGATATTCGTAGTGCTGCAAGAACTCGAACAAGGCAGCATCATAGTTTTGACGCGATGCGTTTTCGACGGCATAGCGCGTCAAGAACATAACTCGTGAACACGCGCTCAACGGTATCACTGCAGTGAGCGCAAGAAATGCGCGCCTGCTAAGTGTGTCAACCATATAACCGCTCCCACAACGCCCGCACCATGCCGGCGGTTGCGCCCCAGATGTTATGGCCGTTCCAGGGCATCACGTAATAGTAGCGCGTGCGGCCTTGCCATTGGGCTTCGCGGACTTCGTGGTTGGCGGGGTCCATCAGAAAATCGAGCGGCGCTTCGAACACGCTCGCGACTTCGCGCGGATCGAGCTTCAAGTCGAAGCCCGGTTCGACGAGGCCGACGACCGGCGTGACCCGATAGCCGGTGATGGTGTCGTAGCGATCCCAGGCGCCGATGGGTTCGATAAAGCTTCGCTCGAGCCCCACCTCTTCGAAGGTTTCGCGCAATGCGGTTTCAACGGCGTTTGCATCATTCGCCTGCACGCGTCCGCCGGGGAATGAGATTTGTCCCGGATGCGCAGGCGTTTCGACCGAGCGCGCGGTGAAGAGCATGGTCCAACCGCTGGCGCGCTTGATGATCGGCGCGAGCACGGCGGCGGGGCGTTGCTCGGGATGATTGTCGAAGCCGGGGTTTAGATCGTTGTCGCTTCGTGTGCGCTCGGAGACGACGGCGCCAAGCGGATCGAGGCGGGAGCGGAGGAGACGTTCTATTTCGGTGGACACAACGATGAGTTAGGCGGGGAACGGCGCCGGTTCAATCGGCGCAAGCGCCAACGTCCGCGCGTTGGCGGGGCGCGGTGGTAATTTTGCTTGGGATAGCCGTGCTCAGCTTGAATCGAAAGCGGCGAACGCCGGGGTTGCGAACTGGGCTGCGTATTCGGCGCGATCGAGCAGCACCGGATCGAGTTGACGTCGCGGCGGCTTCAACGCGGCGATGCGGGCGGCGGCTGCGAAGGCGCCGCGTTTGCGCGCCAACAACTTGCGCTTGAGGCGGCGTGCGCTCGGCATTGGGTTGGCAAAAATGCGGCGCAGGGCTTCGAAACGGCGCGCGAGGCGTTCGGCGTTTGCTTGAGCGCGGGCTTCGCAACTGGCGCGTGGTGCGGCGAGGAAGGCGAGCCTCTTTGTGATCGCTTTGGCGTCGAGAACGATTGCGCGAATGAAGCGCGACGGGCCGAGGCTGCGGATGCGCGGCGCGCTTGTGTCTTCAGGTTCGGGTGGGATGTGGAGGTAGAATGAGACGCGCCAGGTTTCGGGACGGGCAGGATCGATGATGCGTGCGAGGCGGCCCTGCCCCCTCCTGGGCATGCGGCGCATCTTACTTTCGGAGGGCGCGAGATGAGCGGCTGCGATGAGCAACAGCTTCATCGCCAATATCTGCAGTGCTTGCAGCTGTCGCTTTATGGTGCGCTGCGTGATGCGATCGAGCGTATGTTGAATGCGGTGTGGACCGCCGAAGACGTCGAGCGCTTCAGCCAACCAGGCGCGCGCGGTTTTCCAAAGTTCGGTGATGGGCGTGGGGGCGGTGAATTTGCTCAAGGCCCGCCATTGTGCGGCCGTTCTGGAGGTGTGGGATTGATTTTCGCGAGGGCGTTGGGATTTCAGCGGGTTAGCGGGCTGGAATATGCGGACTCAGTCATTCCAGACACGCGGAGCGTGATCTGGAATCCAGGGACGTTTCGCCGGTCTCTCCGCGTCATCGAGAGGACTGGATTCCAGATCGGCTTCGACCGGCTGGAATGACTGAGTTAGTCATCCCAGAGATCGGGCCTATGCAGATGTGGTGGTAGCAAAAAGTCCTCGTAGAGGTCGCGCCAGTCTGGATTGCCCTTTTCGATTAGGGCCAGCTTCCAATTGCGTTCCCAAGCTTTGAGCTGTTTCTCGCGCTTGATTGCTGCGCCGACTTCGCCGTGTTGCTCCCAATAGACCAACGTCTTGCAGCCGTACCTCTTAGCGAAACCATCGAACCGTTCGTTGCGATGATCGTTGATGCGTGACAGCAGGTCACTGGTGACGCCGATGTATAGCGTGCCATTGCGCTTATTGGTGAGGATGTAGACGGCAATGCAATCGTAACGCGCCATGCGGTGAGGTGAACATGCCCGTGATAGAAGCTCAACGATAAACTGTCTGGATTCCAGATCGGCCTTCGGCCGTCTGGAATGACTCCGCGCTAGTCATTCCAGACACGCGGAGCGTGAGCTGGAATCCAGAGGACATCGCACTGCTGCAATCGGGAGGAGCTTGTTTCATCGTCACGGCTGGATTCCAGATCGGCCTTCGGCCGTCTGGAATGACTCAGGGGCTGCCGAGTTCAAACCAACTCCCACCACTCCAAACGCCAAGCTTCCCCCCCTCTTTCGGCTCCGCCCATTCCACCAGTTCGTAAAACGGCGCTCGTAGTACGCGAGCTTCCAGCCTCCCGCGGACGTGCACGTACGGTCTTGGTTCGTCGCCTCTCCGATCTACGCGTATCGGATGATCGGGGCCGGCGGTGACTATGTCTCCGACATTGGTGGTGAAGACGATGGTTTGGTTTTCGCCGTCGCCTGCACGGTCGGCGCGGATGGCGACGAAGGGGGCGTCTTCAACTTTTACGATGATCTTCTCGACTGGGGTGACGAGGTAGGTCACGCCGCCTTCGTCTTTTCTCAGGATCGAGGCGAAAAGCTTGACCAGGGGTTCGCGCGTGATGCGCGTTCCCTCGTGCTTCCACGTGCCGTCGGCCAGGATTTCCATGCCAATCTCGCCGCAATGGGCGGGGTTCCATTTGTCGACTGGAGGCAGACCTTTGTCGCCCGATCCCGCTTCGCGCTTGAGCGCGGCGATCAATTGCTCCAGGGACGAGGTGTTTTCAGGTGCGGTCATATTTCCGCCCCCAACTAAGCGAGCTTCGCCCCCATGAGCAATTCCAACGATCCGCAAGCCTTGGTGGCCGAGGCTGAGGCGGCAGGCGAAGCTTTGGCGCGGGTGCGCGCGGAAATCGGCAAGGCGGTATTCGGCCAGGAGCGCGTGATCGAGCTGACATTGTCGGCGGTGCTGGCGGGTGGCCACGTGCTGCTGGTGGGCGCGCCAGGCTTGGCGAAGACGCGATTGGTGGAAGCGACGGCGCGGGTGCTGGGTCTGGATTGGGGCCGCGTGCAGTTCACGCCGGACTTGATGCCAGCGGACATTCTGGGCTCGGAAGTTCTGGATCAGGATGAGAGCGGACGGCGTCACTTCCGGTTCGTGAAGGGGCCGATCTTTACGCAGCTCTTGATGGCGGATGAAATCAACCGCGCGTCACCGCGTACGCAGTCGGCGCTGTTGCAGGCGATGCAGGAGCATCACGTGACGGTTGGCGGCGCCGCATACGACGTGCCGCTGCCGTTCCACGTGTTGGCGACGCAGAACCCGATTGAGCATGAAGGCGCCTATCCGTTGCCGGAGGCGCAACTCGATCGCTTCTTGTTGCAGGTCGATGTGCCCTACCCGGACGCGGAGATCGAACGGAAGATTTTGATCGAGACGACGGGCTTGGCGGATCAGCAGCCGCAGGCGGTGTTGAACGCGGAGACGCTCATTCGTTTGCAGCGTTTGGTGCGGGCGATGCCTGTTGGCGAAAAAGTGCTGGCGAGCATTTTGGAGCTGGTGCGTTCGGCGCGGCCGGGATCGAGTCACGATCCGCGTGTGAACCAACATGTCGCCTGGGGGCCAGGGCCGCGTGCTGGGCAAGCTCTAATGCTTGCCGTTCGCGCGCGTGCGTTGCTGCGCGGGCGCTTGGCGCCGGCGGTGGACGATGTCGCGGCGTTGGCGCGGCCAGCTTTGGTGCACCGTATGTCGCTCTCCTTCGGCGCACGCGCTGAGGGCTTGGATATCGACACACTGGTCGATGAGCTGGCGGAGCGCGCTGCCTAGTGAACGATCCAGCGCGCCTCGACGCGCTCGCGCTGGCGGGCGATTTGCCGGGCGTGTTGCTCGATGCGCGGCGGCTTGCGGCGAGTGCGCCAGGTTTGCACGGGCGGCGTCGCGCGGGGCAAGGCGAAGCGTTCTGGCAATATCGCGATCACCGCGCTGAGGATGGCGCGCGGTTGGTGGATTGGCGCCGCTCGGCGCGCGGTGATCGCTACTTCGTGCGCGAGCGTGAGCGCGAAGCGGCGCAGACGGCGTGGTTCTGGATGGATCCAGATGCCGGGTTCAACTGGACCGGCGATGTAGCGCGGACAACGAAGCTGCGCCGTGCTCAGACGATCGCGCTGGCGCTGGCGACATTGCTGAACCGTGGCGGCGAGCGCGTGGGCATGCTGGGTGGTGCGCCACGGACGGGGCCGCGAGCGGTGGATCGGTTGGCGCATGACTTTCTTGTGCCGCAGAAAAATGCGGATGCGCCCTCGCGGAGCTGCGTGATTTTCTTCTCGGACTTTTATGCGCCGGTTGAGACATGGCGCGCGCGGTTGAGTGCGGCGGCTGATGCGGGCGCCAGTGGCGCGCTGGTGATGGTGGCCGATCCGGCGGAAGAAGATTTTCCGTTTCGTGGGCGGACACTGTTTCTGGAGCCTGGGCGTCGCAGTGAGACACTGATCGGGCGACCCGAGAATGTGCGCGAACTTTATGCTGAGCGGCTGGAGACGCATCGGCGCGCGATCCGGCAAGCGGGCGCGAACTTCGGCTTCCCTGCTCTGTTGCATCGCACCGATCACGGCGCCGCGCCGGCGCTGGCGTTACTGATTGCGCTGGTTTCGGAGCGGTTCGCTTGAGCTTCGGTCCGTTCCTGTTTGGAGCGCCGGGTGCATTGCTCGCACTGCTGGCGCTGCCGGTGCTCTTCTTCATCATGCGCGCGACGCCGCCTCCGCCGCAGCGCGAACAATTTCCGCCGGCGCGTTTGCTTGAAGGCTTGCGCACGGACGATCAAAGCCGCGAACGCGCGCCGTGGTGGCTGGTGCTGTTTCGGATGCTGGCGGCGGCGCTGCTGATCCTTGCGTTTGCGCGGCCAAGCCTCGCGCCACAAACGAGCGATAGCCCGCTCGGTGGGCGTACGTTGATTGTCATCGACAATGGTTGGACCTCGGCGCCGGCGTGGAGCGAGGTCCGCAACGCGGCGAATGCGGCGATCGCGCAAGCGGAGCGCGCGCGTGCGCCGATCTTCATGCTGTACACCGCGCCGAGCACACGGCCGCGCGATCCGGGCGAGGCTTTGACAGCGGCGGATGCGAAGTCGCGCGTGCAACGTTTGGAGCCGCAGCCGTGGCGGCCGGATCGTGCTGATGCTGCGGCGCGTTTGGCGCGCACAGAAGGCAATTTCGATCGCATCGTTTGGATCACGGATGGATTGAGCGATGCGGGCGCGGAAGCGTTGGCGGCGGAGTTGCAGCGGCGCGGGCCGGTGACGGCGCGGATCCCGGCGCAAACGGCGCGCGGGATCGTGTCGGGTTCGGTGACGCCGCAGGGCGTTGTGGTTGAAGCGCGGCGTGCGGCGAATGGGTCAGCGGTTGGCGCGGTGACGGCGGAGACGGCCGAGGGCCGGTCGCTCGGCGCTGCGGAGTTGCAGTTTCAGGGCGATGCGTTGACGGCGAGCGCGCGGATTGAGTTGCCGCCGGAGATCGCGGCGCGTGCGGCGCGGGTGCGGATTGTTGGCGAGCAAAGCGCGGGCGCCGTGCGCTTGTTGCCCGCGGGCGCCGGGCGGCCATTCGTTGGATTGGTTGATCCGGGCGGTGCGGGCCAACCGCTGTTGTCGGAATTGTTCTATGTCGATCGCGCGCTGCAGCCGTATGCGAGCTTGCAGCGTGGGAGCATTTCTCAACTGATTGATGCTCGTGCCCAGGCGCTGATCTTGCCGGACGCGGGGCGCATTGCGCCAACAGAAAGCTCGGCGCTTCGAAACTGGTTGGAAAATGGCGGGCTGCTGGTGCGGTTCGCGGGACCGCGCCTTGCGAACGACGCGGATGATTTTGTGCCGGTGCGGTTGCGGCCGGGTTCGCGCACCTTGGGCAGTGCGCTCGCGTGGGAGACACCGCTGGGGATCGGCCCGTTTCCTGCGGACTCTCCATACGCGGGCGTGTCGACCCCTAGTGACGTTCACGTCCGGCGGCAGGTGTTAGCGGAGCCAGCTTCGCTTGAAGAAGCGCGTGTGTGGGCGACACTGTCGGACAACTCACCGCTTGTAACGGCGCAACCGCGCGGGCGCGGTTTGATTGTGCTCTTTCATGTGAGCGCGACGCCGGATTGGTCTGACGTACCCCTCTCTGGGTTGTTCGTTGAAGTGCTGCGGCGGACTCTGGCGTTTGCCGCGCGCGCCGATGGCGCGGGAGAGCGCGAGATTTCGGGCGGACCATTCGTGGCGCAGCGTCTGCTGGATGGCTACGGCTCGCTCGCGCCCGCACCGGCGGACATGCAGCCGATGGCACCGGAAGCTTTCGCGATTGCGCAGCCATCCCCTGCGACGCCGCCCGGCTTGTATGAACGAGCTGGCGTTTCGGCGGCGATCGATGCGGTGCGGCCGGATGACTCTTTCCAACCACTCGAGCTGCCGAGCGGCATCGCGCGCGCCGGTTTGGGCGCCGTAATCGAGCGACCGTTGGCGGGTTGGCTGTTTGGCGCGGCCGCCTTGCTGCTGGCGATCGATTTGCTGATCGCGCTGCTGCTGGTCGGCAAGCTGCCGCGCTTGCCGCGACGCGCAAGTGCAACAGCTGCGACCATGCTTGCAGCGTTCTTAGTGTTCGGCGGCGACGCACACGCGCAGAACATGAACGATCCGACGCAAACGTTGCGCCTCGCTTATGTGCGAACGGGCGACACGCGGATCGATCGCGCTTCCGAGCAAGGGCTGCGCGCGCTTTCCGATATGCTGACAGCGCGGACTTCAGTTGAACCCGGGCCGCCGGTGGCGGTCGATCTCGCCCGCGACGATCTCTCGGCCTACCCGTTCTTGTACTGGCCGGCGCCTCCCACGCCGCGGCGCTTGCCGGATGCCGCGCTGAGCAACGTGGATCGCTATCTGGCGATTGGCGGGCTGTTGTTGGTCGACACGCGCGACGCGGGCGTGCAGCAGCGTGGCCGCCCGGCGCAAGCCATGCTCGCTGGGCTCGATGTGCCGCCGCTTGAGCAGGTCACTCAAGAGCACGTGCTGACGCGCGCGTTCTATTTGTTGCGAAGCTTTCCTGGGCGCTCGCAATCCGTGCAATTGTGGGCGGAGAGTTCGTCAGCGGCCTCCTCGCGCGATGGCGTGGCGGCGATTTTCATCGGCGACGGCGACTGGGCCGCCGCATGGTCGGGTCAAGCAGGCGTAAGTGACAGGCAGCGCGAGCTTTCGCTGCGCTTCGGCGTCAACTTAGTGATGGTCGCGCTCACGGGGAATTACAAAGCCGACCAAGTCCACGTCCCGGCGCTACTCGAACGCATGGGCGGCGATCGGAGATGATCGCGGGAGCCCGCATCGGCTTTGATCCGGCTTTGCCGTGGAGCGTGATGATCGCGCTTGGTGTGATCTCGGCGATCGCGCTTGGCGTTTACGTCTGGCGTGGCGGCGGCGCGCCGCTGACGCGCGGCTTCGGAATCGCGTTCCTGTTTCTCGGGTTGATGCAGCCGCAATGGGTGCGCGAAACGCGCGAGCCAGCCGAAGATGTTGCGCTGATCGTTGTGGACCAGAGCGAGAGTCTGGCGTTGGCGGGACGCCGCGAAGCGGCGCGTGCGGCAGCAGACACGATGGCGCAAAGGCTTTCGGAAGAACCGGGGCTCGATGTGCGCATACGCGAGGCGCGGGGCGGTCCGGACGGCACGATGATCACCGGCGTGATCGAGGATGCACTGAGCGACGTCGCGCGCGACCGCATCGGCGGCGTTGTTGTGATCACGGATGGGCAAGCGGCTGATCCGCCGGACGAGCCGAACCGCGTGCGTGAACTTGGGCCGGCGCACGTGCTGATCGTCGGTGATCCGGAACGTGGCGACCGGCGGCTTGAACTGATCTCGGCGCCAACCTTCGGCATTGTCGGCGAACCGATGCGGATCACCGGGCGCGTGATCGACAATGGGGGCGATGCGCCGGTGGCGGTTAGCGTCTCCATCGACGGGCAGCGCGCAGTGAGCACGACGGTGCGCGCGAACCGCGAATTCTCCGTTGATATCCGACTAGCTCATCGCGGGCGGAACATGGTGATCGTGGAAGCGGCGGAGGGGCCGCAGGAGATCACGCCCTCGAATAATCGCGCGGCGTTTGCCGCCAACGGTGTGCGCGACCGTCTGCGCGTGCTGCTGATCACCGGCGAGCCACATGCGGGCGCGCGGGTATGGCGCAATTTGCTGAAATCGGATCCGGCCGTGGATTTGGTGCACTTCTCGATCTTGCGGCCACCGGACAAGCAAGACTTCACACCGCTCAACGAACTGGCGCTGATCCCCTTCCCGACGGAGGAATTGTTCGAGCGGCGCTTGGATGAGTTCGATCTCATCATTTTCGATCGTGCACCGCGGCGAGGGATCTTGCAGGCGTATTACTTCTCTTCGATCGCGCGGCGGATCGAGGCGGGTGGCGCGCTGCTGATCACGGCGGGCGATCAGGAAGCAGGGCTCGACGGGCTCTATCGCACGGCGCTTGCCGGCATTTTGCCCTCCCAGCCCACAGGACAGATCATCTCGCGCCCTTACCGGCCCGCGCCGACGACGCTTGGGCAACGCCATCCCGTCGTGCGCGGCATTCCTTCGCCGGAACGCTGGGGACGATGGACGCGCCAGATTGATGCGCGGGCGACGAGTGGACAAACTGTGCTCTCAGGCGCGGACGGGCGCCCGCTGCTTGTGCTCGATCGCGCCGGGCGGGGACGGGTTGCGCAATTGTGGTCGGATCAGCCCTGGTTGTGGGCGCGTGGCTACGATGGCGGCGGCCCGCACGGCGAGTTGCTACGGCGGACAGCTCACTGGCTGATGCAAGAGCCAGAGTTGGAGGACGATAGTTTGACGCTGGATCCGGGCCCGCGCGGTCTGGAGATCGAGCGCTCGACGCTCGGCGGCGCACCGGGGCCAGTGCAGATCATCTCGCCGAGTGGCGAACAAAGCGAAGCTGGCCTCGACGAAGCGGCGCCCGGGCTTTATCGCGGCGTCGCGCCGGCGACTGAGCAAGGCTTGTACGAAGCGCGCAGCGGAAACTTGCGGGCGTTCGCTGCTGTCGGACCGCTCAATCCGCGCGAAGCAGGCGCGCTGGCGGCGAACCCGGACATTCTGCGGCCATTCGCCAACGCCACCGGCGGCAGCGTGCTCATGACTGGCGAAAACGGCGCGCGATTGCCGGAGGTGCGTCGCATCGATCGCGGCGCGCGCTCGGCTGGCGGCGATTGGATCGGGATCGAACGCAACGGCGCCTATACAGTGCGCGCTGCAGTCGCGTCGCCACTCGGGCCAGGCTGGCTTTGGGCGCTGATCGGATTGGCGCTGCTGATGTGGGGCTGGCGGCGCGAGAACGGCTAAGCTCACCGGAATCTCACTTCGTTCCCCGCGACCGTCCCAGATGTACATGCTAGCGTCCGTGCCGAGGGTCGGCACGGGGAGAACGCGCATGCGCAGAGCACTGCTCTTGTTCTTTGGCCTGCTACTGGCGTCGTTGGCGGATGTTCCGATCTCGCGCGCACAGTTCCTAGAGTGCGACCACGAATACGTCGCTTCGTTTGACGTGCCCGCGACGCGTGGAGATCCGGGTTGGTCCGCCGGCACGATTGAATGCGTTGAATATTTCCGCTTCTCGTTCTCGACACCTCACGGCATGCGCTGGATCCGCGGGATCGGCGATGTAAACGTCTCCACCATGCTGGCGCCCGGCGCGGTTGAGGCGGCGGAGCGCGGCGCGAGACTCGCGGCGCAACGCATGGCGGCGCTGGGCGATTTCAATATCGAGAACACCACCATCCTGATGGCGTTCTCTACCGCGGAGTCACTGGCAAACGAACCCGCGAGCGGCCGCACCGCAGCGTGGACACTAGCGGCGGACCATTCGACGCCGGCGTTCGACGAATGTCACGTCACGCTCTTCCTACTGAACGACTACAGCACCGCCGTCGAAATCCCGCATGCGGTCGCGCACGAGCTATTTCACTGCGTCCAGAGCGCGACGCTAACGCCAGCGCAGTTCGCAACGCGAACGGGCAAAGGCATTTGGTGGGTTGAAGGCTCGGCGGAACTGTTCGCGGCGAGCGTCATCGGCGACGACAATGTGCGCTGGGATCGCGCCGCGCAGTTTCGCAGCGCCGTGGAAGATGGCGTTCCGGTTTACGACATGAGCTACTCGTCTGCCGTCCTGTTTTGGTGGATGTATAGCCGCGACGGGCTCGGCAGTTTGATGGGGATGCTACGCGAAGCGCCCGAGAACGGCAGTGCGGCGGCACAGCGGCGCTTCCTGCGAGAAGCCTTCGATGAAGGCGAGTGGCTGGAGTTCGTGAAGGCTTATTTGAACCGCTCCATCCCCTATCCCGGTGCAAGTTCGTCGCGCTTGAGCGAAGCGCCCGATGGCGAAATATGGAGCATCGAGGGCAACGCGACGCACCGGCGAGAATTGCAGCCCTTCGTGATTACGCTGGGCTGGGCGGAATACGGATGCGGCTTATGGGGCAACAGCATCAGCGAAGCGAACGCGGAAGCGCGGCATGGCGAGGCTTGGGCACGGTGGCCCGCAGAAACGGATGCGCGCAGCGGGCCGCGCGTGCGCTATCGCGTCGCTGCCATTCACACGGGCGACGAACCCTCCGAGCTGCGCCTACGGACAGAGCGCCGCGCGAGTTGCGAAGCGTGCATGACACAAACGGCGATTGATCGCTGCCTTGTCGGCCAATGGCGGCTCACTGCTGGCGGCCCGCAAGACTGGCTACGCCGGCAGGGCATCCCCTTCACGCGCCTCGAGGTCAGCGAATTTACACTCACGATGAACGAGGACGGCACGTTCTCGACGAGCGCGTTCAACTCCGGCTTCCGTGTTGAATATCCCGACATGGCGGGCTCGGCGGCAGGATCGACCAATGGGACGACTGGGCGTTGGGCGGCAGAGGAAGGCCGCCTTTACGGCTGCACCGATAGCGGCGGCGAGTCTTCCGGCACGGCGACGGTAGAGTCTTCGAGAGGCAGCCGCACTGTTCCCTACGAGCGTGGCGGAGTGTTCGGAACCGAGGGCTCCACGACTTATTCATGTAACGCGACGACGTTTTACACCGAGCACCCGATGTCGCGCGGTGGGCCGATGACGCACACCTTCACTCGCCTGACCCCGCCACCTCCGGAGAACTAGCGCTTCGGCGCGGTGATCTCGCCTTCGACCTTGTCCAGCCCACCCGGCCGCAGTGCGAGCCAAAGAAACCGCGCGGGATCGACCGGGCCCGGCATCGCCAAGCGGTCTTTCGGCACGATGGTGAAACCGGCGGGGCGAAAGAACGGCTCAGCGCCAACGAGGATGAGACCACTGCCACCGCTGGCGCGACAGGCGGCGACGCAGTCGCGCACAAGGGCAATGCCGAGACCGGCCGATTGTTGGCTTGGATCGACGGCGAGCGGTCCTAGAAAATAGAGCGGCTCGCCGGCTTCGACACGCCAGATTCGGCAGACGCCTATGACTTCGCCCTCTTCACTCAGCGCGACGCGCGTAAGCGATGGTTCCGGCGCCGCGCCGCGTTCCCGCACGCGCTCGCTGGTCTTGGCGAAACGGCCGGGCCCGAAGGCGCGCGCGAGCACCTGCTCGATCGCTTCGGCGTGCTCGGGTTTCTCGGCGGTTAGGGTGTAGGCCATAGAGGCGCCGCGCTTAGGGCGGCGCGGGGCGAGCGTCAATCGCGCGAGCTTCATATTGCGCGGGGGGCGAGCGCGGCGCATACCCGCGCCGCTTGGCGTCTTTGCGTATCCCCTCCTTTGACATTTTCCGTCACCGGCTGTTCGCCCAATACTGGGCGACGCGCTGGCTCTCGACGATGGCGATCCAGATCCAATCGACCGCCATGGGCTGGCAAGTTTACGATTCCGCGCGCGCGCATGGCCAATCGATCGCTGAAGGCGCCTTCATGCTGGGCTTGGTCGGCCTTGCGCAATTCCTGCCGCTCTTGGTGTTGTCGCTGTTCGGCGGACAAGCCGCGGACCGTTATAATCGCCGGCTGATCATGTCTGCGTGCATTGGCGCGAAAGCGCTGATCGTTTTGTGGCTGGCGCTGGTGTCGGGCATGGGGCCGGACATTGTGATTCCTGCCGTTTTCGCCGCGGCAATCAGCGCCGGAATGATCAACGCATTCCTGCCGCCCGCAGCGAGCGCGCTACTGCCGATGTTGCTGCCACGCGAGGAGTTGCCGCAAGGCATCGCCTGGAGCTCGCTGTCGTTCCAATCATCGATGATTGTAGGACCTGTCGTCGGCGGCATGCTCTACGACGTCGGGGCGGTTGTTCCTTATGCCTCGGCTTTCGTGCTGCTCTTGGTTGCCGGCGCGCTGATGTTCACGCTGAAGCCGCCTGCGCAAGAGCCGGTGAAGGACGCGCGCACGCTGGGCATGATCGCGGAAGGGCTCCGCTATGTATGGAGCAACAAGATCGTACTTGGCGCGATTTCACTCGATCTGGTCGTCGTTCTGCTTGCGGGCGCTGTGGCGCTGCTGCCGGTGTTTGCGCGCGACATCTTGCACGTCGGCCCCAGCGAGATGGGGATTTTGCGCTCCTCCATGGGCGCTGGCGCCACATCCGTTGCGCTTTGGCTCGCGGTCAATCCGCTGCGGCGGCGCGTAGGCTTATGGATGTTCGGCTCCACAATCGTATTCGGCCTTGCAACGATCGTGTTCGGGCTTTCGCAATCGTTGTGGATCACGGCAGCGGCGCTTGCGATCGCCAACGGCGCCGACCAGATCTCGGTCTATGTGCGCTCAAGCCTAGTCCAGCTCGCGACACCTGATGCGATGCGAGGGCGCGTGGCAGCGGTGAGCTTTGTGTTCATCTCGGCGTCAAACGAGTTCGGCGATTTCGAAGCCGGCGTGATGGCGCGTATCTTTGGGCCGGTGCTAGCGGTGACAGGCGGCGGCGTTGCGGCCGTGCTCGCATCGGCGTGGTGGATGCGCCTCTTCCCGCAACTCGCCAAGGCGGACGGATTTGAAATCCAGGAGCTGCCCGTAGAGTCACAAAGCTCGGTGGAGCTCAACAAAGAAGTCGAGAAGTCCTGAGACCAGGTCGCGTCCGCACGAGGACGCAACATCACCGCTGGCAGCGTGAACACCAGCGCGCTAGATCAAGCGCTTGGAGGACATCATGGGCGTGTTGAGTGGAAAAGTCGTCGTCGTCACCGGTGCGGGCAATGGCATCGGCAAGGAATGCGCGTTGCTGGCGGGTCGTGAAGGCGCGGCCGTGGTCGTCAACGATCTGGGCGGCGGCTTAAAGGGCAACGACGCAGGCTCTGCCGGACCAGCCGAAGAGGTCGCGAAGGAAATTCGCGCGGCGGGCGGCAAGGCGGTTTCCAACTCGGACAGCGTTTCAGATTACGACGCGGTCGCTGCGATGTTCGAACAAGCCAAGAAGGAATTCGGCGGCCTTCACGCGGTGATCAATCCAGCCGGCATCCTGCGCGACGGCATGTTCCATAAAATGCCACCGGAAGATTGGAAGGCGGTGATCGACGTTCACCTGCACGGCGCCTTCAACGTGACGCGCGCCTCTATCGAGCACTTCCGCGAACAGCAGGATGGCTCTTACGTGCTGTTCACATCCACCTCAGGTCTCATCGGAAATATTGGCCAGGCTAATTACGCGGCAGCCAAGCTCGGCGTGATGGGGCTATCGCGTATCGTCGCGATGGAGGGCCTCGCAAAGAACGTGCGTTCGAACATCATCGCACCGTTTGCATGGACGCGTATGATCGCCTCTATTCCGGTGAAGGACGAAGCGAGCGCCGCGCGGGTCGAGCGCATGAAGAACGGCATGCGCGCTGATCAGGTGGCGCAGCTTGCGGTCGCGCTATGCGCAGATGGCGCCAAGGATACCAGCGGGCAGATCTTCGCCGTGCGCGGCAATGAGGTGTTCCTGTTCAACCAACCACGCCCGGTGCGCGCACTCGGCCGCATCGAGGGCTGGACGCCACAGACGCTCATCGAACAAGCGCTGCCTGCGCTGAAGGCGAACTACACGGACCCAGGCGCGAGCGCCTCGGTGTTTCCGTACGATCCCGTTTGAAGGAGGCGCACATGCGCTTGGCTCTCGCTGCACTGTTTTGCCTCGGCGCCTGCGCGCAAGCGCCGATCGACGCACCGGCGGCACAAGCCGGCGCCGCGGTCCATCTGTCGGGCACGAAATGGCGCCGCGTCGACGACACCAACGCCAACCCGCACGGCGCGACCATGGATTTCGAAGGAAATCGCGCATCCGGTTACACAGGCTGCAATCGCTGGACGGCGGACGTGACACAGAACGGCGAAGAATTGCGCTTCGGCATGGTGGCGGTGACGGAAATGCACTGCGGCGCCGGCGTGCAGATGGCGACGGAGCAGACCTTCCTGCCCGTGCTTGAGGCCGCACGATACGCGCACTATGACCGCGATGCGCTGGTATTGCTCGATGCGCAGCAGAATGTCATCGCAGAGTTCGACAGCGAGCTGCCGGGAGAAGAGCAATGAAGCGCGACGCCCTCGCCGCTCTGTTGCTCATCGCCGGTTGCGCGAGCGCCAACATGGGAGAGTCCGCCGGTGTCGGCGATCTCGCGGGTAGCGAATGGATGCTTCTGAACGAAGAGCGCTCGGCGACGCCGCCGACGCTTGCGTTCGCGGAAGATCGCGCGTCGGGCTACGCAGGATGCAATCGCTGGTTCGCGAGCGTTGGGCGTACAGATCAAGCGCTGGAGTTCAGCGATATCGGCTCGACACGCATGATGTGCTCGCCGCCCTCAATGCAAGCGGAACGCGGTTTCATGACAGCGCTGAATGATGCGCGCGGCTTCCGTATCGAGAACGGCGAGCTGGTGCTCTACGATATCGGCGGAGCGGACGTCGCCCGCTTCCGCCGCACGAACTGACGCCTACGGCGTCACCTCATGGTGTTGGCGCGATTTCAACTGTCGGCACTTGGCGGGGGCAGCGGTCTCTTCCGTTCGGGCCGAGGCAGTGCTCAACCGTCGGCGTCGCCGCGCCGGGCTCGAATGCGACCAACCACTTCTCGTTGAAGTCCATGCGCGTGGCGCTGACCAGAGCGCCGCACTGGATCGTGAACACGGCATGCCCTTGGTGCGCGGCGTAGATGCTTTCCGGGTCGACGTTGCCCGGCACGTTGATGCGCTCGGTGCCGCGCACGGCGGTGCACGGCGGATTTACGATGTCCGGGTGCGCCTGCTGGTAGGCGATGAATTGCTGATAGGCGATGACAGGTTGGTTCTCGGCGCTCTCGGCCTGGATTTGCTCGTAAATCCCCTGCGGCGCGGCCGGCGCCTCGTCGGTGGTCGGCGCAGTGGATTGGCCGCAGGCGGCGAGCAGAAGAAGCGCCGAAGCGGCAAGATACGTGCGGATCATTTATGTCCTCCCCTTTGGCCGCACTTGCACTCCGCCCGGACGCTTTCGTCAAGCGCTTGGCGGTGTCAGGCTTGTGCCTTGAGGACGAAATGCGACGGCCCACATTGGCTGGCGAGAGGGTTTTCCATGATTGAGAAACGTCCATTCGACAGCTTGGGCCGCCACGACGCCGATTGGCTCGCGGCCCGCTACCATTTCAGCTTTTCCGGCTACCACGATCCGGGCCGCGTCCATTGGGGCGCGCTGCGGGTGTGGAACGACGACACGATCAAAGCCAAATCCGGTTTCCCGCCCCACCCGCACTCGGACATGGAGATCATCACCTATGTCCGTACCGGCGCGATCACGCACCAAGACTCCATGGGCAACAAAGGCCGCACCGAAGCCGGCGACGTGCAGGTGATGAGCGCCGGCTCCGGCGTCACCCACGCCGAGTACAATCTCGAGGACGAATCCACGACGCTCTATCAAATCTGGATCATTCCGAAGGAGCGCGGCGGCAACCCATTCTGGGGCGCGGCCAAGTTTCCGAAGGAAGAGCGCGCAGGCTCACTAGTGACTCTCGCTTCAGGCTTCGCCGATGATCAGGAAGCAGGCGCATTGCCGATCCGGCAGGATGCGCGCTTGTTGGCGGCGACGCTGAACAGCGGCCAGTGCGTTTCCTATCAACTTGCGCCCGGACGCTTCGCATACCTTGCGGTGGCGAAGGGCAGCGCGCGCATCAACGGCGTCGATCTCGACACGCGCGATGGCGCGGCAATTAGGGACGAAGCAGAGATCCGGATCGAAGCTGGGGACGACGCGGAGATCGTCCTCGTCGACGCGCCGTAGAAAGTTGAACGCGCCATCGCGTGCACGCCTCCCATATCGAAACCTTTAAACTGTAGTCATCTTTACTGATGTCGGCGGTTTTTGTTTTTCGAAATCTTCGAAATTTACTGGTCGTTTGCAATTACCGGCGCTTCTACCCGAGAGGGTTCAAGAACGGGGCGGTCAGTGGCGACGCTGAACGACATTCACGTACTGGTGGTCGACGACAACAAGCAGATGCGCCTTCTCGTGCGCTGCCTGTTGCGCGCTGGCGGCATCACCAAGATCACTGAAGCCGAGACCGGCGCGCAAGCGTTTGACGCGATGCGCTTGCATCCCGTCGATCTGATCATTGTCGATTGGAAGATGGCGCCGGTGGACGGTCTCGCGTTCACGCGCATGGTTCGGCGCAACCACGACAGCCCTAATCCCTACCTGCCGATCCTCATGCTGACGGCGCACACCGAGATTTCGCGTGTCGCCGCCGCGCGCGACGCTGGTGTCAGCGGTTTTGTGCGAAAGCCAATCAGCGCACGCTTATTGTTCGACCGGATTTCGAACGCCCTCACCGACACGCGCTTGTTTGTGAACACCGATAGTTTCTTTGGCCCGGATCGGCGGTTCGGGCAGGATCCCCACTATGCAGGGCCGCTGCGAAGAGCGTCGGACAACGGCGAAGACAACGAGGACGTTGATCTCGACGACCTGCGCTGGACAGCCTAGAGCCGCTGCGCGCAATGCTTGCCAACACAGTGCGAGACGCGCACCGTCCCGGCGCGTTGAACGTTGGGGAGTAACATGATCCGCGCGCTCTTCTTGGCTCTGTTTGTGGCGCCGCTATTGGCATCGTGCGTTGTCGGTACAGTCGTCGGCGCGACAGGGGCTGTGGTCGGCGCTGCGGTCGGCGCAACAGGCGCGGTGATTGGCGCCACCGTCGATGTCATCACACCAGACCACGATGATGACGACGACGATCGTTGAAATTCGGCCAGGGTTGTGACGGGATCGTGAGTGGCCAACGCCGCGTACGCTGGCATACTCGCGGCAGATCAACGCTGTGGGAGCCGCCTCATGCGCATTCGTTACCGTCTCGCCGCCGCCGCCGTGCTCGCCCTCGCGACGCCAGCCGCTGCGCAATCAACGCCTGTTTCGTTCTCACCTGAATTTCAGACGGCGCTTGAAGAGGACTATGGCGTTCGCGAAGGCGAAGTGTTGCGCACCGCTGTCACCGACGCGATCGCGCGTGAGCTTTCGCGCCGCGGCGTATCTAACAACGGCGTCAGCATTGAGGTCACCATCATCGACGCCGAGCCCAACCGGCCAACGATGCAGCAGCTTTTCGATCGGCCTTCACTCGATTTTCAATCGGTTTCGATCGGCGGCGCAGAGCTGCGGGCAGTGGTTCGCGGCGCAAATGGCGCCACCACAGAAGTCACGCACCGACGCTACAATCACAGCCTCGCGGATCTCTCCGGCGCAGCGACCACGTGGACCGAAGCCCGCCGTTCCATTCGTCAATTCGCCGTGAAAGTCGCCGACGCTTACGTCGCCGCTGAGCGGTAAGAGCCGGCGCAACGCTAGGGCGGGTTCAGTGGCCCCTTTCCCCGTTCGCCCGCCCGCCCTGGCGTTCTAGGCGTTGCTCGCTACAAACTCGCGCCATCCTTTGGCGCGCAAATCGCATGCGGGGCATGCGCCGCAGCCATATCCCCAGTCATGACGATGCGAGCGGTCGCCCTCGTAGCAGGTGTGACTGTGCTCAAGGATCGCCTCAACAAGCGCCGAGCCGCCAAGGTCGCGGGCTAGCTCCCAGGTCTGCGCCTTGGTGAGACGCATGAGCGGGGTCTCGATCTTGAGCGGCGCCGCCAAACCCAACGAGAGCGCCTGCTCCATCGCGTCGATCGTGTCGCGCCGACAATCCGGATAGCCGGAATAGTCCGTCTCACACATGCCGCCGACAAGTGTCGAAGCCTCGCGCCGATAAGCCTGCGCCGAAGCAACAGACAGAAATACGAGATTTCGGCCCGGCACGAAGGTGCTGGGCAAACCGCTTGCGGTCATCTCTATGGCGCGGTCAGCGGTCAGCGCGCTCTCCGCTAGCGCGCCATAGCCGGTAAGATCGACCACGACGTCCTCTCCTAGCTGATCTCGCCATTCAGGTCGCAAGGCGGCGATGCTGGCGCTCAGAATCGGACGCTGGCTCAGTTCCACTGCGTGACGCTGGCCGTAGGCAAAGCCGATTGTCTCGACCCGGTCGAATTTCGACAGCGCCCAAGCGAGGCAGGTGGCCGAGTCCTGGCCGGCCGAAAATAGAACGAGCGCTGCAGACATTGCCCTGGCTTATAGCGCGCGACTCACATGCGATAAGCTTCCGCTACGTTACATCCTATGGATGTATTTGAGCGCAAACCGAAACCCTTGATTGCAACCAGAGCACCCGATGGTCCGGACGGCGGTAACGGACCTTACGGCGCCATCATAGAGTGTGACCCCGCCGCCTCACGGTCAGCCCGGCATGACGCCGGCGTCAAGTTATACCGTCCGGACCCGTTGACACTTAAGGGCTAAACGCCTGCTATACGCGCACGCAGGTAGGGCGCGGGGGGAGCACCCGCTCGTCAGCCCCAACTACGCCATTGGTATGCCGCGGAGCCCCACAGAAGGTAACTCCGGGCACTGGGAGGACGGCGATGAGCAAAAAGTCAAATTGGGGTCGGATTCTGCTTTCGGGCGCATCGCTCGCGGCAATGGGCGCACTTTCGTCGCCCGCTCTGGCTCAAGACGAAGAAGTGACCGACGAAATCGTCGTCACGGCGACCGGCCGTGCGGCGGCAATTCAAGATGTTCCGCTGGCCGTGACGGCCGTTAGCGGCGAGCAACTTGAAAACTCTGGCGTGCAAGATCTGCGCGACGTGACGCAAGTTGCGCCGTCACTGCAAATGGGCACCGGCCAATCGAATTCATCCGGCACGATCGCGCGTATCCGCGGCATCGGCACCGGCTCGGACAACCCAGGCTTCGAAGGCGCTGTCGGTATTTTCATTGACGGCGTTTATCGTTCGCGCGCGGGCGCTGCCCTCGCTGACCTTCCCGAACTCGAGCGCGTCGAAGTTCTGCGCGGCCCGCAAGGCACGCTGTTCGGCCGCAACACGTCCGCTGGCGCAATCAGCGTCATCTCGGCTGGCCCAGGCTTCGAGCCGGGAATGTATATTCAAGGCAATTACGGTCTGGACGACCTTGAAGAGGTGGGCCTGGAAGCTGGCGTTAACATGCCGGTCACCGATGCTTTCGCGGTGCGCTTCGACGGCGTGATCCGCGATCGCGGCGGCTACATCACTGACGCCACCAGCGGCGACGAGATCAACAGCTCGAGCCGGTGGTCGGCGCGCGCGCAAGCGACGGTCGATCTCTCGGCTGACGCCTCCCTGCGCTTTATCCTCGACGGCGCCGAAAGCGACTCCGTCTGCTGCGGCGTCACGATGATTAGCGCTGGCACCACTTCGGCGCTCATCTCAGCGCTCACGGGGGGCGCTGGCGTCCTGCCAATCGCTCCGGAAGATCGCCGCATGACGGTCACGCCCGGCCGCGGCTACGCGGAAACCACCGAAGAATGGGGCCTCTCCGGCCAACTCGACTGGGATATTGGCGACCTCAATCTGACTTCGATCACCGCTTGGCGCAGCTGGGACGCGGTTCGTGATCAAGACATCGACTTCACGTCGGCGGACATCGCCTATCGCGATGGCCTCGAAGTTGGCTTCGACACATTCACGCAAGAAATCCGCCTGCAAGGCGAAGTCGGCCGTCTGAACTGGCTGCTAGGCGCCTTCTACGCCGATGAAACACTCAACACGACGGACACGATCCGTGTTGGCTCACAATCGTCACTGTACACGAACTTGGCGGTCTCGTCGGGCCACACGGCGCCTGAACTGTTCGACTTCTCGGCCCAGCCCTCGATCTTCCAAGGGGCCGCGTCGGTGCTGCCTTTGAGCGCGCTTAACCCGGCACTGATCCTGGCGGTGAACGGCACCAACGGCGGCTACCTGCTGCCGAGCGCGGCGGGCCAAGGCCAACAGGCCGACAACTGGCACATTGAAACGCAAAGCCTCGCCTTGTTCACGCACAACGAAATCAGTCTCTCTGATAACTTGGTGCTGACAGTCGGCTTGCGCTACAGCGACGAGACGAAGGATCTCACCGCCAATCTGAACGCCGTCAACACGACCTGCGACTCGCTGCGCGCGATGGAAATGGCGACGGACGCTGCTATCCCGGGACCGGGCGGCATTGTCGCGGCTATCCAGTCCAGCTCTGCCGGCGGCGCGCAAGCGATGGCCCTGGCGTGCAACCCAGCCGTCAACAACATTTCGAACGGCAACTACAGCGGCAGCCGTGATGAGCAAGAGTTCAGCGGCACTGCATCGCTGGCCTACCACCTCAATGACGACATGATGATCTATGCGGGCTACTCGCGCGGCTACAAAGCGGGTGGCTTCAACGTCGACCGCTCGGGCTTCAACGTGACGCCAGCTACGACTGCTGTCGGCAGCTGTGCGGTGGCCAACCCACTCGGCCGCGTCTGCGTGGACGATTTGGCGTTCGAGCCGGAGTTCACGGACTCCTACGAAATCGGTTTCAAGTCGACGATCTTCGGCGGCTCGACGACATTCAACGTCACTGGCTTCTACCAGCAGATCTCTGACTACCAGTTGAACGCCTTCAACGGCTTCAACTTCATCACCCGGAACGTACCGGACGTGATCAGCCAAGGTGTCGAAGTCGAACTGGCGATGAATCCGTTCGAGGGCCTGAACATCAATACCGGCGTGGTCTACACGGACGCGTATTATGACAGCACCGTGGTGTTCAACCCGCTCGAGCCAATTCCGAACACGGTGAACGCGGGCGATCCGCTGTCATTCGCGCCAGAATGGGTCGTGACCGGTGCTATCGCCTACCGGGTCCCGCTCGGCGGCAACCTCGGCGCACTGTTCTACTTGGACGGCCGCTGGAACAGCGAATACCGGACGCAAACATTGGCTCGTGACCCGATCACGGACAACGAGTCGTTTGCGATCTTCAACGGCCGCATCGGCATCGGTCCGGAGAATGAGCGTTGGTCGATCGAGCTCTTCGGCTCGAACCTGACCGACGAGTTCTACTATGTCGGCGCCGTCGCGCCGCCGCTGCAGAACTCGCGCGTCGTGTTCCCGAACGAGCCGCGCACCTATGGTGTGTCGCTCCGCCTGCAATACTAATCAGCCCAACAAGCTGAGCCTTACGGCCGGAGCGAAAGCTCCGGCCGTTTTGTTTTTCGGGCGGCGCGGCTTAGCGTTTGCGCATGGAGGCAGCGGATCTCGACGTCCTGGTCGTGGATGACCACGAAGCGATGCGGACGCTGCTCGTGCGGATACTCGCCAAGGCCGGCGTTCACCGCGTGCGTTCAGCCGAGAACGGACTTGAAGCACTCGACACGCTCAGGCAACGCACCGCCGATCTCATTTTGGCGGACAATCAGATGCCTGGCATGAGCGGCATAGAATTCCTGGCGGCCGTCCGCAGCGACCCTGCTCTGGGCGCGCCGAAGATCGTCATCGTCAGCGGCAACACCGGCGCGGCGTTTGCCATGGAAGCGGTGAACGCAGGCGCCAACGACGTGCTGGCAAAGCCTGTATTGCTGGCCGATCTCCTGACGGCGATAAACCGGCTATTCGCGATTTAGCTGCAGCGTGCCACGCAGCATTTGGAGGATGATCGAAAAATCCTTGTTGCCGTAGCCGCCGCGGACGAGTTCGCCGTAGAGCGCCTCGGCCGCTCCGCCCAACGGGGTGGGCGCGCCCGAGGTATCGGCGGCATCCTGAGCCAGCTTCAGATCTTTCAGCATCATCGCCGCGGCGAAGCCGCCATCGTAATCGCGGTTCGATGGCGCCGCGGGCACCGGGCCTGGCCACGGACAATATGAAGTCATCGACCAGCACTGACCCGAAGCCTTCGAAGAAATATCGAAAAACTTCTGCGCGTCGAGCCCTAGCGATTCCGCCAAGGCAAACGCTTCGCTGGTCGCGATCATCGAAATACCGAGCAGCATGTTGTTGCAGATCTTCGCCGCCTGACCCGTGCCGCTGTCTCCGGCGCGGATGATGGCCTTCGCCATCGGCTTCAGCGCCTCCTCGATCTCGCCAAAATCCTGCTCGCGACAGCCGACCATGAAGGTGAGCGTGCCGCCGCTCGCTGCGGCGGTGCCGCCAGAGACCGGCGCGTCGGCGGAACGGAAGCCCTGCATCGACGCATCGCGTGAAACGGTTCGAGCGGAGTCAACGTCAATCGTGGAGCAATCGATCAACAGCGCGTCCTTGGGCGCGTTTGGCAAGATCGCTTCGATATAGACATCGCGGACATGCTGGCCCGCCGGCAGCATGGTGATGACGAGGTCGGCGTCCTTGCACGCTTCGCCAGCGCTGGCGGCGGGCTTCATGCCCTGCTCTTTCGCCGTGTTCATGGCATCGGCGGAGAGATCGAAGGCAATCACTTCCCGCCCGGCCTTGGCCTGATTGGCGGCCATGCCGGAACCCATGTTTCCAAGGCCGATAAATGCGACGCGGGTCATCTAGTGCTCCCAAGTGTTCTTTAGCAGCCTAGATACGCCGCGGGCGGCCAAGAGCAACTTCTGTTAGCCGAGCGGCGTCCATTCCTCCCCCGCGGGCAGCGGCGCGAAGAGTTCCTCCAACAACGTATCGCTGACGCCTTCGAGCGTGGTGGGCGACCAGACCGGCTTGTTGTCCTTGTCGACGATGAGCGCGCGGACGCCTTCCTGGAAGTCGTGGCGCGATGCGACGCGTGAGGCCAGGCGATACTCGCTCACCATCTCATCGGCAAAGCTCGCCATCTTCGCGCCCTCGCGCATCTGGCGGAAGCTGACCTTCATCGCTTGTGGCGACTTGGTGCGAAGCGTAGCGAGCTGGGCGTTGGCCCAATCCGAGCCGTCCGCCTCAAGAGCGGCGAAGATGGCTTCGACGCTGTCCAGCGCGAAAATGCGATTGATGCGCTCTATGTTCTCCAGCGTGAGTTCTTTTGGCCGACCGGCGGATTCACTCAGCGCTTCAAGGCCGCTTTCGAGCGCGCGAGCTGCGTCGTGCGTCTGCGCCGCGCCAGCGATCTGGGCGCGGGCGGCGGAGAGGATTTCCGTCGGCATGAAATGCGTGGCGATGCCGGCGATGAGACAGTCCGCCGCTTTGAGGCGCGCACCGGTGAGCGCGAGCCACATGCCAATTTGGCCCGGCTTGCGCGGCAAGTACCAGCCGCCGCCGACATCAGGAAAAAGACCGATGCCGGTTTCGGGCATGGCGTAGGTCGTGTTCTCGGTGGCGATGCGGAAGCGCGCAGGCATCGAGATGCCGACGCCGCCGCCCATGGTGACGCCGTCGATCAGAGCAACGATCGGCTTGGGGTATGTGAAGAGCAGATGGTTGAGTTGATACTCGGTGTGAAAGAAGGCGCGCGCTTCCTTGCTGTCCTTCGCGCCGCTTTCGGCGATCATGCGAATATCGCCGCCGGCACAGAAGCCGCGTGTGCCGGGCGCGTGGTCGAGCAGGATGGTGTGGATTTCGGCATCGTCGCGCCACGCGAGCAGCGCTTGGATCATGTTCGCACACATGTGCGTGTTGAGCGCGTGAAGTGCGGCGGGGCGGTTTAGCGTGATGTGGCCGAGGCCGTTAGTGGCGGCGGTGAGAACGTCAGTCATGCGTCCCGTCTTACTTCAGCCAGCCGTATAGGTATAGCGAAGCACCCAGGGGAGTGAGAGAGGAAGGCATGACCGCGAAAGCCGTTTGTTTGCCGACCATCATTTCTCTTTGAACTTACCAAGCTCCCACAGCACGGAAGCGCAAAACAACGGCACAAGAACTCCCGCTGCGATGTACGCGATGATCCCGGCTGCGGCAAGCTCAAGTAGAGCGCCGTCGATCGACGTTGGGTTGCTTAGTCCAACCGCAGCAATGCCGACGATCACGGGTACAATCAGGCAAATCAACAGCACGAAAGTCGCCTGCTTGTAGCGGCGCACATTCACACTCAGCCCGACCGGTAACGCGACAAATATCAGCGGCACAATGAGAGCGAGAACAAGTGTCATCGCCACACTTCCGCGCTGGCTCTCCGCTTGCCTCTCATTTTCACCGCATCGTCGGAATGACGAAGCTTGAGTCGTCGGTCATGCCTTCGGGCCAGCGGGCGGTGACGGTCTTCACTTTGGTGAAGAACTTCACGCCTTCCATGCCGTGCTGGTTGGTGTCGCCGAAGGCGCTGCGCTTCCAGCCGCCGAAGGTGTGATAGGCCACGGGCACTGGGATCGGTACGTTGATGCCGACCATACCGACATTCACACGCGCCGCGAACTCGCGCGCTGCGCGGCCGTTGCGGGTAAAGATGGCGACGCCGTTGCCGTATTGGTGCTGGCTCGGCAGCGCCAGCGCCTCTTCGAACGTTTCCGCGCGCACCATCTGCAGCACCGGGCCGAAGATTTCTTCCTTGTAGGTGCGCATATCGGTCTTCACGCCGTCGAACAGCGTTGGACCGAGAAAGTAGCCTTCTTCGTAGCCTTGCAGCTTGAAGCCGCGGCCGTCTCGCACAAGCTCCGCGCCCTCTTTGTGGCCGAGAGCGATATAGTCTTCGATCTTCTGCTTGTGCTGGCTCGAAACCACCGGGCCGTATTGTGCGTCAGCATCTGTCGAGATGCCGACTTTCAGCTTCTCGATTTCGGGCAACAGGCGTTCGCGGAGTTCGTCGGCCGTCTTTTTGCCAACTGGCACAACAACCGGCAGCGCCATGCAGCGTTCGCCGGCCGAGCCGTATGCGGCGCCGACAAGATCCTTCACGGCCTGATCCATATCGGCGTCGGGCATGATGATGCCGTGGTTCTTGGCGCCGCCCATAGCCTGCACGCGCTTATTGTGCGCTGTGCCGTTCGAATAGATGTAGTGGGCGATATCGGACGAGCCGACAAAGCTGATGGCCTTGATGTCCGGATGCTCGATGATGGCGTCGACGGCTTCCTTGTCGCCGTGGACGACGTTCAGAACGCCGGCGGGTGCACCCGCCTCCATCATCAGTTCCGCGAGGCGGATCGGAACGCTGGGATCTTTTTCCGAGGGCTTCAGCACGAACGTGTTGCCGGTCGCGATAGCGACGCCGAACATCCACATCGGGATCATGGCCGGGAAGTTGAACGGCGTAATGCCGGCGACGACGCCGAGCGGCTGGCGCATCGAGTACACATCGATGCCGGGGCCGGCGCCTTCTGTGTACTCGCCCTTTAAGGCGTGCGGAATACCGCAAGCGAACTCGATCACCTCAAGACCGCGCTGCACGTCGCCCTTCGAGTCAGCGATGACTTTGCCGTGCTCGGACGAAAGCAAGTGCGCCAGCTCGTCCATGTTCTTTTCAACCAGCGCCTTGAACGCGAACAATACGCGTGCGCGGCGCTGCGGGTTGGTGGCGCTCCATTCGGGAAACGCCGCAAGCGCAGCTTGAACGGCCGTGCCGACGTCGCGCGCGGAGGAAAAAGCGACCTCAGCCTGCTGGGCGCCGGTGTTGGGGTTGAAAACACGACCAGCGCGCCCGCCATTGGCGGACGCGCTTTTGCCGTTGATAAAGTTCTGGATCGCGCGCATCGGCGGGGCCTCCCGAGGTCGAAATTTGCGGCCGTTATGGCCTCAAATTGGAACTCAGTAAATGCCGCGCCGTATGTAGCGACCGCGACCCGTTAGCCCCTTCGCGCCATGCCCATGATGAGGGACACCACAAACAGGACGAGGAACAGGAAGAACAGAATTTGCGCGATGCCGGCTGATGCCGACGCAATGCCGCCGAAGCCGAAAACGGCGGAAATGATCGCTACGACAAAAAAGATAAGAGCCCAACTCAGCATGTGTTTTCTCCTAGATGAACCTGGTTTGAAAACGCTGAGGCGTCATCCCAGTTCCATTTCAGGTTGGAAACACCCATGCGCCGCGGCTGGAGCGCGTTGCTGCGTACTGAGCTTCGGCGAAACGCCAGTTGGCGAGTTTGGACAGGAACGTGTCGACAAACCGCGGGCGCTCGTTCTTGTAGTCGAGATAGTAGGCGTGCTCCCAGAGGTCGCAAACTAAAAGAGGCGTGAGCGATGCATCCGTGATCGGCGTGTCGGCGTCGTGCAAATCCGTGAGCGAAACCGCGCCACTCTTGTCGCTGACCAGCCAGAGCCAGCCCGATGCGAAATGACCCGCGCCTTTTGTCTTCGCTTCGTCGATGAAGGAATCAACCGAGCCATATGTTTTTTCTATGGCCGCTTTCAGATCGCCACTTGGGCCACCTTGAGCGTCGGGCGACAACGACTGCCAAAAGAAGCCGTGATTCCAGGCCTGCGCCGCGTTGTTGAACAACTTCTTGTTACCTTCACGCACGGCTAATCTAACGACGTCCTCAAGCGCGCTTGGTGCGTCGTCGCGCTCGGCGAGAATGCCGTTCATGTTCTTGATGTAAGCGGCGTGGTGCTTGCCGTGGTGAGTCTCCATGGTGGCGCGCGAAATGTGCGGCTCAAGCGCGCCATGGTCATACGGAAGGTCTGGTAGTTTGAACGTTACGGTCACGGGGAGCCTCCTTACGCGGGCTCGTATTTCTCCCGCGCCTTCTCTGGTGATACTGGCCACAACTCGCCTTTGACACCCTGCATGATCCAGTCGCCTGGCTTTGCGGCTTGTGGTCCCTCCAAAGTTTGAACGACGACCCGCCGCTTCAAGGTGAAGTAGCGAAAAATCACGTCTGTACGCTTGCGGTAGAGGCCGCCACCGAGGGGTTCGTACATGGCCTCAAAGATGTCTTTGCGAACGACGCTGTGGTCTCCCGGGCCATGGGCAAGCACATAGTCCTTGCCTCCGCGCGCCTGGAGCACACCGTGCTCGGTGTGAATCAAGCAATCGGTTTCGGCGATCCAGGCGCGCTTTGCCGGCGCGTCCTTTGCTCGAACCTCGCGAAGGCTCACGCCTCTCGGCGGCTCGCGGATCAAGGCCGCGCGTTGCGTTGGCTTTTCGCCAAAAAGGACGTGAACGAGATTCATCTCACATCACCGATCGGCCGCGGAACGCACGCACGATGAAGCTGACGATTAACAACACCAAGAAAATTAGAAACAGGACCTTGGCTATACTCGCCGCCATACCGGCAAGCCCGAAAAACCCAAGGTAACCCGCGATCAGCGCAACAATAAAAAAGATCAATGCCCAGCCAAGCACGTTTTAGTCTCCATCAGTCTTTGTTCATGGCCGCAACGCCGCGAAGGGCTGCGATGTTCCGGCGCGGCGTGGAACTCACGCGCTGACATTGTGTTCTTCTGCTGCGGTAGCGAAGCCGCCCGATTTCAGTGCGTTAATGGAGGCAGACAATGGCTCAACTCGACACAAGCATGCGTGGCAAGAAAAACGGACACGCGCGCAGCGCGCTCAAGGCGCGCGCCACAGACGTGCTCGATGATTTTTCTGAACTACGTAAAGACATGAGCCGCTTAGCCGACGCGGCCAACAAAGCAGCGCGTGATGAAGTGAAACACGCGGGCCATCGCCTCGAAGCGATTGGCAAGGATATGCGAACGCGCGCAAACTACGGCGCCGATTACGCGATCGAGAAGGTTCGGGCGCGCCCGGCGGCTGCGATCGGCGTCTCCCTCGGCGCGGGCCTGCTTATCGGCCTACTTCTGTCACGACGCTGAGTCCGCCTTGGGCTCTGGCGGTACGATGGCCCAGAGCATGTAAGGCCGTTGCGCGTCGCGCCCGATGGTGGCGTTCAGCTGACGCGCAAAAGCATCGATCAGACGCGCGCCCGGACCCGGTGTCCGGGCGCGTTCTGCATCTATGTCCGCGTCGATGGCAAAGCGGGTGGAGCCATTATCGTCCTGCTGAAGCGACAGGCGGACCTCTACAGGGCCTATGTCCGAAAGCGCATCAAGCGCAGCCGACACGCCCTCGCCTATGAGAAATGACAACGGCACGGCGCGGTCAACGCCTGCGCGCGCAGCCCCAAGCTCCATAACCAGGTTGATGTCCTTGGCCGATACCCCACGAGACTGCAGGAGCTGACGCGCAACCTCCGCGGCGATGTCATCGACCCGGACGTCACGAAGTTCGCCCGATGAATAGATACGCTGGTGTACAACGGCGAGGAGCTGCACGCGGTCGTGCGCTCGGGCGAGGCCCCAGGACTCGCTTTCGTCAGACGCCGCACGAGCCTGAATGTTCAGGAGACTCGCCACCATTTGAAGGTTGTTCTTCACCCGATGGTGCACCTCCCTGAGCAACGCTCGTTCTTCAGCGAGCGCTTCCACCAACCGCAACTCGCGGCCACGGAGCGTTTTGGCCATGGCGGCCAACGTTCGCCGGAGTGAGCGAATTTCAGAAGGCGCACTCAGCAGAGCGGGCGGATCGCCCACATCCTCACCCCGCGCAAAGCTTCGCGCAGCCGCCTCCAAACTGGAGAGCGGCCGCGCAACAAATACCTCGATCGCGAACCAACCGGCGCCGATCGCCAGCAGCCAGATCAGCAAAGGTGCGGCGATGGAAAGACCGAGTTCGACCACACGACGCCATAGGGGTTGCTCGGGCGCCCATGACATCACCGCGTAGATATCCGGCGCATAGAGCGGCACGATGACCGCATCACCGCCTTCGACTTTGATGAACACGGGCTCGCCGCCAAAGCGGCGCGTCATTTGCTGGACATCGGGCAAGGGTGGCGCACGCCCCTCTGGGGAGGACTCGGCGACGATGCGACCATGCGAGTCCAGAATGGCGGCGCGCGCGTTTTGAAGCGAATTGTTGGCGTTTCGGCTGCGTTCAAGAAGTGCTGTCAATTCAGTAGTCGGAATTGAGGCGCCGACAAATCCGATGCGGCGATCTCCATCGCGTACCGGCTCAAGAGCGCCGAGGACAGATCTGCCTGATAGCAGACCATGCTCGGTATATCCCATCGTAAACGAATCTCGCGCACGGGCGCGACGGCGAATGTCGGAATCTGGGAGCTGCCGGTTAGGCGTTGTTGTCGGCACGCTGCACAGAACCCGACCGTCGTCCGTGCTCACCGAGATCGCAGCTATGTAGGGATATCGTGCGCTGATCTCGCTGAGCCAATCGCGACAATCACCCCCCTCGATTTGCTGAAGCGCCGGCGTCGCCGCCAAGACCCGCAGCATCTCGCGAAGCTCGTCAATCGTACGGCGCTCGCCGGCGATCGATTCAAGCGCACGACGGCTTAGAGTTTCCTGATAGGCGTCTTGACGGGCAGCAGCTGCGTTGAAGCCGACTTGCATGGCGATTGCGCCCGCAGGAAGCATTGCAAGTCCAAGCAGCAAGGCAATCCGCCCGCGCATGGAGCGCAGCGACAAGGCTTCCGGCCAGAACTTCAATGGACGATCCTCGAGCGTCTTCACACGCTCGCAGTATCCTCAATCCTGCGGGCTTCGCTAGGGAGCGAAGAGGTATCTTCCTCGTCGAGACCCAGCAGATCGGCAAGCTTCTTGCGAGCCCGATTTACACGGCTCTTGATTGTGCCCACGGCGCAACCGCAAATCTGCGCGGCTTCTTCGTAGGAACAACCTGAGGCCCCAACCAGGGTCAGCACTTCGCGGTGGTCCGGCGCGAGCTGTTGGAAGGCGATCTTGAAGTCTTCCAAGTCGACTGACCCATCTTGCTCGGGGCGCGAACTCATGCGCGCGGCGAACTTGCCGTCCGCATCCTCTACCTCGCGCTTCGACTTACGGAGCTGCGAATAGTAGTGATTGCGCAGGATAGTGAAGAGCCAAGCGCGCAGGTTCGTACCTGGTTCGAACCGCTCGACGTTCGCCAACGCCTTGACGAGGGTGTCTTGCACCAGATCGTCGGCGAGAGCGGGATTGTGCGCGAGGGAACGCGCGAACGCGCGCAGGCTCGGCAAAAGCTCGATCAAGTCGGCTTTGAAAGCGTTGAGGTCGCTCACGACTTCTTGCCCTCGCTGTCGGGGATGCGGTTCAAGATGTCTAGAAAGCGGTCCGGCACGCCCTCACTCGTCACTTCGCCATAGGCCAAGCGAAGATTTCGCGTGATTAGGCTCTTGTTCGCAGCCGACTTGCCTTTTCGGCGACCGGCGTCATCGGAGTTTTTGTTCAACACGGCGTCCATATCGTCGTCGTCTTTCCCGTCATCCATCCGCCTGCCCCCGCGTTGGCTTTGATCCCGCCCGCAACGGCGGCCTCAGTGTGCATGAACGCCTTAGGCTTGGACCTGTTCCGCCGCGCCGGAACTTTTTTCAGTACGGTGCGTTTGTTCGGTCTCGCCGCATGGGAGAATGACATGCAAAGTGTGGCTGCGGAACAGCAAACGTCTAATGCAAACAAGGGGTTATATATGTCGCTTGCCCGGGAAATCGCGCCTCACCTGCCTTTGTTGCGCCGTTACGCGCGGGCGTTGACGGGCGCCCAGGCCAGCGGCGACGCCTTTGTGGCCGCCAGCCTTGAGGCGATTGTCGCCAACCCGGACGAATTCCCCACAGATTTGGAGCCACGCGCCGGCCTCTACAAAGTCTTCCACCGCATCTGGGAAAGCGCGAACATTGAGGTCGACGGCGAAGAAGACAGCGCCCGCGCGCGCAAAGCGCAAGAGCGGCTGAAGCAATTGGCGCCTCTGACGCGCCAAGTGCTCCTGCTTACCACGCTGGAAAACTTTACACCGCAAGAGACCAGCCAAATCCTCGGGCGCAACGCGGAAGAAGTGAACGCTCTGCTCGACGAGGCGATCGAAGAGCTCGATGAGCAAACCAAGGCGCGCGTGCTGATTATCGAAGACGAAGCTGTTATCGCGATGGATTTGAGCGATCTCATCACCTCGGCTGGTCACGAAGTCTGCGGGATGGAAACGACGGCGTCAGGCGCTGTCGCCGCCGCGAAGCGCGAGCGTCCCGATCTCGTGCTCGCCGACATTCAACTCGCGGACAATTCATCTGGCATCGATGCGGTGAAAGAAATTCTCGCTTCATTCAACGTGCCGGTGATCTTCATCACAGCTTTCCCGGCGCGCCTGCTTACAGGCGAGCGTCCAGAGCCTACGTTCCTGATCACCAAACCCTACTCACCTGACATGGTGCGCGCGGCTGTGAGCCAAGCGTTGTTCTTCGAAAGCACGGGCAACCTCAACTAATCGCCATCCGCCGGAACAGCGGCGTGCGCGCGGCGTTTTATCGTCGCGCGCCGCTAGGGGCGGCGCGGCGCACTCAGATGGAGTTGTTTCATGCGTAAGATTACATCGCCCATTATTGCTATCGCCCTGCTCGGCGCCACCGCGCTGGCCGCCTGCAACACGGTCGAAGGTGTCGGCGAAGACGTGCAAGCCGCTGGCCAGGCGGTTGAGCAAACGGCGCAAGAAGCCAACGACGGCGATCCGAGCACGCCGTAAGGAAACCGTCATTTCGTCCCGCGCGGGAAGCGCGGGACGATTGAGCCCACCGCGGCAAAACGAGCGGTGTCATTAGAGCGACCGCCGCCCTACCATTCGGGTCATGAGAGCCCTCCTGTCCCTATTCTTGCTGGCAACCGCCACGGCTTGCGGCGCCCCGGCCACCTCATCCGAAGCACACGAAATGCGCGCTGGCGCCGCCCTATCAGCAGGCGATGCTTGGGCAGCGCCGACGCCGGCCGGCGTCGATGTTGCCGCCGGTTATTTGACCATAACCAACTCGACCGGCGCGCCCGATCATTTGCTAAGCGCAACAAGTCCACGTGCTCAGCGGGTTGAGGTGCATGAGATGTCGATGGACGGCGCAGTAATGCGCATGCGTGCGTTGAATCGGCTCGAGATTCCTGCGCACGGAACGGTTCGGCTTGGTCCTGGGGGCAATCACCTCATGTTCTTCGGCGTGAGCGAACCATTTGCGCAAGGGCAAGACATTCCCGTGCGGCTGGTCTTCGAACATGCCGGAGTAGTTGAGGTGACGTTGCCTGTGCGACGGAATCCGCCTGCTGCTCACAACGCGCACTAGCGATTAACGCTAGCTTCAGTAACTGACATTACTAGACTGAGTCCACGCGCAATCGTTGCTTCGAAAAGCGGCTCGCCTGAATGTTTCGCCGGCTCCGTGTCAGACTCACCTTCATGTACGCGGGGCTGTTTTGCCTAGCGTTATTGATGATCGGCGCAGTTGCGTATTTCGTCATCGCCGGCAACACGCAGAAGCTCGCTGAGCAACAACTCGCCAATACCTCTCGGGTCTTCGCGCGCGTTTGGGAGGTCCGCCTCGACCATATGCAGGACGCCGTTACGCGCACCGCGCGCGCACCAGATTTCGCGGCCGCGGTGGTTACTCGCAACGATGTCTTGATCAACGCATATCTCGCCGACCTTCGCGCCCACGCCGAAGCGGATATTGCGTACGTTGTCACCCGCGAAGGACTAGTCATCACCGAAACTGGCGCGAGCACATCCGTCTCGCCCAGATTGCAGATGGTGCTGACGGACGGCGCGCCGCCGCCGGGCGTGCTGGAAGAAAACAACATTATCTATCAGAGCGCCGCCGCGGCGCTCTCTAACAACCAAGGTTGGATCGTCATCGGCGCGCGGCTCAGTACGCAGCAGATGGATAATTTGCGCACCCTTTCGCCAATCCCGATTCAAGTCTCGGTACTAACTCGGGATACGCCCGAGGCATGGGATGGCGCCACTGATCATGCGGCTTTAAGCACCTTTATCGAGCAAGCTCTGCAGGCAGAGCATGCACAAGCGGAAAAGATTCACACCTCGCAGGGCGAGATGATCGCGCTCGCCGCGCCACTGCCTTCTCTCGACGGCACTCGCGCTGTGCTGCTACTGCGCCATTCGCTGTCTAGCGCGCTTTCGCCCTACGGGGCGCTATTCAACACGCTGATCATCATCGGCCTAGCCGGCGTTGTCCTCTTGATTGCCGCCACCTGGTTCTTGGCGCGCGGTATTACTCAGCCGCTTTCCAAACTCGAGGCGGCCGCGCGCAAGTTGCGCGAGGGCGTTTACGAGACGGTGGTTGTCGCCACCAAGGACGAATTCTCGCGACTGGCCGAGAGCTTCAATGCGATGACAGGGGCCATCCGAGAGCGCGAGCGGCGGATCTCCCAGCTGGCCTTCCATGACGGTGAAACGCGACTACCAAATCGCGTCGCACTGGAGCGCAGACTCAACGCGGCGGCGCGCCCGGACCGCCTGTATCTAGCAGCGATTGGCGTTGACCGCTTCACCCACGTGCGCGGAGCCATTGGCTATGCGCTGGCGGGCGAGCTGGTGCGCCAACTGGGCGGTCGCCTCGCTCATCTGGCGCCCAACGCGCCGATGGCGCGGCTTTCGAGTGACGTGCTGGGCGTTGCATTTATCGCCACCAGCGAAGCTGACGCGTTGAAGCGCGCACGCGCGCTGATCGCCAACCTCGAACAATCCGTCTCGCTGGGTGAGCAAGTGGTCGATGTGCACGTCACCATCGGCATCGCGCAACCCGGCGGCAAGGAAGAGACCTCCTCGGCGATGATCGAGCGTGCCTCGATTGCGCTCGATCAAACCCGCCAGCGTGGTCAGAAGGCAGGCGTGTACGACGAAGCCGCGTACGGTGATCCGGCGCGAAATCTGTCGCTGATGGGCGAAATGCGTCGCGCGTTGGAAAGCGGCGCCATCTATATCGCACACCAGCCGAAATATAATTTTCGCACGGGCCGCATCGACAGCGCGGAGAGTCTGGTGCGCTGGCGCCATCCCACGCGCGGCAACATCGCTCCTGATGTGTTCGTGCCGATGGCGGAAGAGACCGGGCACATCCGCGCCTTGACCGAATGGGTGCTGGAGCGCGCAATCGCCGACCAGAAGGTGCTGAAGGACTCCGGCCACGCGATCAAACTGGCCGTCAACATTTCGGCGCGCCTGCTGAGCGACACCGACTTCGCGAAGCGCGCGGCGGCACTGGCGCAACAAGCGTCACATCAGATTTGCTTCGAAATCACCGAAACCGCAGTGATCGACAACCCCGTCGCCGCACTTGAAAACATCGAGCTTTTCGCAGCAAGTGGTGTGCACGTCGCGATCGACGACTACGGCTCCGGGCTTTCATCCCTTGCCTATCTGAAGCAATTGCCGGCGCACGAACTTAAGATCGACAAACTATTCGTTCAGAGCGTCACTTCGAGCCAACGCGATGCGCTGCTGGTGCGCTCCACGATTGATCTGGCGCACGGCCTCGGCATGAATGTTACGGCGGAAGGCATTGAGACGCCGGCGGCGTTCGCGTTGCTGGCTAGCATGAATTGCGATCTCGCGCAGGGTTATCTGATCTCACGCCCCTGCTCGCTCGAAGAGCTGATGGTCTTGCTGAGCGATGATCGGCGTCTGCAATTCTACAAGCAGACCGCGTTGGGAGCGGCGCCAACGCTGACGAGCGCGCCCCAGAAACCGAAACAAGCCTAATCCAGCGGCAGCTCAGTCGTGTCCTTGAGGTGCTCGAGAATAATCGAGCTCTCCATGTGTGCGATCGCTGAGCACCGCAGCAGCTTGTGCTGCACGATCTCCTGAAAGTGCGGTAGGTCGCGCGCGACGACTTTCATCAAATAGTCGGTCTCACCCGTGGTCATCACACAGAGCGTCACTTCGTTCATGCGCTCAACCAAGTCGCGGAAAGCCTTGACATTGGAGGCGGCATGATCGCGCAGGCGCACTCGGATGATCGCTGAACAGGTAAGCCCTGCGAGCTTTGGTTCGATCACTCCAACGATGCCGCGCAAGATGCGTTCGTCTTTCAGCTTGGTCAGCCGCCGCGAAACTTGGCTGGCAGAGACGCCCGCGTGCTCAGCTAGCTCCGCCTGCGAAACTGAGGCGTCCTTCTGAACAGCGATGAGCAAGCGGCGATCAGCTTCATCCATCATGATACTCACAACTCATGCATAATCGTCGGGTCCAACGCATACAATATGCAATAGATGGCAATGTGATAGGATAATCGCACGGATTTTGCGAGACGAATGGGCTACTTTGCCATTCCATGAGCGCAAAGCCGAAACTGACCGCCAGACCAGCCCCTCAAACTGACTGGAAACGCGTCGTCGAGGTCGTTCAGACCTCGCGCGCAATGGATGAGATCGAGGAGCGCGAACTCGTTCCCGGCAAGAAGATTTTTTACCAGTTCAGCGCCCGCGGTCACGACATGGCGCAAGTGCTACTTGGCCTCCATCTCACCCACCCGAAGGATGCGATGTGCGGCTACTACCGGTCGCGGCCGATCCTGCTTTCGCTCGGTGTGGCGCTCGAGGATGCGCTGGGCTCGGCAATGGGCCGCGCAGGGGGCTATTCGGACGGTCGCGATATCGGGGTGGTCTTCAACTATCCAAACGCAACGGGTGCCTCGGCGCTTCCGATGTGCGGTGGCGTTGGCGCACAGTACACGCCAACCGCCGGATACGCGCAGGCGATCGAGTACGCCAAGAACGTGTTGGGCGACCGCGCGTATGATGGCGCAATGAGCGTTGTCCTCGGCGGCGATGCTTCTGTCGCGACCAATGGTTTCTGGTCGGCGCTGACAATGGCGACAACACTTAAGCTGCCGATGCTCTTCTACATCGAAGACAATGGCTACGGCATCTCAACACCCGGCTGGCTGCAAACGCCTGGCTCCAACATCGCACAGAACCTCGCGAGCTTCGGTGGCATAAGGATCTGCGATGGTGACGGTACCGATCCGAACGCCGCTTCCGAGCTTATCGCGAACGCAGTCGCTCATGTGCGCGGCGGTAATGGCCCCGCGCTGGTGCGCCTCACAGTGCCGCGCCTGCAAGGTCACTCGTTTCAGGATACGCAAGCTTACAAGTCCAAAGACATAGTCGACGCCGAATGGGCGCGCGACCCACTACCGAAACTAAAGGCGCACGTCGTTCCTTCGGTGATGAGCGAAGCGGAGTGGGATGCCACGCAGAGCAAGGTAGAAGAGCGTGTTCGCCGCGCGGCGCAGATCGCCGATCAGCGGCCGGTAAGCGAGGCGTCGCAGGTGACGCGTTTTGTGTTCAGCGAAGACAGTGTGCTCCAGGAGGAAGGCGGACTTTGGAATGCGGGCTACGAGGCGCCGCGCGTGAGCGATACGCCGAAGCCTGAAGGCGCGCGGATCAACATGATCACGGCGATACGCCGGACGCTTGATCACGAGCTTTCAGTGAACCCGCGCGTGCTGGTGTTCGGCGAAGACGTAGGCCCCAAAGGCGGCGTGCATGGCGTCACGCTTGGGCTGCAAGAAAAGTACGGGCTAGAGCGGGTGTTCGACACCTCGCTTTCAGAGGAAGGAATTATCGGACGCGCCGTAGGCATGGCGATCGCAGGGCTGATGCCGGTGCCGGAAATCCAGTTCCGGAAGTACGCCGATCCCGCATGCGAGCAGATCAACGATTGCGGCACAATGCGCTGGCGCACCGCCAATCGCTTCGCTGCGCCCATGGTCGTGCGTATGCCTGTCGGCTTCTTCAAGTGTGGCGACCCTTGGCACTCACAAACAAACGAAGTGCAATTCGTGCACAGCCCGGGCTGGCGCGTCGTCTGCCCGTCTAACGCAGAGGATGCTGTCGGCCTGCTACGCACGGCGCTACGCGGCAACGATCCAGTCATGTTTCTCGAACACCGCAACATGCTCGACGCTGCCAGCGCACGCCGACCCTATCCGGGCGACAATTTTGCGTTGCCGTTTGGCGTTGCCAAGCGGACGCGGGAAGGCGACGACATCACAATTGTCGCTTGGGGCGCGATGGTGGAGCGCTGCGAGGCCGCAGCCGATCAAGCCGGAATCAGCGCCGACATTCTCGACCTCCGCACGCTGGCGCCGTGGGACAGTGTGGCGGTGCTCACCTCCGTGCGCCGCACCCATCGCTGCTTTATCGTGCACGAAGATATCGGCACAGCTGGGTTTGGCGCGGAGATCGCGGCGGTCGTTGCCGATCAGGCGTTTCTCGATCTCGATGCGCCGGTCGCTCGGATGACGATGCCGGATATCCCTTCGCCGCACCATCCTGAGCTGATGGAATGGGCGCTCCCCTCTGTTGAACGCATCGCCGCTAAGATGCAGGAGCTGGTGAGGTTCTGATGGCCGACACCACAAACATTCTCATGCCGATGGAGCAGGAAGGCTCAAAATCGGTCGTGCGCGCGTGGCTGAAGAAGATCGGCGATGCGGTGAAGTGCGACGAACCGATTGTCGAATTGGAGACGGACAAGGTCGCGGTTGAAGTGCCATCACCAGCCGATGGCGTGTTGACGTCGATCGCACTCAACGAGGGCGATGAGGCGGCGCCCGGAGCTACGCTAGGCGTGCTTGCGCTTGGCGCGGTTGCACAGCCGAGCGCGACAAAAATTGCGCCGTCGCCAGCAAAGCAGAGAGCCGCTGCCGCGCCGACGCTATCGAATGGGAGCGAGATGCGGCTCTCGCCGCTGGTAAAGCGTCTGCTCTCCGATCACGGCCTGTCGCCCGCCGATGTTGCCGGCACCGGGCGCGATGGGCGAATCACGCACAAGGACGTCGAGGATTTCCTGGCGCGGGGCAAAAACACGCCTACAGCAAAAGCGCCGACCTCTGCGTCACTAAGAGGTGGTCGCGTGCCACATGACATGATGCGCCGCTCTATTGCGGAGCATATGTCGCGCTCGGTGGCGATCGCCCCGCACGTGACGGCTGTATTCGAGGCCGACTTTTCCGCCGTCATCGCACACCGCAACAAACACAAAGAAGCTTACGCGACCGGCGGCGCGCCCCTCACCTTCTCCGCATACATTCTGCGTGCGGCGGCCGAAGCGATGAACGTTTCGCCAAACGTCAACGCGCGCTGGCACGATGATTTCCTCGAGGTCTTCGATGACGTGAACATCGGCATGGGCGTAGCGCTCGGCGACAAGGGTCTAATAGTGCCCGTGATCCACCGCACGCAGACGCTGACGCTGAAGCAAACCGCCGCACAATTGGGCGATGTCACAGAGCGGGCCCGCAAGAACCAGTTAAAGCCGGCCGATGTGCAAGGCGGCACCTTCACAATTTCGAACCACGGTGTCTCCGGCTCGCTCGTAGGGACGCCAATTATTATTAATCAGCCGCAATCGGCGATCCTGGGTGTCGGCAAACTCGAAAAGCGCGTTGTTGTTCGCGATGTCGGCGGCGCCGACGCGATGGTGATAAAGCCGATGGCCTATGTGTCGCTCACCATCGATCACCGCGTACTCGATGGCCATCAAACTAATGCGTGGCTTACGCGCTTCGTCGAAGTGCTCGAAACTTGGCCGCTGGAAGATTGAAAGCAGACCAATGATTGAAACGCTATCGCCTAAGGCGCCCGATCCGCTCTTGAAGATCATAAAGATGTTCCGCGAAGATCCGCGGACTGACAAGATCGACCTCGGTGTCGGTGTTTACAAGGACGCCACCGGCACCACGCCGGTCATGAAGGCGGTCAAAGACGCTGAAGCGTTGTTGCTAGCGACGCAGAAAACAAAGACCTACGTCGGACAACAGGGTGACGTGGATTTTCTGAGGCTGGTCGGCCAGCTTGCCTTCGGCGAGTTGTCACAAGGATTCGCCGCGATCCAGGCCGTGGGCGGCACCGGCGCCCTGCGCCTTGGTTGCGACCTCCTGCGCGAAAGCGGCGCCAAGCGCATCTTGCTGCCTGCGCCATGCTGGCCAAACCACCCCTCAATCGTACGCGCGGCGCGGCTTGAACCGATCGAGATCCCTTTCTTCGACATCGCCGAGCAGCGTATCGATATGGATACGCTGATCGGTGGGTTCGCGCAGGTCGAACGAGGCGATGCCGTGATTTTGCAGGCCTGCTGCCACAACCCGCTTGGCGCGGACCTTTCCATTGAGCAGTGGAAGCAATTGGCCGAGGCACTGAATGCGCGCGGCGTCATTCCGTTTGTGGACCTCGCCTACCAGGGCTTTGGAGACGGGATTGAAGAAGATGTTGCAGGAGCCAGGACGCTGTTGGAGCTTGTGCCGGAAGCGGTGATTGCGGTTTCCGAAGCGAAATCGTTCGGCATCTATCGCGAACGCGTCGGCGCGCTCTTTGTGAAGGCAGCCGAAAAAGCGCGGCCAGCGGTGATGAGCAATCTGGCTGCCATCGCGCGCGCGAATTACTCGATGCCGCCGGATCACGGCGCGGCAATCGTGCGCGAAGTTCTGAGCGATGACGCGCTACGCGCTTCGTGGCGCGAGGAACTCGATCAAATCCGCGGCCACATCAAGCGCACGCGTCAACAGCTTGCGGCGGCGCGTGTTAACTCAATCCCAATGCATCTGATAGCGGCGCAGAAGGGCATGTTCTCAACCTTGCCGCTCACTGAAACTCAGGTCACCGCACTGCGCGAAGTGCACGGCATCTACATGACGGACGCAGCGCGCATCAATGTCGCCGGCCTACGCGAAGCGGATATTCCGCGTTTCGTTGAAGCGCTGAAGGCTGTGGCCTAGGCCGCGTTCATCGTCAGCAGATCATATGCCGCAACGGTGTCACCATCGCGATTGGTGACGACGACGTCCCAGCGCACTTCGCCTTGGTCCGGCTTGCGCAAAGTCTTGTCCTTCACCGTCAGCGCGACTTGCACAGTGTCGCCGGGCTTCACCGGCTTGACGAAACGCAGATTGTCGAGACCGTAGTTTGCGAGCACCGGTCCCGGGTCAGGATCGACGAAGAGGCCTGCTGCAAACGCAAGAATGAGATACCCGTGCGCGACGCGCCCGCCGAACAGCGGATTCGCTTTCGCCGCTTCCTCATCCATGTGCGCGTAGAACGTATCGCCGGTGAAGTGGGCGAAATGCTCGATGTCATCGAGCGTGATTTCGCGCGCTTTGGTTTTGAGCTGGTAGCCGATCGGGAGATCGTGAAATTTGCGGCGGAACGGGTGCTGTTCGGCGTTCTCCGTCGGCATACCTGCAATGTAACGCTTCACGATTGTCGCGAGTGTGCGCGGATGGCCCTGCAGCGCGGTGCGCTGCATGTAATGCGTAACGCCGCGAATGCCGCCCATCTCTTCGCCACCGCCAGCGCGACCGGGGCCGCCGTGAATCATATGCGGCATTGGCGAGCCGTGGCCGGTACTCTCCTTGGCGCTATCGCGATCAATGAACACGATGCGGCCGTGGAACGAACCCGAGCCTAGAACCAAGTCACGCGCAAAATCGGTGTCGTGGGTGAAGGCGCTCATCACGAGCGAGCCCTTGCCGCGATTGGCGAGTGCGATGGCGTCGGTAGCGTCTTTGTACGGCATCAGCGTTGAGACGGGGCCGAACGCCTCGACATCGTGAACCCCGCGCGCCTCCCACGGCTTCTCGCAGCGGAGCAGCACCGGCGACATGAACGCGCCCTTCTCGTTGAACGGCGTACCGCTGGGATCGCCGTAAACGATCGCGGCATCGGCGCTGATCTCTTTGATCTTCTCACGCACATCATTGCGCTGGCTCGTGCTGACAAGCGCGCCCATGCGCGTGGCTTCGTCGCGCGGATCACCGATCGTGGTTTTCTCCAAACGCGCAGCCAGCGCGGCTTGGGCGGCGTCGATCAGCGAGGCGGGCACCATGGCGCGGCGGATGGCGGTGCACTTCTGGCCCGCCTTCACCGTCATTTCCCTGGCGACTTCTTTGATGAAGAGATCAAACTCGGGAGAGTCCGCCTTTGCATCCGGCCCGAGCACGGAAGCGTTGAGTGAATCCTGCTCCGCAACGAAACGCACGCTTTCGCGGACGATCACAGGATGGCTCTTCAGCTTGTTCGCGGTGGCGGCGGAGCCGGTAAAGGATACGACATCCTGCGTCGTCAAATGCTCGAACAGATCGCCCGTCGAGCCAACGATGAGCTGCAGCGCGCCCTTCGGCAGCACGTTCGCTTCGAGCATGATGCGAACGGCAGCTTCGGTGAGATAGCTCGTTGCGCTCGCCGGCTTCACAATCGCCGGCACGCCCGCCAAGAACGTCGGTGCGAGCTTTTCCAGCATGCCCCAGACGGGAAAGTTGAAGGCGTTGATGTGAACCGCCGCGCCCTGAAGCGAAGTGAAAACGTGCAATCCTTGGAACGTGCCGTTGCGCGAGAGTGCTTCGACGTTGCCGTCGATCAAGATCCGCTCGTTCGGCAGTTCGCGGCGGCCTTTGCCCTGATAAACTGCAAACGTGCCAATGCCACCGTCGATATCAATCCAGCTATCGGCCTTGGTGGCGCCGGTGTTGTAGCTCAGCTCGTAGAGCGCATCCTTCTTCGCCGTTAGAGCTTCGGCGAGCGCTTTCAGCATCAGCGCGCGTTGGTGGAAGGTGAGCGCGCGCAGCGCCGGCCCGCCCTGCTCGCGCGCGAAGTTCAGCATAGCGCCGAAATCGAGCCCTTGCGATGAGGTGAGCGCAACGACTTCGCCGTCTATCGCCGAGCGCAACTCAGCCAGCCCCCCCGAACCGGCGACCCATTTGCCTTCGGCGTAGTTCTGCAGCGTGATCGGTTTCATGGCTCAGTTTCCGGTGAATTTTGGCGCGCGCTTTTCCATGAAGGCGCCGACGCCTTCTTTGTAGTCGCTCGTGCGGCCGAGCATACGCTGGGCGTCGCGCTCGACGTCGAGCTGTTCGGTGAGTGTGCGCGTCGCGCCCTCGCGGATAAGCTGCTTGGTTGCGGCGAGCCCTTTGGTCGGCGCTGACGCGAACTTTGCGGCGAGCGCGTCGGTTTCCTCGCGTAGCTTATCGTCATCGACACTCTTCCAGATCATGCCCCACGCTTCCGCGCGTTCGGCGGTGAGCGGCTCGCCGATCAGCGCCAACCCCATCGCGCGCGCCTGACCCGCAAGCCGTGGTAAAGTCCACGTGCCGCCGCTGTCTGGGATCAAGCCAATATTCGCAAAGCTCTGGATAAACTTCGCGCTCTTCGCGGCGATCACGATATCGCATGCGAGCGCGATATTGGCGCCGGCGCCTGCAGCAACGCCATTCACCGAGCAAATCACCGGCATTTCGAGCGACGTCAGGCGCCGGATCAGCGGATTGTAGCGCTTCTCGAGTGACTCACCGAGATCGACGCCATCTCCGCCAGGCGCGACGGCACGATCCGAGAGGTCCTGCCCCGCGCAGAAGCCACGGCCGGCGCCCGTAAGAACCAGTACTCGCGCATCGCTCTTCGCGACAGCTTCAAGTCCGCGCGAAACTTCATCGTGCATCTGTACGGTGAAGCTGTTCAAACGGTCAGGCCGATTGAGCGTCAGCCGCGCGGCGCCGTTTGCGATCTCCAGCAGAATGGTTTCGTAATCCATCGCTCGCCTCCTCGCGCGTTGGCGTGGCGTATGATAGAACGCTCGGTCGGTCAATTCACGAGAGACGCAATGAGTGAAGCGAATGATCTCGCGCGACGCGTTGCGGAGACGCTGCTGCAACGCGAAGGCACCGGACCCGCATGGGGTATTGTGATTGAGAATGCGCGCGAGGGTTACGCGCTCATCCGCATGAAGCTGCGTGATGACATGCTCAACGGCCATCGCATCGGACACGGGGGCATGATCTTTGCGCTCGCAGACACTGCGTTCGCCTACGCTTGCAATTCTCGCAACGAAAACACCGTCGCGCAGCACGCCAGCATCTCATTCCTCGCGCCGGCGCAACCGGGCGACGAGTTGGTCGCTGAAGCGCGCGAGGTTTCGCGATCCGGCCGCACCGGAGTCTATCACGTGAGTGTTCGCACCGCCGACGGCCGCATCATCGCTGAATTTACGGGACTTTCTCGATCAATCGGGGGTTCTGTAATTAGTTGACCGATCGGTCGGTTATAGGTATGGTAGAGAAAAGTCCAGAGGTGCGCCCGTGTACACGACCGATATGAGTGGCAAGAAGAACGCCGAAGCCATCACCGAAGATCCCGCGCTGATCGCCGCATTCGAAGCGCGCGTCGCGAACGATGAGTTCATCGAGCCGAAGGATTGGATGCCAGAGGCGTATCGCAAAACGCTGGTGCGGCAGATGTCGCAACACGCGCACAGCGAGATCGTCGGCATGTTGCCGGAAGGCAATTGGATTTCGCGCGCGCCGAACTTGCGCCGCAAGGCGATCCTGCTGGCAAAGGTGCAGGATGAAGGCGGGCACGGGCTTTATCTGTATGCTGCGGCCGAGACGCTCGGCACCTCGCGCGACGAAATGACGGAAGCTTTGCTCAGCGGCAAAGCGAAGTATTCGACCATTTTCAATTACCCGACGCTGACCTGGGCTGACATTGGCGCAATTGGCTGGCTCGTTGATGGCGCGGCGATCATGAATCAGGTGCCGCTGCAGCGCACGTCGTACGGCCCCTACGCGCGCGCGATGGTGCGCATCTGCAAGGAAGAGAGCTTCCACCAACGCCAGGGCTACGAGATCATGATGCATCTCGCCGCCGGCACGCCGGAGCAGAAGCGCATGGCGCAAGACGCGCTGAACCGCTGGTGGTGGCCATCGCTGATGATGTTCGGCCCGCCGGACGACAAGTCGCCGAACACGGCGCAAAGTATGCGCTGGCGGATTAAGCGCGATACCAACGATGAGCTGCGGCAGAAGTTTGTCGATATCACTGTGCCGCAGGCGGAAGCGATCGGCCTCACGGTGCCGGATCCGGCGCTGAAGTGGAACGAAGAGCGCGGCGCTTACGATTTCGGTGAAGTGGACTGGGAAGAGTTCGCGGCTGTCGTGCGCGGCGAAGGCCCGGTCGCGAAGGAGCGCCTGCAAGCGCGCCAAAAGGCTTGGGACGAAGGCGCTTGGGTGCGCGAAGCGGCGCGTGTGCATGCTGAGAAGCGCGCGGCAGCAAAGCTCGCGGCGGAGTGAGACGATGAGCGATCCGAGCAAAGAATGGCCGCTGTGGGAAGTGTTCGTGCGCGGCAAGGGCGGGCTTTCGCACCACCATGTCGGCAGCGTGCACGCGGCGGATGCGAAGATGGCGCTTGAGCACGCGCGCGATACGTACACGCGACGCATGGAAGGCGTAAGCTTGTGGGTGCTGCCGTCGGCGCAGATCGTATCGTCAGATCCGGGCGATGCGGGTCCGTTGTTCGAGCCGGCGGAAGACAAAGTCTATCGCCACCCGACATTCTACAAAATTCCTGACGGCATCACGCACATATAATGGACGCGCTTGCCACATACGCACTGCGGCTGGGCGATGATTCGCTCATCCTCGGCCAACGTCTCAGCGAATGGTGCGGACACGCGCCTGCGCTTGAGGTTGACCTGTCACTGGCAAACGTCGCGCTGGATCAGGTCGGCCAGGCGACGCACTTTCTGAACCTCGCCGGTGAACTCGAAGGCGAAGGCCGCGACGGCGACGCCCTCGCCTTCCGCCGCGACGTGATGGATTTCACTAATTGCCTGCTGGTCGAGCAGCCGAATGGCGATTTCGCGCAGACAATCGCGCGGCAGTTTTTGTGCTCGCACTATCAGCTGCTGCTGTTTGAACAAATGGCGGCGGTGAAAGATGCGCGCTTTGCGGCCATCGCCGCGAAAGCATCGAAGGAAGTCGCCTATCACGCCACGCTCGCGAGCGATTGGATGATCCGCCTGGGCGATGGCACCGACGAGAGCAAAGCGCGTTTGGTCGCCGGCCTCGATTGGATGTGGCGCTTCGCGGACGAATTGTTCTTGATGGATGACGTCGACGCGGCGGCGATCAAGGCTGGCGCTGGCGTCGATAAGGTTGCGCTGCGCGCGGCGTGGGATGCGCGGATTGATGCAGTGCTGGCGGAAGCAACGCTCAACCGCCCTGCGCCGCGCCGCGCGACGACGGGCGGGCGCATCGGCCGTCACTCGGAACACCTCGGCCATCTGCTGAGCGACATGCAATTCCTCCAGCGCGCCTATCCGGGCGCGACGTGGTGAGCGCCGTGATGGCGATCTCGGACATCGACCGCATCCGCGCCATCCTCGCGCGCGTGCCCGATCCGGAAATCCCCGCAGTCTCCGTGCTCGATCTCGGCATCGTGCGCGAGATCGGCGCGAACGCGGTGACGATCACGCCAACCTACACCGGCTGCCCAGCGACCATCGCGATCGAGCAATCGATCCGCGCGGTGCTTGATGCCAACGGATTCAGCGATGTCGCTATCGCAACGACGCTCTCGCCGCCCTGGTCCACCGATTGGATCAGCGATGAAGGCCGCGAAAAGCTGCGCGCGTACGGCATCGCACCGCCCCCGAAGGGCGCGTCCGCTGCTTCGCTCAAGAACCAAGCCGCCGCCGAATGCCCGCGCTGTGGTTCGTCCAACACCGAAGAACTTTCTCGCTTCGGCTCCACGCCATGCAAAGCGCTGTGGCGCTGCAAAGCGTGCGCGGAGCCGTTCGACAGATTTAAGTGTCACTGATGGCGAGTATCGATTTTCACAAGCTGCGTGTCGCCGAAGTGAAGCGCGAAACGCCGGACGCCGTCTCCGTGCGCTTCGAACTTCCTGAGCACTTGCGCGAAACCTTTGCGTTCCGCGCCGGTCAGCACCTCACCTTTCGTCGCGAGTTCGGCGGCGAAGAGGTGCGGCGCAACTATTCTGTCTGCGTGGCGCCCAGCGAAGGCGTGCTGAAGATTGGCGTCAAGAAGATCGCTGGCGGCGTTTTCTCGGGCTGGGTGAATGACGAACTAAAAGCCGGGGACGAGCTCGACGTCATGGCCCCACACGGCAGTTTCTGCTGGAATTTCAACGCGGCGGCGCAGCGTGAATACGTCGCCTTCGCCGGTGGGTCGGGCATCACGCCCATCTTGTCACTAATCAAAACGGCGCTCGCGATGGAGCCGCTCTCACGCTTCACGCTCTTCTACGGCAACCGCAATTCGCTGGGCGTGATGTTTCTCGAAGAGATCGCGGGACTGAAGGATCGCTACATCGACCGATTCAGCGTCTATCACTTCCTAGAAGAGGAAGAAGAAGAGATCGAGCTCTTCAACGGCCGCCTCGATCGCGCGAAAGCGGAAGCGTTGCTGTCGTCGCTCGTGAAACCCGCGAACGTCGACACGTTCTTCATATGTGGCCCAGGCCCAATGATGGACGCGGTTGAAGAAGCGCTTCTCGCGAAGGGCGTCGACAAGCCTCGCATCCTGATCGAGCGCTTCACCACCGGGCCGCTCTCATCTGCGCAAGCGGCGGCAGCGCGTGCGCTCGAAGAGAAAGCTGCCGGCCTCAAGATGAGCGTGACACTCAACGGCCGGCGCATGCAGGTTGCGTTCGATCCAGAGAAGCACTCGATCCTCGACAACGTCCGCGCCGCGGGCCTCCCCGCGCCATTCGCCTGCAAAGGCGGCGTCTGCGCCACGTGCCGCGCCAAGGTGACGGCGGGCGAAGTGAGCATGAAAGTGAATTACGGCCTCTCCGAAGAAGAGATCGCCGAAGGCTACGTGCTCACGTGTCAATCGACACCCCTTACCGAAGGCGTGGCGCTGACGTACGACGTCTAGGTCATGTCAGAGAATGGTTGGAACGAGTCCGCGGGCGCCTGGATCGCGGACATGGGAGAGCACGGCGATTTCGGTCGCCGTTATGTACTCGATCCAGTGATGCTGCCGCGCGCGCTGGCGGGCGCACCGAAGACGATGCTGGATGTCGGCTGCGGAGAAGGTCGCTTTTGCCGGATGCTGGGCGAACGCGGTGTTGCTTGCACCGGTATTGATCCAACAACGGCGCTGATCGAACGCGGTCGCGCGCGCGACCCGAACGGCACGTATCTCGAAGCGAGCGGCGACCAGTTGCCCATTGCAGATGAGAGTTTCGATCTTGTCGTCAGCTATCTCAGTCTGATCGACATGCCGGAGATGAACGCGCCGATCGCTGAGATGGCGCGCGTGCTGAAACCGGCCGGCACGCTGCTCATCGCTAATTGCAACAGCTTCAACACAGCCGGCGCCGAGCTAGGTTGGGTGCGCGGCTTCGGTGGCGAGCTCAAGCACTACCCTGTCGATCACTATCTCGAGGAGCGCGCCTTCTGGACCGAGTGGCGCGGCATCCGAATCGTCAACCACCATCGCCCGCTCAGCGCGTACATGCGCGCGTTCTTGCAGCAAGGGCTTGAGCTTCGCTTTTTCGAGGAGCCCGCGCCAATCGCCGGTGCACCCGAGCCAAAGGCAGCGCGATACCGTCGCGCGCCATGGTTTGTCGTGATGGAATGGGCGAAGCCCGCCTAGCCTTGCGCCATGCGCGCGATGCCACCGAGCGTGAGATCAACCGCCATGTCAGCTAGCCGCTCGGGGCTGACGGCGCCCTTCGGATCGTACCAGGTGTGAGTCCAGTTGATCGTGCCGAAAAAGAGCATCGCGGCCGTGAGGCTCGCGCCGTCGCGCTTACGCAGCGCGGGTTCTATCTCGATCAGCAGCGCGCGCACGTTTTCGATCAGGCCGCGCTGCACCTCAACGATTTCAGCCCGCCTCGCTTTCGGCACGTAGTCGAGATCATTCAGAAGCACTTTATGACGGGCGGCGGCGGTGACGTAGAGCGCCATGAAGAGCTGCGTAAGATCGCGCAACTTCTGCTCTGGCGATGCCGAATCCGCCATCGCATCCGCCGCTGCCGCTTCGAGCGTGCGGACGTGGCTGATCATCACGTCGTAGAGGATGTCCTCTTTCGACTCGTAATAGTGATAGATGAGGCTTTTGGAGGTCTTGCAGCGCTGGGCAATGTCGGCAACCGAGGCGCCGTTGAAGCCATGCGCCGAAAACAACGAAGCCGCCGCCTCGACGATCGCTAACTTCCGTTCATCATAATCCGCAGCCTGCGTGCGCGCCATGCATCCCTCGCACGCCAGGATACAGGTGAAATTGAGCCCAGCGCTAGCTTAATTGCGCGTCAGTGCAGGCAGTGCGTTGCGGTTGGTCGTGTCGCGTATACGGGACGAACACCGCGATGGCGCCGTGAGCAACGAAGTCCGTCAGGATCGGCGCCAACGCGAGCATACCTTCAATCTCTTCACCACGCTTGCCTAGTAGTGTCAGCGCCATCGAGCGTGGCTGCGCTTCTCGGAGCACGCTTTCAATCATATCGGCGCAATCTCGGCGCCACGCAGCGGCGACCAGGTCCAGAATACGATGACCGGTCAAGTCGATTCCGGCGAAGCCGGTCCACCTGGTAAATGAATCGTCAACGGACTCGACGCGCGCGCGCGCGTCGAGCTTTATGGAAGCGGCACAAGCGTGGACGCGCACGGCCTGTTCGATGGCTTCGCCATCTTCCAGTCGGCGGCGTAACACATGGGTTTCGGTGATATTGCGCAGCAGCGCCGCCGCACCGTCCGTGACTGGAAACACCGTGACGGCAAGATGCCGACCGTCATCGGCTCCCACTTCAAACCGCTCCACCTGCCGCGACCGGATTACGCGCTGCGCGCGATCGCACAAGATCGATGCTAGCGGCTGAGGTAGAGTGCTGATGATTGGCGCGCCCTCCAGATCCGCGCGCGCAATACCAACAAACGCTTCGGCGACGGAGTTGCTGTGTCGAATGCTGAGCTGGGAATCGAAACTCAAATAGCCGTCGCCTAGATTGTCTTGCAGTGCCGCATTATCAGCGCGGAGTTTGCCGACTGCGTCTGCATCTTCCGAGCCAGCGGCTGTTTCAAACGCATCGGGCGCCGCTAGTACTAGCCGCTCACGCCCGTGATGCGTGATCGAGATCGGCTGCCGCAGCGCCTCGTTCTGCCAGTGGCCTATATTGCGGATAAACTCCGCAGACGACACGCTGATGCGATTTCGCAAGGTTGCCGCTCCGACTCGAATAACTCCAACAACACTGATATCACAGACAACGTTCCACCACCCATGCTTGGTCGCGGAAGATCTCTTGCCCACAAGCTTCGACGCTAACCGCTCGTGATTGACGGCCTTGCGTATGGGATTTTCGCAAGTTTCGAAAAATTCGAATGCGTCAGTTTCAAATAGGACCAAAGGCATAGTCCGTCCGTCTGGGCAGGAGCTATTCCGGTGGGGTTCACACTCAAGTTGTCCCGAGGATTCAGGGCGCACTGGCGCACGCCATCGCCACGACGATTGGATCACAGCGGCAGCGCAGCCGTGGAGTTTGCCATCGTCGGCCCCATCCTGTTCCTGCTGCTGACTGGCATATTTACGTACGGCGGATATTTCCTGACCGCACACACCGTTCAGCAACTCGCCAACGACGCGGCCCGCGCCTCCATCGCTGGACTTGATGATGAAGAGCGCTTGTCACTCGCCCGCGAGGCGATGCAAGCGGGCATCGCAAATCAAACCTTTATGCGCGGCGAGCTCTCGCGCATCGACTTGTCTCGCCAAGGCTCCGCCATCTCAGTCGCCGTCACGTACGATGCGAGTGAAGACGTGTACTGGGCGTTCCAAACACTGATCCCTGCGCCGTCTTCTACTATCTCCCGCAGCGCGACCATCCGTATGGGTGGTTTCTGATGCCCTCAGGTCTGTTCCTTCGCGCCCGTGAAGGTGGTGTCTCCATCATAACGGCAGTCAGCAGTGTCGTGCTAATCGGCTTCACCGGATTGGCGGTCGACACGGGCAGCGTTTATCTCGAATCCCGGCGCCTGCAGGGCAGCGCCGATCTCGCCGCCCTCGCGGCGATGCAGAATCCGGCGCAGGCGGAAGCGCTCGCCGCCGCCACCGTCGCCGCCAACCGGTGGCCGCACGACACACGCGTCCGCGTCGTGCTCGGAACGCACACGCCGGATCGTTCCGTCCGGCCGGCTGAGCGCTTTCGTCCGGATCCTGCCCGCGCCAACGCCGTGCGTGTTGAGGTGACCACCTCAGCGCCACTCTTCTTTGGCCGCTTGTTCGTGCCCGCGGGTCGAATGACCATTCGGCGCGAGGCGACAGCTGCGGAGACCCAGCTCGCCAGCTTCCAGATCGGCACGCGCCTGCTTTCCCTGCAGGGCGGCATCGCCAATGAGGTCTTGGGCGGCCTGACCGGAAGCAACGTCAACCTTTCGGTCATGGACTACAACGCGTTGCTACGCGCCAACGTCGATGTCCTCGACTATGTAGATGCGCTCCGGACTCGGTTAGACATTGAAGCGGCAAGTTACAACGAAACGCTCGACGCTCACGCTGATGCACCTGTGGCGCTTGAGGCGCTCGCCGATGTCGTGGCGGAGACTGACGAGCGCGCCGAGCGCGCGCTGCGCGCCATGGCTCGAGCCTCAGAACGCAACCGCCCACTGCGCGGCCTGAGCGATGTTCTCGACCTCGGCCCCTACGGACCGCAGGATCACGCGACGCGCAGCGCCGACACTGCGATTCAAGTTAGCGCCATGGATCTTGCGACAGCGATTCTGCAGGTCGCGAACGGACAGCGCCAAGTTCAGCTCGATTTAGGCGCAGGCGTACCCGGCTTGGCGTCAACCAATGTTTGGCTGGCGATAGGCGAGCGACCAAACAATTCACCATGGCTGACAGTCACCAATGACGAGGAAGTCGTGATCCGGACCGCGCAGACGCGTCTCTACGTAGAGACAAGCACAAGCGCCGGCGCGCTGGCCAATGTTCGTATTCCTATCCTTCTGGAACTCGCCTCCGGCCAAGCGCGGTTGCAGGAAATCAATTGCGGCTGGGGCGGCGCCAACCGCGCCGTGACGCTCGGCGTGTCGCCAGGGATCGGTTCGCTCTCGCTCGGTGAAGTCGATCGCAGCCGCCTCAACAACTTTCGCAGCGACCTCCGCCCTGCCCCCGCGCAGATGGTGCGCGTCGGTGTGGCGCGCGTCGAGGGTGAAGCGCGCGTCGACGTTGGCGGTCACGAATGGCAGAGTGTACGCTTCAGCGATCGCGATATTGAGCGCGGCGCCGTCAAGTCCGTATCAACGCGTGATACCGCGCGCGCGACGGTGTCCAGCCTCCTGCGACAAACGAAATTGACGGTCCACGCGGGAGGCCTGGGCTTGAGCACGTCGGCGCTGACATCGGCCGTGCAGAGCGTCCTAACAAGCGCGGCGGGACCACTGGATAATCTCGTGAACGGCTTGTCGGATCTCCTTGGAGTGCGCCTCGGAGAAGCCGACGTCCGGGTGAACGGCGTGCGTTGTGGCGGCGCCGCGTTGGTGGCGTGATGTCGAGTGCAAAATTAGACACCTCCGCAACGCACGCCGTTCAACTCGTTCGGGCCGCATTGATGTTCGCGGCGGCTGTTGCACCCTCAGTCGCTCATGCGGACAGCGACACAGATTCCTTCGAAGTTACCGCGACGGTGTTGGCATCATGCGACGTGACCGCAGACGATCTTACGTTCGGCGACTATGACCCAATTGCAGCGGCAGACCTCGATGCTGAGACGAGTGTTAGCGTCACCTGTACAAATGGCACATCGTACAATGTAGGCATGAGCGTCGGCGGCGGTTCGGGCGCGTCCATGTCGGAACGCTTCATGACAAAGGCGGGCGGGTCAGAGACGCTCTCCTACGTCCTCTACCAAGACGATCAACGCTCCGTGCTTTGGGGCGACACTGGCGGCGACCGCCTGGCCGGCGCCGGCGATGGCACACCGGGTTCGATTCCAGTCTATGGGCGCATCCCGATGCAACAAGCCGCGCCATCTGGTGATTATTCCGACACCATCATCGTCACGGTGTCGTGGTGATGTTGCGCGCGCTCATAGTAGCCGCCACTTTCTTCATGGCGCAGAACGCGGCGAGCGCTCAAACCGGCGGCATTCGTGTCGCGCCCGTGCTCGTAAGCCTTACGCCCGAGCGCGCGATTGGATCGATACGTCTCACCAACGGCCGCGACACGCCGGTCTCGTTCGAGGTCGAAGCCTATGTCTGGTCGCAAGCGAATGGCGAAGATCAGCTTATCCCGACCAACACGCTCATCGTAGCGCCGGCCATATTCGAGATACGGGCAGGCAGCGAACAAACCGTCCGCCTTGGTGTCCGCGACGCCGACCCCACTCACGAGAGCGCATACAGAATTCTGCTGCGCGAGCTTCCGGCGGAGCGCCAGAGTGGCGCCGCGCTCGGCTTCGCGTTGGAAATGTCCCTGCCAGTGTTCGTGACACCGCGCGGCGCGGCCGCGGACATCACCACACACGTCGACGGTCAACGCCTCACCTTGACGAACACGGGTAACAGCTTTGCGCAGATAGCACTGCTGAGTGGCGAGCAACGGCTCGACGCGCCGCGCTATCTGCTAGCAGGATCCTCCGCCACAATCGAAATAAGCACTCGAGGCGGGCCGCTTCGCCTTGTCGAAGCTAGCGCGCTCGGCCAACGCAACGAACACGTGATCCATGTTGGCCCGCCCGTTCAGCACGCTTCTGTGCACTAGCCTCGCCCTCGGGGTGGGCGCTGCAGCCGCAGCGGAAACGGATCTGCTCGTAGTTCAACTTCGTCTGCCCGCGCGCGGAGCAACACTTGACGTGTTCGCGTCGCGCACGGCCAACGGCGTGGAAGCCCCCGGCAGCGCGCTAGCGCAATTGGGTATCGCCGCGCCCAATACGGACGACCTCGTCCCGCTGTCGAGCATCACCGGCCTCAGCTACGAGGAACTACCGGATGAAAGCGCGATCGTGATCACTTGCACAATGTCGTGCTTCGAACGGCAGCGCCTTGATATGGAGGGGCCTGGACAGGCGCCGCCACTCGCCTCGGGCGCCGGCGGTTATCTCAACTACGAAGCGGAAGCCCGGTGGATTGAGGATAGCGATGCCGAGATCTCAGGCATCGCTGAGGCCGCGCTGTTTGGCAGCTGGGGCCTGATCGAAAGTTCCTGGCTCGGCCGCTCCGGCGTGCAAGGGCACATCACGCGCCTAGAGACAAGCTGGACCGTTGACCGCCCTCTTCAGGGCGTGCGCGCGCGGTTTGGTGACTCTGTGATGATTGGCGCAACTGGGACACCGATGCGGTTCGGCGGCATTCAAATTGGGCGCCATTTTGGTCTCACGCCCTCGCTCATCACCTACCCGACTCTCGCGCTTTCCGGAGAAGCCGAAACGGCTTCAACGATCGAGCTCTATGTTGATGGCGTGCTCCGCGCTCGAACTAACGTGGCTGCTGGGCCTTTTGTCATCGACCACGCGCCAGTCGTTTCGGGCGGTGGCGAAGCAGAACTGATCGTGACTGACGTTCTCGGACGTCAACAAACGATAACGCGTCCGTTCTTCGTGAACACGTTGATGCTGAGGCCCGGTTTTAGCGATTGGTCCGTGGCGATCGGCGCCGAGCGCCGCCGGTTCGGATTTGAAAACGCGCGCTACGGTGACACATTCGCAGCGGTGCGCTATCGGCGAGGGCTAGCCGACGCGTTGACGATCGAAGGTGCAATCGAAGCGACGGATGAACTCGCGACGCTTCAAGGCGGGGCAAGCGTTGCCAATCCTTACTTTGGCCAAGCTTATATTTCGCATGCGTACAACACAGATGGCGATTATACTTCCGCGTCGTGGTATTACGATGGACGCGTCGCCACGTTTGGCCTGCAGCTCGAACAACGCGGCGGCGCCTTCACGCCGTTAGGCCAGGACGGTGCGGGCGACTTTCGTCGCGCCGTGGCGGGCAATGCCGCCTTCGACCTCGGCGACAACGGCGCCATTTCTTTCACTGCTGCCGAGATTGAGTTCAACGCGGCTCCACGCGCGCGGACGCTCACCTTTTCTTACACGCCGGACTACGCCGATGGCGCAATTTCATTTCGCCTCATCCACACCGCGCGAGAGAACGAAGACGAGGAACTGGCTGCGGGAGTGAGCTTTAGCTTCTCCCTCACGTCCGACGTCTCCGGGCACGCGCGCGCCGAACACGATCGCCACGGCATCACTTACCGCGCCAGCGCTCAACGCGCCGTGGAGCCAGATCGGCTCGGCTGGCGGGTACGTGCGGCGGCTGGCGCCACCGACCGCTTGGAAGCCGCCGCAATCGCACAGAGCGCGATGGGCGATACAATCGCGGAGGTGGGCTTTGCGAACGGGATAAGCGGCGCGCGCGCGCGCCACCGGGGCAGCGTTGGATGGATCGACGATATACCGTTCGCGGGACGCCACATCGACGGGGCGTTCGCTGTTGTCGATGGTGGCGCTCCGAACGTTTCAGTTGCTCGCAACCATCTCAACTTGGGCGAAACCGGCGCCGATGGGCGGCGTCTGATCACGAATCTGCAGCCCTATCGCGTGAACACGATCAGCATAGATCCCAACGACCTCCCGATCGACCGAGCGCCCGCCACGCCGAGCCAACGCATCGCAATCGCGGAAGGCGGCGGCGCTGTTGTTCGCTTCGTGCAGGCACAACAGCGCATCATCGAAACGCGCGTTGTTTTTGCTGACGGCAGCCCGCCGCCGCGCGGCGCGGTCCTCGTTCGCGAACGAGATCAGCGCCGTTTTCCAATCGGCAGCAACGGCCGCATCACCCTTCAAGGCGCCGAAAGCGGCGACGTACTTTCGCTCGGTAGCTGCGTGACCGAGGCGACTGAACCTGCAGCGGCAGCGGCGGCTGGACTGGTCCTAACATGTGGAGCGATGTCATGACGCGCTTCCTAGCCGCCTGTGTCGCGCTCTGCGCCACATTCCTCGCACCCCCCGCCGACGCGCTCGTGTGCGGCGTTCTCGGCTGCACCTGCAATGTCAGCGCGACGACTTTGGACTTCGGGAGCATGAGTCCACTCGACGGGGCTCAGACTGCTGAAGGCGAGGTCACCATCGATTGCACGGGACTCGCCGAACTCTTCCCAAGCATCCTCGTAGAGATGCAAAGCGGCGTCCACGGCACGATCAACGCGCGCAAGATGCAATCGTCCTCCGGCGATCTGCTCGACTACAATATCTATACGACTGACCAGCACGTAGTTGTTTGGGGCAATGGCACGACTGGTGGATCGGCGGTCAATGTCTCAGGCGGCATTCTGGCTCTGGGCCATTGGACAGTGGACCGCACTTTCTATGGCGTCGTTGGACCAACGACAGCCACGCGGCCAGGAAGTTACAGCGACACAGTGATTGTCCGTATCGATTGGTGATCACGACGCGGGGATCACCTCGATGTCCAACCCAAGTCCTTCGAGTTGCGGACGCACCACCGACGCGTCGCCCACCACGACCCACACAAACTGCTGGGGATCGATCACCGCACGCGCCGCGGCATCCATCTGAGCGGCGCTCATCCCGCGATACCGCGATGCTACGCTTTCCCAGTAATTGTCGGGCCGCCGATAAAGTTGGTTTGAACGCAGCGCACCGAGCACGGCGCCGGCTGTCTCGAACGAGCCCGGCAACTGACGGATGTTGCCGTTGATGGTGCGGGTATGCTCCGACGCTGTCACACCGTTGGTAGAATTGAATGCGTTGATCTGTGAAATTAGCTCTCGTATCGAGTCACCCGTGCGATCGGCCTGCACAGGCGCACTGATAATGTAGGGCACCTGGTTTTCGCGGAGGTTAGCGCCGCCACCCAAGCCATACGACCAGCCGCGCCGCTCCCGGATTTCGGTGTTGACCCGCGAGAGGAAGCCGTTGCTCAAGACTTCAATCGCTGCATTGAGCGTCAGCGTATCATCCGACCCGCGGATCGGCAGCACTGAGCCGGCATAGATCACCGATTGCGGCGATTGCGGACGATCCACGATAACGATGCGCGAACGCGCCGCCGCGATCGTGACGTCGAAGTTCTTGCGGCCGACGGGCGTCGCCGCGCCCCGCCAATCGCCGAAGCGCGCGTTGAGCGCCCGCGTAATCTCGTTCAAGGGACGGTCCGACACGACGAACACGCGCGCGGTCTCTGGTCGGATCCAAGCTTGATGGAACGCCACAAGATTGTCTCGCGTCAGCGGCGAGACCGACACCTCACTGCCGAGACCCGACGTGGGCCGGCCGTAGGGATGACCTGCACCGAAGACCAAGGCCGGGAACGTACGTTGCGCCAAGCCATTCGGCTGCGTGCCCTCTGTCGCGATCGCTGCAAGCTGCTGGTTGCGTTCGCGCGTCACTTCGCTATCGGCGAAATCGGGCCTCTGCACGACGTCTGCGAAGAGATCAAGTGAGAGACCAAGATTGGCGCTGAGCGTTGTCAGCGTGAGGGCTGAGCGGTCGAGCGTGCCGTTTGCGCCAATGGCGGCGCCGAGGCGTTCTTGCTGCTCCGCAATTTCCATCGCATCGCGTCCACCCGCCCCCGACGTCATCGTCGAGAGCATCAGCCGTTGCGTGCCGAAGCCGCCTTCTGGATCAGACGAGACTCCCGCGTCGAAATCGAACGCGACATAGGTGATCGGTACAGCCTCGCGGCGCGCATAGACGACCTCGATGCCGTTATTGAGTCGCGCACGCTGCACGTCGGGAAAATCCAGATCAGCAATCGTGCCGATGTCGGGCATCGGATCGCGCGGCGTTGCCGTCGGCGGACGACTGTCCGGCGGCGGGCGATTGGTGGCGCTCGATTCTTGATACGCTTCGCGCGCACCTGGATCGACGCGCAGCGCGTAGGTCGGCCGCGTCAACCAGCGGCCCATCGCCTCGCGCACGGCCGCGGGCGTGACGTTGCCGTACTCACGTAGATTGCGTTCGTAAAAACTGGGATCGCCGGTCATGATGGTGCTGTTGGCGAGCGCAACGGTCTTGCCGCCAAATCCACCCACCTGCTCGATCGCCAGCACGCTGCCAAATACCTGCTGCGTCGCAACGCGTTGAATTTCATCTTCGGTCGGGCCGGTCGCGAGATATTCAGCGATAATCTGATCGAGCCGCGCCGAGACAGTCGCCGGATCAACGCCCGGCTTCACATCAACCGTGATAAAAAAGAAGCTGACTCGCTGGAACGGCAGCACGCTCGACGTCACCGAAATTGCGGTCTGCTCATCGCGCACGAGGATGCGGTCGAGCCGCGAGCTGTTAAGGCCGCCAAGAACTCGCGCCGCGACGTCGAGCTCCAGCGTATCCTCATGCGCGAGGCCAGGAACAACCCAAGTGCGATAGAGCCGCGTGTTCGCGACGCGATCGTGCATCATGTCATCGATGCGGTCGCTCAGTGTCGGTACGTCGGCAGCCGCCGGAATGTTCTCTGGACCGCGCGCGATGTGGCCGAAATATCGCTCCATCAATGGCCGCGCCTCTGCGACGTTGATATCGCCCGCGAGCACGACCACCGCGTTATTGGGTCCATAATTATCGCGAAACCATTGGCGCACGTCTTCAAGCGAAGCGCCGTCCAGATCGGCCATGGAGCCGATCGTGGAATGACGATACGGGTGGCCTTCCGGGAAGAGCCGCTCAAGAATGCGATAGAACGTCATACCGTAGGGCTGGTTGTCGCCCTGGCGCTTCTCGTTCTGCACGATGCCACGCTGCGCATCGAGGCGCTCTTGTGTGAGCGCGCCGAGCAGGTGGCCCATACGTTCACTCTCAAGATAGAGTCCGCGCTCCAATGCCGGTGTCGGCACGGTTTGGAAATAGTTGGTGCGGTCGAACCAGGTGGTGCCGTTCCAATTGGTGGCGCCCATCTCCCGGAGCGGTTCGATCAAGTTCGGCACGTGCTCAGTGCCGTTGAAGAGCATGATGTGCTCGAACAAGTGCGCGAAGCCGGTCTGCCCCGCGGGTTCGTCCTTGGAGCCGACATTGTACCAAGCAGCGATCGCAACGATCGGCGCTTTGCGATCCTCATGCACAAGCACAGTGAGACCGTTATCGAGCGTGAAACGCTCGTAAGGGATTTCAACGCCTTCGAGTAATTCAGCGACGGTCGCAGGCCGATCGTTGCTGGCCGTACTCGTGCTCGACGTGGCGCAGGCGCTGAGCGCCAATGCGAACATCAAAGCTCCAGCTAGCGCGCGTTTCATTCCCCACTCCCGTACCATCCCTAGACGGGCAACGCAGCGCACGTGTCCGCGCGTGTCCAGCATTTTCGCGGGACAGTGCGACGAATGACGGGGATTGCTCGGCTAGCGGCGTTGAACTTCGGGTGCGACCGCCGGACCGCCGCCGAACGCCCGATACGTCGCGATGGCTGCGCTCGCGGCCTGTTGTTCCGCAGTGATCCGCGTGAGGCTTGCGTCGATCAATTGCTGTTCCGAACGGAGACGATCGGCGAGACTTTGGATGCCAGCTTCAAACGCCGCGCGCGAACCGCGCGCGGTAACTTCGGCCGCATCTTCTGCAGCGCGTGCAGAGTCGAGACGGAGCCGGCCTTGATCCAATGCGACAAGCGCATTGGACGCTTCGGCAACGGCCTGAGTTACAGTTTGACGATACTGAATCAACGACTGATCGAACTGCGCGGAACGCTGACGCGACACGGCGAAACGTCGCCCCCAATCAAACAATGGCATTGAGATGATCGGCGTCGCACTCGCGAGCGTTACGCCCGCGCCGGTCGGGTTGCCGATCAACGCGTCAGTGACATTGATCGAGCCTGTGAGATTGAGGCGCGGCAGCAGGTCGGCGCGCGCGGCGCCTAGCTGAGCTGCGGCGATCAGCGTTTGCGCTTCAGCGCGCGCAACATCGGGACGCAGACGTAACAGATCAGCGGGCGCGGCGGGCGCGGAGCCAAGCTCAAGATAAGGAACCGGCGCGTTTTCTTCGCCAAGCACCGCTTGCGTCTGCGCGTCTTCCGTTCCCGGCGCGCGTCCACGGAGAACGGAAAGCACATTCTCCGCGCGGCGCTCTTCAATGATCAGACCTGGCAGGCGAGTGCGTGTGCTTTCCGCCAGTCGGCGTGCATCAGCGGCATCCGCCTCCGAAGCGAAACCGGCTCCGGCGCTAGTGGCGAGAATCCCCGCGAGCTCATCGGAGGTGGCGACCGAACGCTGAAGCGCCGCCCGGCTCGCTTGCGCCGCTCGAAGATCGACGTACGCCTGCGCTACATCAGCCGCGAGGGTGACACGCGCGCCTCGAAGGTCAGCAAGCGCGCTCTGAGTGTTAGCGCGCGCGCCAACGCTCGTGGCGCCGACGGAGAACAGCGGCAATTCCCACGAGACTTGCGCACCGTAGGAGCCGCTCATCGACTCGCGATCAACGCCCGCCGGCGCCGGGCCCTCAACGAAGCGCTGATACTGGCCGCTGCCAGTGGCGGTGAGCTGCGGCAGGAATTGCGTAATCGTTGAGTACGAGAGCGCCCGCGCCTCGCGGACACGCGACACGGCAAGCTGGACGCTCGGACCTTCCGAGAGCGCCTCGATCACCAATTGATTCAGAGCCGGATCGTTGAAGCCTTGCCACCAATCGCTGACCGGCAACTCTGCCCCCTGCGGGGCGTCCCGCCATTCGGATGGCAGCGGCGGCGCCTCGGCCCGTTCGCTCGGCATGGTCACGCAGGCGCCAAGCGCAAGGGCGCCGGCCAGCGCGAGCGTCCGGAAGAGCTTTCCGCCTGCGGCCATTCCTGATTGCTCCTCAAAGACTTAGGCGGCTGAAAACCATATCGCGGCGATACTTCGCCGGGCGTTGACTTGGGTTTTCAGCTTGACGACGTCCAGTCTTAACATTTATAGAACGAACGTTCGTTTTATATGCGTCGCAGCATCGCGGCGCAAGCCGTTTTTGGCAACCCAGCCTCTAAGGAACGCGAACTTGGCCCGTTTAGCCGACCCAGAACTGGCCGAGCGCCGGCGGCGTCAGATCATGGACGCAGCCGTCGCCTGCTTTCGCCGCCGCGGTTTCCATCAAGCGACGATGGCGGAGATTTGCGCCGAAGCTGGCGTCAGCGCCGGTGCGCTCTATCGCTACTTCTCCAGCAAGGCCGACATCATCGGTGCCATCGCCGAAGACAAGCGCGGTGAAAGCGATCAGGCGTTTTTGCGTGCTGCTGAAGAACAGGGATTCTTGTCGGCGCTGTGTCTCGCGGCGCGCGAATTCTTTCAAAAGTTCGCCGACGGCGACGGCGCATTGATCGCCGACATTTTGGGTGAGGCGATCCGCGATGACGCGATGTCCGCTTCGCTACGGCGCTCAGATTGCGGAAGCGTTAGAATCTTTGCGCAAGCGATCGCTGCCGCTCAGGCGCGTGGTGAGATCGACGCAACACTCGATCCGGAAAGCGCGACGGACATCTTGTTTGGCGCCCTTGAAGGCATAGGTCTGAGACGCGCGTTTTGCCGCGAGACCGATGCCGATGAGGCCATCCGTCAATTTCGTGCGCTCGCAGAGCGCTACCTCGAGCCACGCATATGAATAAGCCCGATAGCCCCGAACTCTTCGCCAAAGCCGACGGCTTGTTCAAGCGCGCGCGAGACGCGAGCGGCAAAGCACTCCAGACTGCCCGCGACGCCGGCAAGCGTGTGTGGGAACGCGCGACCGAAGCGCCGGACGAGAACAAGCGGCGCAAGAAGATATTGACGCTACTCGGTCTGGGCATTGCAGCGGTTATTGCTGTGCTGTTCGTCGTCAGCCGTCTGGGCGGTGACAACAATATCGAAGTCGCGCGCACCTCGGACGCACAGGCGGTCAGCGTTGTGCCGGTACAGCTGCAGACCTTTGAAACCGAAATTTCATTGAACGGCGAAGCGCGTCCCGTGCGCGACGTTCAGGTTACAGCGCAAGCGAGCGGCGTGCGCATCCTACAAATCCTGGTCGACGAGGGTGATTTCGTCCGTCAGGGCCAGGCCATGGCCCGCCTCGATAACGCTCTCGCTACGGCGCAGACGCGTGCAGCTCAAGCCAGTGTCGCTGAAGCTGAATCGGCTGCCGTGCGTGCGCGCGGCGAATATCAGCGCGCCGAATCCATTCGCGACTCAGGCGCACTTTCAGCCGAAGCGATCGAACAACGGCGTGCCGCCGCGCTTGCCGCCGATGCGCGCCTCGCGGCCGCGCGCGCTCAGCTGGCGGAGGTGAACGCACGCCTCGGCGGCGGCTTCGTGCGCGCACCCGCCTCCGGCCTTGTCATCGATCGAACCGCCGAACTCGGCGCCGCTGTCGATGGCCAGCCCCTATTCCGTATTGCCGCCGACAATCGTCTCGAAGTGTCGGCACAAGTTGCTGAAGCTGATGCGCTGGCGTTGTCCGAAGGTCAGTCCGCTACGTTCTCGCTGGTCGATGGTTCGACGGTGACTGGCACACTGCGCCGCCTGCCCGCCTCGATCGACACGCGCACCCGCACGGGAGAAGCCCTTTTCGCGCTGCCACAGCGCACGCGCGTTCGCGCCGGCATGTATCTGCGTGGTCAAGCCGTACTGCCGCCACGCGATGTGATCGCCGTGCCGCAGAGCTCGATCCTCTACGAGTCCGGGCAGGCCTACGTCTATGTCGTGTCCAACGCACCGACGCCGGTTCCTGAGGGCGTAGATCGGCGCAACGAGGAAGAACCTGAGCCAACGTTTGCAGTGCACCGCCAAGATGTACAGCTAGGCGGGCGCGATGGCGATCTGGTCGAGGTCGTTTCCGGCCTTGAGATCGGCGAACGCATCGTGGGCTCCGGCGCAGCGTTTTTGCAGGCAGGCGAGTCCGTGCGCGTCCTGGCGCCGCCAACCACTGAAACACCCGCTGATAACGACGCAAACATCGTCGGCGCCCGCGAAGACATTCGCGGCCGGGAGTAATCGCAGATGGCTTGGAACATCTCCGCCGGCGCGATCCGCAACCCGATCCCGCCGATCCTGCTCATATTGGCATTGCTGTTCGCCGGCTGGACCGCCTACGGGCGGCTGCCGATCAACCAATTGCCTAACGTTGATTTCGGCGGCTTCACCGTAACCGTGGCGCAAGCGGGCGCCGCGCCCGCGGAAATGGAAACGCAGATCACGCAGCGCATTGAAGCTGCGTTGACATCGGTCGAGGGGGTGAAGCGAGTTACCTCTACCATTTCACCAGGCGTCTCTGTGACGATGGTGGAAATGGAAAGTGACGGCGATTTGTCCCGCGCCGTCGATGATGCGCGCGACGCTGTACAGCGCATCCGCGCGGACCTGCCCGCTGACATCACCGAGCCCGTGGTCCAGCGCATCGACGCGGCAAGCCAGCCGATCGGTTATTACGCGATCGAAGGCGAAGGCATGACGCCCCAGGATCTCTCCTGGTTCATCGACAATGATCTGCAGCGCGAGCTACTCGCCGTGCCTGGCGTCAGCGCCGTTACGCGCCTTGGCGGCGTTGATCGCGAAATTCGCGTCGAACTCGATCCCGCGCGCATGCTTGCCTACGGCGTCTCCGCCGATCAGGTGAACAACCAACTTCGCGCCATAAACACCGACCTCCCCGGCGGCCAAGCGCAGGTCGGCGGCCAAGCGCAATCGATCCGCACCCTCGGCGGTGCGCAATCGGTCCAGGAACTGGAAAATCTCCGCGTCGCCGCCAGCGGTGGCCGCACCGTGCGCCTCGGCGATCTCGGCACTGTCACCGACAGCGCCAGCGATCTGAACTCGATCTCGCGCTACAACGGCCAGCCTGTCGTCGGCTTCATGGTGCAACGTTCGCGCGGCGCCTCTGAGGTTCAGGTGTTCGACCGCATGGACGAGCGCATCCAGCGAATTGAAGAAGCGCGCCCCGAAATCCACATCACCGAAATTGCATCAACCGTCGAATTCATTCGCGGCATGCACGAGAGTTCGATCCATGCCTTGCTCGAAGGCGCATTGCTCGCTTGCTTAGTCGTCTTCCTGATCCTGCGCGATTGGCGTGCAACATTGATCGCCGCCGCCGCCATTCCGCTTTCGATCTTTCCGACGTTCGCTGGCATCGAAGTGCTGGGCTTCACGCTCAACATGGTGACCTTGATCGCGCTGGCGCTTGTGACGGGCGTCCTTGTCGATGATGCCATCGTCGAAATCGAAAACATCGTCCGGCACATGCGGATGGGCAAATCCGCCTACGCGGCGGCGCTCGAAGCAGCGGATGAAATCGGCCTCGCCGTCGTCGCGACGACTGGCGCGATCATCGCGGTGTTCGTTCCGGTGAGTTTCATGGAAGGCGGCATGGGCGTCTTCTTCAAGGAGTTTGGCCTGACGGTTGCGCTCGCGGCGTTCTTCTCGCTCGTAGTCGCACGCTTGATCACGCCTATGATGGCCGCGTTCTTCCTGAAGAACGAAGGTCACGACGCGGAAGCCAAGCCCGGCGTACTCACTGAGACCTATCATGACGCGCTGAGTTGGTCGATCCGCAATCCCTGGAAGACCGTTGGCATCGGGTTAGCTGTTTTTGTTGGCTCGATTATGCTGGCGAGCACAGTGCCGTCCGTCGTCATACCCCGCTTCGACAACGGCATGATTCAAGCGCGTGTCGAAATTCCGCCGGGCACGCCCGTACTTGAAGCAGACCGCGTGTTGCAGCGCATGAGCGCCCGCATTCGCGAGAATCCCGAAGTCATCGGCGTGTTCACGTCAATGAACGGCGCCGACGGCGCGGCGCCCGACGCAAACCTGTTCATCCAGCTGACGCAGCGGGATGAACGCAACCGTTCATCCTACGCTATTCAACAAGAGATGCGCCCGATCCTATCGGAGTTTCCGAACTACCGCGCCGCGTTTGTGCAAGACCAAGGCGGCTCGTCTGGTTCGGACATTACGGTGCAGTTCGTCGGTCAGGATCCGGCTGCTGTGAACGCGGCTGCGGATCGATTGGCGGCAGCGATGAGTGAACTGGATTCACTTGCAGACGTACGATCGACATCAGCGTTGCGGCGCCCGGAAATTCAGGTGCGGCCGCGCCAGGAAGACATGGCGCGTCTTGGTGTTACCTCCGCCGCGCTGGCTTCGGCGATCCGTATCGCGACGAGCGGCGATGCTGAGCAAAACCTACCGAAATACGATCTGGCGGATCGCCAAATTCCAATCCGCGTGACGTTGCGACCCGATCAACGCAGCGATCTCGACGCGTTGCGATCCCTTCCCGTGCAATCGACGCTCGGCGCGCCGGTTCGCATCGATGCGGTCGCCGACGTCCAGTTCTCACTCGGCGAGGCGACTATTGAACGCCGCGACCGAGAACGCGCTGTTAGCGTCGGCGCCAACGTGCGCCCCGGTACGCAGCTCTCTACTGCGCAGAATGAAGTGTCTGCGCTGCCGGAGGCACAGGGCGGCGATGGCGCGCGGCTTGTTGCGGGCGGCCAGACCGAAGACTTCGCGGAAATGACCGCTGCGTTCGGCAGCGCAATGCTCTGGGGCATTATCCTCATTTACATCGTGCTGGTGCTGCTGTTCCGAGACTTCTTCCAACCGATCACGATCATGACGGCGTTGCCACTCTCGCTCGGCGGCGCGTTCCTGGGCTTGATCATCGCCAACCAGCCACTCTCGCTGTTCGCGTTCATCGGTTTGCTTATGCTGATGGGCCTCGTGACGAAGAACTCGATTCTCTTGGTCGACTTCGCAGTCGAGCGCATGCACGCAGGGATGAGCCGCAACGCGGCGCTGATGGAAGCCGGCATGAAGCGTGCGCGGCCGATCATCATGACAACCTTCGCGATGTCAGGCGGCATGATTCCAGCCGCCGCCGGCTGGGGTGTCGATGGCACTTTGCGCCAAGGCATGGGGGCTGCCGTGATCGGCGGCCTTATGCTGTCTACTCTGCTCAGCCTTGTGTTCGTCCCGGCCATGTTCGTGCTGATCGATCGCCTTGAGCGCTGGGTTCAGGGCTTCCTGCCGAAGCCGACAGCGCACGAGGAGAGCGCGCGAACGCCGGCTGAGTAGTCAGCGCGAGCGGCCGCGCGCACTCACCGGCCACATCTCGATCAGCGTGCCGTCACGCACGACGTGATACGTCTCGTAGAGATTCACGGTGGGATCGCAGTGCGGCACTGCGAGGCTGACATGGTCGCCGATGCGAAAAGTGTGATCCGGCGCGATCAGCGCGCCGTGCTCGTCGCCCATGAACACGAACATAGCGCCCTGTGGCGCGCCATCCATCACAACCGGCAAGCCGCCATCGGTTGAGAGAGCTTTGAAGCCAGCATCGATCGTGGCCATCGATGCGGCGTTGGCCGAGATCACATGCGCATCGACGAAGAGCGAGGTTTCAAAACCCGCTTGCCCTTCCCCGTCGATGTCGCAATCGTTGTATTGCTTGTCCATGAACACGTAAGAGCCGGCCTGCAGCTCGGTCAGCGCACCGAGTTCCGCATCGATGCGATGCGTACCTGTGCCGCCGCCGGTTACGACCTCGGGCTTGTAGCCAGCTTCCTCCAGTGTCCCGATTACGCTTCGCAGGTATTCGGTGCGATCCGCGATCGCGGCGCGGCGATCGGCGTAAGACTCGATGTGCTGCTGTGCGCCGCAATAATACTGAACGCCCGCGAACCGCAGCGACGGCGCAGCGGCAATGCGTTGCGTGAGCGCCAGCGCCGCTTCAGCCGAAGGCACGCCAGTGCGGCGGATGCCTGGATCAATATCGACGACAATATCAAGCGCCTGCCCCGCCGCGTTCGTTGCGGCAGCGAGCGCATCGACGTTATCCGGATTGTCGGTCACCACACGGAGCTGACTGATTTTGCCATTCAGAGCGACAAGGCGCTCAATCGCCTGTGGTGTCACCACCGGCGACGTGATGAGGATGTTCTGAACACCGCCTGCGGCCAACGCTTCCGCCTCGCCGAGCTTGGCGCAACAAACACCAACTGCGCCGGCAGCGATCTGCAATTTCGCGATCTCGACGCTCTTATGCGTCTTCGCGTGCGGGCGCAGGGCCAAGCGGTTCTCACGCGCGAACGCCGCCATCGCCTCAATGTTACGCTGAAGCGCGTCGCGATCGATCACCAACACCGGCGTGTTGAGGGCGAACCGTGAACCTTGCCGGCCGATCAGATGCTTATGCAGATCGAAATCGCTCATCGTTCCTCAATGGCAAAGGTTTGCATCAGGTGCGCATTGGCGAATTTTGCGCCCGGATCGATGGCATCGCGCACCGCTTTGAACTTCGCCACGTCCGGATAGAGCGCATCTACGTCGCGCGCACTCAGCGTATGGCGCTTGGCCCAATGCGGACGCCCACCGTGAGCGCGGAAGATGGGCTCGGCCTGCGCAAACAGATCGCGCCACGGCATCTTCGCGTACTGGTGCATCGAGATCGACGCGCCGGGTGTGGCATTGAACGGCGAGAGCCAAATGTCGTCCGGCGCCGTGAGACGGAATTCGAAGGGAAACGTCACCGGCAGCCTGCGCTTCTGAATCCAGCCAATGACTTCTTTCAGCGCCGCCCAACCATTGGCGCGCGGCAGTTCGTATTCCATTTCCTCGAAACGCACTGTGCGGTCCGACGGAAATATCTGATACGCAGGTCCGACCCGCCGCTGACGCACGCCTGGCTGCACGATAATCGGCTGCAAGCGGCGCGTGAGCCAAGGCGCCACCGCGCAGACATCGCAGACCATGCGAAACGCGCGGTCATCCATATCGGTCATGTGCTTCAGCGGACCTTCGCTCGGCGCCGGGTTCAGGGTCTTAAGCACAACGTACTTGCCATAGGGAAACACGAAGAATTCGACGTGGCGATTGTTCGCCGCAAGTTCAGGCCAACGCGCTTCGATCTCCTCGAGCGGATGCGACTCCACCTTTTCTTCGAGGTGATACGCCGGCAGCACATCGATCTCGATCTGCGTCGCGACACCGACCAGGCCAAGTGAGAGACGCGCAGCCTGAAATAAGTCGTGCCGTTCGGTTTCGCTGCAGGTGACGATCGCACCATCCGGCATCATCAGCCTGAATCCGCGCGCCGCGGTGGAGAGTGAACCAAGCTCGGCGCCCGTGCCGTGTGTGCCGGTGCCGATAGCGCCGGCCAGTGATTGCGGGTTCACATCACCCTGGTTGATGAGCGACGCGCCCTCCTCCCAAAGCGCGGTCGTAAGCTTTGCTAAGCTCCAGCCAGCCGGCGCCCAAACACGGGTTCTGTCAGCGTTGAAGCGGGGCGCGCCTTCGAGTTCTGAGAGCGAAATCAGCGTGCCGTCTGTCTCGCAGAGCGGCATGAACGAATGGCCCGCACCAACGACACGCACCTTGCGCGCGTCTTGCACGAGCTCCGCCAGTTCGGCCTCGGTTTGTGGCCGCGCGATGTGCTGCGGCGTGGCGCTAACGCTGCCTGACCAATTCTTCCACTGCATCAACGCAACACCCCTGCACGCACATGCGCGCAGGGGTGCTTAGGCGTCAACCGTTCAGAAGCTTAGATGCTCTCAAGCCGCGACGATACGATGCCGGCAAGGATCACGGCCGCATAACAAGCGAACATGAGCGCCGCGAACTCGCTACCGATCGCGGGGTCGAGATTCGGGAAAAGCTCCGCGAAGCGGTCAACTTCGTAGAGGCCAACCAGGAAACCCGGCACCACCATCGTCGTCGCCGCCTCAGAACGATCATTCTGCGGAACGCCCATGATCTTCACCACAAGATAGGTGAGGATCAGGAGCGCCAACGGCAGCGTGAGGAACGCCCAGGAAACGCCGCCAGGACCAGGCTGCAGGATCGGGCTTCCAAACGTACCGAGCGCCGCGGCGAGCGCAATCCAGAACGCAAATCCAACCGCCATCCAGCGCACCGTGAGCATCGTTCTGCCGCCGACGATCACGGACGCGTAGCAAGCGAACATCACGATCGCGAACTCGCTGGCGAGGGAAGAGTCGAGGTTCGGGAAGACAAAACCGAAGCTGTTGATTTCGTAGATGCCAATCAGAAGACCAGGCACCGCCATGATCGAGGCCGCTTCGGAGCGGTCCTCCGGCGTCACGCGCATCACAACGAGCAGAAGATGAGTGATCGCCCAGAGCGCCAGAGGCATTATCAGAAGCAGCCACGGAACGCCCCACGGGCCCTCGTGGAATGCCCATTCCCCAACGAACCGGAATGCGAGAAGGATCGCGATCCAGAGCGCGAATCCTACGGCCATCCAACGTACGATCATAAGTGCTACTCCCCTTGCCGGCCCCGACTCGGACCGGCCCCTTCGGACCGCAGCTTAGGCGTTCCTAACCGGGCCGCAATCTAGGTTCGCGCAAGAGGGGCGGCCAAACCGGCCGCTAAACGGGGTACCACCGGCCCTTAGGCCCCAACACCCCACCGATTTAGTGCGCGACACAGCCGGTTACTCACGCAACCGGCGCGCCCCTTCGCCCGTACAACGCTAAAGCGGAGCGGCTACCCGCGCCGCGCTCCTGGGGGACTGAGAAATTGGCCGGCATTCGAGTGAACGGTCTGCTGGCTTTAGGCTGGGTGGCGCCGGTAGTTCTCGCCCTCATGTGGGGCCTCCAGTTTGTGGCGCGCGCTTCGCCGGGCTCGGCGCCGCCCACGCCGCCTTCGCCTTTGGCCGCCTTCGACGGCGACCCTCCCATTGCCGATGCCGACGCCTGGCTAGCGCGGCGCGCCCCGCTTCTGCGGCAAGCATTCTTGTCGAGAATTTATGGCGAGCTTCCGTGGACCTCCGAGCAGCGCACAGACTATCGCACCATAGACAATGGAAGCCTGCACGGCGCAGCGCGTCTCGAGCTTGTGACATTGCACGTTGGCTTGGAGCAGTCGCCGCTGCATGTGGCGTTGTTCACGCCACATGGTGAGCAACAGAGCTCGCTCGTTATCGTGTCCGATTTCTGCGGGTTGGACATCGACATCGATCCTCGCCTGCCGCGTCCTTTGTGGCGTGCGCCACGCTGCCGATCAGGTGTCGGTCGCGCTATCACCCAACTCTCTCACGGTGACGCCATTCTACGTCCGTCTCTGCAGGCAATGATAGACCGTGGCTACGCCGTGGCGGTCTTCTATGCGGGCGAATTGGCGCCAGACGATCCGGTTCTCTTTCGCCAGACGCTGCACCAACACAGCGCCAATCTGCACGAGATTGGCGCGATCGGTGCGTGGGCCTCACTCTACCTTGCCGTCTTCGATGCATTACGTCAGGATCCCCGCGTCGCACCTTCGCAAATCGCCCTCTGGGGACATTCGCGTTACGGCAAAGCCGCACTACTCGCTGCAGCGCTGGACACACGCGTTGGCGCCGTCATTGCCAATCAATCCGGCACATTCGGCGCCACGTTGTCGAGCGGCACGCGCGGCGAAACACCGGCGCAGATTTCTCGCCGTTTTCCTCATTGGTTTCCGATGGCGCTACAGAATGGCGCAGCCGCCGATGGATTTGACCAGCACCTGCTTCTGGCGCTACTCGCTCCTCGCCCGGTGTTACTTGGTAATGCAGGTCTCGATCGCTGGTCCGATCCGGCCGCCTCATTCGCAGCGGCGCGCGCGGCGAGTGACGCCTACGCACTCTTCGGCAGTGAGGGATTAGTCCAAGACACCATGCGAACCCCCAACCTCACCGCCGACATCGCATTCTACGTACGCCCCGGGGGTCATGGCGTGAGAACATCCGATTGGGGACGCGCACTCGATTTCCTGGACATACACTTCCCAAAACAAGGGGCGCGCGCACGCGCACCGGCACGAGGCGCCTGATACGAATGTGCACACTCACGATCTGTCGCGACCATGGCCGGGTGCTTGTGACCATGAACCGTGACGATGTCACCACGCGCGAGGAAGCATCGCCCACGCTTTGGCCTGGCGTGGATCCCGCATTCATCGCGCCCAAGGACTTGCAGGCCGGCGGCACATGGATCGGCGTCAACCGCTACGGCGTCATCGCTTGCCTGCTCAACCGGTACGACTCAGCGCCCGTGGGACGAACCAGCCGCGGCGCTATCGTAATCGAAGCCTTACGCGGTCAGTCAGCGGAGACAGCCAGCGACGCGCTGTTTGCGCTCGAACATCGGGCATATTCCCCCTTCACCTGCATGCTCATAACTGATGAGCGAGCCGAGCGATTTGACTGGAACGGCTCTCACTTCGAACGGACGCAGCTTCCAACAGCACGCACATTTATGGCGACGTCCTCTTCTTGGCGCTTCGATGAGGTCCATGCTCAACGCGAGGCCTTGTTCAAGCAAGTGTTCCTCGGCGGCGGCGACGTCGACGATAGCGTGGCGGCATTCCACGCCGAGCGCGTAAGCGAAGGAGACGCTTGGGCGCCGATGATGTCGCGCCCGCAGTCGCAAACCAAGAGCGTCACCCAAGTCGAGATCAAACCAGGCATTGCCGAGATGCGTTATTGGACGAGAGAAGCAGCGATCTCGCGCAGACTGACATCACCGGAAGCCTCCACCCGGATCGACATTTCGAAGGCGGTCGGCGCGATTGCGGGAGCATAGCGGCGGGGTATTAGGCGAGACTGATAGGTTGCCCGATGGTCGGTGAGGGTGGTGAACGAACAGCGCTACGGACGCGGACAGACCGAATGGGCGCTCGATCAGATGGCGCGCAACGAGCCACGCTGGGGCGCTGCTTCAGATCCAACCTTATTCAAGATGCGCATCAAGCGGCTGCGCGACGCCGATCGGACGCTTGCGCCCTCTGAAGCGGTCGAGGCGAAGGCCGCACCTCACGCCTTCAATGAGGCCCCCCACCGGCAAAGGCGGCGAGACGCTTTTTGCGGCGTTCGACATCTATTGCCTCTGGATTGGGCTTCGACCCTTGCACCTCGGCTTCAAGCAAAGCGACGTCGCGGCCAGCGTTGAAGACATTCTCGCCATGGAGAGCCGCTGGAAAGCGAATCTGCAAAGCCGCGAGATGCGCGCTCACGCGTCGTTCGCAGTGTTTTCGCGTCCGGCAGGAATTCGCCGATAGCGGACGCTGGATGCTTCGCATCCAGCGTCTTCTTTGCAGCGCGTTCCAGACTCTGCGTGTCTAGCTCCCGATACATCCCAAGAACGGCCATTCAGCGCATGTCGATCAAAAGCGGAATTTCGATCAGCCTGTGTCGCGCGCTACACCCTTTCAGCTGTTGCTCCCGGCTTCGATTTGTGCTGCAGACCGTTTGGACGTCAGATGGAAGCTATTGAGGTCTGGACGGAACGCATGGATCAACGGCCGCCGCGAGCGCCGCAGACTTGGTTTCATGATAATTGGCAATCGATGTCTTCGACATCATCTCGGCGCTGAGCGTCGGATTGTCACCAATCGCTGCGACTATGCAAGCGCACGGCGTCCGCGGAACACCCTGACTATCGGCAAAGTTGTGGCACCAGGTTTCGAGACTCGTGTCGCTGGCGAGCGAGCTGGTCGCCCCAAGCGCAAGGAACATCGCGGTCACGGCAAGAAACTTCTTCATTCTATCCTCCCTTGGATGCCTATCAAAAATTACCGGGGTAGAGCCCGCCATCGAGTTGGATGTTTTGGCCGGTGAGATAGCCCGCATGCGCGCTGCACAAAAATGCGCACGTCGCGCCGAGCTCAGCAGGATCGCCGACGCGGCCCGCGACCGTATTTTGGGACTAGCGCTCAATGCACTTTCGAGCCCCTGAGCCACGACGATGGCATCGTTCACCTCGCCCAGAACAACACCGCATCCTTCGAGATTGCCGAGTACTCCTCGCGGGATCTCAAGATCGGCCTCTAGCCCCGACGTGGCGAGCCAGGTGCAATGTACTCCCTCGATAATGCCGGGCGACGCCAAAGGGGAAATGGGTGCGATGAGTGCCGGCAGAGCGCGCTGAGCCTCCTTGTTCCAACAGTTCCTCAAGAAGCGCAATTTGTGGTGCCCGAGACCGAGAACCGCACGGCGCATCAGATAGGCTTCGCCGAGTGTTCCTGCGACGGGCCGCGCGTCCTCCCACATCGCCCGCGCCTCGTTCCGTGACGCAAGAACATCCGGACGCGCGCGCTCATGAACGGGCGCCGCACGGGTCATTCTTCGGTTTGCCCTTTGGCAACCCTGAGCAACTGCTTCAATCTCTTCATCTCATTTCCTCTTAGACCGTGTGTCTCAGCGTTCTTGTTTCCGCTTGGCGCGCCGGGAGACTTCCCCCCGTGCATGCGACACCTCTTTCTTCCGCGAATTGCGGGGCCCAGGCACGGCGCTCCCGACCGCGTTTTCGCTCCGCATCTTGGCGCTTGAAATAACCGCCGCGTCTCCGGGCGCATGGGGTTGTTTGTCGATTTCTCGCCTGCCCCCTCCCCGAGAGACCTTGATGTCGCCGACAACAGCCTGACCTCCGGAATAGACGTGGACATGCTCGACTCTCACGGTTTGTTCGCCTCCGCGGCGCAGTCTCGCGAAAGCCTCAAGCTGAGTGGCATAGGTCCGCATGAATTTGTTGGCGATCTCAGTGTGGACCTGAAACTGCGGCAGTTGTTGCGCCCGCATCAGGTAGGAGAAGCTCTTCATAGCGCCCAGGTGAGCCGCCACCATTTGGACCGCCAGCAGCGCCTCTGCTTCATTCCTCGGTCGAAGCCCCTCAACAACAGCCAGTGCGGCGTTGACGTGCACCTCGCACTTTTCCTCGCCGCCGATGAACGAAATGATCTCCGACAGGGCAAGGCCGCCGAAATCTGCTGACGTCGTGCCCAGAGCATTCAAAACATCAGCGGTCCAAGTACGACGACTTCCTTCGGGTTCCTGAAGATCGGCCGATCCATCATCGCGGAGTTCTACGCGCACGCGCCTTCGGCTCGCGAGATCAGCCGCGTCAATGCTACTCGGAGCGACGGGTCTAGATGAAGCGATCGTTTTCGATTGATCACGCGTAGCTGGTCGATCCGCGACTTCCTTAGCTTTCTTGTTCATGACGCCGCCTCCTCACCACAACTGAGATGCGACAAAGCGGAGGGCGCTGTTCGGAGTCCAAAGCGCAGCCTTGAGACCAAGTAGATGGCGCGCGGGCAGATCGGTCGATGCTAAAGGCATCCCCCAAACCCCCAGCCCGTACATCCGGACAGACAGGACACTCCCAAAGGGAGTGTGTCCTGTCCGTCCGGACGACTTCGGGCCCGGCACAGGCCGGACCGAACCGGACATGTCCGTCCCTGTCCGGTTTGTCCGAATGACTAACGTTTCGGCAGGAATAGCCATCCATCCTTCTCGTACAATTGGTGCTCTGCAATCAGTTGTTCTTTGCCTCGCGCGAATGCCTTGCGGGTCGCCTCAATCACGTCCTTTGAGTTGGCAGAGGAAATTCCCAGCGCTCTGGCCTGCTCTCTCGCGGCCTCGACACGCACGGCACGTTGATCTGGCGGGCAGGGAACGTCGCTCGGCGGCCGTTCGCCCTTCCCCTCAGACAGAAGTGCAGCAACGGCACGCTTCACAATCACCGCGCTGTTGGAAAGTTTTCTTGATTTGGCGGTAGGTGTCGGCGCATCGCAGATGCTCACGATGCAACTCGTCTCTTCTTCGCCCTCCTCATTCCACATACCGAGACCTACTTTCTTGAGCCTGTAGCCCCAACGCAGAGACGCATCCCGCTTCGCATCGGGAGCATTACGCTGTTTGCGAACCCAAATGACGCGATGAACGGAACCGCCGGAATCTGTGTCAATCTTGGCGCCTAGAGCGACGTCGGCGGCGCCGATGAGGGCGCTTGAGCCCCGTGGATCTTCACCGTCGCCGCTCTTTCCCGTGTGATGAATGACCAAAACAAGAGCGCCGATTTCCTCCGCTATTCGGCGGAATCTTCTGATCGCAATGGCCATTTCATCGCTGCCATTCTCGTTCATGCCAGGCGTCACATCGCGCATGGTATCGAGAATGATAAGCGCCGGATCGGCGCCTTTGTCGCGTAGCACGCAGACTTCCTTGCTTATGGCAGCGATAAGAAGCTCGACGTCCCCGTCGCCACTCCACAGATCGGGTGATTGGGAAACGATGGCGAACGGGACATCCATGTTGCTGCCACTCGATTTGAACCAAGCGGCAACACGAAAGGCGACACCTTCAGCGTCTTCAGCTGCGACATAGACCACCCCGCCCTGCTTAACTGGCATGTCGAGAAACTCGCCGCGGGTCGCGATCGCCAAAGCCAAATCAATCGCGAGGAAACTCTTGCCGCAACCGGAAGGCCCGAACAAAATTCCGAAGCCCCGACGCGGCAGAAGCCCGGGGATCAACCACTCGCGCGGACGCAACTCCAGGTCCGGCGGATACACGAACGTGAAGCGCGGAGGCGGATCACCGCCATCAATCCAGTGACTGTCCGCACCGTTGAAGCCGCCATGATTGTCTTGGCCGTTGGCGCGGGGGCGAGCGGAGAGTTCGTCAATCGTCACCGATTCCTCCGCGACGAGAGGCAGCAACATCCGCCCAATCCAATCCTTCCGGGGCTGTGGCGATGATACAGCGCAGCTGCCTTCTCAAACGCGCAAATAGTTTGTCCGCACACTCTCGGCCGGCTACGTCGCCGTCGGTTGCGATGTATAGGGTTCGCAGCCCGCGCGGCGGCACGAACGATACGACGTTCGCGGTTCCCAACACCGGCCAGGCAGGAATGCCATAGAGTGCAAAGAACGCTAGTGCGTCTTCGGTCCCCTCAGTGATCGCGAGAGTCCCATCACGCGGCGAAAAGAGAGGCACGGAGCAGTTTCGTAACGAGCCAAATGTTAGTCTAGACGGATTTCCGCATTTACCGAGACCGTCGCGACGAAGCTTGGTGAGTTGTACAGCGCGGGTGCTACCCGCAACATCACAAGCTCGGACCAACATCCCGGGCTGCCCGTGACGAACGCGACATTCACGAAGTGCGTCGAAGGCAATCGCTTGTTCCGCCACCGCGTCTGGGATGCCCCGCGTGGCGAGATAACGCCGTACGGCACCTGCAGGCTCTGGTGTGACGGCCGCGTTCCACAATGCCGTCGCTCGGTCGACACGTTTAGCGACTGCGCCGTCGCGGCTTCGTTGGGCCGCCGCTCGCCTCATCGTGAATTCTAGTTTTTGTTGTTTGGTCAGCGGTTGCTGGTCATGGGACAATCCCAACGCGGCTCGAACATTGCGCCAATCATCATTAAAGCAGTTGATGACGACCCCTTTGCCATCGGCGCGATCATGGATCGTCGTTCCCTGGTCACGCTTTGCGTGGCCCGGCGTTGGAATGACACCATAGCTTCCCATCCAGCGACCGCCGAACCGCCGCGTTAGTTCTTGCGCCGGCGTCATTGGCGCTCACTGTGATGTTCGGGAATGCCCGCCGAGACTCTCGCAGCACAATTGGGAGTGACGACAAAAGTCTGTGCGCGCGAACGCACGGCGCTTTCGTTCGGCATCAGCTCGCTCGCGTCTTTGATGGTCGCGCCGAAAACTTGGCGACCTCCGCAGTATTGTTCAGCGGCGACCCAAGTCGTTCGCGAAGCCAGTCCTCTAGTTCACTTTCGGCATAGACGACCCGTCGACCGAAGCGGTGAAAGCGAGGACCGCCTCCAGCAAGCCGATAGTTGACCAAAGTCTGCGGGCGCAACCGCACACCGCGTTCAGCGAAAAACGCAACTGCTTCTTCGGTATCTCGGAATAGCTCTTTGGTTGTCATCGACATTCCCGCAAGCAACGCGCTCCTCTCGGGAGCGCCGTTCGGGATGTGTCTAGGCAGCGTATCTTGGCGCCCGCTAGGGAGTGCTATTCGTCGAGTTTGAGAGAATAGCGCGCCCTTGAAAAACCTGGTCGCGGCCATCGCGGTTCGGAATCACGCACGCTCCCTCATGCGCTCGAACTCGCGCAATTTTGTACCTCTAGTGTACCTCTAACGAAGAAGCGGGGCCCTCGATCGCGACAGGCCGACCGGAAAACCCAATAGAAACTTGGTGGTGGCGGGTGGACTTGAACCACCTACCTTGGGGTTATGAATCCCACGCTCTAACCAGATGAGCTACGCCACCGAAGGGCGGTCACATACGCGCGGCGGGCGCGGCGGGCAAGCGGGCGCGGCCGCTTTTCAGCTCCCCTGAGGCTGGCGCGGCAAATTCCTTTCCCCTGAGGGCTCTCACAGCCTTGCGGACAAGGCCGCCGCAGCGCAATCATGGGATAACCTGCCGCTGTGGAGGCCCTGGGAGGAAAGTTTGTCCGAGACGCTGGACGCCATCGACGCCAAAATCCTGGAATTGCTCCAGGAGGACGCCAGTTTGTCGATCGCCGACATTGCCGAAAAGGTCGGCCTCTCCTCCTCCCCGGCCTGGCGGCGGATCGAACGCCTGAAGAAAGCCGGCGTGATCAAGAAGCAGGTGACGCTGCTCGATCATGAAAAGCTCGGGCTGACGTTCGAGGTGTTCGCCTCGGTGAAACTGCAACTGCCCTCGCGCGAAAACTTGGAGACGTTTGAAGCGGCAGTGACGAAATGGCCCGAGGTTGTCGATTGCGCGACAGTGACCGGCGCCGTGGACTACATGCTGCGTGTCATCACCAAGGACATGCATGCCTACGATGATTTCCTGCGCGACAAGATGCTGGGGCTTGGCCTCGTCTCGGACGTGCAGTCACGCATCGTGATGCGCGCCGCGAAGCGGACGACAGCAGCACCGCTTGAGCTGATCGCCGGCGACCTCGCAACTTAGCGCGCGTTGCGTTCGGCAGCGCGAAGCATCGCAGCGGCACGATCGCCCACATACATTTGCGGGTTCGATGGCGGCGAGAGATTTTGCTCGCGCTCCCACTGCGCAATCAGCCGCTTGGCGCGATCGAATGAGCCGATCATATCGCCATGCTCACGTACGCTGCGGTTGAAATAAGCGTCGCCGAAGAATGTCCAGTTGTTCTGCGGCTGGCAGCCGAAGGATGAACGATCCGGCGCCGCGGCAGCCATAACGATCGTGCTGTCGCTCATCAACGGGCCGATAAACGCACCCGAGAAGCAGGCTGACACGATAACGACCCGGTTCGGAATATTCGCTTGCGCTAGCATCAGGCTGAGGTGCGCGGGACGCAGGCCGGCGAAGAGACGGTTGTGCTCGCGAATGGCGGCGACGCCGTCGGATTGACCATGCGTGGTGATGAAGAGCACGAACAGATCTTCGTTGGGATCCATGGTCGCGCCGATTTGGCCGATGGCGGCGGCGAAGTTGTCCGGTGTTGCGGCGGGATAAGTGCGTTGCGCCAGGCCGCCGGCTGAGAGGACGATCGAACGGCCTTCGGCGCCGAGATGAGACCGGAGGATTTCCTCCGCCTGCACGGCTTCGCGCTCGAACACCGGATCACCCCAAAACGAGACACTCATTAGATAGACGTCTTGCACGCCCGGGCGCTGCGGCTGCAGTGCTTCGAGTGAATCGCCCATGAGCTTGGCGAGGTTGGCGGCGTCACGCGGCTGAGGCGCGATTTCGAAGGCGCCGAACTGGCCGTTGAAAGGATCGCGCTGCTGTTGCGCGGTGGCGGGGGCCGCCGTGCTCAACAGCGCCGCACCAAAGATTGCCGCAATCAGCCTACCAGCCCGCATCAGCTTCCCCCTTTGAGGCGGTCAGTTTCACCGGCATTCGCCGCCTTCGCAACCACCGTTCCGCATAGCGTCCCGCCGCGCGCTGCGCTAGCACTGGCGCCATGCCTGAGGGGACAACACCGGCGCCGCGCCGGGACGGTTACATCGCTGTTCGCAAGGCCGAGCTGGCCGAGGCCATCGCTGCGGCGGGACCGCCCCGCGACGCGCAAGCTATGGCCGATGTGATGAAATTGCTCGGCGCCCTACTGCACCACGAGGCGCACGCGGAACTTGAGGAACTGAAAGCACTCTATGATCCGCTCGACCCGGATGCCCCGCCCTCGCGGCGCGATGTAAGCGTGCAGGCATTTGAAGCTTTCGAACGCGATCTCGTTGATGCGCTCACGCGCGCGAACTTTGCCGAGATCGATCCAGATACAGTTCAGACGCGCGACGCAACCAAGCGGCTGACGGGGTTGAGCATCAAGCCGTCCAGCGCCGGCATTCGCCGCGTGCGTTTCTTCGCGCGCGGCGCGCGAAACGAGACAATCGAGCTGAGACGCTGGTTTGGATTGAAGCGCGAAAAGCTCGAGGTGCAGGCGATGAGCGATGTCGTCGTGCTTGTCGGGTTCAAGGCTGAAGATGAAGCCGCGGAGCGTGCGGATCGCCAGGCGCTGAAGCGTATGCGGCGCGGCGTGCGGGAGGGCGCAGCGCTGGTGAAACACTTCCGCAGCGTCGCGGCGGCTGAGCTGGTGACACTGCATCCGGGCGCGAAGCCTTCGATGCGGCCACGCGATCAGGCGATGTTGGCTGGGCCCGCCGTTATCGCGGGCGTGCCGGTGCTGCTCAATTTGTGGCCCGCATTGACAGTGGTCTTCGCCGTTCTGGCGGCATATTTCGGCGCGCAAGGCGTAATCGAAGAAAGCGAGCTGAAGCGCGCGCTGGCGGCGGTCTCGGGATTGGTGGCGGTTGTCGCATTCGTGATGCGGCAACGCCTCAAATACGAGGCGCAGACCTTGCGCTATCAAAAGCAGCTCGCGGACACAGTTTACTTCCGCAACCTCGCTAACAATAGCGGCGTGCTCGATTTGCTTATTGGCGCCGGCGAAGAGCAGGACATCAAAGAAGCTTACCTCGCCTACGCCCTCCTGCGGCGCGAAGGACGGCCGCTTTCGAAAGCAGAACTCGACAATTTCTGCGAAGCGTTCCTGCGCGAACGCCTGGGATTGGAGATTGATTTCGAAATTCACGATGCGCTTGGAAAGTTGGAACGCCTTGGGCTTGTAACGCGTGAGGGCGAAGCGTTTGCCGCGGTGGCGCCGGCGGAAGCGCTGGCGAAGCTCGACGCCGCATGGGACGGGCTGTTCAGCTTTTCCGCGCGCCGCTAGCCGCACGCGCTCGCACGCTGCGGAGATGAGAGAGCAGGACGCGCTTCGGGTGAAGCTTCCAAAAAGTCTTTGTGTTGGGTTTGCCGAAGCGCGCCCTGCGCGGAGTGTTTGGCAACCGGCGAACAGCTGAAGCGTTCAGGGGCTCCAAGGCGGCCATGCGTTTACTGACAGGTGGGCTGGGTAGCTCGATCGTTGCGGCCTTCTCCCGCAGGTTACGATCGCCCACGACGCTGGGTATCCTGGCTGAGTCTTAGCGCCTGTTGTTCGTTCCCGGCTGACGTGCGGGATGGAGACCAACTCCATCCGGATGCCTCGGCTTTCTTTCTTCTCACCGAGCGGAAGTGATCCGCGTCGCCGCTTCACATCTTCATCACGTTCAATCCGCATCTCCTGCGCTGCTTGGTGTTGGTCGACGTAACAACCTCTCATGCAGGAGATGAAGCCATCATCTCATGGCTTGGGCGCTGTAGGATAGATTGGGATCTATCCCCGGTTATTCCGCCGCATAAACGGCGCGGACGTGGCCGTCGGTGTAGCCGACGATGCGGCGCTTGGCGCCCGGCCAAGTGGTGATGTCGATCACCATGCGCGGGCTATCGCGCACATCATCCGTGACAGCTTCGGGCTCGAGGCGCACCCAGGCGAGCGGTGCGCGGTCGCTGGCGTTCGCGCCGGCAGATAGGATCGTGTCAACGATGGCGGCGCGGGCTTCGCGTGGCGGATATTGCAGGAAGACCGAGTGATAGACGATTGTGGCCGCATCTTCGGCGCGGGCGCCTAGCTTCTGCGCGAGCCATTGAGCCGCGTCGGCACGCTCCACCTTTGCGCCGGTCTCACGCGCGAGGGCTACAGCGCCATCGAAGCGCGCGAGACGATCAGGCTGATCGGGCCAAATGTAGGACTTGAGTTGGAGGCGCTGGGCGTCATCACTGATGTCGAGCGGGTTCAGATCGCAAGCTGCGCGAGAACGGACGTTGAGGCTGTGCTCAATCGGCGGCGGCGGTCCGTGCCAATCCGTGTCGATCAGTACAGGGCCGGGTGCGCCCCAAGCCCAGGACTTGGTTTGATATGTATAGATATCCCAGTTCAAGTTGAGGCCGGCGCTTGCGCCGATCTCAAGCATATCGACTTCGCCCTGCCACTGCTGCGCGAATGTGAGAAACGCGGCGAGAAGGCCGATGGAACGGCGCGTCTCATTCGTCTGCGGCGCTGAGCGGATAAACTGCGCGGCAATGTTCGGCTCGCGCTCAAGCAACGCCCGCGCGAGCGGCCAGATGTCGTCGATAGACCAGTTTGCGAGACTGGCCGGATAATGCGCGGCGAGTTCGGCATCGCGATGAGCGAGGACGGCGTGATGAAAATAGCCCGCGATCCGCAACGCGAGCGCATCAGCGCGCGGATTGGTGTTCCAATCCTTGAGCAAAGTGGCGATTGGGCCACCCTGCTCATAGTCCGCGCCCATTGCTTTGATCAGTTGCGCCGTGAGCGGCGAACCGAACTTCTCGCAATACATCGCCTGCTCGGCGAAGTGCGCGAGGATTTTTTCTCTCACGCCCGTTCAACTGCGAGCGCGATGCCCTCGCCGCCGCCGATACACAGCGAAGCAACGCCGCGCTTGGCGTCTTGGGCTTCTAGTGCGGCGAGCAGAGTGACGAGAACACGGGCGCCGCTGGCGCCAATGGGGTGTCCAAGCGCGCAGGCGCCGCCATTGACGTTGATGATGTCGTGGCTGATGCCGAGTTCCTTCATCGCAATCATCGGCACGATCGCGAAAGCCTCATTGATCTCCCACAGATCGACATCGCTGGTTTTCCAGCCGGCGCGGGCGAGAGCTTTTTGAATGGCGGATACCGGGGCTGAGGTGAACTTCTGCGGTTCCTGCGCGTGGCTGGCTTGAGCGACGACGGTGGCGAGAATCTTCTTGCCCTGCTTCTCAGCGTCACCACGGCGCATCAGCACCAACGCGGCGGCGCCATCGGAAATTGCGGAGGCGTTGGCGGCGGTCACCGTGCCGTCGGGCGTGAAGGCTGGCTTCAGCGAAGGAATCTTGTCCGGGCGGGCTTTGCGCGGAAGTTCGTCGGTATCGAGATTGCCGGTCTTCAAGTCGATCGGTGCGATCTCGCGCTTGAAGCGGCCTTCGGCAGTGGCGCTTTGCGCACGGCGCAACGTTTCGAGTGCGTAGGCGTCCTGGGCTTCGCGCGTGAACTGGTAGTCTTTCGCCGCTTGATCGGCATAGACGCCCATCGCTTTGCCTTCATAGGCATCTTCGAGACCATCGAGCGCCATGTGATCGAAGAGTTTGTCGTGACCGTACTTTTGGCCGCTGCGATGCTTCTGCATGAGGAACGGCGCGCGCGTCATGCTTTCCATGCCGCCCGCGATCACGGTGTCGCTCTCGCCCGAGAGGAGCGCTTGGCGCGCCATGGCGACGGCTTGCAATCCAGAGCCGCACATCTTGTTCAACGTCACGGCTTGAGTGCCGTTATCGAGTCCGGCCTTCAACGCGGCCTGGCGCGCGGGCGCTTGTCCGAGGCCGGCGGAGAGCACATTGCCCATGAAGATCGTGTCAGCGCTCTTGGCCCCTGCCTCTTTCATCGCAGCTTTGACAGCGACGGCGCCGAGTTCGGGCGCTGAGAGGTTCGTAAGCTCGCCCAGCAACCCGCCCATGGGCGTACGGGCCATACCGACGATGACGATATCTTCTTGGCTCATTGTTGGGAGTTCCCTTCCTTGCGGAGCACAATAAGCGTCGAAGTGCCGTGCGCCAACAGGCGTCCGCGTGAATCGGTAAGCTTGCCCTCGGCGGTAATGATGGTTCGGCCGCGCGCGACGACAAATCCCTCGGCGCGGACTTGGCCGGTCGCGGGCGTAATGGCGCGAACGAAGTTCACTTTGGTTTCCACCGTCGTGTAGCCAACGCCGGCGGGCAGCGTCGTATGCGCGGCGCAGCCGGTGCAGCTATCGATCAATGTAAGCGCCCAACCACCGTGGACAACACCGAGCGGATTCAAGATGCGATCGCTCGGATCGCCGAGGAACAGGGCGCGGCCATCTTCGACTTCGGAGAGCGTAAAGCCGAGTGTACTGGCGATTGACGGCGGCGGATGGCCGCCAGCGAGCATGTAACGCAAGCCTTCAAGGCCGGACATGCTGAGCAATTTTTGGGCAGCAGCTTTAGGATCGAAGATTTCGGTCTCGGCCATCTGGACTTGCCTTATTTGTATATACAAGTATTGGGCGGAGGTAGAACCGCAGCCATGAAGCGTCAAGATGCCGAAACGTCAGCCTAAGCTTGAGGCGCCGCCGGTGATGATACCAGCAGATGAGGCGCCGCCGTGCCTCTATTTGCGGCTGCGGCTCGCGTCGCGGCGGCTTCTCGCGATGTACGAGGCGCGTTTGGCTGCCAGCGGCGTGAGCATGTCGCAGTTCGGATTGCTGGCGGGGATCGCGGAGGAGCCGGAGCTGACGATGTCGCGGCTTGCGGAAATGCGTGAGTTATCTCCATCGACGCTGACGCGGACGCTACGGCCGATGGAGGACGCGGGTTGGATCGAGGTGTTTGCAGATGGGCGCCAGCGGCGCTTGCGGCTGACGCGCGAAGGACGCGCGCGGCTGAAGGCGGCGTATGCCGGCTGGAAGAGCGCGCAGGCGGAGGCGGTGGAGATCGTGTCGCCGCGGGATGTGGAGCGAGTGTTGCGGGCGACGGAACGGTTGCCGCTTTAGGCGACGAACTGCACGATGCGCTCAATCACACTACGGTCCTGCGCGATCATGCGATGACCTAGGCCGTCGCAGAGCACGAGTTCGGCGTTGGGCCATTGTTTGGCGATGGCCTCGCCGTTCTCCCATTCGACGGCGTCATCATCCATCGAATGGAGCACGAGCGTTTCGATGGGGCTTGCTACTTCGGCGAGATCGAAGGCGGCGTGGAGGCCGGCTTCGGCGGCGTAGACTTCGCGGGCGCGGTGGACGACATCCGGCGAGATGCCCTGCTCTTCGGCGAAATCGAACCAGCGTTTGTTGCGGCCGCGCGGCGGCGCGATCAGCGCGATGCGGCGCGGCGCGAAACCGTTGAGCAATGCGAATCCGGTGACGGGACCGCCGAAGGAATGCGTGACAACCGCGTCGATCGGGCCGAGTTGATCGGCGATTTTCTGCATCGCTTGCGCGGCGACGGAGGGCGGGCAGGTTTCGCCTTCGGAGAAGCCGTGGCCTGGGAGATCGAACGCGACGGACGCGATGCCGATCTCGGCGAGTGCGGAGATGAGCGGGCTCCAGAGCGAATTGTCGTCTTGCCAGCCGTGGACGAGCATCACGGCTGGGCCTTCGCCCAGGCGCCACGCGGCGATTTTGCCGGCGGGCGTTTCGATCTCGACTTGTTGCGCGTCGCGCAAAGGTTCGGCGATGCGTTGGCGCGCGCGGCGCTTGGGCGTCATCACCTCTTTCAGCAATGCGCGCGCTTGTTCGTCGATGCTCATTCCGTGCTCATGATCCAGCCGCCGCCGAGGACGCGCGTGGAGTTCGCGGCGTAGAACACGGCGGCTTGGCCCGGAGCTACGCCCTCTTCCGGCGCGTCAAGCAAGACGCTCCAGCCAGCGCCGATGCTGAGCTTCGCGGGAACCGGCGGTCGTGTGGAGCGGACGCGGACGAGAAGGTCGCGACCGTTGAGTTCGTCTTCTCTGGCCACGGGTTCGCCGATCCAGTTCACTTCCTTTAGCGCGATGCGCGTGACGCCAAGTTCTTCGCGTGGGCCGACGATGACGCGCTTGTTTGCTGCATCGAGCCTGACAACGAAGAGCGGTTCGCCAGTGGCGATGCCCAAGCCGCGGCGTTGGCCGACAGTGAAATTGATGACGCCATTGTGCTCGCCCATCACGCGGCCATCGACGTGAACGATTTGGCCAGGCTCGATCGCGCCGGGACGAAGCTTTTCGACAATGTCTTGGTACTTGCCGTTCGGGACGAAGCAGATGTCTTGACTATCGGGCTTCTCAGCGACGCGGAGGCCAAGTTCGTTGGCGAGCGCGCGGGTTTCGCTCTTCGGCAAGCCGCCGAGCGGGAAGCGCAGATAGTTGAGCTGATCGCGCGTGGTCGCGAACAGGAAGTAGGTTTGATCCTTGCTGGCGTCGGCAGCGCGGTGGAGTTCAGCGCCGTTGGGGCCTTCGAGTCGTTGCACGTAATGACCGGTGGCGAGGCAATCGGCGCCGAGGTCTTCAGCGACGCTCTTCAGGTCCTTGAACTTCACGGTTTGATTGCAGCGCACGCACGGGATCGGCGTCGCGCCCGCGAGATAGGTGTCGGCGAAGTCTTCCATCACGGCGTGGCGGAAGCGGCTTTCGTAGTCGAGCACGTAATGCGGGAAACCCATGGCGTCGGCGACGCGGCGGGCGTCATGGATGTCTTGGCCGGCGCAGCAGGCGCCTGGTTTGTTGACGGCAGCGCCGTGGTCATAGAGCTGCAGTGTGACGCCGACGACGTCATAGCCTTGGCGCTTCAACATCGCAGCAACAACGGACGAATCCACGCCGCCGGACATGGCGGCGACGACGCGGGTTTCGCTGGGTGGCTTGGCAAAACCAAGTGAATTGAGAGTGCGCACGCCAGGCGGCGCTGTGTCGAGCAAGGTCATCTTCTATCCCCTCCCGGATTCAAGGTCCGGAACGAAATTCAAGCTGGGGATATGACGCGGCGAGAGACGGCGCGCAAGGGCGCTAGAGATATCTCAGCAGGCTAAGCTGGGAGAGTTCGGCGAAGGTCTTGGCTGCGGCTTCGTACTGTGTGAGCAGCGTATTCAGGCGGATCGAGACTTCCGCAAGATCTGCGTCAGTCTGATCGCCTATCTCCTTGGTCAGCAAATCCGATTGCGCCGTCAGTCGAGCGCGTTCTTCTTCGAAGCGCTTTTGCAGCTGGCCGGTGCGGCCTTCCTCGGTGACGAATTCCTTGGCGTGAAAATCGAGCCTGGAGGCAACGCTCAGCAGAAACTCGGTGTTGGGGCCAGAAATGGGCGACCCCAGATTGCCGCCCGCGTCGTCGAGCAAAAGCTTCACCTGACGCAGAGTGTCGAAGAGATCTGTCGAGAGTTCGGAGGCTTTGGCCGCGAGCTTGATCGGCGCGCCCTCACCGAAATCGATAACCTGATGGCGCGAGGCCTCGTCAAAAAGGTCTTCTTGCTGCGTGGTGTTGGCGAGTTGGGTGAGCGAGCTGATTTTTACGGGCGAGCCGCTTTGGCGCTCACCGGCGAACATGGGCTGCCCATTCCAGGTCTCGTTGAGCGCGCCGACGATTGCGTTGAACGCGAGCTCGAGCTCGGTTGAGACGCCGCGGCCATCATTAGCGCTAACCGCCTCGCGGATCGTAAGCGCGAGCGCTTGGGTGGCATCCGAAATTTGACCGAGCGCAGAGGCTTGCACGCCAAAGCGCGCTTCCAGCTGGTTGATAACGGAAGCGCGTGAGTCCGTGGCGGCGCGCATGCTCGAAGCGCTGAGGATACGGCTCGATGCGCCGCCGAAGCCTTGCAGCGTATTGGCCTTCGCGCCCGACGCGATCTGCGCCTGCAGGTTGCCCAGTTCGCTGGTGATGCGGCGCACGTCGCCTTGAGCGCGTGTGAAGAAGCGAGCGTTGAGTGGCGTACTGGCGGACATCTAGATCACTCTTAGCGGTAGCCGATGGTCATGAGCACATCGAGCATTTCAGTTGCTGCTTGAATGACGCGCGCGGCGGCGGCGTAGGAATTTTGGTACATCGTCATCTTCATCAGCTCATCGTCGATGCTGACGCTTTCAATTTCCCCACGACGGTCGGCAGCTGCGAGAGCGACCGCTTGAGCACCTTGCGACTGGCGCTCGGCATCGCTGGCCAGGCGACCTGCTTCACCGCCGAGGCGCGCCGCGTAGGTCGCGAGCGTGCCGGTTTGCGCGGTGAGCACACCGGCGGCGCCGAAGCTCTGCATGGTGTTGCGCGCGGCGGCGAGCGCGTTGGCGCCACGGTTGTCGCCGGCTTCGATGACCTGCGTGCCGATGGCGCCGCTGATATCGGGACGGCCAACGGCCAACCGGTTGGTGTTGTTGGCGATGAGTGAATTGACATCAACCTCAGTGGCTCGGCCAGCCGTGGCGGCGGCGTTGAGACCGTGAAGTGCGGAGAATGCCACGCCGGTGTCGCCACGCTGCGTGGTGTCGTTGACCAACTCAACGCTGAACGCGGCGTTTGGTGCGAAGCTGATCCGGCCGGTAGCGCTGTCGAGCGAGAAGGTGCCGTAGCCGCCGAGGCCCGTGCCGTTGGCGTTGAGTGCGCTCAGCAGATCATCCCAGGTCGCGCCAGGCGCCGAGAGAGAGCCGGTGATGCTGATCGTGCGATTGGCGATGAACCGGCCTTGGGTGTCGCGGATCTCATAGGAAATTTCGCCGTTGTCAGCGAAACCGTGGAGATCGCTGCCGCTAATTCCAGTTTCAAAGAAGAGCGGCGTCGGACGCGAGACAAGATCGTTCAGACCAAAGAAATGCGAAAAGCCGCGCCCTGCCCGCAACGCGGGATCGGCACTATCCTGCTGAATAACGATACCGGCGTTGTCGCTCATGCTGAGCGAGAGAACGCCGTTGCTGAATGAAGCGCTGCCCGCGGATGGCGTTTCCGCCGCGAGCGCAGTGTTCAGCGCGTCGACGAAATCGCCAATGGTGCCGCCACCAGCGAAGGAAACAGTATTGGGCGGCGATTCAGACGTGATCGTTTGCGCATCGAAATCGATGGTGAGGCGATCTTGGAGGACACCACTGGAATCCACCAACGCGATGGTTGCGGAGCCAGTGAAGTTCAGCGCGTCAGTACTCATCAGGCCGGTTTGACGGCCAGTCATCGACGAAACGGCGGGCGACGACGCATTTTCGTTGTGGACCGCGTTCATCACGTCGGCGAGCGCGCCGGCATAGCCGCCCAATGCTTCCGCCAGACCGGGCAAATCGACGTCGCGCGCCTGCAGCAGACCTTTGATGGTGCCGCCGGTCAGGAAGGACTCGATATTGATGTTCGAGCCAATCTCTTCGTTGAGCGAGATCACACCGTGAGTTGCATAAGGCGACGGGTTCGGCGTGTAGCTCAGCTTCGCGGCGGTCACGCCAACCAATAAGGCGCCACCGCCAGTGCGAACGTGGGTGCTGCCGTCTGCCTGCAGCGTCGCGCGAACATCCATGAGCTCAGAGAGTTGGTCGATGAGCGCGGACTGCGCGTTCTCGGCAGAGCTGGTGTCAGTACCAGTACGCTTATTGAGACGGATCTCGTTGTTAAGCTCTGCGATACGGTTGATCAGGTTTTGCGCTTCGGAGACAGCGTCGCCGATACGTTGATCCGCTTCGCTGATCAGCTCCTGCAGCGAGTCGCCGATGCGATGGATCTCGGAGTACGTCGCTTGCAGCGCGCTTACGGCATCCGCACGTCGCAGACTCGAGGCGGGATCGATACCGAGTTCAGTCAGCGCTGACCAATATTCGTCGACCATGCCGAACATCGACGATGCGCTGGAGGGATCGCCGAAGTTCTGCTGAGCGCGCGACAGAAGATCGGCGCGCGCCGAGGCTGAGCCCGCTGCTGAGGCGGCGATGTAGCTGGCGGTGGCGAGAAAGCGATCGGCGGCGCGCCTAATGCCGGTGATCTCGACGCCTGCGCCCGCGCCAATCTGCGTACGCGGCGCGAGCGTCATCTCGGTGCGCACGTAGCCGGGCGTGTTGGCGTTGGCGATATTCTGCGAAACCGTGGCGACGCCAGTCTGCGACGCGCGCAAGCCCGAGAGGCCCGCGAGGAGAACGCTGGTTAGGCCGACCATCGACGCGCTCCCGGCAAAAGGCGCCCGGCGCCCGGCAAAATCAGCCGAGCGCGCGCGAGCGTGTAGAACACGCGGACTGTGTCCATAAGCGTTTGAAACAACACGCTTTATCCTCCGCTCACGAGGCGTGCCGGACGGCGCGCGCCGCGAGCTTTGGACGTTCACCACGCAAGCCCGGGGCCATGGTTAAGCGCTGGGCAGAAGCTGCCGGGTCTGACGGCCAAAATTGCCGTCTGAGCTGATCGGCGACGCCCACGCGAAACTCTATCTTGCTGATTATACGACGTTTTATCATGGTTAGCAGTGTGGCCCGGCGCTTGCTCAGGATCGCGGGCTGGGCGCGAGACAAGCTGCGCCCGGTTTGGGGGACCTATGAGTTTCGCGCCGGAGCCAATACTCGACGCCGTCACGCCGCCGCCGGCCGCGCGAGGCGCGCCGCGCGCCCCTGCTCCGGACGACGGCGGCCAGAGCTTCGAAGATCATCTCGATGCGGTCGATGAGCCTGCGGCTGAGCGGCCTGCTTCCGCGCGCAACGAGGCCAAGGATGATGCCGCGCAGGCGCCGGTCGAGATCCAGGTTGCAGAAAACGACGACGCTCCGGACGCCGACCAGAGCCTCGATGTAGACGCTGCACTGCTGGGCGGACTGTTGCCGCCAGCGCCGCCGCCAATGGCGGCGCCAGTCGTTGTGCAGATCGTCGCCTCGCAGCCTCAGCAAACTGCGGTGCCCGACACGGAAGCTGAAGCCGCGCCGGTGAACGCGCTGCCGGAAGCGCCGACGGCTGCGCCAACGGAAGCCGACACGCTTGCGGCACAGGCGACGCCAGATGTCGCCGCGAAGGATAAGCACGCGCCAGCGGAGGCAAAGCCCGCTGCACCGGAAGCGATCCCGGCGCCAGCGTCGCCACAGACAACGAACGGTCAAGCGGCCCAGTCGCAACCGAACACTGCACAGCAGGCAGCGACGCCTGTTGCGGCGGCGGAATTGCCAGCCGAAGTGCAGCAGGCCCTTGCCTCAACGATCACGCCTGCCCCGCAGGTGGCCGCCTCGCGTACTGCCAAGGCGATAGCGCCAACAGATGAGGCGAAAGCCACGTCAAGCGTTCCGGATGGCAAGCCGGAGGCGCCCACACCGAACAATAACGCTAAAGGCAATGCGCCGAGAGCGCCGAATAGCGCCAGCGGCTTTGCCATTGATGCAACAACAGTCGCGCCGCAGCCGCAAAACACCGCGCCGGACAACGCTCAAATCGCCCAAAGCAACGCCATCACCACGACCGCGTCGCAGGCGAGCACGCACGTTCAACAGGCCGCGGTGGATACTGGCGCGCAACGCGCAGCGCCAGCCACGCAAGTTGGTCGTGAAATCATTCGCCGCTTCGATGGCGCCAACACCAGCTTCGAACTGCGGCTTGATCCCGCCGAATTAGGCCGCGTCGAGGTGCGCATGGAAGTGACGCGGGATCATCGCGTGACGGCCGTGATCACCGCCGACAACCCGCAAGCGCTGACGGAGCTGGCGCGACATGGGCGCGAGCTTGAAGCGCAATTGCAATCCGCCGGACTTCAGCTTGGCGAGAACGGCCTCTCATTTGATCTGCGCCAAGGATCACAGGGCGGCGACGCCGAACACGCGAACGCCAGCACGCGGGGCGGCGATGGCGACGAGGCATTGAGCGAACAGCCACCAGCACCAGTGGCGCGGCCGATCGGTTACGAGCGGTGGCGCGGCGTGCGCGTAGACATGATGGTTTGAGGACGTAGGCGATGCCAATTGGTTCCATCGATACGACGACATCAGCGCAAGCCACAGGCGACCGCACGCGCTTGTCGGACAATTACGATACGTTCCTCATTCTGCTGACGGCTCAGCTACAGAACCAAGATCCGCTCGCGCCGATGGACTCAACGCAGTTCACGCAACAGCTGGTTCAGTTCAGCCAAGTTGAGCAGCAAATTCGCACGAACGAGCAGCTTGAGGGCCTCGTCGGCCAATATAACGCCGCCGCCGCCGGCGCTGCCCTCTCCTATCTCGGGCGCGATGCGATCATCGAGGACAATGAAACGTATCTCGTGGGCGGTGAAGCGAACTGGGCCTACCGGATGCCGGAAGCGGCGACCACGATGACGATCCAAGTCAGAGATATGCAGGGCCGCGTCGTGTACGAAACCAGCACCGCTGCACGCGGCGCGGGCGAGCATTTGTTCACCTGGGATGGCACCAAGACCAACGGCGAGACCGCCGCCGACGGCGTCTATCAGGTCACTTTCAACGCCACCAACGCGACCGGCGCGACCATCACGCCGACCGTGTCAGTGCGCGAAACGATCATGGGCGTGGACTTCACTGGAGACACACCCGTCGTCATCACACCCGCAGGCACACGCGAATTGGGTTCAATTCGCTCCGTGCTCGATCGCGGTTGAGCGACAAAGCGTCCGCCGAATGCGGACGCTGAACTACGCGCAGAAGCGCTCCATCAGTAACAACACCTTATGCCGCGTTCGGTGGGACGCACGCGGCGATGGAGCTGGGACACATGTCTATCTATACCGCCTTGCGTGCGGGCGTTTCTGGCCTCACCGCCAATTCGAGCGCGCTCGCCGTTATCTCCGACAACATCGCCAACGTGAACACTGTTGGCTACAAGCGCTCGGGCGTGGATTTCTCCGCACTCGTCAACGCGCAGAACTCGAACACGACTTACAACGCCGGCGGCGTGTTGCCGCTCACGCGCCAGCAGATCTCGCTGCAAGGTTCGCTTGAGCAATCGCGCTCTTCGACCGACATGGCGATTTCGGGCGATGGCTTCTTCATCGTCTCGACCAACAGTCAACAGCTTTCAAACGGCGGCTCGGTGCTGTTCTCGCGCGCTGGATCGTTCACGATCAATGCCGATGGGTACATGGTCAACGCGCAAGGCTTGTTCTTGCAGGGTTGGCCAGTGGCGGCGGATGGCAGCGTCACCTCTTCGCCCACCTCCCTCTCCGCGATCGAGCCGATCAACATTTCAGGCGTCGGTGGTTTGGCTGAGCCGACGGCAAACGTTGGCCTCAACGCCAATCTGAACTCCGGCCAAACTGAATATGCCGGCGCGCAAGGTGTCTACGACGTGGGCGACCTGGCGACCGGTACGATCACACCGCACTTCGAAAGCTCGCTCGAAATCTACGACAGCTTGGGCGCGCCGCGCACGATTGCATTCGGCTTCCTGAAAGTCGGGCCGAACCAATGGCAGGTTGAAGCCTACGCCCGCCCGAACACCAACATTACCGGCGGCGGCGCCACCGGCGGTGTGCTGGCCGCGGGCATTGTGACGTTCAATACCGACGGCACCGTCGCCAGCGTCGCGCCACACGGGACGGCCGCGCCGGTGCAAGACATCGACAGCGCCTTCACCGTAAACTGGGCGGCTTCAACGGGCGCGGCGCCACAACCGGTGACGCTCGACCTCACGACAGGCATGACGCAGTTCGCCAACAATTTCGGCGTCACCTCGGTGACGGCGGACGGCGTGCCGCCGGGCGACCTCGTGGGCCTTGTGCTTGAAGGCGATGGCTATCTGACCGCGCAATTCTCGAACGGCCGCGCACGGGCGCTCTACCAGATCCCGCTCGCGACCTTCCTGAATCCGAACGGTCTGAAGGCTGACCAAGGAGGCGCCTTCCGCACGACGCTGGAATCCGGCCTCTACAACATCAACTCGTCAAACGCAGGCGGCGCGGGCCGGATCGTTTCGGGTGCGCTCGAGGCCTCGAACGTCGACCTGGCGACCGAGTTCACGAACCTGATCACCACGCAACGCGCCTACTCCGCCGCGTCGCGCATCATCACGACCGCGGACCAGATGCTTGAAGAGCTCATCATGATCAAGCGCTAGGTTGGTGGAAGCGTGGATCGGGTAAGTAATGAGTAAGAGACTCATGTTCTAATTCGAGACACGCTTTTGCGCTCAGTTCCATTTGCGTCTTAGTCGTTTCTTTAGCGATCCGAGTTATGTTCGGGAGCTACAAGAAGGAGAAGGGCGCATGCAGAAGCAACGCCGATATGATGGGGTGGTGATGGGTCCCGACGGGAACCCCCTCACTTTGGACGATCTGCCGCCGGCTGGCACGACCCGTTGGGTCATCCGTCGTAAGGCAGAAGTTGTCGCTGCGGTTCGCGGCGGCCTGCTGACCATGGAAGACGCTTGCCAGCGTTACGGCCTCTCTGAAGAGGAATTCGACGGCTGGCGTAAGTCCATCGAGAAGCACGGCCTCCCTGGCTTGCGCACCACGCGCATCCAGCACTACCGCGCGGCCGGCGTCTAACAGACGCCGCGCTGCTCGGACAGCCGACCTGTAAGTACCAAGGCTTTCAAAGGCCCCCGCTCTTCCCCGGCGGGGGTCTTTGCGCGTCTGGAGCATCCGCTCCTCTCAACGTGGTTAACGGTTGTTTCACCGGCAGCCCGGCAATTTCTGCCGACCGGAGAGATTTGCCCAGTGATTCTGGGTGCGCTCGCCGTGTGCACAGAGGGCCGGCGTGAACTTTACTCAGATGCTCTTGAAGGCGGGGCCGACGCGATTGTTCGCGGCGCTTGGCATTGCCGCCGTCGTGGCCGCCCTCCTCTTCACACTTGTCTTCCGCATGGGCGGGGAAGCGAAGGCGCTGTTGTTCGCCGGCGTCGAGACCCGCGAGATGGCTGAGATCAGCCAACGGCTCGAAGCAGCAGACATTCCTTATGAGATCCGCGAGGACGGCGGCTCCATCTATGTGGCGCGCTCGCAAGTGTTCAATGCGCGCATGATGCTTTCGGCCGACGGCCTACCCTCGCGCGGCTCGATTGGCTACGAGATCTTCGATGAGCCGGATGCGCTCGGGCAGACGCAGTTCCAGCAAAACATCAATCGTCTGCGGGCGCTCGAAGGCGAACTGTCGCGCACCATCGGATCGCTCGACGGCGTAGCCTCGGCGCGGGTTCATCTCGTCTTGCCGGAACGGCAGCTCTTCTCGCGCGATGCCGAACAGCCCACAGCGTCGATTGTCATCCAGCTGCGCCGCGATGAGCTGAGCGCCGGCCAGGTGCGCGCCATTCGCAATTTGGTGGCGAGCGCGACGCCGGGCTTGAGCGCGAATCGAGTCACCATCGTCGATGAAACAGGGCGCCTCCTCGCCGCCGCGCAATCGAGCGAGGACGCCGTGGCGGACGGCATCGATGCGCGGCAGGTGGCGACCGAAGATCGTATCCGCCGGACGGTGACGGACATCGTTGAAGGCGTTGTCGGCCAAGGCAACGCGCGCGTGCAGGTCACGGCGGACATGGACTTCAACCGTGTCAGCGAGACGACGCAGCGTTTCGATCCAGAAGGCCGGGTCGTTCGCTCCACTTCTACAACTGAGGAGTCGTCGCAGACTGCGGGCAGCGCGCGCGGCACGACAGCCGCCGCGAACGTTCCTGATGCGGGTACCGCGGGCTCGGGCGGTGGCTCCCAAGACGGCAGCGAGTCCAGCCAAGAAACCGTCAACTACGAAATCTCAAACACAACGCGGACGGAAGTCAGCGAAGGCGGCCGGATGCGCCGCCTTTCGGTCGCGGTCGCGGTCAACGGCACGCTGACGCCAGGTGCCGATGGTGCGGAGCCGACCTACGCGCCTCGCACGGAAGAAGAGATGCAGCGGCTGACGGCCTTGGTTCGTTCGGCCGTGGGCTTCAATGCGGAGCGCGGCGACACGGTTGAAGTCGTCAACACCCAATTCGCAAGCTTGAGCACGGGCGGCGGCGAGGCAGCGGCGCCGGGCATGTTCGACTTCCTCGGCAATCTCGACGTGATGCGCATTGTCGAAATCGTGGCCGCTTTGATCGCAGCGCTCGCATTTGTGTTCTTTGTGCTGCGGCCGCTCGTTGGCGCTCTCTTACGTGGCGGCGCTGCCGCCGCCCAAGCGACCGGCGGCGTGGCCGCGTTACCGGGCCCAGCCGGCTCCGGCGGCGCCGCGGCGGCGCTTCCCGCGCCCGACTCGTCGTTCGACGATGGCATCGACATCGCTCAGATCAATGGCCGCGTGAGGGCATCGTCCGTGAAGAAGGTCGCCGAGGTGGTGAGTCAGCACCCTGATGAATCTATCCAGATCATTCGCAGCTGGCTCAATCACACGTAACGCCAATGAACGCCGTAGCTCGCCCCGCCCCTACCGAACCCCGCCCCGAACCCGGGACACCGGCGGTTGATCTCGTTCGCTTTAGCGGTGCCGAAAAGGCCGCGATCATCCTCATGGCGCTTGGCGAAGACGCCAAGAAACTCTGGGAGGTGATGGACGAGGACGAGATCAAGGAAGTCTCGCAAGCGATGGCGTCGCTTGGCATGGTGCCTTCGGGCGTCGTCGAAGCTTTGGTGCATGAGTTCGTTCAGCGTCTCTCGGGCGCCGGATCGATCATGGGCTCGGTCGAACAGACCCAGCGCATGCTGATGAACATCTTGCCGAAGGAAAAAGTCGACACCCTGATGGAAGAAATTCGCGGTCCGGCGGGCCGCAACATCTGGGACAAGCTTGCGAACGTTCACGAGTCGGTGCTCGCGAGCTATTTGAAGAATGAGTATCCGCAGACGGTTGCGGTTGTGTTGGCGAAGGTGCGGCCGGAGCACGCAGCAAAGGTGCTGGCGGAGCTGCCAGAGGATTTCGCGGCGGAATGCATTGTGCGCATGCTGGCGATGGAGCCGGTTCACCGCGACATTCTGGAGAAGATCGAAACCACCCTGCGTACGGAGTTCATGTCGAACCTGGCGCGGACGTCCAAGCGCGACAGCCACGAGATGATGGCTGAGATTTTCAACAATTTTGATCGCCAGACGGAGTCGCGCTTCATGGGCGCGCTCGAAGGCAAGAACAACGAAAGCGCCGACCGTATCAAGGCGCTGATGTTTGTGTTCGAAGACCTGGGCAAATTGGATTCCGGTGGAATCCAGACCTTGCTGCGCGCCGTCGACAAGAGCGATTTGGCTCTGGGTCTAAAGGGCGCCTCCGATACGCTGCGCAACCTATTCTTCTCGAATATGTCCGAACGCGGCAGCAAGCTGTTGAAAGATGATATGGCCTCAATGGGCCCGGTGCGCCTTAAAGATGTCGACGCCGCGCAGACACGCATGGTGGCGATCGCGAAGGACCTCTCGGCACGCGGCGAGATCGTGCTCTCGGATGGCAAGTCAGAAGACGAATTGATCTACTGATGAGCAACATCCGCAAATACGCCTTCGACATCGAATTCACGCCGGACGGCGAGATTATGCGTGAGCCGCCGAAGCGGATCACGCCGGAGGAAGTAGAAGCCGCAGGCACGGACGGCTATGAGCGCGGCAAGAACGACGCGACAGCACAAGCTGAGCGTCGCACTGCCGCAGCGCTCGAAGCAATTGCCGATGCGGCCTCTGCCGTGCTGACGCGCCTCAATGCTGAGAGCCATGCAATGCGCGCGGAAGCGGCGAGCGTTGCACTGGCGGCGGCGCAGAAAATCGCGGGCGCGGCGTTGGACGAATTTGGCGCCGCGCGCGCCGCGCAGGCGATCGAAGCAGCGATGGACGCCCTGCGTCACCAACCGCGCTTGGTGGTGAAGCTGCCGCCGGACCTGGCTGAGCAATTGAAACCGCGCATTGCCGAAATGTGCGAGACGCATGCCTACGCGAGCGCCGTGCTTGTGCGCGCGGAGCCAGGATTGAAGACGGGTGAAGTCGTGATCGATTGGTCCGATGGCGTGATCGCCATGGATCCCGCCGACGCGGCCCGCCGCATCGAAGAACTCATCGACGCCGCACTTGCGGCGCCACACGAGGCGCACTCATGAGTGATATGAAGCTCGACGAATTCCAACCAACAGAACCGCCGCCGCCATCGGATGGCGGCGAGCGCAGCGCAGCCGATCTGGTAGCGGTCTATGACGTACCGGTGCACGTTCAGGCCGTGCTCGGCCGCGCCAGCATGGAAGTCGCTTCCCTACTGCGCCTGAACCGCGGCTCGGTGATCGAACTCGACCGCAAAGTCGGCGAAGCCATCGACATTTATGTCAACGACCGCCTGGTCGCGCGCGGTGAAGTCGTCGTCGTCGACGAACGCCTCGGCGTGACCATGACGGAAATCATCAAAGACGGCGACAGCGCCTAACGCGCGTCGGGGAGAACGGAAATGCGACTACTCATCGTCGGCCCGCTCGGAGGACAAATCTCCGCCGCCACGAAGATCGCCATGGACCAAGGCGCGAAGGTCGCGCACGTGGATACGGTTGAGCAAGCCACCGGCGCGCTGCGCGCGGGGCGCGGGGCCGACCTGCTCATGGTGGACGCGCGGCTCGACATCGCGGCGCTGATTGCGGCGAACGAAGCTGAGCACATTGTCGTGCCGATCGTCGCAGCGGGTGTCGGCGTCGATCCGATGATCGCCGCGAAGTCGATCCGCGCAGGCGCGCGCGAATACATCTCGCTGCCGCCGGATGCGGAACTGATCGCGGCGGTGCTGGCCGCCGTGTGCGACGACGAGCGCCCGCTGATCGCGGCTGACGAAGCGATGCGCCATGTGGTGACGATGGCCGATCAAATCGCAGCGTCTGACGCTTCTATCATGATCACGGGCGAAAGCGGCGTCGGCAAGGAAGTGCTGGCGCGCTACGTGCACAAGAAGTCGAAGCGCAAGGACAAGCCGTTCATTGCGGTGAACTGTGCGGCGATCCCGGAGCAGCTGTTAGAGTCAGAATTGTTCGGTCACGAGAAAGGCGCCTTCACCGGCGCGGTGGCCCGACGGATCGGCAAGTTCGAGGAAGCCGACGGCGGCACGTTGCTGCTGGACGAAATCTCGGAAATGGACCTGCGGCTGCAATCGAAGCTGCTGCGCGCGCTGCAGGAACGCGTGATCGATCGCGTCGGCGGATCAAAGCCGGTGCCGGTAAACATTCGTGTGCTGGCGACATCGAATCGAGATCTCAACGCGCTCGTGCGCGGCGGTGAGTTCCGCGAAGATCTGCTCTATCGTCTGAACGTCGTGAACCTGCGCATTCCGGCGCTACGCGAGCGCACGGAAGATATGGCGGCGCTGGCGCAATTCTTCATCGAAAAATATGCGCGCTCGAATGGCCGCCCTGCCCGCAAGCTTTCGAAAGAAGGTCTTGCGCAAGTGATGGAGCATCGCTGGCCAGGCAACGTGCGCGAATTGGAAAACGCGATGCACCGCGCGGTGTTGTTGGCGAATGGTGAAGAAGTCGGTCCCGAGGCCATACGCGCGCCCGATGGCGCGCCGGTCGGCCATCGCGACGCGACGGGTGACGCAATCGAAGCCGCGCAGGCCGCTGCACGCAATCTGGTTGGCCGCACGGTGGCGGAAGTTGAGCAGGATCTGATCCTGGAAACGCTGACGCATTGCTTGGGCAATCGCACGCACGCCGCGCACATCCTGGGCATTTCGATCCGCACGTTGCGCAATAAGCTGAAGCAGTACGGCGATGAGGGTTTGCGCATCCCGCCTCCGCCAACGGGCCAGGCGGCCTGAGCTAGACCATGACCGACGCAGCACAGCCGCAAGGCAACGATCTTTCTTTCGCTACGCTGCGCGGCTTTGTCATGCGCGGCGAGATCGCACTCGCCGGCGGCGTGCTGGGCATTCTGGCTATCATGCTGGTGCCGCTCCCGGCGGTGCTGCTCGACTTCTTGCTGGCGATCTCGATCATCTCATCAATCCTCGTGTTGATGACGGCTTTGATGATCAAAAAGCCGCTCGAGTTCACCGCATTTCCATCCGTGCTGCTGCTGGCGACATTGTTCCGGCTTGCGCTCAACATCGCTTCGTCGCGCCTCATACTAGCGAATGGCCAATCAGGCGAGCATGCAGCGGGCGAAGTGATCGCAGCGTTTGCGCAATTCGTCATGGGCGGCGAGTTCGTTATCGGCGTGATTGTGTTCGCGATTCTGGTGATCGTGAACTTCGTCGTCATCACCCGCGGCTCGACCCGCATCGCCGAAGTCGCCGCGCGCTTCACCTTGGACGCGATGCCAGGCAAGCAGATGGCGATCGACGCCGATCTCTCGGCCGGGCTCATCAACGAAACCCAGGCGCGTGAGCGGCGCAAGGCGCTGGAAGATGAGAGCTCCTTCTTCGGGGCCATGGACGGCGCGTCGAAGTTCGTACGCGGCGATGCGATCGCCGGCTTACTTATCGTCTTCATCAACATCATCGGCGGGATCATCATCGGTGTCGCGTCGCACGGCATGGATTTCTCCGAAGCGGGCCGCACCTACACGCTGCTCACGGTGGGCGACGGCCTGGTGACGCAAATCCCAGCGCTGATCGTTTCTGTCGCGGCGGGCTTGCTGGTGACGAAAGCCGGCATCGACGGCGCGGCAGACAAGGCGTTGGCGAAGCAATTGGCCTCCTACCCTGTCGCACTTGGTGTTGTGTCGGCGTGCGCGTTCGGCGTTGGCGTGTTGCCGGGCATGCCGATGATCCCGTTCTTTGTGTTGGCGTTCGCTGCCGGTGCGCTGGCCTGGCAATTGCGGCAAGCGAGCCAAGCTGAAGCTAAGGCCGCGGCCGAAGCGCCCCCACCCGCGCCCGCAGCCGAAGAGACGCCGCAATCTTCGCTGGCGATGGATGACGCACGCATCGAGATTGGCTTCGCCTTGCTTCCGCTGATCAACGATGTTCAGGGCCGCCGCCTCACCGATCAAATCAAGGCGCTACGCAAAACGCTCGCGCAAGACTACGGCTTCGTGATGCCAAGCGTGCGCATCCTCGACAACGTGCAATTGGCGGCGGACGCTTACGCGATCCGTATCCGCGAAATGGATGCAGGCGACGGCAAACTGAAGATAGGCGCGTTGCTGGCGATGGACCCTACCGGGCAAGGCATTGCGCTGCCCGGCGAAGCGGTGAAGGAGCCGGCGTTCGGGCTTGACGCGAAGTGGATCGATGAGCGCGCACGCGAAGAAGCGAGCTTCAAAGGCTACACGGTCGTGGATCCTGCGACCGTGTTGGCGACGCACCTCACGGAAGTGATCAAGGAGCACATGAGCGAGCTGCTTACCTTCTCCGAGGTGAAGAAACTCGTGAAGGAGTTGCCGAAGGACACGCAGACGCTGCTTGACGATGTCGCGCCTGCGCACATCTCATGGTCGGGCGTGCAGCGTGTGCTGCAGAACCTGTTGAAAGAGCGTGTTTCGATCCGCGACCTTGGCGCCATCGTGGAAGCGATCGCGGAGGCGGCGCCGGCGATGCACGATCTGGTGCTGATCACCGAGCACGTTCGCGCGCGGCTCGCTCGTCAGATCTGCTATCAGCATCGCAACCCGTCCGGTGCGTTGCCAATCCTCACGCTGTCGCCGAACTGGGAGCAAGCGTTTGCCGAGGCGCTAGTCGGCGAAGGTCAACATCGCACCCTAGCGCTGGCGCCTTCGAAGCTGCATGACTTTGTCGCTGACGTGCGTACGGCGTTTGAGAAATCGGCGCAGCAAGGCGAAACGCCAGTGCTGCTCACCTCCCCCTCCATTCGCCCGTTCGTGCGTTCGCTGATCGAACGCTTCCGGCCGAGCACCGCGGTGATGAGTCAGTCGGAAGTGCATGCCAAGGTACGGCTGAAGGCAATGGGTCAGGTCTAAGCAAGACCGTCACAGTCGTTAGCGCATCCACACGCGAATTCTTCGTAATTAAGCTCGCGTTTACCAAAACATCCAGCGGCGCTAACCGGTCAGCAATTGTTGCGGCGCCATAAGTTGGGCATGACAGGCGCAAACCACGCCGCAATCGACCAGCCGCTGCCGCGCACGCGCGCGGCGCCGATCTTTGCGATCGCCTCCGGCAAGGGCGGCGTCGGCAAGACGTGGCTGTCGACCATGCTGTCGATCGCTTTCGGTCGCGCTGGCCATCGGACGCTGCTTGTTGACTGCGATCTTGGCCTAGCGAACGTGGATGTACAGCTGGGCGTGCGGCCGACGGCCGACGTGCACTCGGTGGTGCGCGGTTTTCTTGAATTAGAGTCCGCGGTGACGCCGGTAATGGGCGGACCGGGACGCAATGGCGGCTTCGATCTGATCGCCGGCCACTCGGGCTCGGGCGCGCTGGGCGCGGTTAAGCTCGAAGAAGTGGGCCGCATCTGCACGGGGCTTTCGCGGCTGACGCCGCACTATGATCGTGTGATCCTGGATCTCGCCGCCGGCATCGATCCGACTGTGCTGCGCTTCGCGCGCGCGGCGGACAAATTGGTGCTGGTGACAACCGAAGAACCCACTGCCCTCACCGATGCGTATGCGATGGTGAAGCTGTTGCGCCTACAGGGCTCACAGCTGGTGCCGTGGGTGATCGTGAACATGGCCGAGAACCGCGTCAAAGGACGCAAGGTGTTCGATCAGTTCGCGTTGGCGTGTAACGAGTATCTTGGCTTCAAGCCGAAGTTCGCGGGGGCCATCACTCGCGATCCGCGCGTTCCAGACTCGATCCGCGCACAAACGCCGTTGCCGACCCGGCATCCGCAGAGCCAGGCGTACGAAGACATAATCCGGATCGTTGAGACGCTGAACGCGGGCTAGGTGCGAGTCTGGCGCGCGGCACGAAGCGTTGCGAACTCGTCTAGTTCGGCGTCTTCCTGCTTCTCGCGCTTCGCCTTCTCGCGCTGCTCTTCCAATTCAATCAGGCGCTCGAACTTGCGCACTTCAGTGTGCGCTTCGGCGATGAGCGTGCGCAGGCGCTCGGCTTCTTGGCCGATTAGCACGCGCTCGGCATCAAGAGCTTTGCGCGCGGCCATCGCAGCGACGGCATAGCCGCCATAGGCGCGTGCGGATTCGTAGTCGCGTTGCGCCAGTTTTTGTTCGTTGCGCAGGGTTTGTTCGTGGCCGTGGATACGCTGGACGACGTTGGCGTCCTTGGTGAGTTGATCGGCCAGTGCGCGGCGCAGCGTTTCGAGGTCGCGCTCCGCCAACTTCAACAGCGTGCGGAAGGCCTTCATTGCAGCGCGTCCTCAAGCATGCCGAAGCTTTCTGCGAGCGTGGAATGTTCCTCGCGTTCTTGTGTCAGCACACGTTCGACAGCGGGGCGCACGCGGATTGCTTCATCAACTTGCGGGTCAGCGCCAGGTTTGTAGGCGCCGATGCGGATAAGTTCTTCCATTTCGCCGTAGAGGCTGAGCGCTTCGCGGGCGCGCGCGACCAAAGCGTTCTCTTCCGCCGTGTGGCACATTGGCATGAGACGCGAGATCGACTTCAGCACGTTGATCGCGGGATAGCGGCCGCGTTCGGCGATGGCGCGCTCCATGACGATGTGGCCGTCGAGAATGCCGCGCACGGCGTCGGCGATCGGCTCGTTATGATCGTCGCCGTCGACGAGGACGGTGAAGAGCGCGGTGATGGAGCCGTGCTCGCCTTCGCGGCCAGGGCCGGCGCGTTCAAGCAGCTTTGGGAGTTCGGCGAAGACTGAGGGCGTGTAGCCTTTGGTGGTGGGCGGCTCGCCGACGCTGAGGCCGATCTCGCGTTGCGCCATGGCGAAGCGGGTGACGGAGTCGATCAGCAAGAGCACGTCTTTGCCTTCGTCACGGAAATGCTCGGCTACAGCGCAGGCCATGTGCGGCGCGAGGCGGCGGCGGGCGGCGCTTTCGTCTGAGGTCGCGACGACGACGACGGAGCGGCGGCGGCCCTCTTCGCCGAGCGTGTCTTCGATGAATTCTTTCACTTCGCGTCCGCGTTCGCCGACGAGGCCGATGACGATGACATCGGCGTTGGCGCCGCGCGCGAGCATCGACATGAGCACGGATTTGCCGACGCCCGAGCCGGCGAAGACGCCCATGCGTTGGCCGCGGCAGAGAGCGGCGAAAATGTTGAGCGCGCGGACGCCGACATCGAGACGGCCGCCGACTCTTGCACGATCGTGCGCGGAAGGCGGCGGCGCGCGAACGGGTGTGGGGCGTAAGCCGTTCGGCAGCGGCCCCTCGCCGTCCACCGGATTGCCGAAGCAATCGATGACACGGCCGAGCCACGCTGGCGAGGGGCGTGCCATTGGCGACGCGCCCTCAAGCACCACACGTGCACCGGGGCGGATTGCTTCGATAGAATCATAAGGCGCGATGAGCGCGCGATCCCCGCGGAACCCTACGATCTCTCCACGCGCGATGGTGTGGCTGTGAATTGTCACGCGTGCGCCAAGCGCGAGGGCTTCCATAGGGCCAGTCACTTCGACGAGTGCGCCAGAAAGCCCCGTCACACGGCCTTCGAAGCGGCGCGGATCGAGCGCGTGAATCTCTTCAGCAAGCTTAGTGAGAAGTGATGGCATCACGCCCGCGCGTTTCCTCACACTTCTTTCGGCCGGTATGGTTAGCGAAATCTGAATCTCAGCAAGGCTCGTTCGCCATGCGATTCATTTCATGCAGCTTGTGGCGCACAATTTCACACACACAACAGGTGGACACGCGAATCCAAATCAGATTCTAAGGGTTAATGGGAAGCTGATGGAGCGGCAGCGCATCGGTAAGCACACCGGCAAAGTAAGAATCGTTTGGGCATTTTAACGAAGATTAAACCGTTGCCATCGATTCTGTGAGTTAACTGTGTGCGGCCCTTGCGCCGACGGGGAGCATTCAATGCGAGTCTTGTTGATCGAAGACGATAGCGCCACGGCGCAGGGTATCGAGCTGATGCTGAAGTCCGAGGGCTTCAATATCTACTCGACCGACCTGGGCGAGGAAGGCATCGACCTTGGCAAGCTCTACGATTACGACATCATCGTTCTCGACCTGACGCTGCCCGACATGCACGGCTATGACGTGCTGAAGCAGCTCCGGGTGGCGCGGGTGAACACCCCCATCCTGATCCTCTCGGGCACCGCCGACATCGACACGAAGGTCCGCGGCCTAGGGTACGGCGCCGACGACTACATGACCAAGCCCTTCAACAAGGACGAACTGATCGCGCGGATCAACGCGATCGTCCGCCGCTCGAAGGGCCACGCTCATTCCGTCATCAAAACGGGCGACATCGTCGTCAACCTCGATGCGAAGACGACCGAGGCTCACGGCCAGCGCGTCCACCTGACGGGCAAAGAATACCAAATGCTGGAGCTGCTCTCGCTCCGCAAAGGCACGACGCTGACGAAAGAGATGTTCCTGAACCATCTCTATGGCGGCATGGACGAGCCGGAACTCAAGATCATCGACGTGTTCATCTGCAAGCTTCGCAAGAAGCTGGCGGCGGCCACGGGCGGCGAGCACTACATCGAGACGGTTTGGGGCCGCGGCTATGTGCTGCGCGATCCGCAGGAAGCTGGCGCGACGGCGACCGTCACCAGCGGTGTGGCGGCAGCCTAAGCCCCTCGCCTACAATTGAATCGCTAGAGCGGCTCATGCGGATGCGCGTGGGCCGCTCTTCGTTTAGGGTCCGCGACAGATGGATCGCCGCGCTCTCCTGCTCGCCGGCGCCGGGGCGCTTCTGGGCAGCGCTGCGGCGCACGCTGACCTCGTCCGTCCCAGCGGCGACTTTCGCGCGCTAGCAGAGCATCTCGCCGACGCCGATCGCCGCGAACGTTCAGCTCAGATCGCGGCCTTCCATCAGGCGCCGCTGAGCGAACAAGATCGCATCTTGTATGACGCGGTGGCGCAAGGTGCGCGGGCGGACGGGTTGATCGCTAGCTTTCCGTGGGGGCGCAACGGAACGCCGTACGTGGTGACACATCGCTACGGCGCGTACCGAAGCGCAAATCCCGAAGCGGTGGCAATTGACCGCGATACCGCGGCGCTCACTGAAAACGCCTCGGCCGGCGCGCTTCCGCCTGTCTTCGTTGTGGATGCCGCCATCGCGGCCGTGGATGCGGCGGCATCGCGTGCGCACGGAGACGTAGCCGCTGCGATGCAGCGGCAGAGTGCTGCGCTCGGCGCGGTGCGCGCGCGATCGTTGGAATGGATCGCGTCCGACGCCAGATCCGCGGATCAGGGCGGGCTTTGGACGCTTCCAGCGGGCGATAGCTATTACGAGCTGTTGCTGCAGTTTCAGCTCGGTGAAGAGGTTTCGCCGCGCGCGGCGCACCGGCGTGCCCTCGCCTATTGCCGCAGATTGCAGCGTGAAGCGGATGCATTACTGCGCCAGCAGGGGCTGACGCGCGGCAGCGTAAGCGAACGTCTGCGCGCGTTCGCGGCGGATGAGCGGCAGCTCCACGCGGATAGCACCGAAGGCAAAGCGCAAGCGGTTGCAGATATGAACGCGGCGCTGGCGCGTGTGCGGCCATTGTTGCGTGATGTCATTGATGACGCTGAGACGGCTGCGGAGGTGCGCCTGGTGCCGCCAGAGGCGGAAGCTGGCGGGATGGCTGGGCGGCGCGATGGTTCGGTGTATCACGTGGACTTCGGCGCGATCGGTTCGCGTCCCCGGTGGACGCTGCCGAGCGTCACGTTCCACGAGCTCGTGCCGGGGCACATTCTGCAAGCGCCGTTCGAACGCGCGGCGCAACCGCTACCGCTGCAGACGCGCTACGCAAGCGGCTACAGCGAAGGCTGGGCGATTTACGCGGAACAGCTCGCGGACGAGGCAGGCGCGTACGCCGACGATCCGTCGGCGCGCATTGGTTATCTGCAATGGATGCTATTCCGCTTCGGCCGCATCGTCGCTGACACCGGCATCCACGTCATGCGCTGGAGTCGTGAGCGCGCGGTGCGGGAACTGCGCGCCTTGCAGGGCGACAGCATCGCGTTTGTCAGTATCGAAGAGGACGTCCTGCGCATGTGCGCGCAACCGGGCGTCGCGACGGCCCAGGGTCTGGCTGCCATGCGGATCGGAGAAATCCGAGAACAGACCCGGCGGCGCGTTGGCGCGCGCTTCGATGCGCGCAGGTTTAACACGGCAATGCTGCGATATGGGCCGATGTCGCCACCAGGCTTGGCGCAAGCAGCGCGTGTGGCGTTCGAACTATAGAGCTTCGTGGGTGATAACCCCGCCGGAAACAGTGAGCACAGGAAGCGCTGTTGGAATCGCAGCGGGTTCGGCGGTCATGAGATCGACCGAGAAGACGCTGAGATCGGCGCGTTTGCCGACCTCGATCCCACCACGCTCGTTCTCCGTGAATGTCGCGAAGGCAGGCGCTGATGTAAACATACGAAGAGCTTCCGCTCGCGTGACGGCTTGCTCTTCGTGCCAATCAGGGCCGGCGAATCCGCTCAGATCGTGGCGATAGGTGGCAGCATAGAATTCGATCAGCGGATCGCCCTTCTCCACCGGTGCGTCCGTGCCGCCGGCGATGGTGGCGCCGGAATCGAGCAGCGCGCGCCACGCGTAGGCGCCGGCGAGGCGATTTGGCCCTAGACGCGCTGGTGCGAAATGGAGATCGCTGATCGCGTGCGAAGGCTGCATTGAGGCGATGACGCCCTGGGCTGCAAAGCGCGGGATGTCTTCGCTAGCGATGATCTGCGCGTGTTCGATGCGATAGCGGACGGCGCGGAGCGCTTCAGGATCGTCGGCGTAGGCGTCACGATAGGCGTCGAGCACGAGGCGGTTGCCGCGATCGCCGATGGCGTGGGTCGTGATCTGGACATTCTTCTCCTTGGCCCGCTGGATCATCGCGGCGATCTCTTCCGGCGGCGTGACCAAAAGGCCGTTGGAGGCGCGCGCATCGCTGTACGGCGCAAGCAGCGCCGCGCCGCGTGAGCCGAGCGCGCCGTCCATGTACATCTTTATGCCGCGCACTTTGACGGCGCCCTCCCCGTAGGGCCCACGTTCAAGAACCGACGCGGCATCATCAGGGGTGAGGTAGATGTCGGCGCTGAGCGGAAGCTCGTTCGCTGCGGCGAAACCTTGAAGGATCTCCGCTTCCACAAGCGAAGTGCTCATGTTGTGAATGCCCGCCCATCCGCGCGAGGCGTAAATGTTCGCGCCGAGTCGCAACGCTTCAACAATCATGGCGTGACTGGGCGCGGGAAACTGGCTTTGAACGAGGCCCGTGGCGTTGTCGATCAGCATGCCGGTCGCGGCGCCTGAAGCGTCGCGCTCTATGCTGCCGCCGGCTGGGTTGGCGGTGTTGTTGTCGATGCGCGCAAGCTGCAGTGCTGTTGTGTTTGCGACAGCGGCGTGGCCGTCGACGCGTTCCAGCAGCACTGGCCGATTGCCAACGATCGCATCGAGATCGGCGCGGTTGGGGAAGCGTCGTTCCGGCCAGTGGGTTTCAATCCAGCCGCGTCCGTAGATCGGACCTTCCGTGTGCTGTGCGGCGTAGGAACGGAGCCGTTCCTGCAGATCGGTAATTGAGGTTGTACCCACCAGATCCAGCGTCATGGCGGCGGCGCCCACTCCAGCCAGGTGGACGTGTGCATCGGTGAAGCCAGGAAAGACTGCCGCACCGGCCACATTGATCTCGCGCGCGCCACGTGAATTGGCGCGAACGTCGGCAAGCGAGCCGACGGCGGCGAAAACACCGCTGCTGATCCGGACGGCCTCGAACGGCGGCGCGTCTGGCGCCCCGCTATAGATGGGGCCGCCATAGACGATAAGGTCCGGCGCGCTGCGTGTTGCGCACGCAGTGAGAAGCGCGCCGAGAGAGGCTTGCGCGAAATGGCGGCGGCTGAGATGCGGCATGACTTCCCCCTGCTCTTCGAGCAGCGCGCAGGCAACACATCCGGGCAGGTCACGTCAAATCGAGAATGACAAAAAGACAATGATGACCACGCGCCGGCCCACACATCGCGGACATTCAGCCGGGACGCGTCCAGATAAAGAGAGCGCAGAGAGCGAGCAGGCCTCCTGCGAGACTGATCGCCGGCACACTCGCTCCGGTCAGCGCATAGATTGCCAAACCGATGCCCATGCCGAACGTCGCCATCAGTTTGGCCGGCAGCGCGATCGCGCCGCGCTCGCGCCATGCTCGCACCGGATCGCCGATGAACTTGAAGGATAAGAGCCATGCTTCAAGCCGCGGGCTCGCGTAGGCAAAGCACGCCGCTGCAGCAATGAAGAAAACGGTGGACGGCATCAGCGGCAACACGGCGCCGACGACACCAAGCGCGACACAGATGAATCCGGCCAACGCGGCGAGCAGACGGAGCAATGAGCGTTTAGGCGGCATCGAGGCAAATAAGCGGCGGCAGCGACGGTGAAGAAGCAGGCGCCTCCCTTCACACACTTCCCTGCAGAGGGCAAAGACAGCCCACTGAAAGAGGTGGGTGACATGGCGCAAGGGCCGTTGGATGGCGTGCGTGTGTTGGAGTTCGCCAGCATCGGCCCTGGACCGTTCTGCGCGATGCTCCTCTCGGACATGGGCGCAGACATTGTTCGGATCGATCGGCCGAGCGGCGTGGCGGGTACGGGTCCCAACGCCGCCTTGCAGCGCGGGCGGCCGTCGCTCGTGCTTGACTTGAAGAGCGACGCAGATCACGCGCTCGCGCTGCGTGCGGCAGCTGCTGCCGACGTGTTGATTGAAGGCAATCGTCCCGGCGTCATGGAGCGGCTAGGACTGGGGCCGGTTCCGCTAATGGCGGCGAACCATCGACTGATCTACGGCCGCATGACCGGGTACGGCCAAACTGGCCCGGGCGCTCATCTCGCTGGTCATGACATCAACTATCTGGCGATGACCGGCGCACTTGATGTTATCGGCGACAGCAAAGGACCGCCGCATCCACCGCTCAATCTCCTCGGGGATTTCGGTGGCGGCGCGCTCTACCTCGCATTTGGAATCGTCGCCGCGCTTTACGAACGTGAGCGTTCCGGGCACGGGCAAATCATTGATGCCGCGATTGTAGACGGTTCGGCGTCGCTTATGGGCATGGTGCATGGCGCCTTTGCGACGGGATCCTTGTCTCGCAGGCAGGACGCGAACTTGTTGTCCGGAGCCGCCCCATTCTATCGCTGTTATGCCTGCGCCGACGGGAAATACATCGCCGTTGGAGCGATCGAGCCACAATTCTATCAGAAGTTCCTGAGCGCGATGGAGGCTGACGCATTCGCGCACTATCAGCAGCGGGACCCGTCGTTTTGGCCCGAACTATCTGCCTCGCTTGAAGCGAAGTTCGCAACGAAGCCGCTGAATGACTGGCTCGACCTGCTGGAACCACTCGACGCCTGCATCAACGCGGTGCTGACGGTTGAGGAAAGCATCGCTCATCCGCACGCGCGCGAGCGTTCTATGTTCGTTGATGTGGGTGGCGTAGCCCTACCCGCGCCCGCGCCGCGCTTCTCGCGGACGCCGGGCGCAATTCAGGGCCCGGCGGCTAAACGGAACGAAGGCGGCCGCGCCGCATTGGCGCGCTGGAACGTCAGCTAGCGCGTTCGAACACGGCAGCGAGTCCCTGCCCACCACCTATGCACATGGTTTCGAGACCATAGCGGCCGTCGCGGCGGCGAAGCTCGCGCAGCAGATTAGCCAGGATGCGTCCGCCGGTGGCGCCGATCGGATGGCCGAGCGAAATGCCCGAGCCGTTCACATTGAGCTTGTCGCGATCGTCCCAGTTCCAACCCTTCAACACGGCAAGAACTTGCGGCGCAAAGGCCTCGTTGAGTTCAACAAGATCAAGATCGCTCCACCCAAGCCCTGTCCGCTTGAACAGGCGCTCGACCGCAGGCACCGGCCCGATGCCCATCCGTGAAGGCTCGCAACCCGCAGCGGCCCAGCTGTGAAACCAGGCGATCGGTTCGAGCTTAAGCTCTTTCAGTTTGTCCTCCGCAACGACCAAGCAAGCGGCAGCCGCGTCGTTCTGCTGACTGGCGTTGCCCGCCGTCACGACGCCGCCCTTCTCGATCGGCTTCAGCGCTCCGAGCGTCTCCATTGACGCATCCGGGCGGAAGCCTTCGTCCTTCGAGAACAATGAAGGCTCGCCGCGCTTCTGCGGCACGGGCACCGGCACAAGCTCATCGCCAAACTTGTTCTCGGCCCACGCAGCAGTGGCGCGGCGGTGACTCATCACAGCGTACTCGTCAGCCTGTTCGCGCGAGATGTTGTAGTCCTTCGCCAGGTTTTCGGCCGTTTCAATCATGCCAGTGATGACGCCAAACCGCGCGATTGGCTGCGACATCACGCGGCCGCGCGACAAGCGGTCATGCATGACGGTTTCACCCATCCGTGCGCCGCGTCGGAGGTCGGTCGAATAATGCTCGACGTTGCTCATGCTCTCGACGCCGCCGGCGATCACGACGTCAGCTGCGCCGGTCTGCACTCTCATCGCGGCGTCGATGACAGCTTGGAGTCCGCTACCGCAGCGTCGATCGAGTTGGACGCCAGGAACGTGCACGGGAAAATCGGCCGCGAGCAGAGACCACCGGGCGATGCACGGCGCCTCGCCGTTCGCATAGCCCTGCGCGAACACCACGTCGTCAACGCGGCCGGGGTCGAGCTGCGTACGCTCAACCAGCGCGCGTAAGATCACCGCGCCAAGCTCGCCCGCCGGCATCGACGACAGTGCGCCGCCGAATTTGCCGATCGGCGTTCGAATGGGATCAACAATAGCGACCCGTCTCATGGCGCTCTCCTGAGACCCGCGAAGACCTCACACTTTTCGCGATGGGTATCTCGAGCCGGGCGCGACAACAAGAAGGATGGTGGACCAATCAGTTCGTTTTTCATCCTTTCCGCTCGGTCCTGGCTAGAAGCCGCCTTGGCGGAAGCTGTTGATGTCTAGCCTGAAGCGCTTGAGTTTGTCGTACAGGGTCTTACGCGGAATCTGCAGGTATTCGAGGGTCTTGCGAACATCGCCGGCGGTGAGCGCCAGGGCATCGCGGATGATGTTTTCCTCGAACTGCTCGACACGCTGCGGCAGGCTCGGCGTCTCGACGCCCGCCCCCGCTCGCATAGGTTTGTCGTCAAGGCCGAGCACCACGCGCTCGGCGAAATGTTGCAGCTCCCGCACATTACCCGGCCAATCATGCTCAAGCAGACGGCGGCGCACGGCATCGGACATGTTTGGCGCCGAACGGCGAAATTTACGCGCGCTCTCAGCCAAGAAGTGTGCAAACAGCAGCGGAATGTCGCCGCGGCGTTCACGCAACGGCGGCACGCGCATGCGCACAACATTGAGCCTATAGAAGAGATCGCGCCGGAAGGAACCTGCTTCGACCAAGGCCGCGAGATCGGGCCGCACCGAGGCGACGGCGCGAAAGCGCACGTGCCGTGGTTCAGTCGCGCCCACTGGCGTAATCTCGCGATCCTCGATAACGCGAGTGAGTCGAGTCTGCAGCGCGGGGGATGCAGCGTCGATATCATCCAGAAACAGTGTGCCGCTTTCAGCCGCTTCCACGCGGCCTGCGCGCCGGCGTAGAGCGCCCGAAACCACTCCCGCTTCGTGACCGAATAATTCTGTTTCGGCCATCGCCTCAGGTATGGCTTCGCAATTCAAGACCACGAACGGACGGCCGCGCCGCGCGCCTTGCATGTGCAGTGCGCGTGCAAGTAATTCCTTGCCGACGCCGGTTTCGCCCTCGATCAGCACATCCACGTCAGCGTCGGCGATTTGGCGCACCGTGGCACGCAGCGCGACAATGGCGGGCGACTCGCCGATTACCAATTCGCCGGATGAGGCGATGTCGGCGGCGCTACGCAGGCGACGATTTTCAAGCACAAGCGCTCGCTTTTCCAGCGCGCGCTTGACGGTGACGACGAGACGCTCAGCCGGGAACGGCTTGGCAATAAAATCATAGGCGCCCGCGCGCATGGTTTCGACCGCTTCGGCGATATCGCCGTGACCTGTTATGAAGATCACGGGAATATCTGAATCGATCTCCTGCAAGCGCAAAAACAGATCGTTGCCATCAACCATCGGCATGCGCATGTCGGTGACGACCACGCCGGCAAAACTGGCGTCGATATTGCGTAGGGCAGCTTCGGCGCCTTCGAACGCGCGGACTTCGAAATCGGCGAGCTTTAGCGTCTGAGTGTTGGCGCGCCGGACATCGGCGTCGTCATCTACAAAGATCACCGTATTAATTTCAGTCTCCGTCACGATGCCACCGGAATGCTAATGACGAAGACTGCGCCGCCGAGTTCGCCCCTCGCTGTGCTCAAGGCGCCGCCAAACTCCGCGCAAATATCGCGACTGATTACCAACCCGAGGCCCAGACCTTGATCCTTGGTGGTGACGAACGGTTGAAACAACGCCGCCTTCACAGCATCGGATAGACCCGGGCCGTTGTCGGCAACACTCAGCAGCGCCATCCCGTCGGTGACGCTAACCTCGACCATGATGCGCGGCTTGGCGACACCTGCCAGCGCATCAAGCGCATTCTGCAACAAGTTGACTATCACCTGCTCCAGCCGCATGCGGTCAGCGACCACCTTAATTTCATCATCCTGAAGTCGCCGTTCGATCGTGACGCCGCGGGCGCGCGTGCGCGCGGACACCAGCAACAGTGCGCCATCGATAGCGTCGACAACACGAAGCGGTTCCGGGCTACTTGCGGCCTTACGTGAGAACGAACGCAACTCGTTGGTAATAGCGCCGATACGTTCGGTCAGGGCAGCGACGATGCCGAGGTTCTCAGACGCCTCTCGGATCTCGCCGCGCTGGATGAAGTCTGAAGCGTTATCAACGTAGGCCCGGATCGCCGTCACCGGTTGGTTGATTTCGTGGGCAACACCGGCGCTGATTTGCCCAAGTACGGCAAGTTTATTGGCTTGAACTAATTCGTCTTGCATCAGTTGCACGTTGCTTTCCGCGCGCCGACGCTCATCCATTTCATGCAACAATTGCGTGTTTGCGGTCTTCAGTGCGCTCGTTCGCTCGGCGACGCGCAGCTCCAACTCCCGCCGGGCCCCTTCCTGGCGCGCACGTTCACGTTCTGCGCGACGGCGTAGCGAATAGAGCGCGATGCCTGCGGCCCACAGGAGCAGAGTCGTCAACGCACCGATCGCTTGGCCTGCCACCATCGCGTCGGATACCGTGGGCCGCAGCGGCGCCAGTAGGTGTAGCCGCCATTCGCCCGACGACACCGGCACGGAGATTGCCAGGAAACGATGCGCGTCGGGCGGCGCCAGGGGCGCCAAGGTCGCGTCAGCGCCGTATTGCCTGCTCTCGCGCAATGCCGGAATTTCTTCAGGTGGAATTGGGGCCAGCGTTTGGAAGCGCCACTCGGGCTCGCTGGTGATCAGAACCACGCCGCGTTCGTCAGTAACGAATGCGCTTTCGTCGCCGTTGGCCCATTGCCCTTCGATAGAGTCAAACACCACCTTCACAACGATGACGCCAACTCCACCGCCGGGCCGATTGACGCGCCGCGCCAAATAGAGGCCGGGCTCGCCACTGACCGTGCCGAGCGCATAGAGTTCGGCGTAGCCATCTGCCATGGCGCGCCGGAAGTACGGACGAAATCCGTAATTCTGCCCGACGAAACTGGTTTCTTCGCGCCAATTGCTCGCAGCAAGTGTGACGCCGTTGGCGTCCAGCAAATACACCACCGCTGCGCGCACCTCGCTGGCCAGCGATTCAAGCTTTTGATTCAGCGACGGTGCGCGATCGACGCCGGCGAGCGCACTACGCACATCAGGATCTTGCGCCAGCACAAACGGCAGCGTGCGAAATTTCTCCAAGTCGCTCTGTAAACTGGCCGCGTGCAATGCCGCCGACACTTCCGCGCGGCGGAGTACGGCGTCGGTTGCCTGAGCCGCGAACCAGTGGCCCATGCTCCACGACGCCAACACGACGCTACTGATCAGAGCCACAGCCAGAGCAACGCGCGAGCGGCGCGAAAACAATGCCCGCACCTCGTCGAGAAGACGGGAGCTGGCTGCAGGGTCGGGTGACAAGACCATCACGCTGCACACTATGGCGAGCCGTGCGGAAATCCACACACAACCCGCTATTGGCGTGCGGATTTCCGCCATCGAGGATCAGCGGCGCGGCGTAACTACGTGTATTATCAGATACTTAGTTTAGACTTGGTTTGCGTTTGCCGCAGCGTCCCTCCGCTCTCAACCTTGGCGCAGCAGAGCCGATAAGGCCGCATGGGGGAGACGTATGCAGATTGGGGCCTCGACCGAGTCCGCGAGCGCGCCTGAAAAGCGCTCGCTGTTTGGCAACCTCTACCTGCAGGTTATGGTCGCCATCATCGCGGGCGGGTTGATCGGCTATTTCTACAGCGACCTGGGCGTGGCTCTGCAGCCGCTTGGGACCGGCTTCATCAAGCTCGTGAAGATGATCATCGCGCCGGTGATCTTCCTCACGGTGGTCACCGGTATTGCCGGCATGCGCGACCTCAAGGGCCTAGGAAGCGTTGTCGTCAAGGCGCTCGGCTATTTCTTTGTGGTGTCGACACTGGCGCTGATCGTTGGGCTGGTTGTCGCCAACGTGGTGCAGCCCGGCGCCGGTATGAACATAGATCCGTTGACGCTCGACGCCAGCGCCGTGAGCGGCTTTGCCGCGGCCGCTCACGATCAAACCATCGTCGACTTCATCATGAATATTATCCCGACCACAGTAGTGGGCGCTTTCGCCGGCGGCGAGATTTTACAGGTGCTGCTGTTCTCTGTGCTGTTCGGTGTCGCATTGGCGATGACCGGCGACGCGGGAGAACCGCTCGTAAATCTTCTGAACGTCGCCGCGCGTGCCTTCTTCCAAGTGGTCCACATCATCATGAAGGCCGCGCCACTCGGTGCATTTGGGGCTTTCGCTTTCACCATCGGCCGCTACGGGCTCGACGCGATCACCAGCCTCGCCGCGCTTGTCGGCACGTTCTACCTGACATCGGCTTTGTTCGTGGTGATCGTATTGGGCCTGATCGCCTGGGCGAATGGTTTTTCGATCTTTCGCCTGATCGCTTATTTGCGCAACGAACTGATGCTGGTGCTCGGGACTTCGTCATCGGAATCTGTGCTGCCGAGCTTGATCGAAAAGATGGAAGTCGCAGGCTGCCGCAAATCGGTCGTGGGGCTGGTCGTGCCCACTGGCTATTCGTTCAATCTCGACGGCACCAATATCTACATGACGTTGGCGGCGCTGTTCATTGCGCAGGCAACGGGCGTGAATCTCTCGCTTGGCGATCAGCTTCTATTGCTCGCTGTTGCCATGCTGAGTTCCAAGGGCGCCGCGGGAGTCACCGGCGCTGGCTTCATCACGTTGGCGGCAACACTGGCAGTAGTGCCGTCGGTGCCAGTGGCAGGCATGGCGCTGATCCTGGGCGTGGACCGCTTCATGTCCGAATGCCGCGCCATCACCAATTTTATCGGCAACGCCGTCGCTACTGTCGTCGTGGCGCGCTGGGAAAACGCCATCGATCCCGACGCATTCGCCGCCACGCTTGGCGGCAAGGCGCCTAGCGCTGCTCCGAGTTACGCCGCTGCGGCTTGGGCGATTGCGAGCGTCGCTGTCATCGGCGGCATCGGCGCGACGGTCTTTCTGACAGGACCAGATGCATTCACGCGCAACGCTGAAAGCGCGTTCTCGGCCAGCGCGAACTGGCTTCGCACGGTGATCAATTAAGAAAACAAATCTTGGGGAGAATAGTGATGAAGGGCTCGAAGAAAACGCTGACAGCGGCAAGTTCGCTGGCCTTGATCGCCGCGCTTTGCGGTGTCGCGCATGCGCAGGAAGCACCGACGCAGGATCCAACCGACGAGGGTGAGATCCTTGTTGTTACGGGCTCCAACATCCGCGGCGCCAGCGACTCCGGGGCCATCGCGGTCAGTATCATCGACGCCGAGCAGATCGAGACCTTGGGCCAATCCTCGACCGGTGAAATCCTCGAAAATCTGGCGCAGGCCGGCACCTTCGAAATCAACGGCGCAGCCGACGGCCCCAATGACGCACGCGGCGACGTTTCCACTGTCAACCTGCGCGGCTTGGGCACCGGCAACACTTTGGTGCTGCTGAACGGACGCCGCATTGCGGCGCACGCGGTCAATCAGGATATCGGCTCGACGCCACGCCAAGTGGTCAATGTCAACGCCTTCCCGTCCACCGGCATCGATCGCGTCGAAGTGCTACGTGACGGCGCCTCCGCCCTCTATGGCGCGGACGCCACCGCCGGCGTAGTCAACACCATCCTGTCAGCGGATTTCGACAACACGCGGTTGGCGCTGCGGCGGAGCTTTCTCGAAGACACCGACCACGAAGACCTCACCCTCGACTTCGCGACTGGCTTCGAGTGGAACAATGGCAATACGCGAGCGATTTTTGTCGGCTCCTATTTTGAGCGCAACGGTCTCTACGCGTCCGAGCTCGACGAGCAGTTCAGCACCGTCGACAAACGCGGCGTACTTGGTGACAGCCCGTTTGCAACGACCACGACCGATTTCCGCAACACCTCCACCTCCTCCCCCTTTGGCCAATTTCAGGCCGGGAGCGTCATTGATGGCGTCTTCGTTGGTCAACGCGTGCGCCAAGGTGCGACATCGCTGACCAACACGACCGGGGTGTTTCACATCCAGCCGTGCTTGTTTACCGGTACACGCGCCACGCTCGGCACGTATGCCGAAGGCTGCATGGGGTTGGATGACGGCAATCTCGACACGGCCCTGCGGTTCGACTTCAACGCCAATCAGCCGAACAACGCGCTGGGCGAAGGCGTGGACATCGCACTTGATCCAATCAGCGCGCTTGGCCGGCAGTTCATCTCCGAAGCCGAACGCTATAATGCTTACGCTCGTATCGAGCAGGACTTCACCAATACGATGCGAGGCTTCGGCGAATTCCTCTATTATAGCTCGACCACCGACTCCAACCGCGCCACGCAGCCGCTTGATTCCGGTTTGGCATTCCTGATTGTGCCGGCCAGCAATTATTGGAATCCCTTTGGCGCCGTCGGCAGCCCTAACCGTTTGCCAGGCCTCAATGTCGCCGACGTACCGGCACAAGGGCTTGACGTTCTGCTGCAAAACTGGCGGCCAACAGATCTAGGACCGCGTTTCATCTCCACCGAAAGCGAGACATGGCGCATCATGGGCGGCATTGGCGGCAATGTCGGCGCCTGGGAGTGGGAAAGCGCGCTGGCCTACAGCGAGAACACTACCTCCGACACAGAGTCCAATCGCCTGTCGAAGACATTGCTAGCTGAGCAGCTGGCGCTCGACACGCCGGACGCCATCAATCCGTTCGGTGGCCCCAACGCGAACTCCCAAGCACAATGGGACCGCGTGCGCATCTCCAGCACCAATACCGGCAGCACGTCGTTGGCCACGTGGGACGTACATATTACCAATTCAGATGCGTTCCGGACTTGGGCCGGTCCCGCTGGCGTCGCCTTCGGCGGCGAGTGGCGTGCGGAATCCTACGAGGAAGACCGCGATCCGCGCCTCGACGGCACGATCATATTCTCGACCGACAACGTCTCCGGCATCTCAGATGTCGTCGGTGTCAGCCCGACTGCGGACTCAGATGCACGTCGCAACGTGTTTTCCTTGTTCGCCGAAACGCTGATCCCACTCGCTCGCGGCAGCGGCGCATTTCCGAACGATCTGACGCTGCAGCTGGCTGTGCGCGGCGAGTATTTTGACGATCTCGAAGACGGCGCAATCAAGCCAAAGATCGCCCTCTCCTGGTTCCCCTGGGAGCATCTCAATTTACGCGCAGCCTACTCGCAAGGCTTCCGCGTGCCGAACCTAGTGCAACTCAATCGGGGCGACGTGAGCCGGCTCAACTTGGGCAACGAGGACTATTGGCGTGAGCCGGTGACTGGCGATCCAGTATCCTCGGGAGACGCGTATCTGGCTTCAGTGCGCCAATCCAATCCGAACCTCGAGAACGAGGACACTGAAACTTACGTTGTTGGCGGAAGCCTCAATCTGGCGCCCGTGTTCAATCAGGCTTGGCTCCCCGAACTTCGTCTCACCCTCGATTACTGGAGGTTCGAGCAGGAGGGCGTTATCGGCGCTTTCGGCGATCAGGAAGCACTTGCGCTCGACTTCCTGCGCCGCCGCGTCGGCGACACAAACCCAAATGTCGTGCGTGCAGCGGTGACGCCGGCCGATCAAGCGGCGTTCGATGCGTGGAATCTCGCCAATCCGCTCGATCAGCGCGTCGCAGCGGGCCAAGTACTCTACATCATCGACCCATACATCAATCTCGACAGCCAAGTGGCGGACGGTTTCGACTTCGGCCTCTCGGCCGGCATCGATGCGGGCGCCTGGGGCGAGTTCGACTTCAGCTTGGAAGCCACCTACCTCCGGACGCTAGACGTCGTACGGAACGATCTGCTGAACGCCCTCGCCAATGATCCCACCTTCGGCGGCGACTTCACCGAGCTGCAGGTCGACCGGATCGAGGTCGATGGCAATCCGCGCTGGCGCGGCACAGCATCCATCCGGTGGCGCAACGGCCCGTTCGGCGCGGGCGCCTCGCTGCGCTACGTCTCCGGCTTTGACGACACCGGCGCCGACGTCGATCTCAACAGCGACAGCATTCCCGAGTATTGGCGCGTAGATGACTATTACCGCGTGAACCTATTCGGCGATTACCGCCTGCACCCGGAAATGGTTGACTCGGTCCGGCTACGCATTGGCGTGAACAACGTCTTCAATGAAGCACCGCCCTTGGTCGACGAATCCCTCGGCTATCGACCGGACTATCACTCGCTGAAAGGCCGTGAACTCTACTTCCAGGTTAGAACTACGTTCTGATCTCTAGGCGGCGCGGCCATCGCTGCGCCGCCGCCGCATCACGAGGACGCTATGCTAAGATACGCGATGCGGGCCGCAACCATGGCCGCTCTCGCTTTGTTCGTCGCTTGTGCCAGCGCGCCGCAGCCCGCAGCCGCCCGCGAAACGCCGATGATCCGGATGGATTCGGTCTATCCCGGCGCGCGCCGTTTTGCGTTCCGTGATTGGCATGGCCGCGAGATCGATGTGTGGCTCTACCGGCCCGCGCGCGCCGGCGCCGACGCACCCGTTGTGTTCGTGATGCACGGCCTGCAGCGCGACGCCGATCGCTATCTGCAGGAATGGGCGCCCGTCGCCGATGCTTACGGCGCCGTGCTCATAGTGCCGGAGTTTTCGAACGCCAACTTCCCCGGCTCCGCAGGCTATAATCTGGGCGGTGTGTTCAACCGCGACGGCGAACCAACGCCGCGCGCCAACTGGAGTTATTCCGCGCTTGAGCCAATCTTTGACGCGGTGGTGCAGCGCGAGCAACTGACCGCGACCGCCTATCTACTCTACGGACATTCGGCCGGCGGTCAGTTCGTACATCGCTTCGTCATGCTCGGCGCCGGGGCACGCATGGCGCGCGCGGTCGCCGCCAACCCTGGCTGGTACACTCTCCCGAACACCGCGACTGACTGGCCCTACGGCCTGCACGATGGTCCGCCGGCGCCCGCGCCGGAGCAGATGTTCTCCGCCCCACTCTTTCTTGTGCTCGGCGATCGCGATATCGATCCCAATCACCGCTCCCTCTCACGCGAACCCAGCGCCATGGCGCAAGGCGCCTACCGGTTTGCACGAGGACAATACTTTTACGGAGCCGCACGCGCCGCCGCCGCCGAAGCCAATGTGCCGCTGAATTGGGGCTGCCTGATCGCTCCCGGCCTTGCCCACGACAACGCCTTGGCTGCGCGCTACGCCGCGCAAGTACTGTTCGGCGGTGCGCTGCCCACTGGCGGTGATTGCCTCACCATGCCATCGCTTGTGCCTGATGCCCGTTAGCCGCCGATCCACCCTCGCCTTCCTGCTTGCCAGCGCCGCCGCCACGCCAGCGGGCGCCACCGAAGCTGATAACCGGATTGCAGCACTCGCTGCGCGCGCGGATGTTGCCGCAGCGCTTGCCGACATCGAGCATCAGCACGACCAATCAATCGCGGATCTGATCGAGCTGACACAAATTCCGGCGCCGCCGTTCGGCGAACAGGCGCGCGGCGCGCGGTTTGCGGAGATGCTGCGTGAGGCCGGCATCAGCGGCGTTAGTGTCGACGAAGTCGGCAATGTGATCGGGCGCCGTAGCGGCGTAGGTCGCGGACGCCGGCGGACCCTCGCTATTATCGCACATCTGGACACCGTGTTTCCGATCGACACCGACGTGCAAGTGCGCGTCGAAGGCGATACCTACCGCGCGCCCGGCATTGGCGATAATTCGCGCGGCTTGGTTTATGTACTGATGCTGGCGCGAGCGATACGCGCGCTGCAGACGCGCGGCGACGTGCTGTTCGTCGGCAGCGTCGGCGAAGAGGGCTTAGGCGATCTGCGTGGGGTCAAGCACCTGTTCCGCCGCGGCGGGCCTCGTATCGACGCGGCGTTGGTGGTCGATGGCGGCAATCCTGGCCGGATCGTCAATGTCGCGGTTGGCTCAGTACGTTATCGTGTTGTCGTACGCGGCCCCGGCGGCCATTCCTGGGGGGCTTTCGGACTCGCCAACCCACACCACGCGCTTGGCCGCATCATCACCCATTTCGACGAAGCCGCGCGTCCGTACACGGCAAACGCTGCTGTCAAAGCGACTTACAATGTGGGACGCATTGGCGGCGGCACCTCAGTCAATTCCATTCCGTTCGAATCTTGGATGGAGGTCGACATGCGATCGGCCGAACCGCGCGCGCTGGTCGACATGGAAGCGCTGTTGCGCAATGCGGCCGCGCAAGGCGTGGCGGAAGAAAACGCCGACCGCAGCACCGGTCCTGAACTGACCATCGAACTCGAACCGATCGGCGTGCGCCCCGCCGGGCAAGCTGATATGCAGTCCTCGATTGTTGCCAATGCAGTCGCCGCAATGGCGCGGTTTGGCATCGAGCCTGAGTACGAGGCTTCCAGCACCGACGCCAATGTGCCGATGTCGCTGGGCATTCCAGCCATTACGGTGACGCGTGGCGGGGCCAGCGGCAGCTCGCACGCGCCCGACGAATGGTGGCGCGATGAAAATAGCGCCATCGCGCCGCAGATCGGCTTGCTCATCCTACTCGCAGAAGTCGGATTGACGGCGTGAGATTGCTCAGCGCGGCCGTTTGGTTCTGCGTTATGACCGGCGCAGCGTTCGCGCAGACGCCAATCTGTGAATCTCGTGGCGTGCGCGTCTCCGTCGATTTTGAAGGTGGCGGTCGGCACATGTGCCGCGTCGCCGCCGATGGCGAAATCGTGCTCAGCGTCGTTCCGGAAGGCACGCCGATCAACGCTAGCCCGTGGTACGCTTTCCGCCTCGATTTATCATCGCCCACACGCGTGCGCGTTACCCTCGACTACGGCAATTACACCCATCGATACGCGCCAAATATCAGCGCCGACGGCCGACAGTGGACGCATGTCGCTGCTGAACGAGTCCAGATCATCGCTAGCGGGCACCGGGTGCGACTTGATCTGGATATTACAGGAAGCCGCGTCGTCGCCGCTCAACCGATCGAGACTGCTGAGACGACCCACGCTTGGGCCAACGCCATCGCCAGCGCCAACCGATGGGAAGCCTTTACGTACGGTGCGTCCATCGATGGCGCACCACTGGTGGCCTATCGCGGCGGCGAGGGCGACTTGATCGTCGCACTTACGCGCCAGCATCCACCGGAAACCAAGGGAGCGCTGGCGTTCCGGTCTTTTGTCGAGCGGCTCGCCATCGACGACACAGAAACAACCGAGTTCCGGACCACCCATCGTCTCTTGCTTTCGCCACTACCGAATCCCGACGGCGTCAGCCGCGGTCACTGGCGGTGGAATAGTGGTGGCATGGATTTGAACCGCGACTGGCGCGATTTTAGCCAGCCAGAGACGCGGGCTCTCCGAGATCTCATTCAAAGCGAGGCCGTGAGCCAACGTACCATCGTTGTGCTCGACTTCCACTCAACGCACCACAATGCGATCTACGCGCCGCCGCTCGACGCCGACGCGCCCACCATCGATTTCCTACCCGTGCTGCGCGCGCACCTCGACGCCGCTCTCGCCGATCCTCCACGCTGGAGCTACAGTCACGGCGAAGACGGCGTCACCGTCAAACGCTGGGCGCTTTCGGCGCTGCATGCCCCCGGCCTGACCATCGAGGTAGCCGACGACGCCAGCGACGACGAAGCCCGACTAATCGGTCGCACCGTGGCGGAAGCGCTGATCGCATACAGCGCGCGGTAGAGCTGGCGAACGTCGTATCCAACATCGTGTTGAAGATGTCAGGGCTCCGATCCCGGTAGAACGAACCGCCACTCCACCAGCGTCACCTTCAGGACAGTAGTGCTTCCGCGATCAGATCCGGCCGCTGCGCGTGCAGGAAGCGGCCGGCATTCTCTACAACAGCAAATCGCGCGTTCGGCAGCGCGCCTCGCCACCACGCCAATGCGTCCTCGCTCGCCTGCAAGCTGTCCTCAGCGCCGCACAAGATCGTGAATCGCGCATCGTCTGGCACATCGCCCGGCGCAAGCGCCGCCTCCGCCACACAGCGCTCCAATGCAATAAAGCCTGCGCCCTCTTGGAGCGCGGCCTGTTGCGAGGCGTGCACAAAACCGGCCGCGAAGTCTGGATCGGCCAAACTAGTCAAGTCGGCCGGACTGTTGCGCACGGCTCCACGCGCTACGCGCAGGATGCTTTGCGGCGCAGCACGGCGCGAGAGCGTCCGCAGGAGCGCCTTAAGCACCGCCGGCTGCTCAAAGATCAGACGCTTCAAGCCGCCCAGAAATCCGGCAAGTTGCGAGTCATGTACCGCGGGCGGTTCAGGATTGATCAGCACAGCCCGGCCGAGTCGCTCGTCATGCCTGCGCGCGAAATGCGCCACCACGATCGCGCCACTTCGGCAAACGACATTGATGCGCGCAAGCGCCAAGTGATCAGCAATCCTGGCAAGATCATCCGACGCTGCATGGAGGTAATCACCCTCGGGCATCGTCGTCAGTCCGTAGCCGGGGCGATCCACCACGATCGGCCGGAGCCCCAGCCGCTGCAAATGTTCGACATAAGCGGCCGGCAGGTGGCGGCCCGTCGTGCCGCTATGCAGAAAGAGTGTCGGGGCGCCAGTGTCGGGTCCATAATCCGCGAACGCGATGCGTCCATCGCCGTCATGTCGCGGCAACAGGCGCAACGGCTCAGTGCCTGTTGCGTGGACGTCAACGGCGACCGCGCCGGCCAACGCAGTCAGCGCCGCCAACTGACCAACCACGCGTCCCAGAGCAGCGCCTGAATCCACAAGGCATGAGGCAAATACCGATTTCAACTCTGATTTGATGACGCTCTCGGAGAGGCCCAGCACCTGCGCCGCTTCGGCGCGTGTGGCCCCGCGCGCAATCTCCAAAGCCACCTCTGCTTGGCGGGGCGTCAGTGCAAACAAGTCGCGCAAAACAGGCGCAAGCGCCGCTTCGGGCGCCTCGCCAGACTCAATTTGCATACACACCGAGACAATTGCGCTTTGGCGCCGCACGCCTGCTTTGCGCATCGCGTCCTTCAACGCTGCGCGCGCGGTTTCGTAAGAGACGCCCGCCGCCTGCGCCGCGGCGCGCGCGTCGCCAAACTCAATCAGGCCGGCCACGACACGCGCTTCCAGGCCACTCAATCCCAGCACGAGCGCCGCGCGAGACACCCCCGCCGAAGGCGACATCGGTAAACGCGCAACGACGGCGATCTGCGCTCCGCCATCTTCCAAGCTTGCACGCACGCTCTTCGCCAGCGGCCAACCGCGGGCCTCCGCCAAACGCGCCGCCGCAACCGCAATGAATTTGCCGCGATCCTCGACCAAGAACGAAACGCTCGCGCCGCCCTTGGCCAGGGGTGCGAGGTCAACATGCACTACGTTGCTGGAAGCGAGCCACGCGCGAAAACGATCGTCGGCCGCGACCACAAAGCCATCGCCGTCGCACGCCGCCGACGCGAACACCGAAGTGTTGATGAGTGCAGGCCCCGCCGGCGCCCGCGCCGCGTCTTCCTCGAGCGCAAGCCCAAACGCCTCGGGCTCGTTCGCCACGGCATGGCTGAATCCATCCGGATCTTCGCCCATCGCCGCAAGTGCTTCAGCGCGTGCCGAAGCATCCATGAACTTGCGCAGAAATTGTTCCGCCGGTGTCGTCATCGCGTTCCCACCGCTCGTTCGTTGCCTACCCCCCAAACGGGGTCAAGCGTTCGAAGCGGTGCAAGCTACGGGACGCACTTCCAATGCATGCAGAGTGGAGTTTGTGGAATGAGGTCTCGTCTATCTTTGCTGGTCGCTGCCACGCTGCTTGCGCTTTCGCCCACCGCGCTCGCGCAAGATGGCGCCCCGCCACCACAAGCCGAATCGTCGGATGAAGCTGGGGTAGCGGAAGCTGCGGCAGACGAGCCAACAGCAGCACCCGCCGCGATCGCAGCAGCGCCTCTACCAGTTGAGCTTCGCCGCGACGGCGGCCAACGCACCGCGTTAACAGGTCTGCCGCGCATCGCACTCGTCGGCTACAATTTCGGCGCGTTCGTGCACTCTCGCGTCAGCGCGTCGAGCGGCGGCAGCCTGTTCGGCGGCGGCATGGGCGCCCGTGCGCGCATGGACTTCAACCTCGTCGGCGTCGACCGCGCCACCCTTGAGCGTATCGCGACTTCCGCGCATGCCGATCTCGTTGCGCAGATGCAGGCGGCAGGCATTGAGGTCGTCCCCGCCACCGAAGTTTTCGCCAACGGTCAGCACGCACGCTTCCTCGCCGATGGCGGCGCCTACGAAGCCGAACCGCCGGGCACTGAGAATGACCTCGTCGTTGTTGGCCCCGAGGGGGTTGGCGCCGTAACGCTCAACGGCATGGCGCGCACCAGCATTGCCGGCAACGCGCCAGTCGCTATCGCTCAGAGCACCAACGCGATCCTCCTCTATCCCAACCTTGCACTCGACTTCGTGCAGACGGGCGGCAGCGGCCGCCGTGCTCTGGGCAACCGTGCAAACGTCGAAGGCGAACCGAACGTGGGCGTCAATCCAATCTCGGTCGTGCAGGTGCACTACTCACGCGGCCGCTTCCTTGACGGCTGGACCACGCTGAACATGCGCGAAGGCGTGTGGGCGGACGAGGAATTTGCGTCCGTCGCGCAAACCAGCGAAAACAACAACAATGCTTCTGTCGTGATCTCGGCCATCCTCGGCGCCGGCATGCAAAGCTCGCGGCGCTCCGGCTATGACGTCGTCGCCGATCCGGTCGCATACGAGGCGTTGGCGCTGCGCGCCGCGCGGGGCTTTAACGCGGCCATCGTCCGGCAAGTTCTCGCAGCGCGCGCGGACTGATCTGGAACCACGGCAACACACCGGCTGGGTCTCGCGATCCGGCCGGTGTGTTGGCGGGCTAGAGCACGCGGCAGCGACAAGTTGCGCGACGCCCACTCTTTCATCGCGTCAGTGAGTCACCGCACACCGCAACGGCACGGTGTCGCTGCGCGACCTAAACTCGGCAGTGGTCAAGAACGGTATTTGGCTGGCTCGCGCCGCTCTCTTGGGCATAGCGCATTCTCCTGTGAACGGCAGCCTCTATCCATTACGGACGCATGCGCCCAGAAACATGGAAGGGGCGTCTTCGCCGGAAGCGGTCACTGGGTCACGCCGAATGGGATCGACGCATGATACGGTTCGCTGTCTTAAGCGTGAAAGAGCGCGTCAGCATCCACATGGTAGATCGCATCCGGGCAAGCGAACTCGAAGCGGGTGCCATCTCCTCGCTGGATTGATCTTATTCGGTCACACGCAAAATATGCTGGAAGGCAATAAAGCGCACAGGCTTGAGGAGAGCGTACCAGCGGGTTGGATCCTCACCAGCATCGTTATTGCTCATTAGCACTAGCTCAGAGTGGCTCCCGCTATAGCGCCAAATTTTCAATCTCCTGCCTAGCTTGATATCGACGTCCATCCGACCGCTCCGCCATCGGACGACTTGTGGTGAAACGGCGCTCCGGCGCATGTGGCGATTTCCGCGACCGGCTTACCCACTCCGATCCTGACATTCGCGCCCTGCCCTTTGAGGCGGCTTAGGATCGCCGAAAGCGGACGTTCGCCTATCCCCCACCGACGATGAAGTCCGCGCTGGTGAGCGCGAGCCCTGGGGCGAGCGTGGCGAAGAGGATGGCCGCGCCTGCGCCAGTGCCGTCGGCGTCGAAGAAGAGCTGGCCGGTGGCGCTGTTGTAGATGATGCGGTCGTCGGCGTCGGCGGCGGCTGCGCCGATGACGAAGGCGTTCGCATCGAGTGCGCCAGCGGAAAGCCCGGTGAACACCGCATTGCTCAACTCGATGGTGTCGTCAGCCACGCTAAAGCCGATGATGGCGTCGACATTGCCGCCGCCGATGGCGGTCGAGAACATAGGTGTCCGCGTGCAGGCCGCCTTGCAGCGTGTCGAGCGTAGCCCGCCATCGAGACGGTCATTGCCGTCGAGGCCGTAGAAGTGTTGGTAGCCATCGTTGCCGATGACGATGTTGTTCAAGGCATTGCCAGCGCCGTTGATGTTGGCGGAGCCGTGGCGTCAGGTTCTCGATATTGGCGGTGAGGTTGCGGGTCACCGACGAGATCACCGTATCGATGCCGCCAAGCGCCGAAGTTTCAGACGTCACATCGCCGGCATTGTCGACGATGTAGTGTCGTACCATTGCCGCCGAACATCTGGTCGGCAGCCTGCTTTCGCCATCCAAGATATCAGCGCCGTCAAAGCCATAGAGGCGATTGGCGGCGGCGTTGCCAGCCTCAAGGCGTTGTCGAGGATGTTGCCATAGGCATTGGCGGCTGACCCCATCAGGATCGTTTTCGAAATTGGCGTTCAGATTGCGGCTGATCCAGCTCTCAACCGTATCGATGCCGCCGGCCAGGCCGACACCTTCGACGGTGATGTCGCCGGCATTGTCGACGACATAATAATCGTTGCCGACTGCGCCGAACATGGTGTCAAGCAGCACGCGCCATTCAGAATATCATTGCCGTCGTAGCCATGGGGAATGTTGTTGCCCGAATTGCCGGTGAGCGTGTTGTTCAAGCTGTTGCCGACGCGGTCAGATTGGCTGAGCCGGTCAGCGTGAGGTTTTCGATATGGGCGGTCAGGTTGCGGCTGACCGAGGAGATCACCGTATCGATGCCGCCAAGGGCTGAGACTTCCGTCGTCTGATCGCCGGCATGGTCGACATAGTAGGTGTCGTTGCCATTGCCGCCGAACATGTTGTCGGCGCCTGCGCCGCCATTGAGAATGTCGTTGCCGTCAAAGCCGTTCAGCTGATTGGCGGCGCTATTGCCAGTGATGGTGTTGTTCAACACATTGCCGAAGCCATTGATCGCCGCGACGCCGGTCAGGATGAGGTTTTCAATATTAGCGTTGAGCGTGCGCGTCACCGACGATTGCACCGTGTCCACCCCACCAAGTGCGGAGCCTTCCGTGGTCACATCGCCAGCGTCGTCGACGATATACGTATCGTTCCCGTCACCGCCGATCATCGTATCGGCGCCCGCGCCGCCATCGAGGACGTCACTGCCGTCACCGCCGTTCAGGTCGTCCGCACCTTCGTTCCCCTCAAGCAGATCATTGCCAGCGCCGCCTATCAAGGTGTCGTTCTGCTCGCCAAATGGACTGCCACCGATCAAATAATCGTCGCCAGCTCCACCATTGAGCAAGTCTGCGCCCGGACCACCGTCGAGAACGTCGTCACCATCGCCTCCGTAGAATTGGTCGTTGCCGCCGCTGGTCCCGGTTATCTGATTGTCTGCTGCGTTTCCAAGAACGCGTACACCGGTCGAAGTACCGTTCGTAACCGAGATCGCGCCGGCCAACATGTAAATGTCTTCGATACCGATAAAGGCATACGTATGCGCCGCCGACGTCAGGATGGTGTCATAACCGCCAATGTCATTGGCGAAGTCGTCGGAGTTGTCGAAGATATAAGTATCATCGCCGTACCTACCGGCCATGTTGTCGGCGCCTGCGCCGCCGTCGATGAGATTGTCAAGGTCGTTGCCGAGTATTGTGTTGCTCGCATCGTTTCCCGTCGCCGACGTGACACCGTCACCGAAACTCAAGTTTTCAATGTTGGGGATCAGGACATAGCCATTGAGAAGCGTGACGACGGTATCGTTGCCTTCGCCGGCAAGTTCGATGACCACATCGTTTACATCGTCGACGGTGTAGTGGTCGTTCCCGACACCACCGATCATCGTGTCGGCGCCCGCGCCTCCGTCGAGTGCGTCATTATCGGCGCCTCCATTCAACGCATCGGCGCCCGCGCCGCCTACAAGTGAATCGTCGCCATCTCCGCCGATGAGCGTATCGTTACCGCCGCCGCCTTCTATAATGTCGCGTTCGCCGCCCCCGTCTAACACGTTTGCAACATCGTTGCCGATTATCCGGTCCGTGCCTGCACTGCCGGTTGCGTTCTCAATCACCACTCCGGCCGCGATGGTGAAGCCGCCCACGTCGAAAATATACGAGACGAACCCACCACCGCCGATTTCACTTTGGAGAGTGGCTGCTCGCAAATCTATAGTTGCGCCGCGAGTGCCTGTGGCGACGATTGTATCGATACCGCCGGTATCCCAGATCGTGCGATACATCGAGGCGATAGTGTACGTGGTGTTGCCCGGATTCGCGCTGGCGACCACCCCATAGCGTTGCTGCAGCAGTGCAATGTCCAGCGGTCCCGGCGTCGCTTCCCATCCGGCGGTAAGATTTAGATTGCTGCCCCCCTGCGGGTATCCGCTGTTGTACGACATCACGGTGAAGACACCCTGATTCATCAGGAAGTCACCCCATGAATTGAACTCGTTGATGACCCCTTGCATGACCTGAACATCGCCGCCGTCATGGTGCGGGTGCGCTAGGCCCAAACCGTGACCGAATTCATGGAGCAACGTCACAAAACCAAACCCGCCAGGATTCAGACCGGTGGCCCAACCCGCGCCGGCGGGGTCAAACGCCCCATAGCCAACACCGTTGTCCGTTCCGAAATAGCCCAGCGTCCCTTCCGGCAAGTCCGCGAGCGTCAACACCCACTCTGCATTGGCGCGCGAAGCGGTCTGCACGAACACGACCGGCGTCACCGCAGAGTAGGTCGCGAGCGCCGCCATAGCTGCGCTAATCTCCGCGCCCGTCCAACTGCGAAGCGGCGCGTCGCCGAAGGGGTTTGCGGGATCTCCGGCGGGCGCGAAATACACCTCAATGAATGAGGGCGCCGTGTAGCCGAGATCAATCGTGTCGAGCGGATCTTGTGGCTGCCCAATTGCGGCTGTAATCGTGTAACCGCCAATCGCATTGCTGTCAGAGGCGCGCGCTGACAAGTAGTACACGCCGCTGGCTTGGGCGGTGTATTGCATACGCGCATTCGCGCCAGCGCCGCCGTCGTCGTCCAACGCAAGCAACGAACCGAAGCTACTGAACAACTCCAGATAAGCATCCGACAGCGGTGATGCGCCAGACCCGGAGAGCGTGAACTCGTAGCTTTGTCCTGCAACCAGTTCGATACGAAACCAATCGCGGTCTCCGGCGGCGTTCACCATCCCCGTTTCAGGCACACTCAGCGTCAGCGTGATCGACGTCGACGAATTGTCTGGAATGACGTCCCCGCTTCCCTCTTCGATCCACTCAGGGCCGCGTGGGCCCAACAGCGTCTCCACAGAAGGCGTGGCCCATTCGCGCGATTGTACAAGCGACGACATCGTTCCATCGCCCCAACTGGGTTCGCTGCCCTCTAGGCGCCAACTTGCCACCAACCGCATGCGTTCCTCCCTCGCTCTGTTGGACTAACTCAGCGGCGCTGCACTGACTAGGCAGGAAGCACGTCTCGGCGGTCCGGGACCACGACGCCCTCTTTTCAACCGGACCTACATACACAAACAGGATTGCCCTACCCCCCACCAACGATGAAGTCCGCGCTGGTGAGCGCGAGCCCTGGCGCCAGCGTGGCGAAGAGGATGGCCGCGCCTGCGCCATTGCCGTCGGCGTCGAAGAAGAGCTGGCCGGTGGCGCTGTTGTAGATGATGCGGTCGTCGGCATCGGCGGCGGCTGCCCCGATGACGAAGGCGTTCGCATCGAGCGCGCCGGCGCCCAAGCCGGTGAACACCGCATTGCTCAACTCGATGGTGTCGTCGGCGACGCTGAAGCCGATGATGGCGTCGACATTGCCGCCGCCGATGGCGGTCGAGAACACATAGGTGTCCGCGTGCAGGCCGCCTTGCAGCGTGTCGGCGCCAAGCCCGCCATCGAGACGGTCATTGCCGTCGAGGCCGTAGAGGGTGTTGGCGCCATCGTTGCCGATGACGATGTTGTTCAAGGCATTGCCGGCGCCGTTGATGTTGGCGGAGCCAGTGAGCGTCAGGTTCTCGATATTGGCGGTGAGGTTGCGGGTCACCGACGAGATCACCGTATCGATGCCGCCAAGCGCCGAAGTTTCAGACGTCACATCGCCGGCATTGTCGACGATGTAGGTGTCATTGCCATTGCCGCCAAACATCTGGTCGGCGCCTGCGCCGCCATCCAAGATATCGGCGCCGTCAAAGCCATAGAGGCGATTGGCGGCGGCGTTGCCGGTCAAGGCGTTGTCGAGGATGTTGCCATAGGCATTGGCGGCTGACCCCATCAGGATCAGGTTTTCGAAATTGGCGTTCAGATTTCGGCTGATCCAGCTCTCGACCGTATCGATGCCGCCGGCGGGACCGGCCGCACCTTCGACGGTGATGTCGCCGGCATTGTCGACGACATAATAATCGTTGCCGGCTGCGCCGAACATGGTGTCGGCGCCTGCGCCGCCATTCAGAATATCATTGCCGTCGTAGCCATAGAGAATGTTGTTGCCCGAATTGCCGGTGAGCGTGTTGTTCAAGCTGTTGCCTGACGCGGTCAGATTGGCTGAGCCGGTCAGCGTCAGGTTTTCGATATGGGCGGTCAGGTTGCGGCTGACCGAGGAGATCACCGTATCGATGCCGCCAAGGGCTGAGACTTCCGTCGTCTGATCGCCGGCATGGTCGACATAATAGGTGTCGTCGCCATTGCCGCCGAACATGTTGTCGGCGCCTGCGCCGCCATCGAGAATGTCGTTGCCATCAAAGCCGTTCAGCTGATTGGCGGCGCTATTGCCGGTGATGGTGTTGTTCAACACATTGCCGAAGCCATTGATCGCTGCGACGCCGGTCAGGATGAGGTTTTCGATATTAGCGTTGAGCGTGCGCGTCACCGACGATTGCACCGTATCGGTCCCGCCAAGCGCCGACGTTTCGGTGGTTACGTCACCGGCGTTGTCGACGACGTAAGTATCATCGCCGTTGCCGCCGATCATCGTGTCGGCGCCTGCGCCGCCATCGAGAATATTATTGCCGCTGTTGCCGGTAATCGTATTCGCCAGAGCGTTGCCCGTACCGTTCAGCGCGCCGGTCTCGAGGATCAGGTTTTCGACATTGGCCGACAACGTGTACGACGCCAGCGTCGAACGCACCGTATCCGTGCCTTCGCTCGCATTCTCCGTCACCACGTCGCCGGCGTTGTCGACGTAAAAAGTGTCGTTGCCCAATCCGCCGATCATCGTGTCGGCGCCTTCGCCGCCATTCAGCGTATCATTGCCGCCGAGACCGGAAAGCGTGTTGGCAACGTCATTGCCGGTGATCAGATCGCTGCCAGCGCCGCCTATCCCATTTTCAATGATCGCTCCAAAGGCAATTGAGATGTTGCCATAAGCTCGACCGCCATTCACCGCAGGATTTGTTCCAGGTCCGGCGCTTGAAAACCCACCTTCCCGCAAATCTATATCGACGGCGGACGAATAACCTGAGAGATCGAGCGTATCATTTCCGCCGGCATCCCAGATTGCGAAGACCGGCGTCGCCTCATCCACTGTTATCGTGAAGTGGGCGTGACCTGTGTTTGAATTGAAGCCGTAAACCGTGTCACCCGTGCGCGTTGTCATGTTCGCGCCGTAGAGCAATTGGGCAGCTGCAATGTCGTGAAACTGCGGACCGGATGAGAACGCACCCAAGCTGCCACCAGGACCGGCGGAGCCGAAATAGCTCATCACCGTATACATCCTCGAATCCTGCCAATAGACGGAGGAATCCGGATAACTAGGATCCGTGTCGTCGAGCGCGTTATAGTCGGCAGGATGAGAGATGCCGATGGCGTGACCTATCTCATGCGCCATCGTGTGGGGGCCGAACTCGCCCTCGACGAGATTGGAATTGTTCGTATCAAGCGAGATGTTGACCCAAACATCGCCGGCTGCTGAACCGGAGCTGGTTGAGCCAGGGTAGTACGCGAACGCCGATGCGCCCTCCGCTCCTGCCGAGTAGTTGGCGAACAGCATGGTTGCATTGTTGCTGTAGCCGTCGACACCTTGAACACGCGTGAACGTGATGTTGGCAACCTCGGACCAGAGCGCCAACGCCTCCAGCGTCATTGCAATTTGCTCTGCAGTAAACTGCGAAAAGCCGCTTGTATCCGATGGCATCGCGCCATCCATGCTCGCGCGAAACGCAAAGGTGATGTTGGCGGGGTTGCCGAGACCGGCCCAACCATTGCTTTCGCGCGTCAGCTGCGCGGCTGCCTGATCCCAATTGTAGATCGGAAGTCCGTTAGCCGCGACGCCGCTAGTTGGCGGGATAAACGCTTGTGGATCGGAGGGCGAACGCCCGCCGCACGCGGCACAGCCGCACACGGGCGTAGTATCGAGGCTCCAACCGGAGCGATGAATGGCGCTGCGCCAATTGCTTACATCCTCCAGGAGGTCCCAGGCCTCCGGAGATGCGCCGTAATCCAAGAACCTAATGGCGCGCAGTGACATTTAGGCGTCTCCTTTTCCCGGATCGGCGCCAGAAACCGCGGCGATTTCTGGGGCTGGCCGACCGGCTTGCCTTAGCCTCGAACTAGTGCGAATGACCACTCCAATTCCTAGCACACCAGGGGAAACAAACATGCGCAAGTTGCTGATGGCAGTGTCATTGATGACGCTCGCAGCGTGTGGTCTTGGACAGTCCACAGCGCCGGAAAGCACCTTGCTGGCTATGCCTAGCTTGGTCGGCTGGAACGACGTCGTGGCGGAGGACATCAATGTTCCCGCTGGCGCAACCTTCAGCGCGGTCGAGGTCGAAGGAACTCGAGTGATGGAAATTTCCGGCGTTGGCCCCGCAGCGCCTTCGGCAGCGAAGACAGGCGGCGTTTCGGTACGCATGTCCGACGACTTCGAGAATCAGGTGAGCGGCAATACGGTGTTAGTGACCGTGCGTGCGTACAGTGAGCAGGCGGGCGGCCGGCTCGGCCTGGCCTATTCGACCAACGACGTGGGCAATAGCGGTTGGCGTGACTTCGCACTGACGACTACGCCCGCAGATTACAGTTTCACCTATGACGTTCCGGCGAAACAAGCGGGACTGGGCGACTTTCTCGGCTTCCGCTCCTACGACAATCAAACCGTGCGCGTTGTGGGTTTTCAAACCACGGTAATTCCGCGGCGCGCAGCGGCGGCGCCGTCCGACGCGGCGCTGCGAACCACACAGGGCGAGTGAACGGTCGCGCCGCGCCGTCGGAACCGCGCTGGTGACTGAAGCCACGATCATCGTCGTCACCTACAACAGCGCACGATGGCTGGAGCGACAGGCGGCGGCACTAGCGGCACAGACGGAAACAAGTTGGCGCTTGGTCGTCGTCGACAACGCTTCCGAAGATGAACGCCCGGACACACGCGCGTTTCCGTTCGACGTCGAGATCATCCAGAACGAGCGCAATGTCGGTTTCGCCGAAGCGAACAATATTGCCGCACTCGATCGGCAGACGCCGTATCTAATATTCCTGAATCCGGACGCATTTCCGGAACCTGGCTGGCTAGCGGCGTTGTTGCAGGCGGCGAAGGAGCATCCCGAGGCAGTGGCGATCGGTTCAACTCAAGTGCGCCATGGCACGCCCGACATTCTCGACGGAACCGGCGATGTGCTCCACTCAACGGGCTTCGCCTACCGATCGAACCACGGCAAACGCGGCGCGACTGGGCCGTTGGCGGAGACGTTTTCGGCGTGCGGTGCCGCGATGCTCGTGAGGCGAGAAGCTTTCGAAGCCATCGGTGGATTCGACGGCCGGTATTTTTGTTACTTTGAGGATGTCGATCTGGGTTTTCGCTTGCGGCTGGCGGGCGGACGCGTGCTGCAAGCGCCCGACGCCATTGTCGCGCACGTGGGCGGCGGCTCAGCGGGGGCGCGCTCAGAGTTCGCGGAGTTTCACGGCGCGCGTAACCGGCTGTGGACGTTCTTTAAGTGCATGCCAATGCCACTTCTGGCCCTCCTTGCTCCGCTCCATCTTGCGGGCAGCATTCTGCTGGTGAGCGCCGCACCTTTCCGTGGACGCGGGTTTGGCGCATGGCGCGGATTTGTTGCGGGGCTGACAGGACTCCGGCCAATTCTTGAGACACGGCGGGAGCTCCAGAACGCGCGAAAAGCGTCGCTCAGTGATATCGCGGCGGCGCTTGCTTGGGCGCCGGATGTCTTCTTCACGCGTCGCGCCGTGCACCGGAAAATCCGGGGATAGAATCCAATCAATCCGGGGCGCTGCGGCGCGGGCGTAGCATAGCGGCAAGGAGTTTTCATGCCGCAATCTACCCGCCTTAGCCTACCCTTTCTCGCCGCTGCGCAAGCGCAGAAACATGTCACCGTGAACGAGTCGCTACTGCGCCTTGATGCGCTCGTGCAGCTCTCAGCGCGTTCGGCAACGACGAGCGCTGAGCCGGCATCGCCCGCGGATGGCGACATATACCTTCTGCCGGCCGGAAAGACCGGCGCGGCGTGGGGCGCGATGGCGGATGGCGCGCTCGCATATTTTCGCGACGGGGTTTGGGAGGAGCTGACGCCAAATACTGGCTGGCGCTGCTATGCGGAGGATGAAGCGGGGCTTTATGCGCGCAACGCGAGCGCATGGACGCGTCTTGCGGCGGAAGAAGAGCATCGGCTCATATTCACGCCGGGCGGCGACGGCATCGTATCGATCTATCGCCTCGACACGACGCGCGTGCAGAATCCTCGAACAGAGACGATTAGCTCAATCTCCACCGACACGATAACGCTGAGCGCGGCCAACGCATCGTTGTTCTTTGCGTCATTGATGGAGGGCGTTTCGTATGTGCGCATTTGGAATACATCGAAGACACCAAACGAAGCGGCGTGGGTGAAGGCAGCGCCCTCGTCGACCACGTTACAAGTGGCCGACGCTGCCGCGATTTCCGGATGGACCAATGATGAGACGATCCAGATCGGCGACCCCACCGATCAGACGCCGGGGCGCGTTATCGCGATCGATATTTCGCCGATGATGCAGGGGGTGCTCGGGCGCGTATTCCGCCAGCGCGGCGTGCTGCTGAAAGGCCTGGTGGACGGCATTTCCACCCAGGCCATTCTCGATGCGAGCGAGGCGGGCGTGTCGGGATCGTTCAATGGCTTTCGCAGCGAGTCCAACGGCACGCGCCTCGGTGGCCAGGTCACGCTCGTGACCAGCGTGCAATCACCGATTTCGAACTCCAATCTTGTGTTCGTTCGGGAAACGGCGACCGGCACAGGAATGGGATTCGCAACGCTCTCGACCGTTGGACTTTGGGTGTGAGGTCACCCCCCAATCTGCATGATCCGCAGAATGACGGAGGCGATGACCAGCCCGCCTAGAAATGCCGCGACCACGCGTGCCACGGGGGCGTACTCGCGAAGTCGTTCTTCTATACGACGCTGCTCGTCCGGGGGCGGGTATTGACTCACGGCTTGAGGTTGCTTCACCCAAATTGGCATGACATCCGAGGTTACTCCCCCCGATTTTACAGACATCGTTTGGCTCTTCACCAGCAACAATTCTAATCGCGGCGTCTTACGCCAAAATCTGAACGAAGCTGCGTTGCTCTGGAAGGCCGCCCGCGCGTCATCCGGGCCAATTCTTGAAATTGGCAGAAGGCACGGAGGGTCGACCGTCCTATTGGCCACCGCTTGCCCGGAGCGAGAGATAACAAGTATCGACTTGTCTCCCGCGCACAATCAACGATGCGAAGATATCTTCCAGCAGATCGCAAAGTCAGACCCCAACAGGCTCAACTTAGTAGTTGGAGACTCTAGACGCTCACGAGACGGCGAACGATTCGGACTCATGTTTATCGACGGCGACCATACCTATGAGGGCGTAAAGGCAGATGTCGTTGCGCATTGGTCCGAGCTGGAAACGGGATCGCCCGCAGTCTTTCATGACGCTGTCCCCAACGACGGTTTGCAACACGAAGGAAAGCTGAACCACCATGAGGGTGTAAAGCGAGTTTGCGAAGAACTGATCGCGCATGGCTGCGCGGTGAGCGTGGCATCTGCAGGATCGAGCCTGTGGCTTGAGAAACGCGCCGAACTCCCTGAAGGCTTCTGAACGTGCTGATCAACACCAAAAGCGAGCCGCGATTTGCGCATTTGGCGCGGCGGGATGATGTGGCGTCGTTGCTTGCGCCCGGGGCGATCGGGATTGAGCTCGGTGTGGCGGAAGGAGAGTTCGCGTCGCGCGTGCTCGCGCACACGCGGATTGGGTTGCTCTACGGCGTCGATATGTATGCCGGTGATCGCGGGCACGATCTGGATCAGTACAAGCGCGCGCTGCGGCGGCTAATGCCGTTCGCAGGCCGCTCTGCCCTGCTGCACATGCGTTTTGATCAGGCGCTCGATCTGTTCGCCGATGAGAGTTTGGATTTCATCTATGTCGACGGCTACGCACACACCGGCGAAGAAGGCGGCGCGACGTTTCACGATTGGTGGCCGAAGCTGAAGCGCGGCGGCATATTCGCCGGCGATGATTACGATCAGGCGGCGTGGCCGGACGTGGTCAGCAACGTCAACGCATTTCTCGCAGGAAACGGGCTTACGGGTTATCTCATTCCAAACGTGGAATCGGATGTCGCGTACTGCAAGTATCCGACTTGGTTCACAATCAAACCTTGAACGCTACCAGCGCGAGGCATCCCTCTTGTGATGCCTCGCTAGGCGGCGGAATACAGTATCGTTGGCGTCCAGCCGACTGATGATCTCCGCCACGATACGATGGGCGAAACTTCCCTCACGCGCGAGTTCTGCGAAACGCTGGCGCTGATTGAAGATCATATCGCCGTAGCCAACGGAAAAGCTGGTGAGGCCGTCGAAGAGCGACACCGGCGCAACGGCGGCTTCAGCGTCCAGCGCGGACGGCGCGGCGCTAAAACGCCGCTCCGTCTCGTAAAGCTTCACAGCGTTGCCGAGGAATGATCCCATCGCACCTGCGGTACGGTCGGCGAGATTGGGCGCATGCTCCATAAGCGTATCGCACGCCGAGATCAGCCAGCGCAGGCTAAGCTGCATCAGGCACTCGGGCGCAGCGCGCCACATGCCCTCAAACTGCTGCAACGCCAAGTCGCGTTGGATGTCGCGTCGAATGAGCACAGAGATCGCCGCGTGGTAATAATGCAGGAGCGGATCGCCGCAGAATTCCTGTTCGAGTTTGCGCAAATGCTCGGCCAGATCGAAGCGGCCGGTCAAAAAAATCTTCTCGCCATCCGGAAGTGTTGTCGCCGCAAGCACCGCCCAATCCGGCGGCGTTGGCGAAAGTGGCAGCGCGATCAGTGGAGCACTCATCTTCCAACCACGCCGACAAGCACCCAGCCCGCGCCAGTGGCGACGGCGCGCTCGATCGGTCCATTTGCGAACTTCTTGAAGTAGCGCGCCATGCTGCGTGCTTTGTGTCGTGCGATGGTGCGATCGCTGACATCGCTGGTCGATCGCAAGTGGCGCCCGTGCGGACCGGGAGCAAACAGCACCGGCCAGCCAGCGTCCTCGGCGCGGCGGCAGAGATCGATGTCTTCGACGTGAAGAAAATAGCCTTCGTCGAAACCGCCGAGGCGCACGAAGTCTTCGCGGCGCATCATGAAGAACGCGCCACTGATGGCGCCGACGCGCTGCGTTGTGGCGGGCATAGGATCGGTGTGACGGTTGAAGTCGCGCAGGCCGAGACGCGACAGGCCCGTGAACGCCACGATGGCACGCCAGAGCGTCAGCCGGTCACGACGACTACCGCGTTCAGGGCGGCCCTGCTCGTCGCGGAGATCGCCCCCGGCGATCGCGGGCGGCGGCGCGGCATTGAGGATAGAGAGAAGGCGCGGAACGGCGTCCCGCTCCAGGATCACGTCGGGATTGACGAACGCGAGCGTCTCAGTCTGCGCCTCTCGGACGGCGAGATTGCAGGCGGCGGCAAAGCCAACATTGCCCTGCCCGCGCAGGATGCGGACGCGATCGTCGCGAGCCGCGGCAGCGTCGAGCACGGCTTGGCCGGGATCATCGTTGCCGTTGTCGGCGATCAGAATCTGATCCAGGCCCTCGGCGGTTATCAGCGCGTCCAGGCACGATTTCAGTGCTGGACCCGTGCGATAACTAACGATGATGGCGCACGCACTCACGAGACCTCGCTCGCTCGCGTCTTAGCGGCGCCGTGAACACGCGTCGAGGCGACGCGCCGAAGCACGCTGCAGTACGTGATGGTGTTATGGAATTTAGAAGGACTCGTGCGCCAGCAAGAGATCCGCGAGTTCCAAGTGCGGATCGCGATACGGGACGCTGGCATCGTAGCCGCCGCCTGAGTAGCTGGCAGGGATGACCGCTTCTTCAGCCGGCGCGTCGGCGATGTAGGCTTCGACAGGCGCCTCGGCAAAGGACGCCGGTTCGCTGAGCGAAAGGCGGAGGCTCGCTTCAGGCGCCGACGGAACCCGCGCGGCGCGCGAAGGCGTGAATGTCACGAGGTCATCGCCCATGGCAAGCGAACGCACGTGCGCGATCTTATCGTCAGTCGCGGCGCGCGTGATCTCAAGCGAAGCAACCGTGGAAGCGAGCTGACCACGAATATCGCTCAGCTCCTGTTGCGAGAGCGGCGCGGGGTAAGCAGGCAGACTTGCGTAGGGGTTGTCAGCAGCGTCAGCAGTTGAATCGAAACCGAAACCAGACGCGAGCGACTGGCCGATCATACCACCGAAACCCTGGGGCGAGACGAACGTCACGCCCAGCGCCGCAGCCGCAATACCGGTGAGGCTCGATTTAATGATCGTGTCGCGCACTTCGCGTTGGTAGTTCGAAGCTTGTCCCGCCATGTACCGCTCCCGCGCGACTAGGCGCGCTGTCCCCTTCTAGGGCCCCCAATACGCGCCAGAGGGGTAACCAAAGCACTAAAAAACGCTGCCAGACAAGTACTAAGGCGGCCAAATCCAGTGACGGTGCTGAAATGTTGCTTACGAACTGATCGGCGCTGATACCGAAGGATGCACATGAGCACCTCCCTCCGACCCGCCGATTTCGCACGCGCGGCAGCGTTCGCGTTACTCCCGGCTGTGGCCGGAGCCGGCGCGATGGGTCTTCCGGTGCTGATCGGATTGGCCGGCATCATCGCGATTGCGCCGTCGATCCTACGCCAAGTGCTTGAAAAACAGAGGACTTGGCTGTGGCTGCTGCTGGCGCTGACAGGCTGGGCAGCACTCTCCAGTCTGTGGTCGGCCTGGGACGGGCCCACTGCAGCCAAGGTGCTGCTGGTCGTCGGAACCGGACTTCTATTCGCCGCTACAGCAGGGGCGAACGAGAAATCAGCTACACTGACCCTGGCTGGGGCCACGGCGGCGTTCTTGGTGTTGGCGGCGCTCCTGGGAGTAGAGGCCGGGTTCGATATGCCGCTCAATCGCGCGGCCGAGCCGGACCTTCCCTACGGCGAACTCAATCGCAACCCGAGTCGCGGGCTGGTGGTGCTTCTGGCGCTGGTGTGGCCAGTGACCGCCTGGGTGCTCGCGACGACACGCGGGGCAATGCGGCTGGCAGTGCTGGGTATCGTCGCCGTTGGCGCGGTTCTGTCGCTGCAGTTCGATCAGCAATCCACAGCGATTGGATTTGGCGTCGGCTTAGTTGTGTTTGTGATCGCTTCTGCGAACCCGCGCGCGATGATCGTGCTTCTGTCGTTTGGACTCGCGGCGTGGATGCTTGCTGCGCCGTTCGCGACGCCGATTCTGTTCGCCAGCCAGCAGCTAGTGGATGCATTGCCATTCAGCTGGGCCCATCGCGTCGGCATCTGGCGATACACGTGCGAACGGATCATGGAGCAACCGTGGATCGGGCACGGCATCGACGCAGGCCGCGCGACGACCGAGATGATCACCACACGCGGCTATGAGACGCGCGGCATTCCGGTTCACCCGCACAGCGCCTCGCTGCAGGTCTGGCACGACCTAGGTTTTAACGGCGCTCTGGTGGCGGCGGTGCTGCTTGCGTATGGCGGTTGGCGGCTCTCGCGCGCCTTCGCCCTCGACAAGCTAGGAGGCGCAGCGACCGCGGCGGTGCTCGCCATGTTTGGCCTGATGGCCAACATCGGCTGGAGCATTTGGCAAGAATGGTGGATCTCGACGCTGCTCCTAACAGCGGGGCTAATCGCAGCCGTTCGGCTCAGAGCCGCCAAAGCGTAACGCCTGCCGGCATTTTGCCGCGGTCAAGGAAGCCGCGAACGTCCATGACGACGCCTTCGCCGCCACGCAGCAGGTTTGTCGCCATGGCCCAGCCGCCGTCTTTGAACTCTTTGTGGGAGACGGCGAAGATCACCGCGTCCACCTGCCCGATCGCGTCGAAGGCAGTCAGCGCCGCGCCATGCTCCTCGGAGATGTGCGGATCGGCGTGGGGATCGTGGGCGACGACTTCCACGCCGAACGAGCGCAGCTCGTTCACGATGTCATAGACCTTCGAGTTTCGGACGTCCGGGACGTCTTCTTTGAAAGTGACACCCAAAACAGCTACCCGCGGGTGCGACTTGCCAGCCTTGTTCAAGAGCCGAACGCACTCGCGCCCGATATAGGGGCCGATGCTGTCGTTCACGCGGCGGCCAGCGAGAACGACCTGCGGGTGGTAGCCGACCTGTTGAGCCTTGTGGGTCAGGTAGTAAGGGTCAACGCCGATGCAGTGGCCACCGACGAGGCCTGGCGTGAAGCCGAGAAAATTCCACTTGGTGCGGGCGGCGGCGAGAACGTCGCCGGTATCGAGGCCGAGGCGGCCGTTGATCAGCGCCAGCTCGTTCATCAGCGCAATGTTGATGTCGCGCTGTGTATTCTCGATGACCTTGGCCGCTTCGGCGACCTTGATCGACGGGGCGCGGTGAACCCCGGCGGTGACTACTGCACCATAGGTCTCGGCCACAATGTCGAGTGTCTTTGCGTCCGAGCCGGAGACCACCTTCACAATCGTCTCAAAGCGGTGGAGCTGGTCGCCCGGGTTGATCCGCTCCGGCGAGAAGCCGAGCGTGAAATCGACACCGGCTTTTAAGCCCGAGGCTTTTTCAAGGATCGGGCCGCACTCATCTTCCGTGCAGCCAGGATAAACCGTCGACTCGTAAACGACGATATCGCCCTTTTTCAGCGCCTTGCCGACCGTGCGCGAGGCCGCGTGCACAGCCCCCAAATCCGGCACCATGGCGTCGTCGATCGGCGTCGGCACCGTAACAATGAAGAAGTCCGCTTTCTTCAGGTCTTCCACGTCAGTGGTGACGTAGAGATCGAGCGATCGCAGCTCTTCGGCGCTCACTTCACGCGTGCGGTCCCTGCCCTCGCGCAACTCCGCCACGCGCGAAGCGTCTATTTCAAAACCAATGACTGTGAAGCCCGCACGCGCAAATGCGACGGCGGCGGGCAAACCAACATAGCCCAGGCCGATGACGGCGATGCGGCGGCGAGCATTCATGATTAACTCGGAATTGTCGGGCGTTAGTTGATTTCGCTAGCATCTCCACTTATCGAAACGCCACATTGAAAACAACCGCGTACATCCGCCGCGCACAGTCGAAAGAGCGTTAGAACATGAAGCCCGTGCTCGTAACCGGCGCAGCCGGTTTCATTGGCTATCACCTATCCGAGCGGCTGATGCGCGAAGGGCGCGCGGTTATCGGCTACGATTGCTTATCCGACTATTATAGCGTCGAGCTAAAACAAGCGCGCGTGAAGAAGCTTCAGGAGAAAGCGGGCTTCACATTCGTGCAGGCCGAACTCGAGGACGCGGCCTCACTCAAGTCGCTGTTCGAAGAACACAAGTTTGATCTGGTCTATAATCTCGCAGCCCAAGCTGGCGTGCGCTACTCTCTCATAAACCCACAAGCGTACGTCTCGGCGAACCTCGAAGGGTTCGTGAACATCCTAGAGTGCTGCCGGCACTACAAGACGGGGCATCTGGTATTTGCCTCGTCGAGTTCTGTGTATGGCGCCGGCACCAAAATGCCGTTCTCGGTGCACCAGAACGTTGACCACCCGCTCAGCGTTTACGCCGCCTCAAAGAAGGCCAACGAGCTCTTCGCGCATTCCTACGCGCACCTCTATCGCCTCCCCGTAACGGGCCTGCGCTTCTTCACCGTCTACGGCCCGTGGGGCCGACCGGACATGATGATGTTCCTCTTCACCAAGGCGATCCTCGAGGGCAAGCCGATCGACGTGTTCAACAACGGCCTGATGCAGCGCGACTTCACGTACGTGGATGACATTGTGGAGTCGCTTTATCGCGTCGGCCTGCGCATCCCGGCGCCGAACCCGAACTGGGACAGCCTCGCGCCCGATCCGGCGACCTCGAACGCGCCCTATCAAATCTACAATATCGGCAACCACTCGCCGGCGAAGCTCCTCGACGTCATCGCCGTCCTGGAGAAGGAATTGGGACGAGAAGCGACGAAGAACATGATGCCGATGCAGCCGGGCGACGTGCCGGCAACGTTTGCAGACGTGGACGATCTCGCCCGTGACGTCGATTTCGCGCCGCGCACACCGATTGAAGTCGGCGTGAAACGCTTTGTTGAATGGTATCGGGAGTATTACAGGGTCTAGATGACCCTGAGGATCATACCCGCGATCATGTCCGGCGGCGCCGGCACGCGGTTATGGCCACTTTCGACAGAAGATCATCCAAAACAGTTTCACGCACTCATGGGCCCGCGAACGATGTTCGCGGAAACGGTGGCGCGTGTGAGCGGTGATGTTGCCGGTGTGTCGTTTGCACCGCCGATTGTGTTGTGCGGTAGGAATCACGTGCCGCGTGCGCGCAACGCGCTCGCGGAAGTCCAAGCGAAAGCCACCGCGATCGCGGTCGAGCCCGAAGCGCGCAACACAGCTGCTGTGGCGGTGATTTCAGCCGCGCTCGCGCGGGAGGTCGACGCAAGCGCGCTTGTACTACTTCTCCCATCCGACCACGTTGTTGCCAACGTCGCCGCATTTCACGACGCGGTTCGGCGCGCAGCAGCGTTCGCGGAGGAGCGGATCATCACGTTCGGCATCACGCCGAACAATGCGGCGACCGGCTACGGTTACATCAAGCGTGGCGCCCCACTCGGTGACGAAGTGTTTAGCGTCGGCGCCTTCAAAGAAAAGCCGGACCTTGCGACAGCGGAGAGCTATGTCAGTGGCGGCGACTTCTCCTGGAACAGTGGCATGTTTCTATTCGCACCGGGCTTGCTCCTGTCTGAGTTTGATTCAAACACAACGATCCGCGACCACGCACTCGCCTCGCTGCTAACTGCCCGGCGCCAGGAAGACGAAATCCAGCTTGGCGCCGGGTACGCTCTCGCGCCCAAGCTACCACTCGATATCGCCGTCATGGAGAGAACAACGCGGGCGGCAGTTGTTCCCTGCGACATTGGCTGGGCTGATGTCGGATCGTGGTCGGAAGTCGCGCGGCTGGCGGTGCGCGACTCGGATGGGTTCGCTTTTCTTGGATCAGCGGCCTGTGCGGATATCTCGAAGATCATCGAGAGTGGCGTGAAAGCGTTGGCGATTGCGGGCGATGACCTCGCCGTCGTGGCGGCGCCTCGCGGTCTAATGATCGTGCCACGCTCAATGGTGGCTAACCGCAGCGAACTCTTGCTCACGGCAGAGCGTCTTTAGCACGGCGGATGCAACCTAGTTCGATGCTCCGCGTTCAACCGGCATGCGCCTATTTCCCTCTCAACGCGACGGCGGCCTCCCGGAACCGGAAGAGGCCATCATCCTGCTTTGGCGGTACGAGGTTTCGGACGACGGCGGCAAAACCTGGCGTCCCGAGGCCGAGCGCGCAGACGACGAGTGCTATGTGCTGCGCCGCGGGACCTGGGTCGCGCCAGCGCCGAACTAGTCGAGCAGCGCCTTTGCGGTTTCGACGATCGCCTCGGCGGTGATGCCGAAGTGAGCGTACGCATCCTTGGCGGGCGCGGACGTTCCGAACGTCGACATGCCGACAAATGCGTCCAGCCCGAACGCCTCGAACCAGCCCTGCCCTATTGCCGCTTCGCAGCCGATCTTGATCTCGTCATCGTCGCCGCAGACGGCGTCTTGGTAAGCGTCGTCCTGGAGCTCAAACATCTCAAAGCATGGCGCTGAGACAACACGCGCGGGAATGCCTTCTTTCTGCAGCAGTTCACGCGCCTTGACGGCGAGCGCGACTTCGGTGCCGGTTGCGAAGATCGCGACGCGGGAGTCGCCACCTTCGGCCGGCAACAATTCATATGCGCCACGAACGGAAAGGTTCTCGCTAGCGTCGCCGCGCAGCGCCGGCGTGGCTTGGCGCGATAGCGCGAGCAGGCTCGGACCATCGTCACGCAACAGCGCGGCTTGCCAGCATTCGGCCGTTTCCACGGCGTCGGCCGGGCGGAAGACGTGGAGATTTGGAATGGCGCGAAGGCTCGCCAGGTGTTCGACCGACTGGTGCGTCGGACCATCTTCGCCGAGACCGATGGAATCGTGGGTCATCACATGGATGACTCGGATGCCCATCAAGGCGCTAAGGCGAATGGCGGGGCGCGAATAGTCGGCGAAGGTCAGGAACGTGCCTCCGTACGGGACGACGCCGCCGTGCAGAGCCATGCCGTTCATCGCGGCGGCCATGCCGTGCTCGCGGATGCCGTAGCGCACGTAGCGCCCAGCGCGGTTCTCCGGCGTGAAATCCTGCGAGCCTTTGGCCAGCGTGAGATTCGAACCGGTGAGATCGGCGGAACCGCCGAGCAATTCCGGGCACGCATCAAACATCGCGTCGATCGAGCCGTGGGAGGAGGCGCGCGTCGCTAGAGACGGCTTCTCCGCCGCCATCTTGGCAGCGTGCATGCCGAGCGCGGCGACTGCTGCATCGATATTGGCGTCGCTCATAGCAGCGGCAAATGCGTCCTTATGCTCGGAACGCTTCAGGCGCGACGCCCACTCTTCCCGCTTGCCGGCCCCCTGCGCGCCAACCTTGAGCCATGCAGCGCGAATGTTTTCCGGAATCTCGAAGGGCCCGTATTTCCAGCCAAGCGCAGCCTTCGTCGCCGCCAGCTCTTCGGCGCCGAGCGCTTCGCCGTGCGCCTTTGCGGTGCCTGCACGCTTAGGCGAGCCGTAGCCGATCGTCGTCTTGCAGGCGATCAGCACGGGACGGTCAGACTTCGTCGCGGCGTCGAACGCGCGCTCGACATCAGCGAAGTCGTGACCATCGCATGACAGCACGCTCCAGCCGCTGGCGGCGAAGCGGGCTTTTTGATCGGTGGTGTCGGCCAGCGAGACGGCGCCGTCGATGGAGATCGAGTTGTCGTCCCAGATTACGATCAGTTTGTTGAGCTTTTGCCGCCCAGCGAGCGCGATCGCTTCCTGGCTTATGCCTTCCATCAGGCAGCCATCGCCAGCAATGCACCAAGTCCGGTGATCGACCAGCGCGCCGCCGAAACGCGCCGCGAGATGCGCCTCCGCCATCGCCATGCCGACCGCATTGGCAATGCCCTGCCCGAGCGGACCTGTTGTCGTCTCGATGCCAGAAGCGAGAAAATTCTCCGGGTGACCCGCAGTCTTCGATCCGAGCTGACGGAAGCGCTTGATCTCATCAAGCGTCATGTCGGCGTAGCCGGTGAGATGCAGGAGCGCGTAGAGCAGCATCGAACCGTGACCGGCCGACAGCACAAAGCGATCGCGATCGGGCCAACTCGGATTGCTTGGATCGTATTTCAGGAATTTCGAGAACAGCACGGTCGCCGCATCGGCCATACCCATCGGCATGCCGGGGTGACCGCTATTGGCTTGTTGGACGGCGTCCATCGCCAAGGCGCGGATAGCATTGGCGAGTTCTCTCGCCTCGACGCCTTCGATCTTTTCGCTTTTGCTCATTGAAGTCCCTTCGCCCGGGCTGTTTAGCGCCGATTCGGCCAGATGGCTCCGCGTGCAGGCGATGTGCGGCAAGAAATCCTCGCGCGCAATGACGGCTGCCACAGGTTACACCGCGTCAGCGCTGCCATTTCGGAACGACAAAGCATTCGTCGACCACGATCACCCCATCGTGCGTCGCTACGTGATGGGTGCGCGCCCCAGGTGCGACGGGAATCGGCTCGATGTTGGCGATAGATTCTTCGGCGTAGGCAGTTTCGCTGAGCTCAGTGACCAAACGGTACGAGACTTTCTCTCCGTACTTGCGCCCCTGCACTTGTCCACAGCGTATCGGACGTCCATCCGCAGCTTTGAGGAAGCCCCCGGCCATCCGGCCACACCGCGCGTCCGCAACCACAGGGTTGGCGGGATGCGGTGTCCAGGGACCAGCGATCGGATCGGGGGCGTGGAACACGTGCAGTTCGCTGCGGTGGTCGCCGGAGCCACTGCGATCGAGGTTGGTGAAGAGCCACCATCGCCCATTCCACTCAAGCAGCGAAGAGTCCGCGGCGGAGACACCGGAGAGCGGCGTCGCGACGCGCGTCCAGCCATGGGGGAAATCCGTGGCCTGCCACACCTCAACAACGCCCGCCGCGCTCGACTCTGGGATCATGAAGATCGCGTTGTCGTGCGTGAACACAAACGGATACGAAAGATGGTGGGGCTGATCGATGATTACCTTGGAGGGAAGTCCGCGCAGCGTCTCCCCTGGCCGCAACTCATCCACGCACACATGCGAGATGACCCCCCGCCGCGTGGCGTAGAAATATTCCTCGAAGAAGATGTGATGCCTGCCATCCTTCACCAGCACAAACGGGTCCGCCCAGTAACTGTGTGACGGCGGTACGATGGTGGTCGGCGGATCTGTGCGCCGAGTGAGCGGATCACCCTTGGCGAGCAAGATGCGCCAGCGATCATCGCTGACAGCGCGTTCTGCGGCCTCAGCGGCTATGCGCGCGACCGTTTTTGCGGCCGCCGCCGGTACATGCCAAACGCTTCGCTCGCGCCAGTTCGCATCCGAGCGCACCGCCCGCGCGACGCCGGTTTTGCGCAAAGCATCTTCGAACAGCCAGGCCGCTCGCACGCCCAGCAACGTGTCATTTACGCTCCAAGACCACGGAAATCCGCTGTAGCACGCTGTGGCGACTTCCGCCTCGCCTCCACCCGCCGTGCGCGCGAGAACGCAAACCTCGACCAACGGCTCTCCGCGATAATAATCCCAGAAGCCTAGCGGACCTGCATGATGCGAGGCGCCGCGTCGCGTCGCCAAGCGCCAAACACCAAGACGCGCAAGTCCAGCGTCGATCGGCGCCCCTCCCGCGCGCCGAAGGTCAACGATGACATCGAGACTTGCATCGCCGATCACCCTTGCGTCGCGAAGATCTGCGTGCGGCGCCAATGACCCAACATCGCGTTCGATACGATCCAAGAAGTCAGGCGCGAACCCGCGCGCGCGTGCCACAGCGGCATGAAGCATGCTTTTGGCGAACTGCCGTTCAAGGTCGTCTATCGCGCGCCACACGCGCTCACCAAGCGATCGAACGCCTTCAGGCGCCCGAATGATCAAAACGATCTCGGCGCTTTCAGAGTCGCGCAGGCGCTCAGCCAAGGCTCTTCGCGAGCCGCAGAGCTCTGGAGCATCAACTACAAGGCCGACTCGCATGAACTCCGTCTCGAAACCGTTGGGATCTAAGCAGTTGGCGGAACACGATCACCGACGGAAGTGAGCGGCGCTCGTAAATTGTAGGTTTGCGGCTCAACGAATTACAAGGTTCGAGTATGCGCCCCTCCCTGTGGAGAGGGCGATCCAGGTGCGTCCGCCAGCCGGCATAATAAAGTATAATATTGCGCGGCGGCACGAGCGCGCTTCTGCTTCGATTCGAGATCGTGCGTACAGCGCGAAGGGGCAATGGGCGAGGCGATGGCCGATATCCTGGTAGTAGGCGCACGGGGCATTCCCGATGCCGAGGGCGGCGCCGAAAAGCACGCCGAGAAGACATTCCCATACTTCGTAAAGCACGGTTGCTCAGTCACGCTTCTCGGCATGAAGCCGTACATTCGATCGCGCCAGTACAAAGGCGTTAAACTGGTGGCGATTCCGACCCTTCGCGTCGCGAACACGGACAAGGTCGTCTATCACATTCTCGCCCTGCTCTATGCTGCGCTTACGCGCCCGAAACTGGTGCACCTTCAGGGGCTGAACTCGGCTCTTCTGCTAGTGTTCTACAAGATGTTCGGCCTACGGGTCGTGTTGCGCTACGGCTCGACAGATCATTTGCACGCGAAATGGGGACTACTGGGCAGGCTATGCTTCCGACTGTGCGACATGCAGGTGCGCTTCGCCGATCGCGTGATCACGGTCTCTGAAGTTTACAAGCAGCAGCTGCAGGACCGCTACAAGCTGAGCAACATCGACGTCGTGCCGAATGGCGTGGACCATCCGAGCGTCTGCGACGAGGCGCAGCGCTTTTGGTCGAGCCTGGATATCGCCAAGGATCGCTATGTTCTCGCTGTCGGCCGCCTGACAGTAGACAAGGATTACGACACCCTTGTCCGGGCGATGGATACCCTCAGGGACACGGGTGTGAAGCTGGTCGTCGCTGGCGGGCCGAGCGAGGCCAAGTACGCCGCGCGGCTGTTTGCGAATAACGGTGACAGGATTAAATTCATTGGCCGCGTTGACCGCCGCTTGCTCACCGCACTTTATGAGAATTGCGCTGTGTTCGTGAATTCATCGCGCCATGAGGGTCTGAGCAACGCCATACTCGAAGCGGTTTCCTTCCGGCGTCCGATCGTGGTCAGCGATATTAGCGCCAACAAGGAAATGAAGCTGCCGTCGAACTGCTACTTCGCAACGGGCGATGCGGCGGCGCTGGCCGATCGGATCAATAATGCGCTGGAAGCGGGCGATAGCTTCGTGGCGCAGAACAGTTTGTTCTGCGATTGGCGCGACGTGTTCGAGCGCACCCGTCAAGTCTATGTCAACGTGCTGCCCAAGATCTCAACGGCCGCGATTGCGCTGGCGAAGACTTAAGCGCCGCAAAGATGAGCTTGCCGGGCGTCAGCGGAATGGACTAACCGGGTCCGAGACCTAGCTCCGGACCCAGACATATGCTGATTTTCATCGATAGCGCCGACGCTGCAGAACTGAAGACACTGGCTGCGACCGGCTTGGTTGACGGCGTCACGACTAATCCATCACTCGTTGCAAAGGCGGGCCGCGATTTCTTTGAGACGCTGGCGGACATCTGCGCGGCGGTTCCCGGCCCAGTGAGCGCCGAGGTCGTCGCACAAGATGCCGAGACGATGATCAAGGAAGGTCTGAAGCTGCGCGGCGTGGCTGACAACATCGTCGTGAAGCTGCCGCTGACGCCGGAAGGTCTGAAGGCGTGCAAACGGCTCGAGGACGACGGTCATCCGACCAACGTCACGCTTTGTTTTTCTGCGGTTCAGGCTCTGATGGCGGCAAAAGCCGGCGCGACCTTCATCTCACCCTTCCTCGGCCGTCTCGACGATAACGGCCAAGACGGCATGGAGTTGATCCGCGAAATCCGCGCCATCTACGACAATTACGACTATCCGACGTCGATCCTCTCCGCCTCAATCCGCAACGCGGGGCATGTGCGCGACGCCGCGATCGCGGGTTCTGATTGCGCGACGATTCCACCGGCCGTGTTCAAAAGCCTCTATAAGCATGTCCTCACGGACATGGGGTTAGAGGCGTTCCTGAAGGACTGGAAATCGACGGGTCAGTCGATCCTGTGATCGATGGTTAGCGGCCGGCGAGGGCTTGCAGGCGGCTGACGTTGTCGTCGGTCGTCGCGCGCGCGGCTGCCATGGAACGTTCGGCGTCAGCCAAGGTTGCCTCGATCGCGGCAACGTCCAGAGGCTCAAGAGCCGGCGCTTGTTGCTCCATCTCGTTGGCGAACGCGTCGCGCATCGAGAGGCCGCCCTGCATCGCCACGGGGGCGACAAGGCCCACGAGTACCATCGCGCTCGCACCAGCGGCAAAGCTGGCCACGACCATACGAATGGTGGCTTTGGTTTGCGAGGGCGACATTTGTGGAGAACTCCCGGACCGGCGGCGGTCAGTTAACAAAAGGTTGCCACGATGGCAATTGCAACTTTGCGGCGCCGAAGAGAGATCGTCTGTGACTGCCGTCACCACCCTCGACACCCTTACGCACCAACTAACGCGGCTTGAGACCACCCTAGCGGAAAATCCTGAATTTCAGCCGAATCTCGCGTTCAAGCGATGTTGCGACTAATCCAGGCTTCCGGTTTAAGCTGAGATCGAAATCGCCGTTGCTGCGGCGCCGAACACGGAACCACAATGGCTAGCGCTTCCACCTCACCCCGAACGCTACGGAAAGCGGTACTTCCGGTCGCCGGTTTTGGTACGCGGGTCCTCCCCGCCACCAAGGCGATCCCGAAAGAAATGCTTCCTGTGTTCGACCGGCCAGCGATCCAGTACGTCGTCGACGAAGCTCTGGCCGCCGGTATCGAGCACATAGTCTTCGTTACCGGGCGAAATAAGGGTGCGATTGAGGACTATTTCGATCGCCAGTATGAACTCGAAGTAACCCTTCAGCAGAAGCAGAAGACCGAACAGCTCGCAGAGATCGCTGAATCGGTGAGGGCCGCTGGCTCGATGAGCTTTGTTCGCCAGCAGGCGGCGCTGGGCCTAGGCCATGCCGTCTGGTGCGCGCGCGATATCGTCGGCAACGAACCCTTTGCCGTTATGCTCCCGGACATGCTGATGATGGCAAAGCCGTCGTGCCTGGCGCAGATGGTGGACGCCTACAACAAAGTTGGCGGCAACATCATCGCCGTTGAACCTACCGATACGCCAGAGCGGTACGGCGTCATCACGCCCGAGAGCCGTGAAGGCCGGCTAATCAAGATGAAGGGCATGGTCGAAAAGCCGAAGCGCGAAGAAGCGCCTTCGAACCTTTTCATCAGTGGCCGCTACATTCTGCAGCCGGAGATTTTCGCACTGCTCGAAAGTCAAGGCCCTGGCGCCGGCAATGAGATTCAACTGACAGACTCGATGGCGCGGCTCATGCAAGTACAATCGTTCCACGCGTTTGAGTACGACGGCACGACGTACGATTGCGGCGATAAAGTCGGCTACATGCAAGCGACGACCGCGTACGCCTTGGCAAACGCGGAACATGGCGACGACGTCGAAAAGATGCTGCGGGATTTGCTGGCCAAACGTAGAAAATGATGGATTTTTGCGAGTTTGCGACGCGAGAGCTGCTGATGCGGGCCGTCGCTGATCGCATCGCGATTGGACTTTCTGAGGCGGTTTCCAAACGCGGCAAAGCTTGCATCGCACTCTCTGGTGGCGCGACGCCCGAACCTGCCTATCGCGCGCTTGCGGGGGCAAACCTCAATTGGCCGCGCATCACCTTCGCGCTGGTGGACGAGCGGTTTGTGCCGCCAGATCACGACGCGTCCAACGAAGCCATGCTCCGCCGCGCGTTGGCTTCGCCGCTCGCACACGGCGCGCGCCTGCTGCCCTTGTTCGCGCCAGACCTGACGAAAGCGGCTGAAGACGCTGATCAAACCTATTCGCACGAACAGATCGACATCGCCGTTATGGGCATGGGCGATGACGGTCACACGGCGTCGTGGTTCCCCGGCATGGCCCGGCTGGACGAAGCGCTGGACGGCGCCTCACCGCACACTGTGATCGCGGTGCATGCGGGCGCCGCTGCGGGCTCATCGGATAGGCTGACCCTCACACGCAGCGCTATTGCGCGCGCTGGAGCGGTTATTCTCCTCATAACCGGCGACGCGAAGCGGCAACGGCTTGAACAGGCATTGGCCAACGACGACGCGCCGGTTGCATCGCTCTTTCGACCGCCCGTGCCCCAACCCGAGATCTGGTGGGCCCCATAATCCGCGGTCATATTCTGCTTGTGACGACTGAATAAATCCGCTATCGTTCAGCGATAAGGGTGGGGTCGTGCAGAAAGCGACTATATTTCAAAGTTTTGTGGTGGTGGCTGCCACCCTGCTGGTTGCCTGCTCTGGTGGCGACGCAGAGGAAAGCACGGCCGTTGCGGAAGGCCCCTTGGTTGAGGTCGTTGAGGTCGCACACGCGTCTGCCGCCGGCACGATCCGCGTCAGCGGCATGGTCGGTTATCGGCGCGAGCCCATTCTAGCCTTCACCGCCAACGGCATCATCGGCGCGGTCGATGTTGACTCCGGCGACGTGGTGCGGCGCGGACAGCGCCTCGCGACGCTGCGACGTACAGGCGCCGGCGCAAACGTCGATGAAGCAGCGCTCGCGCGCGCCAACGCCGAGCGTGATCTAGCACGCACGCAAGAATTGTTCGAACGCGGCTTCGTCTCAGAGGCGCGATTGGAAAGCGCGCGGCTCGCAGTTGAACGCGCGCGTGACTCCTCGACCCTTACCGCCCCTGCTGACGGCGTGATCCTCCGCCGCGCCACCGATCCCGCTCAAACCGTCACCGCGGGAACGCCGGTGTTTGTGTTCGGCGAAACCGCGTCGGGAATAGTTGTGCGTGCGCCTGTCGCTTCGAGTGACGCGGCGCGCATCCGAGTTGGCGACGTGGCGCAAATAAATATCAACGGCGCGCAGCGTGTTGGACGTGTGACCCGCGTCGGCGCCAAGGGTGACAATGCAACCGGTGCTTTTGAGGTCGAAATCGAAGTCACGGCGCCGGATGGCCTGCGCAGTGGTATGGTCGCGGAAGTGGAAGTCGCAGCCCAACCTGGCGCGGACGTACAGACCGCGATCATTGTGCCAACTCTCGCCCTGCTCGATGCGCGCGCCGATCAAGGTGTCGTCTATGTCCTTGACGCGAATGCGGTCGCGCGGCGCCGCGCCGTTCGCACGGCGGGCGTGACGCAAGCCGGGGTGATCGTGGTTGAGGGCCTCAATCCGGGAGACCGTGTGGTCGCCGCCGGCGCAGCCTATGTGCGCGACGGTGAAACCGTGCGCATCGCCGCCGGGGCGTAGATGCAAGCCATCACGCGCTTCTTTGTCGATCGCTGGCAATTCAGCGCGGTTCTGTTCACGCTGCTCGTGGCGTTGGGCGTCGGCGCCATCTTCTCCATTCCGAAGTCGGAAGACCCGATCACAGAGTTTCCAGGTGTCGCAGTCGCCGTGATCTTGCCGGGCGCTGACGCCGAACAAATGGAGCGCTTGGTCGCGATCCCGATCGAAGACCAAATCAATGCGATCGAGGACATTCGAGAAATCCGCTCGGCGAGCCGCGCCGGGCTCGCAGTGATCAATGTCGAGTTTGAATGGGGCGCCGACGCCGAGGAAAAGTTTGGCGAGGTTGTCCGCGAGATCAACGTGGTCCGGCCGACGCTCCCGGACGGCGTGATCGACATTCGCATGCGCCGGTACAATCCAGCGCAAGCGGCTATCGTGCAGATGGCGCTGACCAGTGAGGACGCTTCGTTCCGTCAGCTAGAAGCCTACGCCAAGGGATTGCGTGACGCCCTCGAGCGTGCGCCCGGCGTCCAGCAAGCCGAAGTCTGGGGCGCGCCGCCCGCCGAAGTGCGCGTCGCCGCAAACCTCGATCAGCTTGCGGCCTATCGTTTGCCCCTCGCTGCGGTCGCGGAAGCTCTGCAGCGCGAAGGCGTCGATACGCCGGTTGGCGCGGTGGAGGCCGGCGGTCGTCGCTTCAACGTGCAATCGTCGGGTTCGTTCGACTCTCTCGACGAGATCCGGCGCGTGGCCTTGCGCGCGCAGGAGGGCTCGCTTGTGACCGTCGGCGACGTGGCCGCCGTCAGTTGGGAGAACGATGAGCGCGCGCACATTACGCGCTTCAACGGCCAACGGGCGGTCTTCGTAAGCGCGCAGGCGCGTCTAGGTGAATCGATCTTCGACGTCATCGAGGGCGTGCGGCCTCGCGTGGACGCTTTTGAGCAATCGCTGCCAGAAAATATCCAGCTTCACCGAGGCTTCGATCAGTCAGAGACCGTCACCCATCGCCTCGGCAATCTGGCGCGCGACTTTGCCATTGCGCTGGCGCTGGTGCTGCTGACCCTACTGCCGCTGGGATTCCGCGCATCGATCGTTGTTATGGTCTCGATCCCGCTGTCGCTCGCCATCGGCGTCGTGGCTATGCAAGAGCTTGGATATTCGCTGAACCAGCTCTCGATCGCGGGCTTCGTGCTAGCGCTCGGCCTGCTGGTCGATGACTCAATCGTCGTCACCGAAAACATCGCCCGACACCTGCGTCAGGGCATGACACCTCGCGAGGCCGCAATCGCTGGCGTAAGCGAAATCAACATTGCAGTCATTGGCTGCACTGCGACTCTGCTGCTTGCGTTTGTGCCGTTGATGGCGCTGCCGGAAGGCGCTGGTGCGTTCGTGCGGTCGCTGCCGGTCGCTGTGGTCACCACGATTATCGCGTCACTGTTCGTGGCGCTGACAATCATCCCGTTCCTCGCGAGCCGGTTGTTGCCGCGAAGCGATTCCGGACATTCCAACGCTCTGCTCGATGGCGTGATGGCGGCGATCCATAATATTTACCGCCCCGCACTGCACGTGGCGCTCGCGCATCCGCGCAAGACGGTGATCATTGGGCTTGTTGCATTCTTCCTATCGCTTGGGCTGATCCCAAGGCTTGGCTTCAGCCTCTTCCCGGAGAACGACAGCCCTTACTTCCTCGTCGATATCGAGACACCGCAAGGCAGCGCTGTCAGCGAGACCGATCAAGCGGTGATGTACGCCGAGCGTGTGCTGAGCGAATTCCCGGAAATCGAATGGCGCTTCGCCAATACCGGACGCGGCAATCCGCAAATCTACTACAACGAGATCCCGCCGGAGCAGCTATCGAACCAAGGCCAGATCTACGCGCGCTTTCATGAGTGGCATCGAGAAGACGGGATGCGCACCATCGAGGCGATCCGCGCACGGCTTGATGAATATCCGCGCGCGCGCATCAACCTTAGGCGCTTCGCAAACGGCCCACCGATCGAGGCGCCGATCGCCGTGCGGATCCGTGGCCCGGACTTGGCAGCCTTGGGCGAACTCGCCGGCGAGGTTGAGCGCATCATTCGCGAGACGCCCGGCGCCCGTGACGTCTCGAACCCGATGGCGGAACGCCTGATTGATCTCGATCTCAACATCGACGACGCGGCAGCGGCGCTTCGCGGCGTGCCCGCCGGCGCAATCGATCACACGTTACGCATTGCCATCGCCGGTCTCCCAGTGGCGCGATTCCGCGATCCGGCAGGTGATGCATTTCCCGTCGTGCTGCGTGCGCCGCGCGAGGATGTTCTGCCCGTGACCGCGCTCGATCGGCTTTACATCTGGAATGGGCAAGGCGGCGCGACGCCACTTGCCGAGATTTCGCGCCCCACTCTTGAGAGCGGTCCCGCCTCAATCGATCGCGTGCAACGCGAGCGCACCGCGACGGTCGTCGCCTACACACAGCCCGGATACTTGATAAGCGGCGTCACCGCTGACGTAGCGCAGCGGCTGGAGGCGTTACGCCTGCCCGCTGGCTACACAGTTTCGTTCGGCGGCGAAGCAGAGGCTCAGGCGCGAAGCTTCGGCGGCTTGGGGCCAGCCATCCTGATCGCGATCTTCGGTGTGCTGGCGGTGTTGTTACTCGAGTTCGGGACTTTTGCCGTTACCGGCGTCGTCGCGTTCGTTATTCCGTTCGGAATCATGGGCGGATTGATCGCACTCTTTATCGGTGGTGAGTCACTGTCTTTCACCGCGATCATCGGCTTCGTTGCGTTGATCGGGATTGAGATCAAGAACTCCATCCTTCTGGTTGAGTTTGCAAACCAGGCCCGCGCACGCGGTGTGCCTCTCCGCGAGGCAATCGAAACCGCCGGCGAAGTTCGTTTCCTTCCAGTGCTGCTGACCAGCGCTACGGCTATCGGCGGGATGACGCCTTTGCTGCTAGAAGACTCGCCGCTCTTCTCTCCTATCGCCATGGTGCTGATCGGGGGCTTGATCAGCTCGACGCTGATCGCGCGAATCGTAACGCCGGCGATGTATCTGTTGCTTGCACCGAAGGATGAGGCGGCAGAGGCCGCCTAGCGGTCAAACGCGCCAGTGTTCTGCCAGAAGTAAATCCAGCCAGCGCCTACTAGAGCGAAGGTGACGAGCGCTGCCCATTCCATGGTCGATTGCGTGCGCGAACGGCGGCGTTGTGCTGGCGACGGCGCCATCTGAATGGGCGCAACAGATTCTTGGCGCGCCTGCATCACCGGCATTGGCGCGGTGCCCTCCTCAAACTCAGCGACTTCGGGCGATTGCTCTGCTTGCGGATCCGGCTGTTGCAGTTCGGCAGCCGGCTCCGCGGTCGTTGGCGCGGCGTCCACCTCTGCTGGGGCCACTTCTTGCACCGGCGCTGGCACAGGCGTCCTCGCAAGCGACACGCCCCGATCAATCTGAGCCAACAGCTCGCGCGCGCTCCGTTGCTCGGCCTTGGTCAAACTCGGCGAAGTCACCGCGCGCTGAAGGGTTACGGCCGCTTCGCGATCGCCGCTTTGGGCCGCTTCCGCCAAGCCCATCAGCGCAGCCAAGCGCACCGGCCCCAAGCTGTCGCGGTCGTGCTCGATCGCGCCGGACAGCGCAGCAGTCTTTTCGGCCGAGTTTGGCGCCTCGGCCAATAGCTGCACGATCTCAGTGCGCACTTCGATGAGACGCGGGACGTGATTGAGTTCGCGCCGCAGTTGATCGAGCAAAACGATGTCGCGGTCGGGACCCGCCGCACGAATGGCGTTCACGACTTCGAGGATTGCGGTCCTGTCGCGCTCCGCCGTCCGTGCGCGCCGCGCCAGCTCGCTGTGAAACTCGGCGATGTTGGAGCCACCTTGCTGCGCACGCACCGCATTCACCGCAGCGCGGAACACCCGCCCGCGATCATCGTCGCCTGCGAGTTCGCTCAACCGGATCGGATCATACTCGGGGAAAGCTGCTACCCGCTCGGGATCTGGCTCGAGCCGCCCACCCTCGCCGCGGCGCATGAGCCTGCGAAACTCGCGCGGCTCCAGGAACGGATCGAGGCGATCGAGTTGCCCTTCATAGAAGAGTCCCCTCTGGGTCGCGTTGCGAGCCGAGATTGACAGCGCCTGCAAGAGCGCCGCCAGAAACACCAGATCAACAAGAATACGCGTCGCGAACACAAAGTGATGCGCGACCGGACTTCGCACGATGCTCTCATCGGCGCCGCCCACGTCATAAACTTCCGCCCAATCGACGAAGGGCACCGCTTTTGCCAGCTCCGTGCCGAAGAACCCTATCCAGGTGCGCAGATCACGCGCGGCGGTGAGATCGGTGTTGAAGAGATCAAAATCCGCGCCAAGGGCCGTAATTTGCGCTTGGCGCAAGGCGAGCGGCACCAGAATGAGTAGCGATGCGAAGCTCAGCAGCGCTTCATCCCGCAAGTCCTGCGCAAAACCGATGCGCAAGTGGGGCCCAACGAAGCGGCGGTTGAGCATGGCGAGTTCGCGATCGGTTTCAATCCACGCCCAACGCCGCGAAATGGCGGCAGCGACGAGGAAGCCCCAAGCCAGAGGCGCTAGTCCCCACGGCGCCTCAAGCCAGTAACCCATCGCTGCGCACGCGCCGAGTGTGCCAAGCAGCATCACGTATCGGACGAAAACTGAGCTCTGCGTCGCCCCCGCTCCCCCCGCAACGGCAAAAACTAGAATGCTGTCGATGATGCTGAGCAAGCGTCCGAACGGACGTACAAAGCGGCCAATAAACGAGATAACGCCGGATGCGTGATCCGCGATCGAGACCGTTGGCACCAGCGCCGCGGCCACGAAGGCGACAGCAAGGCCAATCATGATAGCTACACCCCAGTCGGTGTTTATCACTGCTCTGTTGTCATCGCTTTCAGAAGCCCATGTCGCCAAGGCGACGATGATGGACGCCACCAGCACAATCCAAACGAAGGTCCAACCGCTGATGTGAGCGTGCCTGGGTTCGCCGCCGATCCGCGCCGGCAAGCGCTTGTCGAAAATGCCTTTGACCCAGGACGCGGCGACCGCGAGCGCACACGCACCCAAGAACATAGCCGCCCAAGCCCAGGCCGGAGGCCACACCGGCAGCGCGTCGCGATAGAACGGCGCCGCGGAGAGCAGCATCAACAGAATGACGCTGGCCAGACAGGCCAGCGCCTCAAAGGCGAGCACAAATGCTGCCGCTAAGCGGTGCAGCCAAAGTCCCATAAGCCGCCCATCCTCCCCTCGCCGGATGGTCAAGTGCCGACGGTCACGCCAGACACCACCGCTCATAGGCGCGTCCGATCCCAACAAAATCAAGAAAAATCAGCGTGCAGCACGGTTTGGACGGCTTTGCGCACCAGTAGGCAACATTACAACTCTGTAGAACTTTCCATTGACTGGCCGGAAATATTGGCAGCAACTTACGGGCGCGCGGTGAAGGTTCTAGAGATCTGGAGGGACGGCATGGCCAACGCCTTGTCGAACAATGCGAAATTGGGGATCGCCGCGACGAGTATGGTGGCCCTTTTGGCCGTCGGCGCAGTGACGATCGGCGCGATCTTGCCACCAGCGGGCGGCGAAAGCTCCGGCACCATCGCTCCGGTGGAGCGCTACCGCTCCACGCAAGTCAGTGACGGCGACGTGACCATCGGCGACGACGCGGTGCCGCTGCTGATGCAAACCGACGCGTTTCATTTGATGGTCAACGATCCTTCATTTCGCGCTCTGGCGCGCGATCCAGGATTCGCGGCTCTCGCACAAAATCCGCAAGCACTCGCCGCCATGGCGCGCGACCCGCAAGCATTTGCGGCACTGGCGCGCGAACCGCAGGCGTTCGCTGCGCTAGCCCGCGCAGCGCAGGCTGGCGATGCACAAGGCTTGGAAGCGCAAGCGCGCAACGCCGAAGCGTTCACGGCAATGGCTCAAAATGCCCAGGCGTTCCAAGCCATGGCGCGTGAGCCACAGGCTTTCGCGGCAATGGCGCGTCACCCAGCCGCGTTCGAAGCGCTTGCACGCCATCCGCAGGCATTTGCAGCGATGGCGCGTAACCCGCAAGCGTTTCAACAATACGCACGCGACGCCCAAGCCTTCCAAGCCGCGGCGCGCGCCCCACAAGGCCGCGAGGCAATGGCTCGCGACGCCGCCGCGTTCGAAGCTCTCGGCCGCGACGCGCAAGCGATGAGCGCTCTAGCGAGCGACGCGCAAGCATTCGACGCTATGGCGCGCAGCGCTCAAGCCTTCCAGGCCCTCGCTCGCGACGCACAAGCGTTCGACGCTATGGCGCGTCAAGCACAGGCGTTCCAGGCAATGGCGCGCAATGCCGACGCTTTCCAGGCGCTTTCACGCGATGCTCAGGGCCTCTCGGCCATGGCGCGCAATGCACAAGCGTTCCAAGCTCAAGCGTTGAGCGCGCGCGCGTTCGATGCTCAGGCCGCCTCCGCCTTCGCGGCCAACGCGCAAGCGTTCTCGGTGATGGCACGCGAACCACAAGCCTTCGCCGCGATGGCTCGCCACCCACAGGCATTCGAAGCGTTGGCTCGCCACCCGCAAGCGTTCGCCGCCATGGCGCGCAACCCGCAGGCGTTCCAGCAATTCGCCCGTGACGCGCAAGCCTTCCAAGCCGCCGCCCGCGATCCGCAGGGTCGTGTCGCGATGGCGCGCGACGCGCAAGCGTTCCAAGCGTTGGCGCGTGATGCGCAAGCGATGAGCGCGCTCGCCCGTGACGCGCAGGCATTCGACGCTATGGCGCGTGACGCGCAAGCCTTCCAGGCACTGGCGCGCGATGCACAAGCGTTCGACGTGATGGCTCGCAACGCGCAGGCGTTCCAGGCGATGGCGCGCAATGCACAAGCCTTCAACGCCCTAGCGCGCGATGCTCAGGGACTGTCAGCATTGGCCCGCAATGCTCAGGCCTTCCAGGCTCACGCCGCGATCGCCCGCAACGCTCAAGGCATCAACGCTCAAGCGATGGACGCGATGGCGCGCAATCCGCAAGCTTTCGCTGCCATGGCTCAGAACCCGCAAGCGTTCGAGGCTCTGGCGCGCAACGCTCAAGCGCTACAGGCGCTCGCCCGCAACGCTGAAGCCTTCACGGCTCTGGCGCGGCAACCGGCGTTCGCGGCGCTCGCCCGTGAACCAGCCTTTGCGGCGATGGCACGCGACTCGAACTTCGCAGCCGCCGTTCGGGCGAACTGACGCAAAGCGACACGCCGCGCCGAGGGTAAGGCGCGGCGTGTCCGCTCTAAGGCGTGCTAGGTGGGGATGGTGGGGATCCGCACGCTCTTTTGTGCAACGGCTCTGACTTTTGCGTCGATCGCATCGGCGCACGCGCAGACTGATGCAACGGCGCCAGCGCCTGGCAACGCCGAAGCGCCGGCCACCGATGAGGTGACCGCGCCACCCACCGGAGATGTGCGGCCATCGGAACCTGCGCCCCCGAGCCGTGACCCCGACGATATTCCACTGATTGATCTCTCGCGCATCGAGACGGAGGATCTGCGGCTTCTCTATTTCGATCCGTCCGAAACCTATCTCACGCCTTATGTGGCGCGCAGCTTTCAGAACGCGCTGAACTTCGAGCAGCGTATTTTCGATTGGGAGCCGTGGGATCAAGTTACCCTGCTGCTGAAAGATTTCGGCGACTACGGCAATGCCGCCGCGCGCGCTTCACCCAATAACGCGCTGCTCATCGACATCGCGCCACTGAGCCTCGCCTACGAGACCTTCAGCCCAGGCGAGCGCTTCTACACGTTGACCAACCACGAAGTGACGCACGTCGCGCTAATGGATGTGTGGAATGAGCGCGACGCATTCTGGCGTCGCGTATTCTTTGGCAAACCGATGCCGGTTCAAGAGCATCCGGAGTCCATCCTCTACAACTATCTGACTACACCGCGCGCGAATGTGCCGCGCTGGTTCCTCGAAGGCAGCGCCGTGTTCATGGAGACATGGATGGCGGGCGGCTTCGGGCGCGCGCAAGGCGCCTATGACGAGATGGTTTTTCGCTCGATGGTACGCGACGACGCGCACTTCTACTCGCCCGTTGGCCTCGAGTCGGAAGGCATCTTCGTCGACTTCCAAGTGGGCGTGAACAACTACCTTTATGGGACACGCTTCTTCTCCTATCTGGCCAACCGCTATTCGCCCGAGCAGGTCATTCAGTGGCTGCGCCGCGATGAGGACAGTCACGCCTACTACCAATCGCAGTTCCGTCAGGTGTTTGGCTTGCCGCTCAATCAAGCTTGGCGCGAGTGGATCGCATGGGAACACGACTTCCAGCGCCTCAATCTCGAGGCGCTTCGCGCGCACCCGCTAACGGAGGCGGCAACGCTCTCACCGCGCGCGCTCGGTTCCGTCTCACGCACGTTCATTGATCCACGCACCGGCGATCTGATCGGCGCGTTCCGTTATCCGGGCGTCATTGGACATCTGGGTGTCCTTGATCCCGGGAGCGGCGATATCCGCCGCCTCAGCGACATCAAAGGCGCGATGCTCTATCGCGTGACGTCACTCGCCTACGATCCGCTTTCGAACACCGCTTGGTACACCACAGATAACTACGCCTACCGCGACATCATGCAGGTCGATGTTGCCACCGGAGATGAGCGAATGGTGCTGCGCGACGCGCGCATCGGCGACATCGTCTTCAATCCGGCGGATCATTCATTGTGGGGGCTGCGCCACCTCAACGGCTACGTCACCCTGGTGCGCATCCCTGAGCCGTACGACAGCTGGAATCAGATCCACACCTTCCCGTTTGGTCGCGTACCATTCGACCTCGACATCTCCGCCGACGGGTCGATGCTCGCAATGTCGGTTGGTGAGATCAACGGCGATCAATCGGTGCAGATTTTCAACACCGCGGACCTCGTGGCCGGCGCCACCCCGACGCCTATACACACGTTCAGCCTCGGCACGGCGACGCCAGAGAGTTTCGTATTCTCACCTGACGGCCGCTACCTCTTCGGCAGCGCCTACTACACCGGCGTCTCGAACATTTTCCGCTACGAGTTGGCGACAGAGGAATTGGAGGCCGTCTCCAACGCGGAAACCGGCTTCTTCCGCCCGATCCCGCGCGCGGACGGTTCGCTGGTGGTTTACGAATACACGGGTGAAGGCTTCCGCCCAGGCGTGATTCAACCATCCCCTCTCGATGATCTCGGCACAGTGCGCTTTCTCGGCGCTGAAGTTGCACGCGAGCACCCCGTCGTGACGACGTGGAACGCAGGTTCACCGTCAAACATCGACCTCGACAGTCTGATCACAGAACGTGGGCACTATGTGCCGCGCGACGAGATGCAGCTCGGCGCGGCATATCCAATCGTTGAAGGCTACCGAGGCCGTGTGGCGGTCGGCTATCATGCCGTCTTCGAAGATCCGCTGCAGTTCAACCAATTGCACATCACGCTTTCATATTTGCCGGACTCACCGTTCGAGGATCAGGACTGGCACTTCGACATCGAATACAAGACGTTGCGTTGGAGCGTGCGCTATTGGCACAACGACGCCGACTTCTACGACCTCTTCGGCCCGACCGAGCGTGCGCGCGCAGGCGACGCCTTCATCGTCGGCTATCACAACTCCCTCATCTACGATCCACCGCGGCAGCTCGATTTCAGCATCGAAGCCGCTTACTACACAGGCCTCGACACGCTGCCGGCGGCGCAGGAAGTCTCCACATCCTTCGATGAACTTGCGAGCGTGAATGCGGAGTGGAGTTATACGAACACCACACGCTCACTGGGCGCCGTCGATCATGAGCGTGGTTGGCGCTGGAACGTGGCGCTGGGCGCTGATCATGCGAACGGCGAAACCTTCCCGAGCGTGCATGCTGGCATCGATTTCGGCGTGCCATTGCCCGTGAACAATGCATCCGCCTGGCTCTACACCGCGGCGGGCACCGTCGGCGGCGACGACGCCAGCCCTTTGAGCGCCTGGTACATGGGTGCGTTCGGCAACAACTATGTCGATGATCGCGAGATCAAGCGTTACCGCGAGTTCGCCAGCTTCCCAGGCTTTGAAATCAACGAGATCGAGGCACAGAGCTTCCTCCGCGCCGTTGGCGAGATAAATCTACCGCCAGCCCGCTTTGAAGATGTTGGTGTTGCCAGCCTTTTTCTGAGTTCAATGCGGCCGGCCTTGTTCGTCGGCGCGCTTGAAACAGAAGATCGCGCCGGGGCGCGGCGTTCGCTGCAAACGGCGGGCGTTCAGACAGATTGGAATTTCACCGTCGCCCACCGCTTGCCGATGACGCTCTCTCTCGGCTACGCCAGGGGCTTCGAGGACGGCGAAGCCGTCAGCGACGAAGTTCTGCTCTCTTTGAAGATCATGTGATGGACGCAGATCTGCTCGTAAAGGCGCTTATTGCGGTGGCGCCAGTCGTGCTTCTTCTCGTTGTGTTCGACCGGCTGGACGCCTTCAATCTCATTAGCGCGCGCGAGATAGCCTTCATGCTTCTTGCTGGAGGCGCGATTGCCGGCATCAGCTTCTTCGCCAACTGGCGGGTGATGGACGGCTTCCCGATCGGCTTCAGCTCCTTTAGCCGCTACATCTCTCCGCCGATCGAAGAGAGCCTCAAAGCTGCGCCAATCATACTTCTATTCGCGCAAAACCGGGTCGGCTTTAAGGTCGACGCCGCCATCGCGGGTTTCGCCGTCGGCGCCGGTTTTTCAGTGATCGAGAATATCTGGTATCTGTTCACGATCACCGACGCAAACCTCACTGCTTGGCTTGTGCGTGGCTTCGGCACAGCGATCATGCATGGCGGCGCGACGGCCATCTTCGCTATCATTTCGCACGAGATGACAGAGCGACAGGCCGAGAGCAGCGCCGCCCACTATCGCTTCAACCCGCTGCTCTTCATTCCAGGGCTGCTTGTCGCGATCCTCATCCACTCGACCTTCAACCACTTCCCGCATGAACCGCTCGTCATCATGGCGCTGACGCTTCTGCTCGCGCCGGCTACAATCTTCCTTGCGTTGATCCGTAGCGATCGTGCGACCCAGCAATGGCTAGCGACGGACCGCGCCGCGCATGAGGTGCTCTTGGCTGAAATTCGAGCGGGACACTTCGCGCAGACGCCACGCGGACAGGCGATCGACGCAATTGCATCGCGGCTCGGCGGTAAGGCCGACGACGTGCGCATCTATGTCGAACTGAAGACTGAATTGATCCTGCGAGCAGAAGAACTCATTCATGCCGCGCAAGCCGGTGAAGCGACGCAGTTAACGGAAGCGGATCGAGCCAAGTTTGCGAAGTTTGAAGCGCTCGAATTGTCTCTCGGGCGCACAACGCTGGCGGCGCTCGCCGCGCCACTTGGCTTTACCCGCAACGACCTTTGGGAGCTCTCCCGCTTGCGGGCGCGTGTCCGCGGCGACGCCTGAGTGCTCGCGCCCTAGCGTCTTGGCGCGAAAATGATCGAGCGCTGCACGATGAAGCTGGTTACAGCCACTGCGGCGACAACCACGAAGTGCCCCTCAAGGCGCGGCCAATGCAGATATGAGATGAGAACCCAGGCAAGCCCGGAACCCAGCGCCAGCAGCGGCGCCTGCATCAACACATAACCAAGCAACCCGCGCCGGTGACTGACGCCCGAACGGAACGTCACCGTACGCTGACAGAGATAGGTCGGCACGATGCAAAGCGCGTGCGCCAGACCTTGCGCCACATGCGGAGGAAAATGGAGGCCAGCGGAAAACACGAACGCGAGCGTCAGCATCAGCAGCGAAGAAGACCCGCCGACAATAAGGAACCGTAGCAGCACCGCCCAATGCGCCCCGCCGCGGACGAGTTCGTTGAGCCAAGTTCGTGGGAGACCTGCCTCTGCCATCGCGCCTCAAAACACACCGGGAAGAAAATCGACCTGCACGGTCGCGGCGGCGACAAAGCAAAGCGCCGCGGCCGCCGCAAGCAACCAAGAGTATCGATCACGAGCAGCGAAAACGATCGGGTCGTCATGCATTTCGCCGCGCGCAGCAATAAGCCAAATGCGGCAAATCCAGAGAATGGCGAAAGCCGGCAGGCCCCATAGTAGGAATGGCTCACTGTAAAGCGCGGCGCGCGTCCCATCCTGCAAGTAGAGCGCCAGCACCAAGCTCGCGATGAAGCCTGCGCTAACGCCCATGATGGTCAGGATCTGCGTGTCCGTGCTCTTGTAGCCGCGCCCGTCGACATCGCCACCGCCGCGCTCACTCAGCGCACGCGTTTCGGCGACACGCTTCACCAGCGCTAAACTCAAGAAAAAGAAGCATGAGAAAGCAAGTAGCCAGTCGCTGGCGATGTAGCCTGTCGCAGCGCCGCCCGTAACGATGCGGATCGTATAGAGGCTTGCAAGCACGAACACGTCCAGCAGGACCACGCGCTTCAACCAGAACGAGTACGCCGTCGTAGCGACGAAATACAGAAGCATCAGCTGCAGCAAGCCAAACGCGGCTGCGAGGCCAAGACCAAGAACAAGCAGCAGCGCTGCGCCGGCCAAACCGATGTGAATCGGCAGCGCGCCGGATGCGAACGGGCGCGCATGCTTGCGTGGATGATTTCTATCTGCCTCGATGTCAGCGGCGTCGTTGAAGAGATAGACGGACGACGCGGTCAGCGAGAGCGCCAAAAAAGCAATGGCCGCGGAAAACCATGCACTCGGCAGCGTCCACGCCTGGCCGACCAACATGGGCAGGAATACGAGAACGTTCTTGCTCCAATGTTGCGGGCGAATGGCGTCGACAAAGGCATCAATCAAGCCGCGGTCACGCGGGATCTGCTGCTCGATATCGAATTCCGCAGTGGCTCGCGCCACAAGCGCATCCGACGCGTTGACGACGACCGCGCGACGCGCGGCGCGCCAGACTTCGATATCGGCTGTTTCGTTGCCCGCATATACAAAGCCCCGCGGGAACGCCTCCGCCAACTTCTGCGCTTTCTTCGCTGACTTGAGGTTGGTTTCGCCATCAGACGCATAAACCGCATCGAACACGTCTAGGTGCCGCGCGACCGTTTCGACCGCAGCGCGATCACACGCAGACGCGAGAACAATAGTTCGACCTTTGACGTGCTCCTGCCGCAACCACGCCAGAACACGCTGGTCATAGGGCAAAGTCGCCGCGTCGACGCCGAAGAGTTCAAAGATGCGTTTCTTGGCGTAAGCGCGGCCGCGGGTCAGCCAAAGCAATAGCGATGGGATCAGCCACGGCTTGGCGAAGACCAACTTCACCATGCCCTCGACGAAAAGGTCGCTGCGGATGAGTGTGCCGTCGAGATCGACGGCCAAGGGCAGCTCTGCCGCAGCCTCCTCGCTTATCCTCTCGCTCACGCTCACGACACTCCGCTCCGTGGCTGCCTACATGGCAGCACACGCGGGAAGCGCAATTCGCTTCTCCCGATCCAGGCGCAGACGAGCCATGTCGCCCCGCGCAAGCGTTTTGGAGAAATATCTCCTGGTTACAGAGTGCTATAGCTAGGCGGCTAGGCGGTGAGCGTTGCTCAGCGCTGTCTCAAGGTCTGCCAACAGGTCTTCAGCGTGCTCCAGGCCGACAGAGACGCGGAAGAGCGCATCGGTGATCCCCGCCTTCACCCGCGCCTCAAGGCTCATGGAGGCGTGGGTCATACTTGCAGGATGCGCAATCAAGCTCTCAATACCGCCAAGCGACTCCGCCAGCGTAAACGTTTTGAGGCTTCCAATGAACGCGCGCGCATCACCATCGCGCAGCTCAAAACTGAGCATTGCACCGAAGCCCTGCTGTTGCCGGCGCGCAATCTCATGGCCTGGATGATCCAGCAGACCGGGATAATAAACTCGAGCCACGGCAGGGTGTGAAGTCAAGCGCTCCGCCAATAGCTGTGCGTTCTTTTCCTGCTGCGCAATCCGGACACTGAGTGTGCGCAAGCCGCGCAATGTCAGCCAAGCGTCGAAGGGTGCGCCGGTCACCCCCGTACAATTAGCCCACCATGCAAGCTCTTGCGCATCTTCGGGCCGCGCCGCGATGACCGCGCCGCCGACGACGTCTGAGTGGCCGTTGATGTACTTCGTCGTCGAGTGAACGACAAAGTCCGCTCCAAGCGTCAGCGGTTTCTGCAATGCGGGCGACAGGAAAGTGTTATCGACCGCCACGCGTGCGCCGCAGGCCTGGGCGCGTTTGCTCAGCGCCTCCACGTCAACGATACGCATCAGCGGATTGCTCGGCGTTTCGATCCACAACAATGCCACGCCATCTGCGAAGGCCACGTTCAGCGCTTCCGGATCGTTCTGATCAACGAACGTAACCTGTATCGCTCCTTTGCGCGCCCGAGCGTCGAACAGACGCCACGTCCCACCGTAGCAATCGTGCGGCGCGATCACGCGCGCGCCGGCCGGCAAAAGCGAGAGAACAAGATCCACCGCCGACATGCCGGAACTGGTAACGACACCACCCGCTCCGCACTCAAGCTGCGCCAGCGCATCTCCTAGCAACGCGCGAGTCGGGTTTCCCGTGCGGCTGTAGTCGAACTGCCGCTTTTCGCCATAGCCAACAAAGCTGTAGTTGGCCGAGAGATAGAGCGGCGGGACAACAGCGCCCTGCCCCTCATCACAATTGATGCCAACGCTACAGGCGATGGTTTGATCGTGCTTGGTCATCTCAGTTGCTCTCCAGAACTTGGGCGAGGATGGCGCCAATAGAGGCTGCCTCCTTCAAAAAGGCGTCGTGTCCGTAGATGGATTGGATCTCGTGCACGGCTTTGACCGCAGGAAGTTTCGACGCCAGAAATCGAATGGCGTCGATGGGCACCAATTGATCGCTTGAGGCGCCGATGAGCGTCGTCGGCGTGGTGATCGTGCCAACGTCGACGCTGTGGCGATCGATGGCTTCGCTTAACGAAAGCCAACGTCGTGCCGACATCACCTGCGGGTAAGCTTCGCCGCGTGCGATCAGATAGTCGTCAACGCCGCCTTTTCCGTCCGCGCCGACACCAGCCTCAAACCGGCCTTCGAATTCGCTGGCGCTGCGATAAGTCGTCATCGCTAGCTGACGCGCCAGCGACAGGCCGCCCTCGCCGTCGCTATGCGCCAAACCGAACTCAACAATGCGCCGTTGCACACCGCGCCATGCGGAGCCGAGGGCTCCTGGCCGATCAGCGGCAGAAATCACGCAAAGCCGTTCAATGCGATCGGGCGCGCGCGCCGCGAGAGCCAGCCCCACCATGCCGCCATAAGAGGCTCCGACGAATGCGAACAGGCGCTCAATGCCCAGGTCATCGAGCGCATGCTCGATCAGGCGTGCTTGATCCTGTGGCGAAAGACGGACCCGTTGGTCAGCGATTGGCGCGAACTCGATACCGAGAATTGTGAAGTCGCGCGGATCAATGGCGGCGCCCGGTGCTACGATGTCTCGCCACCAGCCGTGATCACCGGCAACGTGCCGACCAGCGGAAATACCTCCCAGCACCGCGATGACCGGCGCGCCCCGACGGCCGTGCAATCGCACCAGAATTGCAGCGTCTTCAAGCCGGTCTCCGGACTGCAGTGCGAAGCTTGCCGGAATTTCCACGCGCACATCTTCATCGATGACCTGCTCATCCTGCCGCAGTGCAAGCGCGCTCACGACGCGGCGTCCTGCGCTCGCGCAAGCATTAAGTGCTCAACGGTCGACGACTGCGCCAGCCCTTCGTTCAGCAGCGCATTCGAAAGCTCACGCGCGCCCTCTGAAGACACCTTCTTGATGCGACATCGCACGCTAAGGCCGCCATTTTGGCGGGAAACCTGCAGGCTATGCAACTCGACGCCGGCGCCGACGAGGCGCGCCGAAACGTCATGCCAGGCACTCCAATCGCCGACGGTCAGATAGAAATCATGTTGAAGTTCGAGGCCCGACAGGGCGCCAACCTCGGCCACCTTGGCCACATCGCAAACACTCATAGCTCGCTCCAGAGCTGAACGGTCTGCGTCGATTTTGGGGTTCGCTTGCGGGCGAGAAGGCTGTGCAGCTTGAGCCACACATTACCTCCGCTTTAGCTGAATTTTTAACGCGCCCGCAAGCTGAGCATCAAATCGGCGCAGAGGTTCTGTACGAGATTAGGCGCGGCTTGTCACCCAAATTTTTTCGCACATGCGATAAGCACGACCCTGCTCAACAAGCGGGCGCCCAAAAAATCAGCGCCACACCAATGATTTTTGTCGCGTCGCTCGAGCAGATTTCTGTTGCGCTGCGAAAAAATCTCTGACCAACTAACGGCCGGGAGACAATGTACGTGCAGCAGCTCGCTCGCATTTCTGGCGCGAAGTCGGTGGCAATTGCCGCTGACGAACGCGCGCGCGTACTCGTAGCCCTCGTAAGCCTTTCGCTCGTGCTCGTCCTTATTCTTAGGATCGGAGCGGAGTTGCTGCGCGGAACCTGACCCCAAAAATCAGGACCTGCTCACCAGACCCCGCTCCGAAAGGCAGCGGGGTTTTGCTGTGCACGGTCCATCGAACCCGGACCTCGAATGTCGCAAGAACCCTCAAAACCACTGCGCAGTGCAAGCGTCACGGCCGGCCCCAACCGGGCCGCAGCGCGTTCGTATTTGCGCGCGGCGGGCATGGAAGACGGTGACTTCGCCCGCCCGTTGATCGCGGTGGTGAACACGTGGACCTCGGTGACTCCATGCAACATGCACCTCGGCGACCTGGCTGAGCATGTGCGCCGCGGCGTGCGTGAAGCCGGCGGCGTGCCGGTCGACTTCAACACCATCGTCGTCACCGACGGCATCGCGATGGGAACGCCGGGCATGAAAGCCTCGCTGATTTCTCGCGAGATCATCGCGGATTCCATAGAGCTCGCCGTGCAAGGTCATCAGCTCGATGGCGTCGTCTGCATCGTCGGTTGCGACAAGACCATTCCTGCCGCCGCAATGGCGCTGGCGCGCATGGATCTGCCGGGATGCGCACTCTACGGCGGCACCATCATGCCCGGCCAACATCGCGGGCAGGAAATTTCGATCCAAGAGGTCTTCGAAGCAATCGGTGCGCATGGCGCGGGATCACTCGACGATGAAGGGCTGAAGCAAGTCGAGAAAGCCGCCTGCCCTGGCGCGGGCGCATGCGGCGGCCAATTCACCGCAAACACCATGGCGATGGCGCTCTCTGCCATGGGTCTCTCACCCATGGGTGCGAACGATGTGCCTGCAACGCATGCGGACAAGCCGGCGGAAGCCGAACGCTGTGGCCGCGTCGCCGTCGAACTCACGCTACGCGGCCAGAACGCGCGCCGCTTCATCACCAAAGACTCACTCCGCAACGCGGCGCTCGCCGTCTCCGCAAGCGGCGGATCGACTAACGCCGTTCTGCACTTGGTCGCTATCGCCACCGAAGCCGGAGTCGAGTTCGGCGCCGAGGACTGCAACGCCGCCTGTGAAGCAGCGCCCATCATCTGCGACCTGAAGCCTGGCGGGCGCTTCTTGGCGCATCACCTGTTCGAATCCGGCGGCACGCGTCTCGTGATGTCCCGCCTGATGGCAGCCGGCCTGACAGTGGACACCCCCACCGTGTCAGGCCGCTCGCTGTTCGACGAGGCGCGTGAAGCGGTGGAGCCCGCGGGCCAGAAGGTTATCCGGGAGTTCGCCACTCCAGTGCTGGCTCGCGGCTCGTACGCCGTGATCTACGGCAACATCGCCCCCGAAGGCGCCGTCATTAAACTCGCTGGCCACAACACCGCGCACTTCGAAGGCCCAGCGCGCGTGTTCGACGGCGAGGAAGCTGCATTCGACGCCGTCCAGCGCGGCGCGATCAACGAAGGCGATGTCGTCGTCATTCGCTACGAAGGCCCCAAGGGCGGCCCTGGCATGCGCGAAATGCTGCAAGTCACCGCCGCCCTAAAGGGCCGCGGCATGCAGGATGTCGCGCTGATCACGGATGGCCGCTTCTCTGGCGCATCCTACGGCTTCGTCGCCGGCCACGTCTCACCCGAGGCCGCCGCGGGCGGACCGGTCGCATTGCTGCGTGACGGCGACACGGTCCGCATCGATGTCATCGCACGCACGATCGAAACCCGCGCTGATCTGCGCGGCCGCGTGGCCTCGCCGCCGCCCCGCGAAGCGCCCACCGGCGTCTTCGCCAAATACGCCGCGCTCGTGAGCTCCGCCGCTCAGGGCGCCGTCACCATTCCCAATCCACCGCCGGCGCAAGCACGCGCCGCATCTCTGCGCGAGGCTTCGTGATGAAAGTTTACACCAACGACGACGTGAGTACGGACGCATTAGAAGACGCGCGCATTGCAGTGCTCGGCTACGGCAGCCAAGGCCGCGCCCACGCGCAGAACCTGCGCGACAGCGGCTACGATGTCGTCGCCGGCGTGCGCAAAGGTGGCAGAGGCTGGACCAACGCTCGCGCCGACAAGATCGATACCGCCGAACCGGAAAACGCAGTCGAAGACGCGGACCTGATCGCCTTCCTGACACCCGACATGGCCCAAGAAGCGATCTACAACGAGACGATTGCGCCAAAAGCCAAGAAGGGCGCGACTTTGCTCTTCGCGCACGGCTTCTCCATTCACTATGGCCGCGTGAAACCGCGCGCCGACATGGACGTGGTGCTGGTCGCGCCCAAAGGTCCCGGCGATCTCGTCCGCCGCGAGTTCGTGCGAGGCCGCGGCGTGCCTTCCCTATTCGCCGTCCATCAGGATGCCAGCGGCAACGCCCGCGACAAAGCTATGGCCTACGCCAAGGGCAATGGCGGCGCGACCGGCGGCCTGATCGAAACAACGTTTCCGGAAGAAACCGAGACCGACTTGTTCGGCGAACAAGCAGTGCTGTGCGGCGGCACCAAGGAATTGGTGATGGCCGGCTACCAAACCTTGGTCGACGCCGGCTACCAGCCCGAGGTCGCGTACTTCGAGTGCATGCACGAGCTGAAGCTGATCGTTGACCTCTTCTATGAGGGCGGCGTTTCGAAGATGCACGATTTCATCTCTGAAACCGCCAAGTACGGTGCCGTCGCATCAGGCCCGCGCATCATCACCGAAGAAACGCGCGCGCGCATGCGCGAGGTGTTGAAGGACATTCAATCCGGCAACTTCGCCCGCGATTGGATCCTCGAAAACCAAGCCGGCAAGCCGCGCTACACGGCGATGCTGAACGCCGACCGCAATCACCCAATCGAAAAGACGGGCGCGGCGCTGCGTGAACGCATGGCTTGGCTGAAGTCACCGACGAACGCCTGAGCCGATGCAAACCTCCGCCGCCCCCATGCCGAACCCGATCACGGACCCCGCACCGAAGACTGGCGCTCGACTTCTTGTCGACTCGCTTGACGCGCAGGGCGTCGAGTTCGTGTTCGGCTATCCGGGCGGCGCGATCATGCCGGTGTATGACGCCATCACCAGCGCGCGCTTCAAGCACATCCTGGTGCGTCACGAGCAAGGGGCGGCGTTTGCGGCGGATGCGTACGCGCGCGTCACCGGCAAGGCCGGCGTTTGCATGGCCACCTCCGGCCCCGGCGCGACCAATCTCGTCACCGGCATCGCCAACGCGATGATGGATTCGGTGCCGATGGTCTGCATCACCGGAAACGTCGCCTCGCCGCTAATGGGCACGGACGCGTTTCAGGAGATCGACATCCTGGGCGTCACGCTGCCGATCGTGAAGCATTCCTGGATCGCGCGTGATCCGAACGATATTCCAGCGCTGATCGCGGAAGCATTTCATATCGCGACGAGCGGCCGACCCGGTCCGGTGCTGATCGATCTGCCGAAGGACGTGCAAGTCGGCATCGCGCATGCGCCACGCGCCTACACCCCGCCGCATCCGCTGCCGCGCCGCATCGATCCTGCGCAATTGCGTCGCGCCGAAGCGATGATCGGTATGGCGGAACGCCCGGTGCTCTACATCGGTGGCGGCGTACGGATCGGCGATGCGGTCAACGAAGTCCGCGCTTTCGCTCGTGCGACGGGCATCCCGGCTGTTTCAACGCTCCAGGGCCTGGGTGTGTTGCCTACCAACTGGCCTGGCCATCTGGGCATGCTGGGCATGCATGGCACGCGCGCGGCGAACGAAGCCGTGCAAGCGTGCGATCTGCTGATCGTGCTGGGCGCACGGTTTGATGACCGCGCCACGGGCAAGCTGGCGGAGTTCGCGCCGCACGCCCGCGTGATTCATATCGACATCGACGCCGCCGAGATCGGCAAACTCCGCGACGCGCACATCGCCATCACCGCCGACGTGAAGACGGCGCTCTCCACGCTCTCGCCCCGCGCGCCATTGATCGAGCCGTGGTTTGAGCGCTGCGCACGCGACAATGAACACCATGCCCCGCGCTACGACGCGCCTGGCGATGGCGTTTATGCGCCAGCGCTTCTGAAGGAGTTGTCTGAACAAGCCGGCGATCGCTTCGTCGCCGCCTGCGACGTCGGCCAGCATCAGATGTGGGCGGCGCAACACTGCCGCTTCTCATCACCCTTCGCCCACCTGACCTCAGGCGGCCTCGGCGCCATGGGCTACGGCCTGCCCGCCGGCATGGCCGCCAAGATCGCCAACCCAGACGCGCACGTCGTCACCATCAGCGGCGACGGCAGCTTCATCATGAACATCCAGGAGCTGGCGACGCTGAAGCGCTACGGCATCGCGCTGAAGATCCTGCTTCTGGACAACTCATCTCTCGGCCTCGTGCGCCAATGGCAAGAGCTCTTCTTCGAGAAGAACTTCAGCGAGATCGATCTCTCGGACAATCCGGACTTCGCCGCGGTCGCCCAGGCGTTCGGCATTGAGGCGTTCCGAATTAGCAAGCGCGAGGAAGTGAGCGCCGGCATCGAGCGTCTGCTCGCCGCGCCCGGCCCCTGCCTCGCGCATGTCCTGATCAACCCACGAGAAAACGTCTGGCCGTTGGTTCCGCCAGGCAAAAGCAACGCAGACATGATGCACGGAGAGCCGTCATGACCGATACGTTCCTCATTCACATCGATCGCAGCGAAGGTGCGCTGCAACGCCTTATCGGTCTCATCGAACGCCGCGGCTTCGAGATCGACCGGATGAACGTCGCTGATGTTGGCAGTCATCGCGAAGTGCGCCTCAACGTGTGCCCGCGCGACAACACCCGCCACACTGATGTGCTCGGCCGCCAAATCGATCGCTTGATCGGCGTGCGCCGCGTGTCGCCTGCGTCCTCGGTCCATGTAGAGGAGGCGGTATCATGCCCAGCATAGAGCGTGATCCCAACCGCGTGATCGTGTTCGACACGACATTGCGCGACGGCGAACAAGCGCCCGGCTTCTCGATGAACGCCGAAACGAAAGTCGAGATGGCGAAAGCCCTGCGTGACTTGGGCGTTGACGTGATCGAAGCAGGCTTCGCTGCCGCCTCGCCTGGCGACGCTGAAGCTGTGCGCCGCGTCGCGGGCGAAGTGGACGGACCGGTGTTCTGCTCGCTCTCGCGCGCGAACGAAGAAGACATCCGCACTGCCTACGGCGCGCTGCAAAGCACGCCGAAGCGGCGCTTGCACATCTTCCTCAGCACCAGCCCCATCCATCGCGCCGCCAAGCTCAATCTGAGTATGGAGGAAGTTTTGGAAACGGCTGTGCGCTCGGTTTCCTTCGCGCGCACTCTGTTCGACGATGTGGAGTTCTCCGCCGAGGACGCCATCCGCACTGAGCCCGAGTTCTTGGCCGACGTGATGGAAGCAGTCGCTGACGCCGGCGCGACGACGCTGAACATCCCGGACACGGTAGGCTATTCCACGCCAGCCGAAATCGGCGCCGTTTTTGCCGAGATCAAGCGCCGTGTATCGCCACGTCATCCAGACACGGTGATTTCGGCTCACTGCCACAACGATCTCGGCATGGCCGTAGCCAACACGCTCTCCGCCGTCGCCAATGGCGCGCGTCAAGTCGAGGTCGCGATCAATGGCATTGGTGAGCGGGCGGGCAATTGTGCGCTGGAAGAAGTCGTCATGGCGCTCCGCACCCGCGCCGACCTCTATGGTGTTCACACCGGCATCGATACGACGCAATTGGTCGAGACGAGTCGCCTTCTCAGCCGCCTCACCAGCTCGCCCGTGGTGCGTAATAAGGCCATCGTCGGCTTGAACGCCTTCGCACACGAAGCCGGCATCCACCAGCACGGGATGATCGCCGACTCCCGCACTTATGAGATCATGCGGCCAGAGGACGTGGGTTTCGGCGGCACGAAGCTGGTGCTCGGCAAGCATTCCGGCCGCCACGCAATCGTCAAGCGCGCGGAAGCCCTGGGCTATCGCTTGAGCGCCAACGAAGTCGGCCATGTGTTCGCCAACTTTAAGCGGCGCGCCGATGAGATTGGCGAGATCGACGACAGCGAGTTGCTTTCGATCATCAACGCCGTGGCAGAAAGCGAAGGAGAGCGCCGTGTCCTCGCCTCCTAAGCCGCGAACACTGTTCGACAAGGTCTGGGAGGCGCATTGCGTCCAGGCAGAAACCGAGGACGCGCCGGCGATCCTCTATGTCGATCTCCATCTGGTGCACGAGGTGACGAGTCCGCAGGCCTTCGCCGACCTTAAGGCGCGCAATCTCAAGGTCCGCCGTCCCGATCGCACTTTCGCGACGCTCGATCATTCGACGCCAACGCTTCCGCCAGATGCTGACGGGCAGCGCCCCTACGCAAGCACAGCGGCCGCAGCTCAGGTCGGGCGCCTGCGCGCCAACTGCGCTGAGCACTCCATTCCACTTGCCGATTGGGGGAGTTCGCACCGCGGCGTTGTGCACGTCATGGCGCCGGAATTGGGCCTCACGCATCCCGGCATGGTTGTCGTGTGCGGCGATAGCCACACCGCAACGCACGGCGCCTTTGGCGCGCTCGCCTTCGGTATCGGCACATCGGAGGTGGGCCACGTGCTCGCGACGCAATGCTTGCTGCAGCGCAAGCCAAAGCAGATGCGCGTCGTCGCCGATGGCCAGCTTCCACATGGTGTTTCGGCTAAGGATTTGACGCTCGCGATCATCAACCGAATTGGGTTCGGCGGCGGCTCCGGTTACGTGATCGAATACACTGGCGAAGCCATTCGTGCTCTCGACATGGAGGGTCGCATGACCCTCTGCAACATGTCGATCGAAGCCGGCGCACGCGCCGGCATGGTGGCTCCAGACGATAAGACCGTAGCGTTCCTGCGTGGACGCCGGCATGCGCCTTCGGACTTCGAAGCGGCCGCTGCCCGTTGGCTGTCGCTGACGAGCGATGCAGACGCCGTCTACGACAAAACGATCACCCTCGACGCGTCGGCGATCACTCCGATGGCCACGTTTGGTACGACGCCCGACGCCTCCCTGGCCATCGGCGCAGCAGCTCCGACACCCCGCAACGACACGGAGCAACAAGCGCTGAGCTATATGGGCTTCACAGCTGGCGTGCCGACCACTGAGCATGCAGTCGACGTCGTCTTCATCGGCTCATGCACAAACGGCCGCCTCTCCGATCTCCGCGACGCCGCCGAGGTGCTTCGCGGGCGGCAGGTGAAGGCGGGCGTCCGTATGCTCGTCGTTCCAGGCTCCGAAGCGGTCAAGCGCCAAGCTGAAGCTGAAGGGCTTGATCGAGTGTTCGTAGACGCGGGCGCCGAATGGCGCCTGCCGGGCTGCTCTATGTGCATTGCCATGAACGGGGATTTCGTCGGCCCAGGCCAGCTCGCGGTATCGACCTCGAACCGCAACTTCGAGGGTCGCCAGGGCAAAGGCGCTCGCACCATCCTCGCGAGCCCCGCAACGGCTGCGGCAAGTGCGATTACCGGTCGTCTCACCGATCCGCGCGTGTTCACACGGGAATTGATCGATGCCTGAACGCTTCACACAACTCACGTCGCGCACGGTTGCTCTGCCGCAAGCGAACATCGACACGGACCAAATCATTCCGGCGCGCTTTCTTACGACAACATCGCGCGAGGGCCTCGGCGCTTCGGCATTCTACGATTGGCGCTACGACGCCGATGGCAAAGCACTGCCGGACGCCGCTCTTAACGCACTTGAAGCGAGCGAACATCGCATCCTCGTGGCCGGCGACAATTTCGCATGCGGATCGTCACGCGAGCACGCGCCTTGGGCGCTCTTGGACTACGGCTTCCGCGCTATCGTCTCGACGAGTATCGCTGACATCTTCTCGTCAAACGCGCTGAAGAACGGCCTTCTGCCTATTGTTGTTGACGCGGCTACCCACGAGCGCTTGCTCGCCGACCCCGGCGGGCGCGTCACCATCGATCTCCATCGCTGCGAACTCACGGCCGGCAATGCACCGCCTGTGCCTTTCGCGGTCGAACCTTTCTCAAGACGTTGCCTCTTGGAGGGCGTCGACACCTTGGGCTGGCTCATGGAACGCCTGCCCGCCATTCAAGCCTTCGAAGCGAGAGCCACATGAAAACGTACACAATTGCCCTCCTGCCTGGCGACGGGGTTGGTCCCGAAGTCACGCGCGCCGCGACGGAGGTGCTGCAGGCTGTCGCGGACCGGTTCCATCATCGCTTCGTCTTCGACACGCAGCTCATCGGCGGCGCCGCGATCGACGCAACTGGCGAGCCTCTTACGCAATCTACTGTAGTCGCCTGCCAACAAGCGCACGCTGTATTTCTCGGCGCTGTCGGCGGACCCAAATGGGACAAAGGCCCGCGTCGTCCGGAGCAAGGCCTGCTGGCGCTAAGAAAAGCGCTTGGCCTCTTCGCCAACATTCGTCCAACGCGCATCTATGACGCGCTGATTGATTGCTCACCGCTGCGGCGCGGTGTCGTGGCCGATGTCGACCTCGTGGTGTTTCGTGAACTGACAGGCGGCCTCTATTTCGGCGAAAAGCGGCGCACCGAAGACAGCGCGAGCGACCAGTGCATCTACACAGTCGAGGAGGTTGAACGCATAGCGCGCTCGGCCTTCGCCGCCGCGCGCACCCGGCGGGGGAAGGTCACGTCTGTCGACAAGGCCAACGTTCTCGAGACCAGCCGCCTGTGGCGAGACGTGGTCACACGGGTGCACGCTGAAGAATATCCGGATGTCAAACTAGAGCACGCGCTGGTGGATTCGACAGCGATGCAGTTGATCCGCCAGCCCCGCGCCTATGACGTGATTCTGACCGAGAACATGTTTGGCGACATCCTATCCGACGAGGCATCGGTCCTCGGCGGATCGATCGGTCTCGCACCCTCGGCCTCACTCGGTTCAAAAGGCCCTGGTCTCTTCGAACCGGTCCACGGATCAGCGCCAGACATTGCGGGTCGCAACATCTGCAACCCAGTTGGCGGAATTCTTTCTGTCGCGCTGCTGCTGCGCTACGGCCTGAAGCTCCCGGACGAGGCCAACGCGGTCGAGGCGGCTGTTGAGCGCATCATTGATGATGGCGCGCGCACGGCCGATCTTGGCGGCGCATTGAGCTGTCATGGCATGGCTGAGCTAATTGCCGACGAAGTTTTGAAAGCTCACTCCTTCGCCCATCATGTGCAGATGCACTGGGGTTAGGCCCACCAAACAAGGACCGCAACGTGACCCTCGTCCCTTTCGACAATCGCGATGGCTGGATTTGGCTTGACGGCCGCTTCGTGCCTTGGCGCGACGCGCAACTGCACGTGCTTTCTCACGCTTTGCACTACGGCTCGGCGGTATTCGAAGGCGAACGAATGTACGAAGGGCGCATCTTCGAACTTGAAGCCCATACGCGCCGCCTGTTTCACTCTGCTGAATTGCTCGACTTCAAGATCCCCTTCACCGAAGAAGAGATCAACCGGGCTTCGACAGCGACATGCGAGCGGAACGGTCTGTCGAACTGCTATGTGCGCCCGATCGCTTGGCGCGGCGCCGAACAACTGAGCGTTTCAGCGCTATCGACGCGCACGCGCGTCGCTATCGCGGTATGGGATTGGCCGAAATACTTTGATGCCGCCCGCTTTCAGCGTGGTGTGCGGCTGTGTTGGGCGAAGTACCGCCGCCCGCCGGCCGATGCTGCCCCCACCGCGGCCAAGGCCGCGGGCCTCTACATGATCTGCACAATCTCGAAGAACGCGGCGGAACGCGCGGACTACGACGACGCTTTGATGCTCGACAGCACCGGTGCAGTTGCCGAGACGACCGGCGCCAACATTTTCTTCGTTAGCAACGGCGCACTCTACACGCCACGCCCAGATTGCTTCCTCGATGGGATCACACGGCAAACAGTGATCAAACTCGCGCGTGAAGCTGGTGTACGCGTCGTAGAAACGCGCCTTGAACCAGAGGCGCTATCAGACTTCAGCGAATGCTTCATCGTAGGCACGGCCGCCGAGGTCACGCCTGTTGGCGAGATCGGCGACCATCGCTTTACGCCAGGCGCGCTAACCTTCGATCTTGTCGAACGCTACGGGGCGCTCGTCCGTGCGCACGCCAAAGATCTTGCACTCGCGCCCGCTTAGCGCGGTGTCGTGCGATCAAGCAGGCCGGTGAGTTCGGAGATAAGGCGCTCAAGTTCATTCGGAGTGCCAACGGAGATCCGCAGCCAATCCGGCATGCCATAGGTGTGCAGGCGGCGCACCAGCACGCCGCGACGGGCCAAACCTTCTTCGATCGCCTCTGCATCGTCAAAGCGCGCAGTCACAAAGTTCGTCGCGGACGGCAACGTCGTCACGCCGAGACGCGCGAGCGCGGTGGAAAGGACATGACGTCCCTCAATGAATTGCGCGACCGAGCGTTGGACAAATGCGTCGTCCGCCAACGCGGCCACGGCCGCCGCTTCGCCGGCTCTCGGAACCGCAAATGGCAAACGAATTCTATTCAGCACGCCAGCCACCGCTTGCGGCGCATAGGCCCAACCAATCCGCAGCGACGCCAATCCATAGACCTTGGAGAACGTACGTGTGACGATCACATTCTCCTTGTCACGTGACCACTCGAGACCATCGGAGAAGTCGCTGGCGCCTGCGCACTCCGCGTACGCCCCATCCAGAACAAGTAAGACCTCCGGCGGCAAGCGCGTGTGCAATTGCTCGACCTCGCGAAACGGCAAATAGGTGCCCGTTGGGTTTGCGGGGTTGGCGAGGAAGACCACGCGTGTGCGTTCATCCACGTTCGCGAGCAACGTTTGCACATCCGCGACAAAGTTCTTCTCGGCGGCAAAGCGCATTTCGCCTCCAGCGGCGCGCACAATGATAGACCATGCCGCAAACCCGTATTGCGGTTGCACCGCGTTGTCGCCGCCGGCGAGATACGCCTGGGCAACCATCGAGAATATTTCATCAGAACCCGCACCAAAGACTAGGCGCTCGGGCTCAAGGCGAAACTTGTCTGCGATCGCGGCACGCAGCACACTCGTGTTCGCATCGGGATATAGATGTAGATCGCGCGCTGCCGCGAAATAGGCCTCTCGCGCACAGTCGCTGCAGCCAAACGGGTTCTCATTTGCCGAGAGCTTGAGAGGCCTGCCAAACCCATCGACACTCGACTTCCCCGGCACGTAGGCTTTCAGGGCAGCGATGCCAGGCTTGGGTTGCGGTTTCATCGGGCCGCCTCCGCGCGAGCCGCAAGCACTTGCATCACGTCGTCGAAGCCCAGCCCGCGCGCATGGAGAAGTACGGCGAGATAATAAAGCAAATCCGCGCTCTCGTCACACAGCTCCGCCGGATCACCTGCGGCACCGGCTAGCGCAGCTTCAACACCTTCCTCTCCAACCTTCTGCGCGATCCGTTTCACGCCACGGGCAAGCAGCCTGGCTGTTCGGCTTTCGTCCGGCGGCAACACCGCGCGCGCCGCTATCGTGCGCTCCAGCGCGCCCAATCTGCCCACGCCCGGCGCCGTTTCGGCGCCGAAGCAGCTCGTATTTCCCAGGTGGCACGCAGGACCGATCGGCTCGACCTTCAGAAGCAAGGCGTCTCCATCGCAGTCCATGGTGATAGAGCAAACCCTCAGACGATTTCCCGACGTCTCCCCTTTACGCCAACGCTCTTGGCGCGAGCGCGAGAAGAAGGTCGCCTCACCAGAGGACAGAGTTTCTTCCAGCGCGGCGCGGTTCATCCAGGCAACGATCAAGACCTGTAAAGTGAGTGCATCCTGCGCCACCGCGCAAACAAGGCCATCGCCCTTCGCGAAGTCGACATTCGCCACATCAAACGCGATCACTGGCGCACCTCCAGCCCCGCAGCTCGCACCGCATTCTTGACTTCACCGATCGTCACGGCGCCAGCATGAAAAATGCCGGCCGCAAGCGCGGCTGACACGTCTGCTTCCGCAAAAACACGCGCGAAGTGTTCCGGGGTCCCCGCTCCACCAGAGGCCACCAGCGGAATGCGCAGACGCTTGCGCGCGGCGCTCAGCTGCTCGATGTCGTATCCGCGCCTTACGCCATCCTGATCCATGCAGTTGAGCACAATTTCGCCAGCTCCACGCTCTTGCGCCTCCACGATCCAATCAAGCGTGAGACGTCCCGTCTTGATCGTCGTGTGTTCTGCCCCCGTGTACTGAAACGTGCTCCAGTCCCCGTCGATGCGCCGGCTATCGACGCCCACCACCACACACTGCGAACCAGCCACGTCCGCGATTTCAGAAATCAGCTCTGGCCGCTCCAACGCCGGCGAGTTGATTGAAATCTTGTCAGCTCCGTGTTCGAGACACGCTACGGCTTGTTCCAACGAACGAATGCCGCCGGCAACGGCGAGCGGAATATCCAAAACGCGGGCAATGTCCGCGAGCCACGCATAGTCTATGACACGACGTTCTGCCGAAGCTGTGATGTCGTAAATGACGATCTCATCGGCGCCTTCGTTACGATAGCGCGCGGCGCATTCGGCCGGATCGCCTACGTCGGCGTGACCGCGGAAGCGCACGCCCTTGACGACGCGACCCGCTCTTACATCGAGGCACGCGATAATACGCTTAGACGGCAAGGGCGTCCTCCAGCGTGAAGCACCGCTCGTAAAGCGCACGACCAATCACTATCGCGGCGGCGCCAGCGGCACGCTGCGCGCGAATGTCGTCGAGTGTCGCAACACCGCCAGAGGCCTGGAAGCCGATCTCCGGCCGCATTCGCGCAAGTGACCCGATGAGATCGACGTTCGACCCACTCAATGCGCCGTCGCGTGAGATGTCGGTCACCAACACATGACGCAATGTCCCGGCCGGATATGCGGCGAGCGCTTCTTCCAAGCTCATGCCACTTGACTGCGCCCAGCCCTCAATCGCCACGCGCCACCCCAACGCCTCTTGGCGCACATCAAGCGCGACGCAGATTGCTTCGGAGCCGAATTCGTCGATCCATCGCCGAACCAGGTCGGGTTCACGAACGGCTGCCGAACCCACGACGACACGACTTACGCCGGCGCTCATCAACGCCACAATGTGCACGCGATCACGCACACCGCCCCCTACCTGTAGCTTCAATTCAGATTGGCGAGCGAGTTGCGCAATGAGGCGATGCTGAACCGGCGCGCCCGCTTTCGCGCCATCCAGGTCGACGATGTGCGTCCACGCTGATCCCGCGTCAGCAAAAGCGCACAAAGTGTCAGCGGGATCGCCATACTGCGTCACCGCATCGAAATCACCGCGCAGCAGGCGCACCACTTTGCCTTGCCTGAGATCCATGGCTGGGAGGATCAGCATGGCAGCGCCATGAAGTTTGCCAGAACTCGCGCACCGACCGCCCCGGAGCGTTCCGGGTGAAACTGACAGCCAAGGACGTTATCGCGCGCAACGGCGGCTGCGAACGGCCGCTCATATTCGGCGGACGCCAATGTGTGTTCATCCACCGGACAAGCGAACGAATGGACAAAATAAGCGTATGCGCCGCCCACGCCATCAAGCAGCGGATGCTTCCGGTTTTCGGTCAATCTTGACCATCCCATGTGCGGAGATGGCCATGCCCGCGAATTCGGCAGCGCCGTGACTTCACCGGCAAGCAAGCCAAGCCCCCTTGCATCACCCTCCTCGCTGCGCTCGAACAGAAGCTGCTGACCGAGACAGATCCCCAGTAGCGGTCGCCGAAAGGCGCAAAGCACTCTATCCAAGCCGCGATCCCGCAACACACGCGCCGCGTACGCGGCGGCGCCAACGCCAGGAAGAATCACGCGCTCCGCTTCCGCGACGCGCGCTGGATCGTCAGTCAGTTCCGCGCGCACGCCGAGCCGTTCTAAGGCAAACAACACCGACGCCGTGTTACCGACACCAAGCTTCACCACCGCGACACTCATCAGATCACGCCCTTCGTGGACGGCATCTCTTGAGTCTCCACTCGGAGGGCTTGCCTCAGTGCTCGTCCGAGCGCCTTGAAGCAGGCTTCCGTCTTGTGGTGATCGTTCTCTCCTGTGACCGACACATGCACAGTCGCGCCCAGAGCTTGGGACAATGAGCGGAAGACGTGCTCTGTCATCTCTGTCGGATAGGCGCCAATCAGCGGCGCGGCAAACTTGCCCTCGAACACGAGATAGGGGCGCCCACCAAGGTCGATTGAGACCTGCGCCTGCGCCTCATCCATCGGCAATACAAAGCCGAACCGTGCGATTCCGCGCCGATCACCTAAAGCTTCGCGTAGCGCCTGCCCGAAGGCGAGCGCACAATCTTCGACGCTATGATGTGCATCAATATGAAGATCGCCGGCGCAGCGCACCGAGAGCGCAAAGCCGCCGTGATGCGCCACTTGATCAAGCATGTGATCGAAGAAGCCTACACCCGTTTCGATTTCGGATGGGGCGGTGCGATCTAGATCGACCGAGACAGTGATCTGAGTTTCACGTGTTTGACGCTCGATGGTCGCCCTACGGCGGCGGACCACCTGCTCTGGTGGGGCAGCACTGGAAGCGACGGATGTCAGCCGAACATCCGCCGCGCGCGCGTGCGCCTCAAGGCCCTCCAGCCGCGCAAGCCGCGCAGCGTTTGATCCAAGCGCCTCGACAGCAGCCGCGCCCACGTCTTGGATGGTCATGCTCTTCATGAACGATGCGACGCTGACCCCCGCAAAGGTTGCTGCCGCACCGTCGGTGGGCAGGACGTGACTCGGGCCGGCAACGTAGTCGCCAATGGTTTCGGCGCTGTAGGCGCCTATGAATATGGCACCGGCGCTGGTGAGATCATCCACGAGATCGTAGGGACGCGCCGTCTGCAACGAGAGATGTTCGGGCGCGTAACGATTGGCGATGGCGATGGCGTCACGTAGATCCTTCACCAAGATAGCGCGACCTTGTTCGAGCGACGCGCGGGCAATTTGAGCGCGCGGTAGATCCGCTAATTGACGCTCGACTTCGCGCAACACCGCGTCGGTGAGCTCCTGGGATGGTGACACCAACAAGACCTGCGCGTCGGCATCATGCTCACATTGGCTCAATAGATCAGCCGCAACGAACACTGCGTTCGCGCTCGCATCCGCAATCACCATAAGTTCGCTCGGTCCCGCAGGTAGATCGATAGCGGGTCCGTTGGGCATGTTGGCGGCATACCGCTTGGCTTCGGCAACATAGGCGTTGCCTGGGCCAAACAGCTTCTGCGCTTTCGGCGTGAAAACACCCAAGGTAAGCGCCGCGATCGCCTGCGCGCCGCCGACAATCCAAATCTCATCAAGCCCGCATGCGGCCGCACCGGCGATCAACGCCGGGTGAGGTGCGCCATCTGCTCCGGGCGGGGTGACGACGACACGATTGGCGACACCGGCGATGCGCGCTGGCTCCGCTAGCATGATCAACGTGGAAACGAGCGGCGCGCTGCCCGCAGGCACATAGAGTCCGGCGGTTTCGATGGGCCGCCACACGCGACGGCACAGCATACCAGGAGCGGTCTCCACGGTTAGCGGCCTTGGCTTGGTCGCAGCCTGGTAGAAGCCGACGTTGCCAATGGCGAACTCGATCGCCTCGACATCTTCGCGGGCGAGCGACGCGCGTGCCGCCTCGACAACCTTAGCTGAGAGCTCCAACCGTTTCGGCGGATAGCCATCGAGCTTCAGCGACCAACGCCGGAGCGCCTCTTCGCCCTCGCGCGCGATATCGTCAAAGATCGTTTGTACGGCAGAGGCAACGTCCGCTGCTGTGCGCTGCTCAGGCCGGCGCAACGCACGTTCGCGATCAGCTTCTGAGAGGTCGTTCCAGGCAAATACTTTCATGGCGCTCACATGATCTTTTCAATCGGGAGCACCAGGATGGCCGACGCGCCGGTCGCCTTGAGCTCTTCAAGCGTCTCCCAGAAGACAGCTTCCTGGCAAACGGCGTGTACCGCCACGACATCGTCCCGTCCCGCCAACGGCGTTACAGTTGGTGCGTCCGCGCCGGGCAAGATACGCGCGATATCGCGCAGCGCAGTGCGAGGCGCGTTCATCATCACGTACTTCGCGCCTTGCGACGCGATGACGCCGCGCAGTCGGGCGACCACACTTTCCGCCGCGCGCGCCAACTCGCCTTCGAGGACACGCGAAGACCGTACCAGCACAGCTTCGCTTTCCAGCACTGTCTCGACCGCACAAAGCCCGTTCGCTTCCAACGTAGCGCCCGTCGAAACCAAATCGCAGATGACATCAGCGAGCCCTAGCCGCGGCGCGACTTCGACAGCGCCGCGCATGGTTACGATTTCGGCGGCCACCCCCTTCTCGGCGAGGAAAGTCTTGAGCAAGTTCGGATACGTCGTTGCGATGCGAGTGCCACGCAACGAGTTCGCACCCCCGTATGTAAACGCTTGCGGCGCCGCAATGCTCAGGCGGCACCGGCCGAACCCGAGCGGCATGACCTCCTCCGGTTGCGCGGCCGACACACCCGAAACGCGCTCCGCCAGAACGTTACGGCCAACGATGCCGAAATCCGCCACCCCATCGGCGACGAAAGTTGGGATGTCGTCGTCGCGGACGCACCAAAGATCGATCGGGGCATTCTCGACGCTGTAGGTGAGGTCACTGGCGCTCCGCTGCAGCCTAAATCCCGCGTCGCGGATAAGGTCGAGGCTCTTCTCGGCCAAGCGACCGCTCTTCTGGATGGCGATGTGCAAACGTTGTGAATTCATGAGACCACGCGAAACCGCCCTCAGGTTGGTGACCTGGGGCGCCTAAAACATTGATTTGGGACGGTGCGCCCTTTGGCGCTCCTGCTCTTCTGCTCAGACGATGAAGAGCATCAATGTCGCGGCGCGCGGAGATGCGTCGCGTGGCGGTGGTGATGATGATGCGCATGCGCGTTCGCCGCCCCGAGGGGGCGCGAAACGAGCTGAATGTGCGCAACAGAACGCATCTACCTACCTAACCTACCTTACCCTAGTGAGCTGACCGGCGCGCCGTCAAGCGGCCTTCACCCAGGGCGGGAGCGGCAAGTCCTTGCTTTTCAGGAAGGTGGGGTTGAACAGCTTCGATGCGTAGCGGTTCCCATAGTCGCAAAGCACGGTGACGATCGTCTTGCCCGGCCCCAGCACCTTGGCGAGCTCGATCGCGCCGCAAACGTTCAGCGCCGAGGAACCGCCAACGCAGAGACCCTCATACTGAATGAGATCATAGAGCACCGGTAGCCATTCGCGGTCGCTGATCCGGAACGCCTCATCAACCACCACGCCCTCAAGGTTGGCGGTCACCCGGCTTTGACCTATCCCTTCGGTGATCGACTCGCCTTCGACCTTCAGTTCGCCGTGCTTGTACCAATTGAAGAGTGCGGCCCCGCCCGGATCCGCGATCCCGACCACAACGTCTTTGTTTTTCTGCTTCAAGCCGATCGAAACACCGCCGAGTGTGCCGCCAGTGCCGACGGCGCAAATGAACCCATCGACGCCACCATCCGTGTCGCGCCAAATTTCCTGGGCGGTCGTGTCGATATGGCCTTGGCGGTTGGCGACGTTGTCAAACTGGTTGGCCCAGATGGCGCCGTGAGGCTCGGTGCGGTTGCGCTCCTCGGCGAGGCGCCGCGCAATCTGGGTATAGTGGTTTGGGCTGATCGAGGGCGCTGCATCGACTTCGACAAGCTCGGCGCCGTAGCCAATGACGGCGTCCTTCTTTTCCTGGCTCTGCGTCCGCGGCATCACGACGATGACCTTATAGCCCCGTGCCGCGCCAATCATCGCAAGCCCAATTCCGGTATTGCCCGCCGTGCCCTCAACGATGACGCCGCCGGGGCTGAGTTCACCGCGCGCCTCGGCGTGCTTGATGATCGCAAGCGCTGCACGATCCTTTACGGACTGCGCGGGATTGAGAAACTCTGCCTTGCCCAAAATGGTGCAGCCGGTTTCATCCGACGCACGCGCCAAGCGGACCAGCGGCGTGTTGCCGATGGCTTGTACGACACAAGAATAATGGCTCATCTTCTCATCCTAGCCGGCAAACGCGCGCTCTACGACAAAGCTGCCGGGCTCGTGGTTTGCACCTTCAACAAAGCCTTTGTCCACCGCCATAGCTTTCAGGTCCTGTAGCACCGCCGCCGACCCGCAAATCATGATCCGATCGGTCAGAGGGTCGAACGATGTCGTTGACAGCGCCTCGAACAGGCCACCGTTTTCGATCAACGCGGTGATCCGGCCCTGGAGCACGTGCGGCTCGCGCGTCAAACTCGTGACATGGCGAAGCTTGCCGCGCGCTTCCTCGCCCACCAACGGATCATCGTAGGCCGCCGCTACGGCTTCGAAGCCATAGGCGAGTTCGACTTCCGTCCGGCAGGTGTGCGTGAGGACAACCTCGTCGAAACGCTCATACGTCTCGGGTTCGCGGATCAGGCTGACGAATGGCGCGATCCCCGTACCGGTCGACAGCAAGAACAGCCGCTTTCCAGGCTGCACGGCATCATGAACCAGTGTGCCGGTCGGCTTACGACCGATCAGAATTTCGTCACCCGGCGTGATGTGTTGCAAGCGGCTGGTGAGCGGTCCGCCGGGTGCAATGATCGAGTAGAAAGAGAGTTGTTCATCCCAGGCCGGACTTGCGATCGAATAGGCGCGCATCAGAGGCTTACCCTCCGTCCGCAGGCCGATCATCACAAACTCGCCCGAGCGAAAGCGTAGCGAAGCTGGCCGCTCGCAACTGAATGCGAACAAGCGATCTGTGTAGTGACGCACATCGAGCACGCGGATTACGTGAACGTTCGCCGGCGGCGGTGCGCTGAGGGTGGCCTGATCGGTCATGAGGTCTCAGATAAGATTTCGTGCATGAAGACGCTCGCGCGCGTCAGCGATAAGAATTTCTGTGGTGGCGCCGTTGGCGCGAAGCGCGTCGCGCGCACGGGCGATCTCCTCGAGCGCCTCCGTCCAATCTTCCGGGAACACTTCTTCGAGCCGTTCCCGAACCGCGCGCGCGACGGCGGGACTAGCGCCTCCCGTCCCAACTGACAATGTCAGTCTGCCGCGGCGAACTAGAGCAGGCGTATGAAAGTCGCACAAAGGAACGTTGTCCTCGACATTGACCAACACACCGGCGGCGCGGGCTGCTTCCGCGAGCTTGCGGCTCTCCTCAGGCTCTAAGTCCGCAATCCAAACGACATGATAGAGTGCGAGATCAGACTCACTTTGCGGCAGAGCGTCAGACCAAAGCTCAACCTCCGCGCCCGCATCACGCAGCCAGCGCAATCGGCGCTCTGCCAGTTCGCCGCGTCCAATCAGCGCGATGCGCGTGCGCGCCGGGTCAAGATAGATCGGGATCACGCGGCGGCCGATCGTGCGAGTGCGCCAGCCTGCGCCACCGCCTCGCCAATCACCATCAGCGCCGGCCCGTCACCCAACTGCGCCGCCAGCTCCGGCAACTCCGAGAGCGTTCCGCGCACGATCCGTTCCGTGACGCGCGACGCGTTCTCCACCAACGCCACCGGACGCGATGCCGGCACGCCCCGGCTTACAAGCTGATCGCGCACACGCGCCGCTTCGACGGCGCCCATATAGACCAACGCTGTCTCGGCGTTCGCGGCAGCATCCGCCCAAGCATTGGATTGCACGCCATGCTTCGCCGTTGCGGGCGTCACGAACGTCACCGAGCGCGCAATGCCGCGCAACGTCAGCGAAGATCCAAGCGATGCAGCGGCGGCAAAGCCCGCACTCACGCCCGGAACGATGCTGACGGGCACGCCCGCGGCGCGGCACGCATCAAGCTCCTCTCCCGCCCGGCCAAACAGACTCGGATCACCGCCCTTGAGCCGCACAATCGTCCGATGACGGCCCGCAAGGCGCACCAGCAGCCGGCAGATGAAACGTTGATCCGTAGATGGCCTGCCCGCGCGCTTGCCGACGTTGTAGAGCTTCGCCTTCTTCGCCAGCGCCAGCGCCTCTTCACCAACCAATGCATCGTACAGAACGACATCGGCTTCGCCCAACAAACGCGCGGCGCGCAACGTCAGCAAGTCACCCGCTCCCGGCCCTGCGCCCACAAGATAAACCACGCCGGTCATTGCCTAGTCTCCCGTATCATCCCAGCCGCGCACGTTTGATTTGAGTCCGGATCGAACAGCACAAACGCGCCGGTTGCGGGATTCTCGCTGTAGAGGTCAGCCAAGATTGGCTCTCGCGTGGTCACGCGCACACGCGCGATGTCATTCACCTGCAGGTCAGCACTCTCACGCTCGGAAAAATCTGAGATGTCGCGCACGAACTGTACTTGCGCGATCAGCGCTTGCGTTTCGAGCGAACCTTGGCGGAGCTGATAGCGGCGGCCGACTGTCCAGGCATGGCCATCAAGCCAGCATAGATCCGCGACAACCTCTCGCGTGTAGCGCACCTCCGCATCAGCGATCACATCGCCAATCGCGAGGTCACGATCGTCAGCAAGTTGTAGCCCCACAGACGCGCCCACCTCTGCGCTTGTTACAGGTCGCCCAGACTTCAGCACTGCCGTTACCCGCGAGGCAACGCCGATGCCGACGCTCACACTATCGCCTGCTCTGACCGCACCCGATTCAACGCGACCTGCGTAGATCCGCGTTTCGCCGTCACGGAGGATGGTCTGCACCGGTAGACGCAGTGCGCCATCGGCTCGCGCGCGGCTTGGGCGCACCGTTTCCAGCAGCTCAATCAGCGTCGGCCCGGCCCACCAGGGCGGATTGCCACGACGCACGACATTGTCGCCATTTTTGGCCGAGATCGGCACGAAGCTGACGTGAGACAGACCCAAAACACCAGCTGCATCGCGGAAGGCGGCCCGTATGTCCTCGAAACGCTCCTCCGACCAGCCCGTCAGATCCATCTTGTTGACGGCGACGATGACGTTCAGACCCATGAGCGTGGCAATCGCTGCATGGCGGCGTGTCTGCGGCTTCAGCTCGCCTTCGAACCGCGAGGCATCGATCACCAACACCGCAACGTCTGACGTGCTCGCGGCCGTCACCATGTTGCGTGTGTACTGCTCATGCCCCGGCGCATCGGCGATCACAAAGCTCGCTGCCCGGGTGGCGAAGTAGCGATAAGCGACATCGATGGTGATGCCCTGAGCTTGTTCGGCCTCCAGGCCGTCGGTCAGCGCGGCGAGGTCAAGGTCATCGCCCTCGCCGAGCGTTGCCGCTTGGTCTCGCCGCAGCGCGTCAGCATCGAGAAGCAATCGCCCGATAAGCGTCGACTTCCCGTCGTCAACGCTTCCGGCGGTGGTGAAGCGAATTTGCTCACCACTCCAAGGCGCCCAGGACTGACCCGCCGCGCCGTCCATCAGAAATAGCCTTCGAGCTTACGGCGTTCCATGGCGGCGCGATTGACGCGATCGTCCATCCGCGTCGCGCCGCGCTCCGATGCTGTCGCGGTTATCGTCTCCAAGAGCACCTGTTCAGCGTCGGCGGCAAAGCTCTCCACCGGGCAGGTGCAACTGATGTCGCCGACGGTGCGGAAGCGCACGTTCAAACACTCGACCATATCACCCTCGCCCGCCGGCGTGATCGGCGTAACCGGAAACAGCAGCCCGTCGCGGCGCACCACATCTCGCTTGTGCGTGTAGTAGAGTGAGGGTAGCGGAATGTCTTCGCGTGCGATGTAGGCCCACACGTCTGCTTCCGTCCAGTTCGAGAGCGGAAACACGCGCATGTGTTCGCCGGGCGCAATGCGTCGGTTATAGAGTCCCCACAACTCCGGCCGCTGCGCTCGCGGGCGCCATGATCCAAATGCGTCCCGATGCGAGAATACACGCTCTTTCGCCCGCGCCTTATCTTCATCCCGGCGCGCGCCGCCGATCAGCGCGTCAAACCTCAGTTCCTGTTGCGCTTCCAACAGCGTCACTGCCTGCGCCGCATTGCGGCTAGCGCCATTAGCCAGCTGCACACTACCACGCGCGATCGAGTCCTCCACCTTGCGCACTATCAATTCAAGACCGGTGTCACGGGCACGCTGATCGCGGTAGTCGATGACATCCGCGTAGTTGTGACCCGTATCGATGTGCAGCAGCACGAACGGCGGCCTCTGTGGCGCGAACGCCCTCAAAGCCAAGTCGAGCAGCACAGCGGAATCTTTTCCGCCAGAGAACATCAGCGCCGGCCGCTCAAACACCACCAGCTCACGCAGAATATAGACGGCCTCGGCTTCAAGCCGATCCAATCGCGACGCCTGCGCCACTGCCTCAGTCGCGCCCTCGCTCACAGCGTCGTCGTACTTGTATGCAGCCCGCATTCTTTGCCGTCCCGATTTTCCCACCACCACCGGCCCGCCCGCGGATCCTCTCCGGGACGCACCGCCTTGGTGCAGGGTTCACATCCAATGGAAACATAGCCGCGCGCGTAGAGCGCATTGAGCGGCACATCGAACTCCGCCGCATAATCGAGCACATCGGCCCAATTCCACGCAGCGAGCGGATTGTACTTGGCGATGCCACGCTCCGAATCTTGCTCGCGCTCGTGTAGCGCCGTGCGACTTGCCGCCTGCTCGCGCCGTTGACCTGTGAGCCACGCATCGCGTTGTTCCAGCGCCAGCGAGAGCGGCAGCACTTTGCGGATCGAGCAGCAGAGCTTGCGCTGCGCCACGCCATCGTAAAAGCCATCCTGCCCATGCGCCGCAACATAGGTCGCGACCTCAGCTGGATCAGGCCGAAAGACTTCGATCTCCAAGCCATAGCGCCGCCGAACGTCGTCGATCAGCGCCAAGGTCTCCGCGTGCAGACGGCCAGTATCGAGCGTGAACACCTTGATCGGCAGCTTCAGCCGGGCGATCACATCAGTAATCACCATATCCTCGGCTGAAAGCGACGACGCGAACGCTACGTTATCATGCTGCACGGCGATGGCGCTTAGCGACCGCTCAAGCAGAAAAATGCGCGCGGTCCGCTCCGCCGTTTCGGGCTCTTCCAACACACCAGCGCCCTGTGTGGTCGAGGGATAGACCACGGAGAATGTCCGCAACGCCGCCAGCGCCACCGCCGGGTCCTGATCTGCCCGCAATTCAAACGAGTCGAAACCGACACGCGCCAACGCGAACACCTGATCCGCTGTCACTGCGCCCACAGCGCGAAGCGCACCGCGATACCCGAGCCGCTGGCGTAACAGGGAGGCTGTCGAATAGCCGCGACCGTCATTCAATTTCGGGAAATCGACGGCGATCAAGCCGGCAGCGCCCAACGTGCCCGCCAGTCTCACGGGATCATCGTTGCTCCGAAGCAGCACGCCGCCGCCGTCGCGGGGGGCTTCGATCCAATCCGCGAGGCTGATTAGTTGACCACCCTCCCAACTCGTCACGCTGGGTTCAGGAAACTTCACCACCGGCACGATGTTCTTACGAACGTCGCCGTGGCCGTCATTGGCGGGCTTGCGCGGTGTCGGCGCCGCGCGCGTGGGCGCCTCGCCAACCACGTGCGCACGCCGCTGCTCATCCAGTTGAAGAACGATGCTCATGCGGGCAGCGCCTCCAGCGCCTTCAGAGCCGCTTTGAACGCTTCGGCGCCCAGCCGCTCAACGGTCTCGATGAACAATTCCTTCGGCTTGCGTGCGCTCAGGTAGAAGCGCGCCAATCTGTCGATGATCTCCGGCACTTCCTCAGCGCGCACAGCCTTGCCGATGAGCACGCCCAGCCGGCCGCCATCATCTGCGCGGCCACCGAGCAGCACCTGAAACCAATCTTCGCCACCCTTCTCCACACCGAGCACGCCGATGTGACCGACATGGTGATGCGCGCAGGCATTGATGCAGCCGGACACTTTTATCGCGATCGGACCGAGATCGTCTTCAATCGGCGCTAGCCGCTCAGCAATTGCCGCCGTTAGCGGAATGGAGCGCGCGTTGGCGAGCGAGCAGAAATCGCCGCCGGGGCAGCAGATGATATCCGACGCCATTTCGATATTGGCGCGCGCAAGGTTCAGCGCCTGCAGCTCGCGCCACAGCGCATGAAGATCAGCCTGCGCCACATAAGGGAGAACCAGATTTTGCTTATGCGTGACGCGGATCTCGCCGAAGCTGTAGCGGTCGGCGAGCGCTGCGAGCGCGTCCATCTCGTCGGCGGTCGCATCACCCGGCGCGATACCTTCGCGCTTTAGACTGATCACTACCGCCGCATAGGCCGGCAGACGATGCGCAACGACATTGCGCGCCTTCCAACGTCGAAACTCGACATCACGGACAACCGGAGCTGGCCCTGCGTCTGCCTTCAGCGCCGGGTCCACAAAGTGCTTGGCAACGCGCGAAAGAGCAGCTTCCGTCAGCGTGTTGGGACCATTGCGCAGGTGCTCCCATTCCGCGTCGACCTCGCGCGCGAACACCTCGGCACCCAAAGTCTCGACCTGAATCTTGATGCGCGCCTTGAAGATGTGGTCGCGGCGGCCAAAGCGATTGTAGGTGCGGAGCACCGCTTCGCTGTAGGTCAGCAGCTCACTCCAATGGAGGTCGCGCTTGATGATCGAGGCGATGCGCGGCGTACGTCCTTGCCCTCCGCCGACCTTCACGACCGCGCGCACTTCGCCCGCGTCGTCGCGATAGAGATCGAAGGCAAGATCATGGACCGATGTCGCGGCGCGGTCTTCCTTAGCTCCACTGAACGCGACCTTGAACTTGCGTGGCAGGTGCGCGAACTCAGGGTGTAGGGTCGACCACTGCCGCATTAGCTCTGTGAACGGACGAGGATCGACAATCTCATCGCGCGCGACACCAGCGAAAGCGTCGGTCGTTACGTTGCGAACGCAGCTTCCGCTGGTCTGGATCGCGTGCATGCCGATCTCGGCAAGCTCGCCGAGTATGTCTGGCACCTCTTCGACCTTCACCCAATTGAACTGAATGTTCTGGCGGGTGGTGAAATGGCCATAGCCACGGTCGTAACGGCGGGAGATTGCTGCGAGCGCGCGCAACTGATCTGAGGAGAGCACCCCATAAGGAATGGCGATGCGCAACATCGGCGCGTAGCGCTGGATGTACAGCCCGTTTTGCAGGCGCAGCGGCTTAAAGGCGTCCTCGTCCAGTTCACCCGACAGATAACGCCGCGTTTGGTCGCGATACTGAGCGACTCTTTCCTGAACAACTAGTCGGTCGACGGCTGTGTATTGGTACACGGGAAGGCGGCGCGCTCGTTTGAAACTTGAGCTGCCAATGTGCGCACCAGTCAGAGAGTGTGAAAGGCAGCCGCCCTAAAGCGAAGCTTTAGCCCTGCTCGCTCGACGCCGCCTCGGCCCGAAGCCAGCTCAGGAAGTCAGACTGGCTAGGCTCGAACCGCCGCCCCCTCGGCCAGACCAGCCAGTAGGCAAAGCCGACAGGGGCATCGTTCTCGTCCATCGGTGCTACGAGACGCCCTGCTGCAATATCGCCCAATGCGAGCTGGCGCTTCGCGAGCGCCAAGCCCTTGCCGGCGATTGCCGCCTCAATGGCGAGGCTCGATTGATTGAAGCGGAAGCCGCGCTCAGCATCCTTGTGACGTTGACCACGCGCCGCAAACCACATCGCCCACGTCGGGCAGGATGGGTCGCGCTCCGGCGCCTCGTCATGGATCAGGGGCGCCGCCGTGAGGTCCGCTGCGGTTTTCAGCGTGCCGAACGACTCGATCAGCTTTGGACTGCAGACAACAACAACTGACTCCGACATCAGCCGCTCGCAATGCAGAGACTCATAACCACCCGGCCCATAGCGAATGGCCAAATCCAAATCGGATCCCGCGAAATCGATCAGCGACATGTCAGCGGATATCCTCACCTCCACATCGGGATGCGTTTCCTGAAAGGAAAAGAGCCTCGGAATGAGCCATTTTGCCGCGAAAGACGGCGCCGTCGAAATTGAGATTCGCCGCCCGCGCAGTGATTGGCGCATAGCACGGCCGGCTTGCAGCATCTCAGCCAGCGCTGCACCCGCGTGCCCCAACGCGGCCTGCCCAGCGAGCGTCAGTTCAACACCGCGGCCGAGACGCTTGAAGAGCGGTTGACCCGCGAAATCTTCGAGTATGCGAATGTGTTGGCTAACGGCTCCAGCGGTGATGCCGAGTTCTTCCGCCGCGCGCGCAAAACTTCCAAAGCGTGCAGCCGCCTCGAAGACCTGCAGACTCAGAAAGGGAGGCAGCCCCTCCTTCACGCTACGCCGCTTGCAATCATTTCGGTCACACTCCGCACAACACGCTAACACCAGCTTGTGTCGCACGCCCGCACATGAGCTTCGGTATGGCCGGACGAGCGTTCAAGCACCAAGGCCGAAATTAGTGGTGCGAAGGCTAGACACACATCGCCGCAGAACCGGGTGAACCACCGAAGTCAGCATGTTGATTTTATTGTCTTATTGTGGACTGCGTACGCACTTGCCGACGGCAGCGTCTGTGATCGCCTCAATCATTGTCGTGCTCAATCCTAAGCAAGGCGCCGCACGCTTTGCAGTGGACGGCGTCCGGCTCGTGCCGCTGAAGTCCGCATGCCTCGCACGGAAAGCGCACCTTGTTCGGTCGCATAGCGACTTGCACGAGGCGGAAGAACAGCGACACGCCGCCGATCATGATGAGGATGGAGAGACCCCTGCCCCACGGGCCGGGCAAGACAATGTCGCCGAAGCCGGTCGTCGTGAGCGCGGTGACCGTGAAGTACAACGAGTCGATATAGGAGGTTAGCGCCGGCACGCGGGCGGCGAATCCAGTGTGCACAAGCGAGGCCATCATGAAGACGAAGACGCCGAGATTTGCGCCAGCCTTGACCGTGTCTGAGAAAGATGTGTTTTGCCAGCGTCCGCCGGCGAGGACCCGCCAGAAAGCGACGCCGTGGATGAGGGAGAACGCACGCAGCACTCGCAGAAATCCAAGATTGGCGGCGTAGGTCGGCACGACAAATGAGGCGAACACCGCGAAGTCGGCCCATACCAATGGCCGCTTGATCCAGGATCGGAAATCGCCGAAGGCCCACGCCCGCGCGGCAAGATCGAGCCCAAGCACCAGCGCGATCAAATAGTCTGCAATGAGATACCCGACGCCGTGCGCAATGAACGGCGACGCCACGAAGAAACCAATGATCAGAATATCGAAGATCAGCCACAGCGCTTGGAAACGCACAGCACTGCGCGTGTCGCCAAAGTAGAGTTCATTCAGTCTAGCGCGGCTCAAGTTCATTGCTCACCACCGCCTCGTCCGGCCTCAAAGGGTAAAATATCCGCCGAGCGAACGCGCGCAGCGCCCTGGGTGGCGAGACTTCGGGAGGTCGACGCGTTGGCGATGCGCGTCCGGGCGCGAACGTCTTGCAGAGCACCCGCAACAACCGAGGCCCGCGCCTCAGCGAGGATTCTGGACGTTCGAGTCGCGCCCGTTGATGTGCCGGATAGGCCTTCAACCACGACCTCGCTGACGCCCCACCGCGACAATGCCCAGCGCGCCGCAATGATTTGTTCGCCTTGGGCATAGTCGATGCTTGCGGCGCCGTCGTCGAACAAGATGGGGATGCGCTCGACGTACGGTGGAATGATCTGAACGGCCCAGCCGAAGCCGAGTTGATTGAGGCGTGTTTCCTCAAGTCTGTACTGGCTGAGGCTCCACCCTTCCATCGGCGCGACAAGAAGTTTCACCGTGCGCGACGAGGGGTCATCCCAGCTATCCAGCACCCGCGCGCGCGCGACCGAGACGAGACCTTCGACCGGCGCCTGCACTGAGGTCAAACCAACGCGGCCTTCTTGGCTCAGAGCTGCTTCAACAATGGCTTGGGTTCGTGCGGCAGGATCTGTTGCCACGATCTGATGCAGCGCCACCTCGGCCGGAGCATGGAAGCGCTCCACCAGGAAGGCGCGCAGATCGTCCTCCGCGCTATCGATATAGGTAGGCGTCACCACCGTCGCGGAAACGCGCGGCGGAGAGAGGTTGGGCCAACTGACGCTGAGCTGAGCGATCTGCGAAGGATCAACGTCTAACAGACGCACGACTTCGCGGCGCACCGCCTGGGTCGCAATGGCCTCTTGCGTCACCCGGCGCAGTGTCAACGTCAGAGGTGTGGCCAGCACCAGGAACGCAACCACGCCAAGCGCCACGTGGATGCGATTGAACTCGACATGCGCGAGCGGCCGCGCGACACCACGCAGCCGGGCAACCAGCGCAAACGAAAATGCGATCGCTGCCAAGTTCGTAAGAAAAAGCAGCAGCGCGCCCATGGCAAAGTCAAATCGGGCAACGGCAATGCTGTAGCCCAGAGTCGCCAATGGCGGCATGAGCGCCGTCGCGATCGCAACGCCAATCGCAGTCTCGCCACGCCGATGCACAGTCGCATAACCGCCAGCCATGCCGGAAAGCACAGCCACCGCAAGATCGAGCAGCGTCGGCGCCGTGCGCGCGATGATTTCGGGTGTCGCATTGCGAATGGGGCTAAGCCACGTGAGCGCCATCCCAATAGCGACGCCGACGCCCGCACCGACAAGTAGAACACGCGCGGCAGCTTGCGCGCGGCGTCCATCCAGTGACGCGAAGGCAAAGCCGAGACTCGCGATCGGCGACATCAGCGGAGAGACGAGCATCGCGCCGATCACGACCGCGCTCGACCCCTGCAATAGCCCCAGTGTCGCGATGCCCGCCGACAGCGCGCACATGAGCACGTAACGTTCTGTTAGCTTTCCGTCCTCTTCGACCTGGCGGCGAACTTCCTTGGCTTCTTCCGCTGGCAACCGGCGCAAAAGCAATCGCCTGGCGCGCGCGAGCCAATAGTCGAGCTGGCGGCCAAGACTTGGTGTGGGAGCGGGGGGCGGATCAGACGGCACAAGTTTCTGAGTGTTTACCTTCCCGCACCCTAACAGCTAATCGTTAGCGGACATCCCGGCTCTCCCATCGCCATGCATCAGCGCGGCAATGAAGCGAAAATACACCTATATTCGCGGCGTCAACGCGGTGGAGGGCCGCCGTTGACCGACACCCGACGCCAAGGCAGCGTAAGAAATCTGCGCGATCGACGCTTCGACCTCTATCGCACGGTCTGGCAAAACGACTCGGAACGTTAGAAACCTGAACACTATCGAGAAGATGAGGAACGTGCATGGACGGGCACAGTCTCGACCTCACAAATCTTGCCATCGTCGTCGCCGCTGCGGTTCTTTTTGGCCTCGCCTTCATCCGCGCTCACCTCCCCTCGATGGTCGGCTTCATTGTCGCCGGCGTGATGCTTGGTCCAACGGGACTGGGTCTCGTTTCCAATTCGCAGTCGGTGGGTGCGCTCGCAGAGCTCGGCGTTCTCATGCTGCTTTTCATTGCGGGCCTGGAGCTATCTGTCCCGAGCTTCGTGCGCGTGCTTCGGCCTGCCGCGATCGCCGTAGTTGTCCAGACGCTTGGCGCGCTTAGTCTTGCCTTCGCCATGTCAGGAATATTCGGGTGGGATTGGCGCGCCTGTATCCTGTTTGGCTTCATTATCACGATGTCGAGCACGGCGGTCGCAATAAGAATCATCACCGAACTGAAGGAAACCAAATCCGCTATCGGCGAACTTACTGTCGGTCTGATGATTGCGCAGGACATTGCGGTCGTACCCATGCTCATTTTCGTTGAAAGCCTTGAGCAAGAGACGATCGCAATCGCACCTATGCTCATTCGCCTTACCGTCGCACTTGGTATCCTTGCATTCGTTCTCTACTTCTTCCGAGCCGGACGAGAGATGAACGCGCCCTTTTCGGAACGTTTGCGCGGACGCGACGACCTCGTCGCGCTATTGGCGCTAGCAGCTTGTTTTGCGACGGCATCGCTTGGAGGCGTACTTGACCTATCTCCCGCGTACGGCGCCTTCGTCGCTGGCCTCGTGGTTGGCAATACGAACCTTCAGAGCGAGACGATGCGTGTGGTTACGCCAATTCAGAGCTTGTTGCTGGTGGTGTTCTTCCTGTCTGTCGGCTTGCTCATTGATCTTCGATACATCGCCGACAACGCGATTCTGGTGCTAGGCGCCGCGTTCGGGATCATCCTATTCAAGACCGGTCTCAACTTGATTTCACTACGCCTCGCCGGAGTAGAGACTGCAAGAGCCTCGCAAGTCGGGCTTGCCACGGCCCAGATCGGCGAGTTTTCGTTTATTCTCGCTGCAGCCGGTTTGTCAGCGTCGGTCCTGGACGACGACCGGTACCGTTTTGCAATCACTGTCATTGCCGCGACTCTGGTGGTCAGCCCCATTTGGATGATCATCGCGCGGCGCATTCACGACCGCGCACTCGCGAGCCTTCCGATATTCCAGAACAACGAGACGAACTAACTTCTCTCAGCCTCGCCAGATTAGGTGTCGGTTGCTAAGGTGGATATCCGCCGACAAGCCCTGCTGCTCATCGCGCCAGTTAGCGCCGCTCCGGATGGACTTCGCTCGTTGAATGGCCGTCTGGCGGACAGAGAGGCCGCTCAACGTGTTGTCACGTGATAGCAGGCGACATCGATATCGCCTACGCACGCAACGCTCATTGCGCCCCAAACCACCGCAGCGATAGCCTATGATATCACTCACGCGCGCGCGAAGGCGGCTCGCCGAGATGGATAGGGTTTGGGATAGAGCAACCCGCCATCAACGCTTACGCCGCGTTTTTCGGTTTGCCTCAGGCTCGTGTTGAGTGCTGCACTGATCGTGCCCCGCCAAAGCTTCAATCACCCTGCACTGCCGTACCGGCCTGCCGCCAGCGCATGAGCGGGCGATGCGCGTCAGTTCTGTCTTGAGCTGAGTGAGCTGCGCAATGCGTCCTTCAACAACGCGCAAGTGCCCTCGCGCAATCTCATCGGCCTCAGCGCATGACTTGCCTGGATCATCGGTGAGGTCGAGCAGCGAGCGAATGTCTTCGAGTTCGAAGCCAAGCGCCCGGGCGTGGCGGATGAATGCGAGACGTTGAACCTCAGCGTCAGAGTAAACGCGGCGACCGTTTGCTGCCCGCTTGGGGGCGGCCAACAGACCCTCAGCCTCGTAAAAGCGGATTGTCGTGACTTTTAGACCGGTCGTTTTTGCGACTTGACCAATGGCAGGCATTTTAGGGCTTGATCCTCTAGTTACTGGAGGATGTAGACGATCTCGGGTCTGAAATCGAGGTCTTCATGCCCCCCGCTTGGCTTCCACTTGCCGCATTGGCTTTCATCGTTGCCGCGTCGGCCACTCGCGTCTGGGCGGTCGAACGGTCCCACAACGTCAAAGCATTTAGCTTCGGTCGCCACGCCGCACTGCAAGGTCTTGCCGAACGGCATTGGAAGCTCGCCGTTGTCACTGCATTCGCGCTAGCCGCAATGTCCTGGCTGACCCCTGAATGGGAAGCGCAGCTCGGCCGCGTGATTATCGGGCAAGGCGTGACGCAATGGGTGGCGAGCGTTCTGTTCGCAGTGTCAGCGCTGATCATCGTTACAGCGCAGATGCAGATGGGTGCGTCGTGGCGCGTTGGCGTACCAAAGGAAGGTCCGGGCGCACTCGTTACACACGGCCTCTTCTCATGGTCGCGCAATCCGATCTTCGTCGGCCTGCTTGGCGCGATGCTCGCTCTGTTTGTCTGGTCTCCACACATACTGACGGCCGCACTTCTCGCCGCGATCTGGACGCTGACGCTGGTGCAGGTTCGCATCGAAGAAGAAGCGTTGCGCGAAACTCATGGCGATAGTTACGAGCACTACGCGGCGCACGTTGGGCGCTGGTTCGGTCGCCGTTCGATTCATCGGTGCTGAGCGATGTCAGAGAGCTACACACCCGCACTCGGACACTCGGCGCTCACTCCACTCTATGATACGGCAATCGCGCTGCTGACGCGCGAGGGACGTTGGCGGAGAGCGCTTGTAAACCAAGTCGCGCCTTCGAGGAGCGATCGCATCATCGACGTCGGATGCGGCACCGGCAGCTTGGCACTGCTGTTAAAGCGCGCGGAGCCGCTGCGCACATCACAGGCATCGATCCGGATCGTCAGGTTCTTGATCGAGCACGCGCAAAGACGCAGCAAGCAGCTATCGACATTGAGTTCGTTCAAGGCTTCGCGCGCGATGCGGCGGTCATTGCAAAGGACGGCGCGACCAAAGCCGTATCGAGTTTGGTATTTCATCAAGTTCCGCTCGATGAAAAGCGCGATGGTCTCGCCGCGATGTACGCAAGCCTGGCAGTTGGTGGCGAGCTGCATGTCGCCGATTATGGCTTGCAGCGCACGCCGCTGATGCGCGCTCTCTTCAAGCAGGTTCAGCAACTTGACGGTTTCGAGAACACTACACCCAACGCGCGCGGCGTTCTGCTGGAGCTGATCCGGGAGGTCGGCTTTGTGGATGTTGAAGAACGGCAGGTGATCCCAACGCCTACCGGCTCGATTTCATTGTACTTCGGCCGCAAGAGTTCGAAGTGATGACGCGCGACATGTTATACAATCACACTGACGAATGCACGTTCTGCGACACGAATACACTGGCGCGGCAATACGCTGGTGTGTTTACTGTTCGTCAGCCGGTTCGCGCGCCTATATGGGCAGCGCTGCGAATCTCGCTGGGCATTAAGGAATAACTTCGTTGCGGTTGCTGACCGGACCTATGTGGAAAAGCTGGATCGCGATGCTCTGCGTCGCGCTCGTTGCTTTTGTCACTCTGGAACAGGTCTCGCCTGCCCACGCTGCGGAGAACGCTATCAGCGTGAGCGCATCGAACGAGCTTGCTGCCGCCAACGATTTGGCCGGCTCGCAAGACGACGACGGTTCATCGGGCGGCGAACAACAACAGCGGCATCATTGCTGCGGCGCGCACACCAGCAGCGGGCCAGTCCTCTCTGAGGCAGGAACGCCGAACCAGTACACCTCGCTCATCGTGCTGATCCGCAGCGATGACAACACGCTCGCTCGCGCTTCCAGCGGACTTGAGCGGCCACCCAAAGCCACCGCGATCGTCTAAACGCGCCGCTGATTTTCTGCGGCGCGTGATCATTCACGCATCGCGGAATTTACATGTCTTTTCAGAGCACTTCGACGCGCCCGCGCGCGCGTCTCCTACGCTACGTCGCGTCTGCCGCCCTCGGCATTGCGCCTATCGTGGCAGTCACTTCCCTCGCGGGTTCGGTGGCCCATGCCCAAGAGGCATCGCCGCTGACTTTGCAGGACGCAATTTCCCGCGCCGTCGAAGCCGATCCCGGTCTTCGTGCGGCAGGAGCCGGCGTTGACGCCGCTCGCGGCGGCTTGCGTCAAGCGCGCGCAAGACCCAACCCTGAACTTTCGGCGGAGGTCGAAAACTTCAACGGGCAAGGCGAGCTTCGCGGCTTCGACGGAGCCGAAACAACGTTTTCGCTTTCGCAAGAAGTTGAGCTTGGCGGCCGCCGAAGTGCACGCGTTCAACTCGCCAATCGCGAACTCCATGGCGCTGAACTAGAGCGGACAATTCGCGGTCTCGACCTCATCCGCGAGACACAGATCGCCTACTTCGATGCGCTCGCAGCCGAAGAACTCGTCGCCATCGCGCGCGAGCGACTCGAAACCGCGCAAGCGCTCAGTGCCTCCGTCAGCAGACGAGTAGCAGCGGCTCGCGACCCGCTTATGGCCGGTGCACGTGCAGAAGCGGGCTTAGCCGAAGCGCGCGTTGCGCTGACACGCGCCCAGGCGGAAGCAGCTACGGCGCGCGCCAACCTAGCGTCGCTCTTGGGCGGCGATACCGGATTTACCCTTATTGCCGCTGATTTCAGCGCTCCGCGAACGATTGAGCACGCGCACGACACACCTACCGACGCCGCTCCTGATCTTGCCCGGCTAGCCGCAGAGCGTGACCGTGCAAACGCCGCAACGCGCGTCGAGCGTTCCCTGGCGTGGCAGAACCCAACCGTCAGCTTTGGGTATCGCCAGTTTGCAGCGGACAACGATGAAGGCGCGCTTGTCGCCGGCTTCTCCGTTCCCCTCGGCATATTCGATCGCAATCAAGGATCAGTATCGCGCGCCCGAGCAGAGCAACGCCGCGCTGAATTTGATCTCGAAGCCGGTCGAAGAACCTTGCAACGCGAGTTCGCGGCGCTTCAGCGAGCGATTGCCGCCGATGCCGCAGCGATCTCCGCAACCGAAGACGAAGTCATCCCACAGGCCGAGCGCGCGCTTGAGCTTGCACAAGACGGCTACAATCGCGGGGCGTTTTCGTACCTCGACGTTCTTGAGGCGCAGCGAGCCCTCTCTGATGCGCGCCAGTCGCGCGTCGATGCACTCCGAACATTTCACAACAACGAGGCGGCGCTTGACCGCCTAACGGCGCGCTTCGCCGACACCCTTCCCGAGCAGGAGGCTCACCAATGAGAAAGTCATCGATGAAGTTGGCGCTGGCGCCGATCGCTCTAGTGCTAGCCCTCGGCGGCGCGTCTTGCGGGAAAAGCGAAGCTGATAGCGAGCAAGCTGAGGCCGCCGGCGAAGAAGGTGAAGAAGGGCACGCCGAAGAGGAAGGCGCTGACCGCATCACCATCCCAGCCGCGTCGGCCGAGGCTTCGCAAATCGAAGTTGCAACAGCTGGTCCGGGCGCGCTCCAAGAAACGCTGAGCCTCACGGGCCGCATGATGCTGCAACCTTCAGCAAGAGCCGAAATTCACGCGCCCTACCCCGGCCCGGTTCGCGCCGTGCAACGCAACATCGGCGACGTGGTCCGCCGTGGTGAGACCCTTGCACGCGTCGAAAGCTCTGAGAGTTTGCAGACGTACTCGATCGTCACGCCCATTTCCGGTGTCGTGCTGGAACGAGAAACCAACATCGGAGACGTGACAAATGACACGCCGCTGTTTGTCGTCGGCGATCTGACCCGTCTGCAAGCCGAACTCAATGTTGTGCCTCGTGACATCGGCCGCGTGAGCGCTGGCCAAGCAGTCATCATCACCGGTCTCGATGGCTCGACGCCGACGCAAGCGCGTCTTGCCTCAGTGCTTCCTACTGCTGACTCTCACTCGCAGACATTGATCGCACGCGCGCCAATCACTGTGACTGCCAATTCGGCGTTGCGACCCGGCATGGCGATCCGCGCGAATGTCGTGCTGGCAAGCCAGGACGCGGCCGTCGTCGTGCCAGCGGACGCGGTGCAAAGCTTTGAGGGACGTATTGTCGTCTTCGTGCGTGTTGCCGAGGAAACCTACGAGCCACGCGACGTCACAGTTGGGCGCTCCAGCCGAGACATGGTCGAGATCACCGGCGGGTTGAACGCTGGTGAGGCTTACGTTTCGCGCAACGCCTTCCTCATCAAGTCACAGCTGGGTGCGAGCGCCGCCGATCACCACTGATCGCCGCCTGCCGCCGCATTCCCCACTCGCATTGGATATTTCGCAATGATTAGCCGTCTTCTCGAACTCGCGGTCAAAGCCCGATGGGCTGTGATCGCGATCACGCTCGTGGTTGCCGCCATCGGTGTGTTCAACATCATCCGGCTACCGATCGATGCCGTTCCGGACATCACCAACCGCCAGGTACAAATCAACACGGTCGCGCCTGCGTTCGGCCCGCTCGATGTCGAACGGCTTGTCACCTACCCCGTCGAAACTGCGATGTCCGGGATCGTCGGCCTTGAGACAACACGCTCGATCTCACGCAACGGCTTCAGCCAAGTTACGGTCGTCTTCGCCGACAGCGTCGATATCTACTTCGCGCGCCAGCAAGTCGCAGAGCGCCTGACAGCAGCGCGAGAAAGCCTTCCCGACGGCGTAGAGCCGCAAATGGGACCGATTTCGACTGGTCTCGGCGAAGTGTTGATGTGGACGGTTCGTTTCGACGACGAGCGTCAAGTAGGCGCTGACGGCTCTGGCTGGATTAACGCGACCACATATCGAACGCCTCAAGGCGAATTGCTGACCGATGCCGTATCGCAAGCCGCGTACCTGCGAACCGTCCAAGACTGGGTTGTTCGACCACAGATGCGCGCAGTCAGCGGCATTGCTGGCATCGACTCCATTGGCGGCTACGAGAAACAATACGTCATCGAGCCAGACACCGGCGCACTGAGCGCCTACGGCATCTCCTTTACGGAACTGGCGGAAGCGCTCGAGCGCGCCAACATCTCCGTGGGCGCAAACTTCGTGCAACGTGGCGGCGAAAGCTTCCTCGTTCGCGCCGACGCCCGCATCCGTACGCTTGAAGAAATCTCGGAAGCCGTCGTCGCAACGCGTGATGGTGTTCCGGTTACCGTTCGTGATGTCGCCAATGTCCGCGTGGGTGGTGACCTTCGCACCGGCGCCGCTACCGCGAACGGCGAAGAAGTCGTCATTGGCACCGTGCTGATGATCACCGGCGGCAATAGTCGCACGGTCGCAGCAGCCGCTGCTGAACGCCTCCAAGAGATCGCAGCAACGTTGCCAGCGGGCATCGAAGTCGAAGTGGTCTACGATCGCTCGAAACTGGTGAACGCCACCATCGCCACGGTCGAGCGCAACCTTGCAGAAGGCGCGCTTCTTGTTGCCGCCGTGCTCTTTCTGATGCTCGGTAACGTTCGCGCGGCGTTGATCGCAACACTCATCATCCCGCTTTCGATGCTGATGACCTCGATCGGCATGAATTTCTTCGGCGTCTCCGGCAACCTCATGTCGCTGGGCGCTCTCGACTTCGGCCTCATCGTCGATGGCTCGGTGATCATCATCGAGAACTGCTTGAGGCGATTGTCTGAACGACAGCATCATGAAGGGAGGCTGCTGACGCTACAGGAGCGACTGTACGAAACGCTCGAAGCGTCGCGCGAGATGATCAAGCCGACGATCTTTGGTCAGATCATCATCTTCCTCGTGTTCATGCCGCTGCTCGCCTTCTCCGGCGTCGAAGGCAAGATGTTCTCGCCGATGGCGATCACGCTCCTGCTCGCCCTGGGCGCTGCCTTCATCCTCTCGCTGACATTCGTGCCGGCGATGGTCGCAGTGCTCATTCGCGGCAAGGTCTCGGAAAAGGAAGTGAAGCCTATCGAGATGGCCCGCAAGGCCTACGAACCGGCGCTAGCCTCCTCCATCCGTCGCCCGCTTCCAGTCATCGGTGGTGGCGTGGCGGTGTTTGCGGTCGCTGCAGCACTCTTCTTCACGTTGGGCCAAGAGTTCATCCCGCAGCTCGACGAGCAAGACTTCGCTATCCAGGCAGTCCGAATTCCATCGACCTCGTTGCAGCAATCGACAGCGATGCAGCAGCGTGTCGAAGAAGCGGTCAGCGAGTTCCCTGAGGTTCTCGTCGTCTTCTCGAAAACGGGCACGGCCGAGGTCGCTTCGGACCCGATGCCCGTCAACATCTCAGACTCGTTCGTCATCCTGCGCCCACGCTCAGAGTGGCCGAACCGTGGCGAGACCAAAGCGGAGCTTTTGACTCGCATTGAGGCGCGCATCTCGCAACTGGTCGGCAACGGCTACGAGTTCAGTCAGCCGATCCAGATGCGATTCAACGAACTGATCGCAGGTGTTCGCGGCGATGTCGCCATCAAGCTCTACGGTGAAGATCTCACTGAGATGAGCCAGGTCGCGGGCCAGATCGCCGCCGTGCTGCAATCCATCGATGGCTCGGCAGACGTTAAGGTCGAACAAACCGGCGGCTTCCCAACGCTCGACGTCGCGTTCGACCGTGATGCAATCGCGCGCTACGGTCTTTCGCTTCAAGAAGTCACCGACACCGTCGCAACCGCGATGGGCGGCCGCGAAGCGGGCCTCGTCTTCGAAGGGGACCGTCGCTTCGACGTCGTAGTTCGTCTTCCGGATGCCGTCCGAGACGATTTGGACGCCGTCGGCGCCCTCCCGGTGATGTTGCCGGATGAAGGCGGCGTTCGCCAATCGATCCCGTTGCGTGAGGTCGCGACCTTCTCCTTCTCTGAAGGACTGAACCAAGTCAGCCGCGAGAACGGCAGTCGCCGCGTGGTCGTGCAGTCGAACGTGCGTGGCCGTGACCTCGGTTCGTTCGTGACTGAAGCCCAGCGTCGCGTTGCTGCAGAAATCACATTGCCTGTCGGCGCGCGTATCGAATGGGGCGGCCAATTCCAGAACTTGCAGTCAGCCTCTCAACGTATGGCGCTGATCGTCCCCGGCTGCTTCCTGCTGATCTTTGGCATCCTCTACATGGCATTGGGTAGCGTGCGCTCGGCGGCAGCCGTTTACACAGCTGTTCCGCTCGGTCTCGCAGGTGGCGTCTTCACGCTCTTGCTCACCGGCATGTCGTTCTCGATCTCAGCTGCTGTCGGCTTTATCTGCTTGGCTGGTGTCGCGGTGCTGAACGGCTTGGTCGTCATGACAGGCATCAACAAGCGCCTCGATCTCGGCATGCCGCTTGAAGACGCGATCTACGAAGGCATGCGCGAGAAATTCCGCGCCGTCCTCATGACAGGCATCGTGCCGGCTATTGGCTTCGTTCCCATGGCGCTGGCGCATGGCACCGGCGCAGAGGTTCAAAAGCCACTGGCGACGGTCGTCATCGGCGGCCTCATCACGGCAACGTTGCTAACGCTCTTCGTCCTGCCTGCAATCTGCAAGCTGATGCTGAAGAGCGGACATCAGGCGCGCGACGGCGAAATGCCCACTGCCTACACGCCCTCGCCTGCTCAAGCCGAATAGGAGCTCTTCATGTCAACCGATGCCCTACGCGATGCGTTGCCGGATTTCGCATTCGACCAACGAAGCAATCTCGATGCTCTTGGCGCGGAGAACCTGCTCAGCGATCAACAGAAGTGGGGGTGCATGCTTGCGTGCGCCTACACCACGAGCAATCCAACACTGATCAGACACATGGAAGGCGCGGTAGCGTCTTTGATCTCCGAGAAGGCGCGACGCGCGGCCAAGCTGGTGGCGACTCTCATGGCGATGAACACCGTCTACTACGGTGCGATCAATCTCCTGAACAATCACGACTATCGAGGCGCTCCGGCCAATCTCACGATGACGGCGCTCTCACAGACAGAAGTTGAGAAAATCGACTTCGAACTGTGGGCCTTCGCGATTTCGGCAATGAGCAATTGCTCGGCGTGCCTGAACGTACATGAGGCGGAACTGCACAAGCGCGGCATGACGCTTGAGCGCGTTCAGGCGGCGCTCCGGATCGCAGCGACAGTAGCCGGCATCAACACGGCGCTCCGCATCAAGCAAGCCACCGCGGGAAGCCCGTAGTGTCGAAGCTTTCCACGCTAAAGATCGACCTCAAGCAGCTCTTCCATTCTGCCGAGGCGAGCCAATGCCTGGCTTGCGGCGTAGAGATGGGTCGGCGACTCGAAAGGATCGCTGGCGTCAGTCATGCGAGTCTCGAGCCCGCTACCGGCGGCGGTCGTCGCATTTGCATGCACTACGACGAGGCGAAGGTCGAAAAGAAGAGCCTGCACGTCTCAGCAGCGCAGGCCGCCTCGCAGGTGATCCGTCACCGCGAACACATTTTACTCGACGTAAGCGACGTCAAAGCTGAGGCAAAGCGCCTGCGCTCTTGTAATGGCGTTTTGTTGGTCAGCGAAATTGGCCCCAACCGCGTGCTGGTTGATTACGACCCTCGACGTCTCATGGGTGAAACCCTTGCAGATTCCGTAAAACGTGCGGGCGGATCACCCGCGCAACCGGTCGCCAAGAAGAAGGCGGAGCATAGCCACGACCATCACGGCATATTTGGTGAGCGCACCGAACTCTATTTTGCGCTCGGATCGGGCGCTGCGCTCTTCGCGGGATGGATCGCCGAACGCGGCGGCATAGAGACACTGCCGCTTCTCTGCTTCCTACTCGCCTACGCTTTGGGTGGCTACTACACTACCCTCGAAGCCATCGACAACACCCGCCACAAGCGCCTGCGCATCGATAGCTTGATGATCGTCGCCGCAATTGGAGCGGCAGCGTTGGGCGCACGGGCTGAAGGTGCCCTGCTCCTCTTCTTGTTTAGCCTAGGCCATGCGCTTGAGAACTGGGCGATGGGTCGAGCCAAACGCGCGATAGAGTCGCTGTCAAAACTCGCACCCGAAACTGCTCTAGTGCGTCGCGGTGAGGGTATCACAGAAATCAAGGTCTCCGAACTCAAGGCTGGCGACGTAGTGCTTGTCCGCGCAAATGATCGCATCCCTGCTGATGGTTTGGTCATCTCCGGCCAAAGCAGCGTCAATCAAGCGCCGATCACTGGCGAAAGCGCTCCCGTCGATAAGTCCGCATCCGATCAATATACCGACTTCGGCAAGACACCTGACCAACACCGCGTGTTCGCGGGCACGATCAACGGCGCTGGCGCACTCGACATTCGCGTAGCCCGTCTCGCCAGCGAAAGCACCCTCGCGCGCATCGTTACCATGGTGGCCGAGGCAGAAGCTCAGCGCTCACCCACGCAGAAGTTCACCGACAAGTTCGAACGGATCTTCGTTCCGTGCGTACTCGTGCTTGTGGTCACGCTGCTCTTTGCGTGGGTTGTGATCGACGAGCCCTTCTCCGCCAGCTTCTATCGCGCCATGGCGGTTCTCGTGGCTGCCAGCCCTTGCGCGCTCGCGATCTCGGTCCCCAGCGCTGTTCTCAGTGGGGTGGCTCGCGCCGCTCGCGGCGGCGTGCTCATTAAGGGCGGTGCGCCGCTCGAAGCGCTGGGTCGCGTGACAGCGATTGCCTTCGACAAGACCGGTACGCTCACCGAGGGACGCCCAAGGCTCACCGATGTCTCAACATCGCCAGGGGTCAGCGAGACCGAGCTTCTAAGCGTCGCGGTAGCGATCGAACACGGGAGCGATCATCCTCTCGCCGCCGCCGTCGTCCGCGATGGGCAAGCCAAGTTGAACGGCGCGCGCGTTCCGCAAGCGGAGGCAATCGAAAGCATCACTGGAAAGGGTATCCAAGGTCGTATTGACGGCGCTGTCGTGCAGATCGGCAAGCCTGCCCTCTTCCAAGAGAGCGCGTCACCAACCCCGCCTGATCTTAGTCGCGAAGCCGATCGTCTCGAACGCGAAGGTCGCACAGTCATGATTGTGCGGCGCGGTGCACAGTACCTCGGAGCGTTGGGCCTCATGGACAGCGAGCGCCCCGCCGCTCGTGGTGTCCTTCAACGACTTCGTGAGCTGGGCATCCAACGGATGATTATGCTGACGGGCGACAATCAGCGCGTCGCGGATGCCATCGCACTGAAGGTCCGACTTACAGAAGCTCGCGGCGCGCTGATGCCGGAAGACAAGGTCGCGGCGATTAAAGAACTTGCGAGCCATCGCGGTGGCGTCGCGATGGTTGGCGACGGAGTGAATGACGCCCCTGCACTAGCGAATGCAAGCGTTGGCGTCGCGATGGGCGCTGCCGGCTCAGATGTTGCACTCGAAACAGCTGACATCGCGTTGATGGCAGATGATCTGAATCACCTGCCATTCGCGGTCGGACTCAGCCGCCGCACCAGCGATGTCATCAAACAAAATCTGTGGGTCAGCCTCGGCGTGGTGGCGGTGCTGATCCCATCAACGATCTTCGGCTTATCGATTGGAGCGGCGATCATTTTCCATGAGGGCTCGACGCTGCTCGTGGTCTTCAACGCCCTGCGACTGCTCGCATACAAAGCGCCCGATGTTTCGTCACCGCAGAGCAATGCGGAAGTCAACGCTGACGCCCTACTCACGATGCGAGATCACGAAACATGACCGATCCAATTGGCCAGCAGGCGTCCTATTGGGACGCATGGAACGCTGACAACCGCGAAAAGTCGTTGTCGGACATCTCGCGTGATCAACGCGAAACCGTCATCAAGTGGCTCGACGAAGTCGGACGCTACAATCTCGACATCCTTGAGGTGGGATGCGGCGCCGGCTGGCTTTGCCCCACGTTGAAATCCTATGGGCGCGTTACCGCAACCGATCTATCGCCGACAGTTCTTGAACGCGCCGCTAATCGGATCGCTGACGTCCGCTTCATCACCGGCGATTTCATGAACATCGATCTAGCCGAAGAGTCATTCGACGTGATCGTAACGCTCGAGGTACTGTCTCACGTCGCCGATCAACAGGCATTCGTCGCGAAGATCGCTAAACTCCTCCGACCCGGCGGAACTCTCATTCTTGCCACTCAGAACAGACCAGTGCTTGAGCAGCACAATACTGTCCCGCCGACTCAACCCGGACACCTACGCCGCTGGTTCGATCGACAGGAACTCACCGAGCTTTTGTCCCCCCACGTTCGAATACGCGAGATCGCCACCATGACGCCGATAGCCAACAAAGGCGTGATGAGACTGTTCGCTGGTCGTCAAGCGCGACGCGCCATGCGGCTCATCTCTGGGCGCACGATTGAACGGGCCATGGCTGCCGGTGGATTTGGCTGGACGCTCATGAGTCTAGCTCAAAAGCCCACCGCCCAGCGTGAAGGAATAAAAGAATGAACACGCCACCTCTCCCCCGTCGCGCGCTGCTAATCGGCGTTGCCACGCTCATCGTTCCGTCTGTCGCAACAAGCCAACAGGTGTTCGACGGCCAAACCTTTCGCGACGCTCACTGCGGATGTTGCTTGTCTTGGGTTGAGCATATGCGCGCAAGCGGCCGCATTCGCCTCACGGTGACAGACGCGCCAGATATGGCGGCGATTAAACAGCGGCTGGGCGTGCCACCAGAGCTCGCGTCCTGCCATACGACATCTGTCGGCGGCTTCGTCGTCGAAGGCCATACGCCTGTGGCCGACATCGTCCGCTTGCTTGAAGAGCGCCCGCGCGGCGTACGCGGGCTCGCGGTACCTGGGATGCCGATGGGTTCGCCCGGCATGGATCGAGCCGACGGCCGACGCGAAGCTTACAACGTTATGGCGTTCGGGACTGAGGGGGAGCCGCGCGTGTTCACGCGATACGCAGCGATTTGATCTAACCACCAAGGAGAAGACATGAAACGTTTGATGATGGCGCTTGTGTTCGCGTGGACGCCGATTGCGACTGCGACCGCACAAGACGCACACGGCAACAATGCCGAAGTCGTATCAATACCGGCCGACGATGCCGTACTCGCAACCGCACCGACGAGTTTGTCCCTGACGTTCGATCACACAGTCGTCCTCACCTCAGTGCAAGTGCACGGCCCAGGACACACGACCGTCCCGATCAACTTCACCGCCGGCAACGCGGCGACGAGCTACTCCATCCCGCTGCCAGCGCTTGCCGCTGGCGCATATGAAGTTCACTGGAACGCGAACGGCGACGGCCACGCGATGGAAGGCACGCTGCATTTCACGGTGCAGTAAGCGGAGCGCTGCGGCGTGAAGTGACGCCGCAGCCTACGTTCTGCATATCCTGTTCAAACTAACGCGACGTCGGCAAATGATTGATCGACGCCCCTGCCGCGCTCCGCGCGGCATTAGCCGTACGTGTAATACGCGCTAATTAGTCGGCGTCGGCGCTCGGTGCGCCGGTGCGCCCGTCACAATGCACCGCGCCCAACGGCCCCACCTCACCCGCTCAAGCGGCAGGCTGGCGCGCCCTTCGCCTGACGTGATGCCGCCGTCGCAACGAAGGGGCCCTACCCCAAACCCGCCCCGCCGTGGCTGGGTGAGGCCGTGACGGGGCAACTCGGGCACCGAAGGCCGCCTCGGCCATGAAACCGGCTGTACGGGCAGCCAGGCGCGTTTACGGGTCAATTTGAGGCACAACCCGCCAGTTTGGAGTCCATTATAGGTCACGTTTACTTGACACGGTAGCGGCGTGCCACGTGAAACAATCGTGCGATGATAGGGGTCGATGGGCTGTTGACCAAAAATCGACAGCTGCTATTGGGTGGGTAGGTATACCCATGACGCGATACTCAACAAACAAACTCACCGCCACCGAAGTCAAACGACGGAGCAAACCGGGCCTCTACCCCGACGGCCAAGGGCTCTTTCTGCAGGTCACGACGGGCGTCGATGGAGAACCGCGTAAGTCGTGGGTGCTGCGCTATCGAACCCAGAGCGGCCGCAAACGCGAAATGGGGCTTGGCTCTTTAGGCGTCGTCGATCTTGTGAAAGCACGGTTCAAGCGAGATGCGGCGCTGACGTTGATCAGCGACGGCAAAGACCCCATTGAGCAGCGCAAGATAGAACGTGCTCAGACGGCGGCAGCCGAAGCAACCGCCGTCACATTCAAACAAGGCAGAACGCTTCCTCGAAGCGCACCTTGATACGTTCAAAAATCCAAAGCATCGGCAGCAGTGGGAAAACACGCGATCAACTGCTGCACCGTGTTCGGACACCTGCCCGTGGCCGCGACTGACCGCAACTTGCGCTGCGCGTCATCGAACCGATCTGGAAAAGCAAAACAGAAACGGCGAGCCGGGTGCGATCACGCATCGAACGCATCTTAGATTGGGCGAAAGCGCGAGGACTCCGCGAAGGCGAGAACCCCGCTCAATGGCGCGGTGGGCTGAGCCACGTGCTTCCAGCACGCAAGACAACGCAGCGCGTTCAGCACCACCCCGCACTCCCGTATAAAGACATGCCAGCATTCATGTCGAAGCTTCGCGAACGAGATGGCCTCGGGGCGAAGGCGCTGGAGTTTGCTATTCTCACCGCGTGCCGAACCAACGAGGCGCTGCGGGCCACGTGGCAAGAGATCGACCTCGATGCCGCAATCTGGGTCGTGCCTGCGGAACGCATGAAGGCGGGACGCGAACATCGCGTTCCGTTGTCTAAAGCGGCGATCGCGCTGCTGCGCCCGTTGAGTGTCGGCAAGCCTGATGATTGGTTGTTCCCCGGCTTGAAAGCCGGCAAACCCCTTTCCGACATGACGTTGCTGGCCACGCTCAAGAACATGGGCCGCGACGATCTCACCGTTCACGGCTTCCGCTCAACTTTTCGCGATTGGGCTGCTGAAAAGACCGATTTCGCGCGCGAGGTTGCGGAGTCTGCATTGGCACACACGATCGGGAACAAGGTTGAGGCAGCCTATCGTCGCGGCGATCTGATTGATAAGCGGAAACAACTGATGGAAGGCTGGGCAACATATTGCGCAGGCGTGACGCTATGAACGTTCCGGGCGACTACGGGTACTTCAAACGGATGTCACTGCGCGACTACTGGAAGCGCGACTACCAACAGGTAGTAAGGTGGTCTCTCGCTAGAGCGATACGCAACACGCTCGAGGAACACGGATCTGAACGAGACGCAGCCGAGCGCAGCACTCGCGCGATTTTATCTGCCGCATACTCGTTTGCAACGGGATGCAAGTCCTCGGCGGAAGACCCAAAGCTTAAGTCGAAATTGAAAGAAGTGGCGTCCGCCCTAACGCTGGTGGCAAAAATGGACGCACACGTTGATCGCTTGATCCGCATGCAACTATTTAGCGATGACGGATTCACTCTGCAGCCTCTGACTTTCAGCGCAATTGATGAGAGGCCGCCATTGATTGAACTCATCGCAACTGCAAACATTCCGGCATACACCAGAATGATTGACGGCGCGCAGCGCGTGCACAAGCGAGTCAACGAACTTGCAAACGCCTATCGGCGCAAGCCGGGGAAAAAAGGTGATACGGCGCGCTACGAGTTCTTCAGTGAAATCATTTGGCAATGGAAAGCCGCAGCACCCGATTGGCCGATAGATTGGGAGGCGGACACCGCGGTTGAAGATGCCAAAGCACCGCGCGGCACCCCTCGCCCCGCGCGCGCAACCGCACCACTGTTCAAAATCGCGCAGCTGCTCATTGCGGAGATTTCTGCGCAAACAGGAGAGACGCCGTCATCGGCAGTGTCCAGCAAAGTGTTCACCAAGGCGCTTCGCGACCTCAAGAATGCGGAGCCCGGACCGTTGTCGCCTATCGGCGTAGATCCAAGAAAACAAAACAAAAAATCGAAAAAGCCGACGAAGAAGAGGCGCAAATAGCGGCCCGGCTGGGGCCTCATTAGGTAGTGTGCCAGGCCTCACAGACTTCGCCACGCTCCCTCCATCCGCCGCTCTCGCGGCAATTTTGGAGGATGAAACTTGAGTACCGAATCTACCGCGAAGCGATACGTCTCCATCGCAGAGGCATGCGAGCGCTATGGCCTTGGCCAAACGCGCTTTCGCGAATTGCTTCGCCTCAATCAAATTGAAGCCGTGCGCTTAGGCACGCGCGTTTTGGTCTCCGTCACCAGCGCCGATGCATACTTTGCGTCATTGCCCAACGTGAACGCGAATTGAGGTTGCGATGACACACAGAACGTTCACGTGGCCAGACGGCATTCACGCCGGCCTGCCAATCCCGAGCTTCATCAACATCACCGCCGGCATCAACGCGGCCATCGAGGTTTGCTTCAACGAACTGACATCGACACCCATCGCCAAGGCAAAATTTCTCGGCAAAGAGTGGCAGGTCATCAGCGACCCCGTCGTTGCAGCGATCCGTGATTACTTTATTGAAGCGTATCGCTTTGATCCCGGTCGCGGACCACTCAGCGAAGCACTCAAGCACCTCGCCTGGCGCCAGCGATTCAATCCGGTCGCAGAAGAGTTCTTAGCTCTTCGGCACGACGATGAGGCTCGAATAGACCGCTTCTTCATCGACTACGCTGGCGCCAAGAACAACGCGCTCAACCGGCAGGCTGGACGGTTATTCTGGCTCTCCTTTGTTGGTCGCGTGCTCTCACCTGGCTGCGACTGTCAAACGGTCATCGTTTTGTACGGAAAGCAGGGAGCTGGAAAGTCCACGGCCCTGCGCATCATCGCCGGAGATCCATCGCGCTTCACCGATCAGGACGTCATTCAACTGCCGGCTGAACGTCAACAGGAGGCATTGAGGGGACGCCTGATCTTGGAGGCAAGCGAACTAGGTGGATTTGATCGTCACGCGGTCGAGCGGGTCAAATCATTCATCTCGCGTTCGCACGATCGCGCTCGTCCCGCGTGGGGATCGTCGGTCGTCGATCAGGCTCGGTCTTTCATTATCGTCGCCACCACGAACGAGATGCAGGTTCTGCGCGACAGCACAGGCAATAGGAGGTTCTTACCGATTGAGATTGATAGGTTTGACTTAGAAGCGCTCGCGCGCGATCGCGATCAGCTCGTTGCTGAGGCGGTTGACGCGTGGGAGCCTCACGTTCCGTTGACCTTGCCAGAGAGGCTCTGGGAAGAAGCAGCAGAGCGCCAAAAGCGCTACACGCTTGATGATCCCATCGAAGAACTGCTCGTGGCATTGAAGGGCGACGTAAAGAATGACGAAGAGCGCCTGCCCTTCAGCTCAATCTGGAACGCCCTGTCGATCGGCACCAGTGGCCGAACGCCTGCCATGAAGCGCCGTATCGTTGAAGCGATGCGCCGCACTGGATGGTCGTACACCGGCCGACCGTTCAGGATTGGCAAAGAGACTCATCGCGGCTTTCGACGGCCCGCCAGTGAGTAAACGCTGATCGTAAGCTCGCCGAGCGCCCACCATCCAGTGAGCCTCGGCGAGCCTCCGCGATAGGCGGCGACGGGTTCGGCAACCCATGCGCCCCGCCACGTAACACGTAACATTGAAACAACCACGAGGGAGGAAACTATGCGTCTTCGGCGCAAGCGCCCGCGCGCCACATCACGCGGTATTGCCAGCGAAGTGACCGCATCCATTCTTGAGGCAATCAAATGCGGATGCACGCCCTGGGAAATGCCATGGCACAAACAGCAAGGAAGCACCGAATGGCCGCGCAGCCTCACGGGGCGTCGCTACAGCGGCATCAATGTCTTGGCGCTATGGGCTAGCGCTCGCCGCTTTGGGTTCAGCGATCCGACTTGGGCTACAGGAGAGCGCTGGCGCACAGCCGGAATGCGACTGCTTCCCGCCGAACGCCCTACCACCGCAATAATCTATCGCGAGCGAGCGCTCGCCTGGCCGCCTTCTGGTACTCCAATTCGATTTGCGCGCCGACTTGCGCTCTTCAACCGGCACCAAGTGTTCGGTGAAATGGAACGCGAGCCACGGCGACGCTTCACGACACTCCGATGCGTTGATGAACTCGCTCAAGCAACCCACGCAAACATTGAGATCGGTGGCGACCGGGCGTGCTACCGACTAGAGACTGATGACATCTTAGTGCCGCATCGCAGTCGCTTCCACGGCGACCTTGATGAAGCCCACTCGGCCTACGCCGCAGTGGTGCTCCACGAGCTAGTGCATTGGACCGGCGCAGAGCATCGCTTGAATCGCGACCTGACAGGTCGATTTGGCTCTGCCGCCTATGCGATGGAGGAATTGGTCGCCGAACTTGGGAGCGCATTTCTCGCGGCCGAGCTGGGGACTTCTTCTCGCCCACGCGCCGATCACGCAAGATACATCGACGGCTGGCTTTCCGTGTTGAAGCGTGACCACCGCGCAATTCTGATAGCGGCAAGTCACGCCGAAAGAGCAACGCAGTATTTGCTCGGATTTCATCGCCGACAGTGCGAAGCGCGGAAAACGCAATAGGTCAAAGACCTCGATATCGCCGCCAAAACCGGCTCCGCGCACGAATAGAGCCGAAAACAAAAACATTTTCGACGCACCACCGTGAAGGCGTGGCCCTCGCGCAATTGACGTTAAGACGCCAGCGAACTTCACTAATTTCCAGTGCAGCGCGAAGCACGAGAAGCCGCCTATTTGCGTGCCAATCCGGCAAGTGATGAACTTTTCTGCCAATCTTTCGCGTAAATGATGGCGCCAAATAACCCCAGGGGTTAGTCTTTTGTTCGCCGAACCGCAGCATCATCTATGGCGTAGTACAATGAAGGGAGGCGCGCCGTGAGTACCAAGCACATCGTCGCTCTCCTGAACTCGCACATCGCTGGCGATGACGAGCAGTTCTTGTCGGTTGCGCTACAGGTTGCCGCGCAAGAGGCACGGAACGGTAGAACGGCGGACGCCGAACGCTTGAAGCAGGCTGTGCAACGTGCTCGCGACGCCGCACGCAATGGGCGAGACTCCGGCGGCCAGGCTCCCATCCCTTTCGCGCGCCCGAAGAGCGAACTTCAGGGCATCGTCGAAAGCTCGTACCCCAGGCTTGGACTGGAGAGCATGGTGCTCGCGCCGGAAGTACGCGGCCTCCTTGAGCGCGTAGTCCGGCAGCAAGTTCATCGCGCTACGCTACGCGAGCACGATCATCGACCTGTCACACACATGTTGCTCGTGGGCGCCCCTGGCACTGGCAAGACGATGACCGCGACCGCAATCGCCGGAGAGCTGCGCCTCCCGCTCTTTCGCGTAAGACTGGATGCCGTGTTCAGCCGCTATCTTGGCGAAACGGCGGGCAAGCTACGCGCAGTGTTTGATCAAGTTGCACAAACTCGCGGCGTGTACCTCCTCGATGAGTTCGACGCTATCGGATCGAGCCGAAGCGAAATCAACGACATCGGCGAAATTCGGCGCGTGCTGAACTCAATCCTCGGATTTATGGAAGAGCCCAACTCAACTGACAGCTTGGTTCTAGCTGCGACCAATCACGTCGAGATACTCGACGAGGCGCTAGCGCGCCGTTTCGACGATGTGGTCGAGTACAACCTTCCAAGCACTCCAGCGGCCCTATCAATCCTTGAGCGCCGCCTCGGCAAGTATCGACCACCCGCGAAGTCTTGGGCGAAGCTGGGCCCTTGCCTAGACGGTTTGAGCCAGGGCGAACTAGCACGCGCAGCCGATTCTGTTGTTAAAGATGCAATCCTAGATGGCACACCGAAGGTGTCGCTGCCTGCCCTGCGTGACGCGCTGCAGAACCGACAGGCACTGCGGGGCAAATTCCGTCGCACAGAACGTTAGGGACGCGCTCGCTCCCTAGCCGCGAATGGAATTAGCAACCCCGATGGACGTGCATGTCAGACTCAGATGGTTCAGGTACTCGGCCGCAGCCGCACATTCGTATCGATAGTTTCCGCGAGCGCACCGCATACGGATACCCGCAACGCAAGCAGTCCAAGAAGCCGCTTCGCGCCGACTACGCAGCACACGCCGATTCGCTCTTGGAGCAACTGGCGGCAGCCCTAGGAAGCACGCCCAGCCCAGACACGCGCGTCGCGATACAGGGCCTGAAGAAGGGCGTGCTTGTGGAAGTGTCCACCATGCAGCCGGCTCCGAACTCGCGATCAAAGGCAATCAAGACACCCACGGCGCTTGAGTACCCCGCGCAAGAAATCGTCCAGATTAGATCGCAACGGAACGCTGATCGCACTGAGAGCACAATCCTGTTCGTGCCAGATGCGGCGCGAGCATTCCTCCAGACACGCATCAACGAATACAAGCGCGAGCCAGGAAATCGAGCGCGAGACCATATCGACGAGTTCGAAGCTGTTGAACAGTTTGCTCTCGCGCACTCACGCTCACTTTTCGCCGGCGACATCGATACGACCTCCACCGAGATTGTCTGGTGGGAACTCTGGCTCAGGGGAGGAAAGCGTCGCGCGGACGGCGTTGTTGAAGCTGCGCGAAGCGCTCACATTGATGTACACGACGACCGCCTCTATTTCCCAGACACGACTGTTGTCTTCGTGCACGGCGCCGCTTCCATGATCGCGCAATTCGCCGACCGCGTTCCCGGCGCAATAAGCGAGATTCGCCGCGCGGTTGGAAACATCGAGCCGTTTTTGGAGCGAACGCTCGGCGGCTTAGCTCCGGCTGATTGGGTTGATGAACTAGCGGAGAGAGTTTCGCCTCCGCCCATCGACAGCGCGTCCGTTTGCATTCTCGATACCGGAGTAGCGTCCCACCACCCATTGCTCTCGTCGGGCCTCGCGGGGGCTTGGGCCTTGGACGCAGCGTGGGGAAGCGATGATCACGCTCCTGATGGCGGCCACGGCACTGGCATGGCTAGCCTCGCATTGCTCGGTGATCTAGAGCCGCTAATGGGCGACACTCGAGCCGTCGAGCTCACGCACAATGTCGAGTCGATGAAACTGCTGCCACCCGGCGGATTTCCACCCACAGAGCCACCGAAGTACGGACTCGTGACGCAATCGGCCATCAGCAGCGTTGAAGTCGAACGTCCCAACGTGTTGCGCTCGTTTTGTTTGGCAAGCTCAGCCAATGAGTTTCCGCCATCACAGCCGTCAACTTGGAGCGGCGCGCTTGATCAAGCTGCATCCGGAGCAATGCTCGGCGATCGTTCGGATGACGACACCGACGAGATTGCTCCAAAACGCCTGATCCTTGTCGCCACCGGCAACGTCACCGGCGGGATGATGATCAACGTGATGGACACGCAACCGCTGGAAGACCCCGCGCAAAGTTGGAATTCCGTGTCGGTGGGAGGGTTCACGCGGAAAGAAAACCTACCCACACCGCCACCATCCTTCACGCCTGTCGTGCAAGCGAACCACCGCAGTCCGTACAGCCGCGGCTCGAACATGCTGCCAGATGACCTCACGCCGATAAAACCCGAGGTTCTGTTTGAAGCGGGCAACATGTTGGCTGATGAGACGGGTTACTGCGCATGGAATCCCGCCGTCTCGCTTCTCGCCGCTGGCTCGGACGTATTGGCGGAGCCGCTCGTTCCCTTTTGGGCAACAAGCGCCGCGACGGGCATGGCTGGGCAGTTTGTGGGGAGACTGCAAGCGGAGCTCCCAACGCATTGGCCCGAGACGCATCGAGCGCTGATGGTTGATAGCGCACGCTGGCCGCAGCCGATCCGTAGCCGCTTGATCGGTCGCGGCGCTCACTGGAAGAGCACCTCAAAGGGCGAGAAGCAACGCATTCTGCGCGAGGTGGGATACGGCGTGCCGGAAATTGAACGAGCACTTGCGTCCGCGCGCAACGACCTCACCCTCGTAGCCGAGGCGGAGATCCAACCATTCATCCTCAGTGAAGACAGCCGAAACGCCGTCTTCAACGAGATGCACTTCTACAAACTCCCATGGCCGAAAGAGGCACTCGAAGAGCTCGAGAACGGGATCGTCAAAATGAAAGTGACACTGTCGTACTTCATCGAACCGAACCTAACAGGCCGAGCATCCACACGTCCTGACACCTATCGATCGTTCGGCCTGCGCTTCGCTATGAAGAAGCGCAACGAAACCGACGCGCGTTTCCGAAGCCGTATCTCTGCGGCGCAAACCAAAGACCGCACCGAAACTGACGGCGAAAGCGACTATTGGCTGCTGGGACCGAAGGCCATTCAAGCCGGGTCGTTACACTGCGACCTCTGGCGGGGCCATGCGATCGACCTGGCAATGCACGACGCGATTGCAGTCTATCCCGTTGGCGGCTGGTGGAAATCGCACCTCGGTCAGGAGCGCATGAATGATCGAGGGCGATACGCGCTAACCGTCTCGATCTCTGCGATTGAACACGACGTCGATTTGTATGCTGAAGTAAAAGCGCTCGTTGATGCGCGCGAACTCGAGATCAGCGTGGCGTCAGGTTCGAGCCGCGCTCGATGATCGCGGCCAACGCGCTTACGAAACACGCAAGCGATGACACCCGATAGCGCCTGATTTCGCGACCTCGTTTGGGGTACAATTTGGGGTACCCGCCAATAGTCGGCCTAGGGTGTCGGCTTAGTGTTTGTTTTTATTCGATTTTTTTGGCTGAATCTGGCGGACAGAGAGGGATTCGAACCCTCGATGGGCTTGCACCCATACACGCGTTCCAGGCGTGCGCCTTCAACCACTCGGCCACCTGTCCGTCCGGCGGCGGTTTATGGCTGGCGCCGCCCTCGCGCGCAACCCGCGTAACCGCAACCTCAGGACCAGCGTAACCATTCCTGCACCGCTGCCCGCGCCCTCCTCCTCCCCGGAGACCGCCCGCGCCCCCGCAAAGGGGTGCGCGCGGCGCGGCGGCGACCTACATTCAAGTCAACGCAAGCGAGGTTCTCATGGCCCGATCGCAAATCATGCCCAGCGCCGACCAAATCCTCCCCGGCCGGCCCAATCCGATCCCCACGTCCGCCACCCATTTCGTCAACGGCAATCCGTTGAAGCCGCCGTTTCCGGCGGACCTCAAGGAGGCCATTTTCGGGCTCGGTTGTTTCTGGGGCGCGGAACGCAAGTTCTGGCAGACCCCAGGCGTGTGGAGCACATCGTCCGGCTATGCTGGCGGCACAACGCCAAACCCGACTTACGAAGAAGTGTGTTCCGGCCGAACCGGGCACACCGAAGTCGTGCGTGTGATCTTTGATCCCAAACAGGTCAGCTACGAGCAATTGCTCAAGATCTTTTTCGAGAGCCACGACCCGACCCAAGGCATGCGCCAGGGCGGCGACGTTGGCACGCAATATCGTTCCGCTATCTACACGACCTCGGACGCGCAAAAGCGCGCGGCCGATGCGGCGCTGAAGGCCTACGGCGAAAAGCTGAGTGCGGCGGGCTTTGCAGCGATCACTACGGAACTTCGCGAAGCGCCCGAGTTCTTCTACGCTGAGGACTACCACCAGCAATACTTGGCTAAGAACCCCAATGGTTATTGCGGCATTGGAGGAACTGGCGTGACCTGTCCTATCGGACTCAACGTCTCCTAGGGGCATTACCTAAGGCGCCCAAAAGGAAATGAAGTAGAGACGCGTTCATCGGCGTCATGGTAATGATCGCTACAACATTAAGCGAATCGCCTGACGCCGATGACGACACGCTCACGTCTTTGCTTGATTGACGACGACATCTTTGTCCGAGATGCGATGGCGCTTGGACTTAGCGACGCCGGGTTCGAGGTGATCACCGCACCTGGCGCGGCCGCCGGTTTCGACATTGCCAGCCGCGAAACCATCCACGCCATAATCACCGACATGAACATGCCAGGCGCTGGTGGCGCGCAATTCATCCCAGAAGCGCGCGCGCGATGGCCGGACATGCCGATCATCGCCATATCCGGCGCGCCGACGATTGACGGGCGCAATACGGCCGATGTCGCGCGCGAGCTCGGCGCAGATGCGACTTTGATCAAACCTTTCCGCGCACGCGAACTCGCGGCGTTGATTGATCACGTGCTCGGCGCGCGCAGGCCGCCCGCGTGACGATGTATGCGAGCCACGAGCAGTCGCGGCTGCGTGCCGTTGTTGATACTGCCGTCGACGGAGTCATTCTGATCAACGCCCAGGGCGTGATCTTGATGTTCAACCCGGCGTGCGAACGGCTCTTCGGATACGCGCCGTTTGAGGTCATCGGCCGAAACGTAAAGATGCTGATGCCGGAGCCCTATCGCGGCGGTCACGACGCGTTTCTGCTCAACTATCTGGAAACGGGCGAGCGCAAGATCATTGGCATTGGCCGGGAAGTGCTTGGCCTGCGGCGCACCGGCGCGACGTTTCCAATGGATCTATCCGTTGCCCAAGCGGAGGAAGACGGGCAGCCGATCTTTGTTGGCATCATTCGAGACCTCACGGAACGCAAGGCGGCCGAAACGGCATTGCGCGAAGGCGCCGAGCGTTTTCGCGCCGTTGTCGAAACCGCCGTCGATGGAGTGATTCTGATCGACTCGCGCGGGCGCGTGCAGATGTTCAACCCCGCTTGCGAACGCCTCTTCGGCTACAACGCCGAAGATGTGATCGGCGAAAACGTGCGCATGCTGATGCCACCGCCCTATCGCGCCGAGCACGATGGCTACATCGCCAACTACAACGAGACGCGAATCGCCAAAATCATCGGCAAGGGCCGAGAAGTCACCGGCCTGCGCAAAGACGGCACCAGTTTTCCGATGGATCTCTCGGTCGGCGAAGCGAAGCAGGAAGGTGAGTCCATTTTCGTCGGCATCATCCACGATCTCACCGGCCGCAAGCGCACCGAACAGCAACTCGTGCAGGCGCAGAAGATGGAAACCGTCGGGCACCTTTCCGGCGGCATCGCGCACGACTTCAACAATCTGCTGACTGTGATCCTCGGCAACGCCGAAGCGCTCGGCCTCCGGCTCAAGGCACGCGATGACTTGCGGCAACTTGCGGACACAATCGTGCTCGCCGCCGAACGTGGCGCCCAACTCACGCGCGCGCTACTCGCCTTCAGCCGCCGCCAAGTGCTGCAGCCTTCCGCGATTGACTGCAATCTGCTTGTCGAAAGCATGGGTATGCTGCTTCGGCGCACACTGCGCGAAGATATCATGCTAAATGTCGTGGCCTCGCCCACGCCGGTCTACGCGCTCGCCGACCCGGCGCAGCTTGAGTCTGCGTTGCTCAACCTTTCGCTGAACGCTCAAGACGCCATGCCTGACGGGGGTACGCTCACTTTCACGACGACAGAAGTAACATTAGACGCCACCTCCTTTCCCCGCGACGCAGTGCAAGCCGGCGATTACGTCGCCATCATCGTCACCGACAACGGCTCGGGCATGTCGGCCGATGTCGTTGAACGCGCCTTTGAGCCGTTCTTCACCACCAAGGAAGTCGGCAAAGGATCCGGTCTTGGCCTCTCCATGGTCTATGGTTTCGCCAAGCAGTCGAATGGCCACGTGAACATCTACTCCGAACCCGGCCTCGGAACGAGCGTGCGTCTCTATCTCCCGCTTGTGAGTGAAGGCGATGCGCCGGTGCGCACTCGTAGCGACGAGCGCGCCGTTGGCGGACATGAGCGCGTGCTGGTCGTCGAAGACGACGAGTTTGTGCGTAGTCACGCAATCTCGTCACTCGAAGGAATCGGTTATCGCGTCATCGTCGCGCGCGATGGCCCCGAAGCCATGTCGCTTCTCCGCGGCGGCGCCGAGATCGACCTTCTATTCACGGATATCGTCATGCCCGGCGGCATGAATGGCTGGGAAGTCGCCGCCTCTGCACGCGAACTTAATCCAAAACTCAAAGTGCTGTTCACATCGGGCTATCCGCTCGAAGCGCTTTCAAGTCACGGCCAAGCCGATCTGGCAGCGCCGATATTGAGCAAGCCCTATCGCATCGCGGAATTGGCGAAGCGGGTACGTGAAGTCTTGGACGCGCCGGTCTAGCCGGGCCAGCGCAGGCCAACGCGACGGCGTTGCTGCAAGGTCTGCTCGGCGCGTTGCAGCGCCCGCAGCGCCACTTCCGCCTGCTGCAGTGAATCCGTCGAACGCAACGCGTCCATCGCGAGACGAAGGCGCGATGCGCCTTCTTCCAGCTTGTCGCGTGCACCTTCGCGCTCACCAAGCGCCGTCAGCGCGCGGCCAATCTCTTGCTGCGCAGCGCCCCACGAAATCGGATCCGTCGAGCGATCGACGGCGTCGAGGTAACGCTGGCGCGCATCGAGCGCCTTCGAGAGCCACTTGATGTGTCCGCCGCGCTCGCCAAGGCTCAGTGCGCCCGAAGCGAAATCCGAGAGGATGTCGAGATAGAGATTCTCACTGATCTCAACAGGACGCAGATCAACGAGCTTGTCCAAGCTTTCGACGATCGGCTGCAGACGCTCAGGCTTATAGTCTTGCGGCCGATGCAGAACAGGACGCGCTTTACGCGCAAGCGCGAACGCCAGCGCGCGTTGAACCGCTTCATCCGGACGGCCGACTTTCCAACCGAGTTGGAAGTCCTGAACTTCGTGCGTGCGGCCATAGCCGGGAAGTGTCGTGATACGCAGATCAATCTTGCCGGTAAGCGTGCGCTTGCCCCAGACGATCACGTCCGCGGCCGAGCGTTCCAACGCTTCGCCTGCTTCGACAGCGATACGGCGGCGCGTCTCGGGATGAGCACGCGCGGCGACAGTCTTTAGTTTGATCGGGAAGAGATCGACTTGCACGTCCTGTTCAAATGAGAACATGCCGAAATTGTCTTCGATCGCTTCCTTCATCTCCTGGCGCAGCAATCCGCCGCCGCCTTCGATCTCAGCGATGAGCACCAGCGCGCGATGATCCTTCGTGCGCTTCAGCGCCTGCCCGCGCAGGGCCATGCGCGCCATCGAGCTCGCCTTCCCCATGCCGGTGAGCATCCAAAACGCGGCGACGAGCACTGCGGCGAGGAAGATCGACGAGAAGAACATGAACACGTCGGGCTGATGCACGAACGCGTCCTGAAACTCGCGGGGCAACAACCGCATGACGCGGGACGCCAGCTCGGGCGCGAACGCTGCAGCGGTTGCTGTAAAATTAACCATTTAGCGTCCGTCAGTCCCCGCCCGAAGAGATCAGCCATAGCCTGCCGCAGAGCGGCGCACAACGGCTTGCGGCGCCTTACGGCGCCACAAGACCTGCCTCCCCGCTCTTAGGAAAAGCCCTAGTTGCCCCGCTGCTTGGCAGCCTCAAGGGCTTGATTCATGGCCTCGCCCATGTTGCCCAAATCCATCGCCTGGACGCCATCCGGCAACCTGAACAAGGCGGCGTCTTGCGAGCCGCGCTGGACGCTCGTCGTTTCCCACGCGACGCGGCCGTCATCTGTTGCGCGCAGGATGATGCCGTCCTGGGTTACGCACACCGTATCGGTGCCGTCTTCCGGGGTGGTCTTGGTCCACTCCGCGCCGGTCTCACCGGCAACAGAGCAATTGCCCGTCCGCGTTGCGCTTTCGGCTAAGTCACCCTGCCATTCGTCAACCGGATTGTTTACGCCGCCCTGATTGAGACCAGAGGCGCGGATCGCAAATTGACGCCCGCCTTGAGTGCTAATGATGTAGCTCTCTCCGGTGTCGCCATTGGTGATCAAGGTCGACGCGCTGCCGGCGGCATTGAACTCCATGCGCATGTTCCGGCCGTCGCGGATCATGACGATCGGCATGGTCGTGCCGTCCTCGCTGGTCAGCGTCGCTTCGGCCCGATACGCAGAGCCGTTCAAGTCCGGAAACAGCCCGCCACCGCCGCCATTGTCGGCGCTTTGCGCACCCGGCGCGGACGGATTGCACGCTGCAAGAGCGCAAACGGAAATCACTGCCAGAAGTGCGCGGCGCATTAGGCCTCTCCCCTTTAATCGACGCCGCCGTGGTAGCAGGCGGGAGGAGGCTCCGAAACCCCGTTTGATGCTGCAACCGCGTCGCTTGAAGACGGAACTCATTCCCGAATAAGCGGCCGTTCGTCGCAAATCGGCGCCCTCTGGGCAGGCGGGCGCCACCCGGCCTTGCTACTACTGGCCCTAACCGGCCAAAATCGCCCTCAACGCCGCCCGCCAGATCGGGCCGTTCTCATTTTTGGGGGTTCCATGAAAAAGCATCTTCTCGCCGTTTGCCTCGCCGCAAGCGTGCCTATGCTCGCCGCCTGCGCCACGACTGGTGCGGAAACGGCGTCATCCAGCTTCGGCAATGCCGCCGCCTATCAACAAGCGCAAACCGACGTGCAAACACTCACTGCCCAAGCCAACCAAGATCCGCTGCTGAAGCCATGGACCGGCCCGCATGGCGGCGTGCCACCGTGGGATCAAGCGCGCGCGGAGCTCATCGCGCCGGCTCTCGATCTCGGCATCCGCCTGCAGGAAGCCGAAGTGCAGACCATCGCCAACAACCCGGAGCGCCCGACGTTCGACAACACCATCGGCGCCATGCAGGACTCTGGCCGTCACCTCGACCGCGCCACGACCATCTTTGGCGTGATGACCGACAATATCAGCAACGAGCAGATCCAAGCTGTCGAAGCAGAATGGTCGCCGCGTCTCACTGCCGCCTACAACGCCATCACCTTCAACCGCGCGCTCTTCAATCGCATTCACGACCTCTACGAGCGCCGCGCCTCGCTTGGCCTCAACGCGCACCAAATGCGTTTGCTGGAGCGCACGCACGACCAATTCGTGCGCGCGGGCGCTGCTGCGACGCCGGTGCAACAAGCACGCCTCGGCGCTATCAACGAGGAACTTTCCTCGAAGTACGCCGACTTCGGCCGCCGCCTGCTGGCTGACGAGAACACCGCCATTTTCATTACCAACCGCCGTGATCTTGCCGGCCTGCCGCCGAACATCGTCGAGCAATTGGCTGCCGCAGCCGCTGAGCGCGGACACCCGGGGCAATGGGCCGTCGTCAACACGCGCTCTAGCGTCGATCCGTTCCTGACCTTTGCGTCAAACCGCGCGCTGCGCGAACGCGTCTATACTGCCTTTAAGAACCGCGGCGACAACGGCGACGCGAACGACACAAACCAAGTTATCGCTGACATCCTGCGCCTGCGCGCCGAACGCGCGCAGATCTTGGGCTTCCAAAACCATGCGTTCCTGCGCATGGCCGACACGATGGCCGGCACGCCGGAACGTGCCCAAGACCTGATGATGCGCGTCTGGCCTGCCGCCGTTGCGCGCGTGCATGAGGAAGTGCGCGACATGCAGGCGATTGCCGACCGCCAGCGCGCCAACATCACGATCGAGCCGTGGGACTACAATTACTACGCCGAGCAAGTCCGCCGCGACCGCTACAACCTCGACCAGAACGAGCTCCGCCCCTACTTCGAGCTCAATCACATGATCGAAGCGTCGCAATACATGGCGCACGAACTCTATGGCCTGTCGTTCCGTGAAATTACCGGCACCGTGCCGGTGTTCGAGCCGAGCGTGCGCGTGTGGGAAGTCACCGATCGTGACGGCTCCTTCCGTGGCCTCTTCTACGGTGATTACTTTGCTCGCGCCGGCAAGCGCTCAGGCGCGTGGATGAACACCTATCGTTCGCACGAGACCTTCACCGGCACGACGATCACGACGCTTGCCTCGAACAACAATAACTTCGTGCATGGCGCCAACGGCTAACCGGTTCTGATTTCGTTGGACGATGCCGAAGCAGCTCTTCCACGAATTCGGCCACGCCATTCACTACCTTGTCTCTGAAGTCGATTATCCGGGTCTCGGCAACGTGCCGCGCGACTACGTCGAATATCCGAGCCAGGTACACGAGCACTGGGTGCTCTCGCGTCCGATCCTCGATCAGTTCGCGCGCCACTACCAAACCAACCAGCCGATGCCGCAGGCGTTGGTTGATCGCGTCCACAATGCGTCGACCTTCAACCAAGGCTACGCCACGGTTGAGTATCTCTCCTCGGCCCTGGTCGACATGTCGCTCCACAATCGCGCTGAGCCAATTACGGACGTCGACGCGTTCGAGCGCGAAACGCTGGCCTCACTCGGCATGCCGCATGAAATCCAGATGCGTCACCGCCTACCGCAGTTCGGCCACTTGTTCTCCAGCGACGCCTACTCGGCCGGCTACTATTCGTACCTCTGGTCAGAGACGATGGACGCCGACACCTGGGAAATGTTCGAAGCCACCGGCAACGTCTTCGATCCGACGGTCGCTGCTGGAATGCGCAACATCATCCTGGCGCCAGGCAACATGACCGATCGCGCGGAAGCCTATCGCCAATTCCGCGGCCGCGATCCGGACGTGAACGCGCTGCTGCGCACCCGTGGCTTCCCGACGAGCGACGGCGCCGGCTCACGTGGCGGCAGCAACTAAGCCAAAATCCAAACGCATTTGTGGGCGCGGACAGCAATGTCCGCGCCCTTCTTTGTTGGATTGCCTGATTCAGCACCCATTCAGCCGCGAAGTTCCAGGGTGTTGCTGGGAGCATATTCAAAATGATGCGTAAGTTCGCGACCATACTCGCCGCTTTGGCCTTCGGCCTCACTACTCTCGTTCCAGCCACCGCCTCCGCCCAGCACAATCGCGGTGGGCATGATCGCGGCTATCACGGCGGCGGGGGCCATTATGGCGGCGACCGCTACGGCTGCCGGCGTGACAACCATTATGGCTGCGAGCGCGACCGAGATCGCCGTCGCTACGGCCGCGATGATGACGACGCAATCGCCGCTGGCGTCATTGGCCTTGTGCTCGGCGCGGTGATCGCCAGCGCTGTTGCGAACAGCAACAATGATCGCCGCGACGATGGTTATTACGACCGCCGCGATGAAGATTATTATCGCGATAGCCGTGCAGACGATCGCTACTACGAGCCGCCGCCGCCGGAGCCGCAATGCACGCGCCAAGAGCGTCAGTGGGATCGCTACGCGAACCGCTACGTCACCGTCGACGTGCCCTGCTAATCAACCTTGCTGCGAAACGGAGGCGTGCCCTGCGGACCACAGGGCGCGCTTTCGCGCACTGAGTTGCAGCTCTCTCCATAATTTGTTCCGCTTCGTGCGCTACACTCTGTGTCATGCGGTACGTGTGCGACGCGCCGGGCGGCGCAACTTGGTTCAGATTTGAGACCGAGGCCGAGGCAGAAGCCGAGGCGGCGCTGATGCATCACGTCGTCGACAAATACTTCCGCCGTTACGAAGGCGCAGCGCGCGAAACCTACCGGGCGCCGAAGGGCGCGGCGACATTCGAGCAAGCCATTGGCCTAAAGGATCACATCGCCAAGGCGATGCCGCTTTTCCTGACCCTCAGGTCGGCCGACGGCGAGGGCCTCGCCACCGCGATGTTGCCGCCTGGCGGGCGCAACCAGGTGAATTTCCGCATCGTGATCGTAGGGCCGGGAAATTCCGATCCCTACGAAGAGCACGAAGATGCGATCGAAGCCCTCGCGCAGCACTTCGGCATCGAACTGCCGCGCGAGGATTGTTTCCCCTACGCTTAGGGCTTGCCCGGCGTGCCGGATCCGCTGGTCTGGCCACCGCCTGCGGCGCCACCGCCGCCAGCTGGCGCATTGCTGACAATCCGCGCGCCGGCATAGCAAGGCGCTGTCGTGCAGGCCTGCATCAGCAGGCGGACCATGTATTGGCCGTTCGCGGTCGGCGTGTACGGGAAGATCGGATAGTCATCCGGCAGCATGTCGTTGGCGACAACGCCGCCGGTTTCCATGCTGATCAGCTCGAGATCGACATTCGAACAATCGCCATCGCAGGCGCCGATGAAGCCGTACTCGGTGCCGCCAGTGAGATCGACCAGGAAGCGATAATCGTGCCCTGGCTGCATCGGCACGATCGTATCGGCGCCAACTTGCGAATAGTTCGGTGCATTTCCGCCCTGCAACTGCGTCAGTTGCTGGCCAATGTTCTCAATGAGCTGTTGGCGCACCTCATCCGTGATCTGCGCCTGTTGCGTCGGCGAACCTGGCGATTGTGTCGACGGCGGCGTCGCACCTGCCTGCACCTTCGGCAACGCCGGTCCATCTGCCCCCTGCCCGCAAGCAGCGAGCCCAAACGCCACCGCGGCGGCGACCAAAAGTTGACGCATCAATATTCCCTCCTTTGCTTCGCGACTCCGCCCTAGACCGGGGCGCCGCAGCTGTCACGTGTGGCCCACCCCCTAAAACGCGGCTGTGCCCTCCGTCACGTTTGGGGTGCTTGAAACTCACAGGGATGCGTCCTTTTTTGACGCACAACTAAGGGTTCGAACTCGTTCCCCTAGCCAGAAGCCATCCGCAGACGCCGAGCGCCGCCAGCGCGCCAGCAAGCTGCGCGACAATGAAAGCAGGTGCGTCTTCCGGACGGATGCCGGCGAAGGTGTCGCTTAATGCGCGCGCGATCGTGATGGCGGGGTTCGCGAACGAGGTCGATGCGGTCCACCAATAGCCGGCGGCAATGGTGAGCGCGACCGCCGACGCAACAGCGCTTTCACGCGCCTTCAAGACCAGAAGGATCACCGCGACGAGCGCGAACGTCGCCACGCCCTCTGACAACATCTGGCTCAACCCGCTGCGTTGCGTGGTGGCTTCCTGCAGCAGCGGCAAGCTGAACATGGCGTGCGCTAGAATTGCGCCAAGCACGCAGCCGCCAATCTGAACGAGGACATAAAGCGCTCCCTCAAGCGGCCGGAGTGCGCCGCGAAGCGCCATCACCAGCGTAACGGCTGGATTGAAGTGACCACCGGAGATCGGCGCGAGCGCGGTAATAAGAACGAAGAGTATCGCGGCGGTGGCGCCGGTGTTGGCCAAGAGCGCGATCGCGCTGTTGCCGCCGGCCAAATGCACCGCCATCACCCCGGAGCCGATCACCACGCCTGACAAGAAGCATGAGCCCAGCAACTCGGCTGCGAGCCGCCTCACAAGATCGCTCATAGAGCGCGCACCATCAGCGTTGAGGATGCCGGGCAAAGTCCGCTGAACTGGCGTGACGCCGCGATATCCGGCGGCGCAGCGGATCGCTCCGCCGGCGCCCAGCCGAGTCGTTCGAAGAAAGACGCCGACCCGTTGGTCAGCAACCACAGGCGCTCGACGCCTTCCCGGCGCGCGTGCTCTGCGAGCGCTTCGACGAGAGCGGCGCCAACGCCGCTGCCGCGTGCTTCGGGCTTCACGACAATCGATCGGATGAGCGCATCCCTCCCCGCGCCGAACCCGCCCCACGCCACGTCATCGAGGCAGAAGTAGCGGAACGGCTCGGAGAACAGGTCTTCGGTCGGAAGCTTCGCGGCGGTCAGCGCCGCCACGAACGCATCAAACTCAGCGCTACCCGGAACGATGCTACTCAGCATCTGCAATCAAACGACCGTCTCTACCGCGCGCGGCCCGCAACAGGCGGCGGGCTTCGTCGCTGCGTGCGATTCCGGCGCTGCACTTTCGACACCGCCGCCATAGGTCGTCGACTCACCCGTGGTCAGGAAAGTTTCCCAGGCGACGCCCTGCGGATCGTTGATCCAGGACTTCTCGGACTTGGCGTAGCAGCAGGTCGTCGCGCCTTCCTCGAACACCGGCGCATCGGCCGCTTCGAGGCGCGCATAGACTTCGCTCAGCTCTTCCGGCGTTTCCACCTGGATGCCCAAGTGGCGCACGCCGCCGCCATCCTGGCGCGTCGAGATCGCGAAGTTCACGCGCGGATCGTCGAGCATCCATTTTGCGTAATCGTTCTTGATCACGGTCGGCTCGGCCGCAAACAGGTTCGAGTAGAAGGCAATTGATTTGTCGAGGTCGTTGACGCCGACATGGACGTGGAGACGCTTCATGACGCTTTCCTTTTTGCTGACGCCGCGGGCGCGCACGCAGAGCCGCCGCAGCAGTTTTCGGTGAGAAAGCCGACCAGCCCGTTCATCACGGCGAAATCGGCGGAATAGATCAGCGACCGGCTTTCGCGGCGCTGTTCGATCAGCCCCGCGCGCGTGAGGTGCGCGAGGTGAAACGACAGCGACGAGGCCGGCATATCGAGCTTGTCGGCAATCGCGCCGGCGGGACGCCCCTCCGGCCCCGCCTGCACCAGCAGCCGGTAGATCGCGAGCCGATGCTCGTTTGCCAGCGCACCCAGCGCTTCGATAGCTTGTGGACTTTTCATTTCGATATTTCCAGTATCATCGAACTGATGCAGACGCAAGCGGCTTTCGGGAGCCTGGCTCAAATATTCAGCTGCGGAAGCTGGCGTCTCTATAGTCCGGGCAGTGCGCCACTGGCGTGGGCAGCGCCTCGGGGGTGCGGCTGTTGGCGAGCCAGCACTCGTCGAAGATCGAACAATAACAATACTCGATTGCATTGGCAGGGTCAGACGCAACCAGCCTGAGCGCCTCGACCAAAGACGTGTCGCGCGTGCCGAAGATCACGATCCTCTCACCAGCGCGGAGCACGCGATTGTTGGCGGCCGTTTGTGAGAACTCCACCTCGCGTCCGCCGCTTGCGGTGCGGACGACATCCGCCCAGGTCGTCATGTGTTCGCCCGCCATCGTCACGCGCATCGCGCGGACGTGCGCCGGGCCAACGCCCGCATTGGTGAACGAGAACTCAAATACCGCGTCGTCTTCGCCGACATAATCGCTCACGGCGAGCTGAACGTACGGCCAGACCGCCGCGGCCGTTTGGCGGCGCACCGCCTCCGACTCCGTCAGCGCCGCATAAAGCGCGACCACCGCGATAAAGACGCCCACGACCGACAGCACTGTCTGCCAAACCGATATGCGAATGAAAATCTTTTCTGAGCGCGACAGCAATGGCTCTTGGGGTTCGGGTTGTTCGTTATCTGCGCCCAAAACTATGTCTCCGCTCTTGGCGATGCAGCACCAGCAGACGCCTAATCGCTAACCACCCTCAATGCCACCCTCATCCGTGCGCCGCCTGCGCGGGAGAAGCATCACCAGTGTCCGCCTCAGCCGCCGCGGCCATGGCGGCGGCGGCTGAGGCTTGAGGGTCGGCCGTCGCCGCGAACGCCTCCTGCCATGCCTCCTCATCGAGACCAAAATAGCGCCGCGACTCCAACGCGCTTTGCCGCGCAGCGGCGATCGACTCTTCATCGCCCTCGCCAAACGCGTCGCGTCTCACCGCGGCGATCGAGTCCACGAAAATCGCCGGCGCACCCTTCGGGTTGTGCACCATGCAATAGGCAAGAAACGCGGCGTAGCGGAACTTGCCCACGAGCTCCGCCTCGCGCGACCGCTTCTCGGCCACTGCCTCTTCCACCTCACGCGCCTCGCGCGCCTCATCGCGCCGCTGCGTTTCGCTCAGGCGCTTGCGCATCATCTCCGCCATCGACGCCAACGCCTGCGCCTCTTTCGAGCGCCCCTGCACCATCGCCGCACTCGCCTGCGCCAACGCCCGCCGCTCCAACGCCGCCGCTATATCCGTCGCATCTTCCTCAGCCGCGATGCGCTCCACCAGCGAGGTCATCTCATCGTGCTGCTGCTTCGCCGCAGCCGCGGCCTCCGCGACCTCACGCTCGGCGTCAGCGACCGACTTTCGCGAAACTGCCTCCGCCATTGCCTCCTTCGTCCAACCCTCCTGGCACGCATGGCGATAAATGCTCGTCGGCGAGACGCGATACTTCTTCGCCAACGCTCGCGCGGTGGCGCCGTTCAGATACTCAGCGCGGATCCTCGCCCAGCTCTCAGCTGAAAGCCGGAACCAGGTGGGCTTTGGATCGTCGGGATGTCTCTTCGTCATGCGCGCATTGTAAGCGCTGAGAGAACGCGGTCGGATTGAGAGCCGTCTGAGAGACGCAAATCTCAAGTGAGACAAGGCTGCATGGTTGATTTGGCTGTGGGATAGCCCCCACCACTATCCCACTCCTTCCGTCATTCCGGGGCTTCGCGCAGCGAAGAACCCGGAACCCAGGAGTCACCGCTGCAACGTTTGCCCCTAGGTTCCGGGTTCTCGGCTATCGCCGAGCCCCGGAATGACGGAGCTAACGTTCCTCATGCCACGGATCATCATACTTCCGCAGATGCCGCGGCAGCAGGAAGTCTTCATACAAATCCCGCCACTGCGGATTAGCCTTCTCGATCAGCGCCAGCTTCCAATCCCGCCGCCACTTCTTGATCGCCTTCTCGCGCGCAATCGCCGTCGCGAGATCACCATGCTCCTCCCACCAGACAAGCAACTTGCATCCGTGATCGCGCGAGAACCCCTCAAAGCGCGCCTCACGATGCTCAAGCCCACGCCGCAACAGATCACTCGTGACGCCAAGATAAAGCGTCCCGTTGCGCCTACTCGCCATCAGATAGACAGCAATAAGATCAAGCCGCGCCAAGCGCTCACCTCCGTCGTTCCGGAGCAATACGTCAGCATTGAACCCAGAACCCAGGATGTACAAGAACAACTCGCCACCGCCCCCGTCATTCCGGGGCATCGCGCAGCGATGAACCCGGAACCCAGGGGCCACGTTCTGCGCATTAGCCCCTAGCTTCCGGGCTCGGCCTCCGGCCGCCCAGGAATGACGGAGCTTGTTGCCAAAGTTGGGGGAATGGCGGGTGCGAGTTTAGCGGGATTTATCCTCGTTCTCTTGCCGTTGATTGGCGCGAGAACTGGGGGTATCCCGGAGCCACATGACGCGAACAGGAGTTTCGAAGTGGACACAGGGCAGAAGACTGAGTCGCTGGCGCAGTTGGTCGATGACATTTCCAGAGACGCCGTGGCACTGCCTGAATTTCAGCGTGACTTCGTCTGGGACATTGAGAAGACCTATGACCTGTTCGACTCGTTCGCGAAGGACATTTTTATCGGATCGCTGATCTACGGCGTTCCGAGTTTTGAAATCACTGTTCGGGAGATCGACAAACGTCCCCGCTCTGGGAAGGGCTCGCGCGCGAAGCTCAAATTGTCCTCATACACGCGGAAGGACATCGAGAAACGGGTCAAGATCAACGGGTTCAGATTGCTTCTGGACGGTCAGCAGCGCGCGACGTCGATCTTCCGCCTCACCGGCGTTGACGAGATCTATTTTGTCTGCCTCCGCGATGACGAGCTAGACTCGGATACACTGACGACCCCGCGCGGAAAGCGCGCGCTGGAGTCTGTTCTCAGTGAGTTCAGAGGCGATCTGCTTCGCGGCCGCGTGAACATATTGCTCAGCGACGTTTATCGGACGCTTCGCGGCGAAGCGCAGCGCGAAAAAGAGAAGGTTGCGCTGTTCTTGAAGTCGAACGAATTTGACGGAATTGACGCGTCCAACGCGGAGGAGTCACCAGAGTTTGAGACCTTTCTTACGCAGCTGAAGAATCTCGAAAACCTCTTCCGCCAAGAGAAGCTGGTTTCGTACTATCTGTTGGACACAGACGAAGAAAAGTTCGCGCTCTTTTTCGAGCGGTCAAACAGCAAGGGCATTCAACTAAACTTCATCGATATCTTGGCTGCGAAGCTCTACGTCGGATTCAATCTGCGAGCCGCCATACAAGAGTTCGAGGAGACCAATCCAAACTTGCCACTGAATCGTGAAGTCATAGTCCGAGCTATCAGCTTCCATGTAAGCGGCGGAAAGGATATGGGGCGCGCGTATATTCTTTCGACACTTACACACGCTCATTTCACGGAGCATTGGCAACGCTTCACCGCTGCGTACAAGGCAGTGCTAGATTTCCTTACGACTTCTCGTCTGCTTATCCACCCCGCATGGATGCCGTACGACAACGCCCTAATTCCGCTTATGGCGTTCATTCTTAAATTCAAACACCTCGACTTCTCTCAAATTACCGAGCAGCAGTCCAAGTTGATCAAGACCTGGTATTGGCTTGCCATCTTCTCAAGAAGATATTCGAGCGCCGCACAAACCTACGCAATTGAGGACGCGCAAGCCTTGCAGAAACTCGCCGACGGCGACGTCACTTCAGTCGTGTCTATCATCACGCGAGTCCACTCAATCGTCACCAGCGCTGAAGATCTGCTTGTCATCCACAAGAAATACGATGCGCTGTACAAAGGTGTTTTGAACCTCGTCAGCTTTCACACTGGTGGATTCCTGAATCTAGAGAATGGCAATCCCGCGTCTGTGGCGAGCAACCTTGAAGACCATCACATCTTTCCAAATGACTATCTGAGAAAAAACTGGAGCCAAGTACACGAAACGCTCGACTCACAAATCGTCATCGACTGTGTCGTTAATCGGACGCTGATTCCAAAACTAACGAATATCAAGGTTTCGAATAAGGCCCCGTCCACTTATCTGCAGGAACTGAAAAAGCAGAACGTCAATCTGAACTCGGCGCTCAATTCACACATGATCGACCAAGAGGTTATCTCAGGCGACTACGATAAAATGTACGACTACTTTTTGAACGAACGCGCCGGCAAGATTCTGGCCGCAATTGTCGACCACGTAACCGGCCCTCAGCAAGAAGTGATCAAGAAGCTGTCTGGCGGGACCGCCTAGTCGCTATCCATCTTCAACGCCGCAATGAACGCCTCCTGCGGAATATCGACCTTCCCGAACTGGCGCATCCGCTTCTTGCCCTCTTTCTGCTTGTCGAGGAGCTTGCGTTTGCGGCTGGCGTCGCCGCCGTAGCATTTCGCGGTCACGTCTTTGCGGAGCGCGCTGATGGTCTCGCGCGCGATGATGCGCCCGCCGATGGCGGCTTGGATCGGGATCTTGAACATGTGTTGCGGGATCAGCTCTTTGAGCTTTTCCACCATGGCGCGGCCGCGTGATTCAGCGCGGCCCGCATGCACCAGCATTGAAAGCGCATCGACAGGATCGTCGTTCACCAGGATCGACATCTTCACCAGATCGCCCTCGCGGTGCTCGATGATCTGATAGTCGAAGCTGGCGTAGCCTTTCGAGACGCTCTTCAGGCGATCGTAGAAATCGAACACGACCTCGTTGAGCGGCAGCTCATAAACGAGCATCGCGCGCGAGCCGACATAGTTCAGATCCTTCTGAATGCCGCGGCGATCCTGGCAGAGCTTGATGATCGAGCCGAGATATTCGTCGGGCGTCAACAGCGTGGCTTTGATCCACGGCTCTTCGATCGCCTTGATGTAGGTGACGTCGGGCAGATCGGCGGGGTTGTGCAGCTCGCGCACCTCGCCGTCATTCATGTGGACCTTGTAAACGACGCTGGCGCCGTCGCGATCAGGTTGAGATCGAACTCGCGGCTCAAGCGCTCTTGGATGATCTCCAAGTGCGAAGCCCAGAAACCGCATCGGAAGCCGAAGCCGAGCGCGGCTGAGGTTTCCATTTCAAGGCTCGCGTCGTTGAGGTCGAAGCTTCGACATGGCGGCGCGGAGGTCTTCGAAATCGGCGGCGTCTTGCGGGAAGAGCCCGCAGAAGACGACAGAGCTGCGCCGGCTGAAGCCCGGCAGCGCGCGGTTTCGCGGCGATACTCGGTGATGGTGTCGCCGACGCGGGCGTCCGCGACTTCCTTGATCGAGCCAGTGAGCACGCCGATCTCGCCGGGGCCGAGCTGGGCTACATCCTCGCGGCGCGGGCGGAGCACGCCGAGCGTATCGACATTATAATCGGCGCCGGTCTGCATGAGCTTCACGCGCATGCCCTTCTTCACCACGCCATCGATGACGCGGAAGAGCACGACGACGCCGAGATAGGCGTCGTACCAGGCGTCCACCAGCATGGCTTTCAGCGGCGCGTTGGCGTCGCCGGTCTTTGGCGGCGGCAGGCGGGTGACGATGGCTTCGAGGAGATCGTTGACGCCCTCGCCTGTCTTGCCGGAGGCGAGGATGGCTTGGCTGGCGTCGAGCCCGATGACGTCCTCGATCTGCTGCTTTACGCGCTCGGGTTCGGCGGCGGGCAGATCGATCTTGTTGATCACCGGCACGATCTCGAGATCGAGATCGAGCGCCTGATAGACGTTCGCCAGCGTCTGCGCCTCCACGCCTTGCGAAGCGTCCACAATCAGCAGCGCCCCCTCGCACGCCGCCAGCGAGCGGCTCACCTCATACGCAAAGTCCACGTGCCCCGGCGTGTCCATCAGATTGAGGATGTAGCGCTCGCCGTCTTTGGCTTTGTATTCAAGGCGCACCGTCTGCGCCTTAATCGTGATGCCGCGTTCCTTTTCGATGTCCATCGAGTCCAAGACTTGGCTCGTCATCTGACGAGCACTGAGCGCTCCGGTCTCTTGGATGAGACGATCGCTCAAAGTGCTCTTGCCGTGGTCGATGTGGGCCACGATTGAGAAGTTACGGATCTTGTCGCGGGGCGTCATTTCAACGCCGGTAGGTATATGCGCCCGCGACGGGCGCCAAGCGCGCGGGCTGCGTCAGTTCGGCATTAAGGTGAAAAATACCGCGTAGAATAAGAGCCATGCACCGATGAGCAGCCAAAGCAGCTGCCGCGCACTGAGCCAACGGCCGAGGAAACGGACAATCAGCGAAACGCCGACGGAGACGATCAGAAAGCGTGGCAAGCGCGCCGCAATGCTCGCCAAAGCGAAAAGCGGAAGCGGAGCGCCCGCGCCAGGCGCAAGGATGGCGTAGACTTTGTAGGGCGTCGAACTAAGCGGGCCGAGGAAAGTGGCGAGAAACCAGTTCGCCGCCATAGCCGCTTCGGCGCGCGCGGCCATGGCTTCGCTAATCGAAGGCACCGCAAGCACCGCTTCACGCGCGGCGGCGAAATTTTGTGTCGCCCAGAAAAACATGAGGACGCCGCCGAGGCTCGCGCCGATGGCGGCGATGAGCGATGCGCGCGCTGCTGCCTTCGCGCCGCGCTTTAAGCCGATGTAGCTCAGCAGCACGTCGGGCACGAAGAAGAACAAGGTCGCTTCCGCCACGCCCCAGATGAAGGCGGCGATATCGAGTGCGTTGCGTTTCACCCAGGCCACGCCGGTTCTCCAATCGAGTCGGCGCTAGGTTGCGCTGAAGAACTTGCCCGGGTCGAGTCTCACGTGCTGAGCTTTGGCAGGTCAAGCTTCAGGCCGTAGTGCGCACGCTGGCCGCTGGCTGTCTCGAAGCCGCCGACGATGCGCGCCTTACAACGCACGGTAAGGCGTGGTTCGCCGGCGGCGGCGAGATCGGCACGATAGAGGCGTGCGTTGGCGCGGGAGAGATAACCGGCGCGTCGTCCATCGATATGAACAGCGACCGCTTGATCGTCGTACGGATTGCTATCTTCGAGAACGAGCGTAGCGCTGACTGAACCGCCCGCTTCGGCCGCCGCCTCGAGCACGTCCTGATATTGCGCAACGCCGACAACATCGACGGCAAACACGCCCGGGCCGGTGATTTCAACTTCCATGGAGACACCGCGCGCGTAGCGCGAGACATGGTGCCCGGAAGAGGACTCGAACCTCCACGCCCTTGCGAGCGCCAGCACCTGAAGCTGGTGCGTCTACCAATTCCGCCATCCGGGCACAGGGGTAGAAGACGGCGGGGTTTAAGGGAGAGGCGACGGGCCGTCAACTTGGCCTTCTGGTCGCTTCTGGGTGGGACGCTGGCGGATCGCGTGCTAGCGCTTGGGGCATGAGAAATCTGAGCCTTGCCCTCATCTTGGGCCTCGCAGCCTGCGCCACGGCGCCCTCCGCCACGACATCAACGACGGGCCGCGTTGGGTACTCCGAGCTGATGGGGCCAGCGCTCGAGCCAGCGGCAGCGCAGGCAATCTTGAATCGGACTCAGCGACTCCACTTGGCGCCTGACATGTCTGCGCTGACTCCCGGCGAGCACGACGCCGTGCGCGAACTGCTGGCGGCGGGCGAACGGTTGCACCGGCTCTTTATGCTCCAGCGTCACCATCAGGCGCTCGAGGCTGAAGCTTATCTTTCCGATCACCCCGAATTGACGGCTGAGCGCGACCTCTTCCGCCTGGCTTCCGGCCCGATTGTCACCACGCTCGACAACGAGCGCGCGACGTTGCTGACGACGGTGCAGCCCGAAGCGCCACATCGAAACGTGTATCCGGTCGGCGTTACCAAGGCCGAGATCGACGCCTTCTTGACGGCGCATCCCGAGAGCGCAGCAGAGATCTTAGATGACCGCAGTGTCGTGTGGTCAAACACGCCGGAGAACCGGCGAGCGGTCGTTGCGAGGCTCGACCGCTATCCCGCACTCGACACGCTCCACCCCGGCTTGCGTGCACGCACGGAAGCGCGCTCGGAGGGAGGCTTTATCGGCGTGCCATATTCGGTGGCGTTCGCGGACGACATTATGTTCGTGTCACAACGTCTGAATGCGGCGGCTGAAGATGTTGAGAGCGGTGACCCCGCATTCGCCCGCTATCTCCGGCTGCGCGCCCGCGATCTGCTTGCCGATGACTATGAAGGCGGCGACGCCGCCTGGGTGACCGGCGATTTCACCGGCAATCTCAATGCGCAGATTGGCTCTTATGAAACATACGACGATGCCCTCTACGGCGTGAAGACGTTCTTCTCGCTGTCATTGCTGGTGCGCGACCGGGCGCGAAGCGACGAATTGCAAGCGGCGCTGCAGGACATTCAGCGCGTGGAGAACGCCCTGCCCTACGCGAACCACCGAGACGTGCGGAGTGACATTCCGGTGGGTGTTTACAACATCATCGCCGATTTCGGCCAGGCACGCGGAACCAACACCGCGACGATCCTACCGAACGAGGCTTACCTTACCCGCCAATACGGCCGCACGATCTTGATGCGCGGCAACATCTTGTTGAACAGCGATCTGTTCGCGGAAAGCCAGCGCGCGTTTGCGGCCGCTGTGGTTCAAAACCAAGCCAACGACCTTACCTCGGAAGGCGGCTTCTATCGCACGCTGTGGCACGAGATTGGACACTATCTCGGCGTCGATCAAACCGCCGATGGTCGCGATCTCGATGCGTCGCTCGGCGATACGGCTGACTTGCTCGAAGAGATGAAGGCCGACCTCGTCTCGCTCACATCAGCGCGCATCCTTAACGAACGCGGCCGTATCACCGATGCGCAGCTGCGCGGCATCTATGCTTCGGGCATTCGCCGCGTCCTGCAGAAGAACCGGCCGCGCCGCGAGCAACCGTATCAGACGATGCAGCTCATCCAGTGGAACTGGTTCCTGGAGCACGGCGTACTGCGTTTCGAGAACGGCCGCCTGCGGATCGACTACCGCCGCTATCCAGCAGCAGTCACGAGCCTGCTGCGCGAAGTGCTAGCGATCCAGCGCGCGGGCGACAACGCCGCGGCCAACGCGTTCGTGACGCGCTGGACGACATGGCAACCGGAGCTTCACGAGGTCATCGCGCAACGCATGCGAGAGAGCGAGCGCAACAGATTCACAATCGTGACGTATGAAGCGCTCGACGGGCCGGAGCGCTGACGGAGGCTATCGTGGAGTGCCACGCGACAAGCGAAGAAGTCGTCGTCGTCGCGCCGCGTTTGCCAGAGGCGGCGGGCGAAGCGGCCTACTCCGCCTATGAGATCGATCCGCTGGTGATCGCAACCGCTACGCGGCTCGATGATGCGCTGCGCACCGCGGCGGGCGTCTCGACGTTTCGGCGCAATGATAGCGCGGCGGCGAACCCGACCATCCAAGGCTTATCTATTCGCGCCTCGGCGCCTTCGGGCGCAGGGCGCGCGCTGGTGACACTGGATGGCCAGCCATTGAACGATCCATTTGGCGGTTGGGTAATCTGGGGCGCGGTCCCGCCGGAGACCATTCAGAACGCCACTGTGTTGCGCGGCGCTGGCGCTGGACCCTATGGCGCCGGCGCGCTCACCGGGACGGTGCAACTGGACGAGCGACGTGAAGACGGCGCCGTGCTTTCGCTCGAAGGTGGCGAGCGCGGACATTTGCGCGTCGCGGGTGTCGGCGAGGCGCGCGGCGATACGTGGTCACTCATGCTCGCGGCAAGCGCGCAACAAGATGACGGCTGGATCCCGGTGCGCGCCGGGCGCGGGGCCGCGGATGCGGAGCTTTGGTCTGAGTCCGTTGCGGGTGTCGCGCGCGCAGAGTGGCGCGATGGCGAACGCGTTTTCTCAGCACGGCTCGGCGGCTATTCGGAGAGCCGCGGTGCGGGGTTAGTCGGCGCGGAATCGGTTTCCGATGGCGCAAGCTTGAGCGTGACGCTGGCGGCGCCTGCGGGAGATATCGCCTGGCGCGTGCAGGCCTGGGCGATGACGTCGGATCTCTACAATAGCTCCGTTGCGACCGCGCCCGACCGCAGTGCGACGACGCCTGCCAACGAACAATACGCCACTCCCGCCTTCGGGTGGGGCGGCAATGCGGCTCTCCGCTGGACTGGTGATACGTACGGCGTCGAAGTCGGCGCCGATGTGCGCGCCGCCGATGGCGAGACGCGCGAGCGATTTTCGTTTAGCGGCGGCCAGTTCACGCGCTCGCGTGTGGCCGGGGGGCAGACGCTGACGGCGGGCGCGTATGTTGAAGGCTGGCGCGAGGCTGGCCCTTGGCTCTTCACCGGCGGCGCGCGCGCGGACATCTACCGCGCGTGGGATGGCAGCCGCGTTGAGCGCTTGATCGCAACTGGCGCGCCGCTGTTGGTGACGGTTCCGGAAGACACAGAGACCGTGGCGCCGACGGCACGCGTTGGCCTGCGGCGCGAAGTCGGCAATCTCTTCGTTCGGAGCGCGGCGTATGCAGGCTTCCGGCCGCCGACTTTGAACGAACTCCACCGCCCCTTCCGCGTCGGTAATGACGTCACTGAGGCCAACGCCGCGCTAGAACCGGAGCGCATCGTTGGCTTCGATCTTGGTGTTGGCGGCGTGCATCCGAACTGGTCATGGGAAGCAGGCGTGTTCGCGACGCGGCTTGAGGATGCGATCGTCAACGTCACGCTCGGCGCGGGGCCCGGCACGTTTCCGCCGGGCGTGTTCGTGCCCACGGGCGGCGCCTATCGGCAAAGACAGAACGCTGGTGTGATCGAAGCGGCTGGCGTTGAGGCGGAAGCGCGCGGGAAATGGGACGAGCACGCAGGTTGGCGTTTGGCGCTGAACTACACGGATGCGACGTTCGACGGCGGGCCACTCGCCGGCCTGCGGCCAGCGCAGTCGCCGGAATGGAGCGTGAGCGCCGGCGTCGATTGGCGCGCAACCGAGACAACGACGCTTTCGGCGGCCGTCATCTATGAGAGCGCACGCTTTGAGGACGATCTGAACACGCGCGAGCTTGGCGCCGCCATGCTGCTCGATCTCCGCGCGGAGCAGCGCCTGCACGACGGCGTTTGGGCCTTTGTCGCCTTGGACAACGCTCTGGATACCGATGTCGAGACGGCCGAAAGTGCGAACGGAATCGAGAGCTTCGGGCCGCCACGCGCGGTTCGACTCGGGCTGAAGCTGCGGCGGTAGCGCCGCACTGGCGTATTTTGGGGAATTCGACTAAGCCCGCGCCCCATGACACGGAAACTCTCACTCACCGTCGACGGCAAGAACATAGCGGTGCACCTGCATAAGGGCGATCTGCCCGATAGCGTGACGTTCAACGGCGCGGTGGCGGTCGATAGCGAGACTATGGGCCTGTCGCTGATACGCGATCCGCTCTGCCTCGTGCAGATTTCAGACGGCGGGCCGGAAGCGCACCTCGTGCAGCTCGATCGCGCCACCTATGACGCGCCAAACCTGAAGCGCGTGCTGACCGATCCGCAGCACCTGAAGATTTTCCACTTCGCCCGCTTCGACATCGCGATGTTCATGCGCGATCTCTCGATCGTCACGACGCCAATCTACTGCACCAAGATCGCCTCAAAGCTGGTGCGTACCTACACGGACCGTCACGGCCTCAAGGACCTGACCAAGGAAGTGCTCGGGCGCGACATTTCGAAGGACCAGCAATCGAGCGATTGGGGTGCGCCGGAGCTTTCGGATGCACAGCTGGCGTATGCGGCATCGGACGTCTTGCATCTGCATGCGCTGATGGAGAGGTTGAACACGATGCTGGCGCGCGAGGGGCGCGTCGAGATCGCGCAATCATGCTTCGATTTTCTGCCAACGCGCGCAGCGCTTGATCTTGCAGGCTGGGAAGAGACGGATATCTTCGCTCACGCATGAGCAAGATAAACCTCGCTGAGAAGCTCTCACAATTCGAAGGCCATTGGCAGCCGCGCGTCGTCGGCGCGTTCAATGGCCACGACCTTATGGTGGTGAAGTTTCAGGGACAGTTTCCCTGGCACAGCCATGCCGACACCGATGATTTCTTCCTCGTTCTGAAGGGCGAGATGATCATGCGCCTGCGCGATGGCGATGTGCGCGTTGGCGTCGGTGAGGTGTTCGTGGTGCCGCACGGCGTGGAACATGCCCCATTTGCGGAAGAAGAGACGCACGTGCTGCTCATCGAGCCCAAAGGGACACCGAACACCGGCGATCCGGCCACGGCTGCGCCCCGGCGGGAGATCTAGGCGTGAGCGTCGAGACCTTCACGCCGCTGCCGGACATGATCCGGGCGCTCGCCGCCGCCAAACCGGACAAGGTCGCGCTCATCCAAGACGAACAACGCCTCTCCTACGGCGACCTTGATGCGCTAATGGATCGCGTAGCCGCAGCGCTGCAGCGTGACGGCGTCAAGCCAGCTGAGAGTGTTGCGATTTGCGCCGGCACGTCGCTTGCCTACGCCAGCGCGTTTCTCGGCGCCTTGCGGGCAGGTGTAGCGGTGGCGCCAATCGCGCCCTCCTCAACGCCGGACAGCATTGTCGACATGATCGCGGACTGTGGGGCAAAGGTTTTCTTCGTCGATAAGGCCGTCGCGGCCGAGCTCGATGCACGGATTGATGGGGTTAAAGCCAAGGTTGTCGGCCTTGATGAGGGCGCGCCTGGCGTTCCTTTTGATCAGTTCATTGCGCCAGCGGGTGCGCAGCCCGCGACGGTTGCGATCACCGAAGCGATGCCGTTCAACATCATCTATTCGTCCGGCACCACCGGCACACCCAAAGGCATCGTGCAGAGCTTTGGCATGCGCTTCGGGCACGTCGCTCGCGCAGTGGCGATGGGATACGGCGAAGATGCCGTCACACTGCTCTCGACACCGCTCTATTCCAACACGACCTTGGTGAGCTTCTTCCCGACATTGGGCCTCGGCGGCACCGCAGTGCTGATGAAGAAGTTCGATGCCGCGCAGTATCTGGAACTGGCGCAAAGACATCGCGCCACGCATACGATGCTGGTGCCGGTGCAATATTCGCGGCTGATGGCGCGTGAGGATTTCGACACCTACGATCTGTCGAGCTTCGTGATGAAGTTCTGCACCTCGGCCCCCTTCTCCGCCGCGCTAAAGGCGGACGTGTTGAAGCGCTGGCCCGGCGGCTTGGTCGAGTATTTCGGTATGACCGAAGGCGGCGGCACCTGCGTGCTGATCGCGCACGTCTATCCGGATAAACTTCACACGGTTGGTCAGCCGGCGACGGGGCACGATATTCGCGTGATCGATGAAGAGGGGCGCGAACTGCCGCGCGGCGAGGTCGGCGAACTCGTTGGCCGCTCAGAACTGGTTATGAGCGGCTATCACAACCGCAAAGAACAGACCGACGCCGCGACATGGATTTCGCCCGAAGGTCTGGCCTTCATTCGCACCGGTGATGTCGGACGCTTCGATGCGGATGGGTTCGTCGAACTCATGGACCGTAAGAAGGACATGATTATTTCCGGCGGTTTCAATATCTATCCAAGCGATCTTGAGGCCGTGCTTCGCCAGCATCCGGACGTGGCGGATGTCGCGGTTGTCGGCGTGCCAAGCGCGGACTGGGGCGAAACGCCGGTGGCGTTTATAGTATCGCGCGGCGCGGACGGGGAGACGCTACGGGCGTTTGCGAACGAGCGGCTCGGAAAGACACAGCGGATCAGCGCTGTGAAACTGATCGATGAGCTGCCGCGCAGCCATATCGGAAAAATTCTGAAGCGCGAACTGCGCGACGCTTACGCGACCACGAACGCCTAGCGCGCCTGCCGCGCTCACACTTTGACCACCTGCTGATCGATGCGGCCGAAGATGGAATGGTTCTTCGCGTCGAACATTTCAATCTCGACGCGGTCGCCGTGCTTCAGGAAGGGCGTCGACGCTTTTCCAGATTGGATCGTCTCAATCATGCGCTGCTCAGCGATACAGGAATAACCCAAGCCGCCTTCGTTGATGGGTTTGCCCGGTCCGCCGTCCGCGCCACGATTAGAGACAGTGCCGGAGCCCACAATTGTGCCGGCCGCCAGGTCGCGCGTCTTCGCGGCGTGGGCGATGAGTTGACCGAAATCGAAGGTCATGTCCTCGCCAGCGTTCGCGGCGCCGAAGAACTTGCCGTTGAGGCTAACATGCATCGTCAGATGCAACTTCCCGTCGCGCCACGCATCACCGAGCGAGTCGGGCGTGACCGCGACCGGCGAAAACGCTGACGAAGGTTTCGACTGGAAGAAGCCGAAGCCCTTCTCCAACTCGGCTGGAATGAGATTGCGCAGGCTGACATCGTTGACCAGCATGACGAGGCGGATACGCTTTCGCGCTTCCTCAATGCTGATCCCCGCTTCGCAATCGTCTACGACAACGGCGACCTCCGCTTCGAAATCGCAGCCCCAGGCTTCATCCTTCAAAGGGATAGAGTCGCGCGGCCCCAAGAAAATGTCGCTGCCGCCTTGGTACATGAGCGGATCGGTCCAGAACGAGTCCGGCATCTTCGCGTTGCGGGCTTGGCGCACGAGCGCAACGTGATTCACGTAAGCCGAACCATCGGCCCACTGATACGCACGCGGCAGCGGCGACGCAGCTTCGCGCTCGTGAAAACGCTCGCGCAGGATGGTGCCGCTGTTGACGCCTTGGCTAAGCGCTTTGAGGCGCGGCTCAGCGTGCGTCCAATCATCGAGCGCGGCCTGCATCGTCGGCACTTCGGGACCAGTCAGCGCGTACCAAGCAAGATCGTCGGAGACGACCACGAGCCGACCGTCGCGACCGTGACGCAGAGAGGCAAGCTTCATTGTTTGACTGCGTCCTTTTGGTTTTCGGGAGCGGCGGCGATGAAGGCCGGATGCTTGCGCGCCCGCTCATCCCACGCGAGCAAATGCGGGAACGGCGTGAGGTCGGTTTTGAACCGGCGTGCGTTGGCCATTTGCGGAACGAGGCAAACGTCCGCGAGCGTTGGCTCATCGCCGAAGCAATATTTGGTTTCGGCGCGCTGCTGCGCTTGATGCTCAAGCGCATTGAAGCCGAGCTTGATCCAGTGCCGATACCATTCGCCGACGTGATCATCGTCAGCGCTGAACTCAAGCTTGATCCGCGTCAGCACGCTGGTGTTGTTCAACGGGTGTATGTCGGTGGCGATGGTCAGCGCGAATGAACGCACCTGCGCGCCGAGCCAGGGGTCCGCCGGCATGAGACGCGGCTCGGGATAGGTTTGGTCGAGCCAGACTAGGATCGACATCGATTGCGTGATCAGCCCCTGCTCGGTCTCAAGCGCGGGTACGCGCATCTGCGGGTTCTTCGAGCGATACGGCTCCCGCATCTGCTCATCGACGCCAGGCATAATATTGACCGGGATGCTCTCGTAGGCAGCGCCCTTGAGCGCGAGGCCGATGCGAACGCGATAGGCGGCGGAGGACCGCCAGTAGTCGTAGAGCTTCAGCATGCGCCCTGTGTTACTCCCGCCGGCGGCGCTGCGCTAGCCATGCTTTCCGGGCGACCAGCCACGTGCCGCTAAGTGCTTGTCCCCGCTCTCGACAGCGCCCGTCTCGATCGACGTCGCCATCGAGTCGTTCCAGCGATTGAGATAGCCGAACAACGCAATCACACCCAGGATTTCAACGACCTCGTCGTCGCTCCAGTGCTTGCGGAGCTCAGCGCCGATCGATGCATCGACCGCGTTTGGAACGCTAGAGGCCGCTTGTGCAAACGCGAAGGCGGCTTTCTCGGCTGGCGTAAAGAGATCGCTACGCTCGTAATTCCAGATTTCGGCGAGGCGTTCGTCGCTGCCGCCATAGCGCTCCGCCGCGCGCGCCGTGTGCGCTTGGCAATAGCGGCAGCCCGCGGTGAGGCTTGCGATATAGCCGATCAGGCGCTTCTGCTCCGAGGTAACGCGCCCCTTGTTCTCCATCACCGCCTTATTGAGCTCGATGAAGGCTTTGGCGATCGCGGGGCGGCGCTGCATCGTGAGCACGCTGTTGGGTGGAAAGCCCAGCGTCTCGTTGAAGAAGCGCGCAAGCTCGGCAACCTCGGCATCGTGATCGGCGGCGAGCGGTTCAATCAGCGGCATTATTCGCCGATCCTCGACTTCGCCGCCGCATGCGCGGCGCGCGCTTTCTCGTGTAGCCAAGCCGCATGTTGCGGCGCCTTCTTGGTGCGGCTCCACTCCTCGAGCATGGCCGGCGCGACGCGCTTCAGTTCCGCCAACTCCTCGGCGCTGCCAGTATCGGCAGTGAGTTCGAGACGATGGCCGTTTGGATCGAAGAAGTAGATCGATTTGAAGATGCCGTGATCGGTCGGACCAAGCACATCGAGACCCTTAGCTTCGGCGCGCGCCTTCGCGGCCATCAACGCATCCAAGCTCTCAACCTTGAAGGCGATGTGCTGCACCCAGGCCGGCGTGTTTTCGTCACGGCCCATGTCTTTCTGGTTCGGCAATTCGAAGAACGCCAGCACGTTGCCGTTCCCGGCATCGAGGAACACGTGCATGTACGGATCGTACTCGCCTGTCGAAGGCACATGATCTTCGGCGAAGGCAGTCGTGTACTCCATACCGAAGACGTCGCTATAAAAATCGACTGTCTCCTTCGCGTCTTTACAGCGATAGGCAACGTGATGGATGCCGTTGGTTATGGGCATGGCGCTTGCTCCCACCGTGACGGCAGGAGCGCGCCACGTGCTTCTATTCTTGCGAAACGTCCTTCGTGCGCGTTTTGCCGACGCCCATGGCAATGCCAAGGCCGAGCAGAACAAGCGAGCCGACGACGATCCATTGCGTCGCTACACCGAGCAGCGTCGCGCCATAGATCAGGCCGGCGAGAAGAATAAGAAAGCCGATCGCGTAAATGACGAATGTAGACATGACGTGTTCCCGTGTGACCGAATAGTTCCGGCCTATAAACGGGCGACACCGCGATTTGTGCCGTGGGTTCGGAACAAATACTCATCGTTCGTCAGCAAAAATCTGGACTAGCTGCGGGCCACCTGCCGCTTGGTGCGCGCGATACATGCCAGGCGTATTCATCGCCCAGGCGAAATTGCCGCGTCCATCGAGCACGATAACGCCGCCATCGCCTACCGCGCCCTCGTTATTCGTGGTCGCGCCGACTTCAACCATCACGGCGTCGGCTGCTTCTTGCGCGCTCTCGCCGTTGAATTCCATGCGCGCGCAGATATCGCGGGCGACGCCGACGCGGATAAAGAACTCACCCGTCCCAGTCGCACTGACGCCGCAGACTCCGTTTTGCGCATAGGTGCCGGCGCCGACGATCGGCGCGTCGCCGACACGTCCCCAACGTTTGGCGGTAGTGCCGCCGGTCGAAGTGCCAGCGGCGATATTGCCGTACGCGTCGAGCGCCACGACACCAACCGTGCCGAACTGGTGATCGTCCGGATAAGTCATCTGAGCCTGCGGCGCGCGTGGCGCGTTTGCAGGGCGCTCCGGGATCGGCAGGTTGCTGCGGCGAAGATTGGCTTCAAGCTGCTGCCAACGCCGTTCGGTGAAGAAGTGAGCCGGATCGACCTCTTCCAAGTTCTGCGATCGCGCGAAAGCCTCGGCGCCCTCGCCCATCAGCATCACATGGCGCGACCGCTCCATCACCGCGCGTGCGGCGCTGATTGGATGGCGCGTGCGGGTCAGCCCCGCCACTGCGCCAGCGCCTCGGTTGCTGCCATCCATAATGGAGGCGTCGAGTTCGTTGCGGCCTTCGGCTGTGAACACCGCGCCACGACCCGCGTTGAACAACGGATCGTCTTCCATTTGGCGAATGACAGCTTCGACCGCATCGAGCGAAGAGCCGCCGCGATCTAAGATGGCGCCGCCAGTAGTCAGCGCGCGCTGCAGGGCGGCGCGATACTGCGCTTCCACGTCCGGCGTAAGGCTAGCGCGCTCAATCACGCCGGCGCCCCCGTGCACGACAATCGACCAGCGCGGAGCAGGTTCAGGCGCGGTTGCGCATGCGCCGAGCGCCAAAAGAGCGATCGCTAGGATGGCTCGCATCAACCTGCCTTGAGCACGCCGCGGCGGATCTGGTCGAGCTCAATGCTCTCGAACAACGCTTTGAAGTTGCCCTCACCGAAGCCTTCGTTGCCCTTGCGCTGAATGAACTCGAAGAAGATCGGCCCAATCGCGTCCTTACCGAAGATCTGTAGCAGCAAGCCCTGCCCTTCGCTCGGCGCGCCATCGATCAGGATGCGGCGCTTGCGCAACTCTTCAACCGGCTCGCCGTGACCTGGCAGACGCTTGTCGATCAGATCGAAATAGGTCTCGATCGTGTCCTGCAGCTGCACGTCACGCGCGCGCAGACGATCAACCACTTCGTAGAGATTGTCCGTGCCGAAGGCCAAGTGCTGGATGCCCTCACCCTTATAGCGCTGAAGATACTCCTCGATCTGATCGACCTTGCCTTCCTCGCCCTTCGATTCATTGAGCGGGATACGGATCTTGCCATCGGGGCTTGTCATCGCCTTTGAGAACAGGCCGGTGACTTTGCCTTCGATGTCGAAATAGCGGATCTCGCGGAAGTTGAAGATCTTCTCGTAATAATCCGCCCAAGTCTTCATGTTGCCTCGGAAGACATTGTGCGTGAGATGATCGAGATAGGTAAGACCGATGGCGTTCTTCTTCTCATCGGCGCCTTCAATCGGTTTGAAGTCAATGTCGTAGATGGTCTGCGCGCCGTAGCGATCGACCAGATAGATGTAGGCGCCGCCGATACCCTTGATCGCCGGGATGTTCAGCTCCATCGGTCCAACTTTGCCTTCAACCGGCTCGGCGCCGCGCTTCACCGCTTCGCGGAGCGCATGCTGCGCATCCTTCACACGGAAAGCCATCGCGTTCGCCGACGGCCCATGCGCATCGCGAAAATCAGCCGCTTGGCCAGCTGGCTCCATGTTCAAGATGAAATTGATGTCGTTCTGCTTATAGCGGACGACGTTCTTTGAACGGTGCCTCGCGACAGCGGTGAAGCCGATCTGTTCGAAATACGCGGCAAGCTTTTCTGGTTCGGGCGAGGTGAATTCGACAAACTCGAACCCATCGGTCCCAATCGGATTCTCGAACAGATCGGCCATGGACGTTTCCTCGAAGCTTGCGTTTGCCGGAGATTTAGTTTCATCTGTAACCAATGGCAAGCGCAAAGCGAAAACCGGCCCCAGCGGAATTGCTGGTTCTGGAGGAGTTCCTCCCCTACCGGCTCTCGATCCTGTCGAACCGGGTCAGCCGCGCAATCGCGGCGCGGTACGCTAAGGCGTTCGACCTCACTATTCCGGAATGGCGGATCATCGCCGTGCTGGGCCGCAGGCCAGGATTGACGGCAAAAGATGTCGCCGAAGCAACCGAGATGGACAAAGTCGCGGTCTCTCGCGCAGTGGCGAAGCTCGTTGCCGCGCGACGCGTCAGCACGCGCAGCGACGCCGCTGATGCGCGCAAGCAACTCTTATCTCTTACATTATCGGGCGAAGGCCTACACGCGCGGATCGCGCCATTGGCTTTGGCGACGGAGCAGAAACTGTTGACAGCACTCAGCGCGCAGGATCGCCGGCAATTGGATGACTTGGTCGATCGGCTGTTAGCAGCCGCAAAGGATCTTTAGCGGGAACCAAACACCATCCTCGCGCGTTGTGCTCACTCTCGAAAACCGACAGGAGGAGCAATATGCGCACATGGCGCACATTCGCAGCCGCCGGCGTTTCCGTCGCGGCTCTTTCGTTGGCCGCTTGCGCTGGATCTGGCGCGACGACGAGCGCGTCAAACGCAGCAGCCACAACCACAGCAGCGAGTACGCAGACGGTCACCGATCCCACCGCGATGACCGACGAACAACTGCGCGCCTACGCGACCGCCAAGGCGGAGATTGAGCCGCTGCAAGCGCAGTTCGCGACGCAGACGCCGGAGCAACGCGCTCAGACGACGGCGCAGATCACCCAAGTGCTGCAAAGTCATGGCCTTACGCCGCAGCAGTTCAACGCCATCAGCAATCGTGCGGCGCAGGACACCACGTTCGGCGCGCGTCTGGCATCGTTGACGCCTGACACGTTCAGTGAGGCCAATCTTCGCGCGTTCGCGGCAGCGAGCATCGAAATCGAGCCAGTGACAGCCGGACTTGCGACGGCCACACCTGAGCAACAAGCTCAGGCGACCGAGCAGATTCGCCAGATTCTGGAGCGCAACAACCTCGACTCCACCACCTACAACGCCATTGCAACGCGGGCTCAGGCTGAACCAGCCTTCGCTCAGCGTATCCAAGAAGTGCACCGTCAGGCGCAAGCCGATGACGACACCAACGGCAGCGGTGAGTAACTAAGACTGTGGCGTCAGCCGCAGAACGCGGCCGTTGTCCTCATCGGTGATGATCCAGAGTACGCCGTCTTCGCTTTCGGCGATGTCGCGAATGCGGCCGACGCCGAGAGCGAAGCGCTCCTCTCCGGTGACGCGTTCGCCTTCAACGTCGAGTCGAACCAGCTCGCCGTGCTCGAGGCCAGCGATGAGCATATCGCCGCGCCATGGGAAAAGTGAGCCAGCGTAGAAATCCATGTCACCGGGCGCGATGACTGGATCCCAATAATAGATCGGCTGCTCCATCCCTTCGCGAGCTGACGTCTCGTGCATGCGCGCGCCGTTATAGTCCTCGCCATAACCGATGATCGGCCACCCGTAATTGAGACCAGCATGAGGAATGTTGAGCTCGTCGCCGCCACGTGGGCCGTGCTCGATCGTCCAGAGTTCGCCGGTTTCTGGATTGAGTGCGGCGCCCTGCACATTGCGGTGGCCGTAGGACCAAATTTCCGGGCGCACATCCGCGCGGCCAACAAACGGATTGTCTGATGGCACACTCCCGTCAGCGTTGATGCGAACGACCTTCCCCAGATGCGTGGAGAGATCTTGCGCGAGTTGCCGCGGTTCAGGCTGTTGGCGTTCGCCAAGCGTGATGTAGAGGCGACCTTCCCGATCGAAGACGAGACGTGAGCCGAAGTGACCACGCGATCGCCAAGACGGCATTTGGCGGAAAATTACTTGCACGTTCTCGACACGCGTCGCGTTATCACTCAGGCGCCCGCGCGCCACGCTGGTCCCATTTGCGTTGCCTTCGCGCGGCTCGGCGTAACTCCAATAGATCAGGCGATCCGTCGCAAAATCCGGCGAGAGCACGACATCAAGCAACCCGCCTTGCCCCTGCGCCGCGACTTCCGGAAGGCCGGTAATGGGATCCGAGATTTGGCCGCCGCGCGTAACGACGCGCAAACGCCCCGCGCGTTCAGTCACGAGCATGCTTCCATCTGGCAGAAACACGATCGCCCACGGATGATCGAGACCAGTCGCGATCTCTTCCGTGTGGATACGCACACCCGTGCGCACTTCGGGCGCGCGGGTTTGGCCTGCGAAGGCCGGCGTGAAGTCTGTGTTGGGCGCACCCTGCCGTACCGGCGCATTCTGCGATTGCTGGCCACTGCTCGGAGCACCACTGCAAGCTGCAAAAATCAACGCCGCGGCGAAAATCCAAATGCGCATGGTGTGTTCCAGTTACCCTTACTGAGCGAAAGCCAAACTCAACGCGCGGATTGCCTTGCCGGCGCCCTTTTCTCTCGCCACCTCACCTTTCCAGGCGTTAACATGCGGCCCGCTGGGGGCAGCGGGGACGGCAAAGAATTTGGCGGACGTCTTCATCTCCTGTTCGCGGCTCGACCGTGATCGCGTGACGCCCATTGCGGAGCGGCTGAGTTCACTTGGCTATTCGGTGTGGTGGGATGCGCGAGATGGTCAAGCACGCGTCGACGAGATCGTGCGTCAGTACGCCGACGCGCGCGCGATCGTGACTGTCTGGAGTGACAGCGCCCGGAACTCTTCGTGGGTGATCGCGCAGTCGGCGCAAGCGCTCGACGACCAGAAGCTCTTGCAGATGCGCATCGACGACGTGCGCCTGCCGGCGCCGTTTGAACAACTGAAGGTCGCGGAATTGCACGGTGGCAAGAGCGAATGGGGGATGCTTGAGGCCTCGCTCGCAGGACTTGTGCGTGACTCGCGACCGCCGGAGACGATTGATCACCGGGCAACACAAGGCGCACAGCCCAGCCTCGCGGTAGCACCGCGCGCTCTCTTGGCTGCCATTGCGGCGGCGTTGGTTTCGTTCGCAGCCGCCCTCACCACTGCTTACAACGGCGTCATGCGTCCCGATCAACTGCGGCTTGCGCTGATCGGCGTACTCGTCGTCGGCGTGCTCTGCGCACTGGTCGCGGCACAGCGCCTGCTCTCCATTCGACGGGCGGGGGGCTGAGCACCCATGGCGAAGTCCCTGCTCAGCGCGTTCGTGACCAGCACCCGCGCCCTGCTCGTGGCGCAGCTGATTGCGTGCGTCAGCGCCGTGGCGCTGGCGGGCTGGACGCTTGGCGTCACCAATCAAGTGCTGCGTGAACGGAACCGGTTGCAGGAGCGCGTGATCCAACTCGAAGAAGTAATGGCGGCAAGCGGCGTAATTCCGCCACCGCCAACAGCCGTTGTCGCTTCCGCCGGGCAGAGCAGCGAGGCCTATCCCGGCTCCATCGCCGGCGCGCGCGAACTGAGCGTCGAAGACTCGAGCGACACGATCGTCGCCGAAGCGGACAATCAATCGCTGACGAACGTCATCAGCGGGCTGCTCGGGCCCGCGCCGCCGTTGCGCACGGCTGTGCTTCACGTCCGCGCGGAAGCCGACTTCGCGGCTGCCGAACGCATCGCGCGTGCATTGCAATCAGATGATGTGCGCGTGCTGATCAATGTGATGCCGGCAAGCGACCAGCGCCAATCTGGCTACGCGTACTTCGACGGCCGCCAGAGCCGCGCCGCCGCCGACATCGTCGCGCGCTTTCACGACATCGCGCGCGAACAGCAGGTGGCGCAGTGGTCGGCGCAATTACGCGGGACGGCGTTGCCCGCGCGGGACGAGTACACAGCCGATCGGCTGGACATCGTGCTGCCGCCGCTCCCGCCGCCACCTCCTCCACCGGCCGATCCCGTCGCAACCGTCACCAGCCCTCCCCAGCCGTAACGGTTGAGCCGCCTTGCTTCCGCCCTTGGAGCAGGTGAAAAGCCCAACCGTGACAGCAGCTGGCGCAGCATTGGATTTTGGCTGGGAGCCCAAACGGGCGCTCACCCTTAAGGCTGCCCGCCGCCGTTCGCGGCTGATCGCGGCGCTACGGCGGTTTTTCGTGGCGGGCGCCGGCGCGTCCTTCGCGGCCGTGTTCGTCTTTATGGCGCTGAACGCCATCGAGGGCGGGGTCAACGCTGGCCAGTACGCGGCCTCCGAACCGCTGCGGATGATCAACCCCCGCTTCATCGGGCGGACCGAGAATGGCGGCCCCTACCAGCTCTCCGCCGAGGTGGCGGAGCGGGCGGTGGGGGAAAATCAGCCGATCGAGCTGGTTGCCCCTGTCTATCGGACCGATGCCGGAACGATCATGCTCGCCCCGAGGGGGGTGTATGACCAGCAGGCCAAGACCGTCGTCTTCGACGGCGAGGTGCTGTTTTCGGACCGAAACGGCAACCGGTTCACCACACCAAACATGATCGTGGACCTCGAAAGGGGCACTTTGACCGGCCGCGGCGGGGTCACCGGCGCCGGACCACTTGGCGTGCTCCGGGCCGGAAGTTATGAATTGAGAGACAGTGACCGTGCTTTGGTGCTGGGCGGCGGAGTTCAGGGGCAAATCCCTGACCGCAACCAACAGAATGGGGAGACGCCGCAATGAGGCCCGTGAGCTTTCTGATCGCCGCCGGCGCCTTTCTATTGTCGGCCTTCGCAGCGGCGCCCGCGCACGCGCAACTGAGCGAAAGCGGCGGGCCGGTGTCCTACTCGGCCAACAATCTTGAGTATTTCGACGGCGAGCGCCGGCTGGTGCTCGTCGGCAATGTCGACATCGTGCAAGGCGAAGCCCGCCTCCGTGCGGACCGCATCACCATGTATTTCAGCGGCACCAGCGGCGGCGCGCCGCAACAGGGGCTCGGTTCTGGCGATATTGAGCGCATGGTTGCCGAGGGCGAAGTTTATTACATCCGGCCGTCGCAAGACGCGCGTGGTGACCGCGCCGAGTACAACGTCGCGCAGGACAGCGTAACCTTCACCGGCAATGTCATCATCATGTCGGAAGACAACGTCATCCGCGGCAATACGCTGGTGCTCAACATAGGGAACCGCCGCACTACGATCCGGCCTCAGCCGGGCCAGCGCGTCCGCGGCGTTTTCGTGCCGAGCGAGGGCAATCAACAGAACCCGGGCAATCGTCCGCAGTGATCGCCCGTTCAGCCCCCAAGGGTTCACGAATTCTTAGCGCCAGCGGGTCGAAATGAGCCCCGAGGGCACGACACGCCGTTCGGCCAAGCCTGAGGCTTCCACTGGGGGCCTTGGCGCGGTTCGGATCGCAAAAGCGTATCGCGGCCGCCAGGTGGTGAAGGACGTTTCGCTCTTCCTCCGCCGCGGCGAGGTCGTCGGACTGTTGGGCCCCAACGGAGCAGGCAAAACCACCTGCTTCTATATGATCACGGGGCTCGTACGCGTGGACCAGGGACAGATCTTGTTGGACGGCCAGGACGTCACAACACTGCCTATGTACCAACGCGCCCGGCAGCGTGGGCTATCTCCCACAAGAGCCGTCATTTTCCGTGGTCTGACCGTCGAACAGAACGTGATGTCTGTCGTCGAGTTGAGTGAGCGCTCTCACTCAAAGCGGCGCGAAGATCGTGAACGGTCTGCTCGCCGAGTTGCGCGTCGACCACTTGAAAAGATGCGCCTGCCTCCGCCCTCTCGGGCGGCGACAGCGCCGGGTTGAAATCGCGCGGGCTCTGGCGACCAGGCCGTCCCCTTCATGCTGTTGGACGAACCTTTCGCCGGTATCGACCCGCTCGCCATCAACGACATCCGAGAGCTGATCACGTTCTTAAAGGACCGCGGCCTCGGCATTTTGATCACCGACCACAATGTGCGCGAAACGCTGCAGATCGTGGATCGGGCTTCGATCATGTTCGACGGTGAAGTGTTGTTCGAGGGCACGCCCAACGAGGGTGCTCTCGGATCGGACCGTGCGCGAAAGGTATCTCGGCAAAGATTTCAACTAGACGGTGGCCCGCCAATGGCGATGACCCCCCGCCTAGAGATGCGCCAGGGCCAGGCCCTGGTGATGACGCCGCAGCTGCAGCAGGCGATCAAGCTGCTGCAACTTTCGAACGTCGAGCTTCAAGAGTTTGTCGAAGGCGAACTTGAGCGCAATCCGCTGCTCGAGCGCGAAGAAGGTTCGGCCGAAGCCAAGAAGAGCGAAGACGGCGGCGACGCCCAGGCGCTTGAGTTCGATAGCGGCATGGCGCCAAGCGAAGCGGCGCTCGATGTCAGCGTCGCCGACATTGCGCCCGACTTAAGCGCCAACGAGCTGGCAGAAGCCGGCGCCGCGCCGATGCAGGTTCAGGTCGAGGTCGTCTGTCACGGGCGGGCGGAAAAGCGCCTGCTCCTGGTGCACCTGCCGGGGATCGAGGAAACGCTCGCCAACGACAAGACGCTTGCCGAACATCTCGACGCACAGCTCACTGAAGCTGGCCTCTCTCCGGTCGAACGCATGATCGGCGGTGTGCTGATCGATGCGGTCGACGATTGGGGCTACATGCGCGCCGACGTACTCGAAATCGCGCATCGCATCGGCGCAAGCGACGCTGATGTTCTGCGCGTCCTGCAAGTCATGCAAGGTTTCGAGCCGACCGGCGTGATGGCGCGAGACATCCCTGAATGCCCGACGCTGCAGCTGAAAGAACGCGGCCGCTTCGATCCGGCGATGGAAGCGCTGGTGACGAACCTCGGATCTGCTCGCAAAGGGCCACTTCGAGCGCTTGATGGCCGGCTCTGCGGCGTCGATCGCGAAGATCTCCGACATGATCGCCGGAAGTCCGCGCTGACGCCGAAACCCAGCCGGCTTTGGCGGCGGCACGGTGCAATCGGTCGCGCCGGACGTTTACGTGAAGCAGACGCCCGACGGCATGTGGTCGAACTCAACACCGACACCATGCCGCGCGTGCTGATGAACCAGCGCTACTACGCGACGGTGTCGAAGACCGCGAAGCGCGAAGAAGACAAGCAATTCCTCACGGAGTACGCCGCTAATGCGTCGCTGGCTGGTGAAGAGCCTCGATCAGCGCCAAGACCATCCTCAAAGTCGCGCGCGAAATCGTGCGCCAACAGGACGGCTTCTTCGCCCACGGCGTCGCGCACTTGCGACCGCTGAACCTCAAGACTGTCGCCGCCGCGATCGAGATGCACGAGTCGACGGTGAGCCGCGTCACGTCGAACAAGTACCTCTCCTGCGCGCGCGGCGTATTCGAGCTGAAATACTTCTTCACCGCCTCGATCAACGCCGCTGACGGCGGCGAAAGCCACTCCGCCGAAGCCGTGCGTCACCAGATTAAAGGCCTGATCGACGCGGAAACGCCGGTGGAGATTCTCTCCGACGATCGCATCGTCGAAATCCTGCGCGAAAAAGGCATCGACATCGCCCGCCGCACCGTCGCGAAATACCGCGAAAGCCTGCGCATCCCAAGCTCAGTCGAACGCAAACGCAAGTTGGCGCACGGGCTTTAAGGCTCAAGCTTCACGCTCACCAGGTCTCTCCAGCCCGGCTTAGCCAATCACGCGACAGCGAGCCCGATGGATGCCGCGCAGCGAGCCGAAAGTAGCGAATGGCCTCCGCCCGATTGACCGCCACCCCATCTCCGCTCGCCAAAGCGAAGGCAAGAGATTGTTGTGCGGCCGGGTGACCCTGATCGGCGGCGGCGCGCCACCATCTTACGCTCTCGCGCCTATCCCGGTTCAGATAGGACACCGCCAGCGTATTTTGCGCCGGCGCGAACCCTTGCTCCGCAGCGCGTTGAAACAACCGGTTAGCCTCATCGCTGTTGCGAGGTGCGCCGCCGTACCCTTCCGCATAGCCATATGCGAGCACTGTCAGGACGCGAGGATCGCTTGCATTGGCGCTTCGTTGGAGCGCCTCCACCACGCCGGGTTCGCGAAGCACCCCCATCGCGTACACATTGATGTTGTACCATTCTTCGTTGGTGAGAGCGCGAATTCTGCGCATCGCTCCGGCCGCTAGATCCGGCGGAGGCGGAGGCGGTGTGGAAACTGCCGTGGTAGAAGGCGCCGCAGTCGTTGCAGCACCCGCGGCCGGGTCGGTCGTGGCCTCTTGCTCAGCAACTTCCACCGGCGTCTCGAAGGTCGTCGTTGGCAGGGATGAAGCTTGATCGCCGCCACGCGGCCAGAACAGGTAAGTCCCTGCGCCCGCGGCGGTGAGTGCGAGCACGATGCCGCCAACGATCACGGGATTCATTCGGCCGGTGGTTTTCACTGGCGGCGGCAGAGGCGTTGTCGCTGGCGGCGGCGTCACGGCGGCCTTCGCGGCGCGGCTTCGTTCAGCCTCCTCCGCGCCCTGTTTGGCGGCGTCACGATCGCGCGCCATCCGCGCCCGCGCAGCGCCGATTTCCAATTCTTCGGCCTTGCTCCAAGCGGCGTCCGTTAGCGGGTCATTCGGAAAACGCTGCGCCCATTTTTTCCAAGCCGCCGCATCGTCACTCGCCTGCAGCGCGGCCAGATCGCCCAGTCCTTCACGACCGAGCTTGCGGCCGATCGTTTCACACACTTTGCGCCAGCCCGCATGGCGCGCATCTCCATGCCATCCACTCAGATTTTCCGCGTGATGCATATTGAAAGGCGGCGGCAGCGCACACGGCTCGATCATAACAGCCACCAGCACGCCGCGTTGGCGCGCAACTTCGGCTTCGCCACGCACCCACTCGGAGGCCACGGCGGCTGGCGACCAGCAAACGATTTGCGCCCGGCAGCCGTTCATGACGTCCTGAATTTCCTCGGTGAAGGAACGATCAGGCTGGAGTCGCTCGTCGAACCAGACGTCAACGCCCAGCGCCCGCAGGCCGTCGGCGATCGGGCGCATGCGCTCACGCTCGTCTTGCTTGTAAGAGATAAATACGTCGCCCATGCCACCCCCGAAGCGGGAAAGGTAGCCAGCCAGCGCTCACAAGTCAGCCCCTTGCGAGATAGGCTACCGCACCGCTTGCGTACGAAGCCCCGGCGCCTCCTTGACGGAAGGCTCAATCAACTCGGTCATGATTGAAACGATCAGCGCGCCCCCGGCGACAGCGACCAGGAAGCCCTCAACATTCCTTGGAAGGTGTCCGAAGAGTCCCCAGGCCGCTCCAACCATCAGCGCACCCGAGACGATCACGACAACAAGAAGCGCTTCCACAATCTGCCTCAGGACTCGCGCCGTAGGACGCTCACGAGTAAACGCGCAAGGTGATGTTCTGGTTGCTTGGCCAATCTATCCCACACCAAACACCGCTCTCACCCAACAGAATCAACGCACAGCACAAAATCTATCCTACACCTGCCCCGCGCCCGTATCATGCGCTCATCCCTCGCACGGGAGGCTCACCGGCTAGCCGAGCCAAGCGAGCGCGAGGGTCGCGATTGAGCGTGATGTTTGGGTCGAGACGATCCGGCCCAGACAGAAGCCCACGGGAGAGCAGCGTAAGGCGCAAACCGTGGGAGCGCACCGGAGCCAAGGCAAAGCTCCGCACGCCGCCGGGGACCGATCCAAGGGAGTGAAAGACCTCCACGCGACGGCCCGGCGAATAACAATCGCAAAGGGCGCGTGGCGACACGCGGCGGTGCGTGAAGCACCGCACTCTAGGCACTACCCAGCGCGTCCCCACGCGCCCTGCTCCCGACTATTTGCGAAAGCGCTAGGCGTTTTCGCGTCGCGATGGTGCGCGCTATTGCTGCCCGATCGCCGCAATCAGCCCGCGCATTTGGGCGATATCATCCGGCGTGATCGGCATCGCGCCAAAATCCGCGGCGATGCCCCAGATAGCGCCATCACGTCCGCGCACGACGACCGTGATGTTGTTGTACGCGACCATCTGCGGGCATTGGAATGTCGCCAAAACGCCGATCGTTCGAATGCCCGGCATTTGGTTTCCGTCCGTCGCGTAGTTCGCCATCACGCACTGTGGGCTGATCCTGCGTCCGATCTCGGCGACGCGCTCGTGTTCAGAGGGGGAAGCGGAATGCGCCATCAAGCGAGAGGTAATTTCTTCGACACTCATCTGCGCGACCGGGCTGCCGGCGGGAAACATCGGCGCAGTCGAAAGCTGCGGCCATTGCCCGTCGCAGGACCGCATGACGAACGATGTGACGCCGCCAGCGTCAACGCCTTCCGCGCCGCACCAGCCTGCGCGCGGCGTGAACGTGACACCGCGATACTGCCAAGTCGTCTGCGCGCTCGCGCTCGTCGCCAGAACCAAAACGAAGAAGGCAACAAATGCGGCGATGCCGTTGGTTCGCACTTCTGGTCTCCCCTGCTTCATGGCGGGGACAATGCTATAACCCCCAACGGTTGTCAGCCTGGATTTCCGCTGGTCGCAGCGGCGGCACTGCTCGTCGCAGTGGTGCTGCGCGGGCCCAATCGTGCTGGGAGCATGACGCTCATGAAGACACTCGGATTATGCGCTTCATTAGCGTTGCTTGCCGCGTGCGCAACGGCGCCAGCGGAGGCGCAAGCGCAAGCATGCCAACCTTCAGGATACGACCACGCGCGGCTGGAGGCGCTGAAGACAAACGACTGGGTGATCGCAGACGATGCGGAGCGCAACACGCTTGCGCTTGGTCTGGCCGAATGCCTCGGCGATCCGGACCCAGCCGTCCGCGACGGCATCGCCTTCGAAGGCTTGCAGCACTACATGCGCAACAACCTGCTCACGCGCGAAACGTTGGCGGCCCTGAACGCCAATCTGCAGGCAAATCTGACAGCACCAGACCCGCAGGGCTTTCAGCGTCCGTTCTCGGCGCTCGTTCTAGCAGATGTGGCGCGCACCGATCGTGTCGCGCCTTGGATGAGCGACACGCAGCGCGCGCAGCTGATCGACGCCTCGATCGCCTACATGCGCAGCATCACCGATTATCGCGGCTTTACGCCTGGCGAAGGCTATCGCCACGCAACCGCGCACACAGCTGACTTGATGCTGCAACTCGTGCTCAACCCCGCCGTCGGCAAGCCGGATCTGATCCGTATTCGTGACGCTATCGCCTCGCAGATCGCACCGGCGGGGCACTATTACGTGCACGGCGAAAGCGAGCGCCTCGCCACGCCCATCCTCTACATGGCGACGCGCAACGTCTTCGATGAAGCCGAATGGACCACCTGGCTCACTCAGATTTCAGGCCCTGGGCCGCTTGGCGCATCATGGGAAGGTTGGTGGCAATCTGAGCAAGGGCTGCAGCGCAAGCACAACCTCATGAGCTTCTTGAACGTCTTGCAGACAAACGTTTCGCTCACCCAGAACCCGGCGTTCGCGCCGATGCGGCCGGGCATCGAAGCCGCGGTGCGGTCATTGCCTTAAGCGGCGCGCCGCGACCGCAGCAACAGCACCTGCCCCATCAGCACAAGCGCGACGCCGCCCAACGCAAACAGTCCCCAGGTCTTGCCCTCAAGCATCGCTGAGACAAACATCGCAACTGGCGGCGTCAACGCGGAAATATAGGATGCGGTTGCGTATCCCCGCCGGCGCGCAAGGCCGTAATATAGCGCGAAGGCGATGACTGACCCGACAACAGAGAGGTGCAAAAGCGAGAGAATGTAGGGCGCGGTGAATTCAAAAGCCCAGGTCTTGCCAGCCACTGTCGCAAAGATCGCCAGCAGCACCGCGCCATAGCCCATCGCCCAACCCGTTGAGGCGATCACGCCAGCGCCCGCCATCTCACCGCGTCGCGCATAGACATTGCCGATCGCGGCGGCCGTTACGCCCGCGAGGGTAAGGCCAATGCCGGAGAGCGCACGCATGCTCATATGAGCTGTGACGATCTCTTCCCACGAGAGGAGCGCAACGCCGATAACACCGAGCCCCGCCGCCCCCCACGCCAGCAATGGCGCGCGTTGGCCAAGCACAACCCGAAACACAATGAGGTTCACAAACGCCATCGCGGCGAACACCACGGCGACGACTGCGGAAGTCACCCGCTCCTCGGCCCAATACACAAACGAATAGTCGATCGCGAACGTGAAGAGACCGACACCGAAGGCGGCGAGATGCTGTGCGCGATTGAGCGCTAAGCTTTCGCGGCGCAGCGCGCCCCACGCAAACAACAACATCGCCGCAAGCGCGAAGCGGTATGTAATCGAGACGACAGGATCGACGACACCGAGCTGCAGAGTGATCGCGAACCACGTTGTGCCCCACGCCAAAGTGCACACCACGATCGCCGCAAGGTCGAGCCATTGCGCACGCGGTGGCGTCTCAGCTGTGGTGGTTGCTGCGCTCTGTTCCGCGCTCATTGCGGCTCCCCGGCGGCAACATGGTGGTTAAGTGAGATAAAGCAAAGGCACAGCGTTTTCGCCACTGCAGTGCGTTGACCAGCGAACATACGAGGCCTACCTTTATCGCATGGCATCGGGGCGCCTTCGGGGGCGGGCTGAGCCTCGAGAGCGCCTGGTCCGCAGCCAAGGAGGCTCCTTCATGCGCATACAAGTCGCCGGACGACAGATGGATGTCGGCGAAGCGCTCCGAACCCGTATCGAGACTGAACTCGCCAGCGGCGTCGGCAAGTATTTCAACCGTGCGACGGACGCTGTAGTCACAGTCGCCAAGAATGGCGGCGGCGTAGGTGTCGCAGTGGACTGCCTGGTTCACTTGCCGTCAGGAATTTCCCTACAAGCCGAAGGCCATGGCGGCGACGCGCACAGCGCGTTCGGCGACGCGATGGAGAAGCTCGAAAAACGTGTGCGCCGTTACAAAAGGCGCCTGCGAAATCATCACGCGGATAACAAATCTCCCCTTCCAGCTGAGGACGCTTCGGCTTATGTGCTCGCCCCGTTAGAGGAAGAGGATGACGGCGCGGAAACGCCGGTTAATGGCGAGGCGGCGCCGCTGGTGATCGCTGAGGCCACCAAGCCGGTGCGAACGATGACCGTTTCCATGGCGGTGATGCAGCTCGATTTAACCGAATCGCCAGCGTTGATGTTCAGAAACGCCGCCAATGGCGAACTGAACGTGGTTTATCGACGGGCGGACGGGAATGTCGGCTGGATCGATCCCGGACGCGGGAACCGCAAGAACGGCGCCTGAGTTGCTTGGCGCTGCTCTGAGCGGCGCGAGAAACAGGGTGAGTTAGTGAACGACCTAAGCGATCTGGTTGCGGCGGAGGCTATCCTTCCGCGCTTGCTGGCGACATCGCGCCGGCAAGCCTTGCATTTGATGGCCGAAGCGTTGGCGAAGAGTGCGGGCATTGATGCGCGCGCGGCGTTCGACACGGTGCTGATCCGCGAGCGTCTGAATGGCACAGGGCTAGGTGAAGGCGTCGCTACACCACACGGCCCGCTCGATGGCCTGAAGCGCCCGATCGCGGCGTTCGCGCGCCTAGACCCTCCGCAAGATTTCGAAGCAATGGACAATCGCCCGGCGGACCTGGTGTTCATGCTGCTTTCGCCGCCCGATAAGAGCGCCGATCACTTGAAGGCATTGTCGCGGATTGCACGCTTCTTGAAACACGCGGACGTGCGCGCAGCGTTGCGCGGCGCACGTGGCGCGGATGAGCTTTACGCCCTCCTCTGCGGCGCTGTGCATAGCGACGCAGCATGATGACCGCGGCCGACAGGCTGTTTTCGTATTTCCCGTTGCTGATGACGGTGCTGCTGCTCACGGCGCTAGGCGTGTTTGCGCAATGGCCATCGCTGTGGAGCGCAATCCTTGTTCTGTTTGTCGTCTATGTGCTGCCGCCCACGGTTCAGCGCGTCATGTTGCGTTGGGCGCCGCTAAAGCAGGGCGTCAACCAGATCGACGGACGCGTGTTTTCACCGTGGCTCGCCTCGCACAATATTCAGGCCTTCTACGACGCACTCCCGTATCTTGAATCGCTGCTGCGCGTGTTCCCCGGCTTCTACTCGATGTGGCTGCGCATGTGGGGCTCGCGCGTCGGCTACGGCGTCGAGTGGCCCGTGCGCATGGACGTGCTCGACCGCAGTTTGATGGATATCGGCAACCGGGTTGTGTTCTCTCGCGAAGTCGAACTCGCGGCGCACGTGCGCAAGAAGACTGACGGAGGCCGCTCACGCGTGTTGGTGCGCACCGTGCGGATCGGCAGCTACGCGTTTATCGGTTCGGCATCGCGGCTCTGCCCCGGCGCAAGTGTGCCGTCGAACGCGAGCGTGCCGGAAATGACCAATATCGGCGTCAACGAAGTGTTCGGCGACGCGGTGCGCCACCACGAGCAAGCGGAATCCGAGTTCGCTTAGCTATCCACAGCAATCGTATCCTACAGGTGCGGGACGCCGCGATACTCGCGCCTATGACTTTTCTTCCTCGACCCGCGCCAACAACACCCCCTCACTCACCTGCGCACCCGCTTTCGCGTTCAACTCAGCCAACACGCCGTCAAACGGTGCGGTGAGCGTGTGCTCCATCTTCATGGCTTCGAGCACCAGGATGGGATCGCCCTTCTTCAGCTTCGCGCCAGCCTTGGCGGCGACGGAAACGATCTTGCCGGGCATCGGCGACAGGATCGCGCCATCGCCGGCGGCGGTGTCGTCCGCGGAGCGCTCGCCGGTGTCGGCGACGAACGGATATGCTTCGCCCCGCTCGAACGCGACGATCTTGTCTCCGTAGGTCGCAGCATACGCGTGCGAAGAAGTTCTGCGTGTCGATACGACAAGCGCCTGATCCTCGAACCGAAGGCGCACCTTGCGGACTGATTCCGCGTTGAGCCGGAAATCCTTGATCCTCACCCAAGGCGAGTCACGCGTGCTCGGCGGGGTGTCGCGCACCTGTGTTGAGTACTTCGACGTCGCCTCTAATTCATTGGCCGCCGCAAGCACTGCCTCGCCAGAAGGCGGCGGCCTCTTGGCCAGGCCATCGCCACGACTCACGATTAGTCCGGTGTCCACATCGCCTTTCTTAAACGCCTCGTCAGCAAGGCAGCGCGCCAAAAACCCAGCATTGGTTTTCACCGGCCAGATCGCCACCTCCTCGCAGGCTTGACGCAACTTCTCGATAGCAGCCGCGCGCTTGGCAGCGTGAGCAATCAACTTCGAGATCATCGGGTCGTAGAACGGCGTAACCTCCGAGTGCTGTGTTACTGCGGCTTCGATTCTGATTGCCTCCGGGTCGCCATACGACCGGTCGTCAGGGAAACCGAAATGATCCAAGGCTCCGGTAGAGGGCAAGAAGCCGGTGCTCGGGTCCTCCGCATACAGCCGCGCTTCGATGGCGTGGCCGTTGATCTTCAGCTCATCCTGTTTCAGCGGCAGCTTCTCTCCGCTGGCGACGCGGAGTTGCCATTCGACCAAGTCCTGCCCAGTGATCTCTTCCGTCACCGGGTGCTCGACTTGCAGGCGCGTGTTCATTTCCATGAACCAGATGCGGTCGCCGCGCAGGCCTTCGCTGGCGTCGGCGATGAACTCGATGGTGCCAGCGCCGACATAGTTCACAGCTTTTGCCGCCAACACGGCGGCATCGGTGACGGCTTTGCGCGCTTCGTCGCTCATGCCCGGCGCGGGCGCTTCTTCGATCACCTTCTGATGGCGGCGCTGCAGCGAACAATCGCGCTCGAACAGGTGGACGACATTGCCGTGCGTATCGCCAAACACCTGCACCTCGATATGGCGCGGCCGCTGCACGTACATTTCGAGCAGCACACGATCATCACCGAACGAGGACGCGGCTTCGCGCTTGGCGGAGGCGAGCGCGGCCTTAAACTCGGCTTTCTTTTCGACCTTGCGCATGCCTTTGCCGCCGCCACCGGCGACGGCTTTGATCAGCACCGGATAGCCGATCGCGTCGGCTTCCTTCTGCAAGCGCTCTTCGCTTTGATCTTCGCCGAGATAGCCGGGCGTCGTCGGCACGCCGGCATCGGCCATGAGCTTCTTGGCGGCGTCCTTGAGACCCATGGCCCGGATGGAGTCAGGTTTCGGGCCGATCCAGATCAGGCCCGCGTCGATCACGGCCTGCGCGAAGTCGGCGTTTTCGGAGAGAAAGCCGTAGCCCGGATGGATGCCTTGGGCAGCCGTTTGCTTGGCGGCAGCGATGATCTTCTCGCCGCGCAGATAGCTCTCTTTCGCGGGCGACGCGCCGATGTGCACGGCATCATCCGCCTCGCGCACGTGCAGCGCCTTGGCGTCGGCGTCGGAATAGACGGCGATTGTGCGCACGCCGAGGCGCTTGGCTGTGCGGATGACGCGGCGGGCAATCTCGCCACGGTTTGCGATGAGGACGGTTTTAAGCACTGCAATGCTCCGCTAGGCATCGGCCAACTTGATGGTGGTCTCCACCGCCTCGGCCCAGCGCTCGTCGCTCCAAAGATCGATCACGTCGCCATGTCCCCAGAGGATCACCGAAGGCGCATGCGTGCCGACGCCGAACAGACGGTCCATCACCAACTCGTGCAGCGGCAGGCGAGCGTTCTCTTCCCATTTTCCAGGAATCAAAATGATCGGTAGCCGCTCCGCCGCCTCGGCATTGCCAGCGACGTTGGCCGCATTGATCTTCTCGCTGAAGACGTCGCCGGCGAGGATGCGGCAGTGGCCCGGCTCGCACAGCTGGAAGGTCACGGCGGCGCCCTTTGCAATCTTGTTTTGCCATGAAATCGCGCCCCTCACCTCGGAAGGTACGGTCACCCGATGGCGGTCGCCGATTGGCGCTCGTTCTGGAGAGGCTTGGACGGTTTCGGACACTTCTGGACGATTCTGGAAAGTCTACGGATCTGTTTCGAATGCGGAGCAATGCCATAGATTTCCAGCTCAGGCCATGAGCGTTCATCCTTTGTAAAGGATAGCTGGGCAAATTCGGAAAGACGCCGCCGAGAGGCACGTCGAGCATCCAGCGGTCTGCGCTGGGCCAATAAAAGAGGGCCGCCGCTCCGGAAGAACGACGGCCCCTATAACGGGATAATGCACCCGAGGCCCCACGCCGCCCGAGCGGACGCAAAGCAGTTGAGAGACCGAGGCGGGCTCCGCGCACTAGTGGCGCGGCGGTCCCGCTTTGGCACATCAACGAGTTGCACACGTCGCTTAACAGAATCTTGAAATCGCGGGCGGCGGTCACGTTACTCACATCCTGAACACGCCGAAGCGCGTTTCTGGGATTGGGGCGTTGAGGCTCGCGCTAATCGCTAGGCCCAGCACATCGCGCGTTTGCGCTGGATCGATGATGCCGTCGTCCCAGAGGCGCGCGGTGGCGTGGTAGGGGTCGCCTTCGGCTTCGTAGCGCTCGCGGATGGGGTCTTTGAATTTTTCTTCGTCGGCTTTGGCCCAGCTCTCGCCTTTTGCTTCCATGCCGTCGCGCTTCACTTGCGCGAGCACGCTGGCCGCTTGTTCACCGCCCATGACGGAGATGCGAGAGTTGGGCCAGGTGAAAGGAAGCGCGGCGAGTACGCGCGGCCACACATGCCGTAATTGCCGGCGCCGAACGAGCCGCCGATCAACACGGTGAATTTCGGCACTTCGGCGGAGGCGACGGCCGTCACCATCTTTCGCGCCGTCCTGGCGATGCCGCCGGCTTCGTATTTGCCGCCGACCATGAAGCCGGAAATGTTCTGCAAGAAGAGCAGCGGAATGCCGCGCTTGCAGGCGAGCTCGATGAAGTGCGCACCCTTCTGTGCGCTTTCGCTGAACAGAATGCCGTTGTTGGCGAGGATCGCGACGGGGAAGCCCCAGATGCGCGCGAAGCCAGTGACGAGCGTCGGGCCGTAGAGCGGGCGGAATTCGTCCAGCTCGCTGCCGTCAACAATGCGAGCGATGACTTCGCGGACGTCGTATGGCGTGCGCACGTCGTCGGGGATAACGCCGTAAATACTCTCGGCGTCGTACGCCGGCGCGATCGGTTCGCGGATGTCGAGGCCGACTTTCTTCACGGTGTTCAAGTTCGCGACGATACAGCGAACCAAGTGCAGCGCGTGCGCGTCATCCTGCGCGAGGTGATCGACGACACCGCTCTTGCGCGCGTGCATGTCGCCGCCGCCGAGATCTTCGGCGCTGATCACTTCACCGGTCGCGGCTTTCACCAGCGGCGGGCCGCCGAGAAAGATGGTGCCTTGGTTGCGGACAATGACGGTTTCATCGCTCATCGCCGGCACGCAGGCCGCCGGCGGTGCATGAACCCATGACGCAAGCGATCTGCGCGATGCCCTCGCCCGACATGCGCGCTTGGTTGAAGAAGATGCGGCCGAAATGGTCGCGATCCGGGAAGACTTCGGCTTGGTGCGGCAGGTTCGCGCCGCCGCTATCGACGAGATAGACGCACGGCAGCTTGTTCTGCATCGCGATCTCTTGCGCGCGCAGGTGCTTCTTCACCGTCATCGGAAAATAGGCGCCGCCCTTCACCGTGGCGTCGTTGGCGACGATCATCACTTCGCGGCCTGACACGCGGCCAACGCCGGTGATCACGCCGGCGGCGGGCGCCTCGCCGTTATAAAGATCGTATGCGGCCAGCGCGCCGACTTCGAGAAACGGCGCACCGGGATCGAGCAGGCGCTCAACCCGTTCGCGCGGGAGCAGCTTGTTGCGCTTGGTGTGCCGCGCGCGCGCCTCTTCGGGGCCGCCGAGCGCAATCTGCGCAGTGGTGTCGCGCAGTTGCTGCGCCAGACCCCGATGATGCGCGGCGTTCTTGGCAAAAGTTTCGGAGTTGGGATCGATGTTGGATTTGAGTTTCATAGGTACTCGTGAGCAATCTGAAGTGCGCGCTCGAAGGAGATACCTTGTCGCTGCGCAAGCGCTAAGGGATGATCGCCGGGATCGACGACGATCAGCGGCCTCTGGTTGTTGTCACGCGGCTGAACCCTGCTGCTGATATTGAGAGAACCCGGAAAGCCTCTCAGTTCATTTGATAGCCAACCGAACATGTCGCCTATCTTCGATTGATTGGAATCGTTGAACGTTTCGACATAGCGCCAAAAGTTCGTTTCACTCAGACTGGTCCACGGGCCGAATTCTAGAGTCGGCTCCGGTCCGTCGATGATGGGCACCTCCAACACCGCTCTGACGAAGAAATGGCCGTCAGGCGTCGCGCAAAGGTCGGAGTCGACCTTGCCGCGCGCCTGCTCATCGGCCGTGAGTTCAAGCCAATGCTGAGGCTTGACGTAGCCGATCGCTTGAAGCCCGTCGTGCCGCTCACCGCATATCGAGCAAACGAAGCTCATCCCCCGCCAATGATCTCCCGGCCGATCAGGAAACGCCGGACCTCATTGGTGCCGGCGCCGATATCGTAGAGCTTAGCGTCGCGGAGGAAGCGCTCAACTGGGAAGTCTTTCGTGTAGCCCGCGCCGCCGAGGGCTTGGATGGCTTCGAGCGAGGTCTTCACCGCGCTTTCGGAGGCGTAGAGAATGGCGCCGGCCGCGTCGTGGCGCGTGGTCTTGCCGGCGTCGCAAGATTTGGCGACGGCGTAGACGTAAGCGCGCGCCGAATTGAGCGCGACGATCATGTCGGCGACCTTGGCTTGGATGAGCTGGAACGAGCCGATCGGTTTGCCGAATTGTTTGCGTTCGCGAACGTAGGGCAGAACGACATCGAGGCAGGCTTGCATAATCCCGAGCGGACCGGCGCTCAGCACGGCGCGTTCGTAGTCTAAGCCGCTCATCAGCACGGCGACGCCGCGATTGAGGCCGCCCATGACGTTTTCTTCCGGCACTTCGCAATCTTCGAACACGAGTTCGCCGGTATCCGAGCCGCGCATGCCCATTTTGTCGAGCTTCTGGCTGGTGCTGAAGCCCTTCATGCCGCGCTCGACAATGAAAGCCGTGATGCCGCCGGAGCCTGCGCCCGGTTCGGTCTTGGCATAGACAACCAGCGTGTTCGCTTCGGGCGCGTTGGTGATCCAGAACTTCGTGCCATTGAGCACGTAGCGATCGCCCTTCTTCTCGGCGCGCAGTTTCATGCCGACAACGTCGGAACCTGCGCCAGCTTCGCTCATGGCGAGCGAGCCGACGTGTTCGCCGCTGATGAGCTTTGGGAGATATTTTTGCTTCTGCTCGGGCGTGGCCCAGCGGCGGAGCTGATTTATGCAGAGGTTCGAGTGCGCGCCGTAGCTGAGACCGATCGATGCGCTAGCGCGGCTCACCTCTTCCATGGCAACGACATGCTCAAGATAGCCGAGGCCGAGACCGCCATCCTCTTCGGCGACGGTGATGCCGTGCAGACCAAGCTCGCCCATCTCGGGCCAAAGCTCGCGCGGGAATTTGTTCTGCGCGTCGATCTCCGCGGCCATCGGCGCGATGCGGTCAGCCGCGTACTTGCGAGTGGTGTCGCGGATGGCGTCGGCGGTTTCGCCGAGCTGGAAATCGAGCTGGTAGTCGGACATCGCGAACTCCCTCGATTCTGAGTCATTCCAGACGGCCGCAGGCCGATCTGGAATCCAGGGTTTCAAGCGCTGATCGTTTGCCCTGGATTCCAGGTCAGGCTCCGCGCGCCTGGAATGACTGAGTGAGATTTTCCGAACGCTCTAATTGATTTGGCTTGCCAATAGAAATTGAACGTTGCGAACAAGACTGATAGGCATGGTCTATGGATCGCTATCTGCTCCGCTACTTCCTGGCCGTGGCCGAGCTGGGCTCGTTCTCGAAGGCGGCGCAACGAGTCTCGGTCACCCAGCCCACACTTTCGGTCGGCATTGCCAAGCTTGAAGACGAGGTCGGCGCCCGCCTCTTCGAGCGGACGACCCGGCGGGTTTCGCTTACTCCGGCGGGCAGTAAGTTCCTGCAGCACGCACGGCGGATTACGCAGGAATACGAGGCGGCGCTTCGCGACGTCTCCGAGACGCCGCAGCTGAAGCGGCTAAGGGCCGGCATTCTCTCGACCATCCCGGCGCGGGATCTGGAGCGCGTGGTGGCCGCGCATGCGCGGAATTCCGGCGGCGAAGCGCTGGAGATTTTGGACTCGACCGAGCGCGATATCGCCAATCGTCTTTCCGACGGGCGCCTTGATGTGGCGATCACGATCTTGCGGCCAGGCCTCGAGAGCTTCGCGCAGGAAGAGCTGCGGACCGAACCTTATGTGTTGTTCGTCGGCGCTAACCACAAACTGTCGGGGGTCGAGGAGATCGAGGGCGGCGAGCTGGCTGGCGAGACGATGATCGTGCGCCGTCAGTGCGAAGGCCTGCCGGAGATAAGCCGCTACTTCACCAACCGCGACGTGCGCCCCTCGTTCAGCCTGCGCACACTCTCTGACGATCGCGCCATGAGCATGGTCGCAGCGGGCTTGGGCGTGACGGTAGCGCCGTCCAGCTTCAAGCGGCCGGGGCTCGCATCAGTGAACCTTGCTGGCTTCGAATTGAGCCGCGACGTGGGGCTCGTGTTCTCCGATCGCATGCGCGAGCGCGGCGGCGCGTTCGTGGAAGCTGTGCGCGCGACCTACGGAGCTGGTCGCAAAGTAAGGTAAACGCTAACCACGCGCGTTGTGAGCAAGTTCCAGTAATGTTACGATGCTGGAACGTCGGGTCACGTCAGGGTGTTTAAGGGTCATGGCGCCTCCAGCTCGTCCAGTGTGGACAGGGCAAATTCGGCTTGCGCTGGTTGCGCTGCCGGTGAAGCTCTACTCAGCCTTGGATTCCAAGGAAAAGATTTCGTTCAACCAGATTCACGAACCTTCGAAGCAGCGCATTCGCTACGAGAAGGTCGCTCCGGGCATTGGCGCCGTCGATAAGGACGAGATCGTCAAGGGCTACGAGTACCAGAAGGGTCGCTATGTGCTCTTCAGCGATGAAGAGTTCGATGCCCTGAAGGTCGACTCGAAGAAGACGCTCGACATGATCCAGTTCGCGCCGGCGGACACGATCGACCCGATCTATTTCGACAAGCCGTACTACGCCCTGCCCGATGGCAAGATGGCGGACGAGCCGTATCGCGTTGTCTGCGAAGCGCTGAAGAAGACGAAGACGGTCGGTCTAGGCCAGATCACGATGCGCGGTCGCTCGTATATCGCCGCGGTGAAGCCGTATGAGGGCGGGCTGACGGTCGAGACCGTTCACTACGCCGACGAGCTACGCAAAGCGAACCTGTTCTTTGACGATATTCCATCCGGTAAGCTCGACAAAGATCTGATCGATCTTGCCGAAGAGTTGATCACCCGCAAGAAGGCGAAGTTTGATCCGACCAAATTCGAAGACGAGTACGCGATCGCAATCGAGCGCCTGGTGAAGAAGAAAATCGAGCGTCACGGCGAATTGGTG
>JAWKUZ010000003.1:0-221464 GCA_041398305.1 Hyphomonadaceae bacterium
GTATCGCCCACGGCAGTGCCGGGGCCGCGCCAATAATTGATGACGCTGGCGAGCGCGTGCGCGCCACAGGATGGGCCGTCGGTCTGGCGATCGTGGACAACCGGCAGGACGAGCGCGTTGCCCGCCATCCGCCGGTCGAACACTTCGAAGCTGTTATTGGCGCTATCCTCGGCAAAGCTGTTCACGTCCGGAACCGGCGTGACCGCGCAGCCGGAGATGAGAAGCGCTAGCGCCGTAGCGCCAGCGCTCACACCAATTCGCATTAGTCGGCGACTGCGACGGCGATAACGACCACGCCAGCTAGGATGCCGATCAGCAGCCATTGGTTATCCGTGATCCCCGCTTGATATTGCGTCGCTTCTTCTTCCGAGAGCACACGCACTTCGTAGCCCTGCTCTTGCAGAGCAACGGCGCGGTCGGACGCGCCCGCGCTCAGACCATAGCTCTGCAGGTCCTGCGACGTGAAGGCCTGCGGCGCAGCAGAACGAAATTGCGCTTGTTCCGCATAGGCCGGCGCCGTGGCGAGCGCGAAGGCGAGCGCCGCAGCGCCGATAAAACGAGACTTCATGGGTTTTGTCCCTTCCTGTCCTCAAAGCCGGAGGCGACAGGGCGCGCCGCTTCCGATCGGGCGGACGCAGGTTCTGCATCCGTCCGATCAGGCCAAACGCCGGAGGGAGTAATCCGTTCCAGCATGGGCAACGCGGGCGCGGGAAACCCGCGCGGAACTCGTGTCAGTCGGCGACCGCGACCGCGACGACGATGACGAGCAAGCCGATCAGCAGCCATTGCGTGCTGGTAATGCCCGCCTGGTATTGCTGTGCTTCTTCTTCGGACATGACCACGACGCTGTAGCCCTGCTCTTGGTATGCGGCGACTTGCGCGGCGTCGGCTTCGTTCAGGCCGTATTGCTGCAGATCTTGCTGCGAGAAGGATTGAGCCTCCGTGGTGCGGAAAGCCTGCGTTTCCGCGAAAGCTACCGGCGCGACGGTCGACAGCGCAAACGCAAGCGCCACTGCTGTTGCAAGACGTTTCATGAAAAACTCCCCTGATATTCATCGCTAACGAGGAGCGGCGCTTATGGCCCCTGGGTCGATGCGCCGTCTGTCTTTGGCGGCGGCCGCTCACGCGGCGTCGCGGGAAAGTGCGCAACCGCGCACGACACAAGTTCCCCTAACCCGAGGCGACGCTAGCACGCGCGGGCAGCCCAGCAAGATAATTCGAGTTTGGGAACTCTACTTCGCAGGCGCCGGTTCGCGCTTGCGAGATGGCGTCTTTGGTTTGCAGCCGGCCTGCGTAATGTCGAGGTAGAATTGCTGCATATCCCAAGCGCCGGTCGGGCAACGCTCAGCGCAGAGACCGCAATGCAAGCACACGTCCTCGTCCTTCACCATTACGCGACCGGTCTTCAGACCATCCTGGACATAGAGGTCTTGGGTCAGGGTCTTCGCCGGCGCGTTGAGGCGATCCCGTAGCTCTGTTTCTTCGCCGTTTTCGGTGAAGGTGATGCAATCCATCGGACAGATATCGACGCACGCATCGCACTCAATGCACGCAGGCGCCGAAAACACTGTCTGCACATCGCAGTTCAGGCAGCGTTGCGCTTCTTTGTATCCGAGCAGCGGATCGAACCCCTTCTCGACTTCGATCTTCACGTTGCGCAGTGCGACTTCGGGCTCGACCAGCGGAACCTTGTAGCGAAGGTCGAGTGAGATATCGTTGTCGTAGGCCCATTCGTGGATGCCCATCTTGGTGGACATCATCGAAACGCCCGGCGGCAGACGATCTTTCACGTCCTTGCCCTGGCAGAAGAGATCGATCGAAACAGCCGCATCGTGACCATGCGCGACGGCCCAGATGATGTTCTTCGGACCAAACGCAGCGTCGCCACCGAAGAACACGCTTGGGATCGAGGACTGGAACGTCACTTCATCGACAACGGGCATGTCCCATTTGTCGAACGTCATGCCGATATCGCGCTCGATCCATGGGAACGAATTTTCTTGACCAACGGCCATCAGCACGTCGTCGCACTCAAAGTGCACGTCCGGCTCGGCAGTCGGCTCCAGCTTCTTGCGCCCGTCCTTTTCAACCCAATGCATCTTTGTGAACGTCACGCCTGTGAGCTTGCCGTTCTTGTGGGTGAATTCCTTCGGGTTGTGGAAGTTGATGATCGGGATGCCTTCGTGCTGGGCGTCTTCCTTCTCCCAGGGCGAAGCCTTCATCTCATCGAAGCCAGAGCGGACGACGACTTTCACGTCTTCACCGCCGAGACGGCGCGAGGTGCGGCAGCAATCCATGGCGGTATTGCCGCCGCCCAGGACGATGACGCGTTTGCCGATCTTATCGATATGTTCGAACGAAACGCTGGAGAGCCAATCGATGCCGATATGGATGTTGGCGCCGGCTTCCTTCTGACCCGGCAGGCCAAGATCACGCCCGCGCGGCGCGCCAGTGCCGACGAACACGGCGTCCCAACCCTGAGCCAGGACTTCCTTCAAGGAGTCGACGCGCGTGCCGAAGTGCGTGACCGGCTCGTAGCCGAGGATGTAATCAACCTCTTCGTCGATCACGCTTTCCGGCAAACGGAAGCGCGGGATCTGGGTGCGGATCATGCCGCCGCCCTTCTGCTCCGCGTCGTAGATGTGCACTTCATACCCGAGCGGCAGCAGATCGCGCGCGACGGTGAGCGAAGCCGGGCCGGCGCCGATGCAGACAATGCGCTTGCCGTTCTTCTTCTTGGCCTTCGGCGGCAGTAAGTGCTCGATCTCGCCCTTATTGTCAGCGGCGACGCGCTTCAGGCGACAGATCGCGACCGGCTCATCTTCTACACGGCCACGGCGGCACGCCGGTTCGCATGGGCGATCGCACGTGCGCCCGAGCACGCCCGGAAACACGTTCGACTTCCAATTGACCATGTACGCGTCGGTGTAACGCTGCGCCGCGATCAGCCGGATGTATTCCGGCACCGGCGTATGCGCCGGACACGCCCACTGACAATCGACGACCTTATGGAAGTAGTCGGGGTTCGCGATGTTCGTGGGCTTCAAGCGGCTTGGCTCCCGTCGTTACGACGAACCTACTCCGCCTCGCGGCGTCGCGGCAATCGCTAAGCGCTTGATTGAACGACAGCGGCCCGCGATGGTCGCGGCCAGCATGAGTTGGCAATTCTGGATCGACCGCGGCGGCACCTTTACCGACGTTGTGGCGCGCGGGCCGGGCGGCATCGAGGTGGTGAAGAAACTGCTCTCGGTCGCGCCGGGGCGCTACGACGACGCCGCGCTTGAGGCGATGCGACTCATTCTCAAAGAGCATGGCGCGACGTTCGCCGACATCGAAGCGGTGAAGCTCGGGACAACGGTTGCCACCAACGCGTTGCTTGAGCGTAAGGGCGCTGATGTGGTGCTGGCGGTGACGGACGGCTTTGGCGATGCGCTGGAGATCGGCACGCAGGCGCGGCCGGACATCTTCGCGCTGCACATCGTGAAGCCCGATTTGCTGCAGAAGCGCGTGATCGAAGTGCGCGAGCGGGTGACAGCCGAAGGCGAAGTGCTGACGCCGCTGGACGAAGATCACGCGCGGTCCGAACTACAGCGCGCCTACGATGACGGCATCCGCGCCGCCGCGATCGCCTGCCTCCACAGTTGGGCGTATCCGGCGCATGAGCAGCGGCTCGCGGAGATCGCGCGTGAGATCGGCTTCACACAGGTCAGCGTAAGTTCAGAGATCAGCGGCCTGATCAAGTTCGTGCCGCGCGCGGATACGACGGTGGCGGATGCTTACCTCTCGCCCGTCCTCCGCGCCTACATCGACGGCTTCGAACGCGGGTTTGGCGGCGACGCCGACCTGCTCTTCATGCAGTCGAACGGCGGTTTGGCGCACGCGGACAGCTTCCGCGGCCGCGACGCAGTGCTCTCCGGACCCGCGGGCGGCGTTGTAGGCATGGCGGCAGCGGCGCGGCGTGCGGGGTTCGACCACGCGCTGGGCTTCGACATGGGCGGCACATCCACGGATGTCTCGCACTATGCGGGCTCGTTCGAGCGCACGAATGAAACCGTCGTCGCGGGCGTTCGGCTCTCCGCACCGATGCTACACGTTCACACGGTAGCAGCGGGCGGCGGCTCGATTTGCTTCTTCGATGGCATGCGCTTGCGTGTCGGTCCGCATAGCGCCGGCGCCGACCCCGGCCCTGCCTGCTACCGGCGCGGCGGACCACTGACGATCACCGATTGCAACGTGCTGCTCGGCCGCGTGCGGCCGGAGTTCTTCCCCGCGATCTTTGGGCCGAACGCTGATCAACCTCTCGATGCCGACTTGGTGCGAGAAAAGTTCGCCGCGCTGTGCGCCGAAATCGGCGGAGGCATCACACCGGAAGCAGCGGCGGAAGGCTTCCTCCGCATCGCCAATGAGAGCATGGCCGAGGCAATCAAGAAGATCTCGATCCAGCGAGGCTACAACCCGGCGGAATATGCGCTCGTCGCCTTTGGCGGCGCTGGTGGTCAGCACGCATGCGCGGTCGCGGACGCTGTCGGTGTCGAGACCATTCTGCTCCACCCGTTCGCGGGTGTGCTGAGCGCTTGGGGTATCGGCCTCGCCGACGTGCGCGCAGTGGCCGAAGAGACAGTTGAGGAAAGGCTCACGGAGGCCCGTGATCTCAACCGGCGCGCGCAGATGTTGGCGCTGCGCGCGGCAGAGACGCTGCAGGGCGACAACATCAAGACACTGATCACCGCGAACCTCAAGTACGACGGCGCGGACTCGACGCTTCCCATCCCATTCGCGGAGACCACGGCGCTGATCGCGGCGTTCGAGGCTGAACATCGCAAGCGCTTCGGATTCGTCGATCCAGCGCGAGCAATCATTGTTGGATCGCTTTCCGCCGAAGCCGTCGCTGGCGCCGACCTTGGACCGCCGGCGCCCTCGGCGGCGGAGTTTGAGCCGGCCAAGGCTGGCGCTTCGGGATTGGGCAATGCCGCTGGCGACGACGCCGGCGGTCCAAGTGCTTATCGCCGTGAGGCGCTGGCGACAGGTTTCGAGTGCAATGGCCCCGCGCTCATCATCGAGAACGGCGCAACAACTTATGTCGCGCCCGGATGGCGTGCGCGGATGAGCGAGCACGGCGACCTCATTCTCGTACGTACAACTCACATCGAACGCAGCGCCATCGGTACGGCGGCTGATCCGATCCTGCTTGAAGTGTTCAATAACCGCTTCATGGGCGTCGCCGAAGAGATGGGGCTGGCGTTGCAGACGACGGCTTCCTCCGTCAACATCAAGGAGCGGCTCGATTTCTCCTGCGCCGTGTTCGACGAGACAGGCGGCCTCGTCGCCAACGCGCCGCACATTCCGGTGCACCTGGGCTCGATGAGCGACAGCGTGCACGAGATCATCCATCAGCGCGGCGGCACGATGCGCGCGGGCGACATCTACATGCTGAACGCGCCACACGCCGGCGGCACGCACCTGCCCGACATCACCGTGGTCGCACCAGTGATCCTTGACGGCGACGCGCGCCCCGCTTTCTTCACCGCAGCGCGCGGGCACCACGCCGATATTGGCGGCATCACGCCTGGATCAATGCCGCCCGACTCCAGCCGTATCGAAGATGAAGGCGTGCTTATCGAGAACTTCCTCTTGGTACGGGATGGGCGCCTGCTGGAAGCGGAAACGCGCGGGCTGTTCGCCTCTGGCCCGCACCCAGCTCGCGATATCGATCGCAACATCGCCGATCTGAAGGCGCAGATCGCCTCGGTGGTGCGGGGCGCGGATGAATTGACGCGATTGGTCCAGCACTATGGCCGCGCTGGCGTCACGGCGTACATGCGGCACGTGCAGGACAATGCCGAGGAACAGATCAAACGTGTCATCGACACGCTTTCGCCCGGCGCGTTCGAAGTGGCCATGGATAGCGGCGCGACGGTTCGCGTGGCGATCACGCCGGACCATGCCAAACGCACGGTGCGCGTCGACTTTACTGGCACGAGCGCTCAGCAAGACAGCAATTTTAACGCGCCCCTGGCGATCACGCGCGCCGCTACGCTTTATGTGTTTCGAACGTTGGTCAGCGACAACATTCCACTCAACGAAGGCTGCTTGAAGCCGATTGAGATCGTCGTGCCGAAAGGCTCGTTGCTGAACCCGGCGCGCGGCGCGGCGGTCGTGGCGGGCAATGTGGAGACGAGTCAGGTAATCGTCGATGTTCTCTATGGCGCGCTCGGCGCGCTGGCGGCATCTCAGGGCACGATGAACAACTTCACCTTCGGCGACGAGACGCGCCAGTACTACGAAACGATCTGCGGCGGTTCCGGCGCTGGGCCTTCGTTCGATGGCGCTTCTGTCGTGCAAACGCACATGACCAACTCGCGGCTCACGGATCCGGAAGTTCTGGAAACGCGTTTCCCCGTCTTAGTCGAACGCTTCGGGGTGCGGCGCGGTTCGGGCGGCAACGGCATGCATAGAGGTGGCAACGGCGCTGTAAGGCGCGTGCGGTTCCGCGAGCCGATGATGGCGGCGATGCTCGCAAACCGCCGCGCTACAGCGCCATTTGGCCTGAACGGCGGCGCGAGCGGCGCAAAAGGCATCAATCGGGTTGAACGCGTAGATGGATCTGTCACCGAACTCGGCGCGACGGGCAAAGTGCGCGTGCAAGCGGGCGACGTGTTCGTGATCGAAACGCCAGGTGGCGGCGGCTACGGCAAAGCATGATGGGGGAAACATGCTGGTATTGTTAGGAATCGGCGTTGTCGTGCTGGGCTTTGTACTGCGCGCGAACCCGCTGCTGGTGGTGATGGCCGCGGCGCTCACGACCGGACTTGCGGCCGCGTGGACACCCGAGGCTGAATTCGCCATCTATCTCGCCGCCGCAACCGACACGTTGGCCGCCTTCGGAAAGGCGTTCAACGACTCCAGATACATAACCCTGACTTGGATTTTGCTCGCGGCAATCGGCCTGCTTGAGCGCGCGGGTTTACAGGAGCGAGCGCGTATCACGATAGCGACCGTAAAGGCGGCCACGGTGGGTCGCTTGCTCTGGGTGTACTTGATCATCAGACAAGGCGGGGCTGCCCTGGGCCAGACCTCGCTCGGCGGTCATGCGCAAATGGTGCGCCCGCTCGTGGCGCCGATGGCCGAAGGCGCAGCGGAAGCCAAGTACGGCGCGCTGCCCGACCGCGAGCGTTTTCTGATCCGCTCGCACGCGGCAGCGGCGGATAATATTGGGCTGTTTTTCGGTGAAGATATTTTCATCGCCATCGCTTCGATCCTCCTGATCAAAGGTTTCCTCGAGACGAATGGCATCATTGTTGAACCACTGCAGCTTTCGGTCTGGGCGATTCCAACAGCGATCGCCGCGCTTGGCATTCATAGCTTCAGATTGTGGATGCTTGATCGGGCGTTGAAACGCGCGTTGCCGGCTCGATCCGGCGTGGAGGCGACGCCATGATCTCGCTGGAACACGCCTACATCGTCGGCGGCTTTTTCTTCGCCGCGCTCGCTCTGCTTTCGGTGTTGGATCGCGAGAACGCAAAGCGCCTGCGCAACGGCGCCTTTTATGCATTACTTGCGCTGAGCTTCTGGGCCGGACACGCCATTGGCGATCTGGGCAACGGATTGCTGGCGTTGGGCCTTGTGGTTATCGCGGTGCTCGGTCTTGGCCAAGGCAAACCAGCGACGACAACGCAGGAAGAGCGGCGCGCGAGCGCGGAGCGGCGCGGCAATCTCCTGTTCCTCCCTGCCCTCATCATTCCGGCCGTCGCGCTCGCCGGCACGCTGATCGTGCAATACACCGAGTGGGGTCCCTCGCTGATCGCGTCTAAGGACAAGACGCTGGTCTCGCTCGTGCTCGGCGTTCTGATCGCGATCGGCGTGTTGATGATGTGGTTGCGGCCACCCGTTCTTGCACCGCTGCAAGAGGGACGACGGCTGATGGACTCAGTCGGGTGGGCAGCGATCTTGCCGCAAATGCTCGCGTCGCTCGGAGCAGTGTTTCTCGCGGCCGGCGTGGGCGAGCAGGTCGGCGCAATCTTCACGCAATACATTCCGCTGGACACGCGCACCGTAGCAGTCGCCGCCTATTGCATAGGCATGGCGCTCTTCACGATCATCATGGGTAACGCGTTCGCGGCGTTCCCGGTGATGACGGCGGCCGTAGGCTTGCCGTTTGTGGTGCTTGCACTTGGTGGCGATCCGGCGCGTGTGTGCGCCATCGGGATGCTCGCCGGTTTCTGCGGCACGCTGATGACGCCGATGGCGGCCAACTTCAACGTGGTGCCGGCAAATCTACTCGAACTTCCGGATCGCAAGGCGGCGCTGAACGGGGTGATCCGCGCTCAGATTCCCACGGCGATACCATTGTTGATCGCGAACATCGTTCTCATGCGCTTGCTGGCGTTTCCAACATGATCACCCTAACCCGCGCCATCGCAGAAAAGTTCTCAGCCCTCGCGTTGGCGCATGTGAGCCGCGAGTATCCGAACATCATGCACCACGTGATGGGCGGGCCTGTCGACATTGTCGGACCGCGCACGGCGCATCCGATCTTCTTCGGAAGTTACGACTGGCACTCCTGCGTGCACGGCTACTGGCTGATGGCGCGCCTGATCCGGCGCTATCCTGATCTCAGTGAAAAGGGCAATATCGATGCGCTGTTCGACGAACGCATCACCGCCGCCAACGTAGCAGCAGAGGTAGCATACCTAGAGCGCCCAGAGGCGAGGGGTTTCGAGCGACCGTATGGCTGGGGTTGGTTGCTCGCGCTGCAAAGTGAGCTGGAACAGCACAGCGCCGGCGCCGGCCGGCGAGCAGCGGAAGCATTGCGACCGCTGGCTGAAGCGTTCGCCGCGCGTTTCAGTGCTTTCCTGCCACTATGCGATTACCCGGTTCGCACCGGCGTTCACAGCTCAACTGCCTTCGCTCTGAGACTGGCCGCCGACTATGCCGAGCCAAACGATCCTGATCTCTTTGCACTGATGCGCGACAAAGTCCTCGCGTGGCATGGCAATGATCAAAACGCGCAGGCTTGGGAGCCGAGCCAAGACGACTTTCTCTCGCCCACACTGATGGAAGCTGAGTGCATGCGCCGTTACCTGGCGCCGGCGGCGTTCGGCGCTTGGTTTGCAGATTTTCTGCCATGCGCGGCGCAAGGCGAACCCGCTTCGTTGTTTGCACCGGCGCGTGTCAGCGATCGCAGCGACGGAAAGATTGCGCACTTGGATGGGCTCAACTTCGCACGCGCCTGGTGCTGGCGATCGATCGCGGCGGCGCTTGGAGACTTCAATCCCGTGACGCCTAAGGCGCGCGCCGCAGCGGAAGCGCACATCACCGCGAGCCTACCCCACGTCGCAGGCGACTATATGGGCGAACACTGGCTGGCGACGTTTGCTTTGCTTGCGCTCGAGGCCTAGGGCGCGATTGAAAAGCGGAGCGGCGCCAGCCCATCCACGCCACACTCAATAGAGTCGCCGCGATTAAGAGCCGCAACGCCCGAGGGCGATCCGGTGAAGATCAGGTCGCCGGGTTTCAGCTCCCACCAGCGTGACAGAGCCGCGATAATTTCCGGCACGCTCCAAATCATGTCGTGCGTGTTGGCATCCTGGCGCGTCTCGCCATTCACCTTGATCCAGATGCGCGCGTTCGTGATGTCCCCGCTTGCGGCAACCGGCGTCAGCGCGCTGATGGGTGCGGATTGATCAAATCCCTTCGCCGTATCCCATGGCGTGCCCGCCTTCTTCGCTTCGGCTTGCCGGTCGCGCCGGGTGAGATCGACACCGACGCCGAAACCCCAGATATGATTAACCGCCGCTGCTTCGGCGATATTCGATCCACCTGCGCCAATCGCGATCACCAGCTCCACCTCGTGATGCAAGTTCGATGTATTTGATGGATACGCGATCGCGGCCCCGCTTTCGACGACCGCATCGGACGGTTTTGTGAAGAACAAAGGAGGCTCGCTCTTCGGGTCATTCCCCATTTCACGTACGTGATCCGCGTAGTTTCTCCCTACGCAGAAGATGCGACGTACCGGAAAGCGTGCATCGCTCCCCACGATTGCAACGGTTGGCGGCTGCGGCGGCGCGAAGGTAAATTGCATATGCGGGTTTGAGCACGCCGCAACGACGCGCGCAAACTCGCTTTGCCGGAGAAGCGTCGCGCTTTCACGATGCAAAGAGTTGCGTCAGCCTTCGGCTGATCGCATTCGTCGGTGATTGCTCGCGAGGGGCGGCACGTTTTGGTTTGGCTTGTGGTAATCCCGCTGGGGGTATGGGTGTGGCTGCAGGCGCAGCGCAGCGACGCCCTCGCGCGCCGCATCGCCGAGCTAGAGCTACAGCTCTTTGCGACGCGGGGCTCGCCGGGTACGGCATCTACCCCAGCTCCGACAGATGTAGCACCGCCCGCTCCAGAGCCGGCAGCACCGCAGGAAGAACTCTTACTGACTGAGGTGGTCCCGGACGATGTGCTCGTTCTAGACAACCCGATTCCTGAAGCATCCAACGACGATGCGATCGAGTCATCGGCGCCTCCGAGCGAGGCGCCGCGGCCGCGCATGAATGCGCCGCTCTTGCTGGACGAGCCGGTCATTGAGCCACCGCGGCCGGAGCCGCCGCGCGCGGAACCGCCCCCGCAACCGCAAGCGTCGCCGCGCCGGTTGGATCGATGGCTGGCCGAGAGCGGTCTTGCCTGGATCGCTGGCATCGCGCTCTCGATGGCGGCGATCTATCTCGTCTCGGAAGCATCAAAAGCCGCGTGGTTCACAGCGCCCGTGCGGCTGGCGAGCGCGCTCGTGCTGGGCGCGCTCATACTTGGCGCCAGCGAATGGGCCCGGCGCGTCGGTCTCGCACGCCCGCCTGGTCACCCGCTGATCGCCGCTTTGCTCGCTGGTGCGGGCATCGTTGTGTTCTACGCGACGACTTGGGCAGCGCATGGCATCTATGACTTCATCGCATGGCCCGTCGCGGCCGCGCTACTATTGCTTTGTGCGCTCGCGCTAATCGGCCTCTCGCTTCTGCACGGCCAGGCGCTTGGCGTGTTGGCCATTGCGCTGGCGCTGCTAGCGCCTGCCATCGCGAGTGCAACATCGTGGCCCTCTGTCGCGCTCACCGCTTATGTCGCGCTCGTTGCGGGAGGTGGCTTCGCTCTGGCGATGTTCAAGCGATGGGCCTGGGTTTCGTTGGTCACTATCGGCGGCCTTTATTTTTGGTTCTTCGCCTCGATCTCTACAGAGGATGTGCGTCGTGCACTCGCGCTGCTAAGCTTCGCCAGCGTCGGCGGCGCACTTGCTGCGCTGCGCGCGCCGGCGGCAGACGACACGCAGAAGAGCCTGAGCTGGACCGCAATCAATGGGCTTGGCCCCAGCGTTGCGGTGAGCGTTTCAAGCGTGCTTTTGATCTGGGCTTGGCTCGTAATCGCGCCAATCCCAGGAGGGCTGGTTGCCGGCCCTGCGCTCATCAGCATATTTCATGTTGCGTTGGCCGCGGGCATTGTGCGCGAACGCAGAGCCACACCAGCGACCGTTGCAGTTGCGATCGGTGCGTTGGCGCTCGGGTTCACAGCGTTCCTCAGCGCCTACGCCCCGCCGCTGCCGCGCGACTTTTACGCCTTGGCGCTGTTCGCGGCGTTCGTCTGCATCCTTTGTACGCCGTTTGCGAACGCACATCGCAGCGGACGCGCCGTTGTGGCAGCGGCGGGTGCGATCGGCGCAGCCCTACTGGTATTCCTGGCCGCCTCATCCAGCGGCTCCTGGCATAGCTACGTCGCATGGGCGCCGATGTTCATCGTGGCAGCCCTTTGCTTTGGCGCCGCATGGTTTGCCGAGAAATCCGCCGCGGACCCAAAGGTCGATTATGCGGTTGGATGGTGGGCAGGCGCCGGCGCCGTCCTGGTGCTGCTTGGCGTGGAATCAGCGCTGCCGGCGGAGGCACGCACGGTTGGACACGCAGCGGCAGCGCTTCTCTTCGTATACGGCATGGTTTGGCGCCATTGGCGGATAGCAGGCTGGGCAACGCTAACCGCGACCGCGCTCGCGGTCGCTCAATCGCTGTCACCGACACTAATTAGCGCCACACTCGTGGGCGAGATCGCGCTCTGGATTGCGCTGCTCATCTTCGCAGGATCAGGCGCACTGCTGTTCGCTGGTTCGACAATTGCGCGACGCAGTAGCGCGAATATCGAAATCATTGAATCGATGAGCGCGGCAGCTGTGATCGTCGCGCTCGCTGGGGCGTTTCTCGCACTGAGCTGGTTTGCAGCCGGAGGCGCTCGTGGGGTAACCCTGGATGAGTTCACGCACACATCACTGCGTGTCATCGCATTGATGGCGGCAGGACTGACGCTGCTGCCACGCATCCACGAAAAGCCAGGCATCATTGGCGCTTGGCGCGGCCATGTATTGCTGGGGCTGGGCCTTGTCTACGCGCTCTTTGCGCCAGGGCTGGCCATCAATCCGTGGTGGGGCGGGCCTGGGCGCGCCGTAGTCAGCGGGCTGCCGATCCTTAACACACTTGCGATCGCCTTCGCTGCACCAGCGGCGCTGGCCTTTTTGGCCGCCAATCGCCTTTACACGCGCAACCGCCTATTCGCACGCATCTATGCGATCGCCGGTGGCGTGCTCGCGATGCTGTGGCTGATTATGGAAATTCGGCACGCATTCCACAGCGGCACAATGGCAGCGCCCGAAATTGGGCTCTTCGAATCGTCCTGCTTCGGCTTGGCGTTCCTTGGCTTTGCATTGCTGGTGGCCGTCGTCGCGCGATTGCGCGCGCGCCGCAATCTGTTGCGGCCGTTCACGGAAGATCTTATGGGCGCAATGCGCGCGGTTAGCTGGGGTGGCGTTGGTGCGGCTGTGCTCATCATGCTCCTGGCGCAGCATCCGATCTGGGGTTTCCACGAAAGCGAACGCAGTACCGCGCTCTCAACTATGCTTGCGGTCCTGGCCCAGGCCGCGGCCATGGTTCTCTCTTTGGCGCTCGGACGAGCGCTCTCGCGCTCAAAAGAAACGGACCCGGCGCGTTTCGCCGCCGCTTCCGCCGCCGCTTTGTTCGCGTGGAGCTTCGGCCATTGCGTCATTCGTTGGCTGCATCACCGCGGCTATATGGACGACGGGTACCCGCCCGGCGCGCTTGAAGGCTTGGCACACGCGCTGTGGCCGCTTTTGTTCGTGGTCGCGGCTGCGCAGCTCACGCGCTTCGTTCCCGGTCGCGATACGTCACGGGCTTATCTCTACGATCTACAAGCGATTTGGTCCGCCGCAATCTGGCCGGCCCTTGGATTCTGCGGACTTGGCCTCTGGCTAATCTATAATCCGTGGTGGGGCTCGTCGCCGGCTGAAATTCCGAATGGCGGCGCTGCGGCGCTGGCGCTCTGCACGTACTTCGCCGCAGCAGCGCTTAGCTATGTCGCGCCGGACGTGCCGCACGTGCGTGGCATGAAGTGGATGGTGCCTGCCGCGACTATCGCATGCGCGGCGCATCTCTTTATGGCCGCCACATTGAGTGTCCGCTGGCTCTATCACGGCGCCGGTATGGCCACTGCAACTGCCGTCGACGTTGAGCTTTGGATATATTCCGCGGTCTGGGCGGTGTTTGCCGCGGCCGCGCTCGGTCTCGGCACCGTGCGCAACGATCCCGTCCTCCGCTGGATCGGCCTCGCCGTGTTCGCCGCGACGATCCTGAAAGTGTTCTTCATCGATACGGCAGCGCTCTCTGGCGTTATCCGCGCCGCTTCATTCTTTGGATTGGGCATACTCGCAGCCGCCGCCACCTGGATGGCGCGCCGGATGCGCCCACCGCCGGGGCCAGGCGATCTGGTGACAGTTACGCCAAGCGCGCGGCGTGAAAGGCGACGTGTTCGGAGACGAACGTCGCAATAAAAAAGTACGAGTGATCGTAGCCGGCCTGCATGCGCAGGGTGAGTTTCTGCTTTGCTGTGCGCGCCGCTTCTTCAAGCAATTCCGGCTTCAACTGATCTACGAGAAACGAGTCCGCGGCGCCTTGATCAACCAAAATGTCGTCAAACGGCGCGGCCTTCCCTGCTTCGATCAACAAGGCCGCGTCGTGATCGCGCCAGACGTCGCGATCCGGACCGAGATAGGCGCTCAATGCCTTCTCACCCCACGGGCAGCGCGTTGGCGAAGCGATCGGCGAGAACGCAGACACGCTCTTGAACAGGTGCGGGTGCCGCATGGCCAACGTGAGCGCGCCATGACCACCCATCGAGTGACCAAAGATCGAGCGCCTGGCCGCGAGCGGAAACGCCGCTTCCACCGCGGCGATGAGGTCGCGGGTGACGTAGGTTTCCATCCTGAAGTGCGGCGCCCAGGGCGCTTGCGTCGCATCGACGTAGAAGCCGGCGCCTTGGCCGAGATCATACCCCGGATCGTCGGCGACCCCTTCGCCGCGCGGTGAGGTGTCGGGCGCAACGATCGCCACGCCGTGCTTTGCTGCGGCTTCGTAAGCGCCAGCCTTGGTCGTAAAATTATCTTCGGTGCAGGTGAGGCCCGAGAGCCAGATCAGATACGGAAATGGTCCAACGCCAGGCGGCGTGAACACAGAGAGTCGCATGGTCGTGCTGGTCGACGCACTCTCGTGCGCCGCGTAGCTCAATTCACCGCCCGCGACGCGATGCGTCTTGGTGACCTGCATTATTGCGCTGGCGCCTGCGGCCGTTCCGCAGGCAAGCGGTCGATCTCAACAAGCGCGCGTTCGATCGCGGGGCCTATCGCAGCCTGTTCCTGAGGCGTTGGTTGGCCCTGAGTGAAGCGCAGACGCAGTTGTTGATCCGCGATCTCGAGAATCGCGACGCGACCCCCGCTACGGATGAAAAGCGGCACCCCCAGGTCGGTAATCACGCGGTGATCGTTGGGTCCAATGAAAATCGACGTGCGGTCGCATACCAGCGCGTGCAACGAGCCTGGCGGCGCGGTGAACGGCGGACTCGCTGTCAGAATCGAATAACCAGGAAGGGGAACAAGTTCGACCGTCTCTGGACTGGTGATGCGTAGGTAGCCGCACCCCTCGTACTGCTGCGCCAACGCAGGGGTCGTCACGCAAAAAAGCGCGACAGCCATCGCCAAGGTCCGGATCATGAAATCTTCCCTCTGCCCCTGACCAGGGCCTTAGCGTCCCACCGCTGGGGCTTTCCTATCCCGGTCGGGCGTTCTCAAGCAACGCTCCGTGGCACAAATGCGACCGTCAGCGCGGCCGCGCGCCCTCTCGGGCGAATTCCTGCATCAGGCGGCCGTAATCGGCGGGCGATGGCCAACGCTCGAAGCTGTGCTTGGCGCCCGTTACAGCGCTCGGCAACTTCTCCGCCGTTTGAGACTCGATAAACGGAACGACCCAACTCGCATCTTCCAACATGCTCGGCCGGAAATTGAGGAAACCCATGACTTCGAGATTTGGGCTAGTTGTGTAGAGCCAGCTGAGACAGTGCGGGCAATAGTGGTGCTTGCTTTCATCGCGATGCAGCGCGCCGATCTGCGTTTCGCCCTCAACGCTGAAGCCGCTGACTGGAAGCATAAATGTAAGCGAGTAGGCGCCACTAGTGAGCTTCTGACAGCCGGTGCAATGACAAGCCATTGAGATCACGGGCGCTTCGCTGATGCGCATCTGCACTCGTCCGCATAGGCACGACGCCTTCCAGGGAAGTTTCCATTCGCTCATGCAGCGCCGCCTTGGTCGTTCACGTTTCTGCTGCAGCTCATCAATAGACGATCACGCTCCGGATGCTCTCGCCTTTGTGCATCAGATCGAAGGCTTCGTTGATACGCTCGAGCGGAAGCGTGTGTGTGATCATCGGATCGATGGCGATCTTCTTGTCCATGTACCAATCGATGATTTTCGGAACATCGGTGCGCCCCCGCGCGCCACCGAAAGCCGTTCCCTTCCAGACGCGCCCCGTCACCAGTTGGAACGGGCGCGTCGCGATCTCTTTGCCTGCTTCGGCGACGCCGATGATGATGCTCTCACCCCAACCGCGATGGCAGGCTTCCAGGGCTTGGCGCATGACGGTCGTGTTGCCGGTGGCGTCAAAGGTGTAGTCGGCGCCGCCGCCAGTGAGTTCGACCAGGTGCGGGACGATATCGCCGCTGATGGTCTTTGGATTGACGAAGTGGGTCATGCCGAACTTGCGGCCCCACGCTTCACGGTCAGGGTTGATGTCGACGCCGACGATCATGTTGGCGCCGACGAGCTTCGCGCCCTGAATGACGTTGAGGCCAATGCCGCCGAGGCCAAATACGATCACATTCGCGCCGGCCTCGACCTTGGCCGTGTTGATTACAGCGCCCACGCCGGTTGTGACGCCGCAGCCGACATAGCAGGCGCTGGCGAACGGCGCGTCCTGGCGGATTTTCGCAACCGCGATCTCGGGCAGCACGGTGAAGTTCGAGAACGTAGAGCAGCCCATGTAGTGAAGGACAGCCTTGCCCCTGTAGGAGAAGCGTGAGGTGCCGTCAGGCATCAAGCCTTTGCCCTGCGTCGCACGGATTGCGGTGCAAAGGTTGGTCTTGCGCGAGAGGCAGCTTTTGCACTGGCGGCATTCGGGTGTGTAGAGCGGGATGACGTGATCGCCGGGGACGACGCTGGTAACGCCTGCGCCGACTTCGCGAACGATCCCCGCCCCTTCGTGACCCAGGATGGCCGGCCAGGCCGCCTCGCTGTCGTAGCCGTCGAGCGTGTAGGAATCCGTGTGGCAGACGCCGGTCGCCTTGATTTCCACCAGCACTTCGCCCGCCTTCGGGCCCTCGAGATCGAGTTCGACAATCTCCAGTGGTTTCTTGGCCTCAAATGCAACCGCCGCTTTTGTCTTCATCGCAAATCGCTCCTGTGCGCGCGCTTATAGCGTGGCGTTCCGGCGAAGCTTGCGAAAAAACACGAAAAGGCCTGGACCGGGGACCGCAGCCGCCCGCTGAGGCGCGGGGTCATAGATGTTAACACCCCACTCCGTGTCCCGTCGGCAGAGTAGAGACAATCCGCGATCGCGCGGCCTACCGAGCCAAACCTTCTAACTCGTACAAAATGTCATGTGACCGCGCATTGACCCTTTGCGCGAAAGCGCGCTCTCATCTCGCCGCTCAAAAAAACCGCGAGCGGGAAACACGCGGATCACACGGGAAATAAGAACAATGGCACTCAGGCCTCAGAAAGCGCCAGCAACCAATGAAAACGCGGCTTCAGAGGAGACACAACAACAAACAGCAGCACAACACACAGAGGAACGATCAGAGGTAGAGGAGAGGGCAAAAAATAAGGCGAAATCGAAAAAGACTGCGCAACAGCAGCGAGACGCTCAGCCGGAGGTAGAGAAGCAACCTCAGGGGACCACACTCATAATCGCGCCAAAGGCGCCGAAGGCGGAGGACGACAAGGTGCGGAGAGTTGCAGACGAGTTCGCTTTGCGTTGGAGCGCCGAGGCCGAGCAGCATGTGAAGGGAAAATCCGCCGAGTTCGTGCGGCAGGTAGCGAGTGCGGCATACGCGCGGATCTATTTGGCCGAAGCAATCCTCTGCGGCGTGATCGCCGTCATTCCGATCGGGCGCGTGGCGCCGATCGAAGCATTCGACAAATGGTGGACTGCGTTCAAGGTCGGGGACCTGTGGTTCGTACTGCGCTACCACGACAACTTCATTCGCGAGTACGAACTGACGCCGGCCTTTGGGCCAACACCGGGCGATGGCGGCGATCCACCGCCAATGACGCGACAACAGCGTCGCCCTCCACCACCGCGTATCGGGTCGCGTCCACGCGCGCGCCGCAACCGCGGCGACGCGCAAGGTTCGCGCGCGGCTGAGCAACTCGGCAAGCTAGGAAAGGCGATCAAGAAGAAGAAGCGAAAGGCAAAGCGAATAGCGATTGAGTTTTGCAGCCGCGCACTTTGGGATCTTGAAGTGCGTAGCGTCCACTTCACTCACAGCGTCGCGCATCTGTGGCGCCAGATTCGACCACGAATGCTTCGCACCGTCGTTCACACGCGACACGCTTGCGGTAGTGTGATGCAGTTTTTGCGTGATGTTTCCGCATCAGTTGTACAAGTGCGACAAGAAGCGGACGTGTTAAAGACGCCAATAAATTCTTCGTTTACCGGAGATGTCGACGTTGTAACCGAAACCTACGGCCCGTGTGGGCAGTTGGAAGCGAGTAACGAGGGTCACAGCGTTTTCTCACGACTCCGTCTGAACTCGTGGAGATGGAAGACCCCGCCAATTGCATGGGACGATTACCTGTTCGGTGTTGATTGGACCAAAGACATCTTTGGCGTTCGAGAAGAAGAGCAGGCATTCATATGAGATCAGTTCGAGATCATCGCAAAAAGGCAGCGAGCCGGGCGCGTAAGCCAAAGGGGGCGCCAGTCCTCTCCACGTCCGAAGCGCGTGCAAATTTTGCGGAAGCTCTCGAGACTGCTCAGGTCGACAACGCCGTGATTGGGTTTGACCGATATGGCCGGACCGTAGCGGCGTTGGTTCCGGTTGAGGCGATCTACATGCTTGCCGGCCTCGGCAAGCACGTAGACGCCGACACCCGCAAGGAGATCGAGGAAGGCGCTTTGGCGTTCGCGCGGAACGTGCCCTACCGATCCATGAACCCCGAACGTTTGGCGGCGGCGGTGAAAGAAAAGTCGCGGGGACCGAGCAAAGTCCGCACGACGAAGCCAGCGCCCAAGCCAACCGCGCGGAAGTCTGCCTCCAGCCGAAAAACGGGTGGGGGCTAAATTTTTTCGGGAAATGAGGGAACGCCAGTCCGGCCTGTGGGTTCTTCCCACGGCGCCGACCTACTCCCCCCGCCCAGGCGCCACCGCAGCACGGGCCGGATCGATAGATCCGGCCCACCTGCTTTTGGGAACTTGAGCCCTACAAACCCATGAAATGGCTGGCGAGGCCGCCGGACGGCGTCCAGGCGTGGAGCATCCAGCCGGGTTGCTCGGCTGTCTTAGGTGCGATTTGCTGGCCTTCGTCTACCGCTAAGCCATATGTCCATGAACTCGATGGAGCTACGATTACCGGAGCGTGCGCCACCTGCCCTACTGCAGCGCGGTGGTGGTGGCCGCAAATGACCCGCAGCACCTGACGGTGGCGGGCGATGACGTTGGCAAACTCCTCGGCGTCCAGAAGTCCAATTTTGTCGAAAAGCAAATCGTGCGTGAGGAACGGCGGATGATGCAGCGCCACGATCGTCGGCTTACCGCGCTCGGCTGATAGCGCCGACTCCAGCCATTCCGCGCCCGAGCGCCGCAAGAGGCCGTGGGTCTCGCCAGGCACAAGGTCATCAAGCGCGACGATGCGGATCGGAAAATCCTCGATCGTGAAATGCATAGCGCCGTCGCGCGTTAGATAGCGATGCTCCGGGAGCATGCGCCGGATCAACGCGCGCTCGTCATGATTCCCGGTCATCACGTAGAGTGGCGCTGGCGGGTTCGCGATTGCATCTCTGAACACCGCGTACTCATCCTCGCGCTCATCGTTCACGAGATCGCCGGTGAGTAGGATGACGTCAGCGCCGTAATCTTTGGCTTGCGCGATCGCACGCTTAAGCTGCGACGCGGCCTTACCCCCATCATCCGCCCGGACGTGGGTGTCAGAAATCTGCGCGAGGCGGAATCGACCGCTCATGTGCTCCCTCCCCGCCAGCTTCTGTAGGCGTTTCCCTGAACGCCAGATGAAGGAGGGAGAAACCGCTGTCTGTGCCCGAGGTCACACTCGAGTAATCAATCCAACGAACGAACTACGCGGAAACCAATCCCTTGCGTGCGCGAATTGCCTTCAGAAGAGCGACGCGCGGCGGCGCGCAGCACCGGCGCCTGATCGATGTAGCTGCCGCCTCGATAGACACGCCGGCGGCAATCATCAGCTTGAACCGCAACGCCGTCAATTGGCGCCAAATCGTAGTTCGCCGCGTAGCAATCCTCGACCCACTCACTGGCGTTGCCGTGCATGTCGTAGAGATTGAACCCATTGGCTTCATGCGCGCCCACCGGCGTCGTTTGACGGGCGCGGAAGGTCGCTTGTGTCGCGGTCACGCGGGCGCCGAACGCGTAGGCCTCGGTTTGGCCGCCGCGCGCGGCGTATTCCCACTCAGCTTCGCTCGGCAAGCGATAGCGCAAGCCGCCAGCCTGCGCGTTGAGCCAACTGAGGTACGCCTGCGCATCTTCCCAAGACACACCCGTCACCGGACGATCGCCGCGGCCCCAGCCGCCATCCGGCGGCGAATAGCCGTTGCAGCCGCCGCCTGCCAAGCAAGCGTCCCACTGCGCGAAAGTGACTTCGTACTTGCCCATCGCGAATGGCTGCACCGAGACTTCGCGCTGCGGTCCCTCATCGCGGCCGCGGCCAGGCTCGTTCTCGGGCGAGCCCATCACATAGAGGCCGCCGGGAAGCACGGTCATTTCCGGACAACCGGTGCAATCGGAGAACGTGTAGCCCGCAACGCGCGTCGGCACATCTTCCGTTGGCGACGCCGGCGTTTCGACCGCCGTGTTCGCCGCCTGCTGAACTGCCGCTTCTTGCGCTTCGGGCTGCGGGCGGTTGCGCCAATATTCCATGCCCATGTTGAACAGCTGCGGGCTGAAATAAACGGCAACGCCGAGAACGGCGGCGGCAGCGGCCATCCAGCCGACGCGCCGTGACGTACGCGCAAACTTCTGACGCTTCGAGAGGATCTCGAACGTCTGCACGCGTTGGTCGATATTCTCGAGCGGCTTCTGCCCTTTCGACTGGAACGCGCTTTGTGGCGAGTTACGCGCCATCGAGCGGAATTCCGAAGAGACAAGCGCCGTGCCCGGCTCAGCCAATTCTTGAAGGCGCGCGGCGACATTGACGCCGTGGCCAAGCAAGTCGTCCGTCGCCGTGACGATGACATCGCCAACGTGCGCGCCAACGCGGATCGGCGGCTCGCCGCGTCCGCGCTTGTCGAGCAATTCTTGAATGGCGCCGAGCGCCTGACCTGCGGAGGCAAACTCCAACATGAAGCCATCGCCCGCCGTATTGAACAGACGGCCGCCATTGGCGACGGCGACGCGTTCGATACGCGCGCGCAGATTTTCGACTTTACGCGCGGCGTTGCGCTGATCGCGCTCCGACATCGTTGAGAAGCCGACGATGTCGATCGACACGATCGATGCTAAACGGATTACGCGATCATCGCCCGATGATTGATCTGACACGGCTCATTCCCCACCCCGGCGAGGATAGGCCCCTTGCCGGGACTTATCCAGCCTTCTCCTACTCGCCTGAATCAAGGCTGAGCAGAAGCGCGGACATGTTCTGGATGAATGCGCCGGTTGAGATGCCCGTTTCGGGGCGATCGGTCGTGTGGGGCGACGTATCTGAGACATCACCGACCAATGTTTGGGCAAAATCACCGGGCGCGGGCGTCGGCGAACCATCGCCGATATAGGGATTGCTCGTCGCCGTTAGCGGAGTTGGCCAGTAGCCCTCCTCATTGAGCGAAGAGATCAGCTCTTGCACGCGTTGTGACGACGGTCTCTGGACCGCACCAGAACCAACATTGGAGTTCAGATCAGAGACTTCGATGTTCTGCGTTGTGAAGTAGCGCGGCAGGCTAAAATCCGCGCGGCGTTCAAACGGAGATCGCGTGCGAATGTGCGTTGCTTGGGTAAGCAGCGTGTAGTTCGTGCGCAGCGCCTCGACATTGAGACTGCGCCATTGCGAATAGTGCGTGATCGGCTTGGCGACATTGTAGTCCCAATAATATTCGCCATTGACGACGTTAGAGCCACGGCGGTGATTGATGCGCGCGCGGTTGGAGCCGACCTCGATGAAGGTCGGGTAGTGGCGGCCTGCGACTTGGACCTGATCGTCACGCAGACGAACGGAGTCGAGCCAGGCCAGCGCCTCGGGCACGCGCTCGATGAAACGGCGATCCCCGGTCCATTCGTAGAAATTCATCATTTGCGCGAGATTGTTCGCGGTCGTGTGCGTCGTCAGCGCATCCGGCTCGTACGAACGCGCGCCGATTGGAGCGAGCGTTTCATTGTGGTGCTGCAGCCCCCACCCCGCCTGGGGCGCCGGTTGTTGGGTTGCGATAAATACTTCCATGGCGCGATGAATCGCGGCTAGCGCACGCTCATCACCGAGAGTCTGATAGACCATCAGCAGGAACTTGATGTTCTCCCCGGCGACGTCGTCATTGAAGGTGACGTAGCGCGTATAATCCGGGTGGCCGTGCAATGCCGGCGCGTCTTCCACAAACGGGAAACGCTGCGGCCAGCCGCCGCTCTCATACTGACTGTCCAGCACAAACCGGACTGCACGTTCGAGCGGCGCGCGCAGCCGGGAAGAACGGCGCTCCAGGTACATGCGCAGGAGAAATTGCGACGCTTCGCTGGTGCCCGCGTCATCGAAGGTCGCGTTGCCGTAATAGTGATGGAATTCTTCGAGCCGCCAGCCGTTCTTGCCGATCGTGTCGTACCAACGGCGCGTTGAGTCTTCGCCCGCGAAGTCGTGGAGATAGTTCCAACCGCCGGATGGGTGCTGCGCGGCAGTCAGCCCATCGGCCACTTCCATGGCGGCTTGATAGTAGAACTCGTCGCGCGTCGCGTGGAAGCAATCGAGATAGAGATGGCCAACTGTCGCCGTGCCCGGCGGTTGGATCCAGATCATCGTTGGGAACGCTTCCATCTCGCCCCAACGGCGCGAGAAGTCCGACGCGTAGCTCCACACATAGCCGCCGCGATACGCGACCCGCTCACGCATGAAGCGTGCGGCGCGCTTCATCGCGCGCAGAGTCTCACGCCTCAGCTCATTGTCACCGGTGTCATTGGCGGACGAAAAAAAAGACGTGCAGGCGCTGGTCAAAACAGCGCCGGAAGCGCCCACGAGCAGCGCGCGGCGTGATGCATTCCTTAGGTCGATCATTGTCGTCGCGCGCTCCCTACCGCTCAGCGCGCATGAGCATTTCGCTCCGGCGTGAGCAGATGTTTTCTAATCTTGCCCGCGGCGGTGCGCGGGAATTCGTCCACGAAAGTCACGTGGCGTGGGGTCTTATAGCCAGCGACATTGGCCCGGCAAAACTGAATCACCTCTGTGGCGGTGAGCGGCGCCGCATCGGGGCGCAGCATGATGAAGGCGTGCCCCACCTCGCCCCACTTTTCGTCGGCGACGCCGATAATCGCAGCTTCGAGGATGGAAGGATGTCTCGCGAGGACATTCTCGACCTCGGCCGGGTACACGTTTTCACCGCCGGAAATGTACATCTCCTTGATCCGGCCAGCGACATAGTAGCAGCCGTCGGCGTCTCGCCGGCCGATATCGCCGCTTTTGAGCCAGCCATCCGGCGTGATCGCCTTGGCCGTTTCAGCAGGTTTGTTCCAGTAGCCCGGCGTCAGCCCAGGCCCACGCATCCAAATCTCGCCGCTCTCGCCTTCGGCAACATCGTTCCCATCCGCGTCGACGATGCGCACATCGAGCAGCATCAGCGGCTTGCCGACCGAACCGATCTTGCGCAGCGCGTCTTCTTTCATCGCGATGAACGCGGTCGGGCCGGTCTCTGTCATGCCGTAGCCGTTGCAGACCTTTACGCCCTTGGCCGCGTAGCGCTCGACCAACACGTCCGCGAGTGGCGCCCCGCCGCATCCCCATGAGCGAACGCGCGCGAGATCGGCGCTTTCGAAATCGGGATGCAAAGCAAGCTGCTGATAAACAGCTGGCACCCCAAAGAAGATGTCGAGCCGCGGCATAAGCGCCAACGCACGCGTTTCATCAAAGCCGGGAAGAACGACAACCGTGCCGCCGGCAATCAAAGTTGGGATGGTGACGAGCTGGATCCCGGCGCTGTGAAAAAGCGGCAGGAAGTTGAGCGTGGTGTCGCCATCGCGCAGATCGAATGCTTGGCCAACGTGAAACGCGTTCACCACAGACATTTGATAGGTCTGGATCACGCCCTTCGGCTGACCTGTCGTGCCCGACGTATACATCAAGAACCACGTCGCATCGCCCGGCCAACGACGATCCGTCACCATTGGCCCGGCGTTGGCAAGCGCAGCTTCGTAGCCGTCATCGAGCGCAAGCGAGGCGTCACCAAGCGAACGCGCGGTTTCCGCGTCTTCAGCGCCGAAAACTAGCAGTTTTGCGCTACAATCCGCGATCAATCCGGCGAGCTCGGCCGCCGGCGAGCGCCAATTCAGTGGCACGAGGATCGCGCCAAGCTTTGCGCAGGCGAACAAGACCTCAAAGAACTCGATGCGATTGCGGCAGAGCAGCCCGACGCGATCTTCGCGCTGCACACCGAGCGACGTTAGCACTGCGGCCGCACGTGCGCAGCGATCTTCAAGTTGCGCATAGGTGAGCGTGCGCCCGGTGAGCGCATCTTCGAAAGCGATGCGATTGGGCGTCAGCGCCGCCCGTTTCGCCGTGATGTCGACCATGTCGACACCCATGGTTCACTCCCCTCTAGCGCAGCCTCTTTAGGACCGTTCGCCATCACGCGGCGCAAGGCCGTTGATCATCAAATCCGAAGCGGCTTCCGCCACCGAAGCGGAATCCGTGTCGGTGTCCCAAATGCCGTATCTTATGCCGAGAAAGCTTGAGGCGCCCATCAGCGCCCACACACGCACCTCGTCGTCTTGACCCTCGCTAATTTCGCCGCGCGATGCAGCTTGCGCCAGCTGTTGTCGATAGGCGGCGGCGAAGGTTCGGTAGTAATCGCGATAAGCCTCGGGCGCGACGAACTGCGCCTCCATAACCACGCGGTAGAGCGCTTTGTGAGATCGCACGAACTCGATGAAAGCCTGGATGCCTAGCCGCTCCGCTTCGAGGCGGTTCGAGGCGTCGCGTGTGCTTTCCGTCATAGCGTGGCGGGTGCGCGCGCCCATGTCCCCGACCAGCGCGCGGAACACTTCCTCTTTGCTCTTGAAGTAGACGTAGAAGGTGCCGAGGCCGACACCGGCGTTCTGCGTGATGTTGGAGATCGCGGTCTCGTGGTAGCCGCGCGCGCCGAACTCCTCGCCCGCCGCATCCAACAGCCGCCTCAGCGTCCGCCTGCCCCGCTCAGTTTTCGGCCCAGGCCGCTCCTCGACTGTCTCTGGATCGGAACCTGAATGTTGACTCATGTTTCAAGTCTCCGATATAAGCTACCGCAACACAACAAGAATCGGCCCGAGAAACGGTCCGAGGGGGGAATGCGAGGCACATGCCTCAGTGCGTTTTGCCAGATGGGGCGGCCATGTCCTACGCCGAGGCCGGCGTGGGGACGCCGATCGTTCTGGTGCACGGCTGGGCGGCCAACAGCGCCTTCTTCGGCGAACTCGCCACTCAGTTGGCCGAAAGCCATCGCGTCTACACCCTGACATTGCGCGGCCATCCGGGGTCCGAAGCCGGACAAGCGCAACTCACCATCGAAACTCTCGCCGACGATATCGCGCACTTTTTCGAGGCGCTCGACCTCAAAGGCGTGATCGCGCTTGGCTGGTCGATGGGTGCGATGGCGCTTTGGGCAGCGGCGCCGCGGATTGCTTCGCGCTTGAGCGGCATGGTGGTCGAGGACATGGGCCCGCGTCTGATCAATGACGCGTCCTGGGAGCATGGAATTTCGAGCGGTTACGGCGCGAGCGATGTCGCCGTCACGGTCAGCGAAATCGAAGCCGATTGGCCTGCGTATGTGAACCGGTTTGCGCCGCGCTTGTTCGCCGCATCGATGCGCGACGCTTGCCCCGAACTTGAATCGTGGGCCGCAGGCGAGATGGCCAAGTGCAATGCGCACGCCATGGCTTCGTTCTGGACATCGATGGCTCAGCAGGATTTTCGCCCCGACATTGCGCAAATCAACACGCCGATGCTCGTGATCCACGGCGGCGAAAGCCAAGTCTACGACGACGGCGCGACCGCGTTCGTGGCGCACGCCGCACCGAACGCCAAACGCGTCGTCATTCCCGGCGCCGGCCACGTGCCGCATCTCGAAGCGCCGGACGATTTTTTGAATCATATCGAGGCTTTTGTCCGTGAAACACGGCGGCCCGAATTGAGGAGCGGAGGAGCAAACCCATGAAACGATTTGGTGAAGGAGCGCGCGTTGCGCTTTTGTTGGCGAGCGTTTGCGCTTCGCCATTTGCGCTGGCGACACCAGCAATGGCGCAGGACGGGGTGACGGACGAGGAAATCGTCGTCACCGCCCGCCGGACGGAAGAGTCCCTGCAAGATGTGCCGGGTTCGGTGTCGGCGTTCTCGGAAAATCGCCTGGAAGAGCTGCAAGCCACCGACGCGACCGGCCTGCAAGGCGCGATCCCGAACGTCAACATCGTTCAGGGCCGTGGCTCCTCGAACGCGACCAACATTTACATCCGCGGCGTCGGCCAACCGGACGCGCTACAGACGTTCGACCCCGCCGTCGGCTTCTATGTTGACGATGTCTACTACTCTCGGATCCGCGGCACGCAGCTCGAAGTGTTCGACATCGAACGCGTCGAGGTGCTGCGCGGCCCGCAAGGCACGCTCTACGGTCGCAACACCATCGGCGGGGCGTTCAAGATCGTGACCCGCCGCCCAGGCCAAGACCCACACGGCCTCTTCCAAGTCACGCTCGGTGATTACGGTCAGATCGAGACGCGCGTCGCCGGCTCAACACCGATCAGCGATAACCTCGCCATTGGCGGCGCACTCTTCGGGGCTGGCCGCGACGGCTACGTCACCGACCCGATCAGCGGCGAAGACTATAACGATCGCGAGGCCTTCGGCGGTCGCGTGCAAGTCGCCTGGGATCCGGCCAACAATGTGATGATAGATTGGACCGCCGACATCGCCGACGAGAACAACTCGCTGGTGATGGGCCAAGCGCAAACGACGCTCACCAACCTCTTTGGCGTGCCGTTACTGCCGATCTCGAATCCGCCCCCGGACTACAATTTTGAAGCCTCCGCGACCCCCGGCTTTCCGAACAGCACGCAGCTGACGCATTGGGGCACCTCGCTCCGCGCTTCATGGGAAGTAACTCCCTCGCTCACGCTGCGTTCGATCACGGCTTATCGCGATCTCTCATATGACGACTATGTCGACATCGACGCGACAACACTCGAAATCGGCGACGTTTACGTCGGCGTACGCCAGAACCAGACCAGCCAAGAATTCCAAGCTCTCTACGAAGAGGGGCCGTGGAGCCTCGTCGGCGGCGTCTATTACATGCGCGAGAACGTCAGCTCGCATCAGGAAGCCTATGCGGACGATCTTATGACCGGCGTGGTGATCTTGGGCATCCCGCTGAGCAGCTTCACGCGCACCATCGACGACGACCTGCAGACAACCTCTTGGGCTGTGTTCGCGAACGGCACTTATGCGATCAACGATCGTCTGAACATCTCCGCGGGTATCCGCTACACGGATGAGACGAAGGAATACGATCGCTCAACATCGACGTTCTACAGTTCGCCGCTCTTCAACGCGACGTTCGCATTCAATATCGAAGAATCGTGGAACGACGTCTCGCCGATGTTGTCTATCGACTACGATCTCAGTGACAATGTGATGCTCTACGCACGTGCGGCGCGTGGCTTCAAGTCGGGCGGCTTCAACGGCCGCGCCAACAATCCGGGCGAACAAGCGCCGTACGATCCGGAAGTCTCGACCTCGTACGAGGCCGGTGCTCGCACCGATTGGCTGGATGGCCGTCTGCGCGCGAACTTCACGGTCTTCCATACGATCTTCGAAGACTTCCAAGCGCGCGTTTCCGGCACGGTTATCGATCCAGGCACGGGTGCGCCAAGCCCCGAGCTCACCGTCATCAACGCTGGCGAACTCGAAATGAACGGCGCCGAAGTTGAACTGAACTACAATCCGGTGGACGCGCTGCGCCTCGATGCGCAGATCGGCTACCTCGACGCGCAATACAACGAGTTCCGGGACAACAACTTCCCGGGCGGCGATCGCTCCGGCCAAACGCCGGCGTTTGCGCCGGAATGGACGGCACGCTTCGGCGCCGCCTACACGATCGAACTCGCCAACGAAGGCTCGCTCGTGCTTGCTGGTTCGGCTCGCTACCGTTCGGAAATGGCGCTCGCGGTCGACAACCACCCAACGCTGACGTCGGACGATTACTGGCTTTACGACGCGAGCCTGACCTGGAACGTCAATGACATCTTCTCGATCGCGCTGCAGGGCCGCAACCTGACCGACGAAGTCTATAAGACTGAAGGGCAGGAGTTCTCGTCGGTCGGCAACATTCGCACCGCCTATTTCGGTGCGCCGCAGACCACGAGCGTGGTGTTCACCGCGCGCTATTGAGCGCGGTTCGGCGGCGGCGTTCCCTCCTAGGCGCCGCCGCTCTCCTCCTCTTCCCGACTACGGGCGGCGCTCTTCCAGGCGCCGCCCTTTTCTTGCGCTGGTCGCTTTTTCGTCTCCGATATCGTTTTGGTCTTGCATATAACTGACCAGTCAGTTATATAAATTCCATGAGCCCCGCAGCAACGCCCAAACCGACCAGTCCCACCCCCCGGTGGCGACGTCGGTCGGACGCGCGGCCGGAGGAAATCCTGGAGGCGGCGCTTGAGGAGTTCGTGTCGCGCGGTTTCGAGGCGGCGCGAATGGAGGACATCGCCAAGCGCGCCGGCCTCTCCAAAGCGGCGATCTATCTCTACTTCCCGAGCAAGGTCGCCGTGCTTGAAGCGCTGATCGAAGCGAAAGTCGGACCTTTGGCGGCCAGCGTGCAACAGATTGCGACCATGGGCGCGGCCGATCCACTGACGGCGCTGCGCATGATGGCGACTGCGGCGGCCTATCGCCTTTCCGATCCCAATCTCTTCGCGGTTCCACGCCTTGTGATCGGTATCTCGGGGCGCTTCCCCGAAATCGCGAAATACTATCGCGAGCACGTCGTCGAAAGAGCGCGCGGCGCACTTGAGGGTCTCATCGAAGCCGCCATGGCGAAGGGCCAAATCCGCCGCGTCGACGCCAACGCCGTTGTCCGCGCTTTTATCGGTCCACTCTTCTTTGAAGCGATGTGGACGCATGTCCTGGGCGGTGAAACTGCTCTCAACGAACCGCAAAAGATGATCGAACGTCAGTTCGACGTCTTGCTCTGCGGGCTGGAGCCACGCGCATGAAGCGCTTCGCTATTCTCTCATTGACGTTGTTTGCCGTTGCCTGCGGCCGCGAACCGTCAAGTGTCCTTCAAGGCTATGGAGAGGCAGACTACATCTACCTTTCGAGCCAAGACGCCGGCGTTGTCGGCGAGTTGTTCGTGCGCGAGGGCGATGTTGTTGAGGCCGGCGCGCGTGTCTTTCGGCTTGATCCACAACGCTTGAACTACGGCGCTGAAGGCGCAGCTGCGCAGCGCGCGGCGGCAACGGCCGCAGTCCGTACGGCACAAGCGCAAGCCACACTCGCGCAGCGCAACTACGCCCGCAGCGCCGAACTTGCGGAACGCGGCTTCTATTCGCGCGCACGCCTTGATGCCGATCGCGCGTCGCTTGACGTCGCAAACGCGCAGTTGGCGCAAGCTCGCCGTCAGGCGGCGGCGGCGGGCGCTGATACAGGGTTGGCCGAGCAACGCCTGCAAGATCTGGCTGGTACAGCCCCACTCGCGGGCACGATTCAACAGATATTCCATCGCCAAGGCGAAGTCGTTTCACCTGGCCAGCCTATCGCTGCGTTGCTGGCGCCCGAGAACATGAAAGTGCGCTTCTTTGCGCCGGAGGCGATGCTGGCGCAGCTGCCGGTCGGCGCGCGCGTGATGATCAGTTGCGATGGTTGCGCTGAGCCGGTTGAAGCGCGCGTGAGCTTCGTCGCGCAGGAGCCCCAGTTTACGCCGCCGGTAATCTACTCTCTCGAGCAGCGCGAGAAGCTGGTATTCCAAGTTGAAGCCCGCTTCGACGGCGCGACGCCAATTCGCCCCGGCATGCCCGTGGACGTGCGGATCGCAGAATGAGCGAGACCGTCATCGATGTGCGCGGGCTCACAAAGCGCTTCGGCGATCGAACCGTCGTCGACAATTTCGATCTGCAGGTGCCGCGCGGCGCGATCTACGGATTCTTAGGTCCGAACGGTTCCGGTAAGACGACGACCATCCGAATGGTGTGCGGACTGCTAAAGCCCGAGAGCGGCGAAGGCGAAGTGCTCGGCTTCGACGTTCTGCGGGAGAGCCTGAAGATCAAGGAACGCGTCGGCTACATGACGCAAAAATTCTCGCTCTATGAGGATCTTTCGATCCGCGAGAACCTGGAATTCATCGCCCGCCTTTACGGCTTGGATCGCCGCATCGAGCGCGTCGATGCGGCGCTTGCCGATCTGGGTTTGGTAGAACGGCAGACGCAACTCGCGGGCAAACTTTCGGGCGGCTGGAAGCAGCGCTTGGCGCTGGCAGCCTGCATGATCCACGAGCCCGAGTTACTTCTCTTGGACGAACCGACGGCGGGTGTGGATCCCAAAGCGCGACGCGATTTCTGGGACGCGATCCGCCGTTACTCGGCGCAGGGTGTCACCACACTCGTCAGCACGCACTACATGGACGAGGCCGTCCAGTGCGATTCCATTGCCTACATCGCCTACGGCAAGAAGCTGATCGATTCGGCGACCGCCGAAATCCCGAAACAGATCGGTCTCTACGGTTGGCGCATCGCCGGACGTCCATTGATGAAGGCGCAAGAGCTGCTTGAGAGTTCGCCTAGCGTTGACCTGGTCGCGCGATTTGGCGCCGAGATTCACGCGTGTGGCAAGGACGCCGCGGCCCTCGAGCGCGCTGTGCGCGCCGTAAAGCAAGCGCAGCCGCACGTGGACATCGCGCCGATCGAGGCAGGCTTCGAAGAGATTTTCATCTATCTGATGTCCGGCGCGATGGACAATTTCCAGTGACGACGGCGCCGCGCTTCCCCGGCCTCGCGGCGTTGTTCGATCTTTCTTGGGCACGCGTGTTTGCGGTGTTCTTGAAAGAACTGGTGCAGATGCGCCGCGACCGGCCCACGTTCGCCATCATGATCATGATGCCGGTCATGCAATTGGTGTTGTTCGGTTACGCGATCAACAACGATCCGCGCCACATGCCTGCCGTAGTCGAGATGCGTGAAGATGGGCCGATGACGCGCGCGTTTCTGGCGTCGCTCACGCAATCGACCTACGTTGACATCGTCGCCGTCACGCAGCGCGCCGAGGAAGGCGAGCGAATGATCCGCTCGGGCGAAGCAACGTTTTTGATCTCGATCCCGGAGGGGTTTGAGCGGCGGCTGGTTCGCGGCGAGCGGCCGGAGCTTCTCATCGCGGCGGACGCAAGCGATCCGGTCGCCTCCGGTGGCGCCATCGCCGCGATCCAGCAAGTCGCCGCGCAGGCGTTTGCGCCGCAGTTGCAAGGGTCGCTCGCGTTTCTAGCCCCCACGCCCGCGCCTTACGAGATCGTCGTTCACCGCCGCTACAACCCGGCGGGCGTCACATCGTTCAATATCGTGCCCGCCCTGCTCGGCGTCATTCTGACCATGACCATGGTGATGATCACATCGATCGCGCTGACCCGCGAGACCGAGCGCGGCACCATGGAAAATCTACTGGCGACGCCAGTGCGGCCGCTGGAAGTGATGATCGGAAAGACGACGCCTTATGTCTTCGTCGGCGCAATCCAAGTGGCGATTGTTTTGGCGGTCGCCGCGCTGCTCTTTCACATTCCTTTCACCGGATCGTTCATCGCATTTCTCATCGCGGTGACATTGTTCATCCTGGCTAATCTGATGTTGGGTTACCTCATCTCCACCGTCGCGCGCACTCAGATGCAGGCGATGCAGATGACGTTCTTCATCTTCCTGCCATCCATCCTCCTTTCCGGCTTCATGTTCCCGTTCCGCGCCATGCCGTCTTGGGCGCAGGCCATCGGCGAAGCGCTGCCGATCACGCACTTCCTGCGCATTGTCCGCGAGATCATTTTAAAAGGCGCGGGACTGGGCGACGTCGTGAACGATCTCTGGCCGTTGACGGCCATCCTCATTGTCCTGGGCAGCTTGGCGCTGATGCGGTTCAGACGAACGCTCGACTGATCACTCTTCCAACCACTGCCGCAACAGCACTTCCCATTCGTTTGCGCTCAGCGGCGAGGATACAAAGACCCGATCGGTCGCTTCGCTCCAGAACTTGGCGCGTTGAGCGTCGTCCGGGATGCGCCTGCCAGTTTCACTACGAACGCGCGCGGCGGCCTCAAGAAACGCAGGCAGACCGGACGGTACGGCGGCAGCCAGGCGCGCGCGCACGGCTTCGGTGACAGCCCAGGGCGCACTCGGCGCGGCCACGCCAAGCGCGAGCGCACCGGACGCACTGACGCCGCCAAGCATCACGTCGGAATTTTCAGGCGCGCCAAGCAAATGAAACACTGCTTGCTGCGCGCGCGCCGCCGCGCGGATGCGCGATGGGCGCGGCTCATCGGCGCTGCACACAACCAACGCCGCACCCTGGAAATCATCCGGTCGCCAACGGCGAAGCTTGAGCCGCACCGCGCTCTGTAATGCGCGCATTGCATCTGACGGCGTCGGATCAAACACTGAAACGCCAGCTCCGGCCGCCAAGAATTGGCGCGCAAGGCCGGCCATGGCCGCGTCGGCGCCGATCAGCACGACCGAGCGGCCAGCGAGATCGAGAAAAACGGGATAGTGCGGAAAGAGGTTGGCCACGGCGGCGCGATCAAGCGCTTGTTGGGCGCGCTCTACAAGAGCCTAGACGGCAATCGCCTCGTCGCGCCCGCCGGCGCTGATAGCGGCAAAAAGCGCTGGAGCAATTCTGTCATTTGCGCCATCGCGGGCGAGCGCGGTCACTTCCGCCATGGCGCTCTGCACCCCTGCCAAGTCGCGCTTATCTGACGCGACCGCGATTACGCCTGGCGCTGGATCGGCCTCTCGCCACTCACCGGCAGCGACAAGGGCTTCGTGCAGCTTTTCACCGGGGCGCAGCCCGGTGAAGGTGATCGGTACGTCAATATCGGGCCGAAGACCTGCGAGACGAATGACCTCGCGCGCAAGTTCGACGACGGGCAGCGCTTCGCCCATATCGATAACCAAGACGCTCCCGCGCGGCTCCGCGGTCAGGCCGACAGCAGCGGCTTGTAACAACGCGTCAGCGGCTTGTGGGATAGTGAGGAAAAAGCGCGTGACTTCCGGATCCGTAACCGTGAGCGGACCGCCCGTGGCGAGCTGCGCTTCGAAAATCGGCGTCACCGATCCGGCCGAGCCCATCACATTGCCCAGGCGCACGGGTACGGCGCGTTGCGGGCCGGCGCGATCAAGCGCTTGGCAATAAATCTCGCCCAAGCGCTTCGACCCGCCCATCACGCCAGAAGGATCGACGGCCTTATCTGTGGAGACGAACAGAAGGTCGGCGCCCACACCTCGCGCGGCTTCCGCCACGTTTTGCAGCCCAAGCACGTTAGTGAGTACGCCTTCGCTGGGGAACGCCTCGACCATCGGGACTTGCTTTAGCGCCGCTGCATGGAAGACTAGCTCCGGGCGCTCAGTCGCGAACCACCGGCCGATGGCGTGCGCGTCGCGAATGTCTGCAAGCACCTGCACGGCGTTCGGCAATTCGAGGCCGATACCGTAGAGGTTATGCTCGGAGCTATCGAGCAGCGTCAGGCGAGCCGGCCCGAGCGTCGCTATCCGGCGCGCAAGTTCGCTGCCGATCGAACCGCCGCCGCCCGTCACCAGCACACGCTTGCCGGCGATAACATTGCGGATGCGGGCGAAGTCCACGTCGCCCAAGGGACGGCCAATCAGATCGTCGAGGCGAAGCGGGCGCAACTTGGCTTGGCTGAGGATGTAAGCCTTCGAACCCGCCTCGGCCGCGCGCGAGAGCACCGCGCGCTTAGCGGCGCCGTCAGCGGGCGGATCCACGAGGATGATCGCACTGGCGTCTGCACGGAAGAGATCAAGCGCATCCCAAATTGGCGCGCGCTCGATGACGTCCAGCGGGGTGTCTCCCGGTCCAACAAGGATGGCGCCGCGCACGTTCAGCGACGCAGGAGCCCATTCGACTCGTGCGGTCCACGCTCTGCTAACAGCTTTTGCTGATCCCAAAAGGACCGCGTCTCGGAGCATCCCCTCACCCGATGAATTGGTCGCTACGGCCTTAGCTTTGGCGAGGTCCAAAGCGTCTGTCCATGGCTCATGCCATGTTCCTTCATAACAACTTCCTGATGCTAACGGCTGAGGCAGTCTGATCCGTCGCTTCGGTTTCAGATGCGTTACGAAAGTGAGAGGTTCGGATTATTCCGGAAGCGGCGTGACGCCATTGCTGGCCGCGACTTCGAGCGGCCGGTCGAGCGCATCGCCTTCAATATTCACAGCACCGCCCGCTGCCTCGACCAGCGCACAACCCGCGGCCACGTCCCAAATCATGGAACCCGATTCTCGATATCCTTCGGCGCGTCCGGCGGCGACGTAAGCCAACGCCGTCGCAGCCGAGCCTATCATTCGCACCTTTTGCCAGGTCCGGAGCCGCTGCTCGAAAGCCCGCATGGAGGTGTCGCTGGCGCGCGATGGAACACCCGTTTGGAGAATGCCTTTCGCCGGATTCTCAATCGTGGAGACACGCATCGCGGCGCCGTTCAGCCAGGCGCCAAACCCAATGGCGCCCGTAAAGCGCTCACGCGTCACAAAACAATCGACGACACCGAGCACCGGCTTGCCCTGATCCAGCAAAGCGATCGAGACGGCGCAATGCGGGTAGCCGCGCAAATAGTTCACGCTTCCGTCCAATGGATCGATCGCCCAGACAAAACGATCGCCGCGCTGCATGGCCCGCGCCCACCCAGCCTCTTCGGAGATGATCGGATATTCGCTCTCCCGGGCGATTGCAGTCAGTACGATTTGTTCCGCGTGCTTGTCGGCGCCGATCTTCACTTCGCGGCCCTGAACGTCCTCTATGACGCCCCATTGGAGGCGGTTGGCCAGCAACGCTTCGCCGGCGGCGGCCGCCGCCGTCTCGGCCAGCTTCAGTAAGTCTTTGAGATCGTTCACGGCTCTCTGTAGCCCGCGCGCGGCTCTTGGAGAAGCGCCGCTTACGCGCTTTAGTGGGACCGGGAGCGGGCGAGCATGGATGGAGGGCAGACCAAGCCCAACGCTGAGCGCACTGTGGCAAAGCCGCCGCAGGGCCTAAGTGCGTCCGCACTCGACAAAAAGTTGGGGCTTCGTAAGCGCGCGCGCGACGACGCGGCGCGTAATCTGCCCCGCCAGGACGCCGAGGATCTTTCGGAAACCGAAAAGGCCGTAGTCGAAGCTGTCGGCGCCGAACGGGCGCGCGTCGATCAAGCCCGCAACGACGCAAAGGCCGACGCGGAGCGACGCTTGCGCACACTGGCGCCAGCGCCACAAGACTTTGCCGGCCCGGCGCTAGATGCGCGTCTTGCGCTGCGACAGACATCGGGGCGGCTGGCGCAAGATTGGAGCGACGCTGCTGCGCGCGCGACGGAGGCGCGGCAAGAACTCGACGCTTTCAAGCGGACGCACGGATTGCGGCGGAGCGCGGTCTATCCAAAGTCGACCTTGCTTCAATCGGGACTGCTGTTCTGCGCGGCGGTGTTCGAGGCTCTGTTTAGCGCGGCGCTGTTCGCCGAGGATGATGAACGCGGATTGTTGGGCGGCGCGATCAAGGCGATCGGCTTGTCTGGCGCAAACGTGACGCTCGGCTTTATCGCGGGATTTCTGGGATTGCGCTATCTGCAGCATCGAGCGCTGCCAATACGGGCATTGGGCGCGCTAGCGTTCGCATTCGTGGGCGCCTTGGCGCTGATGCTCAATCTATTTGCCGCCGATTGGCGCGATCAGTTGGCGGCGCTGAGCGGACGCCAACTCGATATGGGGTCCGATGCAAGTTTTCACTTATGGTCCCTATTAGCGCTCGACTCGCCACAGGCGATCATCCTGTTGATGCTTGGCGCCGGCGTTTGGGTGTTCGCAGCGCTTAAGGGTTATTCAGGATTCGACGACCCCTACCCCGACTTCGGCAAAATGGATCGCGCCGCCAACGCCGCCTCCGAAACGCTCTCGGATTTCCGTACTGATGCGCGGCTGGAACTCGAGACGCCGATCAACGCCGCCAAAGCTGCACTCTCAGCGCGCATCGAAAAGATGCGCGCCGAATTTGAAGCCATGAACAAGGCGTTCGACGCTGCCGCGTTGAAAATGGAAGTGCTGGACGCCAAAGCGCGCGCGCTGGATGACGCCGCAGCGAGCGCCGTGCATCTTTACCGGCAAGAAAATGCCGCCGCGCGCACTTCACCTGCGCCCAGCTATTTCAGCGCACCGCCGCCAGCGGCCGGCCCTGCACTCGACGCGCTCGCCGGCGCCGCCGCGATGATTGACGACGCGCGCTCGCGACTTGCTGAGGCGCAGGCGCAATCGGCGCGCGCGCTGGAAGAATTGTTGACGGAACTGGACGAAGCCACCAACCGCCACAGCCCGGGCGGGCCGGCGTGACGCGCCGGCGCGGCGCGAGCGGACGCAATGCGCTTGGCATTGTTCTCATTGTGCTAGCGTTGGTGGTGTTGGGTGGTTTAGCGGGCGCAGCGCTGATGTTGCGGGCGCCGCCGACGGACGCGGAAACACTTTGCCGCACGGATGCGCCGCTTGGCGCACACACGATTGTGCTGGTGGATTCTACCGACCGCCTCGAAGCGCGCCATCGTCGCAAGCTGCGCGCGGTGCTGGCGCAAGAACGCGCGCGGTTGGCTCAATACGACCGGCTGACGATCATGCGCATCAACGTGCGGCGGCCCCAGGAACCTTCAATCCTGTTTTCGCGCTGCCTACCCCGCCCGCCGGAGCAAACCAATCCTCTGTTCGAGAACGCGCGGATGGTGCAAGCCGCTTGGGACGAAGATTTCGCGGAGGCGCTTGAGAGCGCGTTGCGCAGCGCAAGCTCGGGCGGACCCCAGCGCGCGTCACCGATCGTTGCGGCGCTACGCGCGGTGGCGGCTGATCCAGAATTCGGCGCAGAGATTCCGCGCCGGCGGCTGGTCCTCATGTCCGACCTGCTCGAACACAATCCACAGGGATTCTCATTGTACGTTCCGGATGCGAATTATGCGGACTGGCGCAGCGCCTCGCCGAGCGGCCCGCCGGACCTCGCACGCGTGGATTTGCGAGTAGTTCCAATAGATCGGCCGGATAACGCCGAGCGCCAGGCGCACGCGATGGAGGACTTCTGGCCGGCGTTCTTCGACGCCGCGGATGTCCAATCGGTAAGCATCGACCCCGCTCCCTGACTTTCAGCTCCGCCGACTCACTTTAGATTCGTGACGGGTCTGTTTCCCGGAGGGGCGCGTGAACACGTTCAATTGGCAAGGCGGCAGCGGCCGCTGGTTCGAGTTTGAGGTTGCGCGCGCACAACGCGATTGGGAGCCGGTCGGCGGCGTCTATATGTTCGTGAAGCCACACGATCAGCCCTCGCAGGATTGGGGCGGGCCTATTTGCCTGTTCGCGGCGCAGACTGCGGACTTCTCCACCGCGCTGGCGCGTCACGACATGTGGCAAGCGGCTGAAAACCTCGGTGCGCGTGAGATTCACATGCTCACGATCAAGGAAGATCAGACGCGCGAGCGCGTGCTCAAGGACATCCTCGAAGCGCAAGCGCCGATCCTCAACCGCAACATGCTGCGCCGCGTGGCGTAAGCATACGGCGAAGTGAGCTTCAAAACGCGGGCCGTTGGGTCCGCGTTTTTTATTGGCGCGCGGCGACTGCTGCGGCCGGATCATCGCTGAACACGCCATCAACGCCAGCGGCGTAGAATGCGCGCAGCTCTGCGTCGAGATTGCCGTGTTGGAGCTGATAATCAGCAGCAATACGGCCTGTACGCAGGGAGGCGGGCAGGAAGTAATTCTCCGGCCTGAACGTCCATGGATGCACGAGAAGGTTCACAGCGTGCGCACGCGCGACCAGATCCGTCGGCGCCGTGAGGTTGTTGTTCGCGTCACGCGGGATAATAAGAGACTTCTCTGCGCCGAGCCCGACAGCGTACTCGCGAATGCGCCCTAAGCCATCGCCAGCGAGCATGTCGGCGTAACTTGTGCCGCGCTGGTCCCAGGGGCCGCCCTCCGCAGAGACAAGCTGCACGCAAAGCCACCGGATCGACGACATCTCCGATAGCGTGCGAATGGCGCCCACTTCGAAGCACTGCACGTACATGATGTTGGCAGCACTCTGACCACCCGCTTCATTCACAGCTGCGATGAAAGCCGGCACGGGATCAACACCCCGCTCGCGCAGGAACGTCGGGTGTTTCAGCTCCGGATAGATGCCTCTCCCGTATTGCTGAGCCAACGCCAATGCTTCGGCGAAGGTCGGGATTTCATAGAACTCATTGTATCGCGTGTTGTCAGGACGCAATTGCGGAATGCGCTCGCAGCAGCGCAGCGTTTTGAGCTCTTCAAGCGTAAAGTCCTCGACCCACCACCCCTGAGCCTCCACGCCATCAACGGTCTTCGTCTTGCGGCGATCGGCGAACTCCGGATGATCGGCGACATTGGTGGTCTGCGAGATTTCGTTTTCGTGGCGGCAGACGAGGACGTGGTCCTTCGTCATCACCAAATCAGGCTCGATGTAATCCGCGCCCTGTTCAATCGCCAGAATGTAGCCTGCGAGCGTGTGCTCTGGCCGATAGGCGCTAGCGCCCCGGTGCGCGATCACGATCGGCCGCCTGGCGGAGATATCACTCAAGTCATTCACACCCGCGCACCCCGCCAGCGCCGCCGCACCCAGCAACACATCGCGACGGTTCACAAGCGCTCATCCTGTGGAGCGAGCTTGGTTGTCCAGAGCCCCATGAACAAGATCGAAGCGCCAAACAGAAGCGACCAAGCGCCGAAGGTCGCATCGAGCGTCGCATCAAGGTTCGGAAACGCATTTGGGAATTCATGCGTCAGGAAGCCGTTGAGCAACAGCACCGGTAATGCCAAGCCAATCGCTGCCTCACCCTCATCGCCCGACGCTTCGCCGATGAGTTTGAGGAAGATGAAGCCGAGAATGAGTCCAATCACCGGAGCAGACAGGAACGTCACCAAGCGCAGCGATTCATCCGGCAAGAAAAAATACTGACCACCGAAACGGAACGCGGCGGCTACGCCGAGCCAGAGGATGAAGCCGAAAAACATGGCGCGAATAATCATGGTGCGTTCTCCCCGCCCCGCCTTATGCCGAGCGCCAATAGCTTGTCGACCACCGCCTGGAGGCGAATTTCAGGCGCCGGACAGGTGATATTCTCGTCCGCCGCCCAGCGCAGGTAGGCAACCACATCCTCGCGTGGCGCGCCATCAATCAAAAGCTTGTACACGGGCCAGACGTAAGTCTCATACTCGTCCTCCGGCACACCACAGCCAATCGGATCCCAATCCCGCCAGAGGATCGTGTTGATGGCGCGCGTTTCGACCTTGGTGTCTCGGCTCATTCCTTCAGCATTTCGCGCGAGACGATGACGCGCATGATCTCGTTGGTGCCTTCCAGGATGCGATGAACGCGCAAATCGCGAACGATGCGCTCAACTTCGTAGTCGGCCAGGTAGCCGTAGCCGCCATGCAATTGCAGCGCTTGGTCCGCGACCTTGAAGGCAGTGTCTGTGACAAAGCGCTTGGCCATCGCGCAATACTTTGTTGCATCCGGCGCTTTCGCATCGAGCTTGCGCGCCGCTGCGTGAAGAAGTGCGCGCGACGCTGCGAGTTCGGTTTCCATGTCGGCCAGCAGGAACTGCGTGTTCTGGAAATCGGCGATGCGCTTTCCGAATTGCTTGCGCTCTTTCACGTAGGCGAGCGCACGGTCGAGGGCGTCTTGCGCGCCACCCAATGCGCACGCGGCGATGTTGAGACGCCCGCCGTCGAGCCCTTTCATCGCGTACTTGAAGCCCTCGCCTTCAGGACCGATGCGGTTCTCGACCGGTACATGGCAATCTTCAAAGTTCACGATCGCGGTGGGCTGCGCCCGCCAGCCCATCTTGTCTTCGTTCTTGCCGAAGCTGAGCCCCTTGGTCCCGCCCGGCACCAGCACCGTGGAAACACCCTTGGGACCATCTTCGCCCGTGCGGCACATCAGAACGTAGAGATCAGAGAAACCGGCGCCGGAGATGAACGCTTTCGAGCCGTTGATTGCGTATTGCGAATTGCCGTCGGGCCGCGCCGTCGTGCGCAGTGCGCCAGCGTCCGAACCCGACCCGGGTTCGGTCAGGCAATAGGACGCGATCTTCTCCATCGTCGTCAGCTGCGGCAGCCACTGGGCGCGCTGTTCGGCGTCACCAAAGCTGTCGATCATCCAAGCGCACATGTTGTGAATGGAGAGAAACGCTGAGGTGGCGATGCAGCCGCGCGAGAGCTCCTCAAAAATCAGCGCCGCGTCGAGGCGAGTCAGCGCTGAGCCGCCGTGCTCCTCGCCGACATAGATGCCAGCGAAACCCAGTTCGGCGAGTTCCTTAAGCACGCCGCGATCGAGCCCCTCATCCTCCCAGCGCGCGGCATTGGGGCGGAGTTTTTCCTGCGCGAAGCTGCGTGCGGTTTCGACGATAAGTTCTTGGTCTTCCGTGAGTTGCGCAGACATTGTTCCCTCGTTGGCCCGCTTATAGCGCCGCTCAGCCTGCGCGCCAGCGTTCCGACCCAGGAACCTGTCATGCGTTTAAGTGTTTTCGCTCTGCCGACCCCGCCCACGGGAGCGCAATTAGGAGACGACTTATGCTCAAGACACTCGCTACCGCCGCTGCGGCGGCTGCCATGCTGAGCTTGGCCGCCTGCGATGGCAGCGCCGAGAAGGCCGGTGAGAACATGGATTCCGCCATCGAAGAGGCCACCCAAGGTCATGAAAATCTAGGCGATGGCCCGCTCGAACAAGCCGGTGAAAACATCGATGAAGCCACCGGCACGCAGAACAACGATGCTGCAGATGCGATCAACGACGCCACGGACGGAAATGCGAGCACAAACCCGTAACGAAAACCGGATGCGCGCCATGCTGGACTGAGCGCGCAGACGAAAGCGGCGCCAGGCGACCTCGTCGCCGGCGCCGCAACTTTCTCGGGAACCGTGTTTGTGGCGAAACGTTGAGAACCCCGGCGGCAGGTGCCGCCCAACAACTTGGGACACTCAGGAGAAACAACGATGCTGAAGTCATTGCTGGGCGCGACCGCCGCCATTGGTTTGCTGGGCGTTGTCGCCTGCACGCAAGGTCCGAACGAAGAAGCCGGTGAAGCCGCCGACACCGCGATTGAACAATCCACCACCGGCACGACCGATCTGGGCCAAGGCCCGATGGAAGAAGCTGGCGAACAACTCGACGAAGCGACCGACGGCGCGCCGGCGACCACCACGCCGTAACTCACATCGGAATCGCATTGCGATCGAACTCCCCGTGCGCCAAAAGGCGCGCGGGGAGTTTTCATGTTTGCGCGTCTGCCGCCGGCGCTGGTGCTGACACTGGCGATCATTGCCGGTTCGTCGATGGACGCGACCATCAAATACCTCACCGAAACCAACAATGTTCTGGTGGTCACCTTCGGGCGCTACCTGTTCGGTGCACTGTTTTCGGCACTGATCTGGTGGCGCGCGGGCCATCCCGTCATCACAGCGGAGATGTGGCGCGCGCACGGCCTGCGTGGCTTCGTTATCGCAGTCTGTGCCGTGACCTTCTTCTGGTCGCTCTCCGTGTTGCCGCTAGCGGAGGCCGTGACGCTTTCGTTCATCTACCCCCTCCTCGCTCCATTTGTGGCGGCGATTATTCTGAAGGAGCGCATTCGGCTGGCGAGCGTACTGTGCGCGCTGGTTGGATTTGGCGGTGTCATCGTGGCCATGCAGGGCGCGCCCAGCGAAGAGCAATCCCCCAACCATGATCTCGGCGTAATCGCCGCGTTCGTCGCCGCAACCTTCTTCTCAATCGCTATGGTTCTGCTGCGCGAGCGCTCGCAGAAGGATGGGCCTGTCATCGTGAGCCTGATGACGAGCGTGGTTCCGGGGATAATCCTGCTGGCGCCGGCGCTCTTCCTGATCTCTACAACGATCGGACAGGCCCAGCCCGCGCTCGCGCTCGACGGCTGGTGGCTATTCCTGCAACTGGGCGCGCTCGCGGCAGTGTTCATGTATCTTATGGCGCAGGCCTACGCGCGCGCGGAGGCTCAGCAACTGGCGCCGATACACTACACGGAGCTGGTCTATGCCAGCATCATAGGTTTCGTGATCTTCCACGAAACACCGCGTATCCAGATCTATATGGGCGCCGCTTTGATTGTCGCGGCTTGCTTGTGGGCCGCCTATGATGAGCGTCGCCTCGCGCCCAAGCTGAAGGAGACATCGCCATGACCTTCGACATCTCGCTTATGCCCTTTGCCGACACACTTGGCGTCGAGATTGTCGAGGCATCGGCCGAACGCATCGTTGGCAAACTGCTTGTGCGCCCGGAGCTCTGCACGGCCGGTGGCATCCTCCACGGCGGCGCGTTCATGGCGTTCGCAGATACTCTCGGCGCCGTAGGCGCGTTTCTCTCGCTGCCCGCGGGCGCGCGGGGCACGACGACGATCGAAAGTAAGACCAACTTTCTCGGCGCCGCCAAAGCCGGAACCACGGTCACCGGTGAAGCGACGCCGGTTCATTCCGGCAAGCGTACGGGCGTCTGGCAGACCAAGATCACGAGCGAAGACGGAAAACCCGTCGCGCTCGTGATCCAGACGCAATTGGTGCTGACCTAAGCGCCCGCTTGCGCGCGCTTGGCAACATCATCCGCGCGCCGGCCTGTGACTTCGACCATGTGATCGAACTCCGCCTCGAAGGTCGCCAGGCCTTGCGTTAGCGAGCGCAGTTCGATGATGAAGTTCTGCCGCTCGCTATGCGGCAGATAGACATCGACACGGTCCCAGCCAGGCCACCCTTCGCGTGGCTCGAAGCCTAGGATTTGCCCGTTATGCGACGACACCGCCGAGTTGATCTTCGGCGTGCCGCTGCTGGGCGTGTAGATCGAAAGCTTCTCGACCGGCTCAAGCAGAACCGAACCGCACTTTTCCATGGCTTCAACCATGCCGATGCGGCCAGCTTGCTGGAACGAGTGCTCGCTTGAATCCACAGCATGGAATGAACCATCGATAAGCGTGACGGCGACGTCGACAACCGGGAAACCAATGGCCCCCTTTGTCATCGCGTCTTTGACACCAGCCTCGACGGCCGGAATCCATTGACGCGGAATGGCGCCGCCCGTGATCTTGTCGACGAACTGGAAGCCTTCGCCGCGCGCCAGAGGCTTCACTTGGATCACACAATCGCCGAACTGGCCGTGGCCGCCGGTCTGCTTCTTGTGCCGCCCACGGACTTCAACATTACCGCGCAAGCTTTCCTTGTAAGGCGTCGACGGCGGCGCCGTTGAGACCTCCACGTTGAAGCGGCCCTTCAAACGATCGAGCACGGTGCGCAGATGCGGTTCGCCCTGCCCCTGCAGCAGAATTTCATGCGTCGTTTGATCGTGGACGACGTTCAGCCCCGCATCCTCATCGACTAGTTTCTGCAAAGCGCCGGAGAGCCGGACGTCGTCCTTCCTGTCCTTGGTGGCAATTGCGAGCTGATAGACGGGGAAGCGTTTCTTGAAGTTGACCTTGATCTTCTGCGGGGCGCCCGCGCCAAGGAGATCGCCCGCCGCGACCGGATCAAGCTTGCCAATAGCGGCGACATCGCCCTCAGGAACGCGCGAGACCTTCTTCGTCTGTGAACCGCTCACCGCGAAGAGCGCGCCAGGGCGTTGCGACGAGCCATCATTCAACGTGACTTGATCGCTGTCGCTTAGCGCCCCGCCAAACACGCGCGCGTACGCCAACTTTCCAGCTTGTCCAGCGTGCGAGATTTTCATGACGTAGGCGCCGTTGCCCGAAAGGCCCAAACGCGCCGCCGCGTATTTCGGCTCGGGCGTGTCGTGACGCAGCGCTTTCAGCAGCCGGCGCACGCCGTTGCCGTTAGAGGTCGAGCCAAAGAAGACCGGTGCGATCAGTCCATCACGCGTTTCGTTGACGAGATCTCGGAACACGGTGTCGCGATCGGGCGTAACGTCGGAGAGCAACTTCTCCATCAACTCGTCATCGAAATCGGCGAGCTGCTCAAGCAGATGAAACCGCGCCTCGGTTTCGCGCTCTGCCAAATCCTTCGGAATGTCGATAATCTCGGAGCTCTTGCCTTGCTGGTAGCGATAGGCGCGCTCAAGTGCGAGATCGACAAAGCCAGTGACCTTGTCGCCTTCCCAGATCGGAATTTGGCGCGCTACGAGCGGCGTATTCGACACCGGCTGCAGCGCTTCGAGAAGGTCGCGTATTCTGCCGCGCGCGGTGTCGATCTTGTTTATGAACAGCGCGCGCGGAATTTGCAGATCTTCGAGCGCTCTGAGGAAGGGTTGTATCAGAACGGCTTTGTCCGGATCCGGATCGGCGACGACGATGGCCAAATCGACGGCCGGTAGCGCGAAGTCAGCGTCCGCTAGGAAATCGACCGCGCCGGGGGCGTCTATGAGGGCGTAGTGATCGCCCATGAAATCTATGGCGGTGAAGTTGGTTTCGGTGGATTGGCCTGCCGCGGCCGGGGAAATTCCCGCGCCACCCGAAGCGGCTGAAGCCAGAGCTTGGATCAACGCCGTCTTGCCCGCTCCGGTCGGACCGACGACGGCAATAGCCCTCACCACATTTGCAGATTTGCTTTCAGGCATGGCGCACACTCCCTTGTTTCCCGCTGTGGGGTTGGGGCGGCGCCAGCGGCGGGCGCCGCTTCTCGCTTATGCAGGCTCTTCCGAGCCAGGGAGCACTGTTTCACTGAAACAACAAACACGCAACGGGGAGCGTAAATGACGTGTGCGTCATGCAGGGCCTCGCGCTGTGCGAGAGCCCTGCATGCCGTTAGCCGTGCTTCTTTAATTCCGCGAACACGCGGCCCATGAACTGCCAGTGAGCAGGTGTCGTGGGCATTTGCTGCGACAGCTCAGGGTCGGCCATCGCTTCGCGGTTCATGGCGCCCGCCGCTTTGAACAGCGCCGCATCGCCCTGCGTGAATTCTTGGATCAGCGCTTGCGCGCGGCGGCCAATATCAAGCGCTTGCGGCGTTGACGGATCGGGGTCGGGACCGAGCGCATCGATGTCAGCATAGATTTGCGCCCACGCTTCGCCGACGCGCTTCTGATCTTCCGGTGTAAATCCGCGCGAGCGAATTTCCGCCAGCTGCTCAGGCGTGTAATGCCTCTGCGCCAACGCCTCCATTTTGTCGTTCCACTTAAACTCAGACACTGCTGTACTCCTCACGAGCTTTCCTAACTCGTCCGGGGAGAGACGTTGTTGGCCCTTGAGCTTCGCACGCGCAGCACGAATGAGACGAAGCGCCTCCTCCGTTTCGGCGCGAGCGTCCTCCAGCGCGGCTTCCTGCAGCGCCAACGCCGCAGCAAGATCGCCAGAACCTCGCAAGAGCTCACCGATGCGTTTCAACGGCAGGCCAAGCTGCTTCAACGCCAGGATGGCGGAGAGCTGCTCAATCTCCGGCTGGCGATAGATGCGCCAACCCGACACCGTCCGCGCCGGCTTTAAGAGCCCCGCATCCTCGTAAACGCGCAGCGCCTTAACTGAAACGCCGAAGCGCTTGGCCACAGCAGCGGCGGTCTCTTGGAAAACGTTGGGCTTCATCACCTTTCCTCGAACGGTCAGACTATGCAGCCCGGACCCTGGGGACAGCTCAAGGGGTATTTTATTATAAAGTGCAGCGGTCCGATTCTGGCCCAAAGTGGACTCTTTGCCCAATGCGATATGACCCGGTAGGAACGACACTATGGGTTCAACAACGTCAAAACTGTTGGTGATTGCCGCACTTCTTGAGTTGCTGGTAGCGATTCCCGATTTAATCCGTCCGCCGGGCCCCGGAAGCTTTTTTGTGATGGGGATCGAAGCCGGGCAAATGGCCCATTGGGCATTCAATATACAGAATGAACTATGGCCAGCGGTTTACTTGCTGGTCTTGGCAATTGGCTTGGAAGTCCTACGGCGTGTTGCTGCCTCATTGGACCGTCCGGACGCATTCCACGGGGAGAAGTAACGTATGCGTTTTCCTTGGCGCAACAAACTTGCTTATATGCTCCTCGGCGTAGCGCTCCTGCATTACGTGCTGGGTGGCTTTTCGCTTCTCTCAAACCTCAACATGAGTCTTCTACCGCAAGCGCAAAAAATTGAGATCATCATAGCGTGGCTCACGGGCCCAGTTACCATCATCGCTTGGGCCGCTGCTGTTGAATATCTCTCACGCATAGCGGATGCACTCCAGCGGCGCGGACCATAAGCGTTTCAAAATCAGCAAACGTTGTCGGCGAAAAGCGGTCGTTCGACCGTGCAAAGCAGACGGAAGGCCGGAACGTCCGCTGTTGGTCCATCTCGCACAGCGCATTTCGCGACACGATCTAGACGTACCTCTCACCGTGGCGGTCTCACCTCGCACTGTGTGGTAGCTTTCAAGCGCTGTCAGCGGCAACCGCCTTCGTGCGCTCATCCGCAACGAGCGCCTTCCAACCGCTGGAAAATGCGTCGGGGTCGGTAATTGGTGTTGTTTCACCCATGACGTCCTCGACTGATTTGGCAAAATCCGAGGCAAAGAACTCTGACGATGCCCGCCAAGCAGCCCGATAGCCTGGGGCTGCCATCATCCTTCGCAAACGCCGCAGGTTCGTCTCCCAACGGGAATCATCGAGCATGCCGTCTCGGCGCTGATAGAAGTGTTCTTCGTAGAGCCAGAATGTCATGACGGCATGGGTGAGGTAACGCTGAGTCTCAAGTGACGTGAGAGTTGTATCTCCAGCGCTGCCCCGCGCCCAGATTTCGCTCATGTCCCCGCCAAAGATTGTTTGGCCGATGTTCTGCGTCAGCGCCGCGCGTTCGATACCGATGCTGGCCCGCTGGTTGCGTGTACTTTGCCGAAGTTGAACCGCCAGAAATCCAAATGAAACGACGACCGCGACGCCGCCGATGAAATCGCCAACTGCGGCGAGGTCTGAGAGTGTCATTGGTGCCCCTGAAGCTAGATGCACCTGAACGTTGTCACGGCTTGGACGACGGGAGAAGCGGCCGCCCGTCCGGATGGCCGCTCTCGGCGATAACCGGTCGCGCTACTTGCCATATGTCGATTGGCCGGTTTGGATTGAATGGGCCGATCGGCAGCAAGCGGCCTAGTCTCATCAGCCGATGAGACGATATTGTTCTATGTATGGGTGTGCGGCCTTGAAGGATTGGTACCGAGAAATCACGCACCGTCTTCTCGCGGCTGATGCGGGTACAGCAGAAGAGCGGGAGCGTGTCTATTCGGAGTGTCGGGTGAGCGCGCCCCCCAGCGAGGCGGAACGGCTCGAAGTCGCGATCCGCAGGCTTGAGCAACAGGCATTATTAGAGACGCCTGCGCCACGGCAAGCGCCTTCTTCACCGGCAGTCGGCTCGGAGCCCACAGCGACGCCGAGGGCGCTCTGGTGGGCTCCATGGATACGCCCGAATTGATCGCTGGCTCGGTGATTGGCCCACGCCTGAACAGATTTGCCGAACGGCAGGCTTCGGCGAGCAACGGTCGCTCAGTGATCCGGCAGTGGGATGAACTCTTTGTCGTCGCCTGGCACGGCGCCGAAGCGGCCAGCGCGCCAATCTTCCTTGGCTTGCTCGATCCGTTCTTTTCGGGACGACACAAAATTCCACCAGATGTGGCGCGGCCCGAGATTAGCGCCGCCCAGCAACATGAAGCGCGCCGGCGTGAGTGCTTCGATCGTCACCACATCGCCCGGCCGGAAGATCACCAACCGCCCCTTCTCGAAGCGATCACCGGCGACCTCAATTTCTCCCGCCGTGAGATACAGCCCCCGCTCTTCATGCTCCGCACCAAGCGGCAGCGACGCGCCTGCTTCAAGCTGCGCGTCGGCGTAGAACATCTCCGAATACGTTCTCACCGGCGATGATTTGCCATACAGCGAACCAGCGATGACGCGCACAACTTTGCCGCCCTCCTCAATCACTGGCAGCTCGCCGATATCGTGGTGCTTGAAGAACGGTTCACTCTCTTCGTGATCCTCCGGCAGCGCCACCCATGACTGAATACCGCCGATCGGCGAACCCGTCGCGCGCAACTCCTCGCGCGTACGCTCTGAGTGCGCGATACCGCGCCCCGCATTCATCCAATTTACATCGCCCGGCCTGATCGCTTGCGCCGATCCAAGCGTGTCGCGATGAAAGATCTCGCCGTCGAACAGATAGGTGACTGTCGCGAGATTGATGTGCGGATGCGGGCGCACGTCCAAACCCTTGCCGACCGGAAAGTGCGCCGGCCCGAACTCGTCCCAAAAGATGAACGGCCCAACCATGCGCTTCTCGATCGCCGGCAATGCTCGGCGGACCATGAAATTGTCTCCGAGATCACGCGGCTTCGGCTCTAGCGTGATCATGACTGCGTTGGTCTTGTCGTCGGGATGAGTGGTCATGCCTCTAGTGTAGGCGTCTTCTCGCGCGTCATCCAGGTGGCGGCGACCCAGCATGCGAGCGCCCACGCGGCGCCGAGGCACCAGCCAGCCAGGACATCTGTCGGCCAGTGGACGCCGAGATAGACCCGGCTGAAGCCAATAAGCAGAGTGAGCACGATCGCGGCGCCCAGCACATACCCACGTAAGTTGCTCCGCTCCTGCGTACGCGCAATCAGCGCGCCCAAAGTCAAATAGGTGACCGCCGACAACATGGCGTGCCCACTTGGGAAGCTCATGCTGGTTGCTTCGACAATGTGCGCGACTAGGTCGGGCCGTGGGCGATTAAATCCGACCTTCAAACCTTCGCTGATCAAGGCGCCGCCCAGCGTCGCCACCAGCAACAGCAAGGCATCTCCCCATCGCTTGACCGCCAGCAAATAGCCAACAGCAAACAGCGTCACCAAGGCGAGCACTGCAAAACCGCCAAGCGCGGTGATATCCATTACCGACATCTCGAGCCAACGCGGACCAATTGGATCTGCGAAATCTGCGGTGCGGAGCGCGAGCAGCACGCTTTCGTCGAACCAACGCGTCTCACCCTCGCCTACTTCTTCAGCGATCTCGAAAAAGGCCAATATCGGCAGCAAGACACCAAGAAAAATCGCGATCGGCACGATTTCGCGACGCGCAAGTGTAAGCCACGTTTTTGGATGGAGCGCGCGCATCAACCTCACAAAATGCATGGGACGCGAAAAGGTTCCATGCATTCAGTTCGCTGCGATTGGGCATTTTTGCGGGTACTCGTTGGCGACATCTCTGCTACCGTCAGCGCGCTGAGGCGGGGCCAACGACAACGACACACGGAGACGAGAATGAGATTGCTGATTGCACTCGCGGTTGCCGCGACACTTGGACTTGCCGCTTGCACCCAGGCTGAACAGAACTCCGCCGAACAAGATATGAATCAAGCGGCCTCGGAAACGGGCCAAGCGCTTGAGAACGCCGGACAGGAAATCGGCGAAGCCGCGCATGAAACCGGCGAAGCTATCGAAGGCGCGACCAACGACGCCGCCAATTCCGTCGCCGCTGCGACCGACGACAACGAAGCGACGCATCCGTAACGGGTGCGGGAATAACAAAGACGAAGGGCGGAGCTACCTGCTCCGCCCTTTTTGTTACGCGTATCCAGAAGCGCGTCGTTAGCTTTAAGCCGCCGCCTTTTCGCTTGCGCCGTTGAAGAGGAAATCGTTGCCGTCGAACGTGACGCTGACGCGATCTCCATCCTTTACACGGCCCTCAAGGATGAGACGCGCGAACGGGTCCTGGACGTCTTTCTGAATCACGCGCTTCAGCGGGCGAGCGCCCCAAGCCGGATCGTAACCGCGCTTCGCGAGCTCATTCTTCGCGCGGCTGTCCAACTCCATGGTGATATTGCGCGCCGCCAGCAGCTTCTCTAGACGCTTCAGCTGGATATCGACAATCGCACCCATCTGCGCGCGCTCAAGGCGCTTGAAGAGAATGATCTCATCGATGCGGTTCAGGAATTCCGGACGGAAGCGACCACGGACTTCCCCCATCACCTGGTCGCGCACATCTTCGACATCCGCACCTTCCGGCTGATCAGCCAAGAATTGCGCGCCGGCGTTCGATGTCATGATCAGAATCGTGTTCTTGAAATCGACAGTACGGCCCTGGCCGTCAGTAAGGCGGCCATCGTCCAGCACTTGCAGCAAGACGTTGAACACGTCCGGATGCGCCTTCTCGATCTCATCGAACAGCACCACCTGATAAGGCCGGCGACGGATCGCTTCGGTGAGCGCACCACCCTCTTCGTAGCCGACATACCCCGGAGGAGCACCAATCAGACGCGCAACTGAGTGCTTCTCCATGTACTCAGACATATCGATACGCGTCAGCGCATGTTCGTCATCGAACAAGAACTCTGCGAGCGCCTTCGTGAGCTCGGTCTTACCGACGCCCGTTGGGCCCAAAAACATGAACGAGCCAATCGGCCGGTTCGGATCCTGTAAGCCCGCGCGGGCACGACGAACGGCGTCCGCGACGGCGCGCAGCGCCGGTTCTTGGCCAATGACGCGGCCACGAAGCGACTCTTCCATCGCCAGCAGCTTTGCCTTCTCGCCTTCGAGCATTTTCTCGACCGGCACGCCGGTCCAGCGCGAGACGACAGCGGCGATCGCTTCGGCGTCCACCACCTCTTTCACCAAGCCGCCGCCATCGCCGCCCGCCTTCTCGGCGTCGGCGATCTGCTTCTCAAGCTGAGGGATGCGGCCATACTTGAGTTCAGACGCGCGCGCGAGATTACCTTGGCGCACAGCCTGCTCATACTCTGTCTGCAGCTTCTCAAGCTCTTCCTTGGACTTCGACGTCACCTGCAGCTTCTGCTTCTCAGCGCTCCAGCGGGCGGTGAGTTCAGCCGAGCGCGTTTCGATCTGCGCGATCTCAGCTTCCAGTTTGGTCACGCGATCCTTCGAGGCCGGATCCTTCTCTTTCTTCAACGCTTCAAGCTCGATCTTGAGCTGCAAAGCCCGGCGGTCGAGCTCGTCCAGCTCTTCCGGCTTGGAATCGACCTGCATGCGCAGGCGCGAAGCGGCTTCGTCCATCAGGTCGATGGCTTTGTCCGGCAGGAAGCGATCGGTGATGTAACGATGCGAAAGCTGCGCGGCAGCGACGATCGCCGCGTCCGAGATGCGCACGCCGTGATGCTGCTCGTAGCGGTCCTTCAAACCCCGCAAAATGGAGATGGAGTCTTCCACCGTCGGCTCATCGACAAACACGGGCTGAAAGCGGCGCGCCAACGCAGCGTCCTTCTCAACGTGCTTGCGGTATTCATCCAGCGTCGTCGCGCCGACGCAATGCAGTTCACCGCGCGCAAGTGCCGGCTTCAGAAGGTTCGACGCATCCATTGCGCCGTCGGCTTTGCCGGCGCCCACAAGCGTGTGCATTTCATCGATGAAGAGGATAATGCCGCCTTCGGCTGCCGTGACTTCGTTCAACACGGCCTTCAGCCGCTCTTCGAACTCGCCACGGAATTTCGCGCCAGCAATCAGCGCGCCCATATCGAGCGCGAGCAGCTTCTTGTGCTTCAAGCTCTCAGGTACGTCGCCGTTGACGATGCGCAGAGCCAAACCCTCGGCGATGGCGGTCTTGCCGACGCCCGGTTCACCGATCAGCACCGGATTGTTCTTGGTGCGGCGGGAAAGCACTTGGATCGTGCGCCGGATTTCCTCGTCGCGGCCAATCACCGGATCGAGTTTGCCCTTGCGCGCATCCTCCGTGAGATCGCGGGCGTACTTCTTCAGCGCGTCGTATTGATCCTCGGCCGAAGAGGATTGCGCCGTGCGGCCTTTGCGCAGCTCGCCGATAGCGGCCTCAAGCTTCTGAGGCGCAAGGCCCGCTTTCTTCAAAATCTCGGAAGCTTTGCCGTCAGCAATCGCCAGCCCGAACAACAGCCTCTCGGCTGTCACGTAGCTATCGCCAGCCTTGGTCGCGGCTTGGTCCGCCGCGTCGAGCGCACGATTGAACGACATGGCCGCATACATGCGGTCGCCGCCGCCCTGCACTTTCGGCAGCGACTGCACTGCTTTGTCGGCTTCATCTGCGGCCTGACGCGCATTGGCGCCGGCGCTGGTAAGAAGACCCGCCGCGAGACCTTCACGGTCATCAAGTAGCGCCTTCAGCAGGTGCTGAGTTTCGAGTTGTTGGTTTTGTTCGCGAATAGCGATCGTTTGAGCGGCTTGCACGAATCCGCGCGCACGCTCGGTGAGCTTTTCCATATCCATGAGCGACCCTTACGGCGTCCCACGTTAATCCCCATTGTGGCTGATCAACGTGGCATGTTTGCTGTTATGCCTCAGACTTAGTGTGGCGTTAGGGGCACACAAGGGCGTGCGACGGATTTATCCGCCCAAATTGATCCCGAAATCGCTCAGGTGAACGCCGAAGAACATGACGGCGATCACCGCGACCAGAACAATCCCAACAATGAGCCGCGTGACCAGTTTCAGCGCTGCCCAGACGATAACGATCACCAGCAGCACCGCCAGCGCCGCGTCGATCAACGACCAGTTGAGATCCATGGCTGCTTCCCCGGCCTAGTGCGCCATCAGCAATGGCACCGTCGTCGTCCGCAGCAGTTCGCGCGTTGCGCCGCCAAAGACAAGTTCCCGCAGACGCGAGTGGGCGTAACCGCCCATGACAATGAGGTCAGCATTGAGCGTTGTCGCTTCATCGAGAATGGCCTGCGAAGCAGAGCGCCCCATGCTGTCCACATTCTGCACCTTGGCCGGCAGACCACGGCGCGCGAGATGGCCCGCAATGTTCGCACCCGGCTGGTCGCCGTGGCCAAACATCTTCGGCTTGGCGTCCACAGTCACCACCGTTACCGCCTCGGCGAATTCCAACAAATCGTCCGCTTCCGAAAGCGCGCGCGTCGCTTCGCGGCTTGCATCCCATGCGATCAGGACGCGCTTGCCGACACTCGTTCCCTTCCAACCCGGCGGCGCGATCAGAGCCGGGCGACCCGAGTGAAAGAGGATGCCTTCGATGATCTCCTCGCGCAGCTCGACGCCCGCGCCTTCGCTCGGACGGGTCATCACGGCGACATCGGCGTAGCGCGCGTGAACTGCTGCGACGCGACCGAGGTCGCGCGACAGAGCCTCAGCGGCGCGCAACTCAGCCTGCTTTGATGAGCGGCCGATCCTGGCCTCCACCTTCTTGCGTTCGACCTCAGCCTCCTGTCGGGCGCGGCCCAGTAGTTCGGCCCAGACGCCGGCGACCACTGTCGGCTCGTAAGCGAGGGGTTCATCCGGCAATGGCGTCAGGAACGCCGCAGAAAGGTGACAATCTCCGCTCTGCGCCGCCAAGACTTCTCCGAGCGCAATAGCTGGCTCATCCGCCTCTGCTTCGGAAACGATGACCAGAACATCCTTCCAACTCATGGAGCACCTCTTCGGGACTAGGGTATACGCCGCGACCACGCAGCGCGCCACATTTCGCCAATGGTTTGGACCCAGGGCTTGAAGCCGCGTTGAGGCTGCGCAATGTCCTCATGACTTGTTCGAGGAACGCCCGCATGAGCCATACTCTCCGATCCGACGCCTACATTGATGGAAAGTGGCGTGCGAGCGCGAAGCGTTTTCACGTCTATAACCCGGCCACGCAGGAGGTGATCGCACAGGTCCCCGATCTCGGCGCGGCGGAAGCGGAAGAAGCGATTGCCGCGGCGCACCGCGCATTTCCTGCCTGGGCGGCGAAAGCGGCCAAGGAGCGCGCGCAGATCATGCGCGCTTGGTTCGATCTGATGACGGCTGACCTGGATCGCCTCGGACGCCTCATCTCACTCGAAGGCGGTAAGCCAATCGCGGAAGCCAAGGGCGAAGCGGCGTACGGCGCAAGCTTCATGGAATGGTTCGGCGAGGAAGCGAAGCGCGCCTACGGTCGCCTCATTCCAACCACGACGCCGACGCGCCGCTACGTGACGATGAAACAGCCGATAGGCGTCTGCGCCGCCATCACGCCGTGGAATTTCCCGATGGCGATGATCACGCGTAAAGCCGCGCCGGCAATCGCCGCCGGCTGCACCATCGTACTGAAACCCCCGCACCAAACGCCGCTCACGGCGCTCGCGCTCGCAGAGCTGGCGGAGAAGGCCGGCATCCCACCCGGCGTGTTCAACGTGGTGACCACCGAGAACGCCAGCGCCGTCGGCAAGGTGATGTGCGAGAGCGATCTCGTCCGCCACTTCTCGTTCACCGGCTCCACCGAGATCGGCAAGAAGCTCGGCGCCGCCTGCGTGGGCTCGACTGTAAAGAAGGTCGCGCTCGAACTCGGCGGCAACGCGCCACTCATCGTGTTCGCCGATGCCGATCTCGATCTCGCCGTCAAAGGCGCGGTGATGTCGAAGTTCCGCAACGCCGGTCAAACCTGCGTCTGCGCCAACCGTATCCTGGTCGAGGATGCCGTCTACGACACGTTCTCGAAGAAGCTCGCTGACGCTGTCGCCAAACTGAAAGTCGGCCCCGGTGATCAGGAAGACGTCGAGATCGGCCCGCTGATCGATCAGAAGGCGATCGGAAAAGTCGAACGCATGGTGGCCGAAGCGCTCGCCTCCGGCGCCACCGCGCTCACCGGCGGCACTAAGCACGCAGCCGGCGCGCAATTCTACACGCCTACCGTGCTCACCAACGTCACCCGCGACATGCGCGTCAACACCGAGGAAATCTTCGGCCCGGTCGCGCCGCTCATCCGCTTCAAGGCCGAAGACGAAGCCGTCGCCATCGCCAACGACACGCCCTTCGGCCTCGCCTCCTACTTCTTCACCAAGGACGTCCACCGCGCCTGGCGCGTCGCTGAACGCATCGAGAGCGGCATGGTCTCGATCAATGACGGCATCTTCTCAAACGAAGTGATCCCGTTCGGCGGCTGGAAAGAAAGCGGCCTCGGCCGCGAAGGCGGGATCGAAGGCCTGGATGAATATCTGGAATCCAAGTTCGTGAACTTCGGCGGCTTCGCCTGAGCACCTACGGCTACGTCTACGTCCTCGGGTCGATCCGCGGCGCGGACCGGCGCACGTACGTCGGCTGGTGCGTTGATCTCGACCAGCGCCTCACCGCCCACAATGCCGGCCGCGGCGCGCGCTCCACGCGCGGGCGCACCTGGGTGCTGCTCTACGCCGAGCGTTACCCCACGCGCCGGGAGGCAATGAGCCGGGAGGTCGGCTTGAAGCGCGACCGATCTTTCCGCGCAGCCCTGGCGCGTCACATGTCGCCAGATTAGGCACGAGGCCTCGCCTCAAGCGCACTCAATAACTTATGATGGGACCGCATGACCGCGACCCCGATGTCCTTGCCAGCTTGGCTCTACACCGATCCGCGCTTCTTCGAGCTAGAACGCGAGAAGGTATTCGCGCCCGCGTGGCACATCGTCGGCCACATCAACGACATTCCGAACGCCGGCGACTATCTGACCCTCGACATGCTGGGTGAGCGCGTCGTCACCGTGCGCGGCGAAGAGGGCGCCATCCGCAGCTTCCACAATGTCTGCCGCCACCGTGCTGGCAGGATCGCCAGCGAAACGCGCGGCTCGTGCGGCCATCGCCTCGTCTGCCCGTATCACGCCTGGAGCTATAAGCTCGACGGCAGCTTCGCCGGCGCGCCGAAATGGCAAGGCTTCGAAGGACTCGATGCAGAGACGCTCGGGCTTAAGCCGGTCGACCAAGAGATCGCCTACAGCTTCATCTTCATCCGCTTCGCGCCGGGTCTGCCGAGCGTGAAGGAGATGATGGCGCCTTACGCGGAAGAACTCGAAACGTTCGAACTTGAAAAGCTGGTTCCCAACGGCCGCGTCACGCTGCGCCCACGTCCGGTGAACTGGAAAAATGTCGGCGATAATTATTCCGACGGCATGCACATCCCCGTCGCACACCCCGGCCTCTCGCGCTTGCTAGCCGGCACCTACAAAATCGAAGCCAAGAAATGGATCGATAAGATGTGGGGCATGGTGACGGAAACGCCGTCCAACCACTGGCCCGAACGCCAATATCAAAAGCTGCTCGGCACGTTCGATCACATCCCAGAAGAGCGCCGCCGCTTGTGGGCGTACTACAAGCTCTGGCCGAACGTCGCGCTCGACATTTACCCGGACCAAGTGGACTTCATGCAGTTCATCCCGGTGTCAGCGACGCAAACAATGATCCGCGAAATCGCCTACGTGCATCCGAACGCGAGCCGCGAGATGAACGCCGCGCGGTATCTCAACTGGCGCATCAATCGCCAAGTGAACGCCGAAGACACGGTGCTGATCGAAGGCGTGCAGCAGGGCATGGAGAGCTCCAGCTACGCCACCGGCCCGCTTTCGCCGAGCGAAGTGTGCCTCATCTCCTTCGGCAACCGCATGCGCGATCTCATTCCCGATGCGAACCTTGAGCATGCTCCGGCTTGATCTGGCCGCATCGCACACGTAAGTAGCGCCCGCCTATGACGCCTGAGATTGCCTAACGCCGCGGGCCGCGTTCTCGTAAACGCCAGCCCGCTCTGAACCGCGCCGCTCCAGCAGCGCGCGAACGCACACGTTCAGATCAGGCAAATTCCAAGTGAACATCTCGAAGTACGAGCAGCGGACGCTGCACGCGCTGGCACAAGGCGGCGCGATCCATCATCGCAAGAACGACGTCGGCCATATCGTTGAAATCGACTGCCTCAACCGCGACGGTTGGCGGCTGGATGACTGCACGCTTTCAGTCTTCCAGCGCCTGCGCCGCCGCCGCTTCATCATGAGCGAAGACGGCGGCCCCTATCGCATCACGCGCGAAGGATTGGCGGCGGTACGAGCGCAGCTCGACAATCGCTGAGGCGTCTGTTGTGATCAAACGAGTGAGCGGGAGCGCGGCCCGACCGCGCTTCCGCAAGCTCCAGCACTGACGCGCCTCAAACCGGCGCGAGATCTGGTCCGAACGCCAAAACTTTGTCGCTGTCCTCCGCCGTCGCCAGCTCGAAAGAAGAGCAGCAGCGGGCGCAGAACGCCACATCACCGACGATAGTGCGGAAGGTCGACGCGCGCCGTTGAAGCGGCGTCTGGCAGGTCGGACAAGGATCGCCAATACGTTTTTCGAGCATTGGTGTTCTCCGAACTCCTTCACACTAGTGCAGTAATGGTGAACCAAACCTTTCACCGCCTGAACCAACACTGAAGATGCGCAAAAGCTCCGCGATGGACGCATCGGCTTACGCACTTGTGATCGGCATCGAACCGAAAAGAGAATTTCACCTCGCTTCGGCCTAAAGGCTGAGCTGCTTCGCGTCGCGACGCTATCCGCCAGACGGCCTAGCCCTTGCGCCGCCCCTTCTTCGCTTTCGGCAGCGCCAGCGCGTGCGCCGCCTTCAGCGCCGAATGGACTGTCGCTTCATCGGCCGCTTTCAGATCGCAGCGAGACATGCCCATTCGGCCCCAGCCGCCGGGTAGCGGTTCGATCACACCCGGCGCCTGTTCGCAGAAAAACTCCTGGGTCGCCGGATCGAACATCAGGTTCACCGCCTCCGCATCAGGCGGCAGCGTCGCGAAGATCTTGCGGCTTGTACGAAAGGCCGGCCGATCGACATGAACGACCTCACTCGCCCCTTCAAAGGACAGAGCGATTTTGCGGACCCGCGCTTTGCTGACACTCATGCGTGCACCTTAGCGCCGCATGCCGAACCCTTGATAGGCCGGGTTATCCGGCTCGATCAGCCGCGCCCGCTCGTAATCGGCCAGAGCATGCTGCATATCGCCCATTTCCTGGTAGGTGCGGCCACGATTGTTGTAAGCGCCGGCATAGCGCGGGTTGATGCGGATCGCCTCGCTGAAGTCGGCGATCGCGCTCTGATACTCGCGCCGCTGACGGTAGGCATTGCCACGATTGTTGTAGGCGTTTGAATAATTTGGATCGAGCTGGATCGCGTGCGTCCAATCGGCGATGGCGCGCGTGAGGTTGCCGCTATCGGCGTAGGCGCTGCCGCGATTGCCGTAGGCGCTGGCAAATTCGGGATTGATGCGGACGGCTGCGTCGAAGTCCGCGATGGCGCGATCGGCCAAACCTGCCGCGCGGTTGGCGATGCCGCGATTGTTGTAGGCATTTGCGTAGTTCGGATTGAGGCGGACCGCCTCGTCATAGTCGGCGATGGCGGCGCCATACTCTCGATTGGCGCGGTACGCATTGCCACGGTTGTTGTGCGTTACAGCTTGCTGCTCGGGCGTACGGTTGGGAAATGCCAGCAGACGCGCGCAGGACAACACCTGCTCGTCGTGGCCATAAACCCGGCCGACATTCACGCAGCGCGCGTTGAGATCGTCACTTGTTTGCGCGGCGGCTTGCGGAGCCGTCAGCGCAGCGGCGAACGCCAGCGCAACGAGGGCGTGACGCCCACCCATCAGCGCCTGCTCGCCGCCATCAGCCGATCGACCTCATCTTCGTCGACGCGCGCCCGATCCAACTCGCCCATTTCTGAAAGCACTCTCGCGCGGTTGCGGAAGGCCTCAACATAGCGCCGATTTAGCCGAATGGCTTCGTCAAAATCGGCGACCGCGCGTTCGCGCTGACCGAGCGCACGATAAGCCAAGCCGCGGCCGTTAAACGCCGAGGCCCGGCTGGGGTCCAGTTCTATGGCGCGTGTCTGATCGGCAATCGCCGCTTCGAAATTGCCGAGTTCGGCGTGGACACTGCCGCGATTGTTGTAGGCAGGAGCAAAATCCGGATCGATTTCAATAGCTGTCGTGAAATCCTGAATGGCGCGGGTACGCTCTCCCATCATCCGCAGCGCGATGGCGCGGTTGTTGTAGATATTGGAGTGGTTCGGCTGCAGGCGGATCGCCTCGTCATAGTCCGCCAGCGCCAGGTCGAACTGGCGCAACTCGCGATAGGCATTACCCCTGCTCTTAAAGGCCTGCGCGCGGTTATGGCGCGAGACGCCGAAGGCGCGCAGGTAGCGATTGCACGCATCGACCTGCTGATCAGCAGACAGCTCAGAATGAACGTTTGCGCAGCTCTCCCCGTCGCGATCCCGCGCCGACGCCGGCGACGCCATCAAGGCAAACGCCGCGGCGAAACACAAAGTCACTGTACGATGCTTGGGCATGAGGACCAGAAACCCTCACACCGGGCGCCCCCGCATCATTAATCACTTCACTGGCGAAACTCTCGCGTGATTAGAGCGTCGCCACCAATGCACGCAGCGCTGCGAGGGTCGCGGTGTCTCCGCCCATGCTGTCGGCAGCGTTCGCCACCACGAGCGCGCCAGCGCCGTCGTCCGGGAAGAGCGCAATGAGCGCGTACCAGTTGCCGTCAGATCCGGAATGCACCAACGCACCCCCTTCACGCCCTGCCGCTCGCGCCTGCACCCCCCAACCGAGGGCAGAATGCGTCTCGCCCTGAGGCGCGTGGAGGAATCGGTAGCTTTCCGCGTTAAGCAAGACGCCTTCGCCGCGCTCGCCGCGCATGTGCTCGGTGGCAAAGCGCGCCCAATCCGTCATCGACATGCGCATGCCGCCAGGCGGCGTGAACATGGGCGGGTTGGCGTCTCGTGGCTGATCGGCGACGCGATTGTCGACGTGGCCGACCGGTTCACCCCGGCCCCCATAATGGTTGAAGCTTACCGACCGCAAGCGCAGCGGCTGGAAGACCTCCGTTCGCATCAAGTCTTCGTATGCCCGTCCCGTCGCCTGCTCAGCCACAACGCCTGCGATTACGTATCCGGTGTTTGAATAGCTGCCCGCCGCGCGCTTCGGCGCGGCAGGCGGTTCCGCCAGTCCGGCGGCGATGTAGCGCAGACGCTGCTGCGGCAACGGCGCAGGATCGTCATAGAACGTGTTGAAGAACGTCAGGTCGCCGCCACCGACGTTCTCCGGCAAACCAGATCGATGTGAGAGCAAATCCGGAAGCGTCACGTCGCGATAGTCGGCGTGCATCGTCTCGGCAAACTGCGGCAGCAGTTGATCGAGACGCGTCGTCCACGACAGCGCGCGGCGCTCAACCAGGCGCGCGATCATTGTCGCCGTCATCGCTTTGCCATCAGACCCCAGATGCCAGCGATCTCCGCGGCGCACACGTTGCGACGATCCCAGCCTGCGCACGCCGGCGACCATTTCGCGGTCGGCGTGCAGATTGCGGATCGTGAGCGCAGCCATGCCCGGCACGGCCTTATCCGCCATCGCCGTGCGCAGAACTTCCGATTCCGCCGCCTCGGCAACCTCCGGCGCAAGCATCGCCGCGCTCGCACCGAGAAGCACCCGTCGGGACATCGTCGCGTCAGCCATGCGCCCATTTACGCGCGTCATAACCCGCCAACAACTGATCGGAGACCAATGAACGCGTCGCGGCGCTCAACGCCTCACCCAAGCCAATCAGGCCGCTCGAACGGTTTGCCGAGATCGCACGCCCCCGCTTCGTGGGTGATCGGCCATCGCACCCAGTCAGACCGCCGGGGCCTTGGACATTCGGGCGCACACAGCTTGGTGGTAGCAGCAGCTTTCGAAATCGCCTAAGTCAGACCGGGGGTTTGCTGCATGCTTCTGCGCTCGTTGATCGCCGCCTGTGTGTTGACCTTGCTCGCGATCGGCTCGGCGGTCGCGCAAAACCCACACCTTCGCGAAGTTCGCTCGGCCGCCTCTGCAAACGCGGCGCGCTTTTCCGCCCTTTGGCTGCCGGACGCGACCGTAACAATCCTGGTCGCACTCGAAGTCGATCGCGCCGACGGCGCCGCTGCTTTTCAAGCCATCTACCGGATCGACTGCGCGACCAACGAGCCGCTCGCCGTCGCCTATGAAGCCTTCAATGCTCAAGGTACCAGTCTGGGTGCGATCGACGCGCCGCCCGAAGACCTAGCGCCGTCGTTCACGCGGCTTTCATGGGAACGTCCTTGCCGGCGCGACGATATTCCCGCCGGCTTCGCCGTTGACCCATCGCCCCCGCCACTTTTTGACGCCACCGCCTATCCGCCAGGATTGGCGCAGAGCGTCGTCGAGGCGATCACGTTCACACGCGCGCGCGAAGCGGAATACGCCGAGGCTCGCCAGATTTCTCCAAACGGTCGTTGGCGGCGGCTGGAAGGCCTGTCAACACCAGGCGCTACCTATGTCGAACGCGGCGACGTCGAAGACGGATATCGCCACATCGATCTCGTGTTCGTTCCAGCCGATCCAGGGAGCGAAGACGGCTTTGATGCGGCGCCGTTCGCCTACGAACGCGTCGTCTACCAAGTCGCCTGCGGCGTCGGACGCGCGCGCATCCTCTACCGCCTTCGCGCAACGAGCGACCATGAACTCGCCGCCTACAAAGACGGAAGCCCCGTGTTCACATACAGGAGCTTTCGACACCAAGCCGCGTTGTCGAGCGCCTGCGCCAGTACGCATGGCGCGGAGTTCAACACCCTAAGTGAAGTCCTCCGTGACGCGCGCGCACAATAAGAGTTAGCTCAACCAATCAGGCCGCTTGAAGGGCTTGCCGAGATCGCGCGCCACCGCTTCGTGCGTGATCGCGCCTTCGTAAACGTTGAGACCATTGGCGAGATGCGGATCGTCCTGCAGCGCTTTCTTGTAGCCTTTATTGGCCAAAGCCATCGTGAACGGCAGCGTCGCGTTGTTGAGCGCAAACGCCGAAGTGCGCGACACCGCGCCCGGCATGTTGGCGACGCAATAGTGCACAATGCCGTCAACCACGAACGTCGGCTCCGAGTGCGTCGTCGGCTTCGAGGTTTCGAAGCAGCCACCTTGGTCAATCGAAATATCGACCAGCACCGCGCCCGGCTTCATTGTTTTGAGCATCTCGCGCGTGATCAGCTTCGGCGCGGCAGCGCCGGCGACGAGCACGGCGCCAACAACCACATCCGCTTCCTTGATCGCTTCCGCAACAGCGGCGCCAGTCGAGTAGATCGTCTCCAGGCGGCCATCGAACTCGCGGTCGAGTTCCTCCAAGCGCGTCGGATTCTTATCGAACACCATCACGCGAGCCCGCATGCCGACGGCGATCTGCGCCGCGTTGTAGCCGGAAACACCAGCGCCCAGGATCACCACGTTCGCCGGCTGCACGCCGGGCACGCCGCCGAGCAACACGCCGCGACCGCCATGCGCTTTCTCCAAGAAGTACGCGCCAACCTGGATCGACATCCGGCCCGCGACTTCCGACATCGGCTTCAGCAACGGCAAGCGGCCGTCTCTATCCGTGACCGTCTCATACGCGATGCAGGTCGCGCCCGACTTCATCAAGCCTTCGGCTTGTGCCGGATCCGGCGCGAGGTGGAGGTAGGTGAAAAGCGTGTGGTGCGGCTTCAGGCGCGCGATCTCGACCGCTTGTGGCTCCTTCACCTTCACGATCATCTCGGCGGTCTCGAACACGGCGTCCGCGTTCGGCAGGATCTTCACCCCGACCCGCTCGTACACAGCGTCCGGCGCACCGATGCCCTCGCCCGCTTTCGTCTCCAGAAAGACTTCGTGACCGGCCCGGACCAGCTCAGCCGCACTCTCCGGCGTCAGACCAACGCGATACTCGTGGACCTTTATTTCCTTCGGGCAGCCGACTTTCATGGGAATTCCTCCTGTTGGGCGGGGAAATATCCCGTTCATGACGCTTTTTCTTGGATATTTTGAGCGCCATACCGTTTTCGACGCCTACTTTTCGGCGTACAAAGCACCATGACGCAACAAATTCCCGTTCAGCTGGATGATTTCGACCACAAGATTCTGATCGAACTCGAACGCGACGGCGTCCTCACCGCCGCCGCCTTGGCCGAACGCGTGGGCCTCAGCCCTTCCGCCTGCCACCGCCGCGTCAAAGCCATGGAGGCAGCGGGGGTAATCGAGGGGTACGCCGCAATCCTCTCCGAAAAGGCCCTCGGCCGCAGTGCGACGGTGTTCGTCGCCGTCACGCTGGAGGACCAGCGGCGCGAAACCATGGCCAAGTTCGAGCGCGCCGTCGCACTCTGCCGCGAAGTGCAGGACTGCCACCTGATGACCGGCGAGAGCGACTACCTTCTCCGCATCGTCATCGCCGACGACGACCGCTACGAGCGCATCCACCAAGACACGCTCTCGCGTTTGCCGGGCGTGCGCAGACTGGTCTCCAACTTCACCATCCGCACCGTGTTCAGACGCGCAGCCAGTGTGGCGCATTAGCAGCGGCGCATTATCGCTGCGCTTCCCATTCACCAAGCGCATCGATCAGTTGCGAGGTTTCTTGGTCGAGTTCATCAAGCGAAAAGACGGTGGAGCCAGTGATGCCATAGCGGTAGGCCAATTGATTATCGAGTTCGCGGCTCCCAGCGAGCGCCCGATAATCGTTTTGAAACTCTGATACGCCGACGCCCTCCCCGACAATGTAGGATTGCTCCAGCAGCGGCCCGTACGCGATGTGCTCCATCATGTAGGGATTCATCACATTGTCTCTTTGCCTCAGACCGTCGGCGTAGTTGCGATTAACGTTGGCGAGGCTCCGTTCCCAGACTGAGATCGCGGCTCTGATGTCCTCGCCTGAAAGGCGCCGTAGACCGCCGGTGTCGCGAAGCTCATCCAGGGCCGTCAGCTCTGGCGCGAAGGTCTTGATCCGCTGGATGTTCAGAAGTCTTGCGTTGATCTCATCATCCGCCAAGGCCGGCGTAGCAGAGCGGAAAGCCGACCTTAGGACCAAGACATCGTCCATCTGCTCTACGAGTTCCGCCCGGTATTGAGCAAAATGAGCGCGGTTCTCCTGCAACTCGATCCGGAAGCTGATCAATTGTTGGTTGAGCTCTGCGCGCTGCGCCCGCGCTTCATTCCAGTTCGACACTTGGATACCGATGAACACGCCGAACACGACAATAAAGAAGTCGATTGCCACCGCCGTCCAGTTCTGCGCCTTCACATGCTCGATGATGCGGCGAAGGATCATGGCACCCTCCTCTCTTCGAGCGCACGGATCACCGCTTCCGCCTTCTCTTTAGTCACACCGGCTAGCAACAAATGAAAGGCAGCGTTCTCGCGGGCGACAGCGATCGTCGCACGCAGCGCGCGATCGTCTCTGACTAGGCGGACGAGCGCGTCCTCATCGACCAAGCCTTCCGGAGACAATCCAAATGTAACTCCTGTTTCGATGGCGCGCAGGCGGATAGGCGCAAGCGTACGCGACTGGGTCTGCTCCAGCCCGTTGACGAGGTAATAGTACTCGCGAAGAAGCTGCATCAGCTCCGGATCGTTGACGAGATCGATGTTTCCGGAATTGATGAGCGCATCGAACGCAGTGCGATTGGTGTCGTACATATAGCCGCCGACGATAAGCGCCCATAGTCGGCCGAGCTCGTCTTCCGAAAGCGGCTCGCCGTCTGCGATCTGAAAGGCTTCAGTCCTGGTGAACACATCATTCACCGCCGTGTCAGAGGCGCCGAACGAGATCGTGTTGTTTAAGCCTGGCGCACCGGCTGCGCGAAGCACATAGGTTGACGCGGTGACGCGATCCACCGCGTCCTCTTCAACGCGCGTGAGTTCGTTGACGTCGGAGCGAATATCGGAAGCTACGGCGTCGAGATAGCGCCCGAGCGCCCGGCGATCGGCGTTTGCGGCATTCCAGTTCGTAACCTGCATACCTATAAACACGCCGAAGACAACGATGAAGAAATCGATCGCGACCGCGGTCCAATTCTGCGCCTTCACATGTTCAATGATGCGGCGGAGTATCATGAATATCGCCCTATCCCAGCGAAGAACGAAACATGTCGGAGTTGCCCCCCGTTGTCATCCCGATAACCTCTGATGAACGCGCCGGGCGGGCGAGTTGGGCGTCACAGTTTCCCGATCGCGGTTCGCACGCTCAAGTCCGCGCTTGAGTCTCGCGCCTCTCGGCGCGAGAAGGAGTCGCCACAACAAAGGAAACGCGATGTCCGATCCTGTCGTCATTCCGGTCCCGAAGGAATGGGAGGAGCGCGCGTACGTCGATGACGTGAAGTATCGCGCCATGCATGCGAGCGCGTCGGCGGATCCCGAAGCGTTTTGGGGCGTCCACGGTCAGCGGCTCGACTGGATCAAGCCCTACACCAAAGTGAAGGATACAAGCTTCAACGAGAGCGACTTCCACATCCGCTGGTATTGGGACGGCGTTCTCAACGTCTCCGCCAATTGCATCGACCGCCATCTGGAAACGCGCGGTGATCAAGTCGCCATCATTTGGGAAGGCGACGATCCGCATCAATCGCGCCACATCTCCTATCGCGAACTGCACGACGAGGTCTGTCGCTTCGCCAACGTGCTGAAAGCACGTGGCGTCAGGAAAGGCGATCGCGTTACCATCTACATGCCGATGATCCCGGAAGCGGCGTACGCGATGCTCGCCTGCTCGCGTATCGGCGCCATTCATTCGGTCGTCTTTGGCGGCTTCTCACCAGAGAGCCTCGCCAACCGCATCAAGGATTGCGAGTCGAATTGCGTAATCACCGCCGACGAAGGCGTGCGCGGCGGCAAGATTATCCCGCTGAAGCAGAACGTCGACGCTGCGCTCGAAGAAGCCCCCGGCGTCGACACCGTCATCGTCATCACGCGCACCGGCGCCGGCGTGCCGATGACCGAAGGCCGCGATGTCGTCTATGAAGATGCCGCCGCCGACGCCTCGGCCGAGTGCGCACCAGAACCAATGAACGCGGAAGATCCGCTCTTCATCCTCTACACCTCGGGCTCCACCGGGAAACCAAAAGGCGTGCTGCACACGACCGGCGGTTATCTCGTCTACGCCTCGATGACGCATCAGTACGTCTTCGATTATCACGACGGCGACATCTATTGGTGCACCGCCGACGTGGGCTGGGTCACGGGCCACACTTACATCGTCTACGGCCCGCTCGCGAACGGCGCGACGACCTTGATGTTCGAGGGCGTGCCAAACTACCCAAGCGTCTCGCGCTTTTGGGAAGTGATCGACAAGCACAAGGTCAACATCTTCTACACCGCGCCCACTGCCATCCGCGCGCTCATGCGCGACGGCGAAGAGCCTGTAAAGAAGACCTCGCGCTCAACGCTTCGCCTCATCGGCACGGTCGGCGAACCGATCAATCCGGAAGCCTGGCTTTGGTACTACCGAACAGTCGGCGACTCGCGCTGCCCGGTGGTCGACACGTGGTGGCAGACTGAAACCGGCGCCGCGCTCATCACCAATCTCCCCGGCGCCACTGCGATGAAGCCAGGCTCCGCGACCCGCCCCTTCTTCGGCGTCAAGCCCGCGCTCGTCGACGACAAGGGCAATTTCCTCGAAGGCGCGACGAGCGGCAATCTCGTGCTGCTCGACTCATGGCCGGGCCAAATGCGCACGGTGTACGGCGATCATCAGCGTTTCTTCGACACGTACTTCCGCACCTATCCCGGCATGTACTTCACCGGCGATGGCTGCCGCCGCGACGAAGATGGCTATTACTGGATCACTGGCCGCGTCGATGACGTGCTCAACGTCAGCGGCCACCGCATCGGCACCGCCGAAATCGAAAGCGCGCTCGTGGCAGACACCAAGGTCGCCGAGGCCGCCGTCGTCGGCTACCCGCACGACATCAAAGGCCAAGGCATCTATTGCTATGTCACGCTGAAGCAAGGCATCGAGCCGAGCGACGAACTCAAGCGCGAACTCGTGCAGACAGTGCGCAGCGAGATCGGCCCCACGGCCACGCCGGACGTCATTCAATGGGCGCCCGGCCTGCCGAAAACACGCAGCGGCAAGATCATGCGCCGCATCCTGCGCAAGATCGCCGAGAACGATCTCAGCAATCTCGGCGACACCTCTACCCTCGCCGATCCCGCCGTCGTTGACGATCTCGTCGCCAACCGCGCGGGCGCCTGATGACGCACCGCATCTACAAGACCAGCTTCGCCAGCGTCTATCCGCACTACGTGACCAAGGCGGAGAAGAAGCAGCGCACTAAAGCCGAGGTCGATGAGATCATTCGATGGCTCACCGGCTACACCCAAAAGAAGCTTGAAGCGCAAATTGAGAAGAAGACAACCTTCGAAGACTTCTTCGATCAGGCCCCCAAGATGAACGCCTCGCGCGCTCTCATCACCGGCGTCGTCTGCGGCGTCCGCGTCGAGAACGTCGAAGATCCGCTAATGAAGGAAATTCGCTATCTCGACAAACTCATCGACGAACTCGCCAAGGGAAAGGCAATGGAGAAGATCCTGCGCAAGTAGCCGCGCGGAACCGCGCTTCCGCCGTGTCACACTTTGCGAAGGCGGTGAGCGCGTGTAGATGTCAGCGTATGACCACCCTATATCTCCTCGCCGCAATCGCCGTTGTCGCGATCGTTGTCATTGTTCTGTTCAATCAGCTCATCGCCAAGCGCCAGATGGTCAACAATGGCTGGGCCGACATTGACGTGCAGCTGAAGCGCCGCGCCGATCTCATTCCGCAGCTGGTAACCACCGTGCAGGCCTACGCCGCCCACGAGCGCCAACTGTTTGAGGATGTCGCGGAGAAGCGCAACGCCGCCCTGGCCGCTGGCGACAACGCCGCCCAACGTGGCGCGGCGGAGAGCGAGCTCTCAAAGCCAGTCGGCCGCCTGATCGCGCTCGGCGAGGCCTATCCCGAGCTTAAGGCCAACCAGAACTTCCTCGATCTGCAAAACGAACTTTCCGACACCGAGAACAAAATCGAGATGGCGCGCCGCTTCTATAATGGCGCGGTCCGTGAGCTGAACACCGTGGTTGAGAGTTTCCCATCCAACATCGTCGCCGGCCTTTTCGGCATCGCCAAACGCGCCTTCTTCGAAATCACCGCCGCCGGCGACCGCGACGTGCCAACACTCGGACTAACCCCACAATGAAGGCTCTCCGCGCGCTCGTCGTCGCCCTCTTCGCGCTGCTGATAGCGCCAGCCGCGCTTGCCCAGGAACAAATTCACGACTTCGACGTCGCCATCGAAGTCCAGCGCGATGGTGATATCGTCGTCACTGAGACAATCCGCGTCACATCAGCGGGCGTTGAAATCCGCCGCGGCATTTTCCGCGATTTGCCGCGCTTCTACGTCGATACCGACAACACACGCCTGGCCTACGAGTATCACGTTCTCGACATTCAGCGCGACGGCCATGACGAGCCATACGACACCGAAACTGAAGGCAACGCCTTTCGTATCATCATCGGCGATGAGGACGTCTTCCTGGACGATGGTCTCCACACCTACGTAATCAAGTACGAGGTGAAGAACCAAGTTCGGTATTTCGACGACCACGACGAGATCTACTGGAACGTTACCGGCAACTATTGGTACTTCCCCATCGCGCATGCGCGCGCGACGATCACGTTGCCACCCGGCGCCGATGTGACGCAGACCGCCGCCTACACGGGCGACGTCGGGGCCACGGGGCGAGACTTCACCTACACCAGCGCAGGCGGCGATCAACACATCTTCGAGACCACGCGCTCGCTCGAACCTAGCGAAGGTCTCACGGTAGCCGTTGGATTCGCCAAGGGCCTGATAGATCCGCCTTCGGCGTCTGATCGCCGTGGCGTGTGGTGGCAGCGTTATGGCGCACTCACCGTTCTCGGCATGTCGCTGGTCGGCCTCTTCTGGTTTCTCTATCGCGGCTTCCAGCGCGTTGGCCGCGATCCCGTGAAAGGTCCGGTGTTCGCGCGCTACGCGCCGCCACAAGGATACTCCCCCGCCGCCACTCACCATATCTACTATCGTGGCGTGAGCGGCCATCGCGCCTTGATCGCGACATTGATGAACTTTGCTGTCAAAGGCCGCATCAACATCGACGCAACCGACAAGAAGACAACAGTGCTCACTCGCAATTCCGGCGGCGCGGCAGCCGGCGCCAACGAAGACGAGATGCTGGTCAACGGGATGTTCGGGGGCGCGACGACCAAGTTGCTTGGCGGCACGTATGACTCAGGCTTCACCTCCGCTTACACAACATTCCAGACTGCGCTCGGCCGCAAATACGGCCGAGACTACTTTCGTTGGAACGTCGGCTATACGATCACCGCAATCGTGCTCTCAGTTCTGGTGATCGCGATCTCTGCGACGATGGTTGTCCAATGGACGGTGTGGCACACGCTGGGCGTCATCGCGCTCGCGGCGCTCAACGCTGTCTTCCTCTATCTGATGCCGGCGCCGACGCAGAAGGGCCAGGCGATCCGCACTGAGATCGAAGGCTTCCGCCTCTATATGGAAAAGGCGGAGAAGCTGCAGCTCAACGCCGTGGAGCCGGGCTCGGCCGCGCCGCCGCCGATGACGAAAGAACGCTACGAGTCGTTTCTCCCCTACGCCGTCGCGCTCGGCGTAGAAGAACCTTGGACGAAACACTTCGAGCGTTTGCTGCCCGAAGAAGCTGCGAACTATCACCCTACGTGGACCAACATGAGCACATCGCAATCTCTCGGCTCACTAACAGGCGCGATGGTGTCCAACATGAGTTCGGGTGTTTCGAGTTCGCTCCCACAGAGCTCGGGTTCTTCGGGCTCCGGCGGCGGCGGCTCATCCGGCGGCGGTGGCGGCGGTGGTGGCGGCGGCGGCTGGTAACGCACAAAGTTTCGTCCCGATTCCTTCGTTGCATCGAACGCGCACGTGCTGTATGCACGCGCTCCGTTTTCAACGCCCATAAGGAGGCGCACGTGCATTGCAGTATACGCCTCAGCGGCGGTTCTTCCGATACTTGACGCGTCGCGCGCCAGGTCAGGTTGATCGCGCGCACCTTTCAAACATCATCAACATAGCCAAGCGCCGCTTTGCGGCGATGGATCGTCATGTTCACGCAAATTGCACGCGCTCCCGAGAGCGCGACAGCGCCTGCGCGTCCGCGCGCAGCGTTGCTGGAATCACGTCTGTCAAACTTCCGCGCCGAGGTGCAGCCTCGCGTGCGCGCGCTCGCGGCCGAGCACAACTGGATCGCCGATCTCGCGATCAGCTTCCCTGCCGTGCTGTTCGCGCTCGCCTTCCCGCGCCAGCGTGGAGCGTCGGAAGAAGCAACGCGTCTCGTCATCAACGGAGCGCCGCTCGCGGCTGTCGCGCAAAATGCCGGCGTGCCGCTTTGGCTACGCAACTTCCCACCGGAAGCGTTCGAGACCCCGCTGCTCGCCCTGCCCGATAGCCCTGACTTCCGCCGCCGCATCGCAAACCACTTGCCGAAGAGCTGGCGCGCGGCGCCGACTTGGCTCGATCACGTCGCCAAGGCTACTGAGACCGCCGACGAAGAAATCGCGCTATGGTTCGCGCGCGAAACGCCACTCAAGGAAAAGCGCACAAAGACCTATAAGCAACGAGTGCAGAATCAACACCGCCGTCTCGTCGCGCTGTGGGCGTGGCACACGCGCCACGCTGACCCAGCACTCATGCCGAACCCGACTCCTTGGCGAAGCGAAATGCAGTGGAAGGCGGCTATCACAGCCGCGCTCGATTGGCGCGACGCGCTGCTTTTGCCGCTCTATTTGGGTGACGGCCATCTTGCCGACACCTGGCTCGAAGACGGAACTGTCGATGGCTATTCGTTCGCCGCGCTGCGCAGCCAAACGGATGTGCGGGCCGAAGCCGACGCGATGAAGCACTGCGTCGCGCGCTATGGCGCCGACCTGGCGGACAATTACGTCCGGCTCTGGAGCGTCCGCCGCGACGGCGAACGTGTGGCGACCTTGTCGCTCGAAGCGCTCAACGGGCCGCTGCCGCAGATCCGCGAGCTGTCAGGACCGATGAACGCTGCCGTGCCGATCGAGATGTGGATCGCCACCCGTCGCTGGCTGATGTCGCAAGACAAACCGGACCTTGACGTCACGCGCTTCCAAACGAAAATCGCGCAGGCCGATCCTCGCGTCTGGCGCCGCATGTGGCGTCCGTACTGGGTGGCGAAGGGGCGCATCCCGTCATGGTTGCCATTGAAGCCCGATACGACGTCGCTTTACTTGCTCTGAGCTATTAGGCGCTAGCACGGTCCAACGCGGCTACATCATCGCTACTCAGCGCCACGTTGAGCGCGCCCATCAGCTCGTTCAGCTGCGCTACGCTCGTGGCGCTAGCGATCGGTGCGCCAGTGGGCAGCTTGAACATGATCCAGGCCAACGCCACCTGGGCGGGTGTTGCCTTGTGACGCGCACCGACTTCATCGAGCGCGGCAAGCACCGCCGGACCGTTGCCGGCCATGTACTTATCCATGCGCCCCCCGCGCGGGCTCTTGGCTTTGTCGGCTTCACTTCGATACTTACCGGTGAGATAGCCGCTCGCCAGCCCGTAATATGGCAGAATCGAAACGCGCTCCCGCTCACACAGCGCGACAAGCTCTGCTTCGATAGCGCGATTCATTAGATTGTACTCAGGCTGCTGCGCATCGAAATGAACGCCAGCGGCCTTGGCTTGCGCGATGCCTTCGGCAAAGCGCGCTGGGCTAAAGTTGGAGGCGCCGAACGAACGGATCTTACCGGCCTTCAGTAGATCATGAAGCGCGGCTGTGTACTCCTCCGCATCGGTCGCTTCATCGTCGCGATGCAACCAATAGAGATCAATTGTTTCAATCCCCATCCGCTTCAGCGAATCTTCACACGCCGCGACAATGTTCTCGCGCTTGATGCCCAAGCGCTTCGGCCACATGCCAACCTTGGTGCCGATCACGACCTGATCGCGCTTGCCGCTCTGCTTCAGCCAGGCGCCAATCACGCGCTCGCTTTCGCCGCCCTCATGGCCCGGGACCCAAGCAGAGTAGACATCGGCCGTATCAATCGCGTTGCCGCTTTGCGCCACGAACGCATCAAGGATCGCGAACGACGCCTTCTCGTCAGCCGTCCAACCAAAGACATTACCGCCCAGCACCAGCGGCGTGATCTTGATGCCGCTGCGTCCAATTTCACGTTTCTGCTGCATGTTGCCGCTCCCAGACGCGCCACCTGGACGCCGCGCTCAGATTGTCGAGAATGCCCTAGTCTAGGAGCGCTCATGCGTTTGCTCAATGTCTTCGCCGCGCTTTCGGGCGTCCTCGCGCTCGTGATGCTGGTGCTCGCCGCGCACGCGCTGCAGCCCACACCCGAGGATCTCGATCGCATCCAACTTGGCGCCTATCTGCAGCTCGGCGCCGCCGCAGCAGGACTGGCAATCGCCAATCGCAGCGGCCGTCTCAATCTCATCGCTGGCGCAATGATCTTGGCCGGCGCAGCTTTGTTTGCGGGAACATTGTACACGCTCGCCGTGACACACAGCCGCGCCATCATCATGTTAGCGCCTGTTGGGGGAATAACGCTCATTCTGGGGTGGATTGTTATCGTGTTTACGAAGCCCAACACTTAATCGGCCTCGAAATCGCGCCAGCGGCGCCTATTATGATCCTCGCATGACTACAACGAACGCATCATCACCGCCCACCGAACAAGCCGCTCACAGTCTCACGCAGACCATTCAAGACTTCATCACAGGCGTGATCGCACTGGATCCCGAGCAAGCGCTACTGCGCGCGGGATTTTCCTTCCTCGTGCTCGTCGCCGCGGCGATCATCATCTGGGGGCTACACGCTGTTCTGAAAGCGCTCACCGAACGCATTGCGCCCAAGAGCGAAGGCGCCCCTAGGCGCCGCGTCACCATTGGCCGCTGGACCATGCGGGTCGCGCGCATCGTTATCTTTGCTGGCGCGATCATCATCATCATGCGGCTGTGGGGCTTTGATTTTGGCGCCCTGCGCGATAGCCCCATTTATGCGGCGTTCTCTGGTCTCGGCCGCATCGCCCTCATCCTGATCCTAGCGCTGGCCGCAACAGAACTCGGTCAACTTGCCATCCGCCGCACCTTCGATCGCGTCGCGCTACACGCGCGTAATCCGCGACGTGCCGCCCAGATCCGCACACTCGGCCCGCTGCTCTCGGGGCTCGCAACAACGATCGTTGTCATCATCGCCTCGATGATGACGCTTTCGGAGGTTGGCGTTGAAATTGGTCCGCTGCTCGCCGGCGCCGGGATTGTCGGCCTTGCCGTTGGCTTCGGCGCGCAAACAATCGTGAAGGACTTCCTCACCGGGCTCTTCCTGATCATCGAAGATGCGGCTTCCGTCGGCGACATCGTTGGCATCGCCGACGTTAGCGGCGTAGTCGAAGAGATGTCGCTCCGCACTATCAAACTGCGCGACTTTGACGGCACCCTGCACATCTTCCCCTACAGTGAAGCGCAAGTGCTCCATAACCGAAGCAAAGGCTTTGCCTTCGCCGTGGTGGATCTCTCGATCGACTACACTTCCAACATCGCCAAAGCGCTGGAGGTGATGAAGACGGTCGGTGACGAAATGCGGCGCGACGGCGAGTTCTCGTCGCTCGTGCTAGACGACATCGAGATCGTCGGCGTTGATCAGCTGGCAGATTCGGCCGTGATGCTCAAAGCCCGCCTAAAGACCTTTCCGGGCAAACAATTTGCCATCCGGCGCGAGTATCTAAAGCGCGTCAAGATCGCCTTCGACGACGCCGGCATCGAGATCCCATTCCCGCACATGAAGTTAGTGCCGCCGCGTGCGGAGGCTGAAGGCAAGAGCTAGCTCGGGCAGCGTGTATCCAGCTCCGCGCGCTGGAACCGCCATTCGATTGCGTGCCCCGACTCTCCGCCGCCATCGATGCGCGCCGTCAGCACATCGCCATCACGCTCATAAATGATACGCTTGGGAAAATCGTGCGTCGGGTTCTCAAACACGGCGCGCTGATTAGCGTGTCCAGTCAGGATAAATTCCGTGGGCGGTGAGCGCCCGCCGGGCATCGAGTAATAGGCGATCTGGCCGCTCTCATTTGTGGCTATGCGCAGAAACTCATAGCCGCCATCGCTTAGGTTCGCGCCAACCAACGTGTCGCGTCCGGCGCCAATCCAGGTTTCCGCCGTTTCGCCGCCGTCGCACGCGAGCCAATAGCCGCTCATCCACTCGGGCATGGAGCGCTCGGGATTTTGCGCCGTCGCGCCACACGCGCTCAGCGTGAGCAACGCACTTAGAACTAGGACACGCACGCTACCCACCATCGCGGGGCGGCTCATCTACGCCAATGCGTCGCTTCAGAGCCTCAACATCGCGCTGCAGCAGCGTCAGCCGCTCCAGCACCGTCCACAGCGCCACGCCGATCGCTACCAGAAGCACGATGATCGTGTAGTCCGCTGGCGTTCCCATTCACGTCTCCTCAAGCGGCAACATGCGCACGCCTCCAGGCCGAGGCAATGGTTGACGCCGCGCCGTGCCCTGCGACACTACGCATCGCGTCCAATCGCGGTCCAAATGCGGCCCCAAGGCGACCATGCCCACCAAACACGTCACCATCGCGCCCCGCTTCAACGGCCCTCCCGGTTCCGGCAACGGCGGCTATGTGTGCGGGCTGCTGGCGCGCGAAATAGACGGCCCGTCCGAAGCGACCTTGCGCGCACCACCGCCGCTGGCCACGGCACTACGCATCACCAGCGAAGTCGGTGGCTCGGTACATCTCTACAATGGCGAGGCGCTACTCGGTGAGGCACATCCCGTGGCCTTCGCGCTCGTACCACCACCGGCGCCGAGTATCGAAGAAGCGCGCGCCGCCGCGAAGCGTTATGCCGGCCTCCGCGATCACCGCTACACAACATGTTTCACCTGCGGCCCGGGCCGCCCGCCGCACGACGGCCTCCACCTCTATACCGGCCCCGTCGAAGGCCGCGACATGGTCGCATGCACGTGGACGCCCACACCCGATCTTGATTGCGGCGCGAATCGCGTCGCGCCGGAATTCCTCCATTCCGCACTCGATTGCCCAAGCTATTGGGCGCTGCCGCACGCTGGCGCCATGGCTGCCCTGCTCGCGCGTCTCACCGCTAGCATCGATGGCGATCTGCCGCGCATTGGCGAAGAGCTGATCGTCGCCGCCTGGCCGCTCGGGAGCGACGGCCGCAAACACCGCGGCGCCTCCGCCGTGTATACCGCCGAGGGCGAAGTCATCGCCCGCGCTGAAGCGCTTTGGATTGAACCGCGCGGCGGCTAGCGTGTTATCAACGTTGGGAGCACGTCATGACCGAAGCTCAAGCCGCCACCACCCGTCTCTGCGCCCGCATTGTCGGGCCGCTCCTGCTGATTATCGGCGCTGTCGTGATCACGCGCTGGAACGACATGCTGCTGCTGATCCCCGGGATCCTAGGGAACGGTCCGCTCACGTTCATCACTGGCGTCTTCACCCTGATCTGCGGCCTCATTTTGATCGCCGGGCATCATCATTGGAACAGCCCGCCCGCCATCGCGATTTCGCTGCTCGGCGTGCTCACTATCGTGCGCGGGATTACGCTGCTCTTCGCACCGAGCTTGCTGACCGGTCTCGTTCACACGTTCCTGAACCTCGGGCCAGGGGCAATCGCCGCCGGCGCCATCGCGCTCATTCTCGGCGCTTGGCTCACATTTGTTGGCTGGTTCGCCCGGTCCTCGTGACGCAAGCGCTACTCGTCGACATTAGGCTGAAATAAGCCTGCAACACAGCCAAAGGATAACCTCCGCTTCAAAGACCGGGGGACGTATCAATGCGCATACTCTTGATGGCAGCCGCCTTGTCGGCGCTGACCACTCTTGCATCCGCGCAAGAGATGGAAGGACGCGCGGTGGCGGAGCGCGTCGCCGCGGCGGTAGAAGAGAATTTCTTCGATGAAGCACGCGCGCGAGAAATCGCCGCCGAAGTCCGCGCCGCCGCTGCTGTCGGCCAGTACGACCTATCCAACGCTGGCGATCTCGCCAGCGCGCTGACTGCAACGTTACATCCTCACGACGGCCACTTCCGGGTCGAGTATCGCCCGCCGCAACCCAATGCCCCCGCACGGCCGCCAGGCGGCTTCGGCGCCGACACGCGCTCCGCCTACGGCATCCCAAGCGTCACCATGTACCCAGGCGGCATTGGCGTCGTCGACTTCCGTCTGCTCGCCGATTTCGACCCCGACCATTTCGAGGCAAAGTACGCGCTCGACGCCGCCTTCACGATGGTGCGCGGCTCACAGGCGCTTGTCCTCGACCTGCGCGATTGCGCTGGTGGCTCGCCCACCATGGTCGGCTACATCCTCGGCCACTTCTTCCCCGAAGGCGCCAACGTCTACAACACCTTCCATTCTCGCCGCGGCGAACAACAAGAGACACCGCCCGAAGAGCCCGCGAGCGGACGCCGCCTCGAAACGCCGCTCTTTGTCGTGATAAGCGGCCGCACCGGTTCGGCATGCGAAAGCGTCGCCTACACGCTCCAGGCCGCCGGCCGCGCGACCATCGTTGGCGAACCATCAGCGGGCGGCGCCAATCCCGGCGGTCTTGTCCCCGTTGGTGACAATCTCGCTGTGTTTGTTTCGTTCGGCACACCGGTCAATCCAATCACCGGCCGCAACTGGGAAGGCGCGGGCGTGCAGCCAGACGTCGCTGCACCTGTGGCAGAGGCGCTCACACGCGCACGCGCGCTCGCGCTCACCGCAGCTCTCAGCGCACCGGCGAATGAATTAGCCGCACGCGAAGCACAATGGGCGCTCGATTCACTCAACGCCGAATCCGCCGCCTACCCGCGTAACCTGCGCGACTATGCCGGCAGCTACGGTGCGCGCAGCGTCGCCATCGACAGCAACCGCCTCGTGCTCCGCCGCGACCGCCGCCCCGCTCTCGTCCTACTACCGCTCGAACGCGACCTCTTCGCAGTCGCCGGCGCCGCGCCACTGCAACGCGTCCGCTTCGAGCGCGACGGGCGCGGCCGGGTCACCGCCATGACGCTCGCGCTCGTCGACGGCCAGGAGTTCCGCGACCTGCGGCAAAACTAGAGCGCCCGAAGCTTGAAGCGCCGAGCACGCGGGCGTAAGCCTGCGCGCACATCCCGGGGGGCCGTTTTCGCGGCTGAGATTGGGCATCCCGCCCTGACCCGTCGAACCTGAACCGGTTAGCACCGGCGGAGGGAGGAGCGCTTATGAACAAGCCCGAAAACCAATCTGCGTTCGCACCAAGCGTCACCACTGGCCCACTCATCGGCTCGCGCAAGGTGTACGCCTCCGGCTGCGCGCACCCAGATCTGCGCGTGCCATTCCGCGAAGTGCTACCACACCCAAGCGCCAACGAACCGCCTGTGACGATCTACGATCCGAGCGGCCCCTACACCGATCCCAACATCACCATCGACATCAACTCCGGCCTCGCGCGCACGCGCGCGGAGTGGGTGAAAGCACGCGGCGATGTCGAAGAGATCGACGGCCGCGAAGTGAAGCCGGAAGACAACGGCAACGTCAGCGCAGAAAAGCTCACGCCACCCTTCCCGAAGCAACCGCGCGTGCTCCGCGCGAAGCAAGGTCAGTGCGTCACGCAACTCGAATACGCCCGCCGCGGCATCATCACGCCGGAGATGGAATACGTCGCCATCCGCGAAAACATGCGGCGCGAAGCTCTCGGCATCCGCGACGGCAACGACTTCGGCGCCTCCATCCCCGATTTCGTCACGCCCGAATTCGTCCGCCAGGAAATCGCCCGCGGCCGCGCCATCATCCCGGCCAACATCAATCACGCCGAGCTCGAGCCGATGATCATCGGCCGCAACTTCCTCGTGAAGATCAACGCCAACATCGGCAACAGCGCCGTCACCTCCTCCATGGCCGAGGAAGTCGACAAAATGGTCTGGTCCATCCGCCACGGCGCCGACACCGTCATGGACCTCTCCACCGGCCGCAACATCCACAACATCCGCGACTGGATCGTGCGCAATTCGCCCGTGCCGATCGGCACCGTGCCGCTATCAGAAAACGCTAGAAAAAGTGAACGGCATCACCGAAGACCTCACCTGAAATCTATCGCGACACGCTGATTGAACAGGCGGAACAAGGCGTCGACTATTTCACCGTCACGCCGGCGTGCAGCTCCCTTCATCCATCTCACCGCCAAGCGCGTCACCGGCATCGTCTCGCGCGGCGGCTCGATGTGGCCGGTGGTGCCTCTCGCATCACAAAGAGAGCTTCTACACGCACTTCGCCGAGATCTGCGAAATCATGCGCGCCTACGACGTGAGCTTCTCACTCGGCGACGGCCTGCGCCCCGGCTCCATCGCCGACGCCAACGACGCGCGCAATTCGCCGAACTCAAACCCTCGGCGAACTCACCAAGATCGCCTGGGCGCACGGCGTGCAAACCATGATCGAAGGCCCCGGCCACGTGCCGATGCACAAGATCAAAGAGAACATGGACAAGCAGCTCGAAGTCTGCGGCGAGGCGCCCTTCTACACGTTGGGCCCCCTCACCACCGACATCGCGCCCGGCTACGACCACATCACCTCAGCCATTGGGCAGCCGCGATGATCGGTTGGTTCGGCACGGCGATGCTCTGCTACGTCACGCCGAAGGAGCACTTAGGCTTGCCCGATCGCGACGACGTCAAAGTCGGCGTCATCACCTACAAGCTCGCCGCGCACGCCGCCGACCTCGCCAAAGGCCACCCCTACGCGCGCCTCCGCGACGACGCCCTCTCCCGCGCCCGCTTCGAATTCCGCTGGGAAGACCAGTTCAACCTAGGCCTCGACCCCGACACCGCCCGCGCCTACCACGACGAAACCCTCCCGAAAGACGCACACAAAACCGCGCACTTCTGCAGCATGTGCGGACCAAAGTTCTGCAGCATGAAAATCACGCAGGACGTCCGCGACTACGCGAGAGCAAAAGAAGAAGCCGAACGCGGCATGGAAGAGATGAGCGCGAAGTTTCGAGATGGTGGCGGTGAGATTGATGTGGCGCTGAAAGGCTAGTCCGCCCCACAGCCTATCGAAGCGCCTTTCGCATTTCTTCAGCCGCGTCAGGATCGAGTTCTTGCGCGTCCGGCGTAAACTTGAAGTGCCACTTCACGGGAGAGGACCACCGCTTGCCATCGTGCCTCCAACGGAAAACCACTTCCGTAGGCTCTTCAAAAAAAACCTTCAGCGGCGCCGTAAGCATCGCAGTTTGGTGTCCCGCAGGCACCTTCGCCGAGCCCTTTGTTGTTCGGCCCGGGGCTACAACTTCGATCTCCAAATCGCAGGCGTCACCACTAAACTCAAATATCGTGTGTACTTGCAACGAGACCAGTGCAGGACGCTGGGAAGCGAGCAACTCGGTTCCGTACACCCCAACTAATGTCCGCTTGCCGCTCGTTTCCTCACGAACGTCATCGCACAGAACCACGGAGACAAGTCGTGTCATGCGCTACGCGTCAGAGTCTTTGCGGGCAAAATTCGGAGAGGCAGGTCACTTGTAATTGAAAATGACCCTCCGATGTGAATCGTCTTTGCACCCACCATGTTTGGCACAACGTCGGTTGTTGTTGCGCTAGCACCCATCGCAACTTGAACAGTCTTGGTCTCAAAGCAAAGCAGCTGATCCATAGCACGAAGAATTCTGGCCGCCTTCTTCACGGTCATGTTTCGAGGGCGCGCCAGCAAGCGGCTAACTTCGGCTTTCTTGTGCTCACCACCCAATCTCTCTGCCAGCTCTTTTTGAGTGAGCTTAGACTGAGCGAAGGCGCGCTTCACCTCCGACTGAAGTCGGAAGAGCGCCAAGTCCTCGGCCGCCACAAGAGCGGCCTCAGGGAGTTTTTTATGCCGCGTCATAGTAACCGACTCCCAAGTCCCGCGCCTTCGGCGCGAGGCCCCAACAGTAGTGTTTTCCAATTCCGAGCCGCGAAAGGACCGTTCGGCTCGTGTTTATCATTCCTTGCCAATTGTACTTTGAACCCTTTTTGATTTTGCTTCGCGGCAAGCAACTCACTGCAACAAAATCTCTCTGCGAGAGGAAAGCTCCGAACATCCTCGTTCGACGATTCCCCGCGGACATTCGAAATGCCCATATGTCCCAGTCACCGTCGTCGCTTTCCAAACACTTCAGATCCGGATCAGTGTCATCGCCGGTACCGACTCCGAACGCGTCGCCCTGGGTGAAAGCGTTAATCATCGTTAGAACGTCGCGAAGCCTTCTCTCTGCATCCGTCGCCTTCTCATTCTTCTCTCCAAACGCTGCCGCCGTTGCTAGCTGACTGCTCAACGCTGGAGTGAGATAGACCCGCCTCGCGGTGCCGGAAGCACCGGTGGGGTCAACCCAAAGCACGAGCCGCCCAGCGCTGACGGCCGATCCTAGCAATGCTTGAGTTGACATATTATGCAACTGCCGTTTGCGCAATGCGGGGCGTTAACGAGGCGCAAACGCGGCACCGAGACTCGCCCAGTTTACCACAGATCACCCTTTGCGAGAGTCGGAGCCAAACCCGAGCATTCCCGCCGATCTATCCGGTGGCCCCCGCACCACCCGTACACTCCCCCAAAATGCACGCCGCCACCGCCCCCATCACTTACGCACCGCCCATCCTCTGGGCGGCGGCGCGGGCGTTGATCTCGACCATCTTCGCGCTCTTCGGCGACCCCGCGCGGATCGCTGCGCAACACACGCACCGAAAAGCCGAGCGCACGCTCTTGCTCAAATGGCTGCGCGCGGGCGAGGCGCTCATGCGCCATCTGCTGCTGATCGAGGCCGCAAGCTACGCAAAGCCCAACACGCGCCCGCTGCTGCGCGCTCCCCGCGCACGCACGCGCCGTCTCATGACGTTCGAGGCCGATAAGCCGGAAGAATGGCGCGTGAGTTTTCGGTGCTTGGCGTCCCCCACGCTTCGCCAACCCCGGACTAAATCCGGGGGTGACGCAGAGGGTGGCGCCGCCGGTTCAGTTAGCGTCGGCCTGAGCTTGTCGAAGGCCAAGCGCCCCGGCCGCCTCTCCCGCGAAGAACGCTGGTGCTCAGACCACTGGCCCAAGCCCAAATTCTATTCCGCCTGGCCGCTCGCCGAGCGCGCCGAGGCGCTTCTCCGCGCCTTCAACAACCCCGAAGCCTACGCCAAGCGCATCGCGCGGCATCTCCACGCCACGCCCCACCGCGCCCGCGAGCTCACGCGCCATCCGCCCAACCTGCCGCACGTGATCGATCACTTCGACACGCTCCGCGACGCAGCGGCGACCGCGCGAAGGCGTTTCGAAAGCGGCTAAGCCCGCTCGCGCTTCCGTGAACGCCAACACGCAGCCGTGACACGCGCGTGGCGCGCACGCGTGTCACGCTTCGCGCTGAAGGAGGCCATCATGCGCACCGCACGCCGCGTCTTCGTCCTCTCCCTCGCCGCCGCAGGCGTAAGCGCCGTGCTCGCGCCGCGAGACGCCTTCGCCTGCCAATGCTTGGAAGAAACCGTGTGGGACGTGATCGCACGCACCGATGTCATCTTCCGGGGCCGCGTCATCTCCGATACGCCGCTCTTGCAAACCGAACCGCGCGATCTGCGCGGCTACGATGAACGCGATGCCTACTACATGGCACGCACACGGCTTGAAGTGCTCGAAGTGGTGAAAGGCGATCCGGGCGAAACCGCCGATATCGTGCGGCTCTTCATTTACAGCGTCTGCGGCCGGCTCTTGCCCGCGGGCTACATCGTGCAAATCGCCGCCATCCGCGATCCAGAACACGGCCTCAGCGTTTCCCCATGCGACATGCGCGACGATCCCGAAGGCAGCCTTACTCAATTCATGCTCACCAATCGCCCTTGATTTATGCCGCGCCCGCCAGAGGCTTCCGGGCCGCCGACTCATCCAGCACGCCCGGCGCATCCCAAGCGCCCTCGGGCCGCAGCAGCATCATGGCCGGCGCGTCCAGCGTTATCGCATCGGCGCGCGCAGGCAGTTCAGCCACCACCTCAACATACTCGCGATCCGAAAACCGAAACGCCGGCCGCCCCTCTCGCAAGCGAAAGCCAGCGCACCGCTCCCAGAAGCCAAGTAGCCGCGGCTCGATATGACCCAAGATTTGCCGATAGCCTTTCCGCGCCGCGATCGCCGAACTCGCTTGCCACAGCGCGTGCGCAACGCCGCTCTCGCGATAGCGCCGCAGAACAGCAGCGCGCTCAAGTTTTGCAAACTCCGCAAACCAGCGAATGCGAATGGCGCCCACGGGTTCACGCCCGATCTTCGCCACCAGATGTGTCGTGCCGGAAAGATCGTTGCCGTCGAACTCTTCGTCGAACGGGCAATCCTGCTCACCCATATAAACGATGCCGCGCAGCGCATAGATTTGCGGCAGCTGATCCAGCGTGCGCACGACATCTACAACGATCTGCGCCATCGCGCTCACGCAGCAGCGGCGGTGTCGAGCCCGATCAAAGGCACGTCGCGCCCCTCATATCGCGCCAATTGCGGATCGCCGGGCACGGGCTTGAAACCAAGCGTGCCGAAGATCAGCCGCGCTCCATCATCGGTCGCCGCGCGCGTGTATCCAGGCATCGCCCAAAACAATGTCTCGCGCACCGCGATCGAAGCTTTCACCGCGCGGCCCGCGCCTCTGTCGGTCGAACCGACAAAGCCCCAAGCATATCCGCCCGCCGGCGTTTCGCGTGGGCGGCAAATGAGTTCGGGATCGGGATGCAGCGTATCGAGGCGCCCTTCATCGAGCGCGCGCATCCCCTCCGGCCGCACCAGAAAGAACGCCGTCATGCCGGTGACGATTCCATTCTCACGCGCCACAAACACGCTCGCGCCTGTGATGTCCTGCACCATGCGCAACGTCGCTTCGCTCACGACGTTCTCTGAAATCAGCGAAGCGCACAGCGCCCGCGCGTGCCTGATGTCTTCCGGCCCGGCCAAGGCGACGCCGCAATACGCGGCGACCGCATTGATCATGCGCGGGTCCGAGCACTTTCCTGTGGGGTCGACGAACCGGGAAAAGCCGGAGAGATCCATGCAAGCTGCGCCTGTTAGCGATACACTTTATAGTTGTATTACGAATAACCACCGGTTGCAAGCCGGAACGGGCAGCTTGATCCGAACGCGCATGCGCCTCACCTAGCTCACATGCTCGGCCTGGCGCCCAAATCGAAGACACAAACGCCGCCGGCAAAGCGCTGGCGGAACTATTACCGCGTCTATCACGTGCTGGATCTTTATCGCCTCGGCACCATCTTTCCCGGCATCCACGGCGGACCAGACGCGTTTCCGAGCAAGGAAATCGCCGAGCAGCACGCAACCGAGTTCTTGGCCGCGATCAATCCGCCTGGCCGCTACTTCATGGAATTCGCGGGGGCCTTTCCGGAAGGCGACGCCGCCAACTAATGGTGGTAGCAGATGCGTATGCGCACTCTTGTGATCACCGCCGCCCTGTTTCTCGCCGCGTGCTCGCCGTCGCCGAACGACCAGGCCACCGAACCCGCCAGCTCAAGCGCAGAGCCGCAAGCGGCGCCAAACCCAGATGCAGCCGCGCTTGGCGCGACGCCGCAGACCGGCTCGTGGACGCTTCGCGTCGACGAAGGCACGACGGCGGCGGGCTTTGGCGCACCCGAGAGCGAGTACCAACTCGTGATCACCTGCAACGCCGGCAGCACTCTCACGGTCATGTCTGAGCACGAACTCTCGCCTGATCAGGACACGACGCTGCGCATCATTACCGCCGTGCAAACGCTGGATCTCCCGGCACGCTCCTTCAACGAAGGCCTGCCCAGCGTGACCGCCGAAGTGGCTTACGATGCGCCAACCAGAACTCCGCTTATCAGCATGCTTGGCGCGCCAACGGATCGCTTTGCGGTAGAGGTTGCCGGCGTCGCTTCCGTGTTTCCTTGGGATGATGCAGTCGCGCAGGCACTGACCGCCTGCCGCTAGATGACGGCGCTGAAAGCCAGCGCCTCCAAATTGCCTCGGCCCTGAAACGAAGGCGCAACATCGGCGCAACAGAGCGGCGCTACACCGGCAGCCTCTTCGGAGGGACCGATGAAACGCCAAGCCGCCTACCTGATCACGCTCCTGCTCGCGATCGCGCCAATTCTGCCAACGCTCGCCGCCGCCGCGACGGCCTGACAGGTTTCGCTCTCGCGCGAACACGCTTATCTCTCGCCTTCGGAGGCGTTGGATGGGCCCGCTCAAGCGGATCGCGCGCGAGATCAGATTTCTCAACGGCTTGTTTCGCACGCTCATGTCAGTGCGGAAGATCGATCCCGACTCTGATTTTCTTATCTGCGACGATTTCGAAGCCGCCGTCGACAAGTTCGCCGACCACACTGCGATGGTGTTCGAAGGCGAACGCTTCACCTACCGGCAACTCGATGCGCTCGCCAATCGCTTCGCCGCATGGGCTGACGCACAAGGCATCAAGCCTGGCGAGACTGTCGCGCTGCTGTTGCCGAACCGGGCGGAGTACATTCCGGCATGGGTGGGCCTAACCAAGCTCGGAATCGCGGCAGCACTGATCAACAACAATCTATCGGGCGCGGCTCTCGCCCACTGCCTCTCGATTTCAAACGCCGATCACGTGATCACCGACAATGAAGGCCTTGCCGCGAGCGAGACCATTCGCGCCGGTTTGGCGCGGCCGCTGAAATACTGGGTGATCGACCCCGACTTCGCGCCGGCGGACGATCGCTATGCGCTCGATCTCAAAGAGCCGAAGCTGGCGCCGGAACGTCCCGCCAAGGCGCGGCGCGCGGGGCTGAAGGCGCGCGACATCGCGCTCTACATCTACACCTCCGGCACCACAGGCATGCCGAAGGCGGCGAAGATCACACACATGCGCGCGCAACTGTATATGCGCAGCTTCGCGGCGGCGACGAGAGCCAACGCAGAAGACCGCATCTATTGCGTACTGCCGCTCTATCACGCGACCGGTGGCTTGTGCGGCGTTGGCTCGGCGCTGCTCAACGGCGGCACCGTGGTGCTGCGGCGTAAGTTTTCCGCCACCCATTTTTGGGGCGACGTGATCGAGCATGGCTGCACGATGTTCGTCTATATCGGCGAACTCTGCCGCTATCTCACGAACCAAGAGCCCAGCAGCCAAGATCGCGCGCACAAATTGCGGCTGGCATTCGGCAATGGATTGCGCCCGGAAGTATGGGACGAGTTTCAGTCGCGCTTCGGCGTGCCGCGGATCATGGAGTTCTATGGCTCCACCGAAGGCAATGTCTCGATGTTCAATTTCGACGGACAACCGGGCGCGATTGGGCGAGTGCCGCCCTACTTGCAACGCAACTTCGCAGTGCGCCTGGTCAAATTCGACGTTGAGGCGGAAATGCCGGTGCGCGATGCTGATGGTCTGTGCGTGCTGTGTGAGCCCGGTGAAACCGGTGAAGCTGTTGGTCTTATCAAAGACGATGCGCGGCACAACTACACAGGCTACGCTGACAAGGCCGCGTCCGAGCGCAAAATCCTGCGTGACGTCCTCGAAAAAGGCGACGCTTGGTTTCGCACCGGCGACCTGATGCGCCAAGACAAGGACGGCTATTTCTACTTCGTTGATCGCATCGGCGACACCTTCCGCTGGAAGGGCGAGAACGTATCGACGACCGAGGTCGCTGAAGTAATCTCGCGATACCCGGGCGTTGAGGAAGCCAACGTCTATGGCGTAAAGGTCGACCGCCTCGATGGTCGCGCCGGCATGGCGGCAATCACACCTGGAGAGGACTTCAAGCTCGAAGGCCTTCGCGACTATCTGGTGCGCGAATTGCCCAATTACGCGCGGCCGCTGTTCCTGCGCATGACGCCGGCGATTGAAACCACGGGCACGTTCAAGTTTCGCAAGGTCGATCTTGTTCGCGATGGCTTCGACCCAGCCAAGGTTGAACAGGCGCTCTATTTCGATCATCCGGACGAACATCGTTACGTCCAAATCACGCGAGCGCTCTATGCGCAGATTCAAAGCGGAGCGTTTAAGCTCTAACGCGCGAAGATCGCAGCGAAGCCGTCGCCGATTTGTTGGAGGTACGCTTTGCGTCCGTAGGCTGCTTCAAGTGATGCGGGCGTGAGCGCGACGCTTGGCGCACCCTCCGCAATGATGTGGCCCGCGTGAAGCAGAACAATGCGATGAGCCGTGCCCGCAGCTAGCGCTATATCATGGGTCGAGAAGATCACGCCGCCGCCTTTCGCGGCGTGCGCGCGCAAGATGTCCGCAACGCCGAGCGCTTGTGCCGGATCGAGTCCCGCCGTTGGCTCATCGAGCAGGAGCAGAGGCGCATGCTGCGCGATGGCGCGCGCCAAATGTGCGCGGGCCTTTTCGCCCCCCGATATTTCATCCATGCGCTGGCGGCGCAGCGGCAGCAGCGCGCAGGCTTCAATGGCCGCATCCACCGCACTTTGATCCGCCGGCGAGAGACGATCAGGTGCAGCGCCGTGCACGAAGCGGCCGAGCGCGACGAGCGCCTCAACGCTGATCGGCCAAATCGATTGCGGCCGTTGCGGCAGATAGGCGGCGCGCAGAGCGCGTTCGCGTGAGGTAAGGTTCGCTGGGTTGGCGCCGCTCAGTGAGATCGCGCCTTCGGCCGCTACGAGGCCGAGCGCGGCGCGCAACAAAGTCGTCTTGCCGGCGCCGTTCGGGCCGAGAAGCGCGATCACCTCGCCGCCTGCAACTTCAAGCGAGATGGTGTCGAGGGCGCGCGTGCCCGCGAGGGTGACGCTGACCGAGCTAAGTGAAAGCAACGCGCTCATGCATCACCTCCCCGCGAAGCGAGCCGTGCCGCGATGAGCGCGAATACCGGTCCACCGATTAGGGCGGCGGCCACGCCGAGCTTCAACTCGGTATCGGTGGGCAACAGGCGCACCGCGATATCGGCGCAGACGAGCAAGGCGCCGCCGGCAAACGCGCTAGGCAGCAGCAGTCGCGCTGGATCGTGACCCGCGAGTGCGCGCACAAGGTGCGGCGCCGCGATGCCAACGAAGCCGATGATGCCGGCAACAGCCGTCGCGCCGCCTGTGCAGGCAGCGGCGCCGAGCACGACGAGCGTGCGTGTGCTGCTTAGATTTGCGCCGATCGCAGCGGCGGCTTCTTCGCCAAGAGTCAGCGCTTGCAGGCCCCGCGCGGCGGCGAAGATGAGCGCTGCGCCGACAGCGAGCAACGCCGCTGCAAGCGTGACATGCTCAAGCGAGCGGCCCTCGACTGAGCCCAGCGTCCAATTGACGAGATCGGCCAAAGCGCCAGGGTTGGGCGCAAGATTGAGCGCGAGCGCAATGAGGCCGCCGGCAAAGCTTGAGAGGCCGACGCCAATCAGCACCAAGCTCGCAGGTCCACGCGACGCCCAGCCCAATGTGGTCACCAGCACCGCAGCGGCGAGCGCAAAGACAACAGCCATGACCGGCGCTAAAGGTGCGAAGCCGAACGCGAACGCGAGCACGGCGCCGAGCGCTGCGAAACCTGAAAGCCCGAGCACACCGGAGTCCGCCAGCGGATTGCGGAGAAGCCCCTGCAAAGCAGCGCCCGAGAGGCCCAGAGCCGCGCCAGCCAGCCACGCCGTGAGAACGCGCGGCAGACGAATATCCCAAACGATCGTGCGCGTGGCTTCATCCGACGCAAAAGGATCAGCGATCGGTACGGGACCGAGATAGAGCGCCGCGACCAACGCCACGATGCTCAGAGCCGCAAGCGCGATCGAGGTGCGAAGCGTGGCGCTCATGGCAGCGCGGCCGCGATGGCTTCGGCTGCGTCGATCGCATACCACGCTTCGCACGAGATCGTCGCAGGCGGCAGCGCGACGGTGCGCGTGGTGGCCAGCGCGCGGCGCAAAGCAGGATGACGTGAGGGCGACCACGCGTTGACGCGATCGCGGCTGGTGTCGAAGAAACCGAGCGCGATCAGCGCGGGCGGCGTTTGGACGAGACGCTCTAACGGTAGCACTTGCCAACTCGCTTCGGTGCGGATGTTGCGTCCGCCGGCTGCGGTGATGACAGCGTCGATCATCGTCCCCCTGCCCGCGACAGCGCCGCCACCTGAGAGATACATCACTGGCTCATCGCTGCGATGGGCAGAGAGACGCGCCAAGCGCGTGTCCAGATCGCGCGCGATGGCGGCTCCGCGTTCAGGGTGGCCGAGTATTTGGGCGGCGTCGATCAGATCAACGCGTGCGGCGGCGAAATCAGGCGTGTCGCCAACTTGAAGCACTGGAATGTCGAAGCGCGCGTAGACCTGTTCAGCGTCCCAAGGGCCGCCCCAGTTTCGGACAACGAGGTCCGGGCGAAGCGCCAGCACTTCTTCAAGCGTGCCGCGCGTTTGCCGGATGCCGCGCGCGCGTGTCCGATAGTAGGAATCATCGCGCTGTGAACCGACCGATAGCGCCGCGATATGCTCGCGGTCGGCAAGTGCGAGCACGAACTGGTCAGCACAATAATCGAGGCTGACGATGCGGCGCGGCTCAGCGTCCGCCACAGAGGCGCACGCAAGCGCAATCGCTGCAATGATCCAACGCATCGAACCTCCACGGCCACATCCCGGGCCAAAGGCTTTGCGCCGGCAGGTCTTCTGGCTTCGCGGGTCGATGCGCGCTGGCCCCTTCCCGGATCGCTCCAGTGGCGTTGGCCAATACGCTCGCCGCTTACAGCTGCGGGAGCAGCCGCGGTTTTTCACCGCGTTCCCTTAACCGGCGCGCCGATGTGTACGCGCGTACGGCATCGCGTCAAAGGATTTCGCTCACCGTTTCCTTCGGGCGCGCGAGGCGCGTGCCTTTGGCGGTGACGACAATCGGGCGATTCACCAGGATCGGATACTCGACCATGGCGTCGATGATTTTGGCCTCCGAAACTTTCGGATCAAGCAGAAGCTCAGCTTCCGGAACATTGCTGCGCATGGCTTGGCGCGCTGTCAGACCAGCGTCGGCGAAGAGCTTTTTCAGCTGCGGCTTGGTCCAACCCACCTTCAGGTACTCGATCACTTCCGGCTTGTAGCCAGCGGCTTCGAGCATCTCGAGCACGTTGCGGGACGTGCCGCACTTCGGGTTGTGGTAGATGGTCGCCTTCTTCGCCATCAATAGTCCTCCTCGTCGGTCTCATCCATCGGGAAGAAGGAGAAGTTGTCGTCGATATCGAGCGGCTGCGCGACTTGTTCAACTTCCTCAAACACGATGCGAGATTGCACGTCGTCCCAATCGCCGGGTGGCGGTTGCAGATCTTCGTCCTCGAAGAGAAGTTCGGAGGCGAGTGCTTCGGCTTCACCCTGCGTTGGCGCTTCCACGTAGCGCGTGGTGTAGAAACCAACGATCTCGACTTTGCCGTCGATGATCACAGGAAAATCCTCGCCGCAGGCAAAGAGACGAAACCAGGCCATCAGCTCATTCCCTCAACGGTATAGCGTGCGATCTCTGCGTGCGCGGCCTTGCGCTCGGCAAAGTCGATTGTCGAATCGCTCAGGAAGCAGGCGATGATGATCGGGGCGCGGCCGGGTGGCCAGGCAATCGCAACGTCGGTCGTGGCGTTGTGTTCACTATCGGATGTGCCGGTCTTGTCGCCCGCGCGCCAATCCGCAGGCAAGCCGCCGCGCAAACGATCGAGACCTGTCTCGCATTCCACCAGCCATGAGATCAGCCTCTCGCGCGACGATTGGTTGAGAACCGCATCGCTCAGCAGGAAGCGGTTCATGGTGTTGACCATGGCGCTTGGTGTCGTGGTGTCGCGCTCGTCGCCGGGCAGGTTTTGGTTCAGCTCAGGTTCGATGCGATCGAGTCGCGTGTCCGCATCGCCATTGCTCTGCAGAAAGCGCGTGAGCCCTTCCGGCCCGCCAGCGCCGGCCATGAGCAAGTTCGCAGCGCCGTTGTCGCTTTGCACCACTGCGGCGCGCGCCAACTCCTCCACCGTCATCGAGCCGCGCGCCAGGTTTGCGCGCGTCACAGGCGTATGCCCCAGACCTTCAAGGTCACGCGCGCCGAAAGGTATGGACTGATCGCGATAACCCGGCGCGTGCATATCGATGTAAAGCATTTGCGCCGCGAGCAGCCACTTGAACATCGAGCACATGGCGAAGCGCTCGTTCGCCCGGTGGGACAGCACAAAACCGTCAGCGGTGTTCAGCGCAGCAACGCCGACACGTCCCCCAACGCGCGCTTCGACTTCACGCACGTGGCCGAAGAAGAAGAGGCCTCTGTCGTCATTGGCTTCTACGGGCCCATGTCGCTCACTTACCTGGCAGGCCGCGAGTGCGAGCACGGAAAGAAGCGACGTGCGGCGGGTGAAATCGTGCATATCGCCCAATCCGAAATCCGACGGACAGAAATTAGTCCTTCGCGCGCTCGACGTAAGAGCCGTCTTCAGTCGACACGACCACACGCGTGCCGGCTTCGATATGCGGCGGCACCATGGTGCGGACGCCGATGTCGAGCATGGCGGGCTTGTAGGACGAAGACGCCGTCTGGCCGCTTCACCACCGGTTCGGTGGTCTCGATCGTCGCGGTGACGCGCGGCGGCAATTCGATCGAAAGCGCTTGGCCTTCGTACATGGTGAGATCGACAATCATTTCCGGCTGCAGATAAGCAACGCTATCGCCCACCATGTCGCGCGAGAGATGGACTTGGTCGTAGGTCGTCGGGTTCATGAAGACGAGGCCAGCGTCGCCGTCGTCATAAAGATAGCTGTGCTTGATCTGCTCGACGAAGGCCTTCTCGAGACCGTCCGTGGTCTTGTGCACCGCGGTCCGTCTTCACGCCGTCAGTGATGCGGCGCATGATGATGGTCGTGGTCGGCGTGCCTTTGCCCGGGCGGAAGGTCTCGTGGCTCAGGACCACATAAAGTTGTCCATCTTCGTGCTCGAGCACGTTGCCTTTGCGGACGTCGCTGGCGATGACTTTGACCACGAAAACCTCACTTGCCGCCGGGCTGCCAGCGGTCCTGAAATAGCCGAAAGGACCGGAATTGGGCGCTTCTCTAGCCAGATTTGCCGCTGCGGCCAAGCTGCGTAACGGCATAGGAGCAGCGTCATGACGCCCTCCCGTGGTGGGATAAGGCCCGGCACGCGGACCGGCGGCCATTTTTGGCCGCGCGAACCTGCGATCGCACGCGCGGTACGCGAATGGTTCTGGGCGCAGGGGTTCACCGAGGCCGAGCCGACAATGCTGCGGTTTCGCCGGGGGCGGAGACGCATATCGATGCGTTCGAAGTCGGCGAGCGCTACCTGCACACGAGCCCCGAATTCGCGATGAAGAAGCTACTCGCGGCGGGCGAACGGAAGCTCTTCTTCCTTGGCAAAACGTGGCGGCGTGGGGAAAGCGGGCCGCTGCATGCGCCCGAGTTCACGATGATCGAATGGTACCGCGCCAATGCGCCGTACGAAGAGATCATGGACGATTGCATCGAGATCGTGCGCGTAGCGGCGCGGGCGGCGAACGCGGCGATGCTGCAATGGCGCGAGCACAGCTGTGATCCGTTCACGGCAGCGGAGCGGATCACCGTGCGCGATGCGTTTGCGCAGCTTTGCCCGGTGCCGATGCCGGCGGATGGCGACGCGTTCTCGGCAGCGTTGGTTCAACACGTCGAACCGCAGCTGGGCGACGGCGCCCTAACCTTGCTGACAGAGTATCCGATCAGTGAGGCTGCGCTGGCGCGGCGGTGCGCACATGACGCGAGCGTGGCGGAGCGGTTTGAGCTTTATGCGTGCGGCGTCGAGTTGGCGAACGGATTCGGCGAGCTGACCGATCCCGTGGAACAGCGCGCGCGGCTCGTGGCGGCCATGGACGAGAAGGCGAAGCGCTACGGCAAGCGCTGGCCGATCGATGAGGAGTTCTTGGCGGCGCTGGCGCACATGCCCTCCTCCAGCGGCGTCGCCATGGGATTTGACCGCGTGGTGATGCTGGCCACCGGAGCGCGGCACATCAACGATGTGCTGTGGACGCCACAATGAGCTATCAGTGGAACGTGTAGCCCACGTTTGACGCTATCAAGCGTTCGATTGCCTCCTCCAGAGCTTGATGCTCTAGGTCGAGATCGGTGAACTCGTCCACCGTCACCCGAACATCGTCCATCGCTTCAATCTCGGCGAGACGGGAGATCATTTCGCCGAGGCTTCGGTCCGGATAAACTTGAAAAACGAACCTGCCGAGTATGCGTCTCATTTGGTCAATGTAGCACATCCGCGCGAGCCTAGCGGCAAGTGGCTTGTCACTTTTGGTTCAGCTGAGTTGGTTTCACGCCGCGATGAATGGCGACGATGCCGAACGTCAGATTTTCGAAGGTGACGTTGGCGAAGCCGTGCTGACGCATTTCTTCGGCGAAGTCGCGTTGACGCGGGAAATCGTGCACGCCGCGCAGCAGGTAATTGTAAGCGCTGGAGTCGCCGCCGGTGGCGATGCGCGCGATCAGCGGCAGACACCAATCCATATACAAGAGATAGGCGCGGTGCAGCGGCTCGACCGGAATGCGGGCAGCTTCCAAGCAATAAAGGACACCGCCCGGTTTCAACACCCGTAACGCCTCGCTCATCACGCGGGCGCGATCGCAGATCTTCATACCGAATGAGATCGAATATGTGTCGACGCTAGCGTCGGGCAGATCGAGCGCATGCGCGTCCAGCGTTCGAAACTCTACGCGCTCGACGCCGGCCAGCTTCTTGCGCGCCTGCGCCAGCATCTGCGCGGAAATGTCGGTGACGAGAATTCGGTTCGGACCGCCGCCCTTGCGCAGAAGCCTGACTGGAATGTCACCAGTGCCGGATGCCACATCTAAGGCGATCGCCCCCTGCTCGCGCGACATCAACGTCGCGATACGGTTCTTCCACAGACGGTGAGCGAACACGCTAAAGACATCGCAGAGCAGATCGTATCGGCCAGCAATGCGACCGAACACATCGTCCGCTTGCGGATCGAACTGTGCGGCGTTGGTTTCGGCCTCTGTGGCGTCCATTCCCTAGCTCTGGCGAAAGCCGCGGGCAGCGTCTAGGCAGAGCGCATGATCCGCGACGCCACTGCCTCTGATTTCGCCGCCATCCGGCAGGTGGTGCGGCACGCATTTGGGCAGGATGATGAGGCGAACCTTGTCGAGCAGCTGCGGGCCGACGGCGACGCGCTGGTGGAGCTTGTCGCGGCGAGCGACATCGCGATCCAAGGGCACATTCTCTATTCGCCATTAGCGATAGCGCGTGATGGCGAAACGCTTCGCGCGGCGGCTTTGGCGCCGGTTTCGGTGCTGCCGGCGTTTCAGTGCGTGGGGCTCGGGGGCGAGCTGATCCGGGCCGGCAATGCCCGCTGTAGGGAGCGGGGCTGCGTCGGCGTCGTTGTACTGGGGCACGCGGAGTATTATCCCCGCTTTGGTTTTTCCGCCTCGTTAGCGGAATCGCTGCAAGCTCCCTTCTCCGGGCCGCATTTCATGGCGCTGGAGTTCGAAGCGGGAGTGTTAGTAGGCGGCGGCAAGGTTGAGTACGCGAAAGCGTTTGGGATTTGAGATGAGCGCAAAGGCGAAAACTGATCCGCTGGCGGAGGTAGCCGCCCGCTACGCCGTCGCGATCACGCCGGCGATGGAAGCGCTCATCGATCCCACCAATCCGGACGATCCAATCGCAGCGCAGTTTCGGCCCGATGCGCGTGAGCTTGAAGTTTCGCCGGATGAGTTGAGCGATCCGATCGGCGATGACGCACACACCCCCGTGAAAGGCGTGGTGCATCGTTACACAGATCGCGCACTGCTGAAGCTTGTGCATGTTTGCCCGGTCTATTGCCGCTTCTGCTTCCGGCGCGAAATGGTCGGTCCACAGGGCGATGGCACCTTGACCGGCGCCGAACTCGATGCGGCGCTGGCCTACATCGAAGGTCAGCCGGATATTTGGGAAGTCATTCTGACGGGTGGTGACCCCTTCCTGCTTTCAGCACGCCGTGTGCGTGAGATCACGGAACGGCTGGCGGCAATCCCGCATGTGAAGATCATTCGCTGGCACACGCGTATTCCGGCTGTCGATCCGCTGCGGGTGACACCAGACTTGGTGGCGGCGCTGCGGGTCGAGGACGCCACGACTTATGTGGTGCTGCACACTAACCACGCGCGTGAACTCACCGAACAGACACGCGCTGCAGTAGCGAGGATTGTAGATAGCGGCGTGCCGATGTTGGCGCAGACCGTGTTGCTGCGCGGCGTGAACGATAGTGTCGACACGCTGGAAGCGCTGATGCGCGCATTGGTCGAGGCGCGGGTGAAGCCGTATTACCTGCATCATTTGGACAAAGCGCAGGGCACCTCGCATTTCCGGTGTTCGGTCGAGCGTGGGCAAGAGCTGTCGCAAGCGCTAAACGAACGCGTCTCCGGCTTAGCGCAGCCGACTTACGTGCTCGATCTACCCGGTGGACACGGCAAAGCGCCGCTCGCATCGCAGGCCGTACGCAAGACTGGGGACGCCTATGAGGTGCGCGACCGCAACGGCGTCTGGCGCACCTACAAGGACTAGGGCGCGGGGCCGAGCGCTTCGCGCGCAGGCTCGCCAAGCGCCACGAACAGCGCGGCAATAATCAACACCGCGGCGACTGCGAACGGCGCGCCCGTGCCCAATTGATCAAATAAGACGCCAGCGCTCAACGGACCAGCAACACGGCCAAGCGCGGACGCGGATTGCGAAATCCCCATCACCGCGCCGCGTTCGCTGTCTGACGCCTGCGTGGCGATCAGTGCGTTGAGCGCTGGCGTCGCCAGGCCCAAGCCAATGACGAGCGCCGTGAGCGACGCGGCCATGGTCGGCGCTTCGTGCGACACGGCCAGCCCCGCAAATCCCGCCGCGAACAGCGCAAGGCCGATGAGCAAAGTAAGACGTTCACCCAGTACGCGCGCGGCCCTGCCCGCACCGCCGCCCTGCAGCAGCGCAGCTCCAGCAGCCATGCCAGCAAGCGTCCACCCGACCTCGCGCGGTCCCCACTGCAACTCGGCATCAGCCCACAATGCGAAGGTGGTCTCCATCAAGGCCTGCGCAGCGATCGCCAAGAACATCACGATGATAAATCTCAGCAGCGACGCGCGCGACATCAATAGCGCGACGCGGCTCTCCGGCTTCTGTCCTTTCTGGGCACGCGCCTCCGGGGCTAAGCTTTCTCGGAAGAACAAAACCGCGGCGACTGCGGCAAGCGCGGCGAGAACAGCGGACGCGTAGCAGACCTGCACGAAGTCGGCGCGGGTCGGTTCATGGCCAATCAGCAGTGCGCCAAGAGCGGGGCCGCCGATAAAGCCAAGGCCCACTGCGGCGCCGAGCAGCCCCATGTTGCGTGCGCGTGTCTTATCGTCAGCGAGATCAGCGGCGGCGGCGAACGCCGCGCCGACATTTCCGGCCATCAGGCCGCCGAAGAGTCGCGCGGCTCCGAGGTCGTAAACCGTTCCGGCGTGTGCGATCCAAACATAAGAGATGACGCCCCCTATTAGGCCGGTGATCAGAATCGGCTTGCGTCCGACACGATCACTAAGCCTGCCCCACAACGGCGACGAGATCAGTTGGCCGAGCGAATAGGCGCCCATGGCGATGGTGGTGGTCGTCGGCGTCGCGCCAAGATCGAGCGAGAGAAACGGGAAGATTGGCAGGAAGATGCCGAAACCTGTCATGCCGATCAGCACAACGCCGGCGAGGGCAAGCATCGATCCTGTGCGAGAATCCATCAGCGCTGGTTAGCGCAAACGCAGCGCACTGCGCAGCGCGACATATCTACCGCTAGACCGCTGCGCGGATCGGCGCCGGCGCGGCTGGATTGAGATACTGACGCAGGTCAGCCCACGGAATCGTCACTTCGATCCCGCCGTCTGCGTGCGAGCCGCCAAAGGAAAGCGGCGGAAACATCAAAATGAGACCCTGCTCAGTGATGAGCCAGAGATGCGGCTTAGTCGCAGTCTCATAAACGTCGCGGCGCGGCGGGAAATTTGGATACTCTGGAAATTCGCCAGCGATTCGCGCTACGGCGCGATCCGTGACGAAATCCTGCCAGCCTGAATTGGCGCGGAAGACATCAGCCTCGGTCAGCAAGCGGCCGCCGTCACTCATCACCACAGTCACGGCTTTCACCGTGTTGGTGGCGTTAGCCGCGGCGATGGAGTCGACGCTGACAACGAATTTGACCGAGATCAGGTCCTGGCCGGCATAGGCGATTGTATAGTCGACGTTCTCATTGGTCGCGTCGCCCAGCTGAAACTGGGGCTGCTGCGCAACGAGTTCGTTGAAGCGGCGAATCTCCGGCGTCTGTGGGCCGTCGATACGCGGAAATCGAATGTCGCGCTCGACTGCCACCGGCGCCGAGCTACCCATCGAGGACGCGATCTCGGCGGTGACGGGCGTCGCGTCCACCAATTCCATGCGTTGGAAAGTGTAGCCGCCGACTTCCTGCACCGCGCTCGGCGCTTCCTGTACGCGGGCGCGGAAGGCGGCTTCGAGGCAACGTTGTTGGGTCGCATCCGGCTGCGCCTCGGCGTCGATGATGCCGCAGCTTACGCGCGCGGCTTCGCGCCAACGATTTTGGTTCTGCACCAGCAGCGTGGCGCCGGCGTCTGAGATCGAAGCTGACTCGGCGACGAGCGTTTCGCGCACGCGTCCGTCGAGTTCGGCTAGAGCGCGATTTGCGCACACGTTCTGCGCGAATTGATCGCCACCCTCGCCACACACATCAAGCGCCGCAGCGACACGTTCAGCCGAACTCGCTTCCGTCTTCGCGCCGTTTGCGTTTTCGGTGCACGCAGCAAGCGTGGCGAGTGCGAACGCCACGCTGATAATGCTGGAAGTGCGCGCCGACATAAGTCCCACGACCGTTCTGTCGCCCCCTGATAACTCTGTGCCACAAACCACCGCGTACGTCACGAGCCATCGCGCGAAACGACGCATGACTTCGCATGCTGGCGCGCCTAGATGAACGTCATGCCTATCTCGGCGAACTACCGGCCTGATCCCCTATTCGCGACACTCGGGCCGGAATTTGCCGATCCGGTGGCGGCAGCACGATTTCCACAGCACGTCCTGCGCTGGCGGAACCAGCGTTGGGCCGAGCGCGTGGGGCTCGGTGAGCTCAGTGCCGCGGAATGGGAGGCGCATTTCGCGCGCTTCGAACCATTGCCCGAGAACATGAGCGCACCGCTGGCGATGCGCTATCACGGGCATCAGTTCAGGACTTACAATCCCGATATCGGCGACGGGCGCGGCTTCTTGTTTGCGCAGCTGCGAGATAGCGACGCTCGCCTGCTCGATTTGGCCACTAAAGGGTCGGGGCAGACACCCTATTCGCGCTTCGGCGATGGCCGGCTGACGTTGAAGGGCGGCGTGCGCGAGGTGTTGGCAGCGTCGATGCTGGAGGCTCTCGGCGTCTATACCTCCAAGGCGTTCTCACTTTTTGAGACTGGCGAAGCGCTGACCCGCGGCGACGAGCCGTCGCCGACGCGATCCTCGGTCTTGGTGCGGCTGGGCCATAGCCACAATCGCTTCGGCACATTCCAGCGTTTGGCCTTCTTCGAGCGCCCCGACCTCATGCAGACCTTGGTCGAACATTGCTGCGCCGCCTACTACCCGCGCCTGGCGACCCTCGACGGCGAAGAGCGCGTTGCGGCGCTATTTGGCGAAGCTGTGGTAGCCAATGCGCGGCTCGCCGGAAGCTGGATGGCGGCAGGTTTCGTCCACGGTGTTCTAAACACCGATAATCTCAACATCATGGGCGAGAGCTTCGACTATGGCCCGTGGCGGTTTATCCCCATCAGCGACCCCACATTTACGGCCGCCTATTTCGACGAGACCGGGCTCTACGCCTTCGGCCGGCAGCCGGAGGCTGTGTCGTGGGCGTTGGCCCAGCTCGGCGGGGCGCTGAGCCTGGTGTGTCCGGCGGGACCACTCGAAGCTGGGCTGCAGCGCTTCGCGCACGGCTACCAGACCGGCCTGCGGGACGGCGTCTTCGGGCGGCTCAATTTGCTCGAAGGCGCTCTGGAGGCGGATGTCCAGTTTCTGTCCGATCTGTTCGGTTGGCTGACCGAGACACGCGCGGGTTGGGATCAGTTCTTCCATGATTGGTATGGAGGCGAGGCAAGCGCCGCACGCGCTGGGTCCAGTCCGCAGGCGGCGCTCTACGCTGACCCATCGTTCACACCGATCCGCAGCGGCTTGGAGGCGCGGACTGGCAGCAGCGCAGCGGCGTTCCTGACGACCCCATATTTCGAACGCCCCACGCCGGTGACGATGTTGATCGATGAAGTCGAAGCGTTGTGGGCGCCGATCGCAGAGCGGGACGACTGGTCGCTGTTCGAGCAAAAGCTGAGCGACGTGGCGGCGTTGCGCGAAGCGCTTGGCCCTTCATAACACTGTCGCACGCGAGGCGTAGCGCAAAGCGCCAACCTGGACGGGCAAGCCTATGGTCAAACATATCAACGACATTATCGCATCGCGGCGCGGCTTGCTTGGCGGCCTCGCCGGCTTGCCATTGCTCAATTTGGCTGGCTGCGCCACGGCTCCGGGCACGAATGGCAGCACTGCGGGTTTCGCCTCAGTCGCAGCCACCAACGCCGACACAGTTTCGCTGCCGCCGGGCTATGCGTGGGAAAAGCTGATCGCCTGGGGCGATGCGTTGTTCGATGGCGTTCCAAACGCGCCTGATCTCAATGCGATGACGCGCGCCGAGCAGGAACGCCGCTTCGGCCAGAACAATGACATGCTGGCGCTGTTCGCGGGCGAGTACGCATTCCCGCCACCGAAGACCCAAGACCGGCTGATCCTCTGCGCCAACAACGAGTATACGACGCTCGACCTCGTGTTCCCCGCGCTCCGCAATCCGCGCGACGTAACGCCGGCGCAAATCGAAGCGCTTTACGCCGCCGTGGGCGTGAGCGTTGTCGAGATCGAGCGTGATGGGCGCGGCTGGCGCGTGGTGAAGAGCACCGCGACCGCGGGACGCAACCGCCGGATCACGCCCTTTACACCAGTCGTGTTCTCAGGCCCCGCCGCGCGCCACCCTTGGATTCTCGAAGCCGCCGCGGTTGTGAACGCGGCCGAACCCGCGCGCGCCGGCGATCGGTCGCCCGAGAGCGCCGTGCGTTGCGGCACGCTTGCCAATTGCGCCGGCGGCTTGACGCCATGGGGCACCTACTTGACCGCTGAAGAGAACTTTGACGGCTCCTTCGTCGGCTCTCTTCCGGTTTCTGCGCAGTTTGAAGATCCTGCCTTGGCGCTGGACGCCGCCTCATTCGGCTATCCCGGCTTTGGCTTCGTCGAGAAGACACCGCGTCAATTCAACATCGCGGAAAATCCGCGCGGTCCTTCACTCTACGGCTGGATTGTCGAAATCGATCCATACGATCCAACGTCGACGCCCAAGAAGCGTACCGCGCTCGGGCGCAGGAAGAACGAATGCGCGACGACCGCATTGACACGCGATGGCCGCGTCGCGACCTACATGGGCGACGACCAGCGCAACGAGCACGTTTATAAGTTTATCTCGCGCCGACGCTTCGACGCGGCCAATCGCGCCGCCAACATGGATCTGCTCGATGATGGCCAGCTCTATGTGGCTCAATTCGACGAAGACGGCAGCGGACGCTGGATCGCTATTACGCTCGACGCTGCCAACGCGGCGGCCGCTGCGGAAGAATCGCCGATCCGCTTCCGCGACGAAGCCGACCTCTTGGTGCGTGCGCGCGAAGCGGCGCGTTTCCTGGGCGCCACGCCGATGGATCGGCCAGAGGACATCGAAGCGTTGCGTGATGACGATTGGCGCGGCCTCGGCCCTGTTCTGATCGCGTGCACCAACAACAGCGAGCGTGGGTTCGCTCACCCAGCAAACCCGCGGCGCGAAGATTCAGAACGTCCCAACACCGCTCAAAGCAATCTCACCGGACACGTACTGCGCATCGATGAGGCGGGCGACGATTGTGGCGCCACCCGTTTCACATGGGACATCTTCGCGATGGGCGGCGACCCCAACGCTGAGACAGCCACGGTGCGGACGCGCGGCGGCGGCGCGGCAGCTTTCGTCTCGACCACGTTTGACGGCGAACAGACCATCAGCGGCGAACGCTTCGCCTGCCCCGACAACCTCTTCATCGATTCAACGCATCGGGTGTGGATCGCCACCGATGGCAGCGACTTTGTGTTCGAAGACTGCAACGATTGCGTGATGATGACGCCAGTCGCAGCCGAGCGCCCGCGTCCGATCAAGCGCTTTCTGGTTGGCCCCGTCGGCGCCGAGATTTGCGGTCCGCTAATGACGCCGGACGAGCAGGCGTTCCTGTGCGCAATTCAACACCCCGGCGCCAACAACGTTGCCGGCACCGACTTCAGCACGTTGCGTTGGCAGGGCACGACGCCCCCTTCGAACTTCCCCGATGGCGGCGATGCTTGGCCGCGATCGGCGGTGGTTGTGATCACGCGGACCGATGGCGGCCGCATCGGCGACTAGCCGCGCTGGACGAAGCCTTCCCTGTGCATGATGCGTGCGACGTCCAACGCCGCGCGCACTTGCACCACATCGTTGTTGCGATCGGCTTCGTTGAGCTGATCCCAACCCACCAGCTTGTCGTGCGCCATGAGATCGTTGTTGCGTTTCTCTTCAGCCGCAGTCGGTCGCCAGCCTGACATCAGGCGCTCGGCCATCCAGCGATCATGTTCGCGTTGCGCCATCCGATCCATGAGTTCGTCCGGGATCGTTGGTGACGTATCACCCTTCTCGCCAGCTTGCGCCGGACGCCAGCCGGCGTCCCAAAGCTTGGTCGGCGCACTATCGGCCGCAGCGCGGTTTGCGGCGCGATAGTTTTCCAGCACGTCCTGCCAATCCTTCATCGCAGCCACGAGCTCACGCATGCTGGCGGCGTCCCGCTTGCCCAGGCCCTTGTTATAGTGCTCGTGCGCAACCGCCGCGCCTTGATCCAACGCGCCCTCGATAATGCGCGCACGCGTCGCGTTGGTCTGGTGCGCGCCAAATGCTTCGAGATACGCATCGAGTTCGGGCGTTTCGTCGCCCTTGGCGTACTGCAGCGAAAACTCTGACTTGCTGCTCTCGCTCATGAAGATCGGCGCCGGCCAGCGCGGTCCACTGTTACAGAGGCGCTTCAGCGCGATGGCGAGGTGTATGTTTCCGGGATCAGAGCCAGTCGAGACGACGACCGCCGTCGGTTTGCCTCTGGTGCTCTCTACGAGGTCGAGCGTTTCGACACCGACAGAAGCAACGTCCCAGTCAAACGCCATGAACGAAATATCCGGCGCCCAAAGGTGTGGATGCGCGAACGCCTCGCGATGCCGCGCGCGGAACCCTGCCTCGATCTCTTCATGCCGCGGCGTGAGCACAGTTAAACGCGGCGGCTCGAAGTGCGCCGACCATAGGCTCATCAGAATACGTTCAGCGACAGTCTCTGCGGCCTGGTCGAAGCCGAAAAAGACGAAATGCAGACGATCTTGCCCTAGCGTTTGGGCAAGCGAGAGCAGCGTCTGGCTTTGCTGTTGGATCAGACCGCGCGCCGCGATCTCTTCGGTCGAAAACGGCATCGGATCGATGGACACGTGTGTGTTCCGCGTGCCGCGCATCTGCGTGGATCGCATTTCGCGCGCTTCCTTGAGCAGCATTTGCGAGCGAATTGCGATATGCGCTGCAATCGGCGGCTTGCGTTTTCTCTTTCCGAGCAGACGGCGCGTGGCCGCCTCGATCTGAAGGTTCGCAGTGTCGTCAGGCTCAAAGGCGACAACGTGAGAAGCGGTGTGTGCGCGCGCCGTGCGCAATGTTTCCAGCTGCGTGGCGTCGCCTTCAATGACGATCACACCCTTACGGCGCAGACCCAGCGCTGTTTCCGCACCAAGGTTCTCTGCGATTAGCAAAACGGAGTCTTTGGAGCGCCGACAATCCAAAGCCAGAGACAAGGCGGCAGCGCTCTCGCCCGCGATGACAATGTGACGTGCGGCGTTCAGATTGAAGATGCGCGCCAAAGAACGGCCAAGCTGTCCGGAAAACGCAAACAACAGACCGATCACTGGCGCGGCTAGCGCCGCAAAGCGCACCACCTCAATCGTTGGGTCGGTCGCGTTGAAATATTCATCCCACATGCTGACCGCGCTCAGCGTGCGATAGAGCGCATCCGAGAACGGCAGTTCCCGCCAAAGCCAAAAGCCGCCGCCAATCCACACCGCGGTGAGAACGAGCAGCACACCCCAGCGAAAGGCGCCCGCGTGCGTATGCGATAGCGCGGTCAAGCTGGCCGCAGCTTGCGACCACGCATTGGCGTATTTCTGCGCCATGAACGGCGTCTCCCCGTCTGCTGCACGCGCCCCAGGCCATGATGGGCCTTGCGCCGCGGGGGTGTCTAGCCTTGCGAGCCGCAAACGGGTTGCGGCGCACGCACGATTTCCCTAGCTCTGCCCTTGGTAGGCTCCGTAGCTCAGCTGGATAGAGCGGGTCCGTCCTAAGGACACGGTCGGGGGTTCGACTCCCTCCGGGGCCGCCAATTCGGTCGGCCAAGCATTGCCCCACCCCGTCCCAGCTGTTTGAGTAGTCCCGAACTTTCAGGGGACGATCCATGGCTCACACCCAATTGCGCGCGCTCGCGGCGGCGTTACTCGGCGCTGCACTGATGGGCAGCGGCGCGGCGGCGCAGGACACCCCCGCCGGGGACCCAAACTTCGGCCGCGGGGAACGCGTTTCCGGCCAACCATTCGCGACACGGTCTCCCGTCGTTGCGCCACACGGCGCTGCAGCGACGGCGCACCCGCTCGCAACACAAACAGCGATCGACGTGCTGCGAGACGGTGGTAGCGCCATCGATGCAGCAATCGCAGCAAACGCAATGCTTGGTTTGATAGAACCGACCGGCAACGGAGTTGGCGGCGATATTTTCGTGATCGTCTGGGATCCGCGCACGCAGCGGCTTTATGGATACAACGGCTCGGGCCGCACCGCGCGCGGCATGTCTCTGGCGCAGATGCGGCGCGAAGCGCGGCGTCGCGGCAATCCAAACGCCGTGCCAAGTTTCGGCGCCGCAAGCGTCAGCGTACCGGGCGCTGTTGATGGCTGGTTCGCGCTGCACGAACGCTTTGGGCGCAAACCCATGGCTGAGCTGCTTGCGCCTGCCATCCGTTACGCGCGTGAAGGCGCGCCAATTCCGCAAACAATCGCGATGTATTGGGCGAACAATCGCCGGCGCCTGGAGACGGAATTCTCAGCAGGCCGCTTGCAGGAAATCGAGAACGCACGGCGCACTTACTTCTGTCAGGAGAATTGCGACGAGTATCGGCAAATGCCCGATGGCCACGGTCTCTTCCGCAACCCCGATCTGGCTAACACCCTAGAGCAACTCGCAACCGGCGGCCGCGACGCCTACTACCGCGGCCCGATCGCGCGCACGATCGATAGCTACATGCGCCGCATCGGCGGTTGGCTGCGGTACGATGATTTCGCGCGGCATGAGGGCGAATGGGTCGATCCGGTTTGTGCACCGTATCGCGATGTCGAAGTGTGCGAACTGCCGCCCAACTCGCAAGGCGTGGTGGCGCTGCAGACGCTGCGTATTCTTGAAGCCTACAATCTGCGCGAGATGGGATTCCTCTCTGCGGACTCCTTGCACACGCAGATCGAAGCCACGCGTCTCGCCTTCGCCGACCGCGCCCAATTCTACGGCGATCCTGCCTTCACGCAATTTGATACGCGTCGCCTGCTGACGGATGAGTACACCGCGCAACGCCGTGCGATGATATCCAACGATCGCGCGATGCCGCCGCCGCCGCACGCGGAGCTACGCATCGATGGTGACACGACTTATCTCACCACCGCCGACAGTGACGGCATGATGGTGTCGCTCATTCAATCAAACTATCGCGGCATGGGTTCTGGTCTGGTGCCCGATGGCTTGGGCTTCATGCTGCAAGACCGAGCGGAGCTTTTCTCTCTGCAGAGTGGCCACCCCAACGTTTACGCTCCCGGCCGCCGTCCTTTCCAGACCATTATCCCAGCGTTCGCGCTTCGTAACGGGCAGCCCTGGCTGTCTTTCGGCGTGATGGGTGGCGATATGCAGCCGCAAGGGCATGTGCAGATCATCGTGAACCTCATCGACTACGACATGGACCTGCAAGCCGCAGGCGACGCTGCGCGCTATCGCTTCTATGGCGGCGCTGAACCGACCGGTGACCAGCCTGACGGTGTCGGCTTCGTCGCCATGGAGAATGGTATTCCGGCCGGCATACGCGCCGAGCTCGAACGACGCGGCCACCGTATCCGCCCGGCCGACGGTTCGTTCGGCGGCTACCAGGCGATCATGCGTCATCCGAACGGCGTCTATGAAGCTGCAACCGAGATGCGAAAAGACGGGAGCGCCGGCGGCTACTAATGCGCCCACTCCTCTTCGCCGCGTTCGTGCTGCTCGCGTCATGCGGGCCACAGATCGGCAATCTGGAGCGTGGCGAGGAAGGACGTGTCGTGCGGGTGTTCGCAGGCGACACGCTTCTGCTTGAGGATGGCACGCGTGTCTTTCTAGCTGAGATCGATGCGCCGAGCGGCGACGCCCCGTACGCGGCGCAGTCGCAAGGTGAGCTGGAAGCACTCGCACTGCACCGCGAAGTTCTACTCACCTATGGCGGCGAGCGGCGATGGGTTGGGCGCGCGCGAGAAGGTGAAGAGGCGCCACGCGAAGCGGCGATCGCGCATGTGTTCGTGAAGAGTGAGGGTGGACGCTGGTTCTGGCTGCAACATGAACTGGTGTCGCGTGGGGCGGCATATGTGCGGGCGCGGCCAAACAATCATGTACGCACGACGGAGTTGTTAGCGCTTGAGCAACGCGCACGCGACGCGGAGCGGGGTATGTGGCGGCAAAGGGCATATCGGCCGCTCACAGTGCGCGCCGCTGCGAGGGCCGCGACCGAGGCCAACACTAGCTGCACACGCGGTAGTGCGCCGTTTCGTATCCTCGAAGGCCGCATCGCGGACGCGCGCATATTCGAACGCCGCGCGTCTTTGCGCATGGAGGGACCGGACGACCAGCCGCCCTTCTCCCTAGTTCTCTTTGGCGAGAGCTTCTCGAACTGGGACGGCCCGGAGCTGGCGTCACTCACCGGCGCGCACGTACGCGCCCGCGGCCCACTTGGCGTCTATCGCGATGAACCGCAATTGTGTTTGGACCACTCAAGTCAGCTCGAAGTGCTGACCGACTAGTCTTCGAGATAGAAAAGATCCTCGACGCGGCGGCGCAATGCCTGCGCGAGCTTGAGCGCGAGAAGCGTGGATGGGACGAACACGCCGTTCTCAACAGTGTTGATTGTCTTTCGCGAAACGCTGACGAGCTCCGCCAGCTCAGCCTGCGTGAGACCGGCTCTAACACGCGCTTCCTTCAGACGAACGCCAAGCGTCGGTTCAGCCATCGCCGCGCGCTTCAAGGATGGCGAATCGTAATCCCGCCCCGGCGGCGCCGACAGCGATCAGCACCGGTGTTATCTCAACAAAGCGGAAATCGACGAAGACGCTCGCTATCAGCGCAACCGCCAAGCTCAACAGGAAAGCCCAGAAGCCTGCACGCGACGCACTGGCGCGATTCGCCTGTGTCAGTTCGTCGTCCATCGCAGGGTCGCGTTTAGCCAAAGAGAAATTGGTTGTCGCGCGGACGCCCACCACCAAGGCCAGCAGCACCAGCCCGGCAATCTGCGCGAGATCGACCGGCGGCAGTGGCCGCGCCCCTTCTACCGTCGAGGCCAGAGCGCCAGCAGCGCCCATCAATACAACTGTTGCTGCTGCGATTGCGGCGCGGCGCCGACGTTGCGAATCATGACTTACATTGATCATCGTGCAGCGCTCACCTACGGCCCCATGTAACCTACGCGTTACATGATACCTATAGGTTACACGCCGTCAAGTGAATTTGACTAGCCTACGTACCCGGCCGCCACTGGATCGCCGACGCGCGCGATCAAGGCGCGCCGCAGCTTCTCCAACGCATTACCCTCGATCTGACGCACACGCTCCTTGGAGATTCCCAAGCGCGCGCCAAGAGCTTCGAGCGTCACGGCGTCCTCTTCAAGCTTGCGTTCGCGGATGATCAGGCGTTCGCGATCTGAAAGCTCGCGCATGGCGTCCCGCACCAGCGCGATGCGCGCCACAGTATCGTGAACCTCCATGGCGTTGGCCTCGGGGCCCGCGGCGTCGTCAGCAAGAAGGTCCTGCCATTCGCCATCGCCCTCATCCGTCAAAGGCGCGTTCAGCGAACGATCAGGTGCGGAGAGCCGTGCAGCCATCGACTCCACATCGTGCTCCGTCACACGCAGCGCTTGTGCGACTTTCGACGTCGCTTCTGCGCTCATCACGGCGTCGCCCACGTCACCGATGCGCGCGCGCAGACGACGGAGGTTGAAGAAGAGCGCCTTCTGCGCCGATGTCGTCCCGGTGCGCACGATCGACCAATTGCGCAGCACGAAATCCTGCATCGCCGATCGGATCCACCACGTCGCATACGTAGAGAAACGGACTTCGCGATCCGGCTCAAACCGCATCGCCGCTTGCATAAGGCCGACATTGCCTTCCTGCACCAGGTCACTGAGCGGCAGGCCGTAATGGCGGAAGCGCGACGCCATGGCCACGACGAGGCGCATGTAGGCCATCGTAAGCTCATGCAGCGCGTGCTCGTCGCGCTCGTCGCGCCACAACCGGGCCAGCTCCCGCTCGTGATCGGCGGCGAGCAATGGCTTCTTCATCGCCGCGCGCAGAAAGCGCTGAGCGCCACGTTGAAGTTCTTGGGTCTCGGAAAGCGCCATATGGAAGGGTACGCTCCAGCTTGTGACAGGATCACACGCACAGCGCGCCTGACGCGACGTGTTCAGATCACGAACGCTTGAACGGGCGGTTTGGCGCCAAAGAAAAAGGCCGGGCATGCAGCCCGGCCTTTCCCGTAATCGCTTGTCCGGCCGATTAGGCGGCGGCTTGCGCCTGCTTCTTCGAGGCCAGCGAGGCGGTCAGCTTGGCGACCGCGTCATCGCGCGTGACCTTCTCCACAGCCGCCAGTTCGCGTGCCATAAGATCCAAGGCGCTTTCATAGAGTTGTCGCTCTGAATAGGATTGCTCCGGCTGGTCGCTGGCGCGGTGGAGGTCGCGGACCACTTCGGCGATCGATACGAGGTCGCCAGAATTGATCTTCTGCTCGTATTCTTGAGCCCGGCGGGACCACATGGTGCGCTTAATGCGGGCGCGGCCTTGGAGGGTCTTCATCGCCTGGTCGACCACTTCGCTCGACGCGAGTGCGCGCATACCGCACGAACGCGCCTTCGTGGTGGGGACGCGCAGGGTCATCTTGTCCTGCTCGAACGAGATCACGAACACGTCCAGCGCGATGCCGGCCACCGATTGCTGCTCGACGCCCATCACACGGCCAACGCCGTGGGCCGGATAGACGATGTGGTCACCCGGGCGGAAAGCAATCGACGGTTGGGCGGTTTGCATATTTGGATACTCCGTGTCCCACGAACTTGTTTCTAGACAACCGGGTACGTTCCGTAGCGTCACAACCACTCGCACAAGGCAAAAAGGCCCGTTAGGCCCGTTTTTGACCCCGTGTTCCTCTAAACCGAGCGGATTTTCGCGTTTGGAACGATCCAATTGCCGGAACTGCGCGCGCGCAATTCCAATTTCTGGAACATGTATACCACAGTTTTAGACGATTTTAAAGCGGGGGCCGCCGGCAAGTTCAGTCGCCAGTTCCGGGCTCCGAGCTAAAGTATTTCTCGAATTTACCCTTCTCGTCCTTGAAGGTGTCGGCATCTGCAGGCGCCGTTCCTTTGACCGTAATGTTCGGCCAGACTTTCGAGAACTCGGTGTTCACCTTGAGCCACCTGCCGTCAGGCTCGTCTTGGCTGTCGGGCTTGATCGCATCGACCGGGCACTCCGGCTCGCAGACACCACAATCGATGCACTCATCAGGATGGATGACGAGGAAGTTTTCGCCCTCGTAGAAGCAGTCGACGGGGCAGACCTCGACGCAGTCCATGTATTTGCAACGCACGCACGCGTCGGTGACGATGTAGGTCATTGGCCCCGTTCCGCTTTCCGCGCTGAGATGACGACGCCAACGGCGGGCGTCAAGCGAGCCTCTCTGCGTCAAGTTCGCGATAAAGCGCGCGCGCCTCTGTTGGCGGCCCTCGCCGGGCGCCCAACGCCTTCACTTCGACCGCGATGAGTTTGCCCTGACGCGAGAACATCAGTGTGTCGCCTGGCGCCACTTCGACGGAGGGTTTCTCAAGCCGCCGCGGCACGCCATCGTGGACCAGACGGACGCCACCCTCGACGACCAACCGCGAGGCGGCGGCGCGTGTCTTCACGAAGCGCGCGCGAAAGAGCCAGACATCGATCCGCTGGCGCTCGCTCAAGAGGGGCCGCCCCTACGCCGGCGCGGCGGCGCGCTCGTCGGCGGCAGCAGGTTGGCGAGCGCCGAGAACGCGTTTTCGGTCGGCGCTGGGCGCTTGGAGTTTCGCCGCTGCGTAGCGAGGCGCCAGCGCTTCGCGCCACCTTCCTCGGCGGGCGGTGCTTGACGATAGCCCAGCGACTGCAGCACGCCAGCAAGGTCCCGCACAGGCCGGCCGATCAGACGCGCAAGCGCAGCGTCGTTCGTCGGCGCTTCGCCTTCGATCGCTTCAGCAAGCTTCTCAACCAGATCAAGCCGGACGGCGATGTGGCCACATGCACGATATCCTGCGGCCGCCACCTCGCCCCACTCGCGCTTGTGACCGAGCGGAGTGGAAAGCGCGCCCGGGCGCGCTAGAAAAAGTGAATGCTCGGTGTTTGGGTGCGCCGCGCGCCAAAGCAACGCCAGTGTGTGTGCAGCGCGGGGCTTTACCAGAGCGGGCAAGAACACGGTGTGGCGCCCGATGCGCACGCCGTAGCGTCTCAGCGTATTGGACGCGACCTCGCTCATATGCGCGAAGTCCTCACCGTTGCGATCGAGCGCGCCGGCGTTTTCGATCAAGCGAAACGCCAGACCGCGCGCATCGGGCGGCAAGCGGCCGTCGCGCCATGCGGTCTCCAAGGCGACCAATGGACGAAGATCGTGCGCTACGAGCTGTGCTAACCACAGCTCAAGCCGCTCACGCGCGGCATTGCGTTCAAGATCGCTCGCTTGCTCGCCGCCGATAAGTTCGAGGCGTGGCTTAAGCACCGGCGCGCCCAACGCCAGCTTTGCGACAGCGGCGCGACCGACATGCACGCGGCCATCGCGGCCAAGCGTGATCTCTTCATCCGCGGCATGCGCGATCTGCGCGAGGCGACGCGATACCTCCGGGCGTAAGGCACGCAGCGCCGCGTTGCGCACCGCCTTGCCCTCAAGCCCTGACGACGTGCGCGGATCGGGCTTGAACTCCAAGCCATCGAGCTGACCAACGAAGTGACCCTCCACGGTCACCTCGCCTTCTTCTGTGATACCTGCCAGTAGCGCGTCCTCGCGCTTCAACCCCTTCAGCAGCGCACTTGTGCGGCGATCGATGAAACGTTGCGTCAGCGCCTCGTGAAGCGCGTCCGAAAGCTTGTCCTCGACTTCGCGCGTTTTGGCGCGCCAATCATCGGCGTCCTCCAACCAATCGGAGCGGCTGGCCGCGTAGGTCCATGTCCGAATATGGGCCAGACGTGATTGAAGCACGTCGAGATCGCCGGCGGTGCGGTCGAGCTTCTCGATCTCGGCGCTCACCCAATTGCTCGGCACCCGGTCTTTCGGCGTGACGATATGGCCAGCAATACGCAAAGCGAGCTGGACGTGCTCGTCCTTCGAGTGCTTGCGGAAGTCCGGCAGCTGACACGCTTCCCACACGCGGCGAACTTGCTCCGGCGTGCGGATACGATCCATGAGATCGGAGTCATCAAGCGCCCGGCGAAGCACCAATTCGTCATCAGCGCCACGCACGCGCAGCAAGCCATTCCGATTTGGCGGCGTCTCCAGCGAGGCGATCAACGCCTCGATGGTGGTGAACTTCAGGTCAGCGTTACGCCACTGCACCGCTTCAATTGTCTCGAACTCGTGCGCCTCCACGCGCTCCGCGATCTCTTCGTCGAACGGTTCGCATTCGCCGGTTTCACCGAACTGGCCGTCACGCAGGAAACGCCCGGCGCGGCCAGCGATTTGGGCGATCTCATCAGGCCGCAGATCGCGCCAGGAATGGCCATCGAACTTCCGCCGCGAGGCGAAGGCGACGTGATCGACGTCCATGTTGAGGCCCATGCCGATCGCATCGGTGGCAACGAGGAAATCCACTTCCCCACTCTGATAGAGATCGACCTGCGCGTTGCGCGTGCGCGGGCTGAGCGCGCCCATCACCACCGCCGCGCCGCCGCGATGCCGGCGCAACAATTCCGCGATCGCGTAAACTTCATCCGCCGAGAATGCGACCACGGCCGAACGCTTCGGCAACTTGGTGATCTTCTTGGGCCCGCCGTATGCCAGCGTCGACATACGTTCGCGATGCGTGATCTCAGCGTCCGGCAGCAGCTTCTTGATCATCGGGCGCATGGTGTCGGCGCCCAGCAGCATCGTCTCGCCGAAGCCGCGCGCGGTGAGGATGCGCTCTGTAAAGACGTGGCCGCGATCCAGATCTCGGGCGACTTGGATCTCGTCGATCGCCACGAACTCTACCGCCTTGTCGAGCGGCATGGCCTCGACCGTGCAGACGAAGTAGCGCGCCGTCTCGGGCACGATCTTCTCTTCACCGGTAATGAGCGCCGCCAGCGCTTCGCCCTTCGCGGCGACCACCCGGTCGTAAACCTCACGCGCAAGCAGCCGGAGCGGCAAGCCGATCATGCCACTGGCGTGACCGAGCATCCGCTCAATGGCGAGGTAGGTCTTGCCGGTGTTGGTTGGTCCCAGGACGGCCTTGGTCCTGGCTCGCGCAGTCATAAAAGAACGATGGATTTCAGGGATGGCGAATTCAAGCCACGACGCCGCTGAAGTGACGCCCGGCCAATGTTACCGGGAGTTGTCCAAAGAGAAGAGAATGAGAACGAATCAATCGCGCCGATTCGCAATTGATTCGTTGCTTAGACGTTCACGCCCCATATCTTGGGGTTAATACATAAGTAACACACAAGACTTGAAGGGCGCGATCCGGTTGGACCGCGCCCTTCTTTCTTTAAGTGAATGAAATCAACGTAGACGCGTGCCGTTGACCGTCAGCCGTCGCGCTTCGAGACGCACGACGCCGGCGCCATCTGTCGGCATCTCAATCGTGACCGGCGCCCACATGCCGCTGTCGGTGCGGGCCAGCAGGAAGGTCAACGTCGCCGCTTCCTGCTCGTCGCCGAAGCCGGCAATCGGGCGGAATTGAACCCGGCAACGGACGCCAGGTCCGCGATAGGCGCGGCTGTTGATGGTGACGTTGCCGTTGGGCGTCATGACGAAGTCAAAGCGGGCGCGGCCGTCCATATAAACGCGGAGCGTGCGTTGGCACGGATCGCCGCTGGCGGTCGCCATGGCGGCAATGGCGGTGATCTGGTCGATGGTGTTGCGGCGCTGTTCCTGCGTGGCCGGCGGATCGCCCATATTGGCCGGGCCCGGCACTGCTGTCGTCACCACGTCGTTAGCGCTAAAGGCTGCTCGGATCAGGCGGCCGTTCGGCCGGTCGTCGCGGCGGCGGCCGCCCTGGTGTTGGTATTGTGTCGGGCGCAGTGTTCCGTCGGCCGCCACCGTACCACGCACCTCATAGGTGTAATCCTGGCTGCGATTGAGCGCCGCGCCGATCCACCCCTTCATCTCGCGGTTGGCGCTGGCGGTGTAGCTCGAGCCGGTTTGGTTGAAATTGTAGGTGAAATCACCGGCCTCCACGCCGCGTGCATGGACCGAATATGTCGCCACGAAGGTCCGATTCACACCGGTTTGCGCCCCGGCGGAGCTGGCCAGGGCGGCCATGCCGATTGCGAAAAGGAGGCCTTTGGCTGCGCCGAACGTCCTCATAGATCCCACACCTTCCTGCTTACGAAGCGGGCTAACTCATAAAGCGCGCCCACTGATCCACACATGAACCAAATAGGGCTGTTTGATGGAAGTTGCTGCCGCAGGAAGCGTTTTGCGGGCCTGGGTGTCGTCCTGATTAGGGCGAGTTTGTCCTATGTTCCGAACTAAGTTGTCCTAGCTTGGTTCGACGTATGAGAGCGGTCCCATCGGGTCGAATTGTGACGCGCGGTATTCGTATTCGAGCGTCCCGTTCCGGGGGCCGTGCTGGAAGGTCACGCCGACATAGTTGACTTGGCCTTGGTTGAGTCGAGCGAAGCAATCCACGAACAGCCACGGCGCGTTGCCATCGTTCGTTGTAGAAATTTCCGGCCATACGATTGACGCTGCGCGAGCCGTCACAGCAACGCGCGGCTCACCAAAGGAGACATCCTCCAATTCCGGCAGATCATCCGCCCAACGTTCCGCGATAATTTCGCGCGCAACTGACTCGCATTTGGCTTTCGCACGAGACAGTGATGCACTGTCCTGTGGCGTCATGCCGTAGGAGCACGATTGCAGCGCGACACAAGCGCAAGCGATCCAGAGCCGCGCCCACCCTGAGAGACGTTTCATGAAGGCTCTGAAACCGTTTGCACGCATCCGTTAACGACTTGGAATCTTTTTCTGCTATGGTCGAAGGGCCGACCCGTACCCCGCATAGATGGGGACCGGAGGCAAACTGGACTGAGGTTAGGTTGGCGCCTGCCGCCAGTCCGTTGTTAGGTTACGCTAGAGCCATCTCAGCGAGATGGATATGAACGGCAGTGGGAAACAACGTTTTCCCAACGACCGAACCGGAACCGCACGTATTGGCGTACGTGCACTGGCTTGGGCCAGCTACAGAGCGTCTTCACATACCTCACCCCCTTTCCGAGGGAGTGTGCCGGGATAGGCCGGCTCCTCCGGGGCCCGCTCATTCGGGCTCCGCGTCGCAATCAGAGCCCATGAGTCGTCGTGAGGTACTGCAAAAACTGGCGGCAGGACGCCTGGGGTGACGCTACGCCAGCGCCCCTTTAAGAATGATTACCAGCCGTTAGCTAATGGCCGACCAGCCCCGGTTGAGCCGTTTGGCCAGTTTTGAACTGCAGCCAGGTCTAATTCCGCCAAGACCCGGGCCTGGCTCGCCTTGACCGTCGGGGGGCCTTCGCGTAAGCGTCCGCGCTTCATTTTCCCTGGTAATCGAGAAGTCCCATGTCCCGCCGTTGCGAACTGACCGGCACCAACCGCCAGATCGGCCACAAGGTCAGCCACTCCAACATCAAGACCAAGCGCGAGTTTCAACCGAACTTGGTCAACGTGACGCTTGCGAGCGACGCGCTGGGGCAGAACTACAAGTTCCGCATTACGGCGGCCGCGCTGCGCTCCGTCGATCACCGCGGTGGCCTCGATCAGTTCTTGCTGAAGGCCAGCGAAGCAGACCTCTCCACGCGCGCGGCGAAGATTCGTCGCGAGGTGAAGAAGAAGCTGGCTGAAACCGCCGCGGCCTAGTCGGTCGGCTCTTCCATCAAATCAAACGCGAGCAGGAGCGTGCGCTGGCGCGGGCTCCCATTGTTGTCCGACACGATATAGATGCGCGTCGCGCCATCGGCCGTACGCACGGCTGAGATGCCCTCAAAATTGTCGACCGGAAACGGCGGCTCGAGCAGCGCCAGCACCTCCACTGTAACAGCGCCACCTTCACTGCTTGGGGCGGCAAATCGCGTGATGCGCGCGCGCCCCCCGATCACGGGCGCATAGAAGCGCTCAAGCGCCACGAGATCGCCGTTAGGCAAGCGATCCATCCCCGTGATCGAGAAGCCATCGCTAAGCGGATACCCAAAGCGCGCCGGCACAGGCTCCAGCGCATCAAGCGGTACGACCCACATTGGCGTCAAAGGCCGTTCACCGCCTTCGGCTGCTGTCACCAGTACATCATCAAGCGAGGCCAACGCCTCGAAACTCGCGTTCCCAGGCAAATGCGCGACGCCATCCAGACGCGGCCCCAGTTCCGCAACGCCAAACGGGCCATCACGGTTGAGGTCATAAATGCGGACAAGGTGCGTGCGCTCAAAGCTTACGGCAAAGCGCCCATCGGCAAGCTGAGTCAACCCTTCCGAATCCGCCTCGCGTTTGGCCGACAAAACGCGGCCACGCTCATCGCGCATGAATGCAGCGCGGACATTGGTGAAGCCGTTGAGATTGCCACGGTCGTCAAAAGTGAGCCGAGCTTCGATCCAATCGGCCTCATCACTGATCGCGACAACACGGCCTTCCTCCAACACCTCGATGCCAGAGATGCCGACGAACATTGGATTGCGTGAGCGCAGCTCAAGGCCGCCGCGGTAAACGAGCCGCCCTACCGTCTCCACACCAGCCTCAACTGGCACGACTTCGACGTTCACCGCCCGCCACTGATCATCGGTATCCGACGGCGTACGCGCGGCCTCGCATGAACACAAAGCGCAGGCGAGCGCCACCGCGCCGAGAAGACGGATCACAGCGCCGCCTGCGCCGCGCGCTGCTTCAACTCCCGCGGCGAACGCGGCGGCGGATTGTTGTCGCCCACCGGCTCATCGAACAATTCCGCGAGCTTTTCGGTCATCACGCCGCCCAGTTGTTCGGCGTCCGTGATCGTGACCGCACGCTTATAATAGCGCGTGACATCGTGGCCGATGCCAATGGCGATGAGCTCAACCGGCGAACGCGTCTCTATCCAATGGATGACATTGCGCAGGTGGCGCTCAAGATAATTGCCGGGATTGGCCGAAAGCGTTGAGTCGTCGACGGGCGCGCCGTCGCTGATGACCATCAGGATGCGCCGTTGCTCGGGGCGCTCCAGCAGGCGCCCGTGCGCCCAAAGCAAAGCCTCGCCGTCGATGTTTTCCTTGAGCAAGCCCTCGCGCATCATCAGCCCGAGATTGCGCCGCGCACGCCGCCACGGCGCGTCGGCGCCCTTGTAGATAACGTGGCGCAGATCGTTGAGCCGGCCCGGCTGCGGCGGACGCTCGGCTTTCAGCCACGCATCCTTAGAAGAACCGCCCTTCCACGCGATCGTGGTGAAGCCGAGGATTTCCACTTTCACGCCGCAGCGCTCAAGCGTACGCGCAAGAATATCGGCGCAAAGTGCCGCCACCATGATCGGGCGACCGCGCATCGAGCCTGAATTGTCGAGCAGCAACGACACCACCGTATCCTTGAACGGCATGTCTTCTTCTTGCTTGAACGAAAGCGCCGCCATCGGGTCGATGATCACGCGCGTCAGCCGCGCGGTATCGAGCAGCCCCTCTTCCAGATCGAAGCTCCACGCGCGGTTTTGCTTCGCCATCAAGCGCCGCTGCAACCGATTGGCCAGCCGGCCGACCACGCTCTGCAACGGCTTAAGCTGCTGATCGAGATAATTGCGCAAACGCGCCAACTCCTCGGCCGGGCAAAGATCCTCTGCGCCGATCACTTCATCGAAGGCGCGCGTGAACACGCGATAGTTTTGGTTCGGATCGTCGACGTCATTGCGCGGCTTAGGTCGCATCGGCTTGTCGCCCGGATCGTCCATCTCGGTGTCTTGCTGGTCGTCGGCGTCGACATCGGCTTCGACTGAGATGGTGCGCTCGTCGTCGGTTTCGACGTCGCCCTCGATCATCTCCATCTCTGCAGGCTGTTGATCCTGCATCTGATCCTCGCCGCTGGAATCGTCCGATTGCGGCGGCGGCGGCTCGTTGCCTTCGGCTTCGCTATTGTCCTCGTTCTCTTGCTCGACGCCGAATTCATCACCGATGCCGAGATCGTTGAGCACATTGCGAAACGCCATTGCGAAGGCGCGCTGATCGTCAGCGACGCTTGCAAGCGCATCGAGATCGGCGCCGGCGTTGCGCTCAATGTCAGCCCGCCAAGAATCGACGAGCGCCTTCGCGTTCGTGGGCGGCTCAAGTCCCGTAAGACGTTCGCGCACCATCAACGCCACGGCATCCGCCAGCGGCGCGACAGCGCGCTCGTTCATGCGTGTCGCGCCGCGGCGCTCGAGCGAGTCCGTCAGCGCGGCGGTTAGATTGCCGGCGACGCCTTTCAGCGCGTTTGCGCCCAGTGACTGAATGCGCATCTCTTCGACCGCATCGAACACCAGCCGCGCCTCGGCGCCTTGCGGGCGGAGCTTCGCGTGCTCACGGTCATCGTGATGCGCCAGCCTGAGCGCCATACCATCGGCCTGACCACGGATGCGCTCCGCTTCCGTATCTGAAAGCACGCGCGGCGGATGTGGCAGCACGATCTTGCCCGGCGAGAGGCGCGGTCCCTCGGCGCCGAACGTCACTTCGAAGTCTTCATCAGCCCCGGCCAACGCACGCGTCGTCTGCGCGAGCGAGCGCTTGAAGAGTTCAGCAGGGGTTTCCTTGGAGGACATGTTGAATCACCGCCGTTTGGCGATCACTCCCTCACTGCAAGTTCGAGCAATTGACGACCAGAAGCAGGATTATCGCCGAACGCCTGCGTCTGCCAATCCGGCAGAAGCCGATCGATGACTAGAAAGAGCGCGAGTCCTTCGTCTTGGCTCCACTTGGTCCCACCGCGACGCAAGCCGGTCAACGCTACGTCCGGCGCAAAGCCGCCGCCTTCCGGATGAACTAACCACGCATAGCCGACCCATTGCCCCAGGCCCTCCATCGTGAGGAAAACGTCGTCGAGGTCGAGGAGCTTGGCATTGTCGCCGACAAAGAACTGCGCGCGTCGCGCTTCCATGCGGCTCCAAGCCTCACGCGCGAGAGCGCGTGCTTCTGCATCGCTTTCGACGACCGCCGCTCGAAAGAGCAGATCGCGCTCAGCCTCATAGGCGGCCACATAGCCTGCGTTCTCCTGCAAACTATCCTGGACGATGTCGTCGGTGAGATCGTCACCAAGCCCAAAAGCCTGCTCGGCCGCTATGATACGCGGGATGTAGTCATCGAACTGACGGGTGTGCGTCATCTCATGCACAAGGGCGGCGACCATCAATCGCTCCAGCCCAAATTGTTGGCTGCGAATGCCGGCGGCCTCCCAGATCTCAGGCAACGCCATGACGAAATAGACGCGCGTGTCGTCATCGTACGATGACGCAAACGAGGTGATTTGCGCCGGTATTTGCTCGCCGTCAGGCAGAGTGATCTGCCCTGCGTGATGCTCACCTGCCCAAGGGGCGCCCCCTTCGCCTCGAAATGCACAGCTGGCGTTGAAAAACACCATCGTGGGCGGGACGGCGGCATCCTCGACCTTCAGCGCATCACGACGCACCAAGTCCCAGGCGCCGATCGCGGTATCAAGCCACGCGGCCTCGGTCTCGGTGGGCACGCACCCGCTTGCTGCCTGAGGCGGAGGCGTCGCGCATGCCGCGAGCACCGCCGCCAGAATTAATGCGGCGGCGCGTCTCACGCCACCTTCACCCGCGTCGCCGCTTCCGGCAGATCGCTCCCAAACGCGCGCTGGAAGAACTCGGCCACGGTCGGCCGCTCTAATTCATCGCACTTGTTTAGGAACGTCATCCGGAACGCGAGGCCTACATCGCCGAAGATTTCGGCGTTCTGCGCCCAGGTGATCACCGTGCGCGGGCTCATCACGGTTGAGATGTCGCCGTTCATGAACGCGTTGCGCGTCATGTCCGCGACGCGCACCATCGCCATGATCGTGCGCTTGCCTTCCGGCGTGTTGTAGGTCGGCGCCTTGGCGATCACGATTTCAGCTTCCGCGTCGTGATCGAGATAATTCAGTGTCGTCACGATCGACCAACGGTCCATCTGACCTTGGTTGATCTGTTGCGTGCCGTGATAGAGGCCGGTCGTGTCGCCCAAGCCGATCGTGTTCGTCGTCGAGAACAGACGGAAGTAAGGATTGGCACTGATGACGCGGTTCTGGTCGAGCAACGTCAGCTTGCCGCTCGCTTCCAGCACGCGCTGAATCACGAACATCACGTCCGGCCGGCCCGCATCGTATTCATCAAAGCAGATCGCCACCGGGCGCTGCAGCGCCCACGGCAGCATGCCTTCGCGGAATTCAGTGACCTGCTTGCCGTCCTTCAGCACGATCGCGTCCTTGCCGACGAGATCGATACGGCTGACGTGACTATCGAGGTTGATCCGCACCATCGGCCAGTTCAGCCGCGCCGCCACCTGCTCCACGTGCGTCGACTTACCCGTGCCGTGGTAGCCTTGCACCATGACGCGGCGATTGTGCGCGAAGCCCGCGAGGATCGCGAGCGTCGTCTGGGGATCGAAGCGGTAGGCCGGATCAATTTCGGGAACGTATTCGGTCTTCTTCGAGAAGGCGGGCACCTTCATGTCGCTCTCGACGCCGAAATCGCGAGCGGAAACAGTCTTGTCCGGCTTGGCGGAGAGGAGATCGTCAGCAGCAGTCATGGGCAAGAAATGGCCTTAGCGAGAGTTCGCCGCCAGCTTACCGCGCCGCAGCACGCCAGGAAAAGCGGCTAATTGACGAAGCGCTCAGACGAGGCCGCCAGCTTTCAACGTCTGATAGGCTTTGATTGCCTTCTGTAGGTTCTGCTCTGCCCCACGGTCACCGCCGTTGGAATCGGGGTGCCAGCGCTTCACCAGCTCCGCATACTTGGCGCGGATCTGAGCTTTGGTGGCGTTTTCCTCCAGCTCCATCACCTCGAGCGCCAGAGCTTGCAGGCGCGTCAGACGACGGCGTGCCTTAGCGGGAGCTGCGTTTGGATCACCACCGAACATGCCGAACGGATCCGCGGCGCCGCCAACGCCCTTGCCGCGGCCTGCGGCGGCGATCCGGTCGCCCCGGCCGCCACGGAAGGTCCATGTGGGCCGGTGGCCGATTTCTTCTTTCTTCCGATAGTCGTCGAGTTCGGCGTCCGTCATGCCCTTAAAGTAGTCCCAGCGCTTATTGTACTCAGCAGCGTGGGCGGCGCAGAAATGCCAAAACTGATTGGCGTGTTCGCGGCTCTTGGGCGCCCGATGGAGGCCGGCGCTCTTACATCCTACATGATCGCAAGGCCGTTCCGATGGCTCACGCTCCACCGCCGCCGCGCCAGGTTTCTTGACGCGGATATCTACGAACTTCGGGCGGTAGGCGAATGTCTCTGACATCGGATGGTCAAGTATGGGCGCCAGAGGTTAAGCGGACAAGGAATTGACAGAGCACAAAACACATCTTTCGCGCGCTTCGCGGATAGAAACGCAGCTTCGGCAGCTTTTTTCACCCGTTCACTTTGTCTTGACGGATCAGTCAGCGGCACACGCCGGTCATGCAGGCGCGCGTCCCGGTGGGGAAACCCACTATCATCTTGCCATGCACGCGAGCGCCTTCGACGGAATCTCGCGCGTTGCGCGTCAACGTCTCGTTTACGACGCACTTCGTGAAGAATTTGACACAGGCTTGCATGCTCTAACGCTCGACCTCAGGCCGCCCTCTGGCGCATAATCAGGCGGCGTGGGGAGTGGGATGCTGCGGCAAATACTGGCTTGGATCGCCGCTGTGATAGCGGGCGCCGTGCTTGGGCTGGCATCAGCTTGGGCGACACTCTCGATCGGCGGCGCCTCGTTCTCAGACGAGTTCGGCCGCTGGCATTACAACGGCGCCGCCGGGTCAACCGCCGCCGATCCTTACACACGCGCGATCGTCGCGCGCGTTGGCTTGCTGGCGCTCTCGGCGCGCGAGGCGCGCTACTTCACGATGTACGAGGATGAGCAAGGCCGGCCGCTTAGCGAGAGCTGCGTCTATGAGTTGCGCGGGCTGCCCATGAATGTGCGCTGGTGGTCGGTCACGCTCTACGCGGACGACAACTACCTGGCGCAAAATAACGATGCCGCTCACTCGGTCGATGCGACGCGCATTGGCAACAATACAGCCTGGAGCGTCCGTGTTTCGCCGGTACGTGGCGATGCGCGCTACTGGATATCCTCGCGTGAGGCGCGGCGTGACTTCAGCCTGACGCTGCGTGTTTACAACCCTCAGCGCAATTTCCGCCCGAGCGAGCAAACCTTGCCAACCCTGACGACGATCTCCTGCGCGGGAGATCAGCCATGAATTGGGGCAAGTATGTTATCGGCGCCTTGATCATCGCGGCGTTTGTACATTTTGCGGCGATCTTCGCCGTGCCGCGGGTGCTGATGAATGTCGCGATGGATCGCATCGGCGCGAGGGGGGTGAATGTTTGGCACTTGAGCGAGCGCGTCACCGCCGCATCCCGCGGGGTCGTGCGCCCCGCGCCTGACTTCGCATACTCAGCTTGTGTATTCGATCTAAGCCAAGGGCCGGTCGTGATCACCGCGACGCCCTGGAGTGATTACTGGTCACTTTCGTTCTACGCCGCCAATAGCGACAATTTCTTCGTTATCGACGACCGTGAGGCTCACAACGGGGCCGAGATCACGCTGGTTCGCCGTGGCGCGGCCCATCCAGAAGACGCCGCGATGGTGACGGAGAGCCCGAGCGTCAGAGGTATCGCGCTCATACGCCGCCTCGCGCCGACACCCGCGACTTATGATGCCGCCAAGGTGGTTGCGGCTGAAGATGTTTGCGCGAGCGCGCGCAACTAGAACTCCGCCGATCGCAGCGCCGCAAGTCGCGCAAACAGTAGCGTCACAGCTTTGCGGCGCGCGCCGGCCAGTGGACGCGCTGGACTATCGCGAAGAATTGCGCCGCCAAATCCGTCCGCGACGATGAGACCGCAATCCTCGGGGATGATGTCGCGCGGAAAGGTCTCAGTCACGCCAAAGAAGAAGCGATCGCAGTAATCGACGTAATCCGGCCATTTCGAGTCGCAGGCATAATCCTCGAGGCACGACTTCGTCTCGACGATCCAAATTTCGCCCTGTTGCGTCAGCGCCATCACATCGGCGCGGCGGCCGTTCGCGAGTGGAACTTCGAGGATCGGCGCGAGGCCGCGTTCCACCAGCATGCGCGTTACACCGCGCGCCAGTGCAGCGGTCACATCCGGCCGGGAGAGCGGAAGCCCGTCATCCATGCGCGTATTCTCCCACTCCGCCGCGCAGGGAACAAGACGCCGGAACTGTGATGGCTACACCTGCGTTCGCACGCCATCACTTGAAGGAAGATTTCCATGCGCAAGAATTTCTTGTTGGCTGCGGCAGCTGCCGCGCTCTTATCGGCATGCGGCCTTGGTGCTCCCTCTTACCCAGAGTTCACCGAAACATCGTATCGCATCGAAGGAACCACCGCCTCCGCTGATGGCGGCGCGCCGGTGCAGACCGTGATCTACCGCAACGGCCCACAGATGCGGGTTGAGACGATGCTGCCGAACATGGGTCAAGCGACGATCGTGTTCGATGAATCCACCAGCGCCGCTTATGTGCTGAATCCAACGGGCCAGCTGCCGACGGCAACAGCGCAACCAACCGCCACGGTTCCCGCGCCCACCACAGCGCCCACCACAGCGCCCACCGCGACAACGGCGGTCACGCCGCAAGGCACAGCCACAACGACCGCGCCGGCCACGACCACCGCGCAAGCGCCAGTGACGACGCAGCCTGTCGTCGGTGTTGCGGTACGCATCGATGACGCGGACGCACCGCAGCCGCTCGAAACAGCGTGGGCCGCCCTTGGCGCTGATAACGCCCGCTCAACCGGCCGCTGCGAAGTGGCTGGCGAAGGCGGCCGAGAATGGACGCCACGCGAAGCGCCGGCGCCAGGGGTCGAACGCACCGCCTGCATAACCGACGACGGCATCGTGCTGCGCATCAGCGAAAGCGGCCGAACGCTCTGGGAGGCCACGTCCCTGCAACGCGGCGAACAGGACGAAGCGCTGTTCGGCGTGCCGCCCGGCTATCAACTGATCGATCCGCACGCCGTCGCCGAGCAAGTCGGCGAGAACATGGAGCAGCTTGATAGCGTCACTGGCGCGCCAACGGCGCAGCCCACACAGCGGGCGCCGAATGGCTAACGCCACACGCGTCGCACATACAAAAACGCCCACTCTCACGAGTGGGCGTTTTCAGTTTGAGAACTAGCTCTCTACTCGGCGGCTACCGCAGCGGCCTTTACGTCGCTCAGCGCGCCGGCGTTGATGCCGAAATTGATCGTCTTCAGGTACTGGATGCCTTCGTCAGCGATCGCATCGCCAACCATCTCATCGCCTTCGGCTTTGAATTCATCGAAGTCGATGTACATCGCATAGAAGCTCTTGGTGCGATCGGTGATGATGCCGGCGTTCCAGAGCGTCTTCACCAGCACGCGGAAGATGTTCGTGCCTTCCTTCATGTGCTCGCGGCGCATGTCGTCGGTTACAGCGGCCTGGAAGCTCTCAAGCACCTTCTCCGGATCCATGCCAAACTGCACATAAATCGCGGTCATTTGGTGCGGCGCGACGAGGTTGAACAGCAGCGTCTGGAAGCAGTGCGCCGCCCAGTTCTCAACGATCTCGTGCTCTTCCGCCGACAACTTCGGAATGGTGCGGTCGGCCCAAATCTTCCCGAATTTGTGGTGGAACGCTTCGTCCGTCATGACGAGCTGAGTCAGCTTCTTCGCCAGTGGATCGTTCCATTCTTTGAAGATCGTAGCGAAGGCGCCCATGGCGAGACCTTCAACCAGCATCTGCATGCCGATGATCTTCTTATAGACCTCCGGCGCGTGCACGATCTCTTGCAGCAAACCTGCAAGCACGGTGCCGCACGGCAGCGGCGTGCCCCAGCGCGCGATGATGTACTTGGCGAACGCCGTAACGTGACGGCCTTCTTCGCGCGTTTGGTTGGCGGCGTATTCTTGAGCGCCCGGATCACGCAGCACGTGGCAGAGCGAAGCGGAGAGATTCAGCGCGCCCTGCTCGCCGTGCAAGATCGAGCTCATCACCCAGCGGCCAACTTGGCTCTTGAAGCGAATGCGCTCAGCCGGCTTATCCGCGAAGAACGCCTCGACGTATTCGGTCTGCAGCGCCGGGACCATCACGTCGGGGATGAAGTCGGTCGTGTCCGGATCGAAGTCATCGTTGAAGTCGATGTATTTCTTGTCGAGCGGATCCCAGAAGTGATCGTGGGTGGCCGAGATGATCTTATCGAATGCGGTCGAGCGGTTCAGGTGGCGATCGATCTCCAGCATCTGGCTGAAATCGGTCGGCGGGACGGCGTCGTAGACCTCGTCCTTGGTGATCTGGCGGATAGGGGCGGCGGAATCGGCCATCGCGTCGTCTCTCCCTTTATTTTGATCCCCCACCATAACCAGGGTTAGGCAGGGGATTCAAGGAAAAATGACGCGGGCGTCAACTTGATCACGTTCTGTTAAGGCTGCTGGAGCAGTGGTCGCGTGTAAGACCCGGCGAACGCCCGGCCAGCCGCGTTCTCGACCACCACTTCGACGGGCAATCCTTCTGCCGGAATGGTCACACGCTCGGTTTCGGTCCCGCCGCGCGTAGTGGCGATTACGAACATAACCCGCGCTGTCGACGGCACGCCCTCCGGCCCGACCGGATAAACAGCAACCGTCTCGCCGCCTGGGGAACTCGTGGTGGCCGCGATTGTCAGATCGTAGGTGCCTGGCGCCGTGGCGTTGAGGGTATGGCGGAACCGCGAGAACTCAGCGGAATCCCAGCTATTTGTGTACGGCCCCATGTCGGCGGCGGCTGGCATTTCGGCGGCGGGTGTTTCAGTGGCGGGCGGTTCCGCCGCCGGCGTTTCAGCCGGCGGTGTGCACGCGGCAAGAACAAAAGCCGAAGCTACGATGAGCATGCGCATTGGCGCCTCCTTCGTGTCTTTCCCCCACGTGCTAGAGCTAGCGCATAATGAGCACCGCCGAAACCGCGCCCTCTCTCGACGATCTGGATCGCATGGCGCGCGAAGCGTGGGCAGCGTTCCCCTCGAGCTTTCGCGATCTTGCCGGCGATGTGCTGATCCGCGTGGAAGACTTCGCCGACGAAGCGGTGCTCGCCGATGTCGGCATCGATGATCCATTCGAGCTCACCGGGCTCTACTTGGGCGTCGATCTCACCCAGCGCTCAATCATGGATCCATCACCGACGCAGCCGATGGTCTTTCTCTATCGCCGCGCCATCCTTGAAGAATGGATTGATCGCGGCGACGTCGCTCTATCAGAACTCGTCGCACACGTTCTCGTCCACGAGATCGGTCACCATTTCGGTTTGAGCGACGACCACATGGATGACCTGCTCGACGAAGCCGATTGATCGCGTCCGACTTCTAGCGACGGCGGCCCTGCCGGGCGATCGGCACGGAGGTGCGATCAGCCATGCCGAGTGAGCTGGAGCAGTATTCTTCCGGCGTAGTGAGCTGCGGGCTCATCGGATCGCTGTCGAATGCGCTCTGCACTTGCATGAGGCACTGATCCCAAGAGCGGATGTCCGCGCGGCGCTCTTCGTTCGTGCGCGGGTCGCCAACAGGCGGGCGCACCTGGTTCTGAACTTGGCCGGGCACAACGATATCGTTGTCATTCGCCGGCGCGCGCGTTTCCTGAACCGGCGGTGGCGGCGGCGCTACGTTGATGTTCGGCGCAGCGACCGGAGGCTGCGTGGGTTGCACGCGCTGTGGCGGCGCAGCCACTGGCGCCGGCTGCGGCTGAGACACAACCGGCGGTGCGGTGAGTTGCGGCGCCGGCTGAGGCGTTTGGCTTGCTTGCGGTTGCGTGCGTTGAGGCGGCGGCAGCGCGGCGGTTTGCTGCGGCGCGGTTGGTTGCGGCGCAGGCGCGGTGGCGACCGGCCCACTCGAACGCGCGTTGCGGCCCGCAGGCTCAAGCCCGGCGCAACCCGCCAGAGCCACGGCCACGGCGACAATCGCCAAACGTCCAATCATACGCCTGCTCCTCACTTCCCCACGCAATCACATTAGCCCGAAAAAGGTTCCCGCCTAGCCCGCCACGGCTACCATTTCCGCAACCCAAGCCGGTACCTGCTCGCTTGCTTTTCCGTAACGCCCGGCGTCGAAGGCGTGAACGTTCTCAGAGGGTTCGAGATTGATTTCCATGGTCGGCATGCCCGCCGCGCGCGCCGCTGAGACGAACCCCGCCGCAGGATAGACATTCCCGGAGGTCCCGATCGAGACAAAGAGATCAGCGGCGGCCAATGCTTCGTAGATCTCGTCCATGAAGAGCGGTGTTTCGCCGAACCAGACCACGTGCGGGCGCATGCCGCCGGTTCGCCCGCATCCAGCACAACCAAGGTTCATCGACAGATCACCGTCATACGGCGCGAGCGCTCCACAGTCGTGACAGCGCGCCTTGGCGATCTCGCCGTGCATATGGATCACGCTGGCGCCGCCTCGCTCATGAAGGTTGTCGACGTTCTGCGTGCAAATCGTGACATCGCCTCCACGCTCGGCCCAATGCGCCTGCAATTGCCCAAGCGCGATGTGCGCCGCATTCGGCTCGATGCCGCCGTGTGTGTTGCGGCGCATGTTGTAAAAGTTGAGCACCTTCTGCGGATCGCGCTCATACCCTTGAATAGAGGCGACTTCTTCGATGCTGTATCGACTCCAAATGCCGCCCTTGTCGCGAAATGTCGAAAGCCCAGACTCCGCCGAAACGCCCGCGCCGGTCAAAATGAAGATGCGCTTCGCGAGCATTGGAGCCTCCGGGCGAGAAAATGGCAGCCACACATAGGATTCCCCGAAACCGCGACAAGAGTTGACGTGTTTTCCCCGATCCGCTTTGGGGTCGGTGGGGGTAACTAGAGGGAAAGGCGCCAGAATGCGCATTGCTTCGATTTTTGCTGTGGTGGCGCTGGCCACTCTGGCCACTGCCTGTGCCAACCGCACCGGCGACATGACCATCGCTCAATGGTGTTCGCAAGACGCATCGCGCGGCAACACCGATATCTGCAAACAGCACCGCGACACGGAAGAAGTGCGCACCAGCCTCGGCAGCCGCATCGCCGAAGTGTTCGGCGTCGCCAATCGCGCTCAGCAAACCGCTGATGAAGCCATGGCGCGCAACGTCGTTTGCGTCACGCGCACGCTCAACAGCACGCGCACGGGCACATGCGATCCGGGCTATACGCTGACGGGCTGCACCCAGACTCGCTACACCCGCCGCGCCGGCGGCATGGCGATCCTGCGCCAAGTCAACGACACCGAGTGCCGCTTCAATAGCCAAGTGCTTGAAGTGCAAGTGCGCTGCTGCGCGATGGGCCCGAACCCGCCGCCGGCCACGATGGTGCGAGACACCGCGCCGCCAACGCCGGAAACCCCGGCGCCCGCGCCAGTTTCCTAAAGCACGAGCGCCTAACCCAGTAACGGATACTCCGCTTCGAGCCGATAAAGGCTCGGAGCGGACTTTCGCGTGATGCTCGAATAGAGGCCGAAGCCGCCGGCCTCAAACGGCGGCGCTTCGAACAAACCGAGCCGCGACTCAAACGTCTGCACCCGATCAAGCGGCGCGCCGCTTAGATAAGCGAGCGTCACGTGCGGCGTGAATTTGTGAGGCTCAGGCTTCAGCTTCACCCGCCGCGCCGCCTTCTCGCACGCCGCCGCCAACTGCTTCAGTGCATCGCTTTCGGCTGCGCCGATCCAAAGTGCATGCGGGTCCGCGCCACCAAACGACCCCGCCCCTTTCAGGCGCACCTCGAAGGGTCCAAACCCTCGCGTTGCCGCTTCAAGTTCAGCATCGAGATCTTCCGCTACGGGCTCGGTGACTTCTCCAAAAAATCTGAGTGTTAGATGCAGGTTCTCGCGCGGGCGCCATTTCGCGCCCGGCACGCCTTTCATCAGCGCCAGCAAACGCTCCGCGACGTCGTCTGGAATGGAAAGAGCGGCGAATAGGCGAAGAGACATCTGAGGCAGATAAGAGCGATGCGTTCCTGATCAAAACTTCAAAGCGCAACATGCGAAAAAGCGGCAACCCAGTTGCCGCTTTGTTCGATCAAACATCACCATACGCTGAAACGTCGCCTGACGCCGGCTCGACCATGAGCGGCCCGCTTCCCTTGCAGCACCATTGCTGCGCGCGGTGTTTTTCATCGGACGGGAAGACAATTCGGTGCGCGCCGTGGCCCAGGTGTTGTGTGCTGCATGAGCTATGCGAGCGGGAACCGGCGGACGGCGCCGATGTCTTCCGACACAACGATGGAATACCCATCGCGCGGTTGCGTCAATCTCGGAACGGCAAATGTGATCGCATTGAAATGTGCGCGTTGCATGCGCGCACATTTCATCATGCGAAAGCGCGCTTACTCAGCTGCGCGCGGCACAGTCGCAATGTACGCCGCCACTGCGCGCGCATCTTCTTCATTCAAACGATACGGCGGCATCGGCGGACGCGGATGCGAACCGTCCGGACGAACGCCCGTTTGCAGGAAGGCGATGAACTGCTCTTCGGTGTAGTTCACCGGTCCGCCAGCCAATGCCGGCGCGTAATTCGCAAAGCCAGGCGGTCCGACGCCGATGTCTGCACCTTGGAGCGCTTGCGCTGCGAGAGACTCGCCCGTTGGCCCGCGCGGCGTATGGCAGTCGCCACAGAGCACGACGGAGTTCACAAGATAGTCGCCACGCGCAACGAGCGCCTCGCCTTCAAGCGCCCTGGGCTCCTGCTGAGAGCACGCGCCCAGCATCGCCAGCGCAGTGGCGCCGAAAATCAAATTACGCATTATTGCCCCCGTCCATTCGACTGAACGGGGACAAATCTAGCCGTCCGTGTCGAGCTGCTCAACGCAGGAAATTGAGCGCCCTCCTGTGATCGCTGTTAGAGAGCGTCGATCGGCAATTTCAAATAGCGCACGCCGTTGTCTTCTGGCGGGGGCAGTTCACCGGCCTGAATGTTGACCTGGATGGACGGCAGGATCAGCGTCGGCATCGCCAGCGTCTTGTCGCGCGCTTCGCGCATCGCCACGAACTCATCCTCGGTAACATTCGCGAGGTGGATGTTCTTGGTCCGCTCCTCTCCAATGGTGCTTTCCCAGGCAAACGCCTCGCGGCCGGGCGCCTTGTAGTCGTGGCAGAGGAAAACACGGGTCTCATCCGGCAACGCCAGCAACTTGCTGATCGAGCGATAGAGCGTACGCGCATCACCACCCGGGAAGTCAGCGCGCGCCGTGCCGTAGTCCGGCATAAACATGGTGTCACCGACGAACAGGGCATCGCCGATCAGATATGAGACGCATGCCGGCGTGTGACCGGGCGTGTGGAGCACATCGATCGACAGCTCGCCGAGCTTTAGTTTCTCGCCATCGCTGACGAGTTTATCGAACGGGCGGCCATCGGCGGTGACGTAACCCAGGTTGAACACATCCTTGAACACGCGCTGAACCGCCTTGATGTGCTCGCCGATCACGATCGGGGCGCCCGTCGCCTTCTTCAGAAATGGCGCGGCCGAGAGATGGTCAGCGTGGGCGTGGGTCTCAAGCAGCCAATCGACGCTAACCCCCTCCTGCTTCGCGGCAGCGAGGATCGCCTCGGCCGAGTGGGTGCCGGTACGGCCTGACTTCTGGTCGAAATCCAGAACGCTATCAACGATCGCGCCTCGTTTCGTGGCCGGGTCCCAGACCAGATAACTAACGGTGAACGTCGGTTCGTCGAAGAAAGCGCGAATGCGGGGCGCGGTCATATGTGATCTCCTTCGCGCTATATATTAGCTCTTGCTAATTTAGTTTCAACTGATATATATGCGGCAAGATGACTGTCGCCGAGCTCTCCCCAACCCAATTCGCCGCCAAGGCCGGCGAGGCCGCGGCGCTCCTAAAAGCGCTCGCCCACGAAGCGCGCCTCATGGTGCTCTGCGAGCTCCTAGAAGGCGAACACTCCGCAGGCGCCCTGCAAGAAGCCTCCGGCCTTTCACAATCAGCGCTCTCCCAGCACCTCGCGCGCCTGCGCGAAGAAGGCTTGGTTGATACCCGCCGCGAAGCACAAACCATCTACTACCGCCTCGCGGATCCGAACGTGGCGCGCGTGCTCGATACGCTCGCCCAGATTTATTGCCCCCCAAAACGGAAACGGAAATGACTACGCTCAATCCCATCACTGCACCGGACCTGAAACGGAAGCTCGATAGCGGCGACGCGCTCCTGATCGACATTCGCGAGACTGACGAGCACGCGCGCGAACACATCCTCGGCGCGCGGCTTGCGCCGCTCTCGGCGATCGACGCGCACGACTTCGACCGCGATCACGCCAAGATCGCTGTCTTCCACTGCAAGTCGGGCATGCGCACCCAAGCCAACGCCGCGAAGCTGCTCGCGCGCGGCTTTCGTGAGGCTTACTACCTCGATGGCGGCATCGAAGCCTGGAAACAGGCGGGCCTAGCCGTTCACACCAACAAGAAAGCGCCGCTCGAAATCATGCGACAAGTCCAGATTACGGCGGGCTTGCTTATCCTGACCGGCGTCACGTTGGGTTGGCTTGTGAACCCCGTATTCTACGGACTCTCGGCGTTTGTTGGCGCCGGTCTCACGTTCGCAGGCGCAACAGGCTGGTGCGGCATGGCCATGCTGCTGAAGACGATGCCCTGGAATCGCGGCAGCTTCAGCGCGTGAGCTTGCCCGACATCCTCGCAGTCTTGAGCGGTAGCGCCGTTGGGCTCATCCTGGCGCTGATCGGCGGCGGCGGTTCGATTCTAGCAACGCCAGCGCTGCTCTACGTCGTCGGCGTCGCCAATCCGCACGTCGCTATCGGCACCAGCGCGCTTGCGGTGTCCGTCAACGCTTTCGCCAACTTGATCAACCACGCCCGGCGCGGAAACGTAAAATGGCGCTGCGCCATGGTGTTTGCCGCCGCTGGCGTCGTCGGCGCGGCGATCGGCGCCGCCATAGGCAAGATGACGGACGCGCAAATCCTGCTACCGCTCTTCGCTGTGCTGATGATCGTCGTCGGCATCGCAATGCTTCGGCAACGCAAAGGCGATGGCGACGGTGAGGTCGTTTTGAACGCCCAGAACGCACCAAAGCTCATTGCCTTCGGCCTCGGCGCAGGCGGGCTTTCGGGTTTCTTCGGCATCGGTGGCGGCTTCCTGATCGTGCCCGGCCTCATCGGCGCCACTGGCATGACCATGATCCAGGCCGTCGGCTCATCTCTGTTCAGCGTCGGCACGTTCGGCGCCACCACCGCTGCGAGCTACGCGTTCGACAATCTGATCGATTGGCGCATCGCGCTGCTCTTCATTGGCGGCGGCCTCATCGGCGGCATGATCGGCGCGAGCTTCGCCACGCACCTCGCCAAGCAACGCGGCGCGCTACAGCGCGTCTTCGCAGGCGTCGTCTTCGCCGTCGCCGCCTACATGCTCTACCGCACCCTCATCGCGCCCTGACGCGTGCGGCGAGCGGCCGAAGCAGCGCGACGAACGGCCTTCTCGGCGCGATCCTGAAACAAGCGCGCAACAAACGCCGCCTAGCCTTGCTGGAGAGATTGAGGGCTTCCATGCATCGCAGAGCAATACTTGCCGCCCTGGCGGCGGCGCCTTTCATCACCACCCGCGGCTACGCCGCCACATTGTCCACGCCCCTCAGCGCCGACGATCGCGGCCGGCCACTTGCCGATGTCCGCATCAATGGCGCCGGACCGTTCTCGCTCGTGATCGACACGGCCGCCGGCGGCACCGTTCTCAGCGCGCGGACGATCGAGCGTCTGGCCATCCAGCCCACCGGCCAGCGCGCGCGCATACAAGGCGCCAGCGGCGCTATGGAGGTTGAGCTCTACAATCTCGATCGCATTGAGATCGCGGGCCACACCCGTGAAAACGTCATGGCGGTGCCGACGCCGCCGGACTCCGCCTCCGCCGCACAGCACGAAGGCGTGCTCGGCATGGGCGTGTTCGCCAATTCGCGCGTCGAGTTCGACTTCGCCGGCGGGCGGCTGAACATCGACACTGACCCCAATCGCGCGCCGCTCGCCAACGCGATCAGCGTTGAACTTCGCAATCGCATCTTCGCGCGCGCTCCAATCACAATCGCGGGCGTCAACGCCACTGCCGTCATCGACACCGGCGCCCGCGTCACCGTCGCCAATGCGCGCCTGCGCGATGCACTCGGTTTCGCCGAAAACGACCCACGCCTGCGCGAAGCCGAATCCATCGGCGGCGCCACTGCGGATCGGACGCCGACACGTGCCGGTGAAGTCACGCCGGTCCTGTTTGCCGGCCACGATTTCGGCGCGCTCGACCTCAACTTCGCCGAGCTCCCGGTCTTCCGCTCCATGCAGCTCGACGATGCGCCCGCCGTCATCCTAGGCGTCGACCTCCTCCGCCGCGCGCAATCTCTAACCCTCGACTACACCAGCGCCGAAGTGGCGCTCCGGGTCTAAAGCGAGAAGCGCGGCCTCACGAAAACTTCGCCGCTTCTGTGGGATAGACGCCCGCTCTATCCCCGCTTCACCCTGAAAGCCCGCGTGGCCTGAGATCAAAATCGAAGCCGCGCACACGCGGCCCCTCACCGCCCGTCATCAGCGCCGTCAGCGCCCACACCATTGCATCGGCGCGATCGAGCAAGCCTTCGCTCTCACTCACGCCCAGCGCCAGCAACTCCTCCTCCAACGCAGCAAACGCACCGCAATGCGTCACCCGCCCCTACTCATACAAGGCCGCGATCGGCTCCGCCCGCGCCCGCTTGCCGCGCGACGCATGCACCAGCCGCACAGCACATGGCGCACCCGCTTGCGCCAATGTCGCGCGCACCATGTCGCCGCCCTGGTTGGCTTCAGCGACAATCTCGCTCGCACCAAACTCCGCCGCCGCTTCCGCAACACGCATCGCCCACCCAAGCGGCGACAACCCCAGCGCACTCCGATCCGCCAACACAAAGGCCTGACGCCCCTTACGCCCTGCCACCACGATCCCGCACGCGGCCCCGCCCGCACCCGCCGGCGGATCGACGCCCACCACCACGCGCTCGCACCGCACCGGCGCAGCACCACCACGCGCCCGCTCCAAATCCGCGAGCCGCCACAACGCGCCATCGCCTTCGAGCAAGCGCCCTTCCAGCTCCTGCTCCGCCAGCCGCGTGCCGCCGTAGAGCGCCGCGAGCCCATCCAGAAACGACGGCGCCAAATGCGCCGCGTTCACTTCCGTCGCGGCTAACGTCACCACGCACGAGCTCTCCGCGCGCAACAAACGCAAAGCCGGGATCGGCTTCGGCGTCGTCGTCACCACCAGCTGCGGCGCAACGCCAAGCCTGAGCCCCATGCGCAAAATCGCCAGCGTCTCACTCGGACGCGGCCAGATACAAAACTCATCCGCCCACGCCGCCTCGAATTGCGGCCCGCGCAGACGCTCCGGCTCCTCCGCCGAAAACGCGTACGCAATCGACCCGTTCGGCCACAACAGCCGCCGCCGCGAGCGCTCGTACCAAGGCCGCTCGCGCCCCGGCAGATTGCGCAAGCCCGACGGCCCATCGACCATCACTTCGCGAACGTCATGCTGCGTCGGCCCCACCAAAGCGTAGAGCCCCGGCGAAGCTTCCGCCCGCGCCGCCAACCATTCCGCGCCCGCGCGCGTCTTGCCCGCGCCGCGACCACCCTGAAACAGCCACGTCGACCACTCACTCCGCGGCGCGCGCTGCGCATCATGCGCGATCTCGTCCCACAGACTGGCAAACTGCGCCGGCCCGGTTTTCACAGCCTCATCCGGCGACGGAAACGGATGCAAAGGCGGCGGAATTTCCTGGCTCTGCACATGATGCGCCTTGCACCACCCCTCTTTCGACGCGCGCTTGCGAATAGCGTCGACACTTACGCCGTAGCGCTCTGAACACGCCGACGCCGTGTATCCAGCCAGGTAATCCCGGCGCAGCTGCGCCCAGGTTTCTTCGCTGTGATGGCGGCGGATGGTGATGGTGCGTTTGGGTTCTTCAGTCACGCCGCCATTCTACGGCCGCGCCGGACCCCACCGGATTGAATGCGATCTATCCGCGTATTGTGTCGCAAACTCGTAGCTAGCGACGCATATGCTAAGATTGGCGAGACTGGAAAGATGGTACGCTAAAGAAGCTCCGATGAACGATTACCGCGACCGCATCGCCCGCTCCGCACCAGAGCAAATTCGCGTTGGCGTGGATCGCGACAGGTTGGCCGGATTGGACCAATTGATAGCTGCCTGCACCGGCTTCTCAGTGTTCGACTTGGGCTGCCACGACGGCACGGTTTTGAGCGCCTTCGCACGAGCTGGCGCCTCACCGCTCGCGGGCTGCGACATTCACACGCCGAGCCTAGGGCGCGCGCGTGAGCGGTTGCCGAACGCACTCATTTTTTATCACGATCTAATTCAGGGTGCGCCGTCAATAGCAGCGGACGTGGTGCTGTACCTGGGCGTTCATCACCACCTAATAGAACAGCAAGCCGATGCGGATGCGGTAGCAGCCAGCGCAGCAAACGGTGCCGCGAAATACATGGCCGTGCGCGCGCCAATCGACGCGCTAGACGCCGTGCACACCCTAGCGCTCAATGCTGGCCTTACGCTCTGGTATGACGATCACACATCGCGAGTGGTGAGCCCCCTACGCGTTTACAGGCGCAGCCAGCGTAACGAATAAAACTCCTTCTGATGACCCGCCGCCTTCTGCGGCGGGGTGGCGTCATCTAGTTGGACCTAGGTGCTCGCGCGCAAGTTCTGCGGCTAACTCCAAAACCTTCGCGACAACTGGCAGATGCTCGCGCGCCAGCGCGGCCAGCTGCGCAGCCATGTCGGCCACGTACTCGATTAGCTCTGTCTCTTGCATTTCGGCCCCCTCCATTGCAGGGCGGGATACCGCTAGCGCCTGAGCGCCGATCTGTGATCACATTTATTCGGCTAGCTCTTTCGGCTTGGCTGGTTCTCATCGACTCGGTGTCTTTGGTCGCTACGCGCCGATAATCGCGCTGATCAGGCCGATGATGCCGGTCGCGGCGAGATTGCCCGCCGCGCCTTCGTGCGCGCCGACGTGAGCAAGTTTCGCAGCAAGCCGCGATCCGGCTTCGGCTTCGCCGCTTCAACTTCAATCTCGTTCAACACCGGCTCAACTGCTTCGCGCTGCTTCTCGGGCAGGGAGCCCAGGCAGGCACGGGCCTGCTGCACCATCGCGTTGATGGCGCCGATGTCGAGCGTAGCGGTGGCGGTCTGATTAGCGTTGACGCTGGCGTTGCCGTCCATGCTTCCGATAACGATCGCGTTCTGCGCGAAGACATGCTGGGTCACGACGGCGGCGTCCTTCTTTTCTCGGGCGGTGAAGTCCATGTCGATGCCGCTCACACCAGCTTTCTCAAGTTCGAGCGCCCAATCCAGCAACAGGCCACGCACCGCGTCGATAATCTCGTGCAGAGATGCGGAATCGAGATCGAGCTGAACATCAGTCTGGCGACCGATTGCCTTACACATGAGGGCTTTCTTCTCAGGCGTTAGGTGAAATGCGAAACCACCATCATCCTTGCTCTTGAAGCCGTGCTCAATGTTCGGAAGCGATGCGCCTATCGGGCACTGCGAAAACATGCGCTCGCGCTCGGGATCGGGGAAGTGAATGGTCTGCCAGCCGTAGTGCTGATCGAAGGCGCGCCACGTTCCAGATAGACGCCGATACGAAGGCAGGTCGTCGGCCGACATGTTTTCGCTGTAGCCGTTGAGTTCATTGTTGATCCAAACCAATGCGTCTGCTTGGCCTAGCTTTGTGGCAATGATCTTCGCGGTTCGCAGCGTGGCTGAAACGGTGACGCTTGGATCGGCAATGTCCCCGAGCAGCTTCTGGACGATCGATACGCCGGGCGAGTTCATTGAAGTGCTCATGCCCTGTGCATAACACGATTCCGCACACCTAGACTCGTGCGAGCGCCCGACAAATGCGCCGCCCCTCACCCTGCCCTCTCCCCCTCTCGGGGGCGAGGGTTGAGCCTTAAGCGTCCACGTCCGCTTCCAGCGCAAATTCCTGGATGAACTCACGCCGCGGTTCGACCACGTCGCCCATCAGCTTCGAGAACATCTCGTCGGCGTCGTCGGCGTGATCGACCTTTACTTGCAGCAGCGTGCGCACGTCGGCGTCGAGCGTGGTTTCCCAGAGCTGCTCGGCGTTCATTTCACCCAAGCCCTTGTAGCGCTGGATCGAAACGCCCTTCTGCCCCGCGCTCTCAATCGTGTGCAGCAGCGAGAGCGGGCCGTTGATGTCGGTCACGTCAGAGCCGCGCTTCAGGCTGCCGCGCGTCAGATAGGTCTCGCGCAGCGCAGTGCTGCGCTCGGCGAGGCGGCGCGCATCGGCTGAACTCAGGAAGAGCTTATCGAAGGTCGCGCGTTCAGCGACGCCGCGCACGGTGCGCTCGAGCACGAGCGCGCCATCGGGATCGAAGCGCCCGGTCCAATTGTCTTCGCCCTCTTCGGCGATGGCGTTGAGGCGCTGGGCGGCTTCCTGGGCCTCTTTATCGCCCGCGTCGTTCGCGAAGGCGCCGGCGATCGCCGCCTGCTCCAAGACGCTATCGGGCACGCGCGCGTGCAAGCGCTTGATCAAGGTTTCGACCGCCATGGCTTCGCGCGCCAGGCGCTTCAAATCATCGCCGGCGAATTGCGTGCCCGCCGCTTCGAGCACGGCGCCGGCCGAGCCTTCCTCGATCAGGAAGCTCTCGAACTCGGCCTGGTCCTTCAGGTAGCGGCCGCTCTTGCCCTTGGTGGCTTTGTAGAGCGGCGGCTGAGCGATGTAGAGATAGCCGCCATCGATCACTTCCGGCATTTGCCGGTAGAAGAACGTGAGCAGCAGCGTGCGGATGTGGGCGCCGTCAACGTCGGCGTCGGTCATGATGATGATCTTGTGATAGCGCAGCTTCTCGATGTTGAAATCATCGCGGCCGATGCCGGTGCCGAGCGCGGTGATCAGCGTGCCGACTTGTTCGCTGGTCAGCATCTTATCGAAGCGCGCGCGTTCGACATTGAGGATCTGCCGCGCAGCGGCAGCACAGCTTGGGTTTTGCGCGCGCGGCCTTGCTTGGCAGAGCCAGCCGGCCGAGTCACCTCGACGATGAAGAGTTCTGATTTAGCTGGGTCCTTCTCCCGGCAATCGGCGAGCTTGCCGGGCAGCGAGGAGATGATCGAGGGTCGACTTGCGGCGCATTTCGCGCGCCTTGCGTGCCGCTTCGCGCGCGGCGGCGGCTTGCACAATCTTGCCCATCACGTTCTTGGCGTGGGCGGGGTTTTCCTGAACCATTGATTGAGCGCGTCGCTCATCAGGTTCTCGACGACCGGCCGCACTCTCGGAGGAGACCAGTTTTTCCTTTGTTGGTGAGGAAAATTTGGGGTCCGGCACTTTGACGGAGAGCACGCAGGTGAGGCCTTCGTGGGCGTCGTCACCGGTGATTTCGACCTTTTCCTTTTTGGCGATGCCCGAGGACTGCATGTAGGCGTTCACGACGCGGGTGAGCGCGCCGCGGAAGCCGGCCAAGTGGGTGCCGCCATCCTTTGTGGGATGTTGTTGGTGAAGCAGAGCGTGTTCTCGTGATAGCCGTCGTTCCACTGCATCGCGCATTCGACGGTCATGCCGTCCTTTTCGCCGATGACGTAGATGGCGTCGGGGATGAGCGCGGTGCGTGAGCTGTCGAGGTGGGCGACGTAGGCTTTGACGCCGCCTTCGTAGAAGAGCGTTTCCTCGAATGGCTCGGGGCCGCGCAGATCCTTGAAGATGATGCGCACGCCGGAATTCAGGAACGCGAGTTCGCGCAGGCGGTGTTCGATCGTCTTGCGATCGTATTCGGTCATGGTGAAGGTTTTGGGGACGCGAGGAAGCGGACGGCCGTGCCGTTCTTGACCTTGCCGTCGTCTTGCGGCGCAGGGCCGACTTCCTTCAGCGGCGCAACCGCGTCGCCCATCGCAAAGCGCATGTAATGCTCTTTGCCGTCGCGCCAGATGCGCAGATCGAGCCACTCGCTGAGCGCGTTCACAACGGAGACGCCAACGCCGTGGAGGCCGCCGCTGACCTTGTAAGAGTTCTGGTCAAACTTCCCGCCCGCATGCAGCTGAGTCATGATCACTTCAGCCGCAGACACGCCCTCTTCCGGGTGGATGTCCGTCGGGATGCCGCGCCCGTTGTCGGTGATCTCGGCACTCCCATCGGAATGCAAAATCACCTCAACCCGCGTCGCATGCCCCGCCAACGCCTCGTCGATCGCGTTATCGACGACCTCATAAATCATGTGATGGAGACCGGACCCATCATCCGTATCCCCAATATACATCCCCGGCCGCTTCCGAACTGCGTCTAAGCCTTTGAGAACTTTGATGGAATCGGCACCGTAGTCGGGCGTGCTCGCCGGTGCGTTTTGAGGCGGGTTCATGGGTCTCGAATCGAGCTGGAAAAGACCCGCTGAATATAAGGATGAATGGGGAAAAAGTCGCGGTTTTGGCGCCACTTTGGGAGGAAAAAACAGCGGCTAAAACATGCGTGAAATCAGTGGATTGGCGAGCCAAAAAGCGCCCCCCATGGCGGCCGTCCCGAGCGCCAGCCAAAGGCCGTCGCGCGCCACCATTCCAAGGCCGAAAAACACCACTGCCAAGCCAGGAGCGAGCGGTGCGAACGGAATGAGCCCGAGCGGGAAAGTGACGAGCGCCGCTGCGATCACCATGAGCGCGACCAGGTTCACGAACGGCGGCTTGGAAAGAAACGTTAGACGCGGCTTCAGGAGCTTATCGATTGTCCTGGCGAGGCCTCTGCCCTTCTCAATACCGGCCTTCACCGCATCGCGCGGCAGTTGCGCCTCAAGCGCCTTCTTGGGCAGCCAGATGCGTGGAAGGCCCAGCGCCATCTGCCCTGCCACAACGAGTGTCAGCGCGGCTGCAAGCCAGGTCATGCCAGGCACGATTGTGGCTGGAGAAATGGCGAATAGACCGATCACCAAAAGTAGCGGCCCGTAGGAGCGGCGGCCGACTGCCTCGAGTATCTCGCCAAACGTCAGCCTATCGGGCGTATCGTCGCCGTCGCACTTGGCGACGATCTCATCCAGCACGCCGTTGAGGTTGGTTGGCGCGTTCCGCTGTTTCTGTGGTGCCTTGGCCAAGTTGTCGCCACTCCCCGATGCGCCGTTGTATGCGCGCCGCTCGCATTGAGCGAGCGTCAGAAGATCAGCGGGAGCGCAATCCAAAGGGCCCCGAGGGTGAGGACAATACCTGCGCTCAGCCAGAGGCCGTCGCGCGCCGTCATGCCCAAGCCGAACAGGACAATGGCGATACCAGGCGCCATCGGCGCGAAAGGAATGAGAGAAAGCGGAAACGTGATCAAAGCGGCGGCACAAACACAGAGCGCCACCAAGTTCACAAACAGCGGAACGCTCATGAACGCCCAACGATGATGGAGAACAACACCGTCGATGCGATCGACGCGGTCGCGCGCGTGGTCCAGCAGATGAATAAAGGTCTTGCGAGGCAGCCGGATATTGAGCACCGCACGCGGCAGCCATGGGCGCTGAAGGCCAAGCGCCATCTGACCGGCGATGAGCAATGTGATCGCGGCGACGATCGACGTCGTAAACGGCAACGCCGTCAGCGGCGAAATCGCGATCAGGCCGAGAAGCAGCAAAATAGGACCATACGACCGTCGGCCCACCGCGTTCAGAAGTACACCGAGACGAATGCCCTCAAGTTCGCTCTTACGGTTGATGGTCCGGGACAGGCCATCAAGGACCGCCGCCAATCCATCAGGATCCGCGGCGTTCCGTTCGGGAACGGACGTCAATGAGGCGAGCGTACTGGCCATCTGCCCGGCAAACGCCGTCTATGCTGGCCAGTTCCCAGTTAACGCGCGTTCCGCGCAGAACGTTGCTTTGGCGCCCATGTTTGCGACGGCAGTCAGGCGGCGATGCGCACAGGCAGCGTCTCGTAGCCTTTCACGAACGAGGAATAGACGCGCTTTGGTTCCCCCATCACTTCGATGTGGTCGAAGCGCTTCAGGATCTCTTCCCAGACGATGCGCAACTGCATTTCGCCGAGGCGGTTGCCGACGCAGCGATGAATGCCGAAGCCGAAAGACAAGTGGCGGCGCACATTTTCGCGCTCGATATCGAACGCATCGGCGTTCGGGATCACGTCAGTGTCGCGATTGCCGGACACGTACCACATCACGACCTTGTCGTGCTTCTTGATCAGTTTGCCGCCGAATTCGACGTCTTCTAGTGCTGTACGGCGCATGAAAGCGAGCGGCGTTTGCCAGCGGATGGTCTCTGACACGAGGTTCGGAATCAGCGCGGGGTTTGCCTTCAGCTTGGCGTACTGCTCCGGGAATTTGTTGAGCGCATAGACGCTTCCGGTAATCGAATTGCGCGTCGTGTCGTTGCCGCCGACAATCAGCAGCACGAGATTTCCGAGGAATTCCTGGCGCGGCATGTTCTTGGTGCTTTCGCCGTGCGCTAGCATCGAGATCAGATCGTTGCGCGGCGGGGCGGCGGCGCGCTCTTCCCAGAGGCCGTTGAAGTACTGAAGGCACTCCATCAGCTCCATGCGGCGCTGCTCGTCAGTCTCAACGACACCCTGCCCCGGCGCCGCGGTGGCGACGTCCGACCAGCGTGTCAGCTTGCGGCGATCTTCCCAAGGAAAGTCGAACAGCGTGGCGAGCATCTGCGTCGTCAACTCAATCGAGATCTTGTCGACCCAGTTGAACACCTCTCCACGTGGCGCTTCGTCGAGAAGTTTGCCGGCGCGCTCGCGAATAATCGGCTCAAGCAGCGCAAGATGGTTCGGCGCCACGATCGGCGAGACTGTCTTACGCTGCACGTCGTGCTTGGGCGGGTCCATCGCGATGAACATCGGCAGCGGAAAGTCTTCGTCCGGATCGAACAGGACGATCGACGGCTCGGAAGAGAAGCGCTGGTGATCGGTGTCGATCGCCATGATGTCGTTATACTTGGTGATCGACCAGTACGGCCCGTTCATGCTGTCCGGGCAGTAGTGAACCGGATCTTCCTTCCGCATCCGCTCGAAGAACGGCCAGAAATTGTTGTCGCGGAAACGCTCGCCGCGGCTGATGTCGAGCTTCGAGAGGTCGGTCTTCCATGCGTCCTCATTGGGATCGTAATCGAAGACATAGTCCTCATTGCGTTTTGCGACGTAGTCCGGGTTTGCCATGGGAGCGCCTCTAGATCAGGGTGCTACGCTACCCAACTTTCCGCTCGCTTGTCACGTTCACGCAGCGTGCACCTGGCCGTCGCGCACTTCGAACATCTGTGCGCGGGCGCCAAAGGCCTCGAACAGGTTCTGATCAGTGCCGGTGAGCCAGGCCTGGCCTTCATTGGCGAGCAGCTCGTCGAACAACGCTGCACGGCGCACCGCATCAAGGTGCGCCGCCGCCTCATCGATCAAGATGAGCGAGGCGCCCGCCCCCGGGTCACCCGCTAGCGCGCGGGCTTGCGCCAGGGTTAGGCCAACGAGCAGCGCCTTCTGCTCACCCGTGGAGCACTGGTCAGCGTCCATATTCTTGGCGGCGTGCCGCGCTTTGAGGTCGCTACGGTGTGGGCCATCGAGTGCACGGCCGGCGCCGGCATCGCGGCCGCGTACGTCGCGCAGCAATTCGGCAAAGTCCTCTTCGACGTCGGCGCTCTTGGAGCCGTTTTCGAAGCGCGCCTCGAGCAGGCCCTCAAGCGCGAGGATGGCTTTGGGGAAAGCGCCATCGGGGCGCGTATCGATCGCTTCCTGCAAGCGGTGCAGCGTCTCGACCCGCGCAGCCGCGATCGCCGCGCCGTGCGCCGACATTTCACGCTCCAACCCGCCGAGCCACGCGTCATCGAAGACGCGCTCTCCGAGCAGACGCTGACGCTCCCGCATGGCGCGCTCGTAAGCCGCTGCCGCTGCGCCGTGCTGCGATGCGCGCGCGAGCGTCAGGCGATCGAAGAAACGGCGACGGTCCCCGGCAGAACCGGACCACAAGCGATCCATCGCCGGCGTCAGCCATGTCATCCGCGCAGTCTCGGCGAGATCAGAGGCTGTCGCGGGTTGGCCATCGCGGCGTGTCAGGCGTTTGACGCCGCCTTCCGGCGTACGCTCAGCGCCGGCGCCAAGCACTGTTTCTTCTCCGTCGTTCATGATGCGCGCCGACACCGCCCAGGGCTGAGCGCGGAACTCGTCAGCGTCCCCAGCCCGTGCGACATCTGTAAGCGAGGCGCTGCGCAGCCCTCGGCCGGGCGCGAGCATTGTCAGCGCTTCAAGGATGTTGGTCTTGCCGGCGCCGTTCGGACCGAACAAACACACCGGCCGCCCATCAAGTGAAAGATCCAGCGCGGCATGGTTGCGGAAGTCTGTGAGCGTAAGACGTGAAACGTGGAGCGAGTGGCTCATGGCGCCCGCCGCTCCTCCGCCAGCGGGCCGATGATCTCGATGCGGTCGGTCACCACGCCGCCACGCCAATCGTGCGGCACGGAGGTGAACATCTCCGCATCGTCGATGCCGCCAATCCCAAGCCGCTCGCCCCTGTTGATCGGCCCGACAATCATGACTTCAGTGTTTGCCGCCTGCATACGCTGCAGAAATAGGTTCGGATAACCCCACGCCAACCAGCCATAATTCGCAGGCACGAACACGATCGTGTTGCGGCAAGTCTCATCAATGCGGCCGAACCAGCCGGTGAGCACGTAGTTCTTCGCGCATTGCATGAGACGGCGGCGGCCAGTCACCCGCAGGTCCGGGCGCAGTTCGCGGACACGATCCGCCGGCGCCGCTCCGTAAAACGCCAGGCGCTCGTACTCGGCCGCACCAATGGCATCGATGTACGCAAGCACGCGATCGCCTTCGTCGGGATCGTTGCTCTTGAAGTTGATTAGAAAGCGCCGACCCGGAAACGCGGCGAGCACCTCGCGCAGAGTCGGCATCATGCCGACGCCCTTACCGCGCAACGGAAACGTCTGGCCGTCATCGGCAGTGTAGCCGTAGCCGAGATCGAGCGTGCGCAAGTACGCCATGGTCAGCTCGCGCGTGACGCCCTCGCCTTCGGTGCGGCAATCGACCGTCCAGTCATGAAAGACGGCGAACTCACCGTCGGTTGTCGGGTGAACGTCGATCTCGATGATGTCGGCGCCTGCATCGAATGCCGCCTGCATCGAGGGCAGCGTGTTTTCGATGAACTCGTGCTCGACCGGATAGATGCGCTCGGCCGTGCAGGTTTCGTTGTTCATATTCTCGCGGTGATAGTCCTGATGCACGCCGCGATGCGACAGCACGAAGAGCTCGCCCGTCGGGCGGCCCCAGAATGGCGCGTTGAGGAGTGCGATTGCGCCGGCGGCCAGCGCGACCGCGCCAAGCACGATCCAGCGTTTACGCATTAGACTCTGAGCGGCATCAGCACGTAGAGCGCGGCGTCATCGGCTTCGTCACGCACGAGCGTCGGCGAACCGGAATCAGCGAGCTCGAACACGGCGCTCTCGCCTTCGACCTGCTGCGCGACATCAAGCAGATAGCGCGCGTTGAAGCCGATCTCGAGCGCGTCATCGCCATAGTCGGCGACCAAATCCTCGGTGGCGACGCCGGCGTCCGGGTTGTTGACGGTGAGCGTGATCTTGTCCTTGTCGAGCGCCAAACGCACCGAGCGCGAGCGCTCCGCGGAGACCGTGGCGACGCGATCGACAGCCTCGGCGAACGCCTTGTTGTCGATCTTCAGCTTCTTCGAATTATTCTTCGGAATGACGCGCGCGTATTCTGGGAACGAGCCGTCGATCAGCTTGGAGGTCAACACCGCGTCGCCGAGCGCGAAGCGGATCTTCTGCGGTGAAACAGATATCTCAACCAAATCGGCGGCGTCATCGAGCAGACGCTTCAGTTCGTTGATGGTTTTGCGCGGCACGATCACGCCCGGCATGCCGGTCGAGCCCTTCGGCGCCGGATAGTCGGCGAGTGCGAGGCGGTGGCCATCAGTCGCGACGGCGCGCAGCTTGGCGCCATCAGCGTCGACCGTGTGCAGGAAGATACCGTTCAGATAATAGCGCGTCTCTTCGGTCGAGATCGCGAACCGCGTCTTGTCGATGAGACGGCCAAGCTCTGTCGGTTCGACCTCGAATTTCGTCTCAAAGCCGTCTGACGGCATCGACGGGAAATCGCCGGCCGGCAGAATTGGAAGATGCAGGCGCGACTTGCCGGCGGAGATAAAGAGGCGCGGGTCGTCGCCGTTCACGTCGAGCTTCACGGCGCTGCCATCCGGCAACTTACGCACGAAGTCGTAGAGATAGTTTGCCGGCGCCGTCGTCTGGCCGCCGCGCTCAACTTCCGCAGAAGCGCTTTCTGAAATCTCGATGTCGAGATCCGTCGCTGTGAGCTTCAGGCTATCGCCTTGAGCCGACAACAAAACGTTGGAGAGGATTGGAATCGTGTTGCGGCGTTCGACAACGCTTTGCACGTGATTGAGCGCTTTCAGGAGCGCCGAGCGCTCGATCGTCAGCCGCATTCCTCGACCCCTCTCCCCGCGCCTTGCTCCTGCAGCGGGGCACATAAAAACACCCCCTGCGCGCCTGAGTCGGCGTCAGCAGGGGGTGCGAAATTAGCAGAAGCCGCGCGAACCCCAAGCCCCAAATGCAAGACTTAGGGGCGCCGCGACAAAGGGAACGCCAGGATTAGGGTTCGCGGCGGACTGCGCGCGCGATGCCTTCAAGCTCGGCCTTGAGATTCGGATCGGTTTCCGAAAGCGCGGCGATACGATCACGCGCGTACATGATTGTGGTATGATCGAAACCACCAAAACGCTGGCCGATATCTGGCAGCGAGGCGTGCGTCATCTTGCAAGCGAGGTACATCGCCACTTGGCGCGGACGCGCAATCGAATGACGGCGCGTGCGCTCCAGTAATTGCTGCACACTCATGTTGTAGTGACGCGCAACGACCTTCTGCACCAACTGCACGGTGATGCGTCGCTCCGCACCTTCAGCCAGCTTGGTTTGCAGAGCGTTTGCGGCAGCTTCTAGCGTCACTGTTGTCCCTCCCGAGATCTTCCATTCGATGAGAAGTTGGCAGACCGCGCCATCAAGTTCGCGGCCTGTAACGTGCATCCGATCTGCGATCATGTCGAGCGCTTCTGATGCAACACTGAAGCCCGGATTCGCACGCGCATGGTGCGCAACTCGAGCATCAAGAATCTTACGACGCAACGGCGCGTCGGGTTCGGTGATTTCGCTGACGGCTGCGCCTTTCAGCTTTGCGTGCAACGCGTCGTCGAGGCCTTCCAATCCATCAGGACCGTGGTTGGCTGCAAGCGCAATCTGACCGCCGCGACGTGTAAGTTCATTAATGGTGTCGAACGCTTCTTCCTGCGTCGCGCGCTTACCGCAGATGCGATGGAAGTCGTCGATGATCAGCAGGTCCGGCGCGCGGACCATCTCTTTGAACGCTGAGCTGTCGCGCTTTTTGTGCAGCGCTGATTGAAAGCACTCAAGAAATTCTTGGCCGGTCATGAAGAGCACTTTGCGCCCACGCGCCATGGCCTCCTGCGCGGCGGCGTTCAGCAAGTGTGTCTTGCCGCAGCCCGGCGGCGAATGAACCAGCCACACCGGGAACGTCACGCCGACGCCTGCGCCGATCATTTGAGCGACGGTGTATGCGTGGAAGTTGCTCGGCCCGTGCGCGAACGTATCGAAGGTCAGCTCGACCGGGCGCACCGGCTGCGCCTCATCCTGGCGAGCTTCCTCGATGCGCGCGTCAGCAAGCGCGCGCACGTCTTCTGGAATTTCGTGTTCCAGGAGAATTTGGATCTTCTGAACGCGCGGCTCGTACACGCGCATCCGCGCGCCGATGCGATCCACAACCTGTTGGTTCAAGCGCTCTTTTGCGACGCGCGATCCTGCGCGGAAGAGAAGGACGCCGTTCAGCTCCGCAACCAGCCGTAGTGGGCTGATGTAAGAACCACAAAACTCCGGCCCGTATTCGGTGACCAACTCCCTCTGAACCAGCTCGAATGCTCGCGCCGCCCCGACACCCGCCGAATCCCGGCGGGCTTCTTCGCCCTGTTGTTCCATGCAGCCCCCGCTGAGAACATTTTTGTTTTAGCCGACCTGCAGGCGGGCACACCTCTCCCGTCCGAGCCAAAAGAGCATTTCGGCTCGATGCTTGCGCACCGAAGTCACTGGGACCGTCGAACGGGCGAGCCGCGCTCGCCTCACCAGCGAAATCTGCGCCCTTCCACAGATGCCGTCAACAACACTTTGTTTACGATTTCGCCATTTTCCACATCGAAATGACGCGCGGTTATGTGGCTGATTTAGCGTATATTTTCTGGCGCGCGGCGCGTTCGCTAATTGTCCGGTTTCGGACAAAAACTCACCGCTTATCCGCAGCTTCGTTGCGGACTCGCACTATGGAGATTCGTGAGACTTTGGCGACAGAAAAACGACACTCGCCAAGTGTCGGAGACGCTGAATCAGGCCTTCTTGGCGCCCGAAAGCGTCGCGATGCGCTTGGAAAGACGCGAAACTTTCCGGCTCGCAAGATTCTTGTGAACTACGCCCTTACCGGCGGCCTTCATGGTCGCGGATTCTGCGCTGCGCAGCGCCTCTTGGGCCTTCTTCGCATCGCCCGAGGCGATCGCTTCTTCGACTGAACGCCACGACGAACGCATCCGGGTGCGGCGCGCTTTGTTGACCGCCGTACGGCGGGCAATCACGCGGGTCGCCTTCTTTGCGGACTTCGTATTCGCCATGGTTTCAGTATTCCAGATCGTAAGTTTCGGATGCGAAGCGCGGGGCTATAGCCGCGCTCAAGGCCGAGGTCAAATGCTCAGCGGTTTTTAAATTCGGGGGGCCGCTTTGCAATGAAGGCCGCCATCCCTTCCTTCTGATCCTCGGTCGCGAAAAGGCTGTAAAACAGGCGGCGTTCGAGCTTCAGCCCCTCGTTCAAGGGAGTCTCGAAAGCAGCGTTAACCGCCTCCTTGTTGGCGATGGTCGAGAGCGCGCCAAAGCCGGCGATCTTCTTTGCCGCAGCCATGGTTTCTTCCATAAGCTTATCGGCCGCGACGATCCGCGCCACGAGGCCCGCGCGTTCGGCTTCCGCCGCATCCATCATCCGGCCCGTCAGGCAGAGATCCATCGCCTTGGCCTTGCCGACAGAGCGCGTCAGCCGCTGCGAGCCGCCCCAGGCCGGCATGACGCCAAGCGTGATCTCAGGTTGGCCGAACTTCGCGGTGTCAGCGGCGATGATGAAATCGCACATCATCGCGAGTTCGCAGCCACCGCCCAGCGCGTAGCCCGCGACCGCCGCAATCAGGGGCTTCCGCGTACGCGGCACGCGCTCAAGATTGGCGAACGGATCGCGCGCATAGAAGTCAGCGAATTGCCCTTCCGACATCTGCTTGATGTCCGCGCCCGCGGCGAACGCCTTTTCAGAGCCGGTGATGACAATGCAACCGATGCTCGCATCCGCCTCGAATGCATCGAGCGCTGCGCCTAGTTCCGCGATCAGCGCGTCGTTGAGCGCATTGAGCGCCTTCGGGCGATTGAGTCGAATGACGCCAACGCCGCCCTCGGTTTCGACAAGAATGTTTTCGTATGCCATGGGCGGCGTCTTGCGCCGCGAGGCCGCGAAAATCAATCGGCGTTCATCGACGCAGGCGTGATGGTCAGCGTTGCGCGCATGATGGTCCCCTCGCCCAGAGGCGCGATCAACAGCGTCAACCGCTCGCGTCCACGCATGTATGAGAGCTCCCCTTCGCCGGTGGGTTCAAAGGCCCAGCCGAGCGCCGAGAGGCTGTCGGCATAGAAGCGCTGAACGTTCGCCGGGGCCGTTTCGCCACGAGCCTGGAGAAGGAACATCTGCGAGCCATCAGCGTAAGCGATCGGCCCGAGGGAAGACGGCATCTCCGCAAGTCCCGGCGCTATCGGCAGATCTGGAACGAGTGTGAAATACGCCGTCTGCGCAGCAGCGGGCGTAGCGCAAGCAATCGTGGCGACAAAAATTGCGGCTCGACTCATTCGGGTTTTCTAGCACGAGATCGACCTAGAGGCCCGCACGGGCTACGCTTGGGTATGCGATCGATCATTTTGGCCGCCGCGGTTTGGCTTCTAGCCGCCTGTGTCACAACGGCGGACGATGACATCTGGAGCGACTGCCAAGCCGGTCGCGGCGAGCAAGCGCTTGATGCATGCGCCGCAGTGATTGCGTCAGGCTTGTACGCGGCCGACATCACTGCCTCCGCGCACAACCTCCGTGGCGTCGCGTACGGCACGAGCCGGCAACCGGAAATGGCGTTACGGGAATACGAGGCTGCGGTCGCGATCAGTCCAGACTATGCGGTGGCGATCAACAATCGAGGGCGAGCTCATCGCGCGCTCGGGCACTACGGTCTCGCCATCGCCGATTTTGATCGCGCCATCTCACTCGAGCCAAGTAATGATGCATTTCTGAACGAAGCGTGCTGGATACGGACACTGGCCGAACGTGATCTCGAGCGCGCCGCCGAGCTGTGTGACGCAGCGGTCGCCCTGAGCCCGAACAACGCTGACATCCTGGATTCGCGCGCAGTGCTGCGTCTGAAGACTCACGACTTCAGCGGCGCCTTGGCGGACTACGATGCAGCGCTCGATCATGCCTCGGCCAATTTGGATCACTTCCGGTACGGGCGCGGCATCGCCCTCATACGCATGGGGCGCGTCGATGAAGGTCAGTCAGAGATTGATGCGGCGCTCGCGCTAAATCCGTCGATAGACGAGGTGTTTGCAGGCTTTGGGTTGCGGCCCTAGCGTTGACACCTTGGGCACCAGAACGTGCTCCGCCCGCTGTGCACGGCGCGCTTGATCGTTCCGCCGCAATCTCTTGTTGGGCACGCTTCGCCTTCGCGGTCGTAGACGCGGAAGCGCTGCTGGAAACTGCCCTGCGCGCCATCGACGCCGGCATAGTCGCTCAACGTTGAGCCGCCCGCCTCGATCGCCTCTTCAAGCACCGCGCGGATGGCGTGAAAGAGCTTGTCCAAACGCTGCGCCGAGATGCGGCCGGCTGGCTTCTCCGGTGAGATTCCGGAGCGATGCAGTGCTTCAACGACGTAGATGTTGCCGAGACCGGCAACGACGCGTTGGTCCAACAACGCCGCTTTGATCGGCGCTTTCTTGTTGGCGAGCGCCTTCTTCAGGTACGGCTCGTGAAACTGATTTCCGAGTGGCTCCGGCCCCATCGCTTTGAAGAACGGATGCGCCTCAAGCTCGGCTTCGGGAATCAGATCCATGTATCCGAAGCGGCGCGGATCGTTGAACTCGAGCTTGGCGCCATCTTCCATGTCGATGACGACATGCGTGTGCGTCGGATCAGTAGGCTCGGCGTAATAGAAATCGCCAGGCTGTTGCTTAGCGCCGAGGATCGACCAACGCCCGGTCATACCGAGATGCGTGATCCAGACATTTCCATCATCGAGCCGCGCGAGCAGATATTTCGCGCGCCGCTCCAACGCATCGACACGCCGCCCGCTGAGCCGCGCCGCAAAGCGCTTCGGAAAGGGAAACCGTAAGTCGGCGCGCTTGGTGCGCGCGCGTTTGATGCGTCGTCCCACCAAAGCCGGCGCCAGACCGCGCCGCACCGTTTCCACTTCTGGTAACTCAGGCATGCGGCGAAATGTCGGAAAGCAAAGGCGAAAGCATCGCCGCCCGATATAGCCCCGCCCCGGCCCCGCCGCTATGGTCAGCCCATGAGTGACGACACAACGCATTTCGGGTTCCAGGACGTGCCAAAGGCCGAAAAGGCCGGGCGCGTGCGCGCCGTCTTTTCGTCGGTCGCCAGCAAATACGACCTGATGAACGATGCGATGTCGGGCGGCATGCACCGGCTCTGGAAGGACGCCGCCGCCGCCAAGCTCAACCCGCAGCCGAACGAACTCATCCTCGATGTGGCCGGCGGCACCGGCGACATCGCGCGACGTCTTAAGAAGCTCGGCGACGGCGCTGCACAACGGCGCGGGCTTGAGCCGCCGGAAATCCACGTCATCGACATCAACACCGAGATGCTGGAAGCCGGTCGCGCACGCGGCGAAGACGGGCTCCACTGGCACGAAGGCGATGCCGAAAATTTACCAGTCGATGACCATGTCGCCGACGCCTACATCATCAGCTTCGGCATCCGGAACTGTACCGACGTTCGGGCCGTCCTGCGCGAAGCCAAGCGCGTCCTGAAACCCGGCGGACGCTTCTTCTGTTTGGAGTTCTCACGGCTCGCCATCGGCGGGCTTGAGCCGGTTTATGATTTCTACTCTTTTAACGCGATCCCGGCGCTGGGGAAATTGCTCGCAAATGACCCAGATTCTTACCGATATCTGGTCGAATCCATCCGCCGGTTTCCGGATCAGGAAACATTTACGGCTATGATCCGTGAGGCGGGTTTCGCACGCGTGGCCTATCGCAACATGGCCGGCGGCGTTTGCGCGCTGCATTGGGGTTGGTCGGTTTAAGTGTTCTGGTTATCGCTGATCCTAGCATTACTGCTTGGCGTCCTGGTGGGTGTCAGCGCGGCTGCGACCGGCGTCGCGGTCTGGACTGCGCTGTTCCTGATCCTTGTCGTTGTCGTCTTGTACGGCGTGGCCACGGGTGTGGTCGGGCACGTTCGCCGTTTGCTGCGCGTCGCGCTCACCTTGGTACGCTACGATGTGCTGCTGCCGGCCGAGTATTACGACAACTACTCGACGTCGCTGCAGGCTACCCACACAGCGCTTTCGGTTTTCGCCAAGCGCCGGCGCGGCAAATCGGTTGGCGAGCGCTTGGCTCGGGCGCTGGAGCGCCTCGGCCCCGCCTACGTGAAGGTCGGCCAATTCCTCGCGACCCGACCCGACATGATCGGCGTCCAAACTGCGCAAGAGCTCGGCCGTCTCAAAGACCGCCTTCCGCCTTTTTCGCGTACGGAAGCGCTCGACACGATCAATAAAGAGCTGGGCGGCACCGAGGGCCTGTTCACCGGCATCTCAGAAGCGATGGCCGCTGCATCGATTGCGCAAGTTCACCAGGCCATCGTCGATCGCCACGGAGTCGTGGCCATCAAGATTTTGCGGCCCGGGATCGAACGCAAGCTCGCCAAGGAGATGGGCGCGCTGCGCTTCCTGGCGCAGTGCATCGAATTCTTCTCCAAGCGGTCGCGCCGGCTTGAGCCGGTGCAATTCATCGACACCGTCACGGCCGCAACGGAGCGCGAACTTGACCTTCGTCTTGAGGCTGGCGCCGCCGCAGAGTTTCGCGAAGTTGCTGAGAAGGACGGCTACCTTACCGTCCCCAACATTGATTGGACGCGCTCCGCCAAGCGGGTGATGACGCTTGACTGGATCGACGGCACGCCGCTCACGGATTCGAAAGCGCTCGACAAAGCCGGCGCGGATCGAAGCGAACTCGCGATCGCGATCACGCGCGGCTTCCTCGCCGCCGCACTCGATCACGGCTTCTTCCATGCCGACATGCACGAAGGCAATTTGCTCTACGGCAAAGACGGCAAGCTCTGGATCGTCGACTTCGGCATCATGGGCCGTATCGGTCACAAAGAGCGCCGCTACCTTGCCGAAATTCTCTACGGCTTCCTCCGCCGCGACTATCGCCGCGTTGCTGAAGTGCATCAGGAAGCGGGATACGTCCCCGAGAAGTTCACAATCGAGGAGTTTGCGCAGGCGCTCCGCGCCATCGGCGAACCGATCTTCGGGAAAAAGGCGGATGGCATTTCGATGAGCCGCCTGCTTCTCCAACTGTTCGACGTTTCCCACATGTTCGGCATGCATCTGCGTCCCGAACTGGTGTTGCTGCAAAAGACCATGGTGCAGGTCGAGGGCGTCGCGCGCGGTCTCGATCCGCAACACGATATGTGGGCCGCGTCGCGGCCGATCGTGGAGCGCTGGGTGCAGCGCGAATTGGGCGCCGAAGCAGTGACCAAGCGCGGCATCGATGAAGCCGCCGTCGGCTTTCAGGCGCTCCGCCGCCTGCCGCACGCACTTACCGCGCTGGAGGCAGCCGCCCGAAAGGTCGCGATCGAGGCCCCGCGCGAGGAGCGCAAATGGTATCAACTGCCGGTGTTCTGGATCGGGCTCGTTGGGGGTGCGATCATCGTTCTGGTGTTCGGCCCCAAGCAGGATCAGGCGCCGCGCCAGCCGCCGCCAACCAGCGCCATTGAAACCACTATCCAACCTGATGCGGATCCCCTTCCGCGGGTCGATGCCGGCGCTGACCTCGCAACACCTGATTCCGAGGTGCAAACGCCGCCGGCCGAGGCCACGCCATGAGCAAGCGGGTTCTACTGATCATCGGCGGCGGCATAGCCGCCTATAAGAGCCTCGAACTCATCCGCCGTTTGCGGGAACGCGGCGCCGCGGTCCGCGTGGTGATGACTGAAGCCGCGCAGCGCTTCATCACGCCATTGGCCGCGGGCGCCATCGCCGGGGAACGTGTGTTCACGGACCTGTTCGATCAAGCGCAGGAGTTTGATGTCGGCCACATCAGGCTTGCGCGAGAATGCGACCTCATCATCGTCGCGCCAGCTACGGCTGACCTGATGGCGAAGATGGCGCATGGGCTCGCCAACGATCTTGCCACCGCAGTGTTGCTTGCAACCGACAAACCAGTGCTCATCGCGCCCGCCATGAATCCGCACATGTGGGCCAATGCCGCGACGCGCCGCAACTTCGCGACGCTGCAGAGCCAAGGTCTGCGTTTCGTTGGACCGAACGAAGGCGAGATGGCCGAAAGCGGCGAACGCGGGCTGGGCCGCATGGCCGAGCCAGAGGAGATCCGCGACGCCGCGCTGGCACTGCTGAGCGACGGCCCGCTGAAAGGCAAACGCGCGCTGGTCACAGCCGGACCGACGATCGAATCCATCGATCCGGTGCGCTTTCTCTCCAATCGATCAAGCGGCAAGCAAGGCTACGCGATTGCGGCTGCACTCGCCGAACTTGGCGCCGAGGTGACGCTCGTTTCCGGTCCGACCAACCTCCCCGCCCCACAAGGCGTGAAACGGGTGAGCGTCGAAAGCGCGCGTGAGATGTTGGCGGCCAGCGAAGCCGCGCTGCCACTCGATGTCGCCGTCATGGTCGCCGCTGTCGCCGACTGGCGGCCCTCGAAAGAAGCGCGCTCGAAGATCAAGAAAGACAAGGGCGACATCCCGGCGATCGCGCTGCAGGAAAACCCTGACATTCTCGCCACGCTTTCGAAAGCCGGCAAGAAGCGCCCCAAGCTGGTCGTCGGCTTCGCAGCCGAGACCGACAACGTCGAAGACAACGCCCGCGCCAAGATCGCCAAGAAGGGTTGTGACTGGATCGTTGCCAATGATGTCTCCGGCGATGTGATGGGCGGCGCCGAGAATGCGGTGGTGCTCATCACCAAGGATAAAACCGAGACTTGGCCACGCATGGCCAAAGAAACAGTGGCGCGCCAACTGGCGGCTAAGATCGCAAAAACGCTCAAAGCAAAAGCGCCAAGGAAGTAGATGCCCAAAGCGCCCCAACCCGCCGATGACGAGTCTGGCGCGGAGCGAATTGGCGGCATCATCGCGCTTTTGTTCTACTCACTTCTGGTCGTCGAACCGGTCGGCATCACGCTTTTGGTGGGCCTGACCGAAATCGCGCCACGCGAGGCGGCGTTGTTCATGCTTCTACCGGCGTTGGCAGTGTGGGCGATCGCCTCAACTCAGCGGCGTTTGCGGTCCATGGCGCTGATGTTCTTTCCACCGTACTTCTAGCCGACCCTGGCACACGGCGCGCCGGCAACTTAGAAGTTGAGCGTGCAGTTGCTGCGAATTGCCCTCATTCTCGGTGTTGCCGGCGTCACGATGCTCACTGCGACCGCGTTTCTTGCGCGTTGGACGCAGCCCTTCGAAATCTTGAGCCACTTTCGGCTTTACTACGCGTTCGCCAGCCTGGGTCTGGCCGCGGTGCTTATGCTTCTGAAACAGAGGCGCGCTGCCGCCTTCGCCGCGGCGGCTCTCATCGCCAACACCGTCGCGATCGCCACTTCTGTTTCTCTTCCCGAAGTTGCCGTGCCCGGAGCACAAGCAACGCGCGTCATTTGGGCCAATCTGCTTCGTCGTCAGGACTCACTTGAATCAATCGCAGCGATCGCACGCACCGAAAATGCCGACATCGTCACGCTGACTGAGTTGCCGCCAGGGCGCATCGATGCCGTTCGCCGAGCTTTCCCGGATTTCGCGTGTTTCATCGCAGACGCCGAAGCGACCTCACCGACCGCCACTATCATTGCGGCGCGCGAACCGTGCTCCGGCGGCGCGGCTCAATCGCCGCTCCGTCCCTACGCCGCTCAATATGCAGACATCGGCCTCTACCGGATTGCGGCTGTGCATGGCCGTCCGCCTTGGGACAACGATCGTACAAGAGACCGAGATGCGGTGAATGATGCTGGTGCGCACGCTGTTGCAGATCACCCGCACGGCGTTCTGGTCGGCGACTTCAACGCGACGCCCTGGTCGCCGGCCATGCTCAACTATCGCCGCCTCGGGCTGCGTCCCGCCTCCTGCAGCGGGCCTATCACCCGCACGTGGCGCTCGACACAGTTTCCTTACTACGCGCTGCCAATCGACCACGTGCTGACCACGCACTCGGTTCGCGTAACCTCGTGCCGTGTTGGCCCGGCGATCGGGTCCGATCACTTTCCGCTCATCTTCGACATTGCGCCGCGCTGAACCCAACTTGGAGTAGAGATTACCGCGCCGATCAGCCGCGAAATCCCCAGGACGCAAGTGACCCTTGCGTAAAGGTCGCGGCTCGGGGGCTTGAGCCTGCCGCATACGACGCTATGTAGAGCGCCTTACATCCGACCCTTCCGAGTCAGACGCCGAACGCTGTTCGCGCGCCCAGGAGCCCGACTGCATGAGCTTCCAAAACCACAACGAACGCCGTGACGCCGCCCTCGCCGCCAAAAAGGCGATGCTGGAGAAGTTCAAGACCAAGGCGCCGGTCGAAGTGGATCCGCAGGAAGCCGCTGCACGCATCCAGGCAGCACAGGAAAAAGAAGAGAAGCGCATCGAGGCCGAGAAGCGCCGCCGCGAGCGCGTCGAGATGGAAAAGCTTGAGCGCAAGATCGCAGCTGAGGCCGCCGCGAAGGCAGAGCGCGAACGCGCCGCCCGTGAAGCCGCTGAAGCCGCCAAGCGCCGCAAGAAGGAAGCCGAAGCCGCGGAGATGAAGCGCTACGAAGACGAGGCGCGCCGCGATCTGATGGCCGCCGCCCGCAAGCGCCGCTAATCACCTGGCAGTTCGGCGCCGGGTGATTCACATCCCGGAACCGAGTACATTTGCCCGCGCTGCAGAATCGCAGCAGGGGCAATGCTCATGAGCAAAGTCACGATCCAGGTCGCGCCGCTGCCGCACTTCGGGGGCCTGCAATTACCGGCCTACGAGACTGCCCTTTCCGCCGGCATGGATCTCCGCGCAGCACTGCCGGAGGACGAGCCGGTCGTCTTGGCGCCGGGTCAGCGCTTTCTGACTCCAACCGGCCTGACAATCGCGCTGCCTGCAGGCTATGAGGCGCAAGTCCGGCCACGTTCCGGCCTAGCGCTGAAGCACGGGATTACCTGCCTCAACTCGCCAGGCACCGTCGATGCGGACTATCGCGGCGAGTTGAAGGTTATTCTGGTCAACCTTGGCCAGGAGCCGTTCACCATCAAACGTGGCGAGCGCATCGCGCAAATGGTGATCGCGCCTGTCACGCAGGGTGAATGGCAAGTGGTGGACACACTGAGCGAGACCGCCCGCGGCGCCGGCGGCTTCGGCTCAACCGGCCGCGGCTAACGCCGCGCGCGCATACCGATGAAACTTGAGCTGCGTTTCCGGCGCGGACGCTCCTCTTCGATCACGCCCTCGTCCACCACCGCCTCAGATTCGTTCTCGTTGGCTTCATCGGCAACACGTTCAATTGCCTTCCGATCCTCTCGCGCCAGATGCACCTCGCCGCCGCAATCAGCGCGCGCGGCCTCGATCGAGCGACGGAACGCGACCGGATGCGACATCGGCGGAAACACAACGACCGCGTCACCGGTGCCCGTCACAACAACGCGGCCGTAGCCGAACATCCGCGCGATGATGGATTGCTGCAGCGAGACACCCTCTACGCTCTCAACTGCAAGCTCTTGCGTGCGCCGGTTCAGCCAGCCGCGCTTCAGAATGACGCGCCGGTTGGTCACCGCGAAATCTGTCGTCTTCATGATGACGGCGGCGCGAATGAAAATGAAAATCCCGACGATCGCGATGCCGAGCAGAATCAAAGCAGCCCAAGCGCCAAACCAGAACACCGCCGGCCACTTGCCGCGCTGAATGATGGCTTCGCCGTCAGCTAAACTTTCGTCGATGTAGCGCATGGGGTTCCTCTCCTCATGCAACGCCGAACTGCCGCGCACGTTCCGCTGTGGAACTTTGCCACGCGCTTGCTTAGATTGCGCACGTGAGTTTCTCCGACAAAGAACGCGAGCGCTACGCGCGCCACATCTTGCTGAAAGAGATCGGCGGGCCCGGCCAACAACGGCTCAAGGCCGCGACGGTTGCGATTGTAGGCGCCGGCGGGCTTGGCGCACCGGCCGCGCTCTATCTGGTGGCGGCTGGGGTTGGCCGCTTGCGGCTGATCGACGACGACGCGGTGTCGCTCGACAATCTGCAGCGGCAGATCATTTTTCGCGGCGTCGACGTTGGCGCTTCAAAAGTCGAGCGCGCTGAGGCAGCGCTCGCGGCGCTCAACGATAATGTAACCGTGGAAGCCGAACGGCAGCGCCTGACTGCGGCCAACGCAGCTTACCTCCTCCAAGGCGCAGACATCATTCTCGATGGCACGGACGACTTTGAAACGCGCTTCGCCGTCAATGCCGCCGCACGCGAACTTGGCGCGCCGCTCGTCTCCGGCGCCGTCGGCCGCTGGGACGGACAAGTCTCGGTCTTCGCACGCGGCGGGCCTTGCTATCGCTGCTTCGTTCCCGAGATGCCGCCCGATGCTGAGACCTGCGCCCGCGTCGGCGTCGTGGGCGCACTCACAGGTGTCATCGGATCGATGATGGCGCTCGAAGCAATCAAGCTGATTGCACAAGCGGGTGAACCTCTCATCGGCCGGGTGATGTTCTTCGACGGTCTGCGCGGCGAGGCGCACACAAGCGTATTGCCGCGCGACCCCGCCTGCCCGGTGTGCGGCCATGAGTGAGAATTGGGGCGCCTTGCTCGTCGCTGCTGCGCGCCGCGATCTGGAGACACGCTCTCGCCTCGCCGCATGCGGTGAACTGTTCGACGGCTACCATCCCGAAATGGAAGCCGTGCATGACGAGAACGCCGCGCTGCTCACACGCGTGTTTGACGCCATCGGCTGGCCCGGACGGCGCGACTACGGTGACGACGGCGCCGGCGCTGCGTTTCTCATTTTGCAGCACGCAATTGGGCATCCAGCGCTGCAGCGCCGCGGCCTCGCGCTCATTCTCGAAGCGATCCCGGAAGGCCAGGCCAATCCGCTCGACGCCGCCTATCTCTCCGATCGCATCGCGATCTTCGAAGGCCGCCAGCAAACCTTCGGCACGCAGTTCGATTGGGACGCCGACGGCCAGCTCTCGCCGGCGCCTGTGCGCGACCCGGAAGAACTGGACGACCGCCGCGCCAGCGTGGGCTTGCCGCCAATTGCCGAGACAATCGCGCACATGCGCGCCAACGCCGCCGCCGAGGGCGATACCGCCCCACGCGATTTAGCCGAACGACGCGCGGCATATGAGGCCTGGGCGCGTAAAGCCGGCTGGCGCGCTTGATCCCGCAGCGCCGCCCGCGCACTGTGGGCCTGACGGAGGGTGGATATGTTGCGGTGGCTGATCGGTGGATTTCTGGCGCTTGTCGGATTGGTGGCGCTCGTGGGCGCTGGCGCCTACTTCGCGCTGAAGCGTCCGGACATTCCCTACGAAACGCTCGCTGCACAATATGAGAGCGCGGCGTCGCGCTATGTCGAATTGCCGGGTGGCGTGCGCGTGCACTATCGCGACGAGGGCCAGGCGAACGGTCCGCCTCTGCTCCTGATTCACGGCTTCTCAGCATCGTTGCACACGTGGGAGCCCTGGGTCGCCCGCCTCGGCGACGAGTATCGCATCGTCTCGCTCGACCTTCCCGGCCACGGCCTAACGCGTGCACCGGCGGGCTACCAGGCTTCGATCGAAGCCTATCGCGAGGTCGTCCGTGAGTTCGCCCGGCAGCAAGGCTTGCAGCACTTCGCGCTGGCGGGCTCGTCTATGGGCGGCAACGTCGCATGGGAGTATGCGCTCGCTTATCCTGACCAGGTTGACGCGCTGATTCTTGTCGATGCGTCCGGCTGGCCAGACACGCGCGCAGCAGCGACGGAAGAACCGCAAGTGTTCAAGCTGCTGCGCAACCCGACGCTTGGTCCGATCATGGTGCAGCTCGACAGTTCGCGGCTGGTGCGGCAGGGGCTTGAAGCCTCGTTCTATGATGCAGCGCTTGTCGATGACACCATGCTCAATCGCTACGTCCAACTCGCGCGTGCGCCGGGACACCGCGAAATCCTGCTGCAAATGACGCTGAATTTCCGCGCTCGTAATTACGCGACGCCCGAACGTCTGGCTGCGCTGCAGATGCCGGTCCTCATCATGACGGGCGACACCGATCGGCTTGTGCCGCCAGAGCACGCGCAGCAGTTTCACGACGCGATCACCGGATCACAGTTGGTGACGTTCGAATCCTCCGGGCACATTCCTCAGGAAGAGAAGCCGGACGAGTCCGCGGCTGCGGCGCGCGATTTCCTCTATCGCGTTGTTGAAGGCTCAGCGCTTCCGGCCCTGCCCGAAGTCAATTGCGATCACGACCCACGCTGCTAGCGCTTCGCCGAACTGACACACATCATCGTTAGGACGCCGCCATGCTGATCGCCCGACGTGGACTGCTTCTAGCGGGCACAACCGCCGCGATGGCGCGCCCTGCGTGGGCGCAGACGCTGGCGCAAGGCGCATTCACGCACGGCGTTGCCTCAGGCGACCCACTCCCTGACGGCGTGATCCTCTGGACGCGCTTCGTCGGCGGTGATGGACGAATTGCTTGGGAGATTTCGGCAGACGAAGCCTTCGCAAGCATCTCCGCGCGCGGCGAAGCGCAAGCGAGCGCGGCGAGCGATTATTGTGTGAAGGTCGATGTACGCGGCCTGCAGCCTGGGCGCGCGTACTTCTATCGCTTTCTCGCGGGCTCCGGCCCCTCGCTCATCGGGCGCACGCGCACGGCGCCAGCGGACGCGCAGTCGCTGAGCGTTGGGCTCGTCTCGTGCGCCAACTATGGCTTCGGCTACTTCCACGCCTACGGACATCTCGCCGCGCGAGACGACGTCGATCTCGTGCTCCATACCGGCGACTATATCTACGAGTACGGTTACGACAAATATCCGAGAACCGAACTGACGGTTGCGGGACGTGAATTCGATCCGGACCACGAGATCGTCTCACTCGACGACTATTATCGCCGCTATCAGCAGTATCACACCGATCCCGATCTCCTGGCGCTGCGCGCGGCGAAACCAATCGCCGCTGTGTGGGACGATCACGAGATCGCCAACGACGCCACCTCCACTGGCGCGCAGAACCACCAACGCAACGAAGGCACGTATGCCGATCGCGTCGCCGCGGCGGCGAAAGCGTTTTTCGATTGGATGCCGATCCGGCGGCCTGATCCCAACACTGTGCGCCTCTATCGCGCGCTTGATTGGGGTGGTCTCGCCAAGATTATCCTGATCGACACGCGCTATATCGGCCGCGTCCGGCAGCTCGACTATCGCCGCGCACTGGGCTTGCGCCTACTCTCCGATGGCGCAGGCACGCAGGCAGCCGCGGAAGAATTTCGCCGCACGCAATTGCTCGATCCGGCGCGCACATTGCTCGGCGCGGAGCAAGAGACTTGGCTTACCGAGACGCTCGCGACTTCAAGGCAACGCGGGCAGACGTGGCAGATCGTTGCGCAGCAGATCGCCATGGGCGAGCAATTGGTCGGCGCCGGCGCCAACGCGCTGGTTTCGCCGGAAGCGCATTCAAATGTGCGGCGCTACGTCACCGTCGGCGAACGCCTCGGCAGTATCGGCTTGCCGTGGAATCTTGATGCATGGGATGGCTACCCGGCCGCACGTGATCGTTTCCTGCAATCCTGCGCGGCGCACGCAGCGAACGTCATGGTGCTCGGTGGCGACAGCCACAACACGTGGCTCAACAATTTGGCGACGCCGGGCGACGCTTCGCGCATTGCGGCGCTGGAGTTTGCAGGCGCGAGTGTGACGTCGCCGGGGCTTGAGCAAGCGATGTCTGCGGCTGCGCCTGGTGCGCGCGAGGCGATGATGAAGAGCGCAAACCCGCATCTTGCATGGTGCGATGTCACCAATCGCGGCTACGGCGTTCTCAAATTCACGCGCGAGCAATGCGAAGCAGAATGGGCGGCGTTCGCCAACGTACGCGAGGCGCAAGCCCCTGCCCCAATGATCACACGCTTCGCCGCGACGCCCAGCGCAGCGAGCGGCCCGGGCGCCTGGACGGTTCCGTAGAACACAACTCCCGCAACAAATAGCGCACTGCGGGTTGATTCAAGCGTCCTGACTGTTCACCCTTTGAGTCATGACTGATTGGCTCCGCGGCGCGGTTATCTACCAAATTTATCCTCGCTCCTTTCGTGACTCGAGCGGCGACGGCGTCGGCGACCTTGAAGGCATTGTTGAGCGGCTGGATCACGTCGCCAAACTCGGCGCCGACGCCATCTGGATTTCACCGTTCTATCGCTCACCGATGAAGGACTACGGTTACGACGTCGCCGACTACGCCGACGTCGACCCGATGTTCGGCGCACTCGGCGATTTCGACATGGTCGTCAAACGCGCGCACGAGCTCGATCTCAAGGTCATGATCGACCTCGTTTTCTCACACTCCTCCGATCAACATGCATGGTTTCAGGAGAGCCGATTCAGCCGCGATAACGCGAAGTCGGATTGGTATGTCTGGGCTGACGCGAAGCCCGATGGGTCGCCGCCCAATAATTGGCAGGCGATGTTTGGCGGCTGCTCGTGGACCTGGGATTCCCGGCGGCGCCAGTACTATTTCCACAATTTCCTACCTGAGCAGCCCGATCTAAACATCCGCAATCCCGAGGTGCAGACAGCGTTGCTGAACGCGGCGCGCTTTTGGTTGGCGCGGGGCGTTGATGGGTTTCGGCTCGATGTCGTGAACTTCTTGGCGCACGATGCGCAGCTTCGCGACAACCCGGTGCTGCCGCTCAAGCGCCCCGCCGCGCGTCCACATCAGTTTCAGCGCCACCTCTACGACCGGACTCAACCCGAAGCGCTCGCGTTCGTGGAGCAATTGCGTAAACTTCTGGATGAATATGGCGCAGTGGCCGTTGGCGAGATTGAGGATGAAGATCCGCTCCCTGTGCAGCGTCAGTACACAGAGGGCGAAAAGCGGCTGCACTCGGCCTACTCCTTCTTCCTCTTGCGCGCGGCGAAGGCGACGCCCCAACTCTTCAAGCAAGCCCTGGAGGACTGGGACGACAAAGCCGGTTGGCCGTCGTGGAGTCTGTCCAACCATGATGTCGTTCGCGTCGCGACGCGATTTGCCGACGATGATCCGCAACGCGTGAAGCTCATGTTGGCGGTGCTGCTGAGTCTGCGTGGCACGGTTTTTCTTTATCAAGGCGATGAGCTTGGATTGCCCCACGCCCACGTTTCATTCGAACGCCTTCGCGATCCGGAAGCGATTGCGTTTTGGCCGAATGGGATTGGCCGCGACGGCGCGAGAACGCCGATGCCCTGGACGGTGACGAAGCCGATGGTGGGCTTCACCGTTGGCGACGACCCCTGGCTGCCGGTCGATCCGCGCCATCGGGCTATGGCCGTCGATGTGCAGGAAGATGATCCGGCGTCCGTCCTACACTTCACGCGCTCGCTGGTTGCTGCGCGCCGCGCGAGCGCTGCGTTGCGCGAAGGCGCCATAGAGATGCTCGAAGCGCCCGACCCAGTGCTGGCGTTTGAGCGGCGCGTGGGGAGCGAGCGGATGCTGTGCCTGTTCAATCTCGGGCCCGAGCCTGTGAAGCAGCCGCTCGCTGGCGGGACGGTGCGGTTGGCAATCGGTGATGCCGAAGTGGCGGCGGACGCCGTGCAACTCGGCGGCTATTCGGGGCTGCTCATCGAAACCTGACACCGCTGATTTAATTGGGGTTTGCGTTAACCCTGGGTGATATAATATAACATCAGCATGGTGTGGAGGGGCAGAAGCCGCCGCGACGTGGGACGTGCCGCCGATTGGCGGCGCAAGGCGTTTACGCTGGCGGCTCTTCTTGCGGTCTTCCTCCAGGCCTTTGTCGTCCAGACACACGTCCACGCACCGGCCGCGCCGCTAGCATTCGCACAGCAAACGGACATCACGCACGACGCCGACACCCACGTCAGCGCCTCAAGCGAACACCAGCTCATCTGCGCAGTTTGCCAAGCACTCGCGGCTTCCGGCGCCGCGACTTTGCCGAACGCCGCCGTCGCGCAGATCATCGATCACACCAGCACGCTCGCCGTTGTCGCGATTGCACTAGCGCCGCGCACGATCTCCTATTTCTGGCAGAGCCGCGCGCCTCCTTCCGTCCTCTGAGCACTGAAGCGCTCGTCTGAGCGCAGGTCTGCGCACCCTTCCGCGTGCGCGCTTCAACTATGCTTCGAGGTCAACTATGTCGTTCCGCAATTCTCCGCGCACACGCGCGATCGTTCCGTCTCACATTCCGATCCTGTTCGCCGTATTCGCCGGTGTCCTCTTTCCTGCTGCGGCTTCAGCTCAAGACGATGATGGCGAGCAAGAAATCGTCGTCACCGCGCCACTGGAAGGTTCGCGCATTGAAAGCTTGCAAGGCGCCGAAGTGCTCACGCGCGACGACATCGTCTCGCAGCTCAACGGCGGCCTGGGCGACACCCTCGATGCGACACCTGGCGTCGCAACGACATTTTTCGGCGCCGGCGCCAGCCGGCCGATCATCCGCGGCCTCGGTGAAGATCGCGTGCGCGTACTGCAAAACGGTATCGGCGCAATCGACGCGTCGACCGCCTCGCCCGACCACGCTGTAACATCGGACGGCCTTGACGCTGAGCGCATCGAGATCCTGCGCGGCGCGGCAGCCCTCGCGTATGGCGGCAATGCCATAGGCGGCGTCGTCAACGTTATCGACCAATCGATCCCCACCCGACCAATCGATGGCGTCGCCTTCGACGGCCTCGCGGCCTACTCAAGCGTCGACGACGGCGCGCAAGGCGCGGCCAATGTCGGCTTCGGCGCAGGCCCCTTCGCCTTTCGCCTAACCGCCGCCGCGCGCGACACTGATCCCTACGACACGCCGATCGGTGAGGCGCTAAATCAGTGGACGCAGGTTCGCACGTATGGCGCGGGCGGTTCGCTGCTCGGCGATTGGGGCTTTGCGGGGCTCGCGGTGAAGAACACTCAAGATGAGTATGGTCTGCTGCCCGAAGATCCATCGGAGCCCGGCGGCCACATCGAGATGGAGCAAACGCGAGTTGAATCCCGCGGCGACTTTCGCGTGAGCTGGGGTCCGTTCGACCGATTGGACTACGGTGTCCAACACTCCGATTACGAGCACACCGAGTTTGAAGGCGATGGTGCGCCGGGCACGCAGTTCACGAGCGAAGGCTGGGAAGGCCGGATCGAGTTGCACCATGGCAGTGAACGCCATGAGGGCGCCTTCGGGGTTCAGTTCAGCGACGTCGACTTTGAAGCCGAAGGCGAAGAAGCCTTCATCAGCGCAACCAACACGCAGGATTCCGGGGTGTTCTTCGTTGAGCGCTACGATCTTGGATCGTGGGGCGTTGAGGGCGGCCTGCGCCTGGAGCGGCGCGAGATCGACAACGTGACGTTTGGTTCGCGTGAGTTCGACAATGTCAGCGGCTCGTTCGGCCTGTTCGTGCGGCCTGCGGAGAACTGGTTCATCGGCGCGACTCTGGCGCAAATCGAGCGGGCGCCGACAGCTATCGAACTGTTCGCCGATGGCCCTCACCTGGCGACGGCAAACTACGAGGTTGGCGACCCCAACATCAGCCAAGAAATCGCGACGTCTTTCGAAGCGTCGGCGCGCTATCAGCGCGGCCCTGTGCGGTTCGAAATGAACCTCTACGGCATCGAGTTCTCCGACTACATCGCACTGGTCGAGCGCGGCGACGTTTGGTGGGTTGACGAAGACACCGACACGTCCGGCTTCGCTCCCGACGAAGCGAGCGCGCCGGCGGGCGCCGACGAGACGTTGCCGGTCTTCGCGTTTACGCAACAGGACGCGACATTCGTTGGCGGCGAAATCTCGGCGGCGGTCCAGCTCGGCGAGATCAACGGCTTTGCTATCACGGCTGACGGTTCGCTCGACCTCGTGCGCGCGAACTTTGTCGGCGGCGGACATCCGCCGCGTATTCCGCCACGTTCGCTGACGCTTGGTCTTGAGGCTGAGAATGAGCAATGGATGGCGCGGGTCGAGGCTGTCGACACCGCCAAGCAAGACCAGCTTGCCACCTTCGAGACAGAGACGGACGGCTACACGTTCATCAATGCGGGCCTGTCCTGGCGGCCTAACCCGACATGGACAATCCGGCTCGACGCCAGAAACCTCACCGACGAGTTGGGCCGCGTGCACAGCTCATTCCTGAAGGACGAACTCCCGCTGCCTGGCCGCAACTTCCGGCTGACGTTGCAGACGAGCTTCTGACGGCGCGCTTGATCGCCGTCGCGAACAGGCCATGATCCTCCCAAAGGGAGCGATCATGGCCGACGGCCAATTCACGGCACAGACTTGGGATTTCGGCCGCGATCTACGCGGTTATAAGTGGCCCGCTCCCAACGCGAGAGCGAGCCTGCTCCTAACGCACGGCTTCGCGGAATACGCAGAGCGCTACGTCGAGCGCTATAATCAGCTGATCCCGCATTTGAATGAGCTCGGGTTCGACGTTTACGCCTTCGATATGCGCGGGCACGGCCGCTCACCCGGCGCACGCGGTGTCGCCGACATCAAACGCACCGTCGAGGATCACAAAGCCGCGCGGCGCGCGCTGGCGGTGAACGGCAAGCCCATCTTCTTGTTTGGCCATTCGCTCGGCGGACTGGTGACAGCTGCGAGTGTCGCGGACGAACCAAACAATGTCGCGGGCGTTGTATTGAGCGCTCCGGGTTTGCTGTTTGAAGCGCCAGCGCATCTGCGTGTGATCGCGAACGTCTTCGCGGTTCTGGCGCCTGGCCTGCGCGTCGCGGCGGCGGGCGAGCCGAGCGGCATCTCGCGAATCGAGGAAGAGGTTGAGGCCTATAAGAACGATCCGATGATCAGCGGCCTCGGCATTCCGGCGAAGTTGGGCGTGACGGCCGTCGCTGTCGCGGAGAAAGCGTGGACGCAATATCCGAGATGGACCGCGCCGGTGTTGGTCTTCCACGGCGTGAACGATCAGCTGACCGCATCAAAGGGCAGCGAGCGCTTCGTTGCGACGATCGGCGCGAAGGATAAGCGGCTCGAACTGTATCCCGAAGCACGGCACGAAATTTTGAATGATCTCAATCGCGATGCAGCGATGAGCCTGCTCTCAAACTGGCTGAGCGAGCGTATCGCGCGCGCCTGAACAGGCAGAGCCACGCGCTCAATGCGCCGGCGGCAGCAAGACCCGATCAATGATCGTGATCGGCTATCGCTTCGCTCAGAGCATCGCCGGAATGACGCGGTCCGGCGGTTTGTGGCCGTCGGCGAAGGTCTTGATGTTGATGATGACCTTGTCGCCCATATCGATGCGACCCTCGATCGTGCCCGAGCCCATGTGCGGCAACAGCACGACGTTATTGAGCTTCTTAAGCTTCGGATTGATCGCAGGTTCGTTCTCGAAGACATCGAGACCTGCGCCGGCAAGCTCGCCCTTCTCCAACATACGCGCCAGTGCACCTTCATCGATAACTTCGCCACGCGCGGTGTTGACGACGTAAGCGTGCGGCTTCAGCAGCGCCAAGCGGCGCGCCGACAGCAGGTGGTACGTCGCCGGCGTATGCGGGCAGTTCACCGAGACGATATCCATGCGCGACAGCATCTGATCGAGGCTATCCCAGTAGGTCGCGTCAAGCTCGGCTTCGATATGCGCGGCGACCTTGCGGCGATTGTGATAGTGGATCTGGAGACCGAACGCCTTGGCGCGGCGCGCGACGGCCTGACCGATGCGGCCCATGCCGATGATGCCTAGGCGCTTGCCGGTGATGCGACGTCCCATCATCCAAGTCGGCGACCACCCTGTGAACTTGTCTTGCTCGATGATTTTGACGCCTTCGACAATGCGACGCGGCACGGCGAGGATCAGCGCCATCGTCATATCGGCGGTATCTTCTGTGAGAACACCGGGCGTGTTGGTCACAGTGATGCCGCGCTGAACCGCGGTGGCGACGTCGATATTGTCCACGCCAGCGCCGAATTGTGCGATCAGCCGCAGCTTTTCGCCCGCGCGCGAAAGCACCCGGCCGTCAAGACGATCGGTCACCGTCGGCACCAGCACATCCGCGCGCTGTACGGCCGCGACGAGTTCCTCCGTCGTGAACGGTTTATCCTCAGCGTTGAGCTCAGCGTCGAACAATTCCTTGAGCCGCGTCTCCACCGGGTCCGGGAGGCGGCGCGTCACGATGACTTTGAGCTGTTTCGACGACATTCAGCTTCCATAAACCACGCCGCGCCTGGCTCCAAGCGAGGCGGATAAAGGCAGTGTTTAGCCCAATTCTTAAGCCCACTTTCATGGCGCCTCAGCATGATCCGCCTTCCCTCCCGGCAACGGCGAGGCTGATCAGAAGAGTTAAGTCGATGCGCCGCGGGATTTTCGCCGCTTTTGTTGCGGCGGCCACCTTGTTTTCATTGACGTCCGCCACGGCGGAGGCCCCCGCGCGATTCATGAGTCTACGCACCGCGGATATCGAAGGCCGTCGCGGCCCTGGCCCTGACCAACAGATCGCTTGGCTTTATCAGCGCACCGGCCTGCCGGTGATGGTTCTCAGCGAGCGCGAAGGTTGGACCCGCGTGCGCGATCCCGACGGCGACGAAGTGTGGATGCGCAGCGAAGATCTCGAAGCGCGTCGCACGGTCTATGTGCGCGAGCAGGCGACGCTTCGCAGAAGCGCCCGATCTGGCGGCCAAGTGGTCGCCTACCTCATGCCCGGCGTGATCGGCGCGGTCACCGCGTGCGATGGGGATTGGCGACGCGTTGCTGTCGGCGGCCGCATCGGCTGGGTACAGAATTCATCGCTCTGGGGCGGCGAGTGCACCGGCCTCGACAACGCAATTCGGCCCTGACGCGAAAAGCGTGGACTCTCCCCAGATGAGGGTTTCCCCTTAACCACGTTTAGTGGGGCGGGAGGGGATTGCCGTGCGTCATTTCATTTTTGTAGCGGTTTCCGCGCTCACCCTAGGCGCGTGTGAGACGATGCCGTCGGCGTTCGCACAGAGCGGCGCAACGACAAGCCCCGCTGCGACCACCTCAAACACGGCCCCTGCCGTGTTTACGCCGCCGCCGGAGCAACAGCTCCTGGAGCTGGAGCGTCAGCTCTCGGCTACCGCGCAGACAGAAGGTCTGGGCGGCGCGCTTGCGCCCGTTATGCACCCCGAAGGCATGGTCATCCGGCCTGGCGTCACACTCACCGGCACGGACGAAATCACCCGCGGGCTTGCTCCGCCGGCCAATGCCGGCCCGATCTATTGGCAGCCGGACCGTGTCGAAGTGTCAGGCTCCGGCGATATGGGCATGACCAGCGGCCGCTACGTCCAGGTCATCACTGGGGCCGAGGCCCAGCAGGGCCGATACATTGTGGTCTGGCGTCGTGACGGCTCGGGCGATTGGCGGGTCCTGACCGAAACGCGCGTCCCGGACCCGCCGCGCCCCCGCCGCCGCTAAGCCATCGTCCTCGCCTTGCCCCTGCCTCGCCCGGCCTGTAAGCCGGGCGGGAAATTCCCCTTGTTTGCAGAGACAAAGCATGGCCGAGCGCCCCTCGTCTTATTCCTACGAAGACCTGATCGCGTCCGGCGAAGGCCGCCTCCATGGGCCTGGCAATGCGCAGCTGCCACTGCCGCCAATGCTGATGTTTGACCGCATCACGAAGATGACGGCCGAGGGTGGCGATCACGGCAAGGGCGTGTTCATCGCCGAATACGACATCAATCCCGAGCGCTGGTTCTTCGAGTGCCACTTCCGCGGCGACCCGGTTATGCCGGGTTGCTTAGGACTCGACGCCATGTGGCAGCTGACCGGCTTCTATATGGCCTGGGCGGGCTCGCCTGGCCGCGGCCGGGCGCTAGGCGTCGGCGAAGTCGAGTTTCGCGGACAAATTACGCCGCACACCAAGCTCGTGACCTACGAAATCCATCCAAAGCGCGTCATCCAGCGTAAGCTGCACATGATCGTCGCTGACGGGGTCACCAAGGCCGATGGCGTCACCATCTATACGGCCAAGGATCTCAAGGTCGGGCTGTTCTCCCCAGAACAGCTTGAAGCCCAGATGAAGTCGTAAAGGAGCGTCCGCATGCGTCGCGTCGTCGTCACCGGAATGGGGATCGTCTCCTCGATCGGCAACAACACGAACGAAGTCCTCGCGAGCCTCCGCGAAGCGAAGAGCGGCATCAGCGCTGCCCCCGAATATGCCGAGAAAGGCTTTCGTTCGCTCGTGCACGGCCAGCCGAGCGTGAAGCCGGAGGAAGTCGTCGATAAGCGCAACATGCGTTTCATGGGCGAAGGCTCAGGCTGGAATTTCATCGCCATGGAACAGGCGATCCAGGACGCAGGCCTGACGCCGGAAGAAGTCTCCAATCCGCGCACCGGCATCATCATGGGTTCAGGCGGCCCCTCCGCACGCGCGATCGTGCTTGCGGCAGACACGGCGCGCGAAAAAGGCGCCAAGCGCGTCGGGCCATTCGCGGTGCCGAAAGCCATGAGTTCGACGGCGAGCGCCACGCTGGCGACGCCGTTCGAAATCAAGGGCATCAATTACTCAATCAGCTCGGCCTGTGCGACCAGCGCCCACTGCATCGGCGACGCTTACGAGCAGATCCAAAACGGCAAGCAAGACATCATGTTCGCCGGCGGCAGCGAAGAATTGGATTGGACGCTCTCGGTTCTGTTCGACGCCATGGGCGCGATGAGCACCAAGTACAACGACACGCCAGACAAGGCCTCGCGCGCCTACGACAAGAACCGCGACGGCTTCGTCATCGCCGGCGGCGCAGGCGTTCTGGTGTTGGAAGAATACCAACGCGCAAAAAAACGCGGTGCGAAGATTTACGCCGAGGTTGCAGGCTACGGCGCCACCAGTGACGGCTACGACATGGTCGCCCCATCAGGCGAAGGCGCGGCGCGCTGCATGCAAATGGCGATGCGCTATCTCGATCGCCCGGTCGACTATCTCAACACCCATGGCACTTCGACACCGGTCGGTGATGTGAAGGAAATGGAAGCGGTGCGCGCGGTGTTCGGCTCGAAGCCCCCGCTCATCTCGAGCACGAAGTCCCTCACCGGCCATTCGCTTGGCGCGGCTGGCGTGCAGGAAGCGATCTACTCGATCCTGATGCTCAACAACGGCTTCGCCTGCGAAAGCGCACACATCGAAGAACTCGATCCGGCGTTCGAGGATCTGCCTATCCTGCGCAAGCGCGAAGACCGCGAGCTGAATTGCGTGCTGAGCAACTCGTTCGGCTTCGGCGGCACCAACGCGACGCTCGCGTTTACGCGCGTCGCCGCTTAGGCGGTTTCGCCCGCTTCGATTTTGCGGATTTCGGCCAGCAGCGCCTGCTCATTGGCCGTGAGCTGGCCGTCTTCGCGGGTCATTCCGACAGTCCAGGCGATTTCGCTGAGTGTCAGTTCCGCATCGGACTCTGCATCAAAGTTGGCAACCTCGTAGTGGCCTTCCAAACGTTCGACCACGCCGGCTTCGCGCACCTTGTTCTTGTAGGCTGAAACACCGCCCTTGAAGATGCTCGCGAGCGATGCACGCACGCCTAGCGTCGGCGCGTTCAACCAAGCTTGGCGCGCCAACATGGCATTGGCTTCCAGCACCTCAGGGGCGCGCCGGCCCATCAGGTGGCACAACACCGCCTTCACGAAGAGATCGCCCCACGCCGGGTCATTCACTCGGCCGTTGCTCTCGGCATCGAGCGCAAACATCCAACGCGCCTCCGTCTCGGTGACCGAGGTGCGGCCCGAGCCGGAGGAGGCATAAAGACAACGTCGAACAAGTTCTGTCTCCGCCGCGCCGACCGGACGGCCGGCCAACAGGGCGGCGACGCGCTGGCGCGTAAACTCGCACAGCGATTCCGGCGCGCTTTCGGCGCGTTCCTGCAATTTGAGCAACGTTTCGACTTCAGTTTCGCGCGGGCCGGCCGGACCAAAGTGCGCCATGAGCCACGAAACCGTCGCTTCATCGACGTGACCCGGGTACGCGCCGGCGGCCAGGACATGATCCGAAATCGCCTCGACGAACGCCTGCGTCCACGCCTCGTCGCTATTCGCAACACGAGCAGCCAGCGCGATGAACATTTCCGCTTCTTCGCGTGAGACGACGCCATCGGGAAACACCGCCCGGCGCATTTGAAGGGCGTCGTCAGCGCTCAATTCGCCATCAGCAGCGAGTTGATCGGCAAGGGTCTGCAGTGCGAAATTGCGCATGATTAGCTCCGATTCACGCAAAGCTAACATACGCGGCTTAACCGCGCGGTAAGGCGCACGCTTAACGAAAGCCTACATGTGTCGAGCGCCGGCCCAGGGGCCGGCGCTCTAGAAGCGATCCCGATGAGACGAGGGGTTAGTTCGTCGCGGTATCGCTCATTCCATCAGCGGCGAACCCAGCCTGCGCCACTTCTATTGCGTTCGAGAGAGAGCCCGTCGCCAGCGCCAAGCCCAAAGTTACGCCCACGACGAGGAATACGGCGAACAGAACGCCCCAGGCCCAGCCGCCTCCACGCTTCACAGGCGTCACCACGATGCCGTCGGCGGCGTCGTAGTTGATTTGGGCTTCGTAGATCTTGGCCATGAGACGTCCCGAAGAATTGCTCGACCTCAGAACGCCCGTACCTCTTCTGGGTTCCGATTCTGCTGCAAAGAGGCTATTGGCTCCGTTCAAACAGGAGTTTTGAGCCATGGCCGACGAGTGGGTGTTTCCGAAGGGCGAACTTATGCGCGGCAAGCGTGGGCTCGTCATGGGTGTGGCCAACGACAAGTCGATCGCCTGGGGCATCGCGCAGCAATTGGCGGCACAAGGCGCGGAGATCGCCTTCACCTACCAGGGCGAAGCGCTGGAGAAGCGAATTCGTCCTCTGGCCGAGAGCGTCGGCTCGCAGATCGTGCTTGAGTGTGATGCGACCAATGATGAGCACCTCGACGCTGTCTTCGATCGCCTGAAGACGACTTGGGGCAAGCTCGATTTCCTCGTCCATTCCATCGCCTTCTCCGACAAGAACGAGCTCAAAGGCTCGTTCATCGAGAACACGAGCCGTGAGAACTTCCTGCGCTCGATGGACATCTCGGCCTTTTCGTTCGTCGCCGCCGGCAAGCGCGCGGCGAAGCTAATGGACCGCGGCGGCTCAATGGTGACCCTCACCTACCTCGGCGCCGAACGCGTGCTGCCGAGCTACAACGTCATGGGCGTCGCCAAAGCCGCGCTTGAAGCCTGCACACGCTACATGGCGCGCGACCTCGGCCCTGAAGGCAAGCGCGTGAATGCGATCAGCGCCGGCGCCATGCGCACGCTCGCCATCGCCGGCATTCAAGGCGGCCGCGGCCTCATCAGCACCGGCCGCGAATGGTCGGTGATGAAGGAAGACACATCGATGGAAGGCATCGCCGGCTGCGCGCTCTGGCTGCTATCCGATCTCGGCCGCTCAACCACCGGCGAAGTCATCCACGTCGACGCCGGCTTCCACATTGTCGGCGTGCCGAGCACTGGTGGGGATGAATAAGCTTCCACTGCTGAAGCGTAGCATCGCGGCGCTCCTCGGCGTCGGCGGCGCGGCGAATGGCGTGTTCATGCTGGCGGCGCCGCCGCTTTGGTACGACAGCGTGCCGGGGCTCGCGCACACCGGGCCGTTCAATCCACACTTCGTCTCGGACATCGGCGTCGCCTATCTTGTGGCAAGCCTCGCGCTGATTGCCCGCGCCTGGCGGCCGCGTTATTGGCCGGCGGCGGTCACTGGCGCTGCGTTCATGTGCGGGCACGCGATCATCCACGTGCTTGATATCGTCTCCGAGCGCACCGGCAACGCGGGTGTGGACGTTTGGCTGGTGATCGTGCCCGCGCTTCTTGCAGCGTGGTCAGCGCTTCCAGAGAGAAGCGAGCGCTGACTTCAGCTCTTCGCGTCCATCAGAATCTGACGCGCCGCTTCGACCTCTTCATCGAGCACCAAAAGACGCCAACCGCCCATCACACCGGCACCGAGTTCGGCGGCGACGAGCCCCTGCTCCGGCATGATCACCCCGATGCCCTCGGACTCCAAGAGAGACTTGGCGACCATCGCTTCGGGCAGCGAGGAAAATTTCGCGAGAACAACCACGGCCATGACGCCACCAAACCAAAAACTGCGCCTCTTGCGAAGCAGAGCCTTCAGTTGATCCGGCGCCTCAGCGCCCGCGCGTCGATTTCATCGATTTCATGATGCCGCCGACGAGTGCGTAGATGGAGGCGCCGCCGATCAGCAGCGCGAAGAACCCGAAGCCAAGGCGCGCCACAAGCGGCGCATCGGGCATCAACGCCCAAAATGCAGCGGCGCCGGCAAAGCCAAAGCCGAAAGCGTGACCAAGTCCATCCAAGAGAATGCGCATCGGCAGGCCCATGCTTTCTGGCCTTTCGCCGTTGTCGCCCACGCCGGCGAGCGCGCCGATTAATATCGTGAGCCCCATGCCAAGCATCGCGATCGCGAAGAGATAGACGATCGTTGGATTGTCCGTAGCGCCATTGTCCGTAGCGCCCTCCGCCTCGCCCAAACTGATCCGGATGGCGAGCCACAACACAAGTGCGCCGATGAGCGACGCGATAGCGCCCACCACCACACGCGTCCCTCGCGAGACTGGTCCACTGCGCCTGCCGAACATCCCTCGACGCTAGCACAACCGCGCAGCCTGAAAACAAGAAGCCCGCCTCTTGCGAAGCGGGCTTTCCGTTTTGCGTTCGGCGCTGGAGCTTAGTCGCCCGAGCCTTCGCGGCGCGGACGGCGGTCGCGGTCGCCGCCACGGCGCGGGCCGCGGTCGCCACGATCGCTGCGCTCACGGCGCGGGCCTTCGTCGAGAGCCTCAGCGCCCATCTCCGCGGAGAGATCAGCGCCCGTCGCTTGGTCGACAACCTTCATCGAGAGGCGAACCTTGCCGCGATCGTCGAAGCCGAGGAGCTTCACCTTCACGGTGTCGCCTTCCTTCACGACATCGCCCGGCTTCTCAACGCGCTCGCGCGCCAGCTGGGAAACGTGAACGAGGCCGTCCTTCGCGCCGAAGAAGTTCACGAAGGCGCCGAATTCCATCACCTTCACGACCTTGCCTTCATAGATCTGGCCGACTTCCGGTTCGGAGGTCAGCGACTTGATCCACTTGATCGCCGCTTCGATTGACCTGGCGTTGGCCGAAGCCACCTTCACCGTGCGTGTCCTCGACGTTCACTTTCGCGCCGGTCTTTTCCACGATTTCGCGGATCACCTTGCCGCCAGTGCGATCCACGTCGCGGATCTTGTCGGTCGGGATTTTGATCTGCTCGATACGCGGTGCGTTCTTGCCGACTTCGCCGCGCGGCGCGTCCATCGCCTTGTTCATCTCGCCGAGGATATGCAGGCGCGCGGCGTGTGCACGGTCGAGCGCCACTTGCATGATCTCTTGCGTGATGCCGGCCACCTTGATGTCCATTTGAAGCGAGGTATTGATGCCGTTGGCGGTGCCAACGCTTTGAAGTCCATGTCGCCCAGGTGATCTTCGTCACCCAGGATGTCGGTCAGAACTTCGAAGCCGTAGTCTTCGAGAATGAGGCCCATGGCGACGCCAGCGACCGGCGACGAAATCGGAACGCCCGCATCCATCAGCGCCAGCGACGAACCGCAAACCGTGGCCATCGAGGACGAGCCGTTCGACCTCGGTGATCTCGGAAACGAGGCGCACCGTGTGCAGAATTGCTCAGCCGACGGCAGGAGCCGCCTTCATCGCGCGCCAAGCCAACTTGCCGTGGCCGATTTCGCGGCGGCCGGGCGCCACGCATACGGCCGGTTTCACCGACGCTGTAGGGAGGAAGTTGTAGTGGAGCATGAAGCGCTCTTTGGTCGTGCCAGAGAGCGCGTCGATGGTTGCTCGTCTTCTGCGGTGCCGAGGGTCGCAACAACGATCGACTGCGTTTCACCACGGGTGAACAGCGCCGAACCGTGCGTGCGCGGCAGAATGCCGACTTCGGAAACGATCGGGCGAACCTTATCGACCGGACGGCCGTCGATGCGGCCCTTTTCCTTGACGATGCGGCTGCGAACGACGTCGCTTTCGACTTCCTTGAAGACTTCCTTGATCACGTTGGCGTCGTAGCCATCCGGATTGGCTTCGGTCTTCGCGAGTTGGGCTTTCACCTTCTCGCGCAGTTCGCCGACTTTGCCGTAGCGCTCGGCCTTCACCGTGATCTTGTAAGCGGCGGCGAGGTCGGTGCCGACGAGGTTTTCAATCTTACTCTTCAGCGCCGAATTGTCCGGCGGGCTGAATTCGAACGGCTCTTTGCCGGCCTTCTCGGCGAGATCGATGATCGCATCGATCACCGGCTGCATGCCCTTGTGGGCGAGCGAGAGCGATTCAAGCATTTGCGCTTCGCTGAGTTCCTTCACTTCAGAACTCGACCATCATGATCGCGTTGGCGGTGCCGGCGACGACGAGATCGAGATCCGACGTCTTCATTTGCTCGATCGTCGGGTTCAGCACGGCCTTGCCGTCGATCCAGCCCACGCGGCTGGCGGCAATTGGACCCATGAACGGAACGCCGGAGATCGTCAGCGCGGCGAGGCCGCAGCCATCGCCAGCGATCGGATTCGTTTTCGTTGTCCCAGCTCAGCACCGTGATGATGACTTGGACTTCATTCTTGAAGCCATCGACGAACAGCGGACGGATCGGACGGTCGATCAGGCGCGACAGCAGCGTCTCGCGTTCGGTCGGGCGGCCTTCGCGCTGAAGAAGCCGCCGAATGCGGCTTGAGGCGAAGTACTTTCTTGGTAGTTCACGGTCAGCGGGAAGAAGTCCTGACCAGGCTTTGCTTCCTTCGCGTAGACGACGGTCGCGAGCGGTCTCGCCCCAGGTCGCGTAGACGGCGCCGTCAGCTTGGCGGGCGATCTTGCCGGTTTCGAGCGTGAGCTTGCGCCCTGCCCAATCGAGGGAAACGGATTTCACATCAAACATACATCTAACTCCAGGCCGGAAGCCGGTGCTTCCTCAGAGCCTTGTCCGGTGCCTGGCACGGATTCCGTTGCGCGTTGCCTCCGGCCCGAATGGCCGGAGGTTCGTACCCGCGCAGTGCGCGCGGGATAGTTTTGTGAAGAGTGATCGCGGAAGGTGAAGCGCTCGCGCCAACACCCTTCACCAGGCCAGCGCCTAACGGCGCAGACCCAGCTTTTCGATCAGCGCTTGGTAACGCGCTGCATCGCGGTTCTTCAAATAGTCGAGCAACCGGCGGCGCTGGCTGACCATCTTCCAGAAGGCCTTGGCGCGAGTGGTTGTCTTTTCTTGTGGGTCTTGAAGTGCTCGGTCAGGTTGGCGATGCGCTCTGAGAGGATCGCAGCAGACTTCCGGCGAACCAGTGTCGCCTGAGCTCTTCGCGTTGTCTTTAATGAGCGCGGCTTTGCGCTCTGCAGTCACCGACATCGGTACTCCTTTTAATCTGCGATGTTGAACACGCGGCTGGGCTCAAAGCGCCCCGCTCGCACGTCACCAGCGCAACAGCTTTGCCCTCGTAAAGAGCGACAGCTGCCCGGGACGCATCGACACCACCGATAAGGCGATCTCGAAACTGCGGCTTCAGCGTCTCCACCACGTGCGGGAGGAGGACGATGGGCCGTCCCTGTCTGAGCTTGAACGCGTCCTCTCCGTTAATGGCCAGTGCCGGGATGTCGTCCAGCGCGGTCTCAACGGGCTTCAGGCGTTCTGACGCGGCGCCCTTCTGACCTAAAAGCTGCAATTCGTCCAGTGTGACGCTCTCAGCTTCGGCAAAGGGCCCTACTGCCGTGCGGCGGAGCCGCCAGACATGGCCTTCCGCGCCAAGTTTTGCCGCCAAATCGCGGACCAGAGCGCGGATATAGAAGCCTTTGCCCGACCGGAACCGGAAAGTGGCGAGGTCGTCGCCCTCGGTTTCGACCAGCTCGGCCTCGTAAACAGTTACTTTGCGGGGCTCGAGCGCCACCGCCTCGCCGGCGCGGGCGAGGTCGTAGGCACGCTCGCCGTCGACTTTCACGGCGCTGAACTGTGGCGGGATCTGCTCGATCTCGCCGACAAAGGACGGCAGCGCGGCGCGGATGGCATCGGCTGTCGGGCGAACGGCGCTCTCTGCGACCGACTTGCCTTCGCGGTCCTGAGTGTCGGTCGAGACGCCCCATTTGATCGTGAAGAGGTAGGTCTTCCGCGCTTCCATCAGCCACGGGACGGTCTTGGTCGCCTCGCCCAGCGCGATCGGCAGAATGCCGGAGGCCAGCGGATCGAGCGTACCGGCGTGGCCCGCCTTCTGCGCATTAAAGATGCGGCGGATGGCGGAGACGGCATGCGTCGAAGTCATGTCGTCCGGCTTATCGAGCACGACCCAGCCCGAGACGTCATCGCCCTTCTTGCGGCGGCCCATCAGCGCTCGCCTTCTTCGTCGTCGTGATGAAGGTCGCGCGCGACTTCGGGACTCGCCAACAGCTCATCGATGTGGCGCGCCTCATCGTACGAGATGTCAGGTTGGAAATGCAGTTCAGGCGTGAACCGGAGATCGACGCTCTTGCCCAGCCGCCCGCGCAAGAAACCCGAGATACGCGTCAGCCCGTTGGCGATGCGCTGGGGATCACCCGGGCCGAGCGACGAAACGAACGCCGTCATGTGTTTCAAGTCAGGCGAAGCGCGCACTTCGCCGATCGTGACATAGACGCCCTTCAAATCAGGATCGCGCAACTCCTCACGCTGCACGATGTCGACCAGCGCATGGCGCACAAGCTCGGCGGCGCGCAACTGCCGCTGCGAGGGCCCATGTCCCTCCTGTCCGCCGCGAGCTTTCCGTTTCATTTTACTGCGCCGTGTACGAGTAGGCGTTGCAGAGTTGTGGATCTTGGCTCGATGGCGGCTGCACGTCGCCGCTGAACGACGCGATCTTGAACACCCAGCGCCCGGCGCCGTCCACGAACTCGCTCACCGCCAGATAGCGGCTGACGGCCTCGCCACAGAGGCCGCCGCGTGGCGCGCTCGGCGTCACGTTTTCCGAGATGATGCGGTAGAGATAAACCTGAACGCGCGGATCGCCGCCAAGAACCGCGGCAAAGCTCTGGCCGCCCACGCCCGATCGCGAATCCGCCGGCACGACGTTATAAGGCTGCGCCGTAATCGTCACGCCCGTCGCAAACGCGAACACAACCGGCCCGCCGCGGCGGCCTTGCCAGCTTACCCGCAGATTGCCAGTCACCTGACGCGCATCCTCGTTGGCGGCTCGCCACAGCGAGCGCGACACCACAGGCTCTTCTTCGGCGACCGTATCAACGCGCGTTTCGGGTTCGACGACCGTCTCTGGACGCTCACCGGGTACGGTGGAATCCGACCGATTGCGGTCGCAGGCGCTGACGCCCAAGGCCAAAGCCGCGATTGCTGCTAGAACTATCCGCCGCATGTCACGCCTCAGAGCGAGCGTTGAACCACTTCAACGTTGAAGCACTCGATGACATCGCCCTGCTTGATGTCCTGGAATTGGCCGAAGCTCATGCCGCATTCCTGGCCCATCTGCACCTGATCCACTTCTTCCTTGAAGCGCTTCAAGGTGGTGAGCGTGCCCATTTCCTGAATGACGACGTTGTCGCGCAGGATGCGAACCTTGGCGCCCTTGCGGACCACACCTTCGGTCACCTTCACGCCCGCAACCTTGCCAACCTTCGAAATGTTGAACACTTCCAAGATCTCGGCGTTGCCCAGGAACGTTTCGCGCGTAAGCGGCGCGAGCATGCCCGACATGACGCCTTTGATGTCATCGATCAGGTCGTAGATGATGTTGTAGTAGCGGATCTCGACGCCTTCGCGCTCGGCCAGATCGCGCGCTTCCTTCGAAGCGCGGACGTTGAAGCCGATCACTGGTGCGCCCGAACCCTTCGCGAGTTGAACGTCCGACTCGTTGATGGCGCCAACACCGGAGAGCACGACACGCGCGCGCACTTCTTCGTGCGCGAGCTCTTCGAGCGAACCGACGATCGCTTCCGCCGAACCTTGCACGTCGGCTTTGATCAGGACCGGCAGCTCTTTCGCCGTTGAATCCTTGAACTTCGCCATCATGCTTTCGAGCGACGTGCCGGTACGCGAAGGTCCGCCACTCGTCTTCTGCTTCTTGGTGCGAGCGCGATAGTTCGCGACTTCGCGCGCGCGGTTTTCGTTTTCGACGACGTTCAGCACATCGCCCGGTTCCGGCACGCCTTCGAGACCCATGATCTCGACCGGCTCCGACGGACCCGCCGACTGCAGCTGCTGACCACGCTCGTTGGTGATCGCGCGCACGCGGCCAACTTGGGCGCCGACAACAACGATATCGCCGCGCTTCAGCGTGCCCTTCTGGACCAGCACGGTGGCAACCGTGCCCCGGCCCTTGTCGAGCTTAGACTCGATCACCGTGGCTTCGGCCGGGCGTTCCGGGTTCGCCTTCAGGTCCATGACCTCTGCTTGCAGCAGGATGGTCTCGACCAACTTCTCGAGGCCCGTTTTCTTCAGCGCCGAAACTTCGACGGCAAGCGTGTCGCCGCCGTGCGCTTCGGTGATGATCTCATGCTGCAGCAGATCGGTGAGCGCGCGATTTGGATTCGCTTCCGGCTTATCGATCTTGTTGATGGCGATAATGATCGGCGCCCCAGAGGCGCGCGCGTGATGAATCGCTTCAACCGTTTGCGGCATCACGCCGTCATCAGCCGCAACGACCAGCACCACGATATCGGTGACTTGCGCACCGCGCGAGCGCATCGCGCTGAACGCGGCGTGGCCCGGCGTATCGAGGAACGTGACGCGCTGGCCGTCGGGCAAGCGCACTTGGTACGCACCAATGTGCTGGGTGATGCCGCCATGCTCACCGGACACAACGTCGGTTTGACGGAGGGCATCGAGCAGCGATGTCTTGCCGTGATCGACGTGACCCATGATGGTCACGACCGGTGGGCGCGGCTGCAGGTTGTCGTCCGTGTCGACTTCGCCGGAGAGGCCCTCTTCGACGTCCGATTCCGCGACCCGCTTCACGGCGTGGCCGAATTCAGTCGCGATCAGCTCAGCCGTATCGGCGTCAAGCTCATCGCTTTGCTTCATCATCTGACCCTGGCGCATCATGTACTTAATGATGTCAGCCACGCGGACGGCCATCCGGTTCGAGAGTTCTTGAACCGTGATGCTTTCCGGGATGATGACTTCGCGCTTGATCTGATCGCGTTCACCGCCGCCCATAAGCTTGGCGCGGCGTTCTTTTTCCTTCTGCTGCGCACGGCGATACGCAGCCAGAGAACGGACGCGGTCGTCATCGCCCGCCACTTCGCGCTCGACCATGTCCAGCGTCAGCTTGCCTTCGCGGCGCTTTGGCTCGCCCTTCTTGGCAGGCTTCACCGGCGCAACGGGCGCCGGCTTGCGGGCCGACTTCACGCGACCGCCGAGTTCATCGAGCAGCGACGGGGCAGCGTTGCCGCCGCCCTGATTGCCTGGGTTCTGTTGCTGAGCAGCGAGAGCAGCAGCACGCGAGGCAGCGCGCTCGGCTGCTTGTTGTTCGAGTTCGGCTTGCGCTTGCTCGGCGCGGCGGCGCGCTTCTGCCTCCGCCTCAACGGCGGCGATCTCAGCAGCCTTGCGGCGTTGCGCGTCGTCGAGCGCGCGGCGCTGATCTTCTTCGGCCTTCAGCTTTTCTTCGCGCGCTTCGCGATCGGCCATGGCGCGGCGGACGGCTTCGTCACGGCGGCGCGCTTCCTCATCGGAGATGGCACCCGGAGGCGTGGGCGCTTTCGGCGCGGGCTGCAGCGGCTCTGGCTGAGGCGCGGCACGCGTTTTGATCGGCGGCGGCACGCCAGGACCAGGCGCGCCCGGCGCGGCAGGCGTCGCGCCCGGCCGGTTGATCGAGCGCTTCTCACGCACCTCAACGGCGACTTGCTTGGTGCGGCCATGGCTAAAGCTCTGACGCACCGTGCCCGTGGCGGTGGTGCGCCCGGACAGCGTCAGCGGCTTGCGGCCGGATGGAGTATCTTTTTGTTCGTTGCCGTCAGACATGCAGTGGTGTTGCCGATCCTAAATTCATCTTCACGCGTGGTATTCTCAAACGTCTTCTTGCCCGCCGCGGCCCTGGCCCGTTGAAGGTCCAGCGTCCGCGCCGCCCAGTCCCAGACCAATAGAGCGCCAGGGTGTGGGCCAAGAGGTCGGTACGATGGGCCGGAAGCCCGAAAGGCGGCCTATTTCAGCCGCCCAAACCGAAGCCAAGCGCTCTTGAAGCAGGCAAGCGTGTATCACACGTTCCCGCCCCAAGGCCACGCCCAATTCCGAAGAGCTGAAGCACCCAACCGCTGCCGGCGGCCGGCCCCAGAAGCCTATATGGAGGCTCATCAGCTTTTCGCGACCCTCCTCAGCGCCATCTTCCGCTTCGATCAGCAAAAAAGCCGGTTTCGCGCGAATCGCCGCGTCAACTTGCGTCGCACCGACCGCGATTGCGCCCGCGCGCTGCGCCATGCCCAGCTGATCAAGACACCGGCGTGACAGCAGCGCTTCCACACTATCCGCCAAGGTCTCGGGAACCGTGACTTGGGTTTTGAACGCGCGCCCGAAAGCGCCCTTCTTCGCCGCCTGTTCGATGCTGGCTCTGTCGGCCCGCACCCAGGCGCCGCGTCCTGGCAACTTCGCCGCTACGTCCGGCGTCACGACGCCATCGGGCGAGAGCGCGAACCGGATCAGGTTCGCGCCGCTATCATGCTCACCACTGACGATGCAGCGCCGCTCGCGTTCGCGACGCGGCCCTTCAGCCTCTATCTGGGAAGACGCTCGCGACATCGTCGGCGTCTCCTTCAGTTTCGGCCTCGGGCTCAGGCTCCGGCGGCGCTTCGATCCAGCCAGCGGCAACGCGGGCGTTGACCACGAGCGCATCTGCTTGCTCAGCCGTCAGCGCATAGTCCTCAAGCACGCCCGGCTCGCGCACGCGCTCACCGTTCTTGGTTTCGAAGTAGCCGCGGATCTCATCGCCGACGAGGCCAGCGAAATCTTCCAGTGTCTTCACGCCCTTCTCGCCCAGCGTCACCAGCATCGGCGCGGTGAGTCCAGCAACGCCCTTCAGCGCATCTTCGACACCCAGCTCAACCCGCTTGGCTTCCAGTTCGGCCGCCAGCTTGTCGAGATATTCCTGCGCGCGCGCTTGGAGTTCTTCGGCGATCTCGTCGTTGAGGCCCTCGATCGAAGCTAGTTCGATCGAGTCGACGTAGGCGATTTCCTCGACCGTCTCGAAGCCTTCCGACGCCAACAGCTGCGCGAACATTTCGTCCACTTCCAGCGCCTTGATGAAGAGTTCGGTGCGCGTCGCGAATTCCTTTTGACGGCGCTCGGACTCTTCCGCTTCCGTCAGAATATCGATCGACCAGCCGGTGAGCTGCGACGCAAGACGTACGTTCTGACCGCGGCGGCCAATCGCCAGCGAAAGCTGCGCTTCGCCGACAACCACCTCAACCCGCGCATCTTCCGGATCGAGCACGACCTTCGAGACTTCGGCCGGTTGCAGCGCGTTGACGATAAACGTCGCTGGGTCCGGCGACCACGGAATGATGTCGATCTTCTCGCCCTGGAGTTCGCCGACAACCGCCTGCACGCGCGCGCCGCGCATACCGACGCAGGCGCCGACAGGATCGATCGAACCATCGTGCGAAATCACCGCGATCTTCGCGCGCGACCCCGGATCACGGGCCGCAGCTTTGATCTCGATCACGCCTTCATAGACTTCCGGCACTTCCTGCGCGAACAGGCGCGCCATGAATTCCGGCTTGGCGCGCGAGAGGAAGATCTGCGGACCCTTGGTTTCGCGGCGCACGTCATAGACGTAAGCGCGGGTGCGATCGCCGACGCGGAGGTTTTCACGCGGAATGCTCTCGCTCTTGCGGATCACGCCTTCGGCGCGGCCGAGATCAACGATGACGTTGTAGAATTCAACCCGCTTCACGACGCCGTTGATGATCTCGCCAATGCGATCCTTATACTCGCCATACTGGCGCTCACGCTCAGCTTCGCGCACTTCGTGATTGATCACTTGCTTGGCGGTTTGCGCGGCGACGCGGCCGAACTCGATCGGCGGCAGTCCTTCGCTATATTCCTTGCCGACAACTGCTTCCTTGTCCGACTTCAGCGCGACATTCAGCATGATGTCGGTCGACGGATTGAACGGGCGCGTTTCCGGATCGAGCATCGACTCGTCCACCACCGTCATCACGCGCTTCAGTTCCATCTCGCCCGTCTTCGGGTCGATAGTGGCGCGAATGTCGTGCTCAGCGCCGTAGCGCGAGCGGGCGGCCTTCTGTAGCGCGTGCTCCATCGCCTGAATGACGATCTCTTTGTCGATCGACTTTTCGCGTGCGACCGCGTCAGCGATCTGCAGAATTTCCATCCGGTTTGCTGAAATGCCGGTGCTCATTTTGTCTTATCCTTCGTCAGCGTTCTGTTCGCCTGCGGCTTCCGCCGCTTTGGCGCGTCTCAAATCGTCTTCGATCAGCTTGTCGGTCAGCACGAGGCGCGCATCCGACAGCTGGCTAAACTTCAATTTCGCTTCGCCGTGCTCCGTGACCAGCGTGATCTCATCGCCGTCGATCGCCTGGATCACGCCCTTGAACCGGCGCTGATTGTTGATCGGCACAGCCGTCTCGAGCTTGGCGTCGAAACCGACAAAGCGCTCGAAATCCTCGATCCGCATCAGCGGCCGATCGATGCCAGGCGAGCTGATTTCCAGATCATACTCGCCGTCCACCGGATCATCGAGATCGAACACCGGCCCAAGCGCACGCGAGAGTTTGGTGCAATCGTCAATGCCCATCTGCCCGTCGCTGATGCGCTCACCCATGATCTGCAGGCGTTTGCGGCGATTGCCGGAGAGACGCACGCGCACGATCCGGTAACCAAGGCCAGCGGCCGTTGGCTCGATCAGCGCAATAACGCGCTCTTCAACTGGGTTCGTCGCGCGCAGAGGCGGCTCCCAAGGTAACAAAAAAGCGGCGGCCCCGGGGACCGCCGCTGAACCTCCATCGGAGGCATCAGCGATGTGTTGGTGGCCATATAGCGGGAAATTGTCCCCAAGCCAAGCCCCCACCCTGATGTGCGTCATTGGCCCGAAGGCGGCGTTGGCCAATGACTACAATCTATCGACCAACTCGCCCCGCAAGGTGGCTTCAAGGCAACGAAGCGATCCAGGCCTCCAGTGCGGCAGTATCTGCGATGTTGCCATCCCAGAGGGCGCTGGGAGTGTAGACTTGATTGTCTTGCCGAACTCGGCCGCGATGCGCTGCGACAGGAAACGAAATCTGCCCGATCCCGCTGGGCAAACGTTGGGCAATGACCTCCAAGTATTGCGTGTCACCGGAGGTCGGGAGGCCAACCTGCACAACCCCATCGATACGTAGCATCAAGTCGGCGAAGTCGAGACACGCACTAACGCAAAACGTATCAGTCAACAGATAGACGGTCGGCAGCAGCGTGTCAGGCGGTGTCGTAGGATCCAGGTAGGTCATCGCTTCGCCAAAATAGGGGCGCTCTTCATCCAAGGATCGACCTAGTCCTTCGCCAACTGTCCTCATCCTCAGAACAGTCGGACTTTCTGCGCCAAACGCTTGCTCCAACATTGGCAGGTATTGTTCAAGCGCCGCTACGTTTCGCGGCGATGCCCGCCAATCAATCCTATCGATCCGTGGTTGTGCAGCCAGGACACGAGCCTCTCCAAAAATTGCCTGCGCCACTTCCAAGCCAGGCTGCGAACTTCCACCCGTGTTGCCTCGAACATCGACAACCAGGCGCGGCGCAACCGCTATCGCATCGCGATGGAGACGTAGCTCCCGAAGAAGAGACTCGATTGATGCCGCAGTATCGGGGTTTGAAAGATCGAGGCTCCCGAGTGACACCCAGATCGTCCCATCGCTCAATGTACGAAGCCCGATGGGCGTCTCAACGCGGGGCTCAAGCGATGACGTTATCTCCCTAAGGTCATCTTCGGTGAGATCGCGCCAATTCAGCATAACTTGTGCTTCGACGCCGCCCTCAATGAACGCGCAGCTTGTGAGAACCGGAAGAAACGGGTTCGCTGTGTCGATCAGAAGGAACGGCACGTCGCCCGCCCGCTTGCTGGGTAACGACCAATTGCCGATGTAAGGCTGAATTCTATCAGCAATCAGGCGATCGGCTGACGAACCGTCGCACGAGACAAGTTGGGAACCCAGTGGCGGTGCTGTCTCATCGTCCCGCCGAACCACGACGACGCTTCCGTCGACCCAAGAAACAACGAACCCTGGATAGCGCAGCTGCCTATCCATAGCCTCGAAGAAGTTCACAGAGAGATGCTCGTCTTGAAATGGTATTGTGAAGGATCGCAAGGCGTACAAATAGCCAGCGGAGCTGTTCACCTGCCGAGCCCGCTCCATTGCGTCACGATATGCAAGTTCCAGAGTCGCTTCGAAAGCAGGGTTATCTGGGTCTACTGATCCTGGATGGTCTGATCGTACGATCTCGTACATGTGCTCTATGTCTGAGACTGCAGCGTGCTGCCAGTTTCGGCCACATCCAGCAGCCAGCATCAGCGTGACGACCAACGCCGCCTTTGCCATCAAATCACGCAATGTTCTTGCTCCCCCACAAGATTCGACCTCACGCCCTTCGGCTCGCATCCGACTTGAAGATGCCGGCAAGTGCAAGTTTGGATGCAGATGAGCCATTGCCGAGCCTTGATCATCAATGTGTGGAGTCCACCGCAAGGCGGCCGTTCCTCGTCAAATGCCTAACATCTCCAGTCGGCGAAGCGCGGACACATCTATCCCCGCCTCCGCCGCCCTCCGCGCCTTACGAATCCGCGTTTCCGCAAGAATCTATCCCACACCTCCGCACTCGCGCGATAATGCACGCCTCGCTCCGCTGGAGGGCAGTCGGCCGCTGATCTACCGATGCGAGAGTGAGGTGATTGAGCGTGAAGCTCCGAGGTTTGCAGACGACCGCAAACACCGACGCTGAAGCCCGCGGGAAACCAAAACTGCGGGAAGACGCACCGGGGCCGTGCAAGTCAGCGCACGACCCGCACGCCGTCGGCGATCCTGCCAAGGGAGTGAAAGACCTCCACGTGCGGAGCCGCTGTAAGCCAATCACGGGACGCGGTAGTTCGCGTCACACCGCGCCAGCAATGGCGCAATTGTCAGGCGAGAGCCATCGCGTCCCGCCCTCCACTTTTCGCGCACAGGCGCCACAAGGATGACGCACGCCCGCTTTGAGCGCAGCAGCGCGCTAAACCCAGATCTCGTTCATCACCCGCGCGAAATTGCCGCCAAGGATCTTGCCGATGCGGGCGTCCGAGTGGCCACGCCGCGAGAGCATCGCAGCGAGCGTATCGAAACGGTCCGCCGTGTTGAGATCGGGAATGAAAGTATAAAGATCGGCCGGCCTGCCGCGCTGGAAGATGCCGTCCTCCACCGCATATTCGATCCACTCGCGGTTTTCCGCCTCGAACTCCGGCGTACGATCGATCGGCGCGACGCCCGCATCGGTGCCGATGCCGACGTGATCCTCGCCGCACACGTTCACCGCGTGCTCGATGTGGCGGATCACATCGATCGCCATTGGCTGCGTGTCCACGCGCAGATACGGCCAGAAAATAATGCCGGCGACACCGCCCTTCTCAGCCATCGCGCGAAGCGTCTCGTCATCGACATTGCGCGGATGATCGGCCAGCGCCCGGCACCCGGTATGACTGATAAACATGGGCTTGGTGCACGCAGCGACGCCCTCGCTCATAGTCCGCGCCGAACCGTGCGCGAGATCGACAACGATCTTCTCGGCTTCCAGCCGCTCAATGACCTTGTGACCAAAATTGCTGATGCCTGCGTTGCCTGCTTCCATGCAGCCATCGCCGACAATGTTACGGCGATTGTGAGTGAGCTGGATCACGCGTACGCCAAGTTCGCGGAACATCGGGATGCGCTCGAGGTCTTCGCCGAGCGGCTCCGTGCCTTGAAACGTGAACACAATGCCGAGCTTTCGCTCTGCCTTTGCCCGCACCAAATCTGCAGGTGTGCGTACTGCCACCAGATGGGTTGGGTGGCGCGCGATGATCTCATTCCAGTTCTCGATATTGGCGCGGGTGCGCTCGCGCGCGGCGTCATCCAGCCAAAACTGCCCCTGCGGCGCGACCGTGAGCACGACGGCGGTCAAACCCGACGCGCGCGCCACTGCGAGTTCGCCCGGAACCGCCGGATCGTCGGCCTCCAAAAAGCCCAGGCTCAAGCCGCCGGCGCCATCAATTGCCGTCGCTCGCCGGTATCCCCGCCAATGCGCTCGGCTTTGCGCGGCGGCTTCGGATGCGAAAGCCGCCTGGCCAGCGGCCAAGGCCAACATAATCAGCGTGTCGCGGCGATTGTGCATGCGTCTCCCCTGCGAACGCCTCTTCTAGGCGCCCTCGGTCAGGGTCGCCAAGTCTCAGTCGGCGGTACGCACGAACCGGAACCAGATCGGCGTACAATCCCCCAGCTTTTTCTGCTCGTAACGCGTGGCCACGTGACCCGGCCATGGCGCTCGCCAATCTTCAGCGCGTTCCGCCAGCCAGACGAAACGCGGGTCGCGGCTCACCTGCTCCAGCGTCCAAGCCGCATAGTTCGCCCAATCCGTCGCGAAGCGCAGCTCCGCGCCCGGCTTCATCACCCGCGCCAACTCACCCAAGAACTCCGGCTGGATCAGCCGCCGCTTGTGGTGGCGCGCTTTCGGCCACGGATCGGGGAAGAGAATATAGACAAGGTCCAGCGACGCATCCGGCAGCCGCGCGATCACATCGCGCGCGTCGCCATTGTGCAGCCGGATGTTCTGCGCGTTGGCTTCCTCGATATGCCGCAAACAGGAGGCGACGCCGTTGAGGAACGGTTCGACACCGATGTACCGCGTCTCCGAGTGCGCAACCGCCTGCGCCACCAGGTGCTCGCCCCCGCCGAAGCCGATCTCAAGCACCAGCGGTCCCTCCGCCGGCGACAGGTCGGCGGGGTCAATCAACCCCTCCTCCGGCACGGCCAGATGCGGCAGCAGGCTCTCCATCAGCCCGGCCTGGCGGGGCTTCAGGGTCCGCGCTTTGATCCGGCCAAAGGTGCGTAAGGGGCGGTGTTCGTCCATTCGGCGCGGGGCATAGCGCAACATTGCCGCCGCGCGAACTCGCCGCCCCTCCCTATATCTGCTACTTGAGCTGAAAATCTCCCGGAGGAACGACATGCGCGAACAGCTGAACTTCTACATCGACGGCAAATGGGTCGCCCCCGCCAAGGCGCGCGCGCATGACGTGATCAACCCCGCCAATGAAGAACCCGTTGGCCGCATCTCGCTGGGCAGCGCCGCTGACGTCGATAAGGCCGTCGCGGCCGCCAAGAAGGCGTTCGTGACCTGGTCGCAGACAACCGTCGATGAGCGCAAAGCCATCCTCGACAAGATCATCGCCATTTATCAGCGCCGCCTCGGCGATATGGCTGCCGCCATCTCCTCCGAAATGGGTGCGCCCGCCCCGCTCGCGCAGGCTGCGCAAGCGCCCGCAGGACTTGGCTACCTTATCGACGCCCGCAAGCAGCTCGACGAATTCCAGTTTGAGTCCGACTACGGCAACGGCCGCCGAATCCTCAAAGAACCGGTTGGCGTCATCGGCATGATCACACCGTGGAATTGGCCGCAGAATCAAATCTGCGCGAAAGTTGGCCCCGCGCTCGCAGCGGGCTGCACCATGGTGCTGAAGCCCTCCGAACTCGCGCCGCTCAACGCCATCGTCTTCGCGGAAATCCTCGATGAGGCGGGCGTACCGCCAGGCGTATTCAATCTCGTCAACGGCGACGGCCCCGGCGTCGGCGTTCCGCTCTCCGCGCATCCGGATGTCGACATGGTGAGCTTCACCGGCTCGACACGCGCCGGCACGTCGGTGATGGAAAACGCCGCTAAGGGCATCAAGAAAGTCGCCCTCGAACTCGGCGGCAAGTCACCGAACATCATCCTGGACGACGCCGATCTACAGAAATCTGTCGCGCGCGGCATGATGCACATGGCGATGAACACCGGCCAATCCTGCAACGCCCCGTCGCGCATGCTGGCGCCGAAGGCGAAGTACGAAGAGGTTGTGCAAATCGCTGCCGCCACGGCGAATGCGATTAAGGTGCAAGCGCCCGATAACGCGGAGAGAGGCGCGATTGGCCCGCTGGCGAACGCCAACCAGTTCCAAAAGGTACAAGGCCTGATCCAGAAGGGCATCGATGAAGGCGCGCGCGTCGCGGCCGGCGGCGTTGGCCGCCCCGAAGGCTTCAACCGCGGCTACTATGTGAAGCCGACAGTGTTCGCTGACGTGAACAACAACATGACCATCGCGCGCGAAGAGATCTTCGGCCCGGTGTTAGTTGTGATCCCGTACGAAAACGAAGAAGAAGCGATTCAAATCGCCAACGACACGCCGTACGGCCTCGCCGCCTACGTGCAAGGCTCCGAAGAAAAGGCGCGCAAAGTCGCGCGCAAGCTTCGCGCCGGCAACGTGCATATCAATGGCGCGCAAGGCGGATTGGGCACGCCGTTCGGCGGCTACAAGCAATCTGGCTTGGGGCGCGAAGGCGGTCACTTTGGCCTGGAAGAATTCCTTGAGGTGAAGGCCGCCATCGGCTGGGGCGAACAACAAGCGTAAACGCAACGCAAACGCACGCTTCACCAGCGATTAGCTATAACCGGGCAGAGTGCGCGGAACATGATTCCGCCACTCGATCCCTCTGCGCAGAACTTCGACGCCGTCGATCCCGCTGAAGCGCCAACGCGCCAAGCGATCGAGAACGCGATGGCGCATGTCGCGCCGCGCGAAGAGAAGCCCGGCTTTTACCTACTCGATGACGCCAATGGCCGTTTCGCCGTCGATCGCGAAATCGGCGTCGTCACTCTGGCGGACGAGACGCTACTGCAGAGCGAACGCAACGCCGTGCATGGCGTGCGCCTGCGCGTGGTTGAGCCATCAGGCGCGACCTACGAACTCGACATGCAGCTCCGCATCACCGGCCGCGTGCCCCAAATGCTCGGTGCTGAAGAATTCGCGGCCATTGCCGGCCTTACCGATGAAACGATCCTGGTCGCGCCGCGCGTGCCGGTCCTGGTGGTTCCTAAGAACGAGCCGGATGTCGCCGCCTCGCGCACGGAAACACCGGTCACCACGGCTACGTGGACTCGCTTCGCGGTCGCGCAGGGTCATCAATCCCGCGCACCACGCCTTCAACCGCGCCGCAGCTTTATCGTCACCGATATGCCGCGGACGGACGAAAGCATCTCACTTGAGTTTGACGGCCTTCCGCCAGCATTCTCCGCGCACCTGCCCTGGTCGCTCTAAGCGTCACTGTGCAGACGGCTCTCCCTGGATTGAACGCAGGTACTGGATCAGTGCATCCGTGCCCTGCGGATTGAACTGAAACTCGGGCATCGGGTGCGACACGCGAATGCCCTCGATCAACTCTTGCTCGAGAACATCTGCGCGATAGCGCTGAAAGATCGTGCGGAACACCGGCGCATCTGGATTTGGGCTCGCGCCATACTCACCGACGGCATGGCACGCTGCGCATTGCGCTTCCGCAATATCGCGCCCTGACGACGCCAGGGCGTCGAGTTCGGCCCCGACACTCGCAACGGCAGGATCCGGCGCAGCCTCTTCATGTGCCGCGCATGACGCCAATACGACTGCAGCCGCCGCCATCAAAATCCACCGCATCGTCCTACTCCTCCAGCGTTAGCTTAGCGCATTCGGAGGCATCTCTATATACAAAGCGCATGATTCCCGCGCCGCGCCCCGATCCCGCCGTTACTGAAGCGCTTGCCGCAATTAGCGATCGCACGCCGGTCATCATGCTGGTTGGGCGCGCCGGCACGGGCAAGAGCCACTTCATTCGCAATTTGGTCGAGAGCAACCCCGGCTATCCACAAGCCCTGCTTGCACCGACAGGTCTCGCCGCGATGAACATTGGCGGCCAAACTGTGCACTCGTTCTTTGGCTTCCCACCGCGGCCACTGATCGGCAATGCCGAAAAACCCAATTACTTCTTCACACGCACCGCGCGCGCCATCTCGCGCCTGATCATCGATGAAGTTTCGATGCTGCGCGCCGATGTGCTCGACGCCATGAACTCACACCTGCAGATTGCGCGAAAGAGTTCGCGCCCTTTCGGCGGCGTGCAGATGCTGCTTGTGGGCGATTTCTACCAATTGCCGCCCGTCGTACGCGGCGACGAAGGCCAGCTGCTTGAAGATGCCGGCTACAGCAGCCCCTACGCCTTCTCGGCTCACTGCTTGCGCGATGCGCCGATCGCCGGCGTTGAACTCACGGAAGTGCATCGACAGACCAATCAGGATTTCATCCAAATCCTCTCCTCGATCCGCGAACGGCGTGGGGTGGAAGAGGCCGTGACCATTCTCAACACAGTCTGCCTCGATCGATCGCTGCCGAAGCGGCCAGTGCTGCTCTGCGCGACCAACGCCGTGGCCGACAACTACAATGCGCGCGGGCTCGCCTCCCTCGAAGGCGCCGGCGCGCGCTACACTGGCGGCTTCGAAGGCGAAGCGCCCAAGCAACAAAGCGATCGCTTCCCGGCGCCGATGGAGCTTGTGCTGAAGCGCGGCGCGCGGGTGATTTTCACGCAGAACGATTCCGCCGGCCGCTGGGTGAACGGCTCTCTCGGCACAGTGCTCGCGCTGGATGACGACATCGTTCAGGTCGCGCTCGATGCGGGCGACGAGGTTGATGTCGAACGCGCGACTTGGCCGCAAGCGCGATGGACCTGGAACGCCAAAGAGAACCGCATGGAGGTGAAAGAGGAATTCAAGTACGTGCAATTCCCCCTCGCCCCGGCATGGGCGCTTACCATTCACAAGGCGCAAGGCATGACGCTGGACAGTGTTGAGATTGATCTCGGCCGCGGCGCCTTCGCGCCGGGTCAAACCTATGTTGCGCTGTCGCGCGCACGCAGCATGGAGACATTGCGGCTCACCCGCCCCATCAGCGCGCGCGATGTTCAAGTTGATCCCGCGATCGCTGATGGCTTGCGGCGTATCGGCGTTTAGCGCACGCGCTCGATTTCCCAATTGAGCGTGTAGCCGCCGATGCGAATGTGCTCGGGGAATTTCTGGCCCACGCCCAAATTGAGCGCGTCGAGCTCGGCCGGGGTCCACCGGATTTCGCGTTCGCCGATCAGGTCGTCATCGCCGGTATCTTCTTCATAGAGGCGCACGACGAACGTCAGATTGTAGCGGTCGCCATTTGGATGACAGTCCCAGAACCGGACACGGCTATTTGTTATCCGGGCGCCGGGCGCTGGAACCGCGGAGGTCAGACAGTTCTCTCCTTCGCGGAAGCGCTTGGTCTCGCCGGTGTCGAAATCTTGGAAGGTCGTGGTGCGCGCATAGAACGCGTCTCCGCCGACACGGTCCGGCGTACGTAGTTCGAACTCGGCGTAGATCTCGTCCGAACCCGCCCAGTCAGGGCCGGTCTCGTCGTTGGCATAGAGCGTGGTGGCGCGAACGATGTAGCGCGGCGGCGCGGTCGGCGTCGGCGCCTGTTCGAATGTCGCGTTTGGATTGATTTGAGCTTCGTAGCTCTGCGCTTGCGCGCCGCCGACTGAAAGCGCCAGCACTGACGCCGCCGCAAACAACGCGTGTGAAACCTTCAACATGCCTATTCCTCCGCGTGCCGCAGAGACCCCGCCACGCACGCCGTTCGCGGGGGCAGTGAGGCAACGTCAGAGATTTAGGGCGGGCAGACGAAACGAGTTGTGCCGGCAGTCACGCTGTGTGGGCTACATGAACGGTCGGCGGGGGCTTGCTGTGTGTTCGGCGCGGACAGTTCCGGAATCGTCTGCCTCAACCAGCTTCACATCGTAGCCCCAAAGATCGGCGACATGCTGCAGCACCTTGTCGGTGTCGCCCTCCTCAAGCGTCATGCCATCGAGCACACGGTGCGAGAGGATCAGCTTGCGATCACCGGCGAGATCGACGTCGACAATCTGGATGTCAGGGTCGCGGTAAGCGATGTCGTAATGCTTCGAGAGTCCGCGGCGAATCTTCCGGTATCCGCGCTCATCGTGAATGGCGGACACGTTCATATCCTCCTCTTCTTCGTCGTCATGGACGTTGAAGAGGCCAAAGTCGCGGATGCATTGCGGCGAAAGGTATTGCGAGACGAAACTTTCATCCCGGAAGTTTGCCCAGATATTGCGCAACGTCCCGTAGGGATCATTGTTGCCGGCGATATCCGGCATCCATTCGCGGTCCTCGTCCGTCGGCTTGGTGCAGATGCGCTCGATATCGCAGCACATGGCAAAGCCCAGCGCGTACGGATTGATGCCCGAGTAGCGCCGATCATCGAAGTCCGGCTGCATCACGACGCTCGTGTGCGAATGCAAGAATTCCAGGAACGCGCCGTCGTCGATCTGACCCTTCTCGTGCAATCGGTTCATCACGCGATGGTGGACATAGGTCGCGCAGCCTTCGTTCATCACCTTGGTTTGCCGCTGCGGATAGAAGTACTGATTGATCATCCGCACCATGCGCAGAATTTCGCGCTGCCATGGCGCGAGCCGCGGCGCTGTCTTCTCTAGGAAGTAGAGCAGGTTCTCTTCCGGCAAGCCGAGCAATGACTTACGGCGAGCATCCTCATCGGCGGTCGGCTTGCGCTTGCCTTGAGGCACCGTGCGCCAGAGATCGTTGAAGAGCTGCTCGCCGTGACGACGGCGCTCTTCTTCGCGCTTCTGCTCCGAGCGGAGGTCGGCCATGCGCTTGCGCGGAAAGCGGTGAATGCCGTGGCTCTGTAGCGCATGCGCCGCATCGAGCACGCGCTCCACCTCTTCCTGGCCGTAGCGATCTTCGTATTTCGCGATCAGCCCACGCGCGAATTCAAGATAGTCTAGAATGCCATCCGCGTCGGTCCACTGCTTGAACACATAGTTGTTCTTGAAGAAGTGGCTGTGGCCGTATCCCGCGTGCGCGATCACGAGCGTCTGCATCATCGCGGAGTTTTCCTCCATGATGTAGACGAGGCACGGGTTCGAGTTGATGACGATCTCGTACGCGAGGCCCTGATAGCCCTTGCGGTAGAGCGCTTCGTTGCGCGCGAATTCCTTACCGAACGACCAGTGCCGGTAGAACAGCGGCATGCCGGTTGAGGCATACGCATCGAGCATCTGCTCAGTCGTGATCACCTCGATCTGGTTCGGATACGGATCCAGACCCATTTCGTTGATCGCGATCTCGCCACAGGCATCGTGAACGCGGCGAATGAGATCGAAATCCCAGTCCGGGCCTTGGAAAAGCAGCTTGGAGTCAGGTGCAAGCAAAGTCATTAGGCGCCATCCGCCGCGACGCCCTCAGGACGGCGCGCAAACAATTCGCGGAACACAGGATAGATGTCGCGGCGATGCTTGACCTTGCGCATCGCAAACGGCGCATCGACGGAAACGCGCCGGTACGCGCGCCAGAGATTGGTGCTGGGCTCCCCCGCGCCTGGATGATCGTCTTCATCGTCCATACCGACTTCGACGTACGCATAGTATTGGCAGATCGGCAGGATCACGTCGCGCAGCTGGGCTAATACGACTGCGTTGTCGCTTGAGGTGTTGTCGCCGTCGCTGGCTTGCGCGGCATAGATGTTCCACTGATCGACCGGATAACGATCGCGGATGATCTCAGCCATTTTGAAGAGCGCCGTCGACACCACCGTGCCGCCAGTTTCGCGCGAATAGAAGAACGTCTGCTCGTCTACTTCCGACGCTTCGTGCGTGTGACGGATGAACACCACGTCCACGTGCTCATAGCGGCGGTTTAGGAAGAGGTAGAGCAGCGAATAGAAGCGCTTTGCCAGATCCTTCATGTGCTCGTTCATCGAGCCGGAGACGTCCATCAGGCAGAACATCACCGCTTTGGCAATCGGCTTCGGATTCGACTCTAGGCGGCGATACCGCACATCGACCGGATCTATGTACGGAATGCGCTTCGAGCGCGCGATGATCTGTTCGAGCTGCTTACGCTTCTCGACCAATGCCTCGAACTGCCCGCCTTCGCGCTCCAGTTTCTCGATCTCTTCGCGCAGCGCGGCGATCTCTTCCGCCTTGGGCCGCTTCAGTGCGATACGGCGCGACATCGAATGGCGCAGCGTACGTGGCACAGAGAGCCGCGATGGCGGCCCCGAGACCGAGTAGCCGGCTTGCCGCGCCGTCGAGTCGCCACCTACTGTCCCTGGCGCTGGCGAGACGGAAGCCGTCTTCAGATAAAAAATCGAGATATCCTCGTTCTGAGCAGCGCAAGCGAAACTCGTCTCTCGCCGCTGTCGCTCGCCTGCGATCCCTGCCCGCCGCCTTGCGGCGGACGCGCGATCGAGTCGCCTTCGACGTACTTCTTGTTGCCCGGCAAAACATAATCCCGCACGCCGCCTTGGCGCGACCGATGCAAGTGCGGCTCGTGCACGCCGCCGGCTGGAATCGAAACTTCGCCGCCCTTGCCGGCGTCCTTGATTGAACGCGACGACGACGCCTCCCGCACCGCCTTGCGTACCTGCGCACGCGCGCGGCGTAAGAACCGCTGACGGTTGGCGAAGCTTTTCCCGCCCGGGTTCAGGCGGCGGTCGATGATGTTCATGGCGCCGCCGCCTTAGCCCGCTTGCTTGACGCGCATGTACCACTCGACCAGCCGGCGGACTTGCCGCTCGGTGTAGCCGCGCTCGACCATCCGCATCACGAACTCCTCGTGCTTTTTCTCGGTATCGCCATCCTTCTTCGAACCGAAACTGATGATCGGCAGCAGGTCTTCGACCTGTGAGAACATGCGCCGCTCGATCACTTCACGGATCTTCTCGTATGACGTCCATGACGGGTTCTTGCCGCCATGGCCGGCGCGCGCGCGAAGCGTGAACTTCACGACCTCGTTGCGGAAGTCCTTCGGGTTGGCGATCCCAGCGGGCTTCTCGATCTTCGAGAGTTCTTGGTTCAGCAGCTCGCGGTTCAGCAACTGGCCGGTGTCGGGATCCTTGAAGTCGATGTCTTCGATCCAGGCATCCGCGTAATCGACATAGCGGTCGAACAGGTTCTGGCCGAAGTCGTGATACGACTCGAGATAGGCCTTCTGGATTTCATTGCCGATGAACTCCGCATAGCGCGGCGCCAGATCGGCCTTGATGAACTCCAACAGCTTGGCTTCCTGCTCTTGCGGGTATTGCTCGCGGCGCACTTGCTGTTCGAGCACGTACATCAAGTGCACGGGATCGGCGGCCACCTCGGTCGTGTCGTGATTGAAGGTCGCGGCCAGCACTTTGAACGCGAAGCGCGTCGAGATGCCTTCCATACCTTCGTCAACGCCGGCGGCGTCTTTGTACTCTTGCAGCGTGCGCGCCTTCGGATCGACTTCCTTCAAGCTCTCGCCGTTATAGACGCGCATCTTCGCGAACGCGTTTGAGTTCTCGTGCTCCTTCAACGGCGGCGCGAGCACCGGCAGCGCGCCAACATTTCGAGCGTCCCCGGCGCGCACGGCGCTCCGACAGCTCCGAACCGCGGATCAGCTTTTCATAGATGCGCTGCTCTTCTTGCACGCGCAGCACGTACGGGACCTTGATCACGTAGATCCGGTCGATGAAGGCCTCGTTATTCTTGTTGTTCTTGAACGGTGCCATTCAGCCTCGTTCGAGTGCGCCATGATGATGCCGGTGTACGGGATGGGCGCCGATATTCTCGGTGCCGACGTAGTTCCCTTCCTGCGTCGCCGTCAGCAACGAGTGCGAGCATCTTGATAGGCGCTTTGAACATTTCGACGAATTCGAGCATGCCCTGGTTGGCGCGGTTCAGGCCGCCCGAATAGCTGTACGCGTCGGGATCGTTCTGCGCGTGCATTTCGAGTTTGCGAATATCGACCTTGCCGACGAGCGAGCTGACATCCTGGTTGTTGTCGTCACCTGGCTCCGTCTTCGCGATCGCGACTTGGCGCAAGCGAGATGGGTTCATCTTCGCGACGCGGAATTTGGTGATGTCGCCGCCAAACTCATCCAGCCGCTTCACGCACCACGGACTCATCAACCCGGTGAGCCGGCGTTGGGGGATGCCGTATTCGTCTTCGAGGCGCTGGCCCCAGGTCGCTGGATCGAACAGGCCGAGCGGGTGCTCGAACACTGGCGAGAGTTCATCGCCCGCTTTCAGCACATAGATCGGCTGATCTTCCATCAGCGCCTTGAGACGCTCCGCCAGTGACGACTTGCCGCCGCCGACCGGTCCGAGCAGGTAGATGATCTGTTTGCGCTCTTCCAACCCTTGTGCGGCGTGGCGGAAGAACGCGACGATCCGTTCGATCGTCTCTTCCATGCCGTAGAATTCCGCGAACGCTGGATAGAACCGCATCGTGCGATTCATAAAGATGCGACCGAGTCGAGCGTCCTTCGACGTATCGACCATTCTCGGTTCGCCGATCGCCGCAAGCAATCGCTCGTGAGCGCTCGCGTAGGCCATGGGGTCGTCGCGGCAAAGGCCGAGGAAGTCCTGCAGCGACATTTCCGCTTCTCGACGCTGCTCAAACGAGCGAGCGTAACTGCGAAAAAGATCTTCAGACATCGTGCCTCCGTCCGCGTCTCAGCAACCTTTACATAAGAACTCCGGTTCCGAGACGCTTAACAAAAAGCCATGCAAATCTGGCGGCGATAAGGTGAGGTTTGTGGCGCCGCACACGATCCGCCCAAACAACGCGCAGAGGATGACATGATTTGCGCGCGGGTGATTGCGAAAACGCCAGAAAAGTTCACCGCGATACGAAGGTGAGCGAAAGCTGAACAGATTGTGGCGAACGCCACCTCGGTGCGCCCGTTTAACGAAACGAAAACCTTCGATTTTACGTGACCTTAAGCACGCTGCGGCATCCCTTGGAGCTTGGGGACCGTAGAGGCTGGACCAATGAGCGACAGTGCATGGGTGCTAAACGGCATCGATCCGGACACGCGGGACCGCGCCGTCCGGGAAGCCGGGCGCTTGGGCGTCAGCTTGTCGGACTATCTCACCGACATGGTGCTACGCGCCGCAATCACCGACCAAGTCGTCAGTTCACAGCCGGAAGAGCCCGTCGCGCCGGAAGACGGCGCCGAGGCGGGCGTTCGCCACCGTTTTCGCACCCTTGAGCGCCGCTTAGAGCACTCACTGAGCGGCCTAGATTCCGCGCAACGTACGCTCGATGCGTCGCTTTTTGACATTAGCGAGCGCGTTGACGAGCTCGAAGGCGTCGCAAACGGCACCGCACACGCGCTGCAGCAGGGCCTGCAAGATACCGCCGAACATCTAGTGGCCCTTCAGCAACAGGCTGAGGAGAGTGCTGCCGCCCGCGCCAGCGAGAACGCCGCCGCCCACGAAGGGCTCGCCAGCTCGATTTCAGCACTGAACGCCTACACCCAAGACATCGACACCATTGCACGCCGCGCTGACGCCAATGCCGGCGTCCTGGCCGATGCACATGAAACGCTGAAGCACGCCATCGCCTCGGATTTCAGCGAATTTGCCGACCAGATCGCCCTGCGCCTGAACATCGGTCTGCGCGACGTCGCCACCGCAGCGGACGAAGCAGCCGCCCAAGCAGATGCCGCTGTCGCCAACCTTGTGGTGGAGCTGCGCGGCGTCCGTGAGACGCTTGAGCAAAGCGTGGCCGATGGCGTCGACGAGACCCGTCGCCGCGTCCATACCGCCTTCACCGAAACGACCCAGCGCATGGAAGCGCTGTCGGACCGCGTCGAAAAGGCCGAACGTCAAGCCGCGGTGAGCGCCGACCAACTTCGCGCGCGCATGGCGGACATGGAAGACGCGGCGCAAATCGCGCTTGAGGATACCGCCGAGAGCCTCCGCCAGGCCGGCGCCTCGCTCGCCGCCGACCTGCAACGCGCCCAGCAAGGCAATCGCGCGGCGCTCGAAAGCCTGCATAGCGACTTCTCCTCCGAGATCGCTGAGCTGCGGGAGCGCCAACAAGGTGCTGTCGCGCGCCTAAAGCTTCTCGACGAGGCTGTGAGCGACGGCGCGGCAGACGCGAGCGCATTGCGCCAGCAATTGCTTGAACGTGTCGCCGCCGCCGCACTCAGCGCCGCTGACCGCGCGAGCCAAGTCCTCAGCACCGCGACCGAGCAAACGGAAGCTGTGGCTTCGCGCCTTGCCCGCCATGAAGAACAAGCCGCGGAGACACACTTCCTACTCCGCGCCGAAAACGAGCGCATCGAGACCGCGACTTACGCTTCGCTGCAAAAACTCGCCGCCGATATCGCGCAAGGCCGCAGCGACGCTGCCGAATTGCTCGACCAAGTCCGCACCGAAGTGCGGGAGCAGCACTCAGGCGTAAGCGCCCGCCTCACCGTCATCGACCTGGCGCTGCGCGCGCAAACCTCCCTGGTTGAGCGGATTTCTCAGGTCGAAGCCGCCCTAAGCGACGCCGCATCGAGCGCCAAGCTCTCGGACATGGAAGCGCAAGTCAGCGTCTTGCGCCAAGCGGTCGGCAGCAACGGCGATGAAGCTATCGTACGCCGCATCGACGAACTCAGCGCCCGCCTGGCTGAAGCCGCAGACGGCGATGCCGCACTCGACTCCAAAGTCGCCGACGTCGAAGCGCAGATGAATGTCCTGCGCCGGGCCATCGCGAAAAGCGGCGACGATTCCCTGCTGCGCCGGATCGAAGAACTGCGCGGCGGCGGCGACGCCTTCAATGCCCGCCTCGGCGACATCGAAGCCCAACTCAACGTACTGCGCCAAGCCGTTTCCAAGAGTAGCGAAGACCATATCCTGCAGCGCATCGCTGAGCTGACCTCGCGCATCGACGGTTGGGACAGCGACGCCAGGGCAGGCGCTGAGAAATCGGATGATCTGGTTCGCCTCATGGGCCGCCTCTCGACCAACTACGCCGACGCGTCAGCGCAAGCCGATCAGCGCCTGCACAAGCTAGAGGTCGCCCTCGCCGACCTGCGCCTCGAGCATCTCTCGGCCCAAGAAACGCCGATCGCCTCGGCGGAAGATGTGAGCGCCCTCTCCGATCGGATTGGCGCCGTTGAGCGCCTGCAAAGTGCTGTCGTTACATCCGATGCGATGGCTGCGCTGGAGAGCAGGATGGGAGCTGTTGAGCGCCAGCAAGCCAGCCACACGCCCGACGTGACGATCAGCGGGCCGACGCCCGAAGAGGTCGCCCAACTCAACCGCCGCCTAGCCGCGATGGAGTCGCGCCAAGCTGAGGCGCTCGAAGCCATGCGCACCGACATCGTCCGCTTCGTGACTGAAAACGACCGCCGCCTCGCCACGCTTGAGCACACAGAGGTCGACTATAATCTCGCGGCCGAATTCGATGCACTCCGCCGCCGCGTGGAGGAGCGCATCCTGGGCATCGAGACGCGCAGCGTGCGCACGCTCGAACAGGTCGCCGACACTGTTCAGATGCTGGAAGAACGCTTCACCGCCCACGACGACGGCGAACGCCAGACCGCCTAACCCAAGCGCCGGGCCGCCATTTACGATTTGGTAAGACCTTCAGCGCCTGGCTTGGGCCATGGCGAAATCAATCAGACTCCGCGCGCCGCTTGCCGTCTTCGCGATCGTCCTTGCGCTCGGCGCAGCGATATTGTTCGCGACCGATTATCAGACATCGCGCGCCGAAGCGCAGACGCCGCAACTGGCGAGCGCCGAGACGCCGCGTGCGCTGCGAGGATCGAGCAGCGTCGCACAACGCATGCGCGTCATCGACGGCGATACGATGGAGGACACGCGTGAGGACATCACTTATCGGCTCGTGAATATCGACACGCCGGAAACGGGCTCACGCGCACGCTGCGCGGCCGAGCGCGACCTAGGCAATCGCGCCACCGCCGCAGCAAGAGCCTTGGTTTCAGAGGCGCGCCGCGTTGAGTTTCGCCCAACCGGGCGTATCGACCGCTATGGGCGCACCATTGCCTTCGTCGTGATCGATGGGCGCGATATGGGTGAAACGCTGATGGCCGAAGGCCTCGCCCGCCCCTGGCGCGGCCGTCGCGAACCCTGGTGTGACGCAAGCGGCAACCTTATTCCGTAGGGCAGCTATGGCGAGCGCGGCGCTTGTAAGCCGCGCTAGCGCGCCATAAGCCGGGTTACCTCCCAGAAGCTTCGGAAGCGCGCGCTCATGTCCGCACCAATGGACGAACTCATCAGCATCCTCACCCTTGAGCCGATCGAGGTGAATCTTTTCCGCGGCGTGTCTCCGCCCGAAGAGCGCCAGCGCATTTTCGGCGGCCAAGTTGTCGCCCAAGCGCTGATGGCCGCTTACAGAACCGTCGGCAGTCAGATCTGTCATTCGTTGCAGAGCTACTTCATCCGCCCCGGCGATCCGAGCATTCCTGTGCTTTATCAGGTTGAGCGCTCACGCGACGGCAAGAGCTTCGCCACCCGCCGTGTCATCGCCATCCAAAAGGGTGAGCAAATCTTCAACATGGCGTGCTCTTTCCAAACCCCCGAGGATGGCTACGTGCATCAAAGCGATATGCCGACACCAGCCTATTCCGCCGATGAAGTGGGTAAGTTTGTCGAGGCTTGGATCAAAACCCAGCCCGAAGAAAACACGCGCTGGCTCCGCAACGCCCCGATCGAGATGCGCGCGATCGACCCCGTCGATGTCGCCAATCCCAAACCGAAGCCGCCCCATCAAAGCGTGTGGCTACGCGCGCGCTCCAGTGCCGGCGACGACATCGCGCTGAACCAGGCGTTCCTTGCTTACTCGTCCGATTATTCGCTGCTTGGCACCGCTATGCGTCCTCATGGTGTCAGCTGGCAGTCCGGCGTGCAGACGGCGAGCCTCGATCACATCATCTGGTTTCACCGGCCAACGAACTTCTCGGAGTGGCACCTCTACGTCCAGGACAGCCCAAGCGCCTCCGGAGCGCGCGGCTTCAATCGCGGCGCCATCTATCGCAACGATGGAACTTTGGTCGCTTCAACCGCGCAAGAAGGCCTCATCCGCAAACGCGGCTGAATTTTGCGGAACGCTTTACCGCAACTTAGGCGTGTGATGCCAGTTACGCTAACAGCGCGTTAGCACTACGCTGCATACCGTCTTGCTCGCGATGACCCGCAGATGGGTAGATAACGAGGTCTATTTCGGACCAGACCGGCGCAAAGGTGGCCTCGGCAAGCGCTGGGGCGACAAGCGCTCGTATAACGATGCCGGCGAGCCACCGCCGCTGGGCGCCGTATTGCGTCGTCTGCGCGTGCAACTCAACGGCGTGTCATCAGCGGACGATCGCCGTCGCGTTTACGAACTCGCACGTTTCGCCACCTCTGAAGCCGAGCGCCAACAGCTGCACGAATGCGCCGACCATCTGCGCAACGTGATCGGCGCCATCGCTGCCGGCGATTTCACCAGCGCCGACGCTTCAGTGATGCAGGCCCAAGCCGTTTTCAACGGCCCCCGCTAGACCTCATACCCGTATCGCGACGCCCAAGGCGCCAGCGCCGACAGCACTGGGCCAAGCTCTACCTCATACCGGCGCCATCGTCCAATTGACCGATTGTAGAGCGGCTCGATCACTTGCCGCGCGCTCGGCGTGGCGATGTCCCGGCTGAGCGCGGTCTCACGATAATTCAGCGTCGCAGGCTCGAACGGAGTACCAAGAAAAGCGCACAAAGAGCGCGCGGCGCCCTCCAGATCTGCGACGACATCTTCGTAGCGAACTTGATGCAGATCGAGCGCGAGCCGTTCGCGACAAAGCTCGAATAGCGCCATCACCTGATCGTAATACGCGCCTGCCCTGCCGAGTTCGAGGAACTGCGCCATGGCCGCGTTGATCGTAAAGCGCTGCTGATAGCAGGAGAGCACAACGTCGCGCGGATCGCGTAGCGCAAACACGATCTTGGCGTCCGGGAAGACGCGCTTGATCAATGGCAACACGACGATGTTAAGCGGGAACTTGTCTATGACGATGGCGCCATCCGGTGCTTGCACCCGCCGCCAATAGCTTTCGCGAATACGCCCGATCTCGTCGCCGGTCAGCGCGGCAATTTCCCAAACGCGCGCCGGATCCGCGATCACTTCGCCCAGCGCGTCGCCAAAGTGCTCACTCTCCTCCAGGCACACGATCTGGCTGTGAGAGGAAAGTACCTGATCAAGCAATGTCGTGCCCGAGCGCGGAAAGCCGACAAGGAATACCGGCGATCGAAGGCCGCCTTCGGCGCGCCAAGTTGAGACGTCGAGCGTGGCCGCCAACCCAGCCATCCGCCGCACACACTCGGGGTGATAGAGCCGCTCCGTCGCGTTCAGCCACGCGCCGTGCAACTGCAAGGACAATTGATTGGCAGCCGTAAACGCCTGAAACGCACCCCGCGCATCGTCGCGGCGGTCGCGTGTATCACCAATCAAGCCAAGCGCCAGCACACGCTGCTCTGGCCCAACCCTCGGCGCCTGCACTAGCGGCGCAACGGCCGCCTCCGCGCCGGCAAAGTCCTTCTCCCGCATCAGCACGCGCGCCAGCGCCAACCGAGCCGTCGCATTCGCCGCATCGCCCCGAATCGCGACGTTCGCGTGCTCTTTCGCGCCAGCGAGATCGTGGCGCGCCTCAAGCGCCTGCGCCAAACCCGCGTGCGAAGCGACGTCGTTCGGCGCCAAAGCCAGTGCGCGGCGATAGGCTTCGGTTTGCGCCTCACCTTTTTCTGTCACCGCCAGATTGCGCCAACCATCGACCAACCCAAGCTCGCCCGCACGGGTGAACGAAGCCCGCGCCACGTCGGCGTCACCCAAGCGCCCCGCGGCGACGCCAATCATATTGACGGTGGCAGCGTTCGGTCGCGCCGCGTTCGAGGCTTCGAGGTGCCGGCGGGCGCCCGAATAATCACCGCTGTCGAGCGCCACCACGCCAAGAATCTGCAGCGCCGTCGCCTCACCCGGCGCACGCAGCAACACCTGCCGCGCCAACGCCGCAGCGCCAGGCTTGTCGCCACCCGCATAAGCGCGCTTGGCGGCATCCAAGAGCCGCGCGGTCTCAGGATCGTTCAACACGCTGGATCGATTAGCAGAAACATGGAGCGGGCGATGAGATTCGAACTCACGACCCCAACCTTGGCAAGGTTGTGCTCTACCCCTGAGCTACGCCCGCATCCGTGGGTAAACAGGGCCGAAGGCCCGTCTGAGGGGCGGTCATATCGCAGAGGCCGGGCCGGGAAGCAAGGGGCTGCTACCGACTACCTTTGAGAACCTTCGCCGCCCCAACCGCAGCTGCACGAGCGAGCATCCCGGAGCGGTCGCCAGCAATGCTCGAAATCTGAAAATCGTTCTTCACGATCTCCACTAAGAGAGCAATGACCGCCGCCTTGGTAATCGGTGGAGGGAGGCCCAGCCCTCGCGCCCATCGATTCAATGTCTGCACCGAAAATCCAATCACCTCCGAGAGGTCTTCCGGTTTGCGAATTCGATTCAGAACCTGCCCCAGCAGATAAGAAAAACCGTCCGAGTCATCTAACGAGGGCGAATAGCGTTCAAGATGATCCAGCAGGACATTAGCAACGATCAAGTCGGCCGCCGCTAATGCCTGCTTCGCTTCCTCTGCAACCTTTTGAGTGGCTGCAGGCTCAATCTTACCACCTCGCTTTGTGGCACTCTTCGAACTGCGCATGGCAACCTCTAACGGCAAAAGCATCCCGTTCGAGCAGGCAAAAAGCCAGCGCCACCGCGTCACAGTCGCGAACCGCGTCTAAGCAAAGGCTTACAGCCGGCTCGAAGGACACGGAGGATGCCAAATCTAATTATTATCGTCCAGTTAAAATTTGGCTAATGCGTGCGTCGTTAGCAGTTCACGCCGTTGTGTTACCACTTCTACAGCATGGGGCATACTTATAATGCTGATCGCGTTTGCTAATGATGTTTTTTGCGGTAATGAAACGATGCTGGCTCAGGGAGGAGAACCAGTGGGTTTCACCCGGAGGGTCGGTCGTGACCAAATTTGAGACGAAGTTCGTTGGCGCTAATGATCCCGGCGGGAACGCGCATCTGACTCGGTTCCTGCAATCCAAAAAAGCGATGTCGCCCGCAGCTGAAGAAATGCTAGCGCGCATCCTTCTCTCCGATGATCGATTTGCATTGCTTGCTCTGCGACTTGATGCACTGGGGAGGAGGACGCCCGTCGCGGCCGCCTTAGCCGAACCAGTGGTCGAAGCACCAGAAACCAAACTGCTCCATGAGGCGGTTATCGCCGAACGCAAGCACCGTGATGCTGCGTCACTTCGCGTTCACGACGAGTTTTTGATCGTCTCTGATCACGAGGGAGGTGTCGCGCAAGCGGTGGTTACGGTGCCACTAGACATTGCGAAACGCCCACATCTGAAAAATCTCGAGGGGCCGAAAGAACAGGTTCTGCGCCTGGAGGCCAATGGGTACAAACTAGTAAAGGGTGGCTTGCCCGCGAGCATCCAACATGGCTTGAAGGAAATGCTGCGCGATCAGCATGTAGCGATCATGATGATGGATGACGTTGCCTTCGGTCGAGCGCTTCGAGCGGCGAAGGTGCGGCGCTTTCACCAACAGGAATTGTCCGGAAAGCCACGCGCAGAAATACGCGCGGGTCACGAACTATTTCAGAGCCTAGTTGAAGCGCTCGGCGCGGTAGAGATTGAACCGAAAGTCGGTCCGCTTTCAGTACGCATTCGAGCTGAGCTGGCAACCAAAGAAAAGTCGCCTCCACGCGCCTGAGTTGGAACCATCCAAGGTTAGGCCCCGGTGGCCAAACCACCGGGGCCAAAATCTTGCTTACTTGCGGCGGCGCGCCAAGGCGGTGATCAGAACCCCGGCCAGGAGGCCTGCGCCGGCAGCTGCGCCAACGGCTGCGAACGGGCGCGCACGCACTTCCTTGCCGACCCGCTTGATGCCGCCATTCACGCGATCACCGGCCGCGTTCCACTTCTTTGAAAACATTTCACCGAGATCGTCGGTCAAATGCGAGAAGTCCTTGCCCAAGGTCGCCATGTCGTCGCGCAGATCGATCGCGCCGTTGCGGCGATGACGGGTTTCATAAGCTTGTGCCATTTTCCACTCCACCAATTTGCAGCGCCTTCGCTGCGTCGATGGACAAGAGATAGCCCCGGCTTTTCGATCCGCCCGCGACGCCGGTCACACTCCGTTTTCCACAGGAGTTGCGCTTATTCGCCAGGTTCCGCTTTGCGTGGCGGCTTCAATCTGCGGCGGTTCACGTGGCTATCCGGCGCGAGATGGCCTTCCGGCGTGCGGCCGCGGAAGTAATCGCGCTGCCAGCCATTCTTTACCGCGTCGGCATCCTTGTCGGCGAGCTTGTCGAGGAAGTTGGTGCGGCTTGCGCCCCAGGCCTCGTACTGACGCTTCAGCTCTGGATCGTCGTGGATCGATTTCACGATCGGCTCGAACTCATCCATCTTTTCGTGGGGTAGCGGATAGACAAAACAGAACGGCTCGCCCTTCTTGAACTGAACCATGCCAGGCCGCGTAAAGCGCCAGTTCATCGTGAAGGGAAACGGCAGCCAATAAGTCTCGATCACCCCAGTGAGCGGCTGAATGCCGTCCTTGATGTGATTGGGCGGGCCGCCAGCCCAGAGATCCCACCCCGGCTCTGTGCGGAACAGCCAGCCAGTGTGAAACGTCAGCACGCCGCCTGAGAAGTGCGAAACCGCCCAGCGGTCCAACATCGAGCGCGGCGTGCCGTCGTCCGGATCGATGCGAATGTCTTCAATGCGCGGTCCGCCTGTCCAAGTGGCGGTAAAACTCACCGGCGAGAGCAGCGCCCAGCCCGTAGTGTTGGCCACCACCAGCGGCAAGCAGCGATACGGATGGCGATCCGAAAAGCGATCCATCCATTCGCGATCCGGCGCGCCGGGCACCATCTCGGCGGGCTGCGGATCGACTTGATAACAAGTGAGTTTCATCCCCACCCTCCTAGACGCTCGCCCGCGCTTGCGCCAAGGGGATGCGCGTGATGCCCGCGACAGAAGCTGATCTTTTCGCCCGTTTTGATGCGCTGGGCGTCACACATGTGACGCACCGGCACCGGCCGGTATTCACCGTCGAAGAAGGCGTGGACCTCAAGGCCTCAATGCCGGGCGGGCACACCAAGAACCTGTTCCTCAAGGACAAGAAGGGCGCGATCTTTCTGATCTCGGCCATCGCGGACACCGTCATCGATCTCAATGCGACATCGAAAGTGCTTGGCGCCGCGCGCTTCTCGTTCGGTTCGCCGGAGCGCTTGATGCAGCATTTGGGCGTCGAGCCCGGTTCTGTGACTGTCTTCTCCGTGATCAACGATCCTGATCGCGTGGTCACGTTGGTGCTGGATGAGGCGCTCTTTGCCCACGACCCCGTCAACTTCCATCCGCTGAAGAATGACGCCACAACCGCCATGAGCCCGGCTGACCTACTAAAATTCCTGCGTTCGCTCGGCCGCGAGCCGATCCGGCTCAAGTTTGACGCGCAAGGAATACCGGCGAGAATTGAACCCGACGCCGCGCCAGCCCATCTTTAGGCCCGAACGAGGGAATGCATGACTTTTCTAGACGGCGCAGCGCCGCCCGAAACCGATATTGTCAAAGAAGGCACTGACCAAGGCTTCATGGCCGACGTCGTCGAGCAATCACGTGAAACACCGGTGATCGTCGATTTCTGGGCGCCGTGGTGTGGCCCCTGCCGCACGCTCGGCCCGATGCTCGAAAAAGCCGTGCACGGCGCTGGCGGCAAAGTTCGCATGGTCAAGATCAACATCGATGAGAATCCGGGCGTCGCTGGTCAGCTCGGTGTGCGCTCAATCCCGGCGGTGTATGCCTTCGATCAGGGCCGCCCCGTCGATGGCTTCATGGGCGCGATCCCGGAAAGCCAGATCAAATTGTTCGTCGACCGCCTCGCCGGCGCTGACATGACGGCTGAGATCGAGCCACTGCTTGAACAAGCGGCAGAGTCGCTGAAGCTTGGTGACATCGGCGGCGCGGCGCAGGCGTTCACAACCGTGCTGCAGCTGGATCAAGCCAACGTCAAAGCCATCGCGGGCATGGCCCGGCTCGCCGTGAGCACGGGCGACATCGCCGATGCCGAAGAGATTCTTTCGCTCACGCCGCCTGAGAAACTCAACGACCCGGAGATCGCCGGCGTCCGCGCCGCGATCGAGCTCGCCTCGAAGGCGGGCGACACCGGCGACAATGACGAACTCGGCGCCAAAGTCGCCGCCGACCCCAACGATCACCAAGCCCGCTTTGAATATGCCGAGGCGCTCTCGGCGCGCGGCGATCTCGAAGGCGCGAGCGATCAGCTGCTCACCATCATCGAGAAGAACCGCGATTGGAACGAGGGAGCTGCGCGCACGCAGCTCCTGAAAATCTTCGAAGCCGCCGGCCCAATGTCGGAAGTGACCAAGCAGGGGCGCCGCAAGCTGTCGGCGATTCTGTTCTCGTGAGCGCGTTCGGCTATCGAAAGCCTGCGGATCTGCCGCAGACGATCCCGCTCTTCCCGCTGGTCGGCGCGATCCTGATGCCGCGCGGCGTGTTAGCGCTGAACGTGTTCGAACCGCGTTATCTCAACATGGTCGATGACGCGCTCGGCGGCGATCGGCTCATCGGCATGATCCAGCCCGCCATAGGCGATGAAGACAATCCCGCGCCTGATCTTTCGGACGTCGGCACTGTCGGCCGCATCACCGCGTTTTCCGAAACCGATGACGGGCGCTATCTGATCACGCTCACCGGCGTCTGCCGCTTCGATCTCAACCAGGAGATCGAAACCGGCGCGCCCTATCGGCAGGCTCTTGTGAGCTACGAGATGTTTGAGAACGACTTCGCCCAGGCCCGCGGCGAGCGCATCGATCGCGACGGCCTGATCAAGGCGCTGAAGAGCTACGCCTCTCTGCACGGCTTTGTTGTTGACTGGGAGTCCGTCGAGCAAGCGCCGACGGAAACTATCGTCAACGTCGCCGCGCAAATCTGCCCGTTCGATCCCGCCGCAAAGCAAGCCATGCTGGAAGCGCTCTCGCTCGAAGATCGCACTCAGGCTCTGCTGGCGCTGTTGGAATGGGATCGCGCCGCCGGCGACGATCAGCAGCGGCCGATCCAGTGACCGATGTGGACCCCAAGCTGCTTGAGGTGCTCGTCTGCCCATCGTCACGCAAGCCGCTACGTTACGATCGAGAACGCCAAGAGCTGATCAGCGAAACTGCGCGCCTCGCCTATCCTGTGCGCGACGGCGTGCCGATTATGCTGATCGATGAAGCGCGTGAGTTAGGGGCCGACGAATGAGCGCCGAAGCAATCACCCCACGCCCCTGGCCCACCGATCTCGTGTTCGACCGCGAAGCCAAAGCGCTGATGATCGCATTTGACGACGGCGAGACTTTCGAAATCCCGTTCGAACTGCTGCGCGTCGAAAGCCCAAGCGCTGAAAACAAGGGCCACGGCGGCAATGTCCCGCCGCCGGTCACCGGCAAAGCCAATGTCAATGTTGTGCGGGCCGACGCTGTCGGCCGCTACGCCGTTCGCATCAGCTTTGACGACGGCCACGACACCGGCCTCTACAGCTGGGACCTCCTCTACGACCTCGGTCGCGAGAAGGACGAGAAGCTGCGTGTGTATCGCGAAACGCTGCGCCTACGAGCATTGCGCGACGAAGCTTAGGGCCGCGTCCTAATCACCATAATAGATCACATCGACCCACACTTCGTTGGCCTCGTCCCACGCAACAAGCTTCGCGCGGCCGCTATCGGTCGGGATGAGCATGAACCGCGGCGAGGTCGTCGTGATGCGCTCATACTCGCTTCGCGAAAGCGGCGTGCCGCGCCACGGAGCGCCGCCCGGCTGATCGCCGGCGCGCTCAAGCGCGGCCCAAGTCTCGACATAGCGCGCGCCGTCGATCTCCACGCGACCACGTATCGACTGAACCGCAGCTTGTGTGGCGTCATTATCCTGAACCCGCCCTCCGTAATCGGAGAGACGCGCCAGATGCAGAACCTGAACACTTCCCGGAATGTCGTGGCGCCCCAGACGGTCCGCCCAGATTGCCACCATCCCGTCACCGCACTCGCCGTAAATCTCAACAACAAGCATCTGCCGCTCGAAACGGCTGAGCATTGGCAGTTCAGTCATCGTGCGCACTGCGCACATCGGCGGCGATGGAGGGATTGCAGCCGCCTCTGCGGGCGCACGCGCAGAAGCGCTGCACGCTCCCGCGAGCACCGATAAGCAGAGCGCGAAAATCCAGGTGGCACGCATCTGTGACCCCTCCGTTCGACGGCAGCGATGTCAAACGACATCGAAAGATCAAGCTCGCGCAAAGCCTAGCGTATTCGCATGAGCACACAAGTTTGGCTGCATGCGCTCTGGTTCGTGCTGCTCAGCAGCATGAGGTGATTTTTCGCACTCGCTTCAACGGTGAATGCGTCACTTCGGGCCTGAGCGCGGGCCCCAAAAGGTTGTTATCACGGCACGCTGACCCTAGGGTTCCTCGCGTGGGGGACAGCCGATGGCAGATGTTTTCATCAGCTATAAGAGCGACGATCGCGGCGCCGTCGAAGATATCGTTCGCGGCCTAGAGCGCGAAGGCATCAATCTTTGGTGGGACCAAGGGATCGCACCAACCGTCGATTGGCGCGCCGACATTGCGCGCGAGCTGCACGCGGCGAAAGTTGTCATCGTCGTCTGGTCGCGCAACAGCGCAGATCTCGAATCCGGCAAGTGGGTCATTCAAGAAGCTGAAGAAGCCGACGCGCGCGACGGCCTGGTGCCGGTTGTCATCGATGATGTGTTGCCCCCTCTCGGCTTGCGCCACGTTCAAACCGCGGACCTGGTGGATTGGCGCGGCGATCGCGAAGATCCACGCTGGATCGGCTTTGTAGAGACCGTCCGCGCGAAACTTGAGGGCCGCGCGGTCGACGCGCGCGTGGCGCGCGATACGGGGCCACAAACGGCGAAAGCGAGTTTGCGCGGCCGCGTGGCGCAACTCTTTCTCGCACTCGGATTGGCGACTTTGATCGTCACCAGCGCAATTGCCTTCGGTCCGCTTACGGCAGCGGCGCTCGTTGGCGGTCTCTTCCTCGCCTATGTCGTGTTGAATTTGCTGTTCAGCCGGCGGCGCAACGATCGCGCGGCCGCCACGTTCCTGCGCCGCGCCTTTGCCGTTGGCTGGGTAACGACCGTCACCAACATCGTCGTGTGGTGCGCCGCCATCGGCGCCGGCGCCTATCCTTATGCACGAGGCGCGCTCTATCAGAACTTCTCCATCGCCGTGCTCGACGAGATGCGGACGCCAATCCCCGACGCGCAGGTCACCGTCACGCTTGGAAACAAGCCGACGCGCGTTGTGCTCGACGCAAACGGCGTCGGCCACATGGAATACCCACTCTACTGGGGCCCTCAGGACGCGACCATCACCCTCCTCCATCGCGATCACGAGACGGAGCGGCAGGTTGCACGCAATGGCGCGCGCTTCGCAGATGTCACGCTTGGCGCGCCCTCCGGCGTCGAGCGCTTCCGTGTGCGCCACCTCACCGCGCGCGGCGTCGCGATAGATGCGTTGCTGCATGGCATTCGGCCACCCGAATTCGCGCAAATCGTCCCCGCGCTTGCCGGTGTCGTTCGCAACGAGGTGTGGGAGGAAGCGAACCAGTATCTTGCCGCTTTCCCGGTGATCGACGGCTTGGGAGAAGGCGGCAGCGTGGGCTATCGGGTGGGCGAGGACGGCCAAGCGTCCGATCCCGAGAGCGACGTCTGGGACAATAGCGTCAACCCGAGATCACTCATGGGCCTGCGTTTCGCCGACGCCGTCAACGTCGCCCTCGCGGCAAATTTCTCGAGCGGCATTTATGGATGCCCGACCGATCAAGTGTTGGACACCAACTATTTGCTCGTCCTGGGCGATAGCCAGAACTGGTTCTCGGATAACCTGCTCCAGCCCAATGCCGATGCCATTCGCGCGCTGAGCGGGCGCGGCCTCGAGGGCGCACGCGAACAAGACGGGTCAGTGCGCGGCAAACTCATGCGCCTCGCAGACTACGAATTCCTTGGGCCGCTGATGGAGGGCAACGCCCAACCCACGGGGCAAGCCAATCGTGAGTATCTGCAGACGCTGCAGTTTCTTACGGCGCACCGGCCGCCGGCGGGCCTCCTTCTCGCCACGCTCAATCTCTCCTCTATAAATATGAGCAATTGCGACGAGCTGCAGGCGTCGGTCGACATCTCAATACCAGCACTCGCGATGCGCGTGTCGTTCATCGAGAACGTCTCGGACGAGCCGTTGCCAATCAGCGTGATCCTGCAAAGCATGGCCGATCGCGAAGCCATCGAAATCTGGTCGCCGCGCGATGGTAACAGGGCTGTGGAGACGCCTTGGCCGGGCGGCATGCTCGCGCCCGGTGAAGCCATCGCTGTGCCGCGCCGCCTCATTATCGAGGACGGCCTGAGTGCGGAGGACGTTACTGCGTGGCGCGCGCGCGACGACGGCGAGCGGATCGCATTCAGCGTGCTGCCAGACGCCTACACCCAGCCCGAGATAAGCGGTCCTACCGATCCGCTCCTCACCAACAATGCGCGCGGCTTCACTTTGCGAAGCGGCCAAGTGCGCTTCGCCAACCTGACAAACGGACTTAGAACGCCGCTATCGACGCCCTATGTGGTCGGCCCCAGCGCAGAATCGCTGACCGTTCGCATCAATGATGTCGACTTCGACATGCGAGAGGACAGCGGCACGGTCCTCGCCATTTTGTTTGGCGCTGGCGTGGGCTCCTGCCCGTTCGTCTATGCGACACGCCCCGGCGAAGACACTTTGCTCAATCGCGGCACCATCATCACCGATCAGATCGGCGCCAGCGCGGAAGCCGTCAGCCGGCGTTATCTCGGGCAAGCGGTTGGCCGCATCGAAATACACGAGCGTGAAGCGGAGATTTCCTACCTGAACCGCACACGTCTCATCGTTGTTGGCGGCGATGGACGCGAGCGCTTGTATCAGCCAGCGCAGCAGAGATTGCGCGGCGTGGATGAGCAATACGCACGCCTCGAACAAGGCGACACCATGGTGGTGGATTTTCCTGGCTATCAGCCGCGAGACGACGATCACGCGGTTTATCTAGAAGCCGTGGGCTACTACACGCCGCTTCCGACCACCGTTGAAGCGAGGCTCCGTCTCCAGCGCTCCAGCATCTTGGAGTGACGCGTTCGCGTCCTCTCGCCTGAACCAGCTTCGATCTAATAACCGTAGCCAGGTTCTGGTCTCTCGATCCTATCGATGCTTTCGATCGGGCAGCGCATCCGATTCACGATCACGGTGCTGAAGCGATCCAGCGTGCCGCTCGGCCCGGTATCCAGTGCGATGCGGTCAAAAGCCCAGCGAAGCTCGCGCCCGCACGGCTGCCAAAGCGTTGCGCGGTACCACCGCCCCGCCCCCGCCCGCAGGATGAGAGAATTGTCGCGGGCAACGCTAAACCCGCTGATGCGGTGATCCGCAAACGCCAACCGGGCGTCGCCCTCAATCACATTGAAGGCCGGCGCCGGCCTTGCTTGCGGGTCAGCTGGTTCGGCGGCGGCCGTGGCGCAAAGTGTCGATAGCGCCGCGAGCATCATGATGATCCTCATGCTCAGTCTCCTTAGGGACGCGCGATCAAGCCAAAAACAATCCGCCTCATGAGATGAACCTGACCTGAATCCGCCGCCCGGGGCGACGCGGCGCTTGGCTCGCCAGTCCCGCCGTAGCATGTCAGCGGTGCGAGGGACGCGGATGCTGAGTTGGAAGATCGGATTTGAGGTTGAGCTTGTTGCGCCCCGAGGCGTCAGCCGCGCCGATCTAGCTGCGCGCGTAGCGCAACGCATCGGCGGAAAGGTCCGCCGCTGCTTCCATCAGCAAGCCGAGCCCAGCAAGGCGGCCAACGTCCCAATCTTCGAGAATCTCACACTCGGTTTCCAAGTCAGCGAGGGAGACCAGCACGTCGCGTCGTTCGTCGATGACCTCACCCTTCAACGTGATCTCGATCGTGAGGCAAGACCAGCGGATGGCTGGTATCGCATTGTCGCCGACGATGCTCGCATTCTGCGTTTGGTGTGCCAGCACTGCGACCCAGCCGCGCCGCTAGAAACGGTGCTCAATCCGCTCGCGACGCTCTTTGCAACAACGCCACAGACCAACGCCGGAATGGTTCGTGTAAGCGACGACGAAGGTCGCTCGGTCGCGATCGCCGCGCCACTGCCCGGCGAGCGCGATCGTCCATGCGAGATTGTCACCGCCCCAATTGAGCGCGACCACGAGAGAGTGCTTGAAGCGCTTTTGGCAGACGCGCGCGAGCTCGGATTCGCGGCGCCGATCGAAGGCGCGACGCATCTTCATTTCGATGCTTCGCCGCTGCAATCGGCTTCAGCAATCGCGGCTTTGGTGGACGTGCTGTGGCGGCACGGAAACGAGCTAAAGGCACTACTGGGCGTCAATCCCAATTGCGTAAGGCTCGGATCGTGGCCCGAGACTTTGCCTAGGCTTACCAAGAGCGAGCGGTTTCGCGCCTCGCCATGGCCCGAGGCGCAGGCTGCACTAAGGCAAGTCGGGCTCAGCAAGTTCTGTGACTACAATCTGCTCAACGTGGCGCTCGGTACGCGGGCCAAGCACACGTTCGAGATGCGGGTGCTTCCAACCCACCTCACGGCCGCGCCGATCATCGAGGCGGCGGCATTATTCGAGTCGCTATTGCGCGCTTGCGCTGGGCCGCAGGCCCATCAACTCGCTGAATGCGATTCATTGTCAGATCTGCTCGCCGCGCTACGCACTCCCTCTTGAAGAATAGCGCCTGTTACATCCCGCTGCCTGGCCGATAGGCGTTGAGTTGGCGTGTCGGTGCTAATACGCTCGCCGGCGGGAGGGACCGATGACGGACGTATTCATCAGCTACAAGAAGGAGGATCTCCGTCGCGTTGAGCCGATCGCACGGGCGCTAGCGAACGCTGGATACGATGTGTGGTGGGACCACCGCATTCCGCCTGGGCGCACGTATCGCGAAGTCATCGGCGCAGCGCTTCAATCGGCCAAGTGCGTCATCGTCGTGTGGTCGACGCTGTCGGCGAACGCCCAATGGGTGCTCGATGAAGCCGACGAAGGTAAGAAACGCAACGTCTTGCTGCCCTTACTGATCGACGATGTCGAAATACCCTACGGCTTCCGGCAGATCGAGGCCGCACGCCTCGTCGGATGGAGCGGCGACACCAGCGACTCCGAATGGAATGGCGTGCTGTCGGCCGTGGAGCATTTCGTCGGCCGCGCACCCGGCGGCGCGCCAAGACCGCTGACAACGCCTTCTCACACGCCGCCTCCGCCCGCCCCTTCGCGCGAAGTGAGGGGCGGCGGCCGTCAGATGGCGGGGCCGTTGCTTGGCGTTGTCGCCGTCGCCGCGCTTGGAGCTGGCGGCTATTATGCTTGGCAATCGGGATTTCTAACCCCACCATCGATTACGCCGGCCGACGGCGAGACAACGACAACGCCGCCGATCGACGATGTGACCACGATCAACACGCAGGTGACCAACACCAACCTGCCGACTTCGACGCGGCGGGATGTTCAAGTTCCGGGCGACGAGTTCGCGACATATTTCCAATCCGGATATGTCTATTGCGACGCGAAGTTACTCGGCGCGTTTTGGGGTCAGGACATCGGCGAAGCTAAGGCGACTGTCGGCTGGAAAATCCTCAACGGACTCGGCCAGAATGTGCCCGCGATCCTGCAACACGCGCGAAACGCCGGACATACATGCGAGTGGACTGATACGGGCCACTCCTACTCAGATGCTGAGCGCCTAGCTGCTGCCTGGGGAATGAACGAGCCCTACCAAGCCAAACTCCGCATCGCTGAACTCTACACGCTCGGTCGCAGCGACGTCGTGCTCAACGCATTGGGCGGCGGTTAGCGGCGATAACTCTTTGATCTGAGCGCGCCAATCACCTCAAAAGGCGGGTTTTCGCCGATTGCGGTCATAATGATTGCGGGTCAACCTTCGTCGAACTTCAATTGCCGCTCATTAGAACAGCTCGACCTGCGCGAGGCCTGTGCAGTTGCGTCATGTGGGTCGCCACGGTACCGCTGCTACGAGATGGATGGGCAGTTATGGGCATGATCGCGAGGGTCGCCGCAACATGAACCTAATCGATCATCCGATCACAGCAGATGTACGCGACGCTGGCGACGGTTTGGCTGGATTGCGCCGAGACTTAAGGCGACGACGTTTCCTATTGGCTTGCGCAGCAGGTTCAATCGCCTTGGGAATATTTCCCGTACTGCTTGGCTTCGACCGCCTGACGGTTTGGAGCTATCGGCTGATGATCGCGACGTGGGTATTGAGCCCGATCTTTCTGTACTTCGCTCAATCAGGGCCGCCCTCAATTCGGATTCTTTGGTTGCGGCGTTTCCACGCTGAGCAAGCGCCAGCGTTTCGGCTTTCTCATTCTATGAGGTATCTGGCCAGTCTGGGTGCGCGCGTGATTACCCTGCGCGATACGCGCGTGAGAGGAAATGCCGACCGCTTCACGGGACCGTTCCTCGTCGCGATATTGACGCTTAGCATAGCGTCGGCCGCGATCTTCTTGGCAGGAAGTGACGCTCTGTACACCGTGATACCGTGGGTGTTTCTCGGTTTTGCGGTAGTTGTCGTTGGTTTTCCGCTGTGGATCGTATTGGGCCGCGTTTGGGCGCGTGCGCCCAAAAGGAACGACCCAACGGAGACGCGGCGATTTGCGCAGCAACTGATGCGGAAGTCGCACCGCGAACTTGTCGTCGTCGAAACGGACGACGCGGCTTGGCAAGCGACGGTGTCGGCGCTCGTGGAAGTGGCTGACTATGTCCTCGTTGATCTCGGCAATCCATCCGAGAACATTCTGTGGGAACTCTCCGCTATTGAGGACCTGCGCAGGTTCGACAAAACCTTGTTGCTGCACCCGGAAGGCTGGTCTGCAGACCAGCAGTCGGAGTTAGCGAAATGGGCCGACCAACTGAAGGTGTGCCTGGCGGTCAGCTATTGCCCGGTCCGCGACGTTCGTCCCAGCAAACCCGAACATTCGCTGCCCTTCGCGGATCCAGTGGCGTTTCGTCCGAAGGAGCCGGAGCGGGCCGTTACGCGCGAAATCCTCGCGGCAATCTCAACCCTCGGAGGACGTTCAGCGCTGAGCATTGGGGACCATCTATCTCAGGAGACATAGTGACCATTATCGCTTTGCCCCGGGCATCGTTGATTACGACATCACCGGGTCGTTCGAGTGACGAAAGTGGGCCAACAGCGATCGTTCAACCTACCTCGCGCCCGTGACCACCGTCACAGCGACAAGGCTAACCGTTCGCTACCTTCTTCTCATGGACGCGGGGCACACGCCTCGGACCCCAAGAGGAGCAAGAGCAATGACCAAGTTTTATTCCCTGATGTTGGCGGCGGCTTTGTTGGCCCCGATCGCTTGGGCGACGATGAACCAAGCCGCTCAGATGGTCGCCTAAGCGATCAACCGAAACCCAAACACCAGAGATCACCCATGACCAAGTTTTTCGCCCTCATCGCCGCGTGCGCCGTGTTTGCCCCGGTCGCGTTGAGCGTGATGACCCAAGCCGCGCAGATCGTCGCTTAAGCTCCCAAGCAGCACGATCACTGGCCCAAAAACGAGCGCGGCCTGGAAACAGAAGGGCGCGGAGGTTGCTCCCCCACCGCGCCCTTCGCCTATTCTGAACGATCAACGCGCCGCGATGCGCCCTTGCAGCTCCCGCGCACGTTCCGCCCACAGCTCTGGATTCGAGCGAAGCCCCGGCGCCCGCAACAGCACAGCGAGCCTCGCGGATTCTTCTGCGTTCAACTCGCTGCTGGGCTTTCCGAAGATCGACTGCGACGCGGTTTCGATGCCGGTTTCGTTGCGTCCGAAGTATGCGCTCGCGAGCCACACGCGCAGCAATCGCGGATCGTCGAAGCGCCGCTCCAAATGGCAGGCGGCAACGATCCGGCGAATTTGCCAACGGATCGACGTTCCATTCTGCTCGCCCAGCAACGCGGTTGAGACCCGCTGTGACACTGGCATGCCGCGCGGCGCATCCTCTGTTGTGAGATCGGTCCAGATGAAGAAGAGCGTTCGGCACGGCTGCCCATGCGTCTTCCAGGTGCCGCGAAATTCGCTCATCGCGATGGTGCGTTCGACGGGCGTAAGCGGGCCGCGCGCGGATACCCGCAGAGCGCCGGCCTGTTCAGCCCGCGCCACCACGGCGCTCCCGTCCATCCAAAACCGCACCGCGAACGTCACCGGCACGGCCATGCCGATTAGCAGCAGGATCACGACAAAGATGAAAACCGCCCGCATAAGGACCAGCTTTAACCAACCTCGCAGCGCCAGTAAGGCCGCTTGGCTAGCGCCAAGCAAGCGCCACGCCGCTAAGCAGCCAGGCTTTCTCCGCGCAGCAGCTTCGGCAAATCGCCCGCGCCGCCGCCCGCATACTTCATGAAGAAGCGCCGCGCCGGCCCAACAGCATTAACAGCGGCCAATCCAAGCGTGCGCGCCGCCCGTAGCGGCTTGATGTCGTTGGAGAAGAGCTTGTCGAAGAACTCCATCCCTAACGCCATCGTCACGTTGTCGAAGCGCCGCCAGCGCTGATAGCGCTCCAGGATCGAGACATCGCCAGGATCGAGCCCCAGCGAAACACCGTCAGCGATGCATTCCGCCAGCGCCGCACAATCCTTCAGACCAAGGTTCAAACCCTGCCCCGCCAGCGGATGAATCCCGTGCGCGCTATCGCCGGCGAGCGCCACACGCTGATCGATCATGCGCTCCGCAAGCTGCAACGAGAGCGGATAACCAAAGCGCGGTCCTTCTAGCGAAAGGTCGCCGAGGAACGTGCCGAAGCGCTTGGTCAGCTCCGCCAGAAAGTCCGCCTCGTTCATCTTGAGCAAGGCTTCAGCCGCGGCACGCGGCTCAGCCCAGACAATGTTCGAGCGATTGCCCTTCAGCGGCAAAATCGCGAACGGTCCATTCGGCAGGAAGAATTCATGCGCCACCGCATCGTGCGGCTTCTCGTGCGCGATGGTCGCGACGATCGCCGTCACCGGATAATCCCAACCGATGGTGCGAATGCCGACAGCGCCGCGCACAAACGAACGCCGCCCATCCGTGCCCACCAGCAACGGCGCGCGCAGTTTGGCGCCATCCGCCAACGTCACCGTCGCGCCAGCAGGATCGCGCTCGATCGCGCTGACCGACATCGGCTGAATCATCTTGATGCTCGGTCGCGCCTTCACGCCGCTATCGAGCGCCATGCGCACGTGGCGCGCTTCAAGCATCAGCCCGAGCGGCTCGTCGGTGTCGCGCATCTCGGCGCGGTCAAAATGCAAATGCAGCAGCGACGGACCGCGACTCAACTTGCCGTCCGTCACCATGATCTGCTCGATCGGCTGCGCGACTTCATCGAGTTGTTCGCCCAGCCCTAGCGCGCGCCACATCCGGTACGAAGCGAAGGCAATCGCGAAGGCACGCCCGTCAAACGCGGGCGCCAAGGTGTCCGAAGGCTTCGACGCGTCGATCACCGCGACGGACAAACCCGCCTGGTCCAGCGCCAAGGCAAGCGTCTGCCCCACCAGGCCGCCGCCGGAGAGGATCACGTCAGCGTCGAAACCGCGGCCATTGCCCATGCCGAACGATACGCCGCGGTAGGCTGAAACGTCGATGCGGCCCGCTGGCGCGCAAGCAAAAGGCAGGGCGCCACTTTTTTGAGCGATCCTGCTGCAGTGCACAAAGACGGTCGCCCATTAACTTGCGGGATCGCGCAGCGCCTCGGCCAATCCAGACTTCGATCGTTTGAGGAGCGGGGCAAATGACAAAAACCAAGGGGCTTTGGCGCTCGCTGCGTTTGGCGGCGTTGGCGCTCGTCGGCGCGGTAGCGCTCGGCGTAGCGGCGCCGGACATCGCGTTCGCGCAAGACACAACAGTGGCCGTTGAAACGGCGGCGCCCGAAGCGGCGGTCGTTGAGGAAGTGGTTGAAGAAGCGGCTGCGCCCATCGTCGATAAGGGTGACGTCAGCTGGATGCTGATCTCCACCGTCATCGTTCTACTGATGATCCTGCCGGGCCTCGCGCTCTTCTATGGCGGCCTCGTGCGCGCCAAGAACATGGTCTCGATCCTGAGCCAAGTGTTTGTCGTCACCGCCATCGGCATGGTGATGTGGCTCTTGGTTGGATACTCGATGGCGTTCACCGATGGCGGCGGCTTGAACCGCTTCGTTGGCGGCTTCAGCAAGGCCTTTCTTGCCGGTGTCGATACATCGACCTTGGTCGAGACGTTCTCCGTCGGAATCTCCATACCAGAGCTGGTTTTTGTCGCTTTCCAGATGACGTTCGCGTGCATCACCGCAGCACTTGTGCTCGGCGGCGTCGCCGAACGCGTGAAGTTCAGCACCATCGTGATCTTCTCGATCCTCTGGCCCGTCATCGTCTATTATCCGATGGCGCACATGGTTTGGTGGTGGGGCGGCCCGATCATGGCCTCCGATCCAGCCAACGCGGATGCAGTCGCTGCGGGCGCTGGTCTCATCTGGTCTTTCGGCGCGCTCGATTTCGCCGGCGGCACCGTCGTGCACATCAACTCAGGCGTGGCCGCTCTCGTTGGCGCGCTGCTGCTGGGATCGCGCACCGGCTATCGCAAAGAGCCGATGCCGCCGCACAACCTCACCTTCACTGTGATCGGTGCGGGTCTGCTCTGGGTCGGCTGGGTCGGCTTCAACGCTGGCTCTAACTTGGAGTCCAACTCCTATGCGGCGCTGGCGCTCATCAACACCTTCGTCGCTCCGGCGGGTGCGGCGCTCTCATGGACGCTCACCGAATGGCTCACGAAGGGCAAACCCAGCCTGCTCGGTTTGGCGTCAGGTGCGGTCGCGGGTCTTGTCGCAGTCACGCCAGCGGCAGGCTTCGCCGGCCCGGTTGGCGCGCTCATCCTCGGCCTCGTTGTGGGTCCGATCTGCTTGTTCGCCTGCTCGGCCTTGAAGAGCTGGCTCAAGTACGATGACAGCCTCGATGTCTTCGGCATCCACGGCATTGGCGGCATCGTCGGCGCCATCGGCACCGGCATCGTCGTCAACCCGGCCTTCGGCGGCGCCGGCATCGTCGATTACGCGGCTGGCGGCGCAGCGGTTTATCCCGGCCTTGTTCCGCAAGTCATTGCGCAGGCGAAAGGCGTGCTCGTCACGCTTGTCTGGTCAGGCGTCGGCTCGCTCATCGTCTGGGTAATCGCACGCGGCCTCACTGGCGGACGTGTGAGCAAGGAAGTTGAAGCAGAGGGCATCGACTACGCCGAACACGGCGAGGTCGCCTACCACAACTAACGGCAACCAAACTCCTCCCACCTGCAGAGCGCGGATCGTTACGGTCCGCGCTCTTTTCTTTTCGGCCCGAGTCGCGACAAGCGTTAAGAGATCCTTAATGCGATCACGCCAATCGCATGCGAGCGCTCCGAATGAGGCTCCCAATGGCGAAGCGGAAAAAGCCCACAAAAGACGAAGAATGGCGAGACGACTGCGTGAAACTCCTCAAGCGCGCGCGTTGGCTCAACGATTGGGAGGAGGACTTTCTGGCGGAGAAGGTCGCCAACGAGGACGCGTGGACACAGCCACGAGAAGAAGTGACCAACAAGATCAGACACCAAACGAATTTGGTTGGGTCTATTGGCGGACACCGCGTTTCCGATCTCATCGTTTCTCTGATGGCGTGCAAGAAACACCTAGACGATGACGAAGAGGAATTCGTCGAGCGCCTTCATCAAGAGGGCCATGAATACGTTGGGTGGCGTGATGCCATTCGGCTCGTTCGACTGGCCCAACGATTTGCGATTTAGGTTTCTTCGATCAAAGTAGGCGCGGTTCCGCGCTCTTTTGTTTTTACCATTATTAATCGGAACTTCCGGCGCTCAAAATGTATGCGCCGGTAACTCTGTTCGCCTCCGAAAATTCATCGCTCATTTACCGGGAGAGCGAACATTCCAGGCTCGAATTCGGCGCGTAGCGAGCGAACTAAGTTAATGACAGACGAAGCCTACAACGAGCGGGGAAGAATCCCCGCCCCGACCAGTTCAGCCGCTGCGCGTCTCGCGTTGAAGCGCGCAACGATCGCGATCGGCGCGCTTGTCATCGGCGCTTATGGTTTAGGCGCTGTCCTCACCTATTCGCCGGAAGATCCGAGCCTCAACACTGCTGCTGACGGCGTGCCGCACAATCTGTTCGGCGGCCCGGGCGCGGTGATCGCGGATCTCTCCATTCAAGCGCTCGGCGCTGCGGCGCCGTTGCTGATGATTGCCTTGCTCGCAGCTGGCGTCTTGCGCGTGATGCGCCGCCAATTGGTGATGCGCATCGACAAACGCCGCGTCGGCGCCGCCACCGGCGGCATCCTGCTGATCGCTGCTGCTGTCGCAACCATCCCGACACCCGAAGGCTGGCCGCTGCTCAACACCGGCTTCGGCGGCGTCATCGGCGACATCATCGCCAACATGGTGAGCGGCCTCGCTTCAATGCCGAGTCTGCCGTTCCCGCGCGTGCTGACAGGCATCGTCTGCGCCATCGGCGGCCTTCTCGCTGTCGGCTGGTCGTTCCAAGTGCGTGCGGAAGACGTGCGCAACGCCGGCCATGTCATGCGCCGCACCGTGCAAGGCGGCGCGCAAGCTACCCAACGCGCAATCGGCTACGTCTCGGAGAAGACGCGCCGCGATCCACAGGAAGAGGAAACGCTACACCGCCGTCCGCTGCCGCGCGCCGGACACGACGAAGACGCACCGCGCCCACGTGCGCCGCGCGCACCACGCCCGATGCCGCAAACCCGCGAGCCCGCCGAAGCCCGCTCGCGCGCGCCAGCTGCGCCCAGACCCGCGAAGAGAGAGCGCCAGCACGCCAGCTTCTCGTTCGGCCGCGACTTTGAGCTGCCGGAAACCGATCTGCTCGCCACGCCGAAGCAACGCATCAGCCACACCGACGCGCAGACGCTGCACAACATGTCGCGCCAACTCGAAGGCGTGCTCGCCGACTTCGGCGTGCAAGGTGAAGTGCTCAGCGCCCGTCCCGGCCCTGTTGTTACGCTGTTTGAGTTCGAGCCCGCCGCCGGCGTGAAATCCTCGCGCGTCATCGGCCTGGCCGAAGACATCGCCCGCACCATGAACGCCAGCGCCGCGCGCGTCGCCGTCATTCCTGGCCGCAACGCCATCGGCATCGAACTGCCGAACGCCAAGCGCGAAACCGTTTATCTGCAGACGCTGCTGAACAGCACCAGCTTCGCCGGCACGCAAGGCGATCTGCCGCTCGCGCTCGGTGAGACCATCGAAGGCGACCCCTTCGCCGCCGATCTCACCAAGATGCCTCACCTGCTCATCGCCGGCACCACCGGCTCGGGTAAGTCGGTCGGCATCAACGCGATGATCTTGTCGCTGCTCTACAAGCACACGCCCGACGAGTGCCGCTTCATCATGATCGACCCGAAGATGCTGGAGCTCAGCGTCTACGAAGGCATCCCGCACCTCCTCCACCCGGTCGTGACCGAGCCGAAGAAGGCCGTCACCGCGCTGAAGTGGGTCGTGCGCGAGATGGAGAACCGCTATCGCAACATGGCGAAGCTCGGCGTCCGCAACATCTCCGGCTACAACGAGCGCGTTGCTGACGCGCTTGAGCGCGGCGAGCGTCTCGAGCGCACCGTGCACGCCGGCTTCGACCCCACCAGCGGCGAGCCGATCTACGAAACCCGCGAACTGCCGCTCGAGCCGATGCCGTTCATCGTCGTCGTCATCGACGAAATGGCCGATCTGATGATCGTCGCCGGCAAGGAAATCGAAGCCGCCGTTCAGCGTCTCGCGCAAATGGCGCGCGCCGCCGGCATCCACGTCATCATGGCGACGCAACGCCCGTCGGTCGACGTCATCACCGGCACGATCAAGGCCAACTTCCCGACCCGTATCTCCTACCAG
>JAWKUZ010000004.1:0-215812 GCA_041398305.1 Hyphomonadaceae bacterium
GTCGCCCAGCGTGAGCGTGATGGCTCGTGGCGTGTGACGCTAGCCGCCTCGCAACAGCCGATCGATTTCGTCCGAATCATTCCGTTCATTCCGGTCGATGCGCCGGAAGATACTGCCGATCCCGATGCGACGCCGCCGCTCGGCTCCTCATCATCAGTGGCTGTGATTGGCCGTGAGACTATGACGCCGCCGCCGACCGCGCCGAGCGCTGCGCCCGTGCAGCGTCCGCCAGTGCAGCGCCAGCCCCAGACCGCACAAAATCAAGCGCCCGCGCAAACCGTGCCGGTGCAAAATCAGGCGCCCGCTCAAACGCCGCCCGCACAAAACCAAGCGCCGGCGCAGCCACCCGCTCGCCCGCAACAGGAAGCGCCGCCGCCGGCTGAGCCGACGGCGACGCCACCGCAATGAACACGTTCTCCGCACGCGCGCCATCGCGCGGCGTCTTGCGTGCATGGGGCCTCGCGCTCGCGGTGTTGAGCGTCATTCTTCCAGCGCTTCCACTCGGCCCGCTGTTCGCGCAACCACCGCTGCCTCTCGCTGTGCTCTGGGCTGCGTACGGCTGGGCCGCTGAGGACGAAAGCGGCTGGCGCGCGCCTGTCACGCTCGCAGTGCTTGGTCTTATCCACGATCAACTTGCCGGCGGGCCTTACGGCCTGTTCGCGGGCATCTACTTGTCCGCCTATCTCGCTGGCCGTGTGTTGGCGGTGCTGATGTCGGCGCCGAACCTCGTCTCGCTCTGGGGCGGCTTTATTGGTACTGCGCTCTTCACCATTGGCGTCGCTTATCTGTTGGCGCGCCTTGGCCTCGGCCGCAACGTCTCCGTGCTGCCTTACGCTGAGGCCGCGATCATCACCGCCATCATCTTCCCGCTCGTTCGCCCGCTCTACATGTCGAACTCGCCAAGTCTCCGGCCAGGAGCGCGCCGATGAATTCGACCAAACAGCCGCTCAAGCAAATGAATCGAGGCAAGCGCGTCGGTTCAACGCTGCCGAAACGCGATGCGACGGTGATTTTCAATCGCCGCGCGACCTTGCTGTCATTCATCGGCGTAGGCGTGCTTGGCACGATCTTGTTCCGCATGGGTCAGCTGCAGGCGACCAACCTTATCAGCCGCGAATACTCCAACGCAGCCGATGAAAACCGCTTTGACACGCGCATCATCGCGCCGCCGCGTGGCATCATTTACGATCGCTTCGGCGTCGTCCTCGCGCAGACCTCGAAGGACTATCAGGTCGCCGTCGTCCAGAACGATGTCGACAACATGGAAGAGGTGGTCGGCCGCGTCGCGCAAATCCTCGGCCTAGACGCTGAGTGGGCGCGCCGCGCGATCATTCGCGTCCGGGGCGGCTCGCGCTATGAACCACAGCCACTGAAAGACGGCCTGACCTGGGAGCAGTTCAACGCCATCAATGTGCGTCTGCCCGAGCTGCGCGGCATCGTCGCGCAATCGGTCGACGTGCGCGCTTATCCGTACGACGTCGTTTACGGCCACCCGATCGGATACGTGCAAAAGCCCACACAGCGTGATCTCGATCGCGTGTTGGAGGAGGAGGGGCCGGGGTCCTCCCGCGCCACCTATCTGCGCAATCCGCACGTGCGCGTCGGCAAGGCCGGTCTCGAAGCGTCGATGGAAGACGCGCTCCACGGCACAGCCGGCTATCGCAAAGTCATCGTCAACGCGCGCGGCGTCGAGCAAGGCGAAGACGAGAGCGAGCGCCGCGAGCCGATCCGCGGCTCGGGTCTCGTGCTCACGCTCGATCACGATCTCCAGCGTATCGCGATGCAGAACTTCGGCGAGCAGTCCGGCTCTGCCGTCGTTATGGACATCCACACCGGCGATCTCATCGTCATGGCGTCAGCGCCAGGCTTCGATCCCAACCTCTTCGTCAACGGCATCGGACAAAGCGATTTCGACGCTTATAATCTCGACGAGAAGAAGCCGCTCTACCACAAGACGGTGACGGGCGTTTATGCGCCGGGATCGACCTTCAAGATGATGGTCGGTATCGCCGCCAAGCAAGCCGGTATGGAAGACAACTGGTCGACGAGTTGCGGCGGCGGCTTCTTCTACGGCGGCCGCACCTTCCACTGCTGGAGCCGCCACGGCCGCGTGAACCTGCACGACGCCATCAAGCACTCGTGCGACGTCTTCTTCTATCAAGCTGCGTTGCGCGCCGGCCCCGAACGCATCGCTGCTGTCTCACGCCAGTTCGGACTCGGCCAAGCTTACAACATTCACGTTCCCAACGTTCGTGCGGGCCTCATTCCGGATCCTGTGTGGTGGCGCGAAAACCGCAATGAAGGTTGGACGGGCGGTCTGACCGTCAACTATGGCATCGGGCAGGGCGCCATGGGCGTCACGCCGCTCCAACTCGCCGTCATGGCCGCGCGTCTTGGCAATAACGGCTACGCGGTTGAGCCGCGCCTCATTCGCGAGGGTCCCAATATCGGCGATCCGCCGCAACCGCCGCACATGGCGGGCATCGAAGCTGATCACCTCGCGCGCGTGCGCGATGGCATGTTCGGTGTGTGTAACGAACCGGGCGGCACAGCAATGCGTGCGGGCAATCTCGAATTGGTTCGCCATCCCGAAACCGACGCGATGGTCGCGAGGACGCCGGAGAACGCGCGTTGGCAGCCGGTGCAGATCGCCGGCAAAACCGGCACCGCGCAGGTCCGTGCGCTGGGCAACAATCGCGGCCGTCACTGGTCCACAATCGAATGGCAGTATCGCGATAACGCGCTCTTCTGCTGCTTCGGCCCTTGGCACGAGCCGCGTTATGCGTGCGCCGTGGTTGTCGAACACGGTGGCGCCGGTTCCGGTGTCGCAGGCCCGATCGCGCGCGAAATCATGCGCGCAACGCTGATGCGTGATCCTTCGCGCCGCACGCCCGCCAACCTGGCGCAACTCGAACAGAATTTAGCGAGGAACGCATGACCACGCTTTCTCTCGCAGGCTCCGGCCCCAACACGGTGTTTGACCGTTTCGCCAAGCTCAATTGGGGCATCATCACCATTCTCATCGCGCTCGCCTTTATCGGCGTGCTGATGCACTTCTCGGTGTCGTCCGGCGCTTGGACGGATATGCCGCTCACCCACGGCATCCGCTTTGCGGTGCTGCTGGTGGTGATGATCGTTGCGGCGCTGTTTCTCGATACGCGCTTCTGGGTCGCCATCGCGTATCCGCTTTACGGCCTTGCGCTGATCTTACTCGTTGGCGTTGAACTTTTCGGCGCCACGCGTATGGGCGCGCAGCGTTGGCTCGACCTCGGCCCGATTTCGCTGCAACCCTCCGAGCTCATGAAGGTCGGTATCGTGCTGGCGCTCGGGCGCTACTACCACCAGCTCGATCCGCGCAAGACAGGCACCGTGCTTTGGATCGTGCCGCCGTTCCTGATGATCGTCGCGCCCGTCGCGCTTGTCATGCACCAGCCTGACCTGGGTACGTCGCTGATGATTCTGTTCGCAGGCGTCTGCGTCATGTTCCTAGGCGGTTTGCTCTGGCGCATCATTGCAGCCGGGGCGATTGTTGCTGTCGGTGGCGCGGTCTTTGCCTATTTTGGCGTGCTGCACGAATATCAGCGCCAGCGGGTCGACGTGTTCCTCGGCATCACGCAAGACCCACTTGGCGCCGGCTATCACGTCCTGCAGTCGAAGATCGCAATCGGCTCGGCCGGTCTTTTTGGCCGTGGCTGGATGCAGGGAACGCAAAGCCAGCTCGATTTCCTTCCAGAAAAGCACACCGACTTCATCTTCACGATGATCGTCGAAGAGTTTGGCTTGCTCGGCGGCGCGCTCGTGCTTGGTCTCTTCGGTGCGCTGATGGCGCTCACCATGCAGGTGGCTTACAAGGCGCGCTCGTTGTTCGGCAAGCTCGCCGCTGGCGGCGTCGCCGCCACGCTCGCTTGCTACGTTTTCATCAACACCGCGATGGTGATTGGCCTTGTGCCCGTCGTCGGCATTCCGCTGCCCATCATCAGCTTCGGCGGCACGGCGATGGTGACGCTGATGGCTGGCTACGCCATCGTCCTAAGCATCGATCTCCACCGCGACCAACACGGCGCGCGCGGGTGGCTCTGGTAGCTACCAGTTAGCGCGATCAGCCATCCAGTCCGTCGCGCGCACCAACGCATCGACAATGCCCGGCTCGAGAGAGCTGTGACCCGCATCATGGATCACTTCCAGCTCTGCTTCCGGCCAACGCTGCTTCAGATCCCACGCCGACTTCATCGGCGTGCACATGTCGTAGCGGCCTTGCGCGATCCGGCAGGGGATGCCGCGCATCCGCGGCGTTTGCTCCAGCAACCAGCCGTCGCTCTCGAAGAAGCCGCCATTCACAAAGTAATGGTTCTCGATCCGCGCAAACGCCTCGACGAACCGATCTTCATTGAACCGCGACGGCAGCGCGCTTGGCCCAGCGATCGAGATCGTTTCGCCCTCCCAGCGCGCCCAGGCCCGCGCAGCACGCACGCGCTCGGCCCAATCGGGCGACATCAGCCGCCGGTTATACGCGCCAAGAAAATCGCCGCGCTCGCTCGGCGGGATCGCCTGCGCGTAGCGTTCGAAAGCATCCGGATAAACGTGGCTCGCGCCATCCTGATAGAACCAATCGATCTCGCTCTTCCGCAGCAGGAATATCCCGCGCAGCACTAACCCCGCCACCCGTTCCGGGTGCTTTGCCGCATACGCCAGCGCCAGCGTCGATCCCCACGAGCCGCCGAACACGACCCATTTGGCGATGCCGAATTTCTCGCGCACGCGCTCAATATCGGCGACCAAATCCCACGTCGTGTTCTCGCGAAGCTCCGCATGCGGCGTTGAACGCCCGCAGCCACGCTGATCCATCGCCAGCACGCGGAAGCGCTTCGGATCGAAGAACCGCCGCATCTCTGGCGACAGCCCGCCGCCCGGCCCGCCATGCAGCGCCACCGCCGGCCGCCCCTGTGGATTGCCCGCTTGCTCTACGTAAATCGTGTGCAGGTCCGAAACCTTCAGAATCTCGCTCGAATAGGCTTCGATCGCAGGATAAAGGTCGCGGCGGGGCGGGGGCGTTTGTCCGTACATGACGCTTGGTTACGGTCGCCGCGCGCGCCGTGCAAGGCTCACACTGCGAGCATTGCATTTCCGCCGTCTCGCGGGCGTGCAGAAGCAATGCTAGGCGAGGCGCTTGAGCGCTGAATCGCCCCCCGTCTCTATTTTCTCCACGCCCGCCGCGCGCGTGACCATGGTGATGTCGGCGCTGTTCGGCACGACGGGCGTCCTTCTCGTTTTCCTGCCGCGCTGGCTTGAGGTCGAGCGCGGGCTTTCCGGGGCCGAGATAGGATTCATTCTTTCGCTGGCGCAATTCGCGCGTGTCGTCACCGGACCGTTGATCGCCTACCGTGTCGATCGCGCCGCCGATCGCACCGTGCCGCTTAAGGTGATCGCGCTCGCCGCAGTTTGCGCTTACACGGCCTTCTTTTTTCTTGCGCAGGGCTATTGGACGCTTCTGCTACTTGGCTTTGTCGCGCTCTCGCTCTCGCAGTCGATAACACCATTGGTAGAGGCCGCTACTCTGCGCGCCACGGCGCAAGGCAAGATCAGCTACGGCGTGGCGCGCGGCATAGGATCAATCGCCTTCATCGCCGCCAACGTGCTCGGCGGCATCGCCGTCTCTCACTTCGGACTGACCGCCGTCGTCGTTTGGGTGCTGTCATCGTTGACGCTCGTCGCTGGAACGAGCTGGTTCGGACTCCATCGCGATCCGCCGCTCAGCCTGCCACTTGCTTCGCGCAGCGGCGGCGCCGCCGCGTTGTTACGCAATCGCCGGTTTCTGATTCTGATCACCGCCTGCGGACTCATCCAGGCCGCGCACGGCTTCTACTATTCATTCTCCACCATCGTCTGGCGCGGACAGGGCATCTCGCCTGAGATGGTCGGAGTGCTTTGGGCCTTTGGCGTCGCCGTCGAGGTCGCGTTCCTCTGGAGCTTGCCGTTCATAGAGCGTCGCAGCACGCCAGAGGGTTTGATCCTGGTTGGCGCCGGCGCTGCCATCGCCCGCTGGTTCGTCATGGGCTTCGCGCCGATTGGCTTCGTGCTTTGGCCGCTGCAAGCCATGCATGCACTAAGTTTTGCTGCGGCTCATGTCGGCGCGATGCGCCTTTTGCACCGCGACGCGCCTGAGCATTCCGCCGCAATGGCGCAAACACTTTACGCCGTCTTATCCGGCGGCCTCTTCATGGGCGCCTCGACGTTAGTCTCCGGCTACCTCTACGATCTTGGCGGCGCCATCGGCTATTGGGCGATGGCGGCGCTCGCCGCGGCGGGCGGCGCTCTCGCGTTGCTACTTTTGCCGCCAAAAACACGAGTTCCCGCAGCAACACCTCAGTAAGATTTTCCCCTCACGCGGGAACATCGCCCCGAAAGCGCCCGGTGCTTCTTTGCCTAATATTTTCTGTTAGCCGTTATCGGTTGACGGGCAGAAGGCCTGAAGGGGACTTGGATTGGCCGAAGCGGCCACTTTTGACTTCCGAGAGGATGAGCGCGCGCCGGTTCTGGCGCTGCGCGGCGACTGGACGGTGGACACCATCTCCGGTCTCGAAAACGGCTTGGCGGAAGTTTCTGAGAAGTTAAAGCAAGGCGCTGTCGTCGATGTCGGCGCGCTTGGACGCTTCGATGTCGCCGGCGCCTACCTTATCGATCGCACCTTCCGCGAAAGCCCAGCCGGCGACAAAAACCGCATTGCCATTCGCGGCGAGCACGCCAACGCCATGCGGCTGCTGCAAGCCGCGCGCAAATCCTATGCAGGTCCGGCCGCGCCGCCACGCCATCTGCACGGCCTCAGAGGCTTCTTTGAGTTCACCGGCCGCTCCGTCGTCGCGCTGGCGGATGAGATTGTCGAAACCGTAGGCTTCTTCGGCGAAACCCTCGTCAATATCGGGCGCCAGATCATTGATCCGCGCCGCATTCGTGTCGTCTCCATTGTCAGCGTCATGGAGAAGGCAGGCTTGAACGCGCTGCCGATCGTGATGCTGCTCTCGTTCTTCATAGGCATGGTCGTCGCCTATCTCGGCGCGCGCATCCTTGGCGATTTCGGCGCCTCGGTGTTTACGGTCGAACTCGTGGCTTTCTCGATGCTGCGCGAGTTCGGCGTCGTCATTACCGGCGTCATTCTCGCCGGCCGCACCAATTCGGCCTTCACCGCTGAGATCGGCGCAATGAAGATGCGCCAGGAAATCGACGCCATGCGCGTCATCGGTATCAGACCGATGGACGCCCTGGTCGCGCCGCGCGTCGTCGCCATGTTGGTGATGACGCCCATCCTCACCTTTGCAGCGATGATGGCCGGCATGTTCGGCGGGCTTCTCGTCTGCTGGGGTGCGCTCGACATAAGCCCCGCCATGTTCTTCGCCCGCATTGGCGAAGTCGTGCCCGCGCAACATTTCTGGGTTGGCTTCGTCAAAGCGCCTGTGTTCGCCGTGGTGCTTGCAGTCATTGCCTGCAAGCAGGGACTCTCCGTCGGCGGCGACGTCGGCTCGCTCGGTTCACGCGTCACGACGTCGGTGGTGCAGGGCATCTTCATGGTGATCCTGCTCGATGCCTTGTTCGCCCTCTGGTTCCTGGAGATGGACTGGTGAGCGAGGAGATCGCCATTCGCGTGCGCGACCTCGTTACGCGCTTCGGCACGCAGACCGTGCACAACGGTCTCGATCTCGATGTGCGCCGCGGCGAAATCCTCGGCGTCGTCGGTCCTTCCGGCACCGGTAAATCCGTGTTGCTCCGTGAAGTCGTCGGTCTCGACAAAGCGACAGACGGCGAAATCACCTTCCCATGTTTCGAAGCCGAAGGCGTTGAGCCGCGCCTCGGCGTGATGTTTCAAGACGGCGCGCTGTTCTCGAACCTGACGGTTCTCGAGAACGTCGAAGCGCCGCTGCGCGAGCACACCCACCTCTCGTCGGAGTTGCGCAAGGAAATCGCCGGCCTGAAGCTCTCCATGGCCGGCCTTGGCCCGGACGCGCATCACAAGAAGCCGTCGCAAATCTCCGGCGGCATGCGCAAACGCGCCGCCGTCGCGCGGGCCATCGCGCTGGATCCCGAACTGCTCTTCCTCGATGAGCCGACTGCCGGCCTCGATCCAATCAGCGCCGAAAACTTCGATCAGATGACGCACGACCTTGCGCGCTCGCTCGGTCTCACCGTCTTCCTTGTCACCCACGACTTGGACACGTTGCACGCCATCTGCGATCGCGTTGCCGTGCTCTACGAGGGCAAGGTCGCCGCTCTCGGCACGATCCCCGAAATCACCAAAGACGCCCAGGGTTGGGTGAAGGAATATTTCTCAGGTCCGCGCGGCCGCGCTGCAATTCGCGGCGTCGCGGGAGGGTAGAGTTATGGAAACCAAAGCCAACTACGTGCTGATCGGCGCCTCGACCATTATCGGCGCGCTCCTGATCATGCTCTTCGCCATGTGGATCACCACCGGCGATCTCCGGCGTGGCTACAACACCTACGACGTTGTATTTGATGACCCGGTGCGCGGCCTCACCGAGGGCGGGGAAGTGCGCTTCAATGGCATCAAGGTCGGCGAAGTGGAATCGCTACGTATTGATCCCGACAACACCAATCGCGTTATCGCGCGTATCCGCGTCTCGTCGGACGTGCCGGTGAAAATCGATACCGAAGCCCAGCTCGAACCCATCGGCCTTACCGGCGTCACGCTCATCCAACTTTCCGCCGGCAGTGTTGAAGCTGAAATATTGCGCCCCGCCTTTGGCGCACCGCCGCCGCGCATCTTGGGCCGGGGCAGCCAGATCGATGTGATCGTCGCGCGTGGCGAGGAGGTCGCCATGCGCGCGAGCGAAGCGATGGCCGCTGTGCGCGATCTGCTCACCGATCAGAACATCGCCCGCGTCACGCGCACGCTCGAAAACATCGAGGCTGTGTCGCAACGCTTGGCGGCGCAGGATTCGGTCATCAATTCATCTGGTGAAGCCGCGCGCGAAATCGCTGCACTCTCCCGTCAGTTGCAGACCAATCTGGCTGAACTCGACGAGACCATAGAGAACGTGAACCAAGCCGCGAGCGTCGCGGGCGGTGAAACGTTGCCAGAGCTTGCGCTCGCCGCTGAAGAAATTCGCCGCGCCGCCGCCTCAATCAGCCGCGTCGCCAACAATCTCGAAGAAAGTCCGTCCGTTCTCACGCCGCGCAGCCCGCGGCCGACCGTGGAGCTCGAACCATGATCCGCGCCGCTTCTCTGCTGCTCGCCGCATCCATGCTCGGCGGCTGCATTTCACTCTTGCCCGAACCGCCGCCACCGCCGCGCACCTACGTGCTCGAAGCGCGCAACGTTGAGGCGCTCCAGGGCGAACCGATCGATGCCGTCATCGCCGTCGCGCTACCGAACGGTGAGCGCGCCATCCTTGGCGCTGATCTCATCTGGCGCACCGGCGACACCATCGCTTATGTCGATCAATCGCAATGGTCGAACCGCGCCGCCGACGCGCTGCAGCAGATCCTCGTTGAAACCATCGGTGGCCAAGGCCGTTTTCGTGCGGCTACCCGCTCGGGCGAGGCGCGCGGCGATTATGAAATTCGTTGGGAAGTGCTCGATTTCGAGGTGCACGAAGACGATATGATGGCGCACTTCCGGGCCGACGTACGCGTCGTGGCGCCTGGCCGGCGCATCATCGCCTCGCGCATTATCGACACCACCGCGCCGGTTGGCGCGCGTTCGTCATCGGTAGCGGCAGAAGCGCTTGCGCGCGCCGCCCGTGAAGGCAGCGCGCGCATTGGGGAGTTTGCGGCTGATGCTGCTCTGGAGGCCGAAGCCGCCAGAGCAAATTCCAACTGATTTACGCGAGAGCCGCGTCGATCAGCAGGTAGGCGCGGACCAGCTCCGAACCTTCACCCTTCTTCTCGCTCTTCGCGAGGTCCGGGCGTGCACGATAGGCGACAGCCGCGTCGTGAGCGTCGGCGTTGCGCTTCATGTGGCGCACGATACGCGTCACCGCGCCCGGCGCCGCATCGATCACGGCACGGCGACGGGCCGAAGCGCCGTCACGTGAGCAGCGGGCGATACGCTCGAGGTCAGCAGCATCGAGGATGTCGCTGAGATCGACGCCCGCATCGGTCACCAGGTCGATAGCGCCGGCTTGGATCGTCGCGTCCTTGTTGACCGGTTGATTGCGGCCGAAGTCAGCCAGTTCGAACGCGCTTTCGTTGGCCGCGACCGGAGCTTGCTCTTCGCGCTGCGGCATGAAGTTGCCCCACGAGCCGAAGCCCTTGAACACACGCTTCGGTTCACGCTCGATCGTCACGTCCATGCGGGTTTCAGTGCGAGGACGTGAGCCGCCACGAGCCACGGCCGCATTGGCCGCCGCGTGCAGCGTCGTCACTTCTTCCTCTTGCTCAACGACTGCGACAGGCTCAGGCTTGCGCACGACTTGCTTCGGCTGAGCGGCCTTCTTCGCGCCAGCCGTCGCGGCGAGGGCGCCGAGGCGCTTCTCGATTTGAGCGGCATGGCGGTCAGCGGCAGCTTGCGTTTCGCTCGCCGTCGAAGACATCTCGTTCAAACGCGACATCGTTTCGTTGGCGGCTTCCTGCATCGCTTGCGCTTCCGCGCGGATCAGCTGGGCAGCTTGCTTGCAGTCTTGCACCGCGCTGCGCGTCGTTTCACGAACCGCGGCTGCGGTTTCGTTGGCGACGAGCACAGCTTCGGCGGTCGACTTCTTCGCCGTTTCGGTCAAACGCGTGGCTTCCGCCAGGCCTGACAACATTTCGGCCATCGAACCGTTAAGCGAAGCGGCGGCGCTGTTGGCGGTGTCGGCGGCGGCATGGAACTCGGCCGTGCGCGAGCCAATCACGTTCGCCGAAGCGGTGAACGAGGAGAGGTGCGTCACGAGCGCTTCTTCCGCGGCGGCGACTTCTGTCTTCACCAGCTTCGAGGCTTCACGCATCAAGCGAACTTGGCGGCCGATCGAGTTGGCCATCACGTCCGTCTGGTCGCGGATGTCGCTGCGGACTTCGACCAACGCTTCACGCTCGCGAACCAGGGTATCGGCCATCGCTTGCGTGTTGGCACGCGAGGCGGCGACCGCTTCGCTGAACAGTGCGGCGTTGCGCTGAGCTGAAGCTTCCAGTTCCGCCAGGCGATCGAGCGCCGACGAAACCGCGTCGTTCAGGTGTTCGATTTCGTGCTTCACCGTATCGGTGAGGCGCTGCGCTTGCGCTTCGCCGGCTTCCACCGGCATCGCCGCTTCACGCGCGAGTTGCGTCAGTTCAGTAGCAAGCTTGCGCGCCTTCAGCGCTTCGCCAGCAGCCGACGCCGCGACCCAGAACAACAGTGCAGGGCCGAAGGCGAGTGCGATCAGGCCGGCTTGCATCGCCGGATCCATCGCCATCACGGCTTCGACGCCGAAATAGGTGAGCGGACCGCCAATCGCGCCGCCGATCCAGACCAGCGCCATCACGCCGCCAGCGAATCCAGCCCACGAGAAGCCGGTCTTCACTTTGGTGTTACGCTTGGGTTCAACCACAGCCGGTTCATCGCGCGACGTGGTTTCGAATTCTGCGCGATCATCGCCCTCGAATTCGTTGTTGGAATCGTCTGCGAAATCGTCGGTCGTCGAGTCGGCAATGCCGAACTCTTCGAACGGATCGCGTTCGTCGTCCTCTTGTCCGTAGTACATCGTAAACTCCCGCAGCCCGCGGAGCACGGGCGTTAACCCGGCGGCTGCAACGCCCATGCCAACGAGGCGAGTGGGTTTCCCGCGTGGGGCTTGCGCCAAATCGGAGCAAACGCGGCGCCAAAGTGCGCGAAACGCGAAGAGTAAGGTTACTGCGCGCGCGGAAGTGTTTTCACACTCATTCTGTGGGTTTCGCGCAGCCAAGAGCCCGGGAAGAGGTGGCGAATGTGTTGATAGAGTCTGACTCTATCCCACAACCATCCACTCATTTTTCCTTTACCATCAGCACCAGCGCGTAAATCAATCCTACAGCTGACTAACCATGAGATACTGCTCGCGTCTTGATCAGGGAGGCGCTGGTGCACCAGACCAAACGCAATCGAGACGCGGTTTGAACGTGATGAAGAGCAAAGTGGCGACGCCGAACTCTTCTGCTCCGCAAGCAAAGAAAGCGGAGGTCCGGTAACGAAGCATGGTGCTTCGTCCGCACGTCAGCCGGGAACGTGAAGCAAGGCGCTAAGAGTCGCCGGATACCCAGCGTCGGGGATGATCGTAAAGAGCGGGAGAAGGCCGCAGCGATCGGACGAACCAGATCCCTCTGTCAGTAAACGTATGGCCACCCGGGACTACGCGAACGCCTCAAGCTTCCGCCGGCTGCTCAAACAAATCGCGCAGGGCGCGCTTCGGCAAACCCATCGAACCAAGTTTAAGCGCTCCCCGAAGCGCGTCCTGCTCTCCCACCCTTCATCCGCCGGCCTCGCCGGGGGAGGCGCCGGTGCGCCAAAATCCAGCCCCAATGCGCGCGCGCTCTAGCTCTCATGCCAAGTCTCACGCGCCGCACCGTTCTCGCCGCAGCCGTCGCCACGCCTGCGTATGCTCAAGCCGCCTTAGCCTGGCGCACGCTCCGTCCGGGTCTCGATCACGGCATCACTCAGATTCCGTCACCTATCGGCGATCGCCGCCTCGACGTGCTGCGCATCGATCCCGCGCGCTTCCGCTTTACCATGCTCATCGCGGCGGCGATCAACGCGGCGCCGCAAACCGCCCGCCAATGGGCCGACGCGCATGACCTGGTCGCCGCCACCAACGCCGGCATGTTTCGCACCAACCGCCTGCCGGTCGGCTATTGCAAAGTGGCCGGCCGTGCCGTGCAGCCAGCAATGAGCGCTGACCGCAGCATCTTTACCTTCAACGATACAAATGCGCGTCTGCTTGATCTCTCCTGCGATGAGTTCGACCCAGCAGCGCACGAAAACGCGCTGCAATCGATCCGCATGATCTCCTGCGAAGGCCGCAACGTCTGGCGTCAGCAACCGCGCATCTGGTCGACGGCCTGCATGGCGCAGGATACGACAGGGAAGGTGCTCTTCCTGCACGCCCGCTCTCCGCTCAGCGTCCACGATTTCAACAACGCCATCCGCGCGGCGCCGCTCGACATCGCGCGCGCCATGTATCTAGAAGGCGGGCCGGAAGCGACGCTCTACGCGCGCGGTGGTGATGGCCAAACCATCGAGCGCTTTGGTAGCTACGAAACCGATTTCAACGAAAACGACGACAACGATGTCGCCTGGGCGTTGCCCAACATTATCGGCGTCGTGCCGCGCTAGTCCGGTGTATTTGTTCCGTGCCTATTCATGCTGCGCTCAGTAGCGATTGCGTATCGCTGCATTGGGCTCGTGAAGAAGGAAGCTCCCATGCGCGGCGTGAGGCGATTGGCTACGGTGTTGGCTCTGGTAGGCGTGATGGCGCCTGCAGTGGCGCAGGCGCGGCGAGATGCGGCGGAGTCCGTCCCGTCAGCAACTCAGACCGGCGATGGCAACAGTGCGATCGTGCGCCAAATCGGGGAGGGCAACGCCGTCGCGATCGCGCAGACGGGCGAGCGCAACACGGCGTGCGTCGTGCAGATAGGCGACAATCATTCGTACAATCTGACGCAGAATGGCGGGGAAACGGCGAGCGTCATGCAAAATCGTGGCGGTCACACGCACAACGTACCACTACAAGCCTGTCGCTCGATGCACGGTGGGCGCCGCAGCTAGCCTGCGGCCGCGTCGATCAACAGAAACGCGCGCGTTACCTCTGCATTCATCTGCGCCCGCCCGCGGCCGATTTGCTCGGCAATGCGTGCGCCTTCGTTGCGCAGGAACAGCATCGCCTCTTGATTGGCGTTCGGATCGCGGCTGAGGAAGTCGCTCATCCGCCGCGCTGCTTCAGGCGCTGCATCGCGCACCGCGCGTCGGCGCGACTGCGTGCCCGATCGCGCGCGCTGGGCAATGCGCTCGAGTGCGGATGGCGAGAACACGTCGTCCAGGCGCAGACCCGCGTGCTCGATCGTTTCAACGATCGGCAGCGTCACCGTGCGCGGCTCAGCAATCTGGCGGCGCAAGTGCGCAACGGGATCGGCCGCAGGCTCACGCCGCGGCGCAGCGGGCGGTGCTCCCGCTTCAGGACCATCAACGTTGGAGAGTAAATCACGCCACGTCCAATCGCCGGGCACCGGCTTGTCAGCCGCGGGCGCGCGCTGGCGTTGCGGTTGTTGTTGCTCGGGCGGAGCGTCGCCAAACATTGGCGGCGGCGGATCATCGCGATTGCGCGCCGGCGGCAGCTCAAGCGGATCAGCGTCTTCATCGCGCCAGGAGCGGTCATAGCCGGGTGCTGCTTCGTCATCGGCAACAGCGTCGCGTGCGCCGCGTGCCGCGACGCGCGCGGCGTTGGCCGCATCGCGCAAACGCTCCAGCGCGATCGCCGCTTCGCGCTCGACGTTGACTGCCTCGCCGCGAATGAGTTCAGCAGCGCGCTTCGCGTCGTCGATCGCACGGTGCGTGGTGTCGCGCACCGCGCCTGCGGTGGAATTCGCAGCGTAGGTCGCTGCTTCCGCCGATTGTCGCGCCGCGTCGGTCAAGCTCGTCGCTTTCGCGAGAACGTCGAGCGCGTTCGACAACGCTTGCTCAAGTCGCAGTGCCGAATCCGCGCTCGCTTGCGCTGCGCTCGACAAGCCATTGGTGCGATCGGAGATCAGCGCCGCCGCTGCGCCGAAAGAGGTGAGGCGGTGGTCGAGCGCCTGGTCGGCTGCGCGAACTTCCGCTTCGGCAACCCGCGCCGCTTCGGAAATCGAACTGGTGTGCTTGCCGATCGAGTCACCGATGCTCTGCGCTTGGTTGGTCAGATCTTGCGAAATCCGCATCAACTCTTCGCGCTCGCGCTCCATGCCGACGATCATCTTGTTGGCGCCGGCCTTCGCTTGATCGGCCATGTCATCGACGGCCTTCGCTTGGCGCGAAATCTGGCCCTCGACATCCTGCAACCGCTTCAACGTCTGCAACAGTGCTTGATCGAGTTGATTGATCTCGCCGCGCACGCTCTCGGCCAATGCGCGGGCCGCAGACTCGGCGCTGCGCTCTGGGTTCATCAGCCGATCGGCCGCGTCCGCGAGGCGTCGCGCTTCGGCGCGCGCGCGAGCGCTGTCGCGCGCCGCGACACCGGAGATAACCGCCATCAACGCCGGCAACACAGTTACAGCGCCGACCGCGCCGTATTCAGGAATGGTCAAAGCGGAAATTTGCGAGGGCCCAATAAGCACGACCGCGCCGGCCAGGCTGCCGACGACCCAAAGCCCGGCGACCACCATGCCGAGAATACCGATCATCGCACCGGGATCACCGTTACGTTCGGCTTCAGGCGTGGTCGTGGTCATGCGGCGCAATTCCGTGCACGCGCGGGGAGGGCGCGCTCATAAGTAAACGAGAACGAAAGAAGTGCGGCCATTCAAGGGCGAACGCCCGTAAAGGCAAGCTAACGATCAGAAAGATCGCGTGTTTGTCGCGTAACTCAGCGGTCGTTCGTTTGGCAGGCTTCGCCCGCGCAGCCCTGCTGCTCAACACTGCGCTGCTCGAGCGTCACGCCGACCCACGCCAGGGCCAAAGCGATCAACGCATCGCGCACCATCACTAGAAAAGACAACATCGCCCTCAACCTCGATGCAACACGCGGTATGTGAGCGCTTCGCCCCTGAACCGCAAGCTACAGTTCCGTGTATTACGCCGAATGATGAAGTCTCCACTACAAATGGATGCATCCCGGCTTGACCGGGGACGAGCTGCCGCCTAATTCCGGCGTGTGACGTTACAACATAACAGCGCGCGAGCTCCGCGGCGGGCACACATCGCCCACGCTGCGGTCATGGGGATTCACGCCATCTGCTGCGGGCTGCCAGCGTTGGCGATGCTGGCCGCTGCGGTGTCGGGGGCGACCTCCGGAATCGCCTTACTTGCTGGTTCTGTTGAGGAAATTCACCACTTCCTGCACGAGCGCGAGCTCTGGATTTTGGTGCTTTCCGCGGCCCTCGTGGTCACCGGCGGCTGGCTCGAAATCGCCTCCCGGCGCACCCATCGCCATGGCTTTCCCTGGCTCTTCGCCTTCTCGGTGCTGTGCTTCCTGGCCAACGTCGCCATTATCGCCGCTCACCGCGCAATCTGAAGTTGCGGGAAGGGGCCGATCTAAGCCCCGAAATCGAAAGCTAGTTTAGCCTAAATTCACCCTGCGCTGGCAGCGTCAGCCGGACCTATTCCGGCGCGGAGCTCGCCACGTATGACGCCTATGCCGCCCACCGCGCTTGCCAGCGCCGCCGAAACGCGGCGGCGCGAAATGCCCGCCTCCATTGCGCTGACTATCCTGACTGGTGGTATCGCCGCCGCCATAATGGGCGGTCCTTGGCCGGTCGGCTGGTGCGCCATCATGTCGGTGCTCCTGATCCTCGATACTGAACTCTACCGCCGTCTCGATGTGGCGGAGACAGCCATCGAAGGGCGGACGCTGGCGGGCTTGTGCCTCTGGGCCGCGTTCAGTTCTGGCTTCTACGCACTTTTGCCGATCACGCTCTGGCTCCACGGCGAAGCCGCCGGCGCGGCTGCCGCGATGTTGCTCTGGGTCGCGGGTGTGGTGCGTCACTTCAGTCCGGGCGCGTCTGGCGCGCTGCCGATCGCCGCGGCGGGCGCTGCGCCGCCTGCGCTTTCTTTGCTTGCCTCGCCGTTGATGCTTGCGGCCATGACGCAACAACCCGACTGGGATCTGGCGTTCATCGCAGCGGTCGGGGGCGGGGCGCTCATGGCCTACGTCACGCAGGCTCGCGTCAGCGCCGCGCACGCTGAGCGCGCGCTGCGCGAAGCGAAGCAAGAGGCCAGCCACGAACAAGTGCTTGCGCAACTTCTGCTTGAACAAGGCGCCGCGGCCGCGTTGCTCGTCGATCAAGACGGCGTCGTCGTCGCCATGAGCGAACCGATGCGCGCCGCGATCGGGAACGACAATCCTGTCGGCAAGAAGTTTGAGGATCTGATTTCTTGGGCGCCGGATCGTTGGCGCGACGCCTTCGCGCGCGCGCTCAGCGGCGAGCATGTCCGCTTTGATGAGGACGAAACGCGGCTCTCTACCGGCACGCGTTGGTATGCTTGGGAAGCGCGCCCCTGGCGCAATGCCGATGGCGAGATCAGGGGCGTTGTGGCCCACGGCAGCGACATCACTCAACTCATACGGGCGCGCTCAGCCGCCGCTGCGAACGAACAACGTCTCATGCAGGCGCTGAAGATCGCTAAGAGTCTCGTCTGGGAGGTCGATTTCAAGGCCCGCGCAATCAATTGGCATGGCGATGTAGAAACGGTCTACAATCGCGCCTTCACCTTCGACCAGTTCATGGAGAGCCGTACCGGCTTTCTGCACGAAGAAGATCGCCTCGCGCTGCGCGACTATTTCATCAGGGTCGGCGCCGGTGGCGGCGGCTGTATGGAACACCGCGTGATCAATGAGGGCGGTGGCGTTCGCTGGGTTGAAGCCTGGGCGCAGCGCGTCATGGGCCGTTCAGGCGGCGTGCGAAAAATCGTCGTCATCTCGAAGGACATTACCGAGCGCAAGCTGCAGGAGGCGGCATTCATTGCCGCGATGCATCGCGCTGAGGAGCAATTGAAGTCTCGCCGCGCATTGCTCGGTGAGACGGCGGCATCCGCCGAAGCGATCGATGAGGCGGCGGTCAACGTCGCCGAAATGTTCGAGCGTCTCGACAACATTATGGCCGAGATGAACGCACGCGATCAAACGCTCGCGGAAACGCTCGCCAATCTGCGCGCAGCACGCGAAGAAGCGGACGCCGCCAATGTCTCGAAGTCGCAGTTCCTGACGTCAATGAGCCATGAGCTACGCACGCCGCTCAATGCCATCATCGGCTATTCGGAAATGCTGATGGAGGAGGCCGAAGCGGATGGCCGGGACAGCGATATCGCCGATTTGCAGCGTGTGCTGAGTTCGGCACGCCAACTGCTGCATCTGATCAACGACATTCTGGACCTGTCGAAGATCGAGGCCGGGCGCGTCGACATCGCCCCCTCCGAGTTCGATCTCGGTGCGTTGATCGGTGAGGCCGTCGCCACGGTGCGACCGAACGCCGAAAAGAACGGCAGCAAGCTGAAGCTCGAACTGGATCCGGCGCTTGGCGTCGTGAGCACGGATTCCTTCAGGCTCAATCAGTGCTTGCTCAATCTGCTGTCGAACGCCGCAAAGTTCACCAAAGATGGTGAGATTACCGTCCGCGCCCGCCGCGAAGGCGATGACGCAGTCATCGATGTCGCTGACACCGGCATCGGCATGACGGATGAGCAAGTGGCGCGGCTGTTCAACGCTTTCGTGCAAGCCGACGCATTGACCGCGCGCCGGTATGGCGGCACCGGACTTGGTCTCGCGCTGACGCGCCGCATTATGCAAATGCTCGGCGGAGACGTGACAGTCACGAGCAGTCCCGGCCACGGCTCAGTGTTTACGTTGCGCCTTCCGGCGCAACTCGGCGCTACACCGGTGTTGCCACGTATCGACGCCAACGCGGCCGCGGGGCAGGGCAACCAACGCCTCGTGCTGATGATCGATGACGAAGAGACCGCGCGCGATCTCACGGCGCGCTCGCTCATTCGTCTTGGCTTTGAAGTCCGAACGGCCACAACCGGTGGCGAGGGCATTGAACTCGCGCGCAGCCTGCGGCCGAGTTTGATCCTGCTCGATATCAATCTGCCGGATGTGACGGGCTGGGACGTGTTGACGGTGCTCAACACCGGCGACGCCGGCGACATTCCCGTCATCATTCATTCTATCGAGGACAATCGTCAGCGCGCGTTGTCGTCTGGCGCCTGCGAACACCTGGTCAAACCAGCCGACCGTGATGTGCTCGCAGCTGCTGCCCTTCGCTTCGCGCGCACACCAGATACCGCAAAGCCGGCTGACGCACCGGCGACTTCCAACGTGGCCAAGACGGCGTGAAAGGTCCCTCCATGCGCATACTCATTGCTGAAGATCATCCAGATAACCGCGAGATGCTGACGCGGCGCCTCGAACGCCGCGGCTATGAAGTGCATTGCGCGGAGAACGGCGCCGAGGCCGTCGAGATGGCCAAGACTTGCTCACCGGATTTGATCCTCATGGATATCTCCATGCCGGTGATGTCGGGCATTGAGGCGACGAAGGTTATTCGCGCCACGCCGAATGTAAGCGCTGTGCGCATCGTGGCGCTAACTGCGCACGCCATGGAGAGTGCGCGCAAAGAGTGCATGGATGCGGGCTGCGACGACTTCGCGACCAAGCCTGTCGATTTCGCGGGCCTCGTTGCACTGATTGACAAGTACGCGGCCTAGTAAGGTCAGGGATATGGTGTCTCGCGCTCTGCGCATGGAGCGCGCCGACACTCGATGCCCGGCGCTTGGCTAACGCGGATCAAGGTTAGCGCAAATAAACCATCCAAAAGGCGTGATCAGCGTTGCGGCATTAGCGCGGCTTAAACTGATCTCACGGTAATGTGCTCGTCTGGTATGGGTTCACTCGGGTGCAGGGGGGCGAATGTCCTCGGCGCAAGGCGATGAAGGCGTGTCGGCTACGACGCGCCTCGGACGTATTCTGCTGGTCGATGACCAGGCGCAGAATCGTGACATGCTCGGGCGCAGGCTCGAGCGTCGCGGCTATGACGTTGTGCTGCGTGAATCCGCGGTCGACGTCGAAGACGTCATTCGCGCCGAAAACATCGAACTGGTTCTGCTCGATTGGATGATGCCAGAGCGCTCGGGACTCGACGCGCTCCAGGGCATTCGCAAATTGTACGACGCCGAGCACGTGCCGGTTATTGTCGTTACCGCGCTCGATGATGGAGACATCGTCTCCAAAGCGCTCGAAGGCGGCGCCAACGACTACATCACCAAGCCGATCGATCTCAGGGTTCTGACCGCGCGCGTGAAGGCACAGCTCGACCGCCGCCAAGCCGTGCTTGAGCTCGACGCCATCCGTGACAATCTGGAAAAGACGGTTCAACAGCGCACCCAGGATCTGGTGAGCGCCAACGAAACCCTCTCGGCGGAGATCAGTGAGCGCGAAGCCGCGGAAGCGCGTGCGCAATCGCTTGCGCGCCACGATCCGCTGACGGGCCTCGCCAATCGCCGCCATTTCCTCGAAGAACTCGACCGCCGCATCGGGCTCGTCGGTGGCGAGGAAAACGCATTCTCGTTGATGTTCGTCGACCTTGACCGCTTCAAGCCGATCAACGACGTGCACGGCCACGCTATCGGCGACCAATTGCTGCAAGTCATCGGCACGCGACTTCAGGGCTGTATCCGCGACGATAGCTTCGCTGCGCGTCTGGGCGGCGACGAGTTTGCTGTGCTTCTGGAAGGGCCGGGAGGGCGCGACGCTGTCGGCGCCGCCGCCCGCCGCATATTGCACGAGCTGTCCGCGCCGATCCTGGTCAATGGTTTGAAGTTGACGGTCGGCGCTTCGATCGGCATCGCGCTTTGCCCAGAGGATAGTCACGACGCGGCTGAGCTGTTGCAGCGTGGCGACGCGGCCATGCTGCGCGCAAAGGAAGATCGCGGCGCTTATAAGTTCTTCGATTCCACTATCGATGAAGAGCTTAAGTCTAAGGCGGCGCTGGAGACGGAATTGCGCTCGGCAATTCCAAACGGCGACATCGTTCCATATTTCCAGCCAGTCGTGAATGTCGTGAGCGGCGAACTTGCCGGCTTTGAAGTGCTGGCGCGCTGGCCGCATCGCGAACGCGGCATGATCTCTCCCGTCGAATTCATCCCGGTGGCGGAAGATGCGGGTCTGGTCGATGCCATGTTCTGGGCGTTGCTAGCGCAGGCCTGCTGCAAGGCGCTCGATGCGCCAGGCGAGTTTGTTCTCGCCGTCAACATCTCACCCAGCCAAGTGCGCGATCAATGGTTCCCGGAGAAGGTGCTCCGCACGCTCAGAGAAACCGGGTTCCCGGCGCAACGGCTTGAGATCGAGGTCACTGAGAGCGCTATGATCGGCGATGTCGCGCGCGCGAAGTCGTCACTGATGTCGCTGAAGAACCAAGGCGTGCGCATCGCGCTCGACGATTTCGGCACCGGTTATTCGTCGCTCTTCCTGCTGCGCGAATTGCCGATCGACAAACTGAAGATCGACCGCTCGTTCGTGGCGCGCATCACGACTGATCGCGAAAACGAGACCATCGTCGGCGCCCTTGTTGGCCTCGGCAAAGCGCTGGGGCTGGCGGTCACGGCTGAGGGCGTTGAAGACGAAGCCACCGCCGATGCACTGCGCGCCATGGGCTGCGAGCTGGCTCAGGGCTTTCTCTACGGTGCAGCGACCGAGTTACCGGAATATGTCGTCTCGAAGCTGCGCGCTGTCGGCTGATCAGGCTGCCTGGTAGGCGAACCACACGTTCGGTTCGACGTAACGCCCGCTGCCGCGCTCAAGATCGATCGAAACCGGATTGAGCGCGCCCTCGATCTTGTATTCACCGGTCGAGGGGAAGGGGCTGCCGCGCCACATCTCCCAAAACGCCACTGGCTCATCGACCACCATTGAGCGATCCGCCGGCTTGATAATTTTGCCGCCCGCGGCCGCATGGCTGCGCAGCCACGGATCGAACAGGCGGCCGCTCTCATCGCGCCACGTGATGTATTCCTCCATCGGAATGAAGGGATGGAGATGCTTCGCCGATGGACGCACCGGCGCGATCACGCCGTCATGGCCGTTACGGGCCGCCAGGTTCGAGAATTCCTGTATCATCAGCCGCGCCAGACCCTTCGAGCGATGGATCTTCGGCACCGAAATCGCTAGCGCGCCGACGGCGTTGCGGCGCTTGCCGTTATTGTTGGCGGCGGACTCGACGATCCAGTCCCAGCCTTCGGGCGGCAGATCGTTGAAGTCGCAGGCCAGCGGCACGCAATTGCCGACGGCGACCGGATAGCCGGTAGCCTCATCCACCAAGCACAACTGGTAGTCGGCGAACTCGTCCAACAACTCCTGGTAGTGGACGAAGTGGGCTTTGGTGAAGTTGAGGAACCCCAAAGCGCCCCACGCGGCTTGCTCGATGGCCATCGCGGCTTTGCGCAATTCGGGGCTATCGGCGCGTGTCTTCACGACGAACCGCGTCATGGGTCCACCCATCTCTCGTTAACTATACTTGCGCCCGCCCCGGCGATTACCCGGCTTTTCCCCAGCGTTGCTTGGGCGTAGCGTTTTCCCTAATAAAGCGTAAATCTGAAAAAGACAAGCCTATTTCTGTATTTACCAAGGTTAACGGCCAGTTGCGGTGGTGGACCTAGGTGCGAGGGAAATATAGTTACCAAAGTATTCCATGACTTTGTTCAAATAAAAAAGTTCCCTGGCTGTAACATTATTTTTGTATTGGGTGGGGTACTTTCAGCGGGAAAGCGTCTTCGTACGCGTTTACTTTGGCTTAGTCATGATCCCGAGCAGCGCCAAAACTGTTCACTACAGGAACGATCTGCGTCGCCTGACAGCAGTAATCGGGGCCGCGCTCGTATTGTTCGGCGCTCTACTGGTCGCGATCGTTGCTTACGCTGGCTGGTCGGCGAACCGGACGGCGGTCGTGCGCGAGCGCCAGCTTGTGGAAAACGCACTCAACCAGAGCGTGAGTTCGGTGCTCGACCAGCAAAAGGCGATCGCCTGGTGGGATGACGCCGTGGCCAACGCTCAGCGTCGCCCGCTCGATCTCGATTGGATCGACACCAATATCGGCCTCTACTTCTACGAGACTTATGGTCACGACGAAGTCTTCATTATCGATAGCGCCAACCAGCCGATTTACGCGACGGTGAACGGCGAGCGCAGCAATGCGCTTGAAGCGTACAACGCCCACCGTGCGATCTTCGATCAGATCGTCACCGAGGCCCGCCGCGGCTCAGATGAGCGTTTGCGGCGCCGCGACGAAAAGTTCGGCGAAAGCCAAGGCAATTACAGCGCGCTGCTCGGCGCGAGCTTCGGCCGCTGGGCTGGCCACATCATGAGTGTCGACGGCGAACCCGCCGTCGTGACCACGATCTCAATCGTTCCAAACCTCGACGCCAACTTGCTGCAGGGCGAGCCGCACTTGCTGCTTTCGGTCGTAAAAATCGACGAGGCCTTCATGGCCCAGGTCGGCGGCTCACTGCTGATCCCGGATCTCAGCCTGTCACGTGACGAGGTGAGGGGTTCAGGCGCTCTGTCCGAAGCGTTCGTGGCCGATGACGGCACCCCGATGGGCTATCTGAATTGGACGCCGCGCCAGCCAGGCCGTTCGCTGCTGCTGTTCATCCTACCGCTGGTTGCGTTTGGTGTGATGGGTGCCGGTTGGTTGACCTATCTGATGATCAATCGCCTGAAGCGGGCTTCTGGCGATCTCGCCGACCGCGAAGCGCAATCGCGCCACCAGGCGCTGCACGATGCGCTCTCTGGTCTGCCGAACCGTCACCACTTCGTCGAGCATCTGCAGGAGCAGCTCGATAACCTAGTTCAGACGCGCAACAACGGCCGGGTCGTGGTCGCCTATATCGATGTCGACCGCTTCAAGGACGTCAACGACACGATGGGGCACGCCGCCGGCGATACGCTCATCATGGGCGTTGCTAAGCGTCTGCAAAAAACATTGTCGCGCGAGGATTTTCTGTCGCGCTTCGGTGGAGACGAATTCGCCGTCCTGCGCTGCGCCAACAGCCCCGAAGCCGCCACTGAGCTGGCCGAGCGTCTGCGTGCGTCGTTCGAGGAGAGCTTTGAGGTCTATGGCCAGCACATCAAGATGACCGCTTCGATCGGCATCGCGATGAGCCCCGATCACGGGATGGGCCCGCAAGAACTGATGCGCCACGCCGACATCGCGCTCTATGAGGGCAAGAACCAGGGTCGCGACAAGGCGATGGTGTTCTGCGCCGAGATGGCCGACGAAGTCGAACGCCGTCGTGAAATCGAAGTTGAGCTGCATGCAGCCATCGAGACGCGCCAACTCAACCTGCACTACCAACCATTGGTCTCCTGTGCGGACGGGCGCGTCACCGGCGTGGAGGCGCTACTGCGTTGGAAGCATCCGACCAAGGGCGACATCTCGCCTGGCGTGTTCGTGCCGATCGCCGAAGAGGCGGGCCTGATGCCGTCGCTCGGCGCCTACGTGCTGGAGCGTGCGTTTGAGGAAGCCAAGACCTGGCCGGACCTCGAGGTGTCGATCAACCTGTCGCCGGTCCAGTTCCGCCACGTCGACCTCGTCGAACTGCTGGAAGACCTGATCAATAAGCACGACATCAGCCCGAGCCGCATTGTGCTTGAGGTCACTGAAGGCGTGCTGATGGAAAGCTCGGATCGCAACCGCCAGATCCTCGATCAGGTGCGGGCAATGGGCTTCAAAATTGCGCTCGACGATTTCGGCACCGGCTACTCGTCGCTGCGCTACCTCTGCGATTTCCGCTTCGACAAGATCAAGATCGACCGCGCCTTTGTCACCGGCATCCATGAGCGCAAACGCGCCATGACCATCATCCAGTCGGTGGTCACGCTCGGCCGGGGTTTGGGAATGGAAATCGTTGCCGAAGGTGTGGAAACCGAGGCCGAAGCCTCAGTCATGCGCCTTGTCGGCGTGAATGAACTCCAGGGCTTCTTCTTCTCGCGCGCGGTTCCCCCCGATCAGGTGGTGGAATTGCAGAAGAGCTTCCAGCGGGGAAAGGCCGAAACGAAGCCAGCCGCGGTTGCCGATCTGCGCGCTCAGCGGCGTAGCTGAGCGCCGAAGTTCGCGCCTATTGCGCTGCAGCACGGCCGATGTTCTCCACAATGGGGCGCGGCCGCTCTGAGTGACATTTTCGCCCCGTATCCAGAGCTTTCGGCCATGCGCCCGGCTATGGACAAAATTCCGATAAGTCGGCATGCCAACCCGTGTGCGCCGCTCCGAGGAGGGCGGCCGCCAGCGGGAGGATTGGGCGCACCTTGTGGGGCGCGCTCAGGGGCGGTCTGACGACGCTGCTCCCGCTCGCGCCGACAAAAGGGGACGGAGCCGGGATGCGCATCAGACGTAAGATTGAACTCGCTGGCCTCGCGGTCGCCTTGGCGGGTGGTGTGTCCGGCACGGCAGAAGCCGGCGACCGTACGATCTCCACGCCGATCACGACGCCTGTCAGTACTTCAAACCCTGACGGCACTGCGGTGCCGGGCGACATCGAAGTCACCTCAGCGGGTTCGATTACGGTGACCGCCGGGCAGACGGCGATCACCGTCGACTCCAGCAATGACGTGCTGGTCGATGGTCAGATTGCGGCGACTGACGCCAATAACGTCACCGGTATTTCAATTCTCGGCGGCAACGTCGGCCCCAACACAATCGAGATCGGCGGCGCTATCAATCTGCTTGAAGATTACACGATCAGCGACAGCGACAGCGACGGCGATCTCGACGGCGACCTGGCCCTGGGTACCGATCGCCACGGCATCTTCCTCCAGGCGGGCCCGACGTTCACCGGCGACATCATCAATTCCGGCAGCATCTTCGTTGAAGGCAACAATTCCTCGGCGATCACGCTCGATACGTTGCTCACGGGCGATTTGGTGTCGAGCGGCGGCCTCAACGTCATCGGCGAGGACAGCTACGGCATCGCGATTAATGGCGGCGTTACTGGCGACGTCCTGATCAGCGGTGGTGCGACCGTACGCGGCCAAAACAGCGTTGGCGTGCACGTGAACGGCGATGTGGGCGGCCAATTAAGCATCAGTGGCACCTACAACGTCACAGGCTATCTGCAGACGGCTGGTATCTCCGACCAAGGCGCGCTTGACCCCGACGACCTCGAACAGTCCGGCTCCGCGATCTTAGTCAACGGCAATGTCGCGGGCGGCATCACAATCGAAGGTATCGGCGTCGAAAACGATGAAGACGATGACGGTGACACCGAACTGAACGAAGCCGACGACAACGCTGGCGCGGTGATCAATCAGTTTGGTTCGGCGCCGGCGGTGAATATCGCAGCTGACGGCTCGAACATCGTGATCGGCCCGGGCGCCGAAGGTTACGGCCTACTGCTCCGCGGCTCGATCGCCGCATTCGGGATCTGGGATGGCGTCGGTGCTACCGGTTTGCGGATCGCCGGCGATGGCGGCGGCTCGACCACCACCATCAATGGCGGCATCTCCCTCGACAGTGCCATCAACGCCAACGCAAGTGGCGCTGACGCTCAAGCCATTCTGATCGGGCAGGATGCCATTACACCGTTCCTGCAAGTGCGTGGTTCGGTGATTGCTTCGGTAAACTCCGATCCGGCATTCACTGTCTATGGCATCTTGGTTGAGAGTGGCGCCGACGTCGCGAGCTTTAACAACAGCGGTAACATAACGGCGACCTACTTTGGTGAAACGGGAGATTCGGTCGCCGTCAGTGATCAATCCGGCACGCTCACCTCAATTACCAACTCTGGCCAGATCATCGCGCAGATCGCGGCAACTGATGACGACCTGACCGACGATATCCCGCCGCCGCCTATCACCGGTTCGGCGATCGCATTCGACCTCTCAGCGACGAGCGCGAATATTTCATTCCAGCAGGTCGAGCCGACGGTTTTCACCGACGACGACGCAATCGATAACTTTCTTGCGGCTCCTGCGCGGATCGTGGGCGACATCCTGTTCGGTTCGGGTAACGACACGCTGGATCTCTTGTCGGGCACGATCGCGGGCAACGTTGCGTTTGGCGCAGGTGCTGACGCGTTCAACATAGACAACGGCGCCATTTACACTGGCAGCCTCTCGGACGCGGACGGCCAACTCGTCATCGACGTAGCGGACGGTGTGCTCAACTATCAGGGCGGCACGCTGACCATTACGAGCGCCAATTTCAGCGCGAACAGCGCGTTCAATCCGCTGCTCTCTGACGTCCCTGGCGAAACCACGAACATCACGGCCACTGGGTCGGTGACGTTCGCCGCCGGCGCACAACTCACGCCGGTCCTGCCTGCTGGTCTGCCGACCTTCGGCACTCAGACATTCTTGAGCGCAAACCAGATGTTCGGTGCGGCTAATGTGATCGGCCTCGTCGGCGGCGCTAATGCGCCTTTCCTTTACGACATCATCATCGACACCACGAACCCCATCGTTGAAGGCGGAGCAAACAGCCTGAACGTGACGTTCGACTTGAAGACACCCGCCGAACTTGGCTTGTCCACCAACCAAGCGATTGCATTCGATCCGATCCTTGCTGCACTGCGCCTCGATACGGACGCAGCTGCCGCGATGGCTGCGATCACTACGGAGTACGAATTCTTCGACGCCTACGAAGATCTGTTGCCGAACTACGCTGAAGGCGCGACAGAAATCGCGGCGACGGCGATCCAGCAAATGCAGAGCGCCACCTCGAACCGCATGGCGGCGACACGCCTGCAAGGGCTGAACGAAGTCTCGGTGTGGGGCCAGGAAATTGCCTACGGCATCGACCGCGAGCCTCCGAATAGCAACGCGCAGGCGTTCCGCGGTCATGGCTTCGGCTTCGCCGGCGGCATCGATGGACCGACGAATAACGGCGCTATGTTCGGCCTCTCAGTGTCGTTCATCGCGTCCGAAGTCGAAGAACCGGGCCGGCCTGAGGGCGAAATCGCCGGTTGGTTTGGTCAGGCCAACGCGTACTACGCAACCGCGATGGGGCCGATTGATCTCGACTTCATCGCTGGCCTCGGCGCGGGCAAGATGCAGTCGCGCCGCTTTGTCGAAATCGGCAACCCGGTGGCGTTCAGCGCGCTCACCGAAGCGGATTGGCTCGCCTTCGAAGGGCACGGCTCGATCCGCGCCTCGGCGCCGATGGCCATCTCTGATGCGTTCACGGTGACGCCGCAAGCGGCGCTGACTTACGTCGGCATCTCCGAGCAGGATTACGAAGAAGAGGGCGGCGGCCCGGCGATCGACTATGCCGTCGACGGCGTGTTCTCGCAGCGTCTCTGGGCCGATGTCGGCATCGAGTTCGCGGCCAACATGCGCTTCGGGGAACGCACGATTGTTTCGCCGCGTATTTATGCAGGCTATCGCGCGAACGTGCTGGACGCGGAATCAGAGCGCACAGTGCAGTTCGTGTCGGGCGGTGCGCCGTTCACGCTGACGGACGAAGGCGTGGGTGATGGCGCTCCGTTGATCGGTATCGGCTTCGACGCCAGCAACGGCTACTCGACGTTCTCGTTGGGCTACGAGGGCGAGTTCGGCGATCAGATCGAACGCCACAGCATCAACGCCGCGATCCGCTTCCGCTTCTAGGCGGCGCGCGCGGTAGAGTTTGGGATTGGCGCGGCTTCGGCCGCGCCGATTTCGTTTTCACCCCACAGACGTCCATCCGCTGGAAGTGGCGCGTTGTAGTGCCGGGCGGCGAGGGCGTCGCGATAGATGGCGTGATAGTCCGCAGCGGCGCCGATCTCTGCGCTGTCGTGATCGATGTTCACGCCAATATCGAGATAGGCGTCGAGGTTGGCGAGGTTCGGGCGCGGCAGCTTGCCTGCGCGGTGTTCATCAGCCATTTGCGCGAACAGCGTCTCCAATTTGCGAGCCAGATCGTCGATGTCGAACAGCGTGGAGGTGTCTCGGTTTGCGATGAGGCGTTGGCGCAGCTCCTGGAGTCTGAGCTGATCTGTTGTCGCCAGCTCAACTGCATGTGGGACGAACGCTTCCGGTGATGTGGTGATGAGTTCCGGCACGCCAGCGGCGCGCACGAGGCTGCCACAGACGCGCGAGGCGAAGCTGCGGCCCATATAAGTCAGTACCGGCACGCCCATCCACAGCGCGTCCGAGGCGGTGGTGTGTGCGCCATAGGGCGAAGTGTCGAGGAAGAGGTCGGCCAGCGGATAGCGCGCCAGGTGGCGCGGGTTCGGCACTTTCTTGGCGAAAATCAAACGGTCGCCGGAGACGCCGTAAGTTTCTGCGGCTGTCCGCAAGCGCGTGTTGGTTTCGGCATTGTAGTCCAAGAGCCAGATCACGCTGTTGGGGACCTGGTTGAGGATCGCCATCCAGCGTTCGAAGGAATAGCGCGTGACTTTGTGGGCGGCGTTGAAGCAGCAGAACACAAAGGCGTTTTCGGGTAACCCATGATCGCTGCGCTGCGGTGGCGCGGTATCAACGATGCGCTTGCGATCGTTCGGCTGGTAGCAGGGCAGGCGCAGAACGCGCTCCGAGTAGTAGATCTCATGGTCCTGCGGGATCACCCATTCGTCACCGATGATGTAGTGGTGATACGGGCTTCCCATGGTGCCGGGGTAGCCAAGCCAGTTCACTTGAATGGGAGCTGGACGGCGCGCGAATACGCCGGGGCGGGCGTCGCGCGTGTGGCCGTTGACGTCGATAAGGATATCGATCTCGTCACTAGCAATTGCCGTGGCGGCGGCATCATCGCTGATATTGCGGATGTCGGTCCAATGTTCGGCGGCGTTCTTTATGCGCTGATTGATGCCGTCATCGGCGGGGATACCGCAATAATAGACGAAGATTTCGACAGCCTTCGGATCGTGCGCTTCAAACAGGTTCGCCATCAGATAACCGACGGCGTGAGCGCGTAAATCGGAAGAAACATAGCCTATGCGCAGGCGTCGGCCTTGCCCGATCGGCGCGTTGCGCCGGTCGCTGACGCTCGTGACTGGCGGCGCAACGGCGTTTGTGTAGGCGTGCGCCAAGCCAAGGTGCTGCAGTGGATCGTCAGAATAGGCGCAGGAGGAGAGTGGGTGAAAGCGCGAGACAAACGAGCTGCGAGTGAGCTTGGTCTGCGTCGCGGCGATCGGCCATTTGCACTGTGCCAGGCGTACGGCCGCGTATTGCTCGACCACGTCGCGCTGATGCAGGCCTAGATCAAGGCATTGCGCCAGCGCCACTTCGGCGGCTTCATGCTGCTGGTTGTCGCTCAACACACGGCTGAGCTGTTTCAGCAGAGTGATCTTGTACTCAATGGTGTCGCCGGTGATCGCCGCTAGGCGCTCGACGCCCGCCTTCCATTGATCCACGGCCGCGGCCGCATCGCCGCCGCGCTCAAGTGCGCTGCCCAGATTGATATGTGCTGGCGCAAAATCCGGGTTCACGGCGAGCGCCGCGCGCAATGAAGCTAAAGCGCCGCCGTGATCGCCGCCTTGCGCCAATAGGGTCGAGCAGTTGAAGTGCGCGATGAAGAGGAGCGGGTGCTCGGCGTTCATCGCGATCCAGACTTGATAGAGCTGGCGGGCTAGGTCGGGCTGGTTGGCGCCGGTGAGTTGCTGTGTCGCTTGGATCAGCTCGTTAAGGTCCAGCGATCCGGTCGTGACCTTCTGCAACGCCGTCGCGAACGCCGTTTGAGACATGAGGATTGCCGCCCGCCTTCGCGGGCACACGCGCCCGCGCGCGAAGCTCCGGTGATTTGCGTTGCCGAAATATTAAAATGCGAACGCCCGGCGCTGCTCATGCGCCGGGCGTCGCGAGGGCCCCCAGTTTGCCCCGTTAGACGGCCGCGAGATAGGCTTCGATTTGATCGCCATCCAGGCTCGCCACCTGCGTCGAGGTGAAGGCGTAGAGCTGAGTGGAGTTGAAGTTCGCGATATTGGTGGTCGAGAGGTGATCCAGCTGCGTCGTCGTAAGCGACGGGATCTGGGTCACGTTCAAGGCGGCGATGGTGCCGGCGCCGAGATCGGTGATCACATCGGTCGACCAGGCCGCGATTTGTGTGGCTGTCAGCGCGCCGATTTGGGTGTCGGTGAACTCACTGATGTCGGTGACATTGAGGGCGGCCATCTGCGTGGCGCTCAGCGCGCGCACTTGCGTTGCGTTGAGCGTGGCGATCTGAGCCGCTTCGAGCGCAGCAAACGCTTCTGTGCCGAGCTTCGAGATCTGAGTGGCGGTCAGCGCTGCAATTTGCGTGTCAGCCAGCGCGGTCACATTGGTTGAGGTTAGGGCCCCAACTTGTGAGCTCGACATTGCTGTGAGCTGTGTCTCCGTAAACTCCGCCACGTCGTTGGCCGCAAGCGCAGCTAGCTGCGTCGCTGTGATGGCCTTGGCTTGCGTGGTGGAGAGGGCGGCGATCTGCGTGTCGGCCAGCGCCGCCAGGTTGTCGGTCGAGAACGCCGCGATCTGCTGAGCCGAGAACGCGCCCATTTGCAGGAGAGTAAGCGCCTGCATCTGCGTTGCCGTGAAGGCCGAGATGTTGGTGGTCGTGATTGCCGCCAACTGCGTGTTGGTCATTGCTGCAATCTGCGAGTCGTCCAGCGCCGCCAGCTTCGTCGAGTCGAAGGCGCGGATCTGGGTCGTCGTCATGTTGGCGATCTGGTCGGCGCTGAATTCGGCGACGTCGTCTGCATCGAGCGCGTTGATTTGTGATGCGTTGAAGGCAGCCACCTGACCAGTGCTCAGCGCCGCGACCTGTGCCGAGGTGAGAGCGTGGACGTTCGCGGCGAGCATCGCCTGCAGTTGCGAGGCGGTCAGCGCCGCCAGCTGCGTGTCGGTGAAGGCGCCGATGCTGGTCTCGTTGAGACCTTTAATTTGCGTGGTGCTCATGCCGCTGACTTGGCCGGCTGTGAACTCCGCGATATCGGCCGATTGCAGGGCGTTCAGCTGCGTTGCCGTCAGTGCGCGAACTTGCGTCGCGGAGAGGGAGCCAATCTGCGTTTCGTTCAGCGCCGAGAGGTTGGTGGCGTTGAATGCAGCCAGCTGACCGGTCGACAGCGCACCGATCTGCGTCGTTGTGAAGGCGGCGACTTGGGTTTCGTCGAGGCCTGCGAGCTTCGTGGCGGTGATGACACCCAGCTGCGCGGCGGACAGCGCCGCGATTTGCGTGTCGGCGAAGGCGGCCAGGTTGGTGGCCGAAATCGCTTGTACCTGCGAGGTGGTCATTGCCGCGATTTGGGTGGCGGCAAACTCCGCCATGTCCGCCTCGTCCAGGCCGGCAATCTGGGTTGTCGTCATGGCCGCGACTTGGCCGGCGGAGAGGGCGGCGATTTGGGTGTCGACAAGCGTGTGCGCGTTGGTGGCGTTCAGGGCCGCAATCTGCGTGTTCGTCATCGCGGCGACCTGCGTTTCGTTCAGGTCGCTGACGATGGTGTCCGAAAGGCCGGCGATCTGGCTCGCGGTCATTGCCGCGATTTGAGCGCCGGAGAATTCGCCGATGTCGTCGGAGCTGAGCGAGTTGATCTGCGTGATCGTCATTGCCGCGACTTGCGCGCCAATCATGGCCGCGACCTGATCGGAGGTCAGCGCCGAGAGGTTGTCGTTGGTCATCGCGCGGATTTGCGACGTCGACATCGCCGCGATTTGCGTCGTGGTCAGCGCGCCAACCTGCGTCTCGGTGAGGGCGGCGACGCCAGAGGTGGAAATCGCCTGCACCTGGGTTGCAGACAGAGCCGCGATCTGCGTATCGGCCAGCGCGGCGAGGTTGGTGGTCGAGAGGGCTTGGATCTGCGTGTTCAGGAGGGCGGCGACCTGGGTCTCGGTGAACTCCGCCATGTCCGCGGTGTCGAGCGCCGAGAGCTGAGCGGCGCTGAATGCGCGCACTTGCGTCGTCGTCATCGCTGCGATCTGGCTTGCGCCGAAAGCCGCTGCAGAGGTGCTGGAGAGGCCGACGATCTGCGTCGTCGTGAGCGCCGCCGCTTGGGTTTCGGTGAAAGCGGCGATGTTGGTTTCGTTGAGGCCGTTCACTTGCTGTGTCGAGAGGGCGGCGATCTGAGTGGCGGTGAGCGCTGCGATCTGACTGTCGGCGAAGGCGGAGAGGTTGGTCGCCGAGATTGCTTTGACCTGCGTGACCGTGAAGGCCGCGACCTGGGTTTCGTTGAGTTCGGCAATGTTGTCGGTAGTCAGGGCGGCGACCTGCGTCGTGTGGAGCGCCGCAATCTGAGTGGCGCTCAGCTCGGCCACGTCCGTCGCGGTCAAGTTGGCGATTTGCGTGGTCGTGAAGGATTTGATCTGTGTGGTGTTCAGCGCCGCCATCTGATCGGCGTCGAGAGCGGAAGCCGCCTCATTTGAGAGGACCTTGATTTGATTGGCCGTCAGCGCCGCGACTTGCGTGGTCGCCAACTCACCAATGTCGGTCTCGCTTAGGCCGCCAACCTGGGTAACGTTCAGCGCAGCAATCTGCGTCGTCTTGAATGCGCCCATTTGTGCGGCGTCGAGTGACGAGAGGTTCGTTGCCGAGAAGGCTTGGATCTGAGACGTGGAGAATGTCTCGATCTGCGTCGAGGTTAAGCCGGTGAGGCTGGTTTCGCCCAGCGCGGCCAATTGCGTTTTGCTGAGAACGCCAACTTGCGTGGCCGTGAGCTCGGCGACATCCGTCGATTCTAGCGCGCCGATTTGAGTGGCGGTGAGGGCCTTCACTTGCGTGGTGGTGAGGGCGCCCATCTGCGTGGCGTCGAGGGCGTTCAGCGCCTCAGTGTCCAGACGCGCGATCTGCGACCGGCCAAACGCCGCTATCTGAGTTTCATTCAGACTGGCCAGGTTTGTGGCGTTCAGCGCGACCATTTGTGAGGTCGTCAGCGCGCCGATCTGGGTCGCATTGAGCTCCGCCACGTCGTCAGCGCTAAGCGCTTCGATCTGAGTGGTCGTGAAGGCCCGGACCTGTGTGGTCGTGATCGCACCCATTTGCGTAGCGTTGAAGCCGGCGAGGTTGGTCTCGGAGAGGGTGCGGATCTGCGTCGCGTTCATCGCTGCGATCTGCGTAGTGGTGAGCGCGGCCGCCTGCGTGTCTGAAAGATTGCCGATGTTGGTGGCACTGAGCGCGGCGATCTGGCTGGCGCTGAAAGCCGCGACTTGGGTGTCGCTGAGGCTCCCGAGTGTCGTTTCGTTGAGCGCTTTCAGCTGGGTTGTGGCCATTGCCGCGATTTGCGTCGTGGTCAGGTCGCTGACATCGCCAGCGTTCAGGCTCGCGATTTGCGTGTTGGTCAGCGAAGCGATCTGCGCGCCCGTCAGCGCCGCGGATTGAGCGGAGTCCAGCGCCGAGAGATTGGTTTCGGTGAGCGCGCGGACCTGTGTCGTGCTCATTGAGGCGATCTGCGTGGTGGTGAGCGCGGCCGTTTGCGTTTCAGTCATCGCCGCGATCTTGGTGGCGGAGACAGCGGCGAGCTGTGTGGTTGTCAGCGCTTGCACTTGGGTGTCGGCAAGCGCGGCGAAATTGGTGTTGGAGAGGGCGCCAATTTGCGTCGTCGTCATCGCTGCGACGTGCGCGTCGGAGAACTCGCTCATGTCGGTCTCGTCAAGCGCCGCGATCTGTGCGTTGGTGAAGGCCTTGATCTGCGTCGTCGTCATCGCCGCGATCTGGGTGTCCGCCAGAGCGTGCACGTTCGTGCTGGAGAGCCGGCCAATCTGCGTCACCGTCAGAGCCGCTGCCTGGTCGGTGGTGAGAGCGCCGATGTTTGTCTCGGTGAGCGCGGCGACCTGCGTTGCTGAGAGGTTGGCGATCTGGGTGTCGGTCAGTGCCGCGATCTGCGTGTCAGCCAGGTTGCGCAGGTTGGTCGTGTTCAGTGCCTGCAATTGCGTGGTTGAGAAGGCGGCGAGTTGCGTCTCGATAAGGTCGCCTACGTTCGTGCCGTTCAGCGTCGCGACCTGTGTCGTCGTCAGCGCGCCGATTTGGGTTGTCGTAATGTCAGCGATGTCGGTGGCGTTCATGGCTCCGATTTGGGTCGCCGTTAGCGCTTTCACCTGGGTGCTGTTCAGCGTGCCGAACTGGTTGGCGTCGAATGCGGAAACCGCCGTGGCGGAGAGCGCCTTCACCTGGGTGGCGCTCAGCGCCGCGACCTGCGTCGTCGTCAACGCGCTCACGTTGGTCTCGCTCAAACCGCCGACTTGAGCGGTGCTCAGCGCGCTGATTTGGGTGCTCGTCAACGCCGCGATCTGCGTGTCGGCGAGGGAGGCGAGATTGGTGGCGGAGATGGAGGCGATCTGCGACGCCGCGAAGCTGGCGATCTGCGTTTCGCTCAGATTCGCCATGTTGGCGGCAGTGAAGGCGCGCACTTGGGTGGTGGCCAGCTGTTGTAGCTGGGTCTCAGTGAATTCGCCGATGTCCGTGGCGTCGAGGGCGCTGATTAGCGTCGTCGTGAGCGCGCGCATTTGCGTCGAGTTGAGAGCGCCAACCTGATCAGCGTCGAGCGCCGAAATGGTTGCGGTCGTCATCGCGCCGATTTGAGCGCGCGTGATCGCGGCCACCTGCGTCGTTGTCAGCGCACCGATTTGCGTGGTGTCGAGTGTCGCAAAGGCCGTGGAGGACAGCGAAGCGATTTGCGTCGCCGTCAGCGCCGCGATCTGGGTGTCGGCCAGGGCGGCGACTGTCGTGGCATTGAGGCCGCGGATCTGACTTGCCGTGAGCGCTGCGACTTGCGTTGTGGTCAGCGCGCCAAGTTGAGTGGCGTCGAAGGTTGCCAGATTGGTGCTGCTGATTGACTGCAGCTGCGCCGCCGTCAGTGCGCCGATCTGCGCTTCCGAGAGGTCGCCAATGTTGGTGGCGGTGAAGGCCTTCACTTGGCCAGTCGAGAATGCGGCGATCTGATCGGTCGAGAACTCACCCATGTCGGTCGCCGAAAGCGCGGCAATCTGGCTGGTCTTGAGTGCGGTGAGCTGCGTGGCGTTGAGCGCTGCGACCTGAGTATCTGCCAAAGCCGAAAGCGCGGTCGTGGTCAGCGCCTGCATCTGCGTTGCGCTGAATACGCCGACTTGCGTTTCGGTCAATGCGCCGATGTTGTCGGCCGTCAGGCCTTTGACCTGATTGGCGGTGAGCGCGGCGACTTGGCCTGCCGTGAGCGCTGCCAACTGTGTGTCGGCGAGCGCCGAGAGATTGGTAGCGGTGATTTGCTGAATCTGCGTTGTAGTGAACGCCGCAATCTGGGTGTCGGCCAGGCTGGCCATGTTGGTGGCCGTGAGCGCTTTGACTTGCGTCACGCTGAAGGCCGCGAGCTGGGCGGCCGTGAATTCTGCGACGTTCGTCGCGTCGAGTGCGCCGATTTGAACGGCAGTCAGCGAGGCGGCCTGCGCTGTTGAAAGCGCTGCGATCTGCGTGTCGACCAATGCTGTAAGATTGGTGCTGGTGAGCGCTTGTAGTTGGGCGGAGGTGAGGGCCCCGATCTGCGTTTCGTTCAGCGCGGCCATGTTTGTTTCGGTAATGGCGCGGACTTGTGTCGTCGAAAGCGCTGCGATCTGTGTTGCGGAGAAGTCCGCGATGTCGGCGGCGTCAAGCGCTGCGATCTGAGTGGTCGTAAGCGCTTTGACCTGCGTCGTTGTCAACGCCCCAAACTGCGTGGCGTCGAAGGCGGCGACGGCCTCGTCGGTGAGACGGGCGATCTGGGTAGCGGTGAACGCGCGCGCTTGCGTGGTGTTGAGTTCGCTAATGTCGGTGGCGTTGAGGCCGGCGACTTGACCGGTGGTGAGGCTTCCGATCTGCGTCGCGGTCAACGCGGCGGCTTGCGTTTCATCGAAGGCCGAGATGTTCGCGGCGCTAAAGGCTTGAATCTGAGTGGTTGCGAAGGCCGCAACCGCTGTTGCGCTGATATTGCCGACCAACGTGGCGTTGAACGATCCGAGCTGGGCTTGGTTGAGGGCCAAGAGCTGGTTCGACGAGAACACGACTTCGCTGGAAAAGTTTGGGATTTGCGTGGTCGTGAACGCCTTCACCTGCGTGGTGGAGAGCGCGGCGACCTGCGTATTGGAAAGCGCGCCGATGCCGTCGACGCTTATGGCTGCGATCTGTGTCGCTGCGAACGAGCTGAGTGTAGTTGTCGAAAGGCCTTGGATAGCCGTAACCGACAGCGCTGCGATCTGTGCCGCAGACAAGCTCGAGATAGACATTCGCGGACCTTCTTGGTCTAGAGAACCGACATTCAGTCAGCCCACACGCACTCCTGACGCTTCTGCGTCCTGATGCGTGCGGTTCCCCATTTACCGTGAATGTGTTTCCGAGACGTTTCCGCCACAGGTTGTAGTTGAGCGAAACGGTGCAATCGTTGTTAGTGTTCGATTAAGATGTGTGGCGATCGGGCGTGCGGATTGAGGATACAGAGTCCTCCCACGCAAGCCTGTCGGAGGACACCCTCGCTATCGCGAGCGAAGGATGGTGGGTGATACAGGATTCGAACCTGTGACCCGCTGATTAAGAGTCAGCTGCTCTACCAACTGAGCTAATCACCCAAGACTCAAATGAGCGCTCGGACATAGGGGGATTGGGCGCGCGCGTCCAGTGTGCGAGGGATGCACTATTGCGCCGTCTGCCCGGCGCGGGGAGCCGATACGATGAACCTGTTTGCCTGGGCTTTGGCCGGTTTCGTGCTGATCCACGTTGGCGTTTCCGCGACAGGTCTGAGGCGCCAGATTGTCGGCGCGATCGGTGAGTGGCCGTATCGGGGGCTGTTTTCGCTGGCGTCGGCTGGGCTGTTGGCGGGCATCATTTATGGCTTCGGCCAGATGCGCGCGGATCCGTTCGATCCGCTCAACGCTTCGATCTGGGCCCCGCCGGACTGGCTGCGCTGGCCTGCCTATGTGCTTGTTCTTCTTGGATTGAGCTTGGCCTTCACGGGGCTTTTCACGCCGGGGCCGACGACAGCCGGGTTCGAGAAGGGGCTCGCAAAGCCGGAGCCGGCGCGCGGCGTGTTGCGGATCACGCGTCACCCATTCCTCTGGGGCGCTGCGCTTTGGGGGCTGGGCCATATTCTGGTCAATGGCGAGCGGTTCGCGGTGATGCTGTTTGGGGGGCTGGCGCTGATGGCGGTGTTTGGCGCGCGCTCGATCGACCGAAAGGGCGCGGCGCGCGACCCCGAGGGATGGGGAAAGTTCGAGGATGTGACCTCGAACCTGCCGTTCGCGGCGATCGCTCAGGGCCGTAACCGGCTGGCGCTAGGGGAGATTGGCTGGCGCGGGGTGCTCGGCCTCGCCATCGCGATCGCTATCGCTGTGTTCCACCGGCAGCTCTTCGGCGCGGCAGCGTTCTCAACCTGACTTTAAGTCCGCGCGCGCGAGAGTGGCCCCATGCTCATTCTCGATCGCGCCCATTTCGATCACATGACGGGCGCCGATCGCCCCCTTCAAATCGAGGTTCTGGGGCTCTTCCGTACTCAAGTCGAAGGCTGGAGCGCCGCAATGGCGACCGCGGCCGGTTGGCGAGAGGCCGTACATACGCTGAAGGGGTCGGCGCGCGGGATTGGTCTCAACGCGCTCGCCGCCGCATGCGAAGCGGCGGAAACGGCGGAGGATAGTGAGGCCGGCCTCGCTGAGGTCCGTGCGGCGCTCAATGACGCGTTGGGCGCTCTGGAGCAATTCGCCGCTGAGGCGGCCTAAGCTTTTGCGCTAAGCTTGCGGCATGGCCGCCGAGATCTTTGTCCAGCGCTTTCCTGTCGCCGCCGCCGACATCGATGAACTCGGCCACGTCAACAACATCGTCTATCTGCGCTATGCGCAGGACATTGCCATCGCGCACTGGCGCACGCGCGCACCAGCGGAAATGCTTGATGCGTACGTTTGGGTGGTGACGCGTCACGAGGTCGATTATCGCGCGCAGCTCGAACTCGGCGACGACGTAGAGGTGCGCACCTATGTCGACGATGCGCCGCGCGGCCCATCATGGATACGCTTCGTCGAAGTCTATAAGGCGGGCGCAGAGAAACCGTCAGCTTCGATCAAGTCGAACTGGGTGATGCTCGACGCCCAGACGCGACGCCTGAAGCGCGTGCCATCGGAGTTGGCGGCGCGCTTTATGCGCGACTAGAACGCCGGGTGGTTTTCATCGGGCTCTGCCGGCGGCGCCTGGCCCGCAGCGATGCGCATTAGATCGCGCACTTGGCCGAGGCGTTCGTAGCCCAAGAAAGCCAGCATGAAGAGTTCGCAGAGAAAGCGCCAATAGACGAGGCCCACAGCGGCGACTGCAGGCACAGCAATCAACTGCACGAAGCCGCCGCCGACATTGCCGCCGAACAGAGAGAAGATCGCGGTCAGCAGGACCACGAGGGCGCCGATTACAATCGCGGCAGCGCCGAAATAATATACAAGCTTCACCAGCACCGGGCCGATGAGCCGGTCGAAACTGAGAAATCGCTGGAAGATCGAACCCATGAACTGACCCCGCCGAATCGAGCAGAGCTGATCGGATCACAGCGCCCCGCCGCCGTCCACGACCAGGGTTGCGCCGCTTACAGACATTTCTTCCGCAAGCAACATGAGTATGAGGCGGTTGACGTCCGCGCCTTGTGAGTAGCGCGCCAGCGCTCGTGGCATTTGTGCGAGCTTATCAAACGCGGCGTTTTCGCTGCCGGTTTCGCGCACGAGATCCTGAAACGACGGCATCTCGTTCCACATTGGCGTCGTAGCGCCGCCCGGCGCAATAGCGTTGATACGAACGTTGCTTTGCGCTGCTTCATGCGAGGCGGCGCGCATGACTTGCAGTAAGCCGGGTGCTGCATTGGGCGCCAGGGGCTCGGGTTTGATCGCGGCTGACGCGGTGGTGACAACAATGGCGCCGCCCTGAGTATTCTTGGCCATCAGCGGCATGATCGTGCGCAGACTTTGGATGGTGGCCTCTAACTGTGCCGATGTGGTTTGCCCCCAATCGACCAAATCCGATTGCGCCGGCGCTTGGGTGTTTGCCGCGCTGGTGTTCACGACCGCCCAGTCCAGGCGGCCATACTGACTCTGAATGAAGGTGGCGGCCTGGCTCCAACGCGTGATGTCGGTGACGTCGAAGGCGAGAGTTGAGACGCGTTCCGGCGAAACGCCCGCAGCATCAAGTTCATCGGCGACGATGCTGATTGCGGCCTCGTCGATATCGGCCAGCAGCAGCCCGCCCGTTGATTTTCGCGCCAACTCGCGTGCGCAACCCGCGCCGATGCCGGAACCGGCGCCGGTGATAAGAGTCACGGGATTCAAGCGGATCTGCATAAGGCGTGCTTATGGCGCCGTGGCTGCGGCCTCAACTCTTGTCGCCATGCGGACGCCCCCGCGCTATATCGCCCCCATGACTCGCTTCGCCCTGCAGTTCGGCCAGACCCAATCAGGCCTGACCTATTTGGAACGGATGAGCGCCTACGGAATCTGCGCGCGGGGTGAGGACAAGATCGCCATTGTTCAGATCGGGAAAAAAGCGCCATTCGAGTACGACCTGCCGGGCGGCGGGATCGAGGCCGATGAGGATGAAGCGGCCGCGCTCATGCGCGAATTTCAGGAAGAGACTGGGCTCACCATTTGGCCGACGCGCATTATCGGCCGTGCTGGGCAGTATTGGGTGAACCGCACCGAACCGCGCAATTCGTTGTCCACCTTCTACGAAGTTGAGCTTTCGGCGGACGATAGCGCGCCCACTGAGCCCGATCATGTGCTGGTGTGGATGAGTCCCGCGGACGCGCTGCTGCGCATGCGACATGAGGCGCACGCTTGGGCGATCATGCATTGGTTGCGTGGACGCCGCGGCGGGCCAGGCTAGTCAGCGTCGTTCCGGACGAGCCGCTGCAAGCGTTCCATTAGAGTCGGGTCTCGCACCTCTGCGATCGGATCAAGATCGACTTGCGTCAGTTCGATTGGCGCGATGCTCAGCGGCCGCACGTTGAGCGGACGCAATGGCGGCACGGATGCTAGGTCTTCAACCGACGCTGGTTCGATGGTGACAATGGCGCCGCCGACTGAATCGTGCGGCGCGTCAAGCTGCGCCACCTGCTCGTGTGCGGTTTCCCGCATGGGCTCTATCGCAATGTCTTGGCCGTTGCGCACGCCGGCCGCGACGCCAACAACGGCGATGCTGACAATTCCGAGTGCCGCTGCGGCGTGACGTGCTGGCGGCTTCGGCGGTTCGATCATGTTGGCGACCGCCTTCAATCGATCACTCAGCGCGTTCCATGCACGCCCGCCGCGCTCGCCACGCCAATTGCTGAAGTCGATGACTGCCGCCTTGCGGTCCTTGCGCTCAGGCCAGCCGGGAGCGGTCGCAATCTCAATGAGACGCGCAGGTTCGATCTGGGTCAGCCATTCGCGCATGTACGTCTGGCTCGGCGCGTCTTCCGACCAGATGATCAGAACGCCGTCACGCGAAGACTTCGCGTCCTCGATCGACATTTGCGATTGCCGGCCAACGAGCATGCGCACGGTATGCTCTTCCGCCTCCAGGAGGCGGACGAGGTCTGCGGCCAGTTTCTTGGCGTCATGGGTGCTGACGGTGATGATGTCGATCATGGGGGGCCGATCGCGTAGTTGAGGCCCGCTCTAACATGACCTTTAGGGCCCGGCATCGCGGTGCGCGTACGCAAATGTGCATAAATGAGGCGCGTGTGCAGCGCGGAGGGGAGTATGCGTCCCTGAGACCACAGTCGCTTAGTGGGCGGTGCAGCATGCAGGCGGCGCGAATTGCGGCTCTAGAACTTGCATTACGGCGCTGCAATCTTCGTTGTGGAATCTCCGGGAACACGTATCCTCAAGCTGCTGCGCGGGCGCTGGCCGCGTCAGGGAAGGGGAAGCATCATGGATTGGGCGACTATCCTGCCTTACGCCGTTCAAGCGCTTGGTGGCGCCGTCGGCGGAAATATCTTGGGCGCTGTGACGCGCGGCGGCGGCGGCCTCGTGGGCCGCACGGTGATCGGCGCGCTCGGCGGCGTGGCAGCGGGCTATGCGGGCGCCAATGTTGAGGCCGTAAGCGGCGTCACCTCGATGTGGAGTAATCTGATCGACGGCGAGAACGGCGCGCATCTCGCCAATCTCATCACTGGCGCGGCCGGTGGCGGCATCTTGGGCCTGATTGGCGGCCTGTTGATCCGTTCGAAGAACTAAATCTAAATCTGGTGAGCGGCGCAGGCGCGCCGCTCACAGATCACGCCAAATCAGGGACAGGAATTGCGCATCCGACCACGATGAACTCGTGAGCGAACGCGCTTGCCGTACGACGACCAGCCCGTCGGCGGGGGCCAGGTAAAGTCGCTGCCCGCCTTGGCCGGCGGCCATGGCGAAATCCATCGGTGCTGGCGAAGACGAGCGCCAGAGGTCTGTCTCGATTGCGAAATCATCTCGGCCTCTGCCGCGGCCCGCGAGCCAGAGCCCAAAGCCCGCACGGGATTCCGCAAAGGAACCGCGCAGGGCTTCGCCAAGCGCGTTCGAACTGCAGAGTTGCTGGGCGCGCCACACGCCTTGACGGCGGATGAGTTCGCCCGCTTGCGCCCAGCCACGCGCGGAGACAGCGGCGCCATCATCAAAGCGTGCGAGACCATCGGGGCCTCGCGCCCAACCAATCGGCACGCATCCGATCGGCAGCAGGGTGCGGGTCGTGAGATACCGCGCCGGGTCTGGTTCGCGGCCGCGGGCCTCAAGTTTGCGGCGCGCAATTTCGCTGAACAGAACATAGGGCGCCGCGTCGTCGCTGAACTCTGTACCCGGCGCCTGGCGCGGCTGCAGTGTAAGCGCCGTCGCGAGATCGCGCGGGCCGTTGCGATCGAAGCTCACCCCGCTTGCGCCGCTCAGCAGCACGCGAATTGAAATCTCGCGCCTGGCTGGGTCGGCGCCCCAATCGCCAAGTGTCGCCGCAACCGGTTCGTCGAGCGTGAGCAACCGATCCTCGACCAGCGAAGCGGCGAGTAGGGGCATAAAGGCGCGCGTGCCCATCCCGATCGGCCACCGCGTTTCAGCGCCGCCAGAGTGATAATGCTCGGCCAGCACGATGCCGTGGCGCGCGACCAAGAAGGTCGCGCCATCGCGCTGGGCGCTGTAGCTCGCGGCCGTGGCGAAACGCTGCGTTGTCTGGGCGCGCGCCAGCTGCGCCGTTGAAGCACTGACCGCGCTGCATGCTGCAGCACTCAGGAGAAATGCGCGCCGATCCATCCGACTCCCCGAGACGTATTGTCCCCTAAATGGAACCCAATCGGCAAGATAGGCGTAGCAGACGCATGCGTATGTTGATCCTTGGTGTGGTGCTCGCTGTCGCCGCCTGTTCACCAAATCCCGTGTATCGCCAGAGCCAGGAGCCACTTCCGGTCGCCTACATTGACCAGGAACGTTATCTCGGCCTCTGGCACGAGCAGGCGCGGCTGCCGAATAGCTTCGAGGAAGGTTGCCAGCGCGCAACGGCCGAATATGAGCTGCGCGATGACGGCCTGATCTCAGTCGTGAACACCTGCTTTGAGGCCAATGGCGAGCAGCGCGTGGCGCGTGGGCGCGCACGCTCCGCCGGAGAGGCGGGTGAGGGCAAGCTCGAGGTGAGTTTCTTCGGCCCATTCTGGGCAAACTATTGGGTGCTCGACCGCGGCGAGAACTATGAGTGGAGCATCGTGGGCGAGCCAGAGGGCCGTTATCTGTGGGTCCTGACGCGCGAGCGCGAACTTACGCCCGAGCGTAGAGTTGCATTCGAGCAGCGCATCACTGAGCTGGGATATCGTCCTGCTGAGCTTGTGTGGGCGACGCAGCCCTGAACTCTTGCGCCTCAGTGTGATCGTAGATGCGGGCGTAGCGTGCGATCCGCCAGAATTGCGCGATTGCGACCAACGTCATGCCGAGAATAGCGGATGTTAGTTCAAGCCAAGCGATGCCGGCGATCATTGTGACGAGGCCGAAAGCACCGGTGAACACGAGCACGCGTAACATATCGCGATGGCGCGCCTCCATATCTTCGCGCTGCAGCCAAAGACGTTCGCCCAGAATGCCTTTCTCAATCCAGTTCGAGGGCCGCTCAATCGGCTTGAACACAAACGGATTGATCGCCAGCCAGATTATTATGAGTACAAGCGGTAGCGCTGCCCACCAGCCGATCCAAATCCGGCTCCAGCCAGCGAGTATCGCCAGCGGTAGCGCGAGGAAGCGCGTATAAACGCTCCACTGATTGGCGTGCCTGCGCCACATGTTTTCGCTGAACATCCGGGCCATGGCATTTAACTAGTGCTGCGCGACGATCTCGCCAGCGCCGGCGCCAGTTAGCGGCTCAGTTCCCGCATCGCGCCATCGAGACCTTCGATGGTCAACGGGAACATGCGCTGTGGGCCGATGATTTCCTGAACCACTTGGATTGAAGGCGTGTGGCCCCAGTGCGCCTTCGGCGTGGGGTTTAGCCAGACCAACCGTTCATAGATTTGCGTCACGCGCTGCAGCCAGACGGCGCCGGCTTCCTCGTTCCAGTGCTCGACCGAGCCGCCCGGGTAGGTGATTTCGTAAGGGCTCATCGTCGCGTCGCCGACGAACACGACGCGATAATCGCCCGGATACTTGTGCAGCACGTCCCACGTCATCGTCTTCTCGTCGTGACGGCGGCGGTTGTCCTTCCACACGCTCTCATAGAGGCAATTGTGGAAGTAGAAGAATTCGAGGCTCTTAAATTCGGTGCGCGCGGCGCTGAACAGCTCTTCGCAAAGCTTGATGTGTGAATCCATCGAGCCGCCGATGTCGAGCAGCAGCAACACCTTCACGGCGTTGCGGCGCTCGGGACGGAGCACGATGTCGAGATAACCTTCCTTTGCGCTCTTATCGATCGTGCCTTGGAGATCGAGTTCGTCCGGCGCACCGGTGCGCGCGAATTTGCGCAGTCGCCGCAGTGCGACCTTGATGTTGCGCACGCCGAGTTCGACGCTGTCGTCGAGATTCTTGTATTCGCGCTTGTCCCAGACCTTTACCGCTTTGCGCTGGCCGCCTTCGCCGCCGATGCGGATGCCTTCGGGATTGTAGCCGTTATTGCCAAACGGCGACGTGCCGCCGGTGCCGATCCACTTGTTGCCGCCCTCGTGGCGCTTCTTCTGTTCTTCGAGCCGCTCCTTCAGCGTCTCCATCAATTTGTCCCAGCCGCCGAGCGCTTCGATCTGCGCCTTTTCTTCGTCGGTCAGGAATTTTTCGGTGAGCGCTTGCAGCCACTCGGCCGGGATTTCTGCGTTGACGGCTTCGCTAGTGTTTTCGAGGCCCTTGAACACTTGGCCGAAAACGCGGTCGAACTTGTCGAGGTGGCGCTCATCCTTCACCAGCGCCGTGCGGGCCAGATAGTAGAAATCCTGAACGTTGATATCGATGGCTTCTTTGTCGAGCGCTTCGACCAGCACAAGGTACTCCTTGAGCGTGACGGGCACGCGCGCGGCGCGGAGTTCGGTGAAGAAGCGCTGAAACACGAACTGATGATAGGGGCAGGGCGGGTGTCGCGCCAGCCGCTTCCCTCAGGTTAGTTTGGCTCGTCGATGATTTGGCGCAGTGATGAGTCGAAGGCGAGGGCGGCGTTGGCGTCGGCCTGAGCCGCCGTGGCGTCGTCTGGCGCGGGCGCAGTGTAGCGCAGCTTCAGAATCCAGTCGCCAATCCGCGCCACGCTGGCGCTGGTGAAGAGACGCACACCGTCGCGCACGACGATGAAGCGCGTGGTGCGCCGAAGCGGCAGACCGTCTTCGATGCCGCGTACGGTCGCGCCCGGATAGCGCACTGCGCTTGCTTCGCGCCGTTGGATTGCGGTTTCGACACCGGCGATTTGCTCTTCCAATGTTGAACCAAACGGATAGCGCGTGGCGAAATAACGAACTTGCGCCGCGCCTTCAGTCATGTCGCAGGCGACGTCATCGCCGCGCGGGATGGCGGGGGCTTCGCCCGGCGGCGTGCTGGCGCTGGGCGGCGGTGCAAATACGATCAGCCGCCCGTGGCCTTCGCGGTCGAAGTCGCAGCGCAGGCCGCTGCGGAGGTGGCGTACGGAGACTTGGCCGTTATGGACGATGTCGAAAATGCCGATCGCGTCGGCCTGTTCGATCATGCCGATGGCGATCGAACCGGGCGCAGCCTGCGGCTCGGCCTCCGTGCCTTGCGCGAACGCGGGTGCGGCGCTCAGTGCGAGCGCGAGCGTAAGCAGCAGCTGGCGCATAGATACGTCCTCCCGCGCGGAGGTTAGGACGCTGTGGAAAGCGTGTCGATGCCTGTAGACAGGGAGATCCTACTCGCGCGCCGTGCTCAGAAGCGCGTAGGTCAGCCTCAAATTGGCCTCTAGCTGATGGCGGCTCAGGGCGTCATCATCGGCGGCGGCGGCAGTGTAGCGAACCTTGAATATCCAGCCGTCGTGCTCGGCTACGAGTGCGCTCGTTATCCAACGTTGGTCGTCGACCGTGATGAGGAAGTGCGCGGCGTGGATGGGCGCTAGCGAGTCCGAGGTCACGCTCAGGAGTGTCGGTGTCGCTTGTGCGTCGGGATAGCGGTGGCGCAGGCATGCGACCGCCTCTGCCAGCGCTTGTTCGGGACTCTTCGGTTCGGGATAGCGCGTCGCATAGACGGTGGTGAAGTGATCGGTAGTGTCGCTGACGCACCCGACATCATCGCCACGCGGCACCGGCGACGCGAATGCGACAATTTCCGCGCGCCGGTCGTCAGCGCCGAAGAGGCATGCCATGCCGCTGGCCGCGTGACGCACTTTGATCACGCTGTCGTCTTCCAGCGGCTCAAACACGCCGTTGAGCTGCGTGCGTTCGATCATCGCTTGAGCCGCTTGGAAATTGGCGCTCTGCGCTTGCGCCAAGCTTGCAAGGCTAAGCGCGGCAACGGCGATCAATGCTGCGAGGGGCTTATTGACCACCGCGTTGCTCGCGGCGGGCCAAGAACGCCAGGCGCTCGAACAGCATGACGTCGGCTTCATTCTTCAGAAGCGCGCCGGCAAGCGGCGGGATGAGCTTCGAAGGATCGCGCTGCTTCAGCGTCTCGGGATCGACGTCGTCGGTGAGCAGGAGCTTCAGCCAGTCGATCAATTCGCTGGTGCTGGGCTTTTTCTTCAGGCCCGGCACTTTGCGCATGTCGTAGAAAATCTTCAGCGCCTCGTTGACCAGCCGCGTCTTCACGCCCGGATAGTGGCTTTCGACGATGGCGCGCATCGTCCCCTCGTCGGGGAAGCGTATGTAGTGGAAGAAGCAGCGGCGCAGGAAGGCGTCCGGCAATTCCTTCTCGTTGTTCGACGTGATCAGAATGATCGGGCGGACCTTCGCCTTCACCGTGCGATCGAGTTCATAGACATAGAACTCCATGCGATCGAGCTCTTGCAGGAGATCGTTTGGAAATTCGATGTCGGCTTTGTCGATCTCGTCGATCAGCAGGATAGGGCGTTGCTCGCTTTCGAACGCTTCCCAGAGTTTGCCGCGCTTGATGTAGTTGCTGATGTCGCTGGCGCGCGTGTCGCCGAGTTGAGAGTCACGCAGGCGCATCACCGCGTCGTACTCGTAAAGGCCTTGCACGGCCTTCGTCGTCGACTTGATGTGCCACTCGATCAGGGGCGCGCCGATGGCTTTCGCGACCTCGATCGCGAGCATCGTCTTGCCGGTGCCGGGCTCGCCTTTGACCAGGAGTGGTCGCTCAAGCGTGATCGCCGCGTTGACGGCGACCTTCAGGTCTTCCGTAGCGACATAGTCTTTCGTGCCTTCAAACCGCATAAGCGCTCCTTGTTGGGGGGCACTTAAGGGGCGCCAACGCTCCGGCGCAAGCGGGGGCGGCGCGCTGAGGGCGGATAGCACAGCGTGCACCGACACGGTTGCGCCAGCGCAGCCAGCGCGGACGCCGCTGCGGCGGGTGACGGAGGCAACGGGGGCTCCGGTGTCCGAGGGCGAACGCCCAGGAGGACGCCGAGCTGCAGCAGATCCTCGTCATCGCTACGGATCGGGACGTTGTTCATGCCCTTCACTTCGAGGAAGTGTGTGGCCAACGGCGCCGGCGCCATCGCCACGATTAGGCCAGAGCCACGCAGGTCGCGCAGTACCCAAAACTGAGCCGCACCTCGTGCGAGCTGGCTTCCATAGGCGCTCTCGCGCGTGGTGCGCGCTAGGCAATTGTGGAACTCGATGCCGATCCGGCGCAACTCGGTGACGGACGTGACGCGATGCCAGATGCGTCCGCCGAGCAGCACCAGGCTCTGCGCATCGCAAACGCTGAGCGCGTCGTCCTGTTCTTTCCAGCAAGCAAGCACGCGCGAGAAGGCGATGGCCTTGCGGGCGGCCGTATCGAAGTTCACGCGGCCGAATTTGGCGATGAACTCTCGCGCTTCGCGGATAGCTGCTGCGTCGTCGGGACGCTTGCTCTCCGCCGTCATAGCAACGACGCAGGCGTCGCCGATGCGGCGTGCAACCGTATGCAGGCGCGCCGCGAGCGCCCCGTTGGCGCGATAGACGCTCAGCTCTTCGCCGTTCGCCTTCGCCTCGCGCGCCCATTCCGGCGCGTTGTCGAGATCGTGCTTGCGTGCGGGCCGGAAATTCCGTGGGTCTTTCAGCATCCGGTCGAAGGCGATCTTTTCGAAACGTTGCGCGACCGCGCGGTCACCAATCCTCTCGCTCGCGCGCTTGGCCAGCGCGCGCAGGGGATTGATGTCGATGACATTGGGCACAGTTCCTCCTCCCTCCGCCTCAGGCGGTATGATTTCGACGCACTTCTCCGTTCACCGGGCGCACATGTGCGCCCGCGTGCGGAGCCCCAGCCCCGGTTTTCCGATTTCAGCTTGCCGCACGCTTCCCCAGCCGAGCGGCAACCGTTCATTTACGTTTCTGTTGCGGTGCGATCAATCGAGCGAAAGTTGAATGTCGCCGTGTGCGGCCCAACCAACACGATCATCGCGCGCTGCGTGCATTGCGCTGCAATTCGCGGTCGAAACGACACACCGCTGCTGGCGGTCTGCAACACCTCGTTAACCATCTCGGGCGAGTCTGGAGTTGATGGACTCCCAGAAGCGGGAGGTGAGGGCACATGCCGCTAAAACTCTCATTGCGGCCGGGCGAGAAGTTTGTCGTCAACGGCGCCGTCGTCCAAAACGGTGACCGTCGCGCTGCGCTCGTGCTGCAGAACAAGGCCTCGGTGCTGCGTGAGAAAGACATCATGCAGCAGGACGAAGCCGACACGCCGGCCAAGCGCATCTATTTCCCGATCATGCTTATGTATCTGGACGAGACCGGCCGGGAAAAAGCCTATGCCGAGTTCGCTGCGCGCCTGGCGGAATTCATGGGCGCAGTAAGGGACCCGATGGTCCTGGCTGAATGCATCGGCGTTTCCAAAGAAGTAATGGGCGGCGAATACTACCGTGCGTTGATGCGCTGCCGGAAACTCATCACCTATGAGGCGGAGCGCCTGGGACTGGGTCACGATGTCGATACAAGCGTACCAGCGCGCGGCCACGCAGGCTGAACAGCCGCGCGATCTCGAGTACCGGGCCTTCGGGCAAGTCACGGCGGGTCTGGTCCGCGTGAAGGAGGAGCAGCCCCCGCTTGCGGTGGTGCTGGCAGCGATCGACGCCAACCGTCGTCTCTGGAATATGCTCTCGGCCGACTGCGCTGCGCCGGAAAACCAACTCCCCATAACGCTTCGCGGTCAGATCATCTCCCTCGCGATGTGGGTGGCGCGCTATTCCAGTGAAGTGCTGCGCGACGGCGCTGACATCGAACCGTTAATCGACATTAACCGCACGATGATGGAAGGCCTCGTGGCGCGGTAGCGCGAGGTAAGAATCTGGAAACCGAGAATCGTTTCGGCGCTGACGCGTTGTTAACTCTCGGTCCTTAAAAACAATCGCAACGCAAAGCGTCCGACCCTTAGGCGGGGGAGGGCGTGCGGGAATTCCGCGCGGATCGGGCGGCGACGTCCAGCTGGCCAAAACGGCCGGTTCACTCAAGTCCAGAAGGACACTGAAATGACTAGCGTCAACACGAACTACGGCGCCCTCGTTGCGCTCCAATCCCTCAACCAAACCACGATGGAACTGGCCCAAGTCCAGAACCGCGTGAATACGGGCCTCAAGGTTGCCTCCGCGAAGGACAACGGCGCCGTGTTCGCTATCGCTGAAGGTCAGCGCGCTCGCGTTGCCTCGCTCGGCGCTGTCATGGACGGCATCGATCGCGCAGCGTCGGTTATCGACGTTGGTCTTTCGGCTGCGAGGCCATCGGCGACATCCTGAAGCAGCTGAAGGAAAAGGCCGTCGCCGCGCAAGCGAACGACCTCAGCCAAGATCAGCGCGACGCTCTGCAAGCCGACTTCGACGCCCTGCGCAACCAGATCGACCAGATCGCCAACGGCGCGACGTTCAACGGCTCGAACCTCGTCAACGGCACCAACATGACCGGCGGTTCCACGCCGTTCAAGGTGCTGATGTCTGACATCGGCGGCAGCGGCGGTGGCCGTTACGAAATGACCGGCAACGCGCTGGTCGATGGCAACGGCGACCCCTACTCGGCCTACGCCGATCTGGAAAACGCGACGGGCCTCGACTTCACCGCGGTCGACGCCGAGCTGCGCTTCTCGATCACCACGGGCAACGTCACTGAGACGATGACCATCCAGTTGACCACGGGTGACACGATCCAAGACTTCCTGGATTCAGTGTCGACGCAGTCGAACGGCCGCGTCACCGCCAGCTTCGATGCGGAAACCGGTGAAATCTCGTTCCACTCGGGCGAAGAGTTCACGGTCACCTACTACGAAGACGACGCAGTGGTTGACGACACGGGCATCTTCGGCGCTGGCGCAGCCGGCACGGACATGACCGAGACCGTCGCGCCTGGCACCGGCAGCAACTCGCTGACCGTTTCTGGCTTCGACTTCCGTCTTGGCATCTCTGGCCAAGCGCTCGAGCTGCTGACCGCGTCGCTCGACATTTCGTCGGCAGCCGGCGGCATCGCAGCCTCCGACGCCATCGACGATGCGTTGACCGCGCTCAACAAAGACCTCGCCACGATGGGTGCTCAATCGAAGGCTCTCGACGTCCAAAAGACGTTCTTGGGCAAGCTGAGCGATTCGATCGAAGCCGGTATCGGTAACCTCGTCGACGCTGACCTCGCGAAAGAGTCGGCTCGCCTGCAAGCTCTGCAAGTTAAGCAGCAGCTGGGCGCGCAAGCTCTGTCGATCGCGAACTCGGCGCCGTCGATCGTGCTGTCCTTCTTCCGCTAATAACGGAAACCGAAAGAGGCGGGGAGCTTCGGCTCCCCGCCGATTTCGACCGGGCATGAGTCATGGCCTCCATCACTCCTACCCAGCCAGTGCAAGAGATCCCGCCACGCGCGACGAACTCTGAGCCTGGTCCGGCTGCTGAAGCGGCCAAGAGTACGATCGCAGAGCATGCGGCCGTGCAGAAGAACGAGCTCATGCCCGACACTGTCGCGGTTTCGCTCGACGCAGAATCTCAGCGCTTCGTCTCCACCTTGACCGACACCACAACGTCCGAGATGTTGCGCCGCTATCCAAGCGAGTCACAGCTTGCGTACTCACGCGCGGTGATGGCGTATCTGCGAGCGCAGATCGCAAAGTAAACAAGACGTAAATTTATTTGTTTCGGGAGCGAGCGCGTTAACGTTTCGTTAACGCATTTACTGTTTCTTCACGCCTGCGGCGAAGCGCGCCGCGCGTATTCTACACGCGCGCGATCCGAAGGAGCAGGCAAGTCATGGTTTCGAGCATCGTCCCAGGTGCGAGCGGTCAACACACGCTCGGCGTCCATACGCGTTATGCGCGCCCCGCGCAGCCGCAACGGCGAGATGATGCCGCTCAAGGTGACAAAGTCGAACTCAGTGGGGCAGCGATCGCCGGGGCGCGCGAAAGTGTGCGCGAGGGCATGGCGCAAGTGCACGAAGCGCTCGCCGCAGGCCATGATGCGCAAGCCATGCTCGTGAAGGCGCAGGCGCTCGCCAAGAGCGGCGACGAAGCCGGCCTCGCTGATCTGCTCTCCGCCTTCGGCCAACGTATCGACGCCGCCATAGGCCGCGGCGCAGTTGTGCTCTCGGGGCAGGACGTCTCCGTTCAAGCTGAGCCGGGCGCGGCCGCAGTGAACATCAGCGGCGTCGATCTGCGCCTTGGCGGCGATGTCCTCGTTGTCACCGGTGAAGCGGCGGCGAACGAGATGACCGTCGCTGGAGCGCAAAAGTCGATGGAAAACCTGCAAGCGGCGATGGGCCGCTTGGTGGATTCAGCGCGTGCGCTTGAGGCGCACCAAGGATTTCTGGGTGCGGCCGAGGCAGGGGCTCGCGGCGATTTCGATGCTGACGGCGCACGTCTATTGGCGCTGCAAGTCCGTCAGGGCATGGAAGCTGCGGGTGGCATCAGCATCGCAAATGCCGAACCGCAAGCGGTGCTCTCGCTCTTCCGCGCCTAGAGCGGGCGCCAGTTGTTGGTGCTGATCTCGAGCAACTCGCTGTCGTCTTCGTAGTCGTCTTCGTGATTGAGGCTGCGGATACCATCGCGCGCGCCTTGAAAGAATTTGAAGAGCACGCCGAGCAACAGTCCGGCTAACGCTATTCCCATCGCTGCGACCGCCAACGTTAGATCGCGGTTGAACTCCAGTTCGCCGCGCGCCGCCTGCACCAGCCGGCCATCGCGTGGCAGGCGCTTTGCGGCAGCGGCGGCGCGATCACCCGCGGTTTGTGCGAGGAGGCGCAGACGGGCGAAATCGGAGACGTTCGTTGCGTGCGTGAGCATGGATGCGGCGGCGGCGGGCGAAGTTGCTGCGCTGATGTCGCCGATCTCAGCCAACGCGGCGCGCGCGCGGGTGGCCGCTTCGTGATTGATGCTCGCCGCGAATGCGACCGAAGCGTTGTCGAAGTCGCCAGGGGCTCCGCCATCCTCAGCGGCGACACCTGCCGCAGTTCGGAACGTCTCGATGGGCATTGCGCGCGCAAAGAGCGCTTGGAGTTCCTGCGCGAGCGCGGCGGGAAAATCGTCACGCCGTGTCGCTGCGAGCAGGGCGACCGCGCCAGCGTTCATGCGTGGCGACATATCGCCAGCCAGACCCAGACTGAAGCCGGTGAGCACAAATTGCAGCGGATCTGTTTCAGGTTCCGTCAACAGCGCACGCGCCATCAATTCGAAATCGCGCGGATCACCTAAGGTTTCGGTGGATGCCTCGTCGGTGCGCGTGGCCGGCCGAAGCGAAAGCAATTGGACGCTTGATTGATAGCGTTCGCGCGTCCCGGGCAGGAGCAATTGCAGGGCTGCCACCTCGATGGCGGCGTCGCCGGCGCCATCGGCGGCGGCGCGGCGCAGAACCTCGGCGCTTCGCGGCGGCAGCATCTCAACGCCTGAAAGGAGGAAGCCGCGCGCCGCGGACGGGTCGTTCGCCATCAGCTCCATGGCGACCATGTTGTCCCACTGGCGCTGCCTATCGAAATCGACCTGGATCAGGGTGGCGTTGAGCTTCTCGACCCGCGCGCTGATCGAGCGCGCGCCGGCCGCGTTGTATTCGTAGGCGAAGAGTTGGTCGCGGCTGATGATCATTACCGCGGCGGCGGACGCCATTGGCAGCAGGAAAAGGCAGAGATTGAAGACAAGCGCCAGCCACACGCCCTCAGGGCGGGCGTCGCGAGATGGCCTGTAGGCATGGGCCCGGACCGGGCGCCACGCGCGTGTCGGTTTCGCGTGCTTCAACTGCTCCGCCCAAGTCCGCCTGCCCCCCTACCAAACCGGCAGGAAAGTCACAGGGCAAGATGAATTACAGGAAAGGCGAAGTTGTCGCCGCATCGGGGTTTATCCGCGGCGCTGGTTAGGCGTTGCGATCGAGTACCGTGGGGCTCGGCGCGGTGCGTGTGTCGAGCGCACCCTGGGCCGAATAGTTGGCGCCGCTACCGCGCTGGCGGACGACCTCCCCGGCCATGGCGTGGACTAGGCCTTCAGAGACCACTTTCACCGCATTGAGCGCCAGTTCGTACTTGGCGAGGGTCTCGTGAAGCGCCGTGGTGCTGCGCCGCAGTTCGGCCAGCAGTTCGGGCGGAGCGTCTTGGATCAGCGTCTGGTCTTGTTTGATGCGCGCGAGTTCGAGGCGGTAGGTGTTGGCCAGCCGGCTCTTTTCTTCGCCCTCCGCGCCGTCGAGCAGGGGCAGGCGACCTTCGATGCGGCGGGTGTCTTCTGCGGCCAAGGCCGCGAGGCGTTCGGTCATCAAGATAAGCTGCTGGGCGCGATGCGCGGCGTCGTCAGCGATTAGCGCCATTGGTGTCCTCCGGCGGAACGATTTGCGCCGCTTGCATGCGCATGAACTCGCGGACCACGGCGTCGGCGATGCCGACACCACCGGCGCGACTGATCGATTCCGCGTAGCGCTCGACAAGCATTGGCCGGAATATTTGTTCGCCCATACCGCCGCCGCCGAGGCCCTCGGTGTCGATGCCCTCAAACATTGGCCCGAGCATTTCTGAGAGAAACACGGACTCGAACTCTTCGGCCGCTCGGCGCAGCGCTGCCGCTTCCTGCGTTTGCTGGGCCGTAGGTGCGGCCGTCGTGTTCATCGGCAACGGTGCGCCGGGGAGGGCGATCGGGCCGCTCATTACATCACTTCGATTTCAGCTTGGATCGCGCCGGCGGCTTTCAGCGCTTGCAGGATCGAGATCATGTCGCGCGGCGTGACGCCAAGCGCGTTCAGGCCGTTGACTAGTTGGCGGAGTGGCACGCCACCCGGCACCATGACTAAGCCGCCTTCGTCCTCTTCGACGTTTACGCCCGTTGACGGCACAACGACTGTCTCGCCACGAGAGAACGGCGCGGGCTGGCTGACGAAGGGATCTTCCTGGATAGAGATCGTCAGGTTGCCTTGCGCGATTGCGACGGTGGAAACCTTCACATTCTCGCCCATCACCACGATGCCGGAGCTCTCGTCGATCACGATGCGAGCGGCGGTGTCGACCTCCACTTCCAGGTTTTCAATCTGGGTGATTAGCGAAACCATGTCGCCGGCATACTCGGCGGGGCGAGTGAGAACGACGGAGCCAGGATTGGTCGCGCGCGCCACGTCAGTGCCCACCAGGTGATTGATGGCGCCGGCAATGCGCTGTGCGGTGGTGAAATCCGGATTGCGCAGCGCCAAACGCAGTTCCCGCTGAGCGGCGATGTCAAAGTGGATTTCGCGCTCGACAAGCGCGCCGGACGCAATGCGGCCCGCTGTCGGCACGCCGCGCATCACTGATGAGCCGGATTGCCCCGACGCCGAGAAACCGCCAATGGCCAACGGTCCTTGCGCGACTGCGTAAACTTGCTGGTCCGCGCCCATGAGCGGCGTCACCAAGAGCTGGCCGCCAGCCAAGCTGCGCGCGTCGCCCAGCGCAGAGACAGTCACATCGATCCGTGAGCCCTGCGCCGCGAAGGGCGGCAGATTCGCTGTCACCATGACCGCAGCGACGTTGCGCGTGTTGAGGTTGGCGCCGGCAGCGGCGACGCCAAGGCGCTCAAGCATCGCTTCCAAGCTTTGGCGGGTGAAGGCTGAGTTTCGTAGAGAGTCACCTGTGCCGGCCAGGCCTACGACCAAGCCGTAACCCACGAGTTGGTTTTCGCGGACGCCTTCGAAGTCAGTGATGTCCTTGATACGCGTTCCCGCCCACGCCGCCGGCGTGGCGATTGGCGCGGTCATCGCGGCAACGGAGCAGACGGCAAGCAGCGCCGTACGCGCCGCACGTGAGGCAAATCCCATGTGAGCGATAGGCGAGCAGTTCGGTTAACGAGCGGTTCAAGTTTCAAACGTTAATGCATCGGAAACAACACAAGCGGAGAGTCCGCGCCGATGAAGATCGAACCAGGCCGTAACGTTGGTCCGTCCAGCTCCGCCGGGAAGGCGGGAAAGACGGCTGCACCGGGTTTCGCACCGGCGATGGAAGCCCCGCAACGGGCCGCCGCCGCATCGCCAACGGGCGCGGTGACGCCCCTCGATGCCATCCTGGCCCTCCAGGGAGCCGAAGACCCCATGCAGCGCAGGGCGCGCCAGCGCCGCCGCGGCGTGGAAGCTTTGGATACTTTGGAGGAACTGGAGCGTGGGCTCCTGCTCGGGCGCGCCCCCGGCGGCCTTAAAGCCCGTCTTGAGGCTCTCCAGGGCCGCTCGGAGAAGACCGGGGACGAGGGCCTGGATGCCGTACTTCACGAGATTGACGTCCGGTTGGCAGTAGAAGCCGCGAAGCTTGATCGGGTCTCGGGCAAGCTATGATTGCTGCACCGCAACGTGTGGAAATCACATGACTTTGGCGCCCCTCTTGCTCAATGGACGCCGCGTAGGAGCATGGCTATAAGGCGCGCGCCTCGCTAAGGCGCCTGGAGTTTCGATATGGCGACCTCGACGAAAGAATATCGCCCCCGCGACGACGAGCCGTTCATGAACGAGCGGCAGCGGGAGTTTTTCCGCCAACGCCTTTTGGCGTGGAAAGACGAGATCCTGGAAGAGTCGCGCTCAACCATCGCGACGCTCCAACAGGATACGGTCAACGAGGCCGACATCGCCGATCGCGCAACAAGCGAAACCGATCGTGCGTTGGAACTTCGGACCCGCGATCGCCAGCGCAAGCTCATCGCCAAAATCGACGAAGCGCTGCGCAGAATTGACGATGGTTCCTACGGGTATTGCGAAGAGACCGGCGAACCGATCGCTCTTTCGCGCCTCGAGGCGCGGCCTATTGCAACGTTGTCACTCGAAGCACAAGAGCGTCACGAACGGCGCGAGCGTGTGCATCGCGACGATTGACTTCCTCAGGTCCGTTCGCGAAGTGTAACTGGTATTCTAGCCAGCACCGAGTGAGGGGACTTTATGCGTATCAGCGTTCTTGTAGTTGCGGCCGCTTTGCTCCTGGCCGCGCCGGCGCTCGCGCAGGTCGAAACTGCCCCCGCACCAGAAGCCGCCAGCGGTGGCGCGACCGAGCCAGAAGCGCCGCCCGTGAGCGAGCCGCCCGCCGAAGCCATTGAACAGGCCGCCGCGACCGAGCCGGCGGCTTCCGAGCCGGAACTCGTCTGCCGAACCGTTAGCGCCCGTACAGAGAGCCGCCTTCGTTCGAGCCGCCAGCGCGTCTGCAAGACGCAAGCTGAGTGGGACGCCTCCGAGGCCGCCTCGCGCTAACTCGCGCGGCAGCGCGAATGAAGCTAAGCTGTGTTGATGCTCCTGCACGACGCGGCCTTATCGTATTTGCACTTCGTTTTCGCGCTGATCCTTGTCGGCGCGTTGGCGGCTGAAGCTTTCATTCTGCGGTTGCCTGTCGATGGGCGTGTGGCGCGGCTGCTGCTGCGCGCCGATCTCTTCTATGGGATCAGCGCCGTGGGCGTGATCGCGATCGGTGTCGCGCGGGTGTTTTGGGGCGCGAAGGGGGCGGCCTACTACGGCGAGCAGCCGTTCTTTTGGGCCAAGATGGCGACCTTCGCGCTCATAGGTCTGATCTCGATCGTGCCGACGCGCGCGTTTATTCGCTGGGTGAAGCAGGCAGGCCAAGACGCAAGTTTTGCCGCGCCGGAACTTGATGCCAAGCGCATCCGGCGGCTCGTCATGATCGAGGTTCATCTCCTTGCGCTGGTCCCGCTGTTCGCGGCTTTGATGGCGCGAGCTATCGGAAGTTAGGGTTATACAAGCGCATCCGTCCCGCTAAGCTCCGCGAAAAATAAGCGGGAGGATCTGCAATGGCGGCGTCGCTCAAGCCGGAAGAATTCGACCTGATGGTGACGCTGGGTGACGTTCCGCGTCATCACGGGCGAATGCGCCCGGACCAGGTCGCGCTAAGCTTTGAGGGCCGCGAAACGACGTTCGCGCAGTTGGACGCCAATTCGAACCGCGGTGTCGCCGCACTGCTGGCGGAGGGCGTGAAAAAGGGTGATCGCATCTGCTATCTCGGCAAGAACAGCGATCAATATTTCGAGCTGCTCCTTGCGGTGATGAAAGCGGGAGCCGTCATCGCGCCGATCGGCTGGCGGCTTTCTGCGGATGAGGTCGCCTACATTATAGACGACGCACAGAGTTCGCTTCTGTTTGTAGGTCCTGAATGTGTCGAGTGCGGCGAGGTCGCCGCCGCCAAAAGCGAGTCACGCCCCAAGATCATTGCGATGGAGCCAGGCGCACACGCGCACCCGACGTACGAAGCGTGGCGCGACGCTCATCCAGCCGAGGACCGCCGCATCGAGGTGGCAGCGGGCGATACGGCGCTGCTGCTCTACACCTCCGGCACCACCGGCCGTCCCAAAGGCGTGATGTTGACGAGCGGCAACATTCTGCGTTCGCGCCGCGCGCTCTCTGAAGCGAAGATGGGCTGGAACGAGTGGCAGGAGGGCGAGGTCAGCTATTGCGCCATGCCGGTTTCGCACATCGGCGGCACTGGCTGGGGTCTCGTTGGTTTGATCAATGGCGTGAAGAATGTCATCGCGCGTGACTTTAACCCGATGGAGGCGTTGGAGGTCATCCAGCGTGAGCGCATCGCCAAGATGTTCATGGTGCCGGCGGCTCTGCAATTTGTGATCCGTACGCCACGCGCCCGCGAGATCGATTATTCAAGCCTCACTCACATTCTCTACGGCGCCTCACCGATGCCGGTGGATTTGCTGCGCGAGTGCATGGAAGTGTTCGGCTGCAAGTTTGTGCAGCAGTACGGGATGACCGAAACCACCGGCACGGTCACTTACCTGCCGCCGGAGGATCACGATCCAAAGGGCAACCAGCGTATGCGCTCGGCGGGCGTGCCGATGCCGGGCGTTGAGATTGCGATTTTCGACGCGCAAGGAAATCGCCTGGGCCCGAACGAGGTCGGAGAAATCGCCACGCGTTCCGCTGCGAATATGAAGGGCTATTGGCGCAAGGACGATGCGACCGCCGCTACGGTCGATACGCAAGGCTGGCTGCGGACGGGCGATGCCGGATTCATCGATGACGACGGCTACATCTTCATTCAGGACCGCATCAAAGACATGATCATCAGCGGCGGTGAGAACGTCTATCCGGCGGAAGTCGAAAACGCGGTGCACGGCCACCCTGACGTCGCCGAAGTCGCCGTTATTGGCGTGCCGGATGAAACCTGGGGCGAGGCGGTCAAGGCGATCGTCGTTCCGAAACCCGGCGCAACGCCGGACGCCGCTGACATCATCGCGTTCGCGCGTTCACGCATCGCGCACTTCAAAGCGCCGCGCAGTGTCGATTTCCTGAGCACGCCTTTGCCGCGCAGTGCGAGCGGCAAGATCTTGCGCCGCGAACTGCGCGAGCCCTACTGGGCAGGTAAAGATCGCCGCGTGAACTAGAAGCTACCAGGGCGTGATGGCGTCGCCGATGCGCTGACCCCAGTTTGGGCGCTGCACCGCGCTGATCGAGCCACGGCCGCCATAGGAGATGCGCGCTTCGGCAATCTGCGTGTGGTTCACACGATTGCGCGCTGTCACGTCCTCCGGACGGATGATGCCGCTGACGGTGAGTTCGCGCAGTTCGCCATTGATCCGCACTTCCTGGCGTCCGGCGAGAACCAGATTGCCGTTCGGTAGGCGATCGACGATCACGGCAGCGACCGTCAGCTCGATCTTCTCTTCGCGGTTGATCGCGCCGTTGCCGTTGTGGCTGCTGTCGGCGTCTGCGCTGATCATGTTCGAAGGATCGAAGGCATTGTTGAAGACTTGGCCGACGGCGGTTTCGAGGCCGAAGAAGTTGCTGACGCCGGCCGAGGTCTGCGACGACCGATTGCGGTTCGAGGAATTGCTCAACTCGGCGCTGTCGTCGATCTCGATCTCGACGGTGATGATGTCGCCGATGCGTGACGCGCGTTGATCGTTGAAGAAGCTGCGCGATCCGGTGCGCCACAACGAATTCGGTTGGCCTTGCTCATAAGCCGCCGGCTCGGGCTGCGGCATACTCTGTTGCTGACCGCCCGTGAGTTGAGCCGGCGTAGCGACCGGTTGGAGTTGCGGCGGACCAAGGCTGCGGCGCGCTGCGTCGTACGCAACGCCCGGCGCCGCGAGCGCATCGCGAGAAAGGTCAGCGGTGTCGATGCTCGCGCAGCCGCTGGCGCCGGCCGCAAGAGCGAGGAGAGCGAGAGTACGCATATAAGTGTCCTTGCTCATGGATTGGCTCGTGCGGCGCCTGGGCCGGTCACGATCGCGTCGAGAGTGCGATTGGAGGAGGTGTTGATGAGGCGGATGCCTTGGCCAACTGCGCCGTCTTCAAGTGCGCGTGCGCGCATGCTCAGCGACATGCCTGGCATTTCGTAGACAAGGTTCACGAAATCACCACGTCGTACGGCGGCGTCTGCAATAGTGCGCCCGCCGCTAGTGGCCGGGAGAGTCGCGCGCGCGCCGCCGGGGCGGATCACCTGAACAGCGTTGACACCAGGCGGTGGCGTGAAGTCGAGGCCCGCCGCAGAAGCAGCTGCTGTAAGCATCGAGACTTGCAATGAGCCGACTTGACCCGGTTGCGGTGCGGGCGAGAGCGCGCGGCCAGCGATGGCGGATGGTACGCCTTCGAACACATCGCCCATGGTGACGGCGGTGCTGTTGGCTTCGATGCGCGGCCGCAGCGTGACTGTCTGCGCGTGGGCAAGCCCAGCGGAGCAAACGAAGTAGAGGCAAATGGCGACGCAGAGGCGAACGAGCATGATCTATCTCCCTCAGCGCAGTTGCGTAGTGGACTGCAGCATTTCGTCGGCGGCGGTGATGACGCGTGCGTTCATTTCGTAGGCGCGTTGCGCCACGATCAGCGCCGAAATTTCTTCAACCGCGTTGACGTTAGAAAGCTCGAGGTAGCCTTGCATGAGCGTGCCGAGGCCAGGTGAGCCCGGCGTGGCCGTCGTCGCCGTGCCTGAGGCCGGTGTTTCGAGGAACAGGTTGTCGCCGATACCTTCAAGGCCCGCTGGGTTGATGAAGCTTGCGATTTCAAGCTGACCAATCTGCTGCGCCGTGGTTTGGCCAGCGAGAGTGACTTCTACGATGCCATCGCGGGTGATCTGAATTGCGGTGGCTTCGGCGGGCACGGTGATCGCCGGCTCGATGGGGTAGCCATCGGCGGTCACCATTTGCCCGTCCGCGTTCACAGCGAGATTGCCCGCGCGCGTGTAGCCGGTTTGGCCCGATGGCATCGTGACCTGGAAGTAGCCGCGGCCGTTGATGGCAAGGTCGTACGGATTGCCGGTCGCAGCGATGCCGCCTTGTTCGGTGACGCGGCCCACCGCGTCTGCACGAACGCCGACGCCGAGCTGAATGCCAAGAGGCAACACACCGCCAGACGCTGAGGAGGTGGCGCCTGGCCGCTCCATGTTCTGGTACAGCATGTCTTGGAATTCGGCGCGTTGGCGCTTGTAGCTCGTCGTGTTCATGTTCGCGATGTTGTGCGAAATAACGTCGACGTTGAGCTGTTGGGCCTGCATGCCGCTGGCGGCGATCGATAGTGCGCGCATGTGGGACTAGTTCCTATCTGCCGAGTTGTTGGATCGCGCGCTGACGCAGTTCATCCGCACCCGAAACTATTTTGGCTGCAGATTGGTAGGCGCGCGATATTTCGATGAGCCTTGTTAGCTCGACCACCGGGCGAACATTCGAGCCTTCGAGCGCGCCTTGCAGCACAACCCCCTCGAACTCACCTGGCGCTTGACCGGACGCGTCCCAAAGGTTGTCCCCGACCTTTGAGAGCGCGCCTGGTGCGGCGAAAGACGCCACACCGATGCGACCGGCTTCGACACCGGCCACGCGTATTGCGCCGTCACGCCCGATCGAAGGGCTTTCGCCCTGCGGATCGAGCACGATCGGCGCCCCCCCGGAGCTAAGGACGGCGCGACCATCGCTGGTGACGAGCCGTCCATCCCCCGTAAGCGTAAACGCGCCATCGCGCGTATAAAGTGGGCCATTCGGCCCCTGAACCATGATGAAGCCGTCGCCTTCGAGTGCGACGTCGAGCGGATTGCCCGTCATCTCGATCGGGCCTTGCTCCATGTAGTGCACGATGCCGATATCACGGACGAAGCGGATGTCGCTCGGATCTTCGTCCGCGTGTGCGCTGGTCTGATCCGCTTCTTCAAGCAGCAGGCCATCGGCCTTGAAGCCGGTCGTCGAGACGTTGGCGAGATTGTTGGCGGCAACGTCCATTCGCCGTTGCATGACGCGTTGCGTCTGCAGGCCGAGCATGAGGGCGTTATCCATGTCGGTTAACCACGCAAGCCCCGTGCCAATGCCTAATGCTCTGATTTTAATGGGGTGCAGGCCGCCGGCTTGGTGAATGCCCTGCTCATTGTTGCCGAGTGGGCGGCAAGTTTTGCCGGACATTGAGAGCTTCTTAACCACGTCAGCCCAGGAAGGATGCGGGTTAACGCGCGAGCGATTCACGCATGTTTGGCATGGGCAAGAAAAAGAAGAAGGGCGATGAGCCGGAGGCTGAAGAAGCCGAAGGCGCCGCGCCTGCCGCGGAAGGCGACGAGGGCGGCGAAGGCGCTGAGGGAGAAGCGCCCGCCAAGAAGAAGATGTCGGGGAAGAAGCTCGTCCTCTTCATCATCTTGCCTGCTGTGCTTGTGCTCGGCGGCGGCGGCGCTGCCGCGTTCCTACTGCTTGGTGGCGGTGGCGCTGAACAGCATGCCGAAGCCAATGAGGGGCACGGCAAAGCCAAGGGCGGTCACGGCGAAGCGGAGGGCGCAGGCGAAGCAGTCCCTGGTCCGAACGGCACCATGATCATGCATGGCGACGACGTCGTGTTCGTCACGTTGCCGGAGATGCTGGTCAACATCACGGGCCCTGAAGGCCGGCCTGCATACTTGAAGCTAAAGCTGACGCTTGAAGCGCCAGACGATGAGACCGTCACCGCGCTCGGTGAGCACATTCCGCGCGTCACCGATCAGTTCAACGGCTTCCTGCGTGAACTGCGCACCGACGACCTTGCTGGGTCGGCGGGCGCGTATCGCTTGCGGCTTGAATTGCTGAGGCGCGTCAACCTTGTGATCGCGCCGATGCAAATCAACGCCGTGCTCATTGAAGAGATGCTGGTGCAGTAATGAGCGCTGAACCGGCTGCCGCCGACGATAAAGAATGGTCGACCGAGGAGGCCGCCGCCGAGGGCGGCGAGGTTTCCGAACGCATCCTCAATCAGGATGAGATCGACAGTCTCCTCGGCTTCGGCATCGGCGAAGAGGACAACAACAGTCGCACCGGCGTTCGCGCCATTATCAATTCAGCGCTTGTCTCCTACGAGCGTCTGCCGATGCTTGAAATCGTCTTCGACCGCCTCGTGCGTCTGATGACGACCAGCTTGCGCAATTTCACGTCCGACAACGTCGAGGTCAGCCTCGATCAGATCACCTCGGTGCGGTTTGGCGATTATCTGAACTCGATCCCGCTCCCGGCGATCATCGCTGTGTTTCGCGCACAGCAACTGGACAATTTCGGTCTCGCCACTGTCGATTCTTCGTTGATCTACTCAATCGTAGACGTTCTCCTCGGCGGCCGTCGAGGCGCGGCGGCAACGCGCGTTGAAGGGCGGCCTTACACGACCATCGAGCGCACCCTCGTCACGCGCATGATCGAGGTGGTTCTCAATGATGCGCGCCAAGCCTTCGCGCCGCTGACGGAAGTCGATTTCACACTCGATCGAATCGAAACCAATCCGCGGTTCGCGGCGATTGCCCGCCCGCCCAACGCTGCGATTATCGTCAAGCTGCGCATCGATATGGAAGATCGCGGCGGCAAGCTCGAACTGCTGTTGCCATACGCAACGCTCGAGCCAATCCGAAAAATGCTGCTGCAGCAATTCATGGGCGAGAAGTTCGGCCGCGACAATATTTGGGAGGGCCACCTCGCCAGTGAATTGTGGGCGACCAAGCTCGAAGTGCGCGCTGTGCTCGATGAGCACAAGGAGCCGCTGGCCAAGATTCTCAATCTGAAGGTAGGCGACACGTTGATGCTCGATGCGCCGCCGGACTCGCCGGTCGCGCTCAAGTGCGGCGCGGTGAATGTTAGCGTCGGCCGCGTCGGCCGCATGGGTCACAGCCTCGCTGTACGTGTCGAAAAGCCAATTGCGCCCGCCGCGCAACAGGCTGTGATGAAACTAGGAGGCGGCAAATGAGCCCCATCACTCTCGTCATTGAAGTTGTGCTCGCGCTGATGCTGGCTGCGTGCCTCTTCTACTTCTGGCGGCTTGATCAAAAGCTGCAGGCGCTGCGTTCCGGCCAAGATGGCGCTTTGCGTGCCGCTGCCGAACTCGCGCAGGCGACGGCGCAGGCGGAAGCTGCGGTGCGCGCGTTGCGCGCGACCGCGCAAGACGCCGGCCGCGATCTCCAAGCGCGTATCAACGACGCGCGTGCGACCGCCGATCGCTTAGGTCTCGGCGCTGGGCGTATGCGCTCGTCCGCCGATGTCGGCACAGTTCGCGGCAGGGTCTGATGACAAAAGCCCAACCAACTAAAAAGGGCGCGCCCGTCCGGCTCATGCCTGCGGTGATGGTGACGGTGGCTGCCGTGCTCGGCCTAAAGGCCGTGGCCATGGCGGAAGGCGTCGCTGAGACTGTCGCCGCGGCTGGCCACGACGAGCCAGCCACGACAGCTGAGGCGCACGCTGAAGAGGCTGCCGCGGCTCCCACGCAACAATGCCAAGCACCGTCACTCGCGGAAATGGCCGGATTGAGCCAGGCCGAAGTGCAGGTGTTGCAAGCGCTGGGCACGCGCCGGGCCGAGCTCGAGGCGCGTGGCGCGGCGCTATCGACGGAAGACGGCGTGATGCTCGCAGCTGAACAGCGGCTGAGCGAACGCCTCGCCGAGCTCCGCGCGCTCGAAACTCACGTCAACGACTTGCTTGGTCAACTCGACGAAGCGCAGGAACAGCGGCTCAGAAGTCTTGTCGACGTGTACACCCGGATGCGCGCGAAGGACGCCGCGGCCGTATTCGATGGCCTCGAAGACGATGTGCTCATCCAAGTCGCGAGCCGCATGCGGGAAGCAAATTTGGCTGAGGTCATGGGGCGGATGGATCCGAACCGCGCTCGCGAACTCACACAAATGCTGGCCGATCGTGCGCGTCCGCCGACGAGCGGCGGCAATTTGTTGGAACGCTCCCGCGGTGCTGCACCCGGTGCTGCGCCCTAAACCCGCGCTTAACCGCGAGCGGAGAGAATTAAAGCACGCTTAACGCATGAAGTCCTTGCGCCCACCGATTGCGATCGCGGCAGCCGCCATGATCGCTGTGCCGCCCGCAGCGGCGCAGCCGATACAACTTACGCCGGAAGCGCACGCGCCAGCGGAAACGCAAACTGCTCCGCCGGTCCCCCCACCATCGACAGAGGTAGCCGCGACGACGACGGCCCCTGCCAATACTGAACCGTCTCGTGAGTTGCGTGGTCCCAGCGGGCCGCTGCCGAGCAGCATCGATCTTGCGCTCGCGGCGCCGCCATCACCACCCGCGCCGCCGCCTGCGCCACCGCCGCCGCCTCCGCCACCACCTCCGCCGCCACCACCTCCGCCGCCCCCGCCACCGCAGCGGATGGCGTCGATCCCCGACGCGACGGTCACGGTCGGCACGCAACCGGATTACACCCGCATCGCCTTCGCCTTCAGTGGACCGACGACGGTTACGCCGCTTTTGCAAGGCAACCGCCTCGACCTCCGCTTCTCGCGCGCCGCCGACATGGATATCGCCGAGTTGCGTGCGACGCCGCCGCGTTTCGTCCGGGAAGTTCGCCGCATCAGCGCTGCCGGACAGCCTGTGCGCCTACAGATCACGCTTGAGCCGGGCGTGCGCCAGCGTCACTTCATCGATGGCGATCGGGTTGTCGTCGACCTCCTGCCGCCAGAAGGCGGCATTGAACCAGCGACCACCGCTTCTAACGGCGAAGGCGCTAACGCACCCGCGCCGGCGCGCCCGCCCGTCAACGGTACGGGCCGTGTGCAAATTGTCGAACGCGCGAACGACACGCGTGTCACCGTCACTTGGCCGCAGGCCGCACGCGCCGCAGCGTTCAGGCGCGGCGAGGCGATCTGGCTTGTCTTCGACGCGACCGGACGGATGGATCTCACGGGCGTCAACCGTGTCGGCCGGCGTCACCAAGACGTGCAGATTGTGCAGGGGCAGGGCGTCATAGGTCTGCGCATTCCAGCTGCACCAGACATTCAAGTGTCCGCTACCGCCGACGACAACTCATGGACGTTCACGCTCGCCGCGCGCGCCACGGTGCCTACGCCCGCGCAATTGACGCGCGAAGTGAATGCCGAAGGCCAAGGGCGCATGACGGTCGCGTTTGGCCGGGAAGGCGTAGTGCGTTGGATCAACGATCCTGAAATTGGCGACCGCATCGCGGTCGCCATGCTCGGCGGTCCTGCGCGCGGTGTTGTCACCCGGCGCGCGACGATGGAAGCGGCTGTCTTGCCGGCTGCCCACGGTGCGGTGATTGAACCGCGCGCCGACGATGTCAGTGCTACATATGAAGGCGGCACGCTTACGGTTTCGCGCGGCGCCGGCTTGATCGCCGCTGGGCCTGCGCAATCGCAGCTTGCTGCCGACATCAGCGCTGCGATGATGGAGGACGACCTCGGCGGCGCGCCCATGCACGCGGAGGCGGCGAGCAATCTTGTTGAAGTGCGTCGACGCATAGATGAGCTCACGCTCCGTGCTGCCGAGGAAGGCGTGCGCGAGGGTGCGCCGGTGGAAGCGCGCATGGCGCTTGCGCGCTATTTGCTCGAGAACGAATTCGCAGCGGAAGCGCTCGGCGCGCTGCGCATTGTCGCGATCGACCAGGGCGAACTGGTCGAGATCGATCCTGAATATCGTCTGCTGCGCGGCGCTGCCAATGTCATGATGGGCCGTGTTCATGCGGCGATGACCGATCTCAACGCTTCCGCGTTGATGAACAATCCATCGGCGGCGCTATGGCGCGGCTACGCGGCGGCGCAGCAGCAGAATTGGGCGGATGCGCGTCGCGAACTTGAACGCGGCGCGGGCGGCTTAGAAGAGCATCCGCCGGCATGGCGCGCCCGCTTCCGTGCGGCGCTTGCCGAAGCCGCCATTCAACTAAACGACTACCCCGCCGCTGAGGCGGCGGCGCGCGCTGCTGTCGCCGAGGCGCCGGAGCAGGCGCTGAGGCTTCAGGCGCGCCTCATCGAAGCGCGTGTGGTTGCTGCCCGTGGCGATACCGAGCGCGCGCTGACGATGATGGACGAACTCTCTCGCGTACATGACGAAGAGACTGCCGTTCGGGCGCAGGTCGAAGCTATCCGTATCAGGCGCGCGACCGGTGTCATGCAGGCCATTCACGCGGTTGAGCCACTGGAGGCATTGCGCTTCCGTTGGCGTGGAAACTCCACCGAGCTGACCGTTGTCGGCATGTTGGGTGAAACCTATTCAGAGTTGGGCCGCTGGCGTGAAGCGCTCGCGACGATGCGCATCGCCGCCGATCGCTTCCCGACTGATCCCGCGGCACGCCAGCTGCGGGCTGACATGTCGACGTTATTCGAGCGTCTCTTCCTCGATGGCGAAGCAGATCGGCTTGAGCCAATCCAAGCGCTCGGCTTGTTCTACGAATTTAGTGATCTCACGCCGGTTGGCCCCAACGGCGATCGCATCGTTCGGCTACTCGCCGGACGCCTTGTCCACGTTGATCTCTTGGAGCAGGCGGCGCAGTTGCTGCAGCACCAGGTGGACGAACGCCTGCAAGGTGTGAGCAGGGCGCAGGTCGCTGCCGATCTCGCCGCCATCTATCTCATGGACCACAAGCCGGACCGCGCGTTGGTGGCGCTGGCGGGCTCGCGTCAACCCAATATGCCGCAACCGTTGCTGGCCGACCGGCGCATCCTTGAGGCGCGCGCGTTGCTCGATCTCGGCCGCCTCGATGCCGCTGCTGAGTTGGTCGAACGCGATCGCAGCGAGGACGCTCAGCGAGTGCGAGCCGAAGCTGCTTGGCGTGCGCGCGATTGGCAGCGTGCGGCGGTGGAGCTGCGTACACTGCTCGCGGCGCGCAATCGTTCCCAGCCGCTCGACGAGCACGGTCGACAAGTGGTCTTGCGCGCTGGTGTTGCGCTGACGCTGGCCGGAGATGAAGCTGGCGTACGTACGCTCTATCGCGATTACGCCGGCGATCTGGCGAACACGCCAGAGGCGGATGCGTTCGAGATCGTCGCCGGAGGGATTAACGCTGATGGTGCAGCCATCCGCGATGTGGCTCGCGCCGTTGCGCGCACTGATCTGCTCGGCCGCTTCATCGATCGCATGCGCACGCGCATGACCGAGCAAGCGGCGCAGGTGGCGGCCAACAACGCGGCTCCACCGCCTACTGCACCTTCAACGCCGCAGCAGCCGGTCGCGCCGCAAGCAGCGCTGCCCGCGCCAACTAATCGAGAAGGCCACGAGGCTGGCGCTTAAGGTTAGCGTGTCGCCAACCGCCTCGGCGTTGTTTCCACTTTACAAGCAGTGTCACTCTTGGCGTGATTGCGCGCATGGCGGCTCCCATTTCGGTTATTATCCCTACGCTCGACAGCGCGCGGCATTTGCCGCGTGCGTTGCCGCCTTTGGTCGACGGCATGCACGAGGGACTGATCCGCGAAGTCATCGTCAGCGATGGCGGTTCACAAGATCAAACGTCGGAGATCGCCGACGCAGCCGGCTGTACGTTCATCGCCGGTGAGCCGGGACGCGCCAGGCAATTGCTTAACGGCGTCGCACGCGCCAAGGGCAAGTGGCTGCTTATCCTTCATCCGCACACCGCGCTGTCGCGTAGCTGGACTGAGGAGGTCGCGCTTTTTCTTCAATTCAGCGAAGCGCGCAAACGCGCGGCGACTTTCAAACTCGTGTTCGAAGAAAAGTCCGCGAGGGGCGCGCTGTTCTGGGCGCGCTTGCGCGCACAGGTGATGAAGCTGCCGCATGGCGACCAGGGGTTGCTAATCTCGCGTTTTCTCTATGACGGGCTCAACGGCTATCGCGACATCCCCCATGAAGACATCGACCTCGTGCGCCGGATCGGTGGCAAGCGCCTAATGTTTCTTGAGTCAGAGGTGGTCGTCAGCGCCGATGCTTATCGCCGCTCACCTGGTCCGGCTGCCAGTGTCGGCATGATGGCGCGCTATTTCCTTGGCGCTGACCCTGTCGAGATGGCGAAGCGCTAGCGCTGCGCGGTGCGCTGATCGAGCGGCGTGTAGAGTGCAGGCCTGCCCGCAGCCAAACGATCCAGTTCCGGCGTCGGCTGACCGTAGCGCTTGCGGCAGAGCGCCATGTGCGAGAGCGAACGCTCTGCATAGTCGCGGCTCTCAGCGCGCGGCATCATTTCGAGCACCATGAGCGGATCGAGATCCGCCGGTTGCGTCGCTAGCCAACGCGAGAGCCAGCCTGGGCCGCCATTGTACGCAGCGAAGACGCGGCCAAGGTCGCCGTCGTTGTGAAACTCGGTCATCAGCCATTCAAGGTAATCTTGACCCAAGCGCATGTTGAGGCCGGGCTCGAACAGCGGCGCCGGTGCGCGGCGATAATTGTGGCTGCGATCCATGTCGCGCGCGGTCGAGGGCAGAAGCTGCATTAAGCCGCGTGCGTTCGAAACGCTGACGGCTTTCGGATTGAAATAGCTCTCTTGGCGAACGATCGCGTAAATCAAGGCGCGATCGAGCGAGAACCCGTTTTCCGGTTCGAACGATGTCGTTGGGCAGAAGCCCGCCGCAACGTCGCGACCGCCGTACTCGGCGACGCGCAACTGCGCCGCCGGCGCTTGCAGCGCGATGGCGAGCGCGAGGAAGGAGCGATCGTCGGCTGGATCCAGATCAGCATGGAGGCGGCGCAGTTCCGATTCTACTTCGGAGAGACGGCCAAGTTGCGCTAATGCAGCGGCGCGGCGTGCTGCCGGATATCGCTCGATGAAGCGCGTGATCGAGTCGTCGGTGATTTCCGGCGCGCTGAACTCAAGCGTGCTTTCGCGGCCAAGCTGCGTCTCGGCAAGTTGGCCGTAGAATGTCCACGGGCGCTGCGCCGCCGCTTCGAGGTGTTGCGCGACCCCGTTGGTTTCGCCGGCGGCCAAACGCGAACGTGCTGCCCAATAGTGAACCCCGGCGCGGGCCCAGCCGCCGTGGTGCGGCCATTGGGCCGAGGCTTCAAACTGCCGAACTGCTTCGGCGTAATCGTGCATGCGATAGGCAATCAATCCGAGTTGCCATTGCGCGACGCCGCTTCGCGGACCGCTGGCCTGCGCGTAAGCAGCGGCGCGCGCACCCTCAAAGTCTCCCACGCCCATGCGCTCGTGCACGCGTTCAATCCCAGCACGCGCTGCGGCGGTGTCGCCCGGGATGGGCGGCGGCGTGCCGGGAAGTTGACGGCCGCGCCCGGCGATTGGCGCAGGCGCTCGTGTGCCGTTGCGGCGTGCGCGGCGTGAGCGGGAATCCATGGCGCGGTCGTAAACCGCGCTCGCCATGCCGTAGTCGCCGTAGCGATTGAGCCAGCCGGTGTAGTCGCTCCAGCCGGCGCGGTAGGAGCGCGAGAGCAGCATCCGCCCGCGCACGGCGCCGTCGAGCACGTCGTCATCGGCTCGTGAAAGCGCGGTGCCCACGCCGCGCCAATTGCCGGCGTCGATCGCTTCGAAAGCGTCGCGATACGCTGCCTCGTCGTGTTCGGAGAGCACCAGGATGCGCGGCTCAGCCTGAACGGCGGGCGCTGCAATCGCGGCAACGGTGAAAGCGGCGAAGGCGTAGCGGAACGTCATCGGAGCTCTTTTTAGAAACTGTTAGGGATGAGCCCCTCGCGTGACGCCCAGCTCTTCGAGCCAGGCTTCGGCGAGCAGCAAATCCGCCCACGCCAGCCGCTTCTGCTGAGGCTGACGCAGGAGATATGCGGGATGAAGCATGACCATGGCGTTGACGGGCGCCCCTAACCCTTCACGCGCGTATTGGAGCTTCCGGCCCCGGAGCTTCATGACCCCATCCTCGCGCTTCAGCACGGTGTGGGCGGCCGCCTTGCCGGTCAGGATCAGCAGCTTGGGCTTCGAAAGCTCGATCAGGCGCTCGACAAAGGGCAGGCAGGAGATCGTTTCGCCCGGCGTTGGATCTCGATTGCCGGGTGGGCGCCAGTAGATCGTGTTTGAAATCAACACATTGGACTTCCGCCCTAGTCCAATCGTTGCCAACATCTTGTCCAGCAACTGGCCGGAGCGACCGACGAACGGCTTTCCTTGCTCGTCCTCGTCCTTTCCAGGCGCCTCGCCCAGAACCAGGATCGGCGCGTCATCCGCCCCGTCCGAAAATACGGTATTCCGCGCCGTCATCTTCAGGGCGCAACCATTGAATTTATCCACAGCGGCGCGGAGTTCTGCGATGGTCGACGCCGCAGCAGCCAAGGCGCGGGCGGTGTTCACCGCATCGTCGGCCGGTTGGAGCTGTGCCTTCGGTTTCGCCTTGGGCGGCGGGGGTTCGATGCGGAACGGTTCCCGCGCCGGCAGCGTCTGGTTCCGAGCCTTGGCGGCGGGTACGGCGCCCGCTGGCTTCGCTGCAAACACCGCCTCCGCCTCGTCCATATCGACGCCGGCGGCCCGCCAGAAGGCGAGCAGCGCGCGTGCGGCGTTCTGCGAGGCGGCGTTCTCCATCGGCGCCGTTATGGACGGACTCGCGCGAATCGCCAAAGCGACGGGGGCAGCTTGCGCCTCATCGCAACCGCTTTGATAAAGCTCATGAAGAACCTGAAGGGATGGAAATGGCCGAAGAAACTCCTGAACGCGAAGCGATGGAGTACGACGTCGTCATCGTCGGCGCCGGGCCCGCTGGCCTTTCCGCTGCGATACGCCTGAAACAACTCGCGGCTGAAGCTGGGAGCGAAGTGAGCGTCGCGGTGCTCGAGAAGGGCGCCGAGGTTGGCGCTCATATTCTCTCAGGTGCGGTGATCGACCCTTGCGCGCTGAATGAGCTCATTCCGGACTGGAAGGAGAAGGGCGCGCCGCTCGAAACGCCGGTGACGGACGATCAGTTCAAGATCCTCGGTCCAGCTGGCGCCGCGGCGCTGCCGATGTTCCTGATGCCGCCGCTCTTCAACAATCACGGCAACTACATCGTCTCGCTCTCGAACGTGACGAAGTGGCTCGCCGCACAGGCTGAAGAACTCGGCGTTGAAATTTATCCGGGCATGGCGGCGTCCGAACCGGTGTTCGACGAGGGTGGCGCGCTTAAGGGTGTTGTCGCCGGTGTATTCGGTATCGCGAAGGATGGTCACAAAAAGCCCGATTATCAGCCCGGGATGGAGCTGCACGGCAAGTATGTTTTCATTGCTGAAGGCGTGCGCGGCTCGCTCGCGAAAGTGCTTCAGGCCAAGTACGGCCTCGCCGACAAATCGCAGCCGCAGAAGTTCGGCATTGGCATCAAAGAACTATGGGAAGTGCCGAAGGAGCAGCACAAGCCCGGCATGGTGCTGCACACCGTCGGCTGGCCGCTTGACGACAACACCGGCGGTGGTTCGTTCATGTATCACTTCGGCGATCGCCAAGTGTACGTGGGCTACGTCGTCCACCTGAACTACAAGAACCCCTACATCTCGCCCTTCGATGTCTTCCAACAGCACAAACTTCATCCAGAAATTCGTCAGTACATCGAAGGCGGCAAGCGTCTCGCGTACGGCGCGCGCGCCATCACTGAAGGCGGGTTCCAGTCGGTGCCGCGTCTCGCATTCCCGGGTGGCGCGCTCATTGGGTGCTCGGCGGGTTTCGTCAACGTGCCGCGCATCAAAGGCAGCCACAATGCGATGAAGTCCGGCATGCTCGCGGCCGAAGCAGCATTTGATGCGCTAGCGCACGGTCGCCAGCGTGATACGCTCGAGGGCTACGACGAAAGCTATCGTACCAGCTCGATCCGCAAGGATCTGTTCGGTGTACGCAATGCGAAGCCTATGCTCTCGCGCTTCGGTACGTTCTGGGGCGGCGTCGTTGGCATGTTCGACATGTGGACGACGACATTGCTCGGCGGCTTCTCATTCTTCGGCACGCTCAAGCACGGGAAAACGGACGCCGCTTCCACCGGTAAAGCCAAGAACTACAAACCGATCGCGTATCCCAAGCCGGACGGTAAGCTCACCTTCGACAAGCTAAGCTCGGTCTATCTCTCGAACACCAATCACGAGGAAGATCAGCCCGCGCACCTCACGCTTAAGGACCCCACCATCCCAATTAGGGTGAATCTCCCTGAATACGCCGAGCCGGCGACACGATATTGCCCGGCTGGCGTGTACGAAGTGCTCTACGATGAGGCGGGGGGCAATCCACGGTTTCAGATTAACGCTCAAAACTGCGTTCACTGCAAAACCTGCGATATCAAAGACCCAAGCCAGAATATAAATTGGGTGACACCCGAAGGCGGCGGCGGGCCGAACTACGCCAACATGTGAGCCGTATCCTGCGAAGGCAGGCGAAAGGACGAAAGAATGCGTTGGGCTTTTCTGGCGGCGAGTGTTGCGGCTGCGGCAGTCACGGCGAGTACGTCGTGGGCGGAAGACAGCAAGCGCGAACCTGCGACGCTGTATGCGACGGGCAACGAGCAAGCTGGCGCAACGCCTGCTGCCGCGTTGCGGGCGACGTCACCGCCTAACGCCGTAGCCAATCGTACCTACGAGACGCCAGAGGCGGCGCTGCTTGAAGCCGATATCGACTATCTCGTCCGTGAAGGCCACCGCGCCGTCGCCCGCAACGATGCGAACGGTATTTGGTACACCGCAGCCTTTGCCGACGATCTGGCTGCTGGCCGCTATGCGCAGGCGCGCAACGTCCTTCAAAACGCGCCAGGCGGTATCAATGGCGCCTTTGCCGACATGCTTGAGCCGTTTCTGATCGCGGCGGAGGGCAACGTCGATCGCGCGGTCGAGCGCGTGGATCGAGGTGCGGACGTGTTGCCGGCGCCGCTGCCGGAAGTCGCGCGTGCGCTGCTTTTTGAATCCGCCAACCGTTTGCCAGAAGCAGCGGCCGTCTATGCGCAGATGGTTGAGCGCTTGGACACGACGCCGCCGGGAGACGCAGAGCCCCAAACAACCGAAGAGTTCGACCGCGTGCTGAACGCGGCGCGCGTGAGCCATGCTGTCTATCGCGCTGCGCTCGTGTCGCACCGCCTCGGCCGCACCGAAGAAGCGCGCCGCTACTACAACATTGTGCTGGGCTATCAGCCGCGCGCCATTGACGTTCACACCAACATGGCGCGCCTCGACGCCGGTGAGCAGCCGTTTGAAGCGCCGCTGACGAGCGTAAGCGCCGCGGGGCGGTGGATGCTCTTTATTTCGGAATTGCTCACCCAGGCCGAGATGCTGTCCGACCTGGTCGCCCAGCGCCAGCCGACGCAAGGTCTGCAGTCCGAGTCAGGGTCGGCGTTGCTGCAGATCGGAAGCTTGCTCGCCACCGATTCCGACGATTGGCGCCTCTACGCGGCGCAACAGACGCTTGGCGCCGGCGGCGCAGATGGCGCGCAGCGCATCATCGATCAGATTCAGGGAACCAGTACGTTTGCGCCCGACGCCGAGATCGTGCGCGCGTCGATTGCGATCGAGCGTGATAACGATGAAGCTGCTGCAGCGGCGGCCGAACGTGCGCTCGCTATGGCGGGTGATCGCTGGTCGATCATTGCCTCGGTTGGCGACGTCTATCGCCGCATCGGTCACCCGGACCGGGCTATTCCAGCATTTGATCGCGCGCTAACGCTGACGCAAGATGCAAAGGATCGCGCCGATGTGCTCGGTTGGCGCGCTTACGCGCATCGCTTCGCCGGCAACATTCCCGCCGCGACCGCAGACATGCGCGCCGCCTACGAGGCCGATCAAGGCATCGAGACGCGCTTGCTCTATGTCAGCATCCTCATGGACGATCCCGCAGCGTGGGCCGATGGCATCCAAATGGCGCGCGGCTTGTTCGCAGAGCAGCCGGATTCTGTCATGCGCCTCAATGCGCTTGGCTACGCTCTCATTCAGCGGCCCGAAGGGTTGGAAGAGGGCTATCGCTTGCTCTGGCGTGGATTCAACTACGGCCAGATGGACTATTCAGTCATCGATAGCCTTGGCTGGGCCTACTATCTCTACGGCCACTTCGAGCAGGCGCGTGCGCTGATCGAGCGAGCAAATGATCTGTCGCGCAACGATCCGAATGCGGAAATTCTCGACCACTTGGGTGATGTGTACTGGCGTCTCAATCGCCGCGACGAGGCACGCGCGACGTGGCGCCAAGCGCTTGACGCGCGCCCAGACGCAATTCGCCGTCGAGATCTGGAGCAGAAGGTCGCGCGCGGTCTGACCACGCCTGCGCCGCGCGAACGGCAATTGCCGCAGGTCGCGTTGCCGGAGCGGCCAGGTCAGCGGGAAGACCTCTAAAGTGCGCCGCTTCGCTGCGCTCGCTGCCAGCCTTTGCCTAACGGCCTGCGCGACGGCCGCGCAGGCGCCGGTTCAGGAATCGCGCGCCTATGCGGATTTCCTGATCGGGCGTGTCGCCAACGCGCGCTCTGATCACGCCGCCGCAGCGGATCGCTACTTCGCTGCTTTGGCGCGTAATCCAGGCGACCCGACCTTGATCGAAGGCGCGCTGGTCGCGTCTTTGGCGTCCGGCGACGTCGAGCGCGCGCGCCGCGCAGCGCGGATGGCTCCGCGCGATGATGCACCGGCTTACGCTCATATCGTACGCGCCGCAGATGCGCTGCTAGCGCAACGCTACGCGCAGGCTGACGCTGAACTCACCCGCGCCGAAGGTTCGGCCGCCGAGCAATTGGTGGCCCGCTTGGTCGCGAACTGGGCGCGTGCTGGGCAAGGCCGTAGCGGCGACATCGCCGCCGACCTCGCACCGCTTGCTTCCATTCGCCCTTATGGCGGCCTGTTCGGCTACCAGCAGGCAATGGTGCTGGATTTTTCCGGTCAGCAAAGAGAAGCGCTTGCCGCCTACAACACTGCAGCGCAGGGCGGGCTCTGGCTGCCCACCGGCGTGGCGCGCCACGCCGACCTTCTGCTGCGCACCGGCGCGCGCGATCAAGCGCTCGCACTGCTCGGAACCGAAAACAATTCCGGCAACCCAGCGCTCGCGGCGATGCGAGCTCAGATTCAAAGTGGCGATACTGCGACGATTGAGCGGCTCACGCCGGCGCGCGGTGCGGCGGCCGCCGTTTACGGGTTAAGCGCCGTCTTCCGTCAAGAACACGATACGACGAACAGTTTGGCCGCACTCACGCTCGCGATCATGCTGGATCCTGGCTTCGATGGTGCGCGCTTGTCGTTGGCGCAGCAACAATCCGAGCTAGGGCATGTCGATGCCGCGCGCCGCCTGCTGAACGAAGTGCCTCCGGAGTCGCCGTATCGGATCAGCGCCCGCACGCTTGAGGCGTGGATTGTCCATGACAACGGCGACGAAGCGGGCGGTATTCGCATCGCGCAAGAAGTGGCAGCCACGGGCGATGTGCGCGCACGGCGCACGCTCGGCGATATGTATCGTGGCGCAAGACGCTTTAGCGAAGCTGAGCCGATCTACACGGCGTTGATTGAGGAACAGCCAAACGAATGGCGTTCGTATTTCTCGCGCGGCGCCACGCGCGAGCAACTCGGTCGTTGGCCCGAGGCTGAAGCCGACTTTCGCCGCGCGCTTGAGCTTTCTCCAGATCAGCCGGATGTGCTCAATTATCTCGGCTATTCATGGGTTGATCGCGGCGAACATCTACAAGAAGGCCTCGCCATGATCCGCCGCGCGGCGGAAATTCGCCCGATGTCGGGCGCGATCATCGATAGTCTTGGCTGGGCGCATTATCGGTTGGGCGATTACGCGGAAGCCGTTGACTGGCTAGAGGCGGCAGTACGCCTCGAACCTGCGGACCCGACGCTCAACGACCACTTGGGAGACGCCTATTGGCGCATGGGTAGACGCATCGAGGCTCGATTCCAATGGCAGCGCGCTATGACGCTCGAACCTGATGACCCAGAGGTCATCAGGCAGAAGATCGAGGGCGGCCTACCGGATGAAGCCGCGCCACAATCGGCGAACCGATGAGCGTGCGCGTCTTCGCTCCGGCGAAGATCAATCTGACACTGGAAGTCGGCGCCCCGCGCCCCGATGGCTATCATCCCCTGCAAAGCGCCGTCGTTTTTGCGGGTGAGGGGGATTGGATCGAAGCGGCCGCGGCAGACGCGCTTACACTTGAGATCATCGGCCCGTTCTCGGGAGCGCTAGAGTCTAGCGATGATAACCTCGTTCTGCGGGCGGCGCGTTTACTGGATCCGCGACGTGGGGCGGCGCTGAAGCTTGAAAAAAACCTGCCCATAGCGTCGGGCATCGGTGGTGGATCGTCGGACGCTGCAGCGACTTTGATCGCACTCAACGAATTATGGTCGCTTGGGCGAAGCGTCGAAGATCTAGCCCGCCTCTCGGCTGCGCTCGGCACGGATGTTGCGGTGTGTGTGTATAGACGCAGTGCGTGGATGAGCGGGGTCGGCGATAAGGTTCAACCTATGCAATGCCCGATGCTCGATGCTGTGTTGGTCAATCCCGGCAAGCCGCTCGCCACGCCACCCGTCTATCGACGCTTCGACGAGCTTGAACTCGGTAAGGCGTTTACCGACCGTGCCCCTCCGGTTTGGATGACGCGAAGCGAAGCCGTCGCGGAGGCGACCCATTTCGGAAACGACCTCATTGTTCCCGCAGTCTCGCTGATGGCGGAACTCGGCGGGCTGATCGAAGTCCTGCGTACCGATCGACGCAGCCTCTACGCTTCGCTCTCGGGCAGCGGCGCGACGTGCTTCGCCATCACCGAGAACGCGGATGACGCGCGAGCGCTGGCGGCAGAACTCTCCGCACGCAACCGTGATTGGTGGGTGCGCTCCACTACGCTTGCAAGCGCTTGACCACCCGCTACCGCATGCGTTAGCCCCCCGCTGAAAGAGGCGGCGCGTGATCCTGGACCTGGCCCTAGTCGTCGCGCTTGCATTCCTAACAAGTCTGATTGCCTGCCGCGCCATGCTTTGGATCGGGCCGGTTGATGCGCCCAACGAAGAGCGAAAGCAGCATATGAGCCCGACGCCGACCAGCGGCGGAATCGGCATTGGCGCGGGATACGGCGCCGCGATGGTGGTGCTTAGCTTGTTCTCGTTCGAGTGGCGCCATGAGGTTAGCCCCGAGGGCGTCGCTATGCTCTGGGTTTCTGCGCTGTTTGCTTATCCGCTGTTGTTCATCGGTTTCATCGACGATGCGCGCCGCCTCAGCGCCGGCTTCAAGTTCATCGTCTATTCGATCTTGGCTCTGGCCGCCGCTGCGCTCATCGGCGTGGTCGACGAGGTTCAGGTCGTTGGTCTCGTTCTGCAGCTTCCGTTTTTGGTGGCGTTGCTTGGCACTGCGCTTTGGGTGTTCACGCTGGTCAATGTCGTGAACTTCATGGATGGCGCTAACGGAATGGCGATGGGCTCCGTCGCCGTCGGCCTGCTGACGCTTGCTGTAATCTCGTTGCAGGGAGGTTCGGTCGGCGGCGGCGCGAGTGCGCTCTGCTGTGCAGGCGCCCTTGCGGGGTTCCTGGTCTGGAATTTTCCTAATGGCCGCCTGTTCGCTGGCGATTCCGGTGCGCTGTTCGCGGGTGCGATCTCGGCGTTCGTGTGCCTTATCGCAATAGCGCGCACGGGTATGTCGCCGCTCATCGCGCCGATCGTCTTTTTTCCCCTGCTAGCTGACTCACTGCTGACGCTGCTTTTCCGCGCTCGCCGCGGCCGGTCGTTGCTGGTTGCCCACAATGAACATCTCTACCAACTTGCGATCCTCTCCGGCTGGAGCCATGCGCGTATCGCAATCGTCTACTGGCTGGTCATGGCAGTTTGCGGCGTAATCGCTTGGGCTGTGAACCAGGACGCCACCGGCGCCGCGCCCGCCATTGCGTTGGTTGTTATGTTCCTGCTTGCAGTCATTCTTGACGCCTTCGTCCGCCGCCGCGCCGAAGCCGCCAGCATTCTGAAACGCTGATCTCTTAACATCGCCCATTGACGTCCCGCGCACATCGATATATATAACCAAGCAGTTATAGAAAATATCGGTTATGCAAAGTTCCGACCGCCTGGACCTGACATTTGCAGCGCTCGCCGACCCTACCCGGCGCGCGATCCTGGCCCGCTTAGCCACCGGCGAAGCCTCGGTTCAGGAACTCTCGGAGCCATTCGAGATGAGTCAGCCGGCCATCTCCAAGCACCTCAAAGTGCTGGAACGGGCAGGGCTCATTTCCGTGGACATCGACGCGCAGCGCCGCCCGCGCCGGTTGGAGCCGAAGCGATTGGAGGAAGCCGTGGATTGGATCGAACGCTACCGCGAAATCTTCGAGCAGAACTACCAGCGCCTCGATGCGTTGCTCGAAGAACTGCAAGCGAAACCCACGAAACGCAAACGCAAAAAAGACTGACGTCCATGTCGGCGATGCTTTCGGTCGCTCGTTCCTTGAGTGGGCGGCCCAATATAAAATCCAAGGAGACGACAATGCCTCTCGAAGTCACGCAGCCGAGCGATCGCGAAGTTCGCGTCGTCCGCACATTCAAAGCGCCGCGCCAACTTGTTTGGGATGCGCACACCAAGCCCGAGCTGATCAGGAAGTGGATGCTTGGCCCGCCCGGATGGGACATGCCTGTATGCGAAATCGACGTGCGCGTCGGCGGCGCCTATCGTTGGCGCTGGCGGAGCCAAGCGGACGGGAAGGAGTTCGGTTTCTTCGGCAAGTTCACCGAAGTGAACGAACCCGGCCGCATCGCGCAGACACAGCACTACGATCCAGGCGACGTCGGGGGCTCCATGGAGAGTGGCGAGCCGGCGCTAATTAGCACGGATTACACAGAGCAAGACGGTGTCACGACACTGACCATGACCATGCGCTTCGCGTCCAAGGAAATCCGCGACGGCGCGGTCTCCACCGGTATGACCGACGGCATGGAGATCGGCTACGCGCGTCTCGACGACATGTTCAAAGTCGCGGCCTGAAGGAGGAGACAATGCCCATCGAGGTCTCACAACCGAGCGATCGCGAAGTTCGCGTCGTCCGCACCTTCAAAGCCCCGCGCCAACTGATCTGGGACGCGCACACCAAGCCAGAGCTGATGCAGAAGTGGTGCATCGGTTATCCCGGGTGGACGTTGCCAGTCTGCGAAATGGATGTGCGCGAAGGCGGCAAGTATCGCTGGCGGTGGAGAAGTGACGCAGACGGCAGCGAGTTCGGCTTCTTCGGCACGTTCGGTGAGGTCAAAGCGCCGTCAAAGCTCGTGCATGATCAATATTACGATCCGGGTGATGTGGATTACGCGATGCCAGTCGGCGATCCCTGCACGGTCATGCTCGACTTCAGCGAAGCCAACGGTGTCACCACACTTGTTTGCACGATGAAGTTCGTCTCGAAGGAAGTGTGCGAGAGCGCGGTCGTCACCGGCATGACTGACGGCATGGAAGTCGGCTACGCGCGCATCGACGATATGTTCAAAGCGGCAGCCTGAGGTGAACGTCATGAGCAAGATTTCTCCGCACCTCTGGTACACGGAGAAGGCCGCTGAAGCCGCCGCGTTCTACGCGTCGATCTTTCCGGACTCGAAAGTCACCAGCGTCACCGCCATTCCCGCCGATACACCAAGCGGTCCGGCCGGCACGATCGATGTGGTTGAGTTCACTCTGTGTGGGCAGACATTCCTCGCCATCGGCGCTGGCAAGCACGATCCGTTTAACGACGCGATCTCGCTGCACGTCACCTGCGAGGATCAGGCCGAGATCGATCGCTACTGGAACGCGCTGCTCGAAGGCGGCGGCAAGGCGGTTGCCTGCGGTTGGATCACGGATCGCTACGGCGTCCGCTGGCAGATTGCGCCGCGCCAGATGGGTGAGTGGATGAAGGACAAAGATCGCGCCCGGGCCAAGCGGGTGTCGGAGGCCATGCTGAAGATGGTCAAGTTCGATATCGCCGAACTCGAACGCGCGGCGAAGGGCTAAGTATGGCCGTGAAGAAGGCGGCGGCTAAATCGGTGAAGGCGTCCAGCGAGAGCGATGACGCCGTCGCCGCCTATCTCAAGACGCTGAAACATCCGCTGAAGAAAGAGATCGAGGCCGTCCGCCTGATTATCCTCAGCGTGAGCCCCGCGATCAGCGAAGGCATCAAGTGGAACGTTCCGAGCTTCCGCACCGAGAAGGAATGGTTCGCCACCTTCAACGTGCGCGCCAAGGATAGCGTGCAGCTGATATTCCATCTTGGCGCCAAGACGCGGCCCGATCTCGCGGCATTCAAACTTGCCGATCCCAACGGCCTCGTGAAATGGCTCGGCAAAGATCGCGCCATGGTGACGCTCGGCGCCGGGCGCGAGATTTCTGCTAATCGCAAAGCACTCGAAGCGATCGTACGCGCGTGGATTAAGCACGTCTGATGGCCGCGAAGAAGAAACCCGCCGCGAAGGTCGCAAGATCGGCCAAGAGGCCGCCGGGCGCGCCGCCGGATGTGAAAACAATTGTCGCTGAATTGAAGCGCGCCGGTTCGCCGTCGTTCAAGGCGGATATGGCCAAGCGCTATGGCATCGTTACCAAGTTGGAAGTCTACGGCACGACCGTCGCCACTTTGCGCGTGATGGCGAAGAAGATCGGTTACGACAACGATCTCGCGGAAAAACTCTGGGCCACCGGCATTCACGATGCCCGCATGCTCGCAACCATGGTGGACGATCCCGCCGACGTCACGCCCGCGCAGATGGAGCGCTGGGTCAAGGACATGGACAATTGGGGCATCGTCGATACGGCGTGCTTCCATTATTGGGACCGCACGCCGCACGCGTTCGCTAAGATCGAGAAGTGGTCGAAGGCCAAGGACGAGTTCGTCAAACGCGCCGCCTTCGCGCTGCTCGCCAGTTGCGCCGTGCATAAGCAAGGCACGGACGGGCAATTCCTGCGCGGCCTTGAGCTGATCGAGCGCGAAGCGTCTGACGAACGCAACTTTGTGAAAAAGGCCGCGAACTGGGCGCTGCGCGCCATCGGCGGCAAGGCCAGCCCGAAACTCCGCGCCGCGGCACGTGCGCTCGCGAAGCGGCTCGCTGAATCCGAAAACCCGACGGCACGGTGGAATGGCAAGGACGCTCTGCGCGCCTTCGCGAAGGGAGGAAAGTGATGTTCGAGAAGGTGGCCTTCACTATGTACTCAATCACCGATCCCGCCAGGGCGCGTGACTTCTACGAAAATACGCTGGGCCTAAAGCTCGGCAGTCATGGCAGTCACGGCGACATGCACTGGATCGAATTCGATCTCCCCGGCGGCGGCTGCATCGCGTTGACCAACGCAACCGGCTCAGCGCCCGGTGGTGGCGGTACGATTGCACTGGAGGTCGTAAATCTTGATGCGCTGATCGCCGACCTCAAAGCGAAAGGTGTCACCTTCAAAAGCGACATCATCAAGGGCCCCAAGTGCCGGATGAGCAATATCGTCGACAGCGAGGGCAACGGCATCGTGCTGCACCAGCTCGATCACAAGCACTAGTCTTAGTACGCCCGCTCAACCACGAATTCGGGTAGCGCTTCTAACGCTTCACGATAGGCGTTCGCCGGTAGGGCCTTCAGCGCATCGCGCGCGGCCTGCGCGTGTTCGCGCGCCGCCTCGACCGTGAGCCCGATCGCATCGTGACGTTTTACTAATGCAACGGCGCGGTGGAAGTCATCGTCTGTCCGCTCGCCGCCGACGACGCGCCTCCAGAAGACGCGCTCGGCTTCATCGCCAGCGTCGCGCGCGAAAATCACCGGCAGGGTCACTTTGCCCTCACGGAAGTCGTCGCCAGTGTTCTTGCCCATGGCCGCGCTCGCGCCGCCATAGTCCAAGGCATCGTCCACCAGCTGGAACGCGAGGCCAAGTTCGCGACCGTAAGTCTCAAGCGCTGTTGCTTCGGGGCCGGCGCGTCCAGCCGCCACCGCGCCTGACTTGGCCGCAGCCGCGAATAGCGCCGCCGTCTTAGCCGCAACGATTTCCATGTAGCGCTCGCGCGTCGTCTCGGCATCGTTCGCCGCCGCGAGTTGCATCACTTCGCCTTCAGCGATCACGCTCGCTGCCCGCGCGAGAATATCCAAGACCTGGATGTCGCCGGTTTCAACCATGAGATTGAACGAGCGCGCGAACAGAAAGTCGCCGACCAGCACACTGGCTGAATTGCCCCAAACAATGTTGGCGCTCTTCTTGCCGCGCCGCATTGATGAGACGTCAACGACATCGTCGTGCAGTAACGTGGCGCTATGGATGAACTCCACCGCCGCCGCTAGCTTCCGCGGGCCGTCGCCGCCGCCGCCCAGCGAGCGCGCCGCCGCCAATGTGATCAACGGCCGGATGCGTTTGCCGCCTGCGTCGATCAAATGTGTGGCTAGGTTCGGGATCGTCCCGACCGGGCTACTCATGTACTGATGGATAATCGCGTCAACGGCGGTGAGGTCTTCCGCCAACAGCCCCGCAAGCCGGTCAACCGCGTTGGCGGCGCCGGATGCATTCTTGGCAGTTCCGACCGCCGGGCCCAAGGCTCTCTCCGCTTGACGTTCTTGTTATGATCAAACGATGGTGGGGCCTGACGCGCGGGTCAAGCTAGGTTCCACCGGTCGCGCGCAAGGGTCGCACGGGCTCTTATGGCCGATTTAGAAACGACGGAAGACGCACTCCTCAACGGCCGCATTCGTATCCGCCAGCCCGCGCGTGGGTATCGTGTCAACATCGACACGCTACTTCTCGCCGCAGCGGTAGAGACGGAGGGCGTCGGAAAATTGGTGGAGGCAGGGAGTGGTGTCGGCGCGGCGTTGCTCGCCATCGCGATACGCAATGAGAACGTGAAGTTGGTCGGAGTCGAACGCGATCAGAACATCGCATCGATCTCACGCGAAAATGTCGCCGCTAACGCGATGATGCATCGCATTGAAATCGTGACAGGCGATGCACTCGATCGGACGCTTCAAATTGGCGTGTTCGACGGCGTGTACGCGAACCCTCCGTTCGATAACGAAAGCGAAGGCCGCGCGCCGGCGGAGTCGCGCCGCTACGCGCATGTCTCCGATGTCTCGCTCGATGCGTGGATCGCGTCGCTCGCCGATCGCCTCACGGGCGGCGGCGCCCTGACCATGATCCATCGTGCGAACAAGATGCCTGAGATACTGGCCGCCCTTGATGGCCGTCTCGGCGGCGCCGAAGTTATCCCCATCCGTCCGCGTGAAGGGGCGGCCGCCGCCCGGGTTTTGGTCCGCGCCCGCAAGGGCTCTCGGGCGCCCTTCAGGCTCTGCCCGGAACTTGTGCTGCACGACGCTTCCGGGGCCAAATATACCCCCGAAACTGAAGCCGTTTTGCGCGGCGAAGCCACGATCAGCTTCGGCTGATTGACTCTCCAGATCAGGCCAGCCAGGAGTCCGTCCAACGGGCCGCGCCGACGCCGAGTCGCCATGTCCCGGCCAAACAAGCGAACCCCGTGGGAGAGAGCGGCGAACAGGCCGCCCCCGAAGGAGCAACCGCCCCGGAAACTCTCAGGGAACCGGACCGCGGGGGGATGAACACGCTGGAAAGCGCGCGAGCACCAAGGGAGCCCGCGCCGCCGACGGAGTAAGCCGCGAACGTACGCGCGGTGAATCTCTCAGGCGCCAGGACAGCGGGGGCTGCATGCAACGCTGCATGCGCCGCGCGTACCTGGGACAAACATGGCCGAAGCCGGATCATCACCAAAGAAGCTGCCGCTCGACGCGATTTGGCGCGCGCGTACGTCCAAGTTCGGCGATTTCGCTGGCTATGACATGCCGCTGCAGTTCGAGGGCCTGATCCCCGAGCACAATTGGACGCGCCAGCATGCTGGCCTGTTCGATGTCTCCCATATGGGCCCCTCGTTCTTCGCGCTGCCGAAGGGTCATGGGCTTGAAGGCGATGAGGCGCACAAGAAGGTCGCCTCGCTGATCGAGCGCCTCGTGCCAGCGGATATTCAGGGTCTGAAGCCCGGCCAAGTCCGCTACACGATGATCACCAACGAAGACGGCGGCGTGCTGGACGATTTGATGATCGCGCGTCCCGCCGAACCAGCCGCCGCTGGCGATCTCTACATCGTCGTCAACGCCGGTTGTAAACATCAGGACTGGGCTCTGATCGAAGAGGCGACCAAGGGCGAAGCGAACTTGGTTCGCGCCGACGATCGTTGCTTGCTCGCCCTGCAGGGGCCGAACGCGCATCTCGCCGCCGCCGCTGTGATCGATCCCGCGCTCGCCGACATGAGCTTTATGACAGTGAAGCGCTACGATGCTTTCGGTCGCATCACGGTAACGCGCTCTGGTTACACCGGTGAGGACGGCTACGAGATCCTTGTGCGCGCCGAAAACGCGGCGGACCTCGCCAATGCGCTGCTTGCGCATGCTGAAGTGAAGCCGATCGGCCTCGGCGCGCGTGACTCGCTACGTCTCGAAGCCGGCCTCTGCCTCTACGGTCACGACCTCGATCCGACCACGTCACCGATCGAAGCCGATCTGGCCTGGACCATTCAAAAGCGTCGCCGCGAAGCCAAGGATTTCCCCGGCGCCAAGCGCATCCTCCGCGAGTACGATCTTGGCGCCGCGCGCAAGCGCGTTGGTATTCGCCCTAACGATCGTGCGCCCGCGCGCGAGGGCGTCGAGATTTTCAAGGAGGGCAAGAAGGTTGGCGTCGTCACCAGTGGCGGCTTCTCGCCGATCCTGAATGCACCCATTTCAATGGGCTACGTCGACGCTGCGCTCGCTGAGCCCGGCACCGGGCTCGAACTCATGATCCGCGGCCAAGCGCGTCCCGCCACCGTGACGCCGCTGCCGTTCGTTCCGCATCGTTATTTCCGCCCGAAAAAGGGAGCCTAAGACCCATGACCAAGCGCTACACGAAAGACCACGAGTGGGTTGAGCTCGATGGCGACATCGCCACCGTCGGCATCAGCACCTACGCCGCTGAGCAATTGGGCGACGTCGTTTACGCCGAGCTTCCGGAAGCTGGCAAAAGCTTCAAGCAGGGCGACGACATGGCAGTCGTTGAAAGCGCCAAGACCGCCTCTGACGTCTACGCGCCGATCTCCGGTGAAATCGTCGAAGCCAACGCCGAGATCAAGAACGAGCAATGGCAGATCATCAACGACGCGCCGCAAGCCGGCGGCTGGTTCGTGAAGCTGAAGATCGCCGACAAGAGCGAACTCGACGGCCTCATGGATGAAGCCGCCTACGCTGATTACGTGAAGGGCCTCTGATGCGTTATCTGCCGCTGACGGATGTTGACCGCGAGCAAATGCTCAAGGTCATTGGCGCGAAGAATATCGACGATCTCTTCGCCGATGTGCCGAAAGGCGCGCTGCTGAAAGATCTCGTGCCGTTGCCGAAGGCGCAGGGCGAGATCGAAGTGCACCGCCATCTGCAGCGCCTGGCGGAAAAGAACACGCCCGCCGGCCGCACGGCATTCTTTCTCGGCGCCGGCGCTTATCGCCACCACGTGCCCGCGAGCGTCGATCACCTGATCCAGCGCAGCGAATTCCTCACCGCCTACACGCCGTACCAACCGGAAATCGCGCAAGGCACGCTGCAGGCGCTCTACGAATTCCAATCCCAAGTCGCGCAATTGCTCGACATGGAAGTCGCCAACGCCTCGATGTACGACGGCTCCACCGGTTGCGCCGAGGCCGCGATGATGGCCGCGCGCGTCACCAAGCGGAAGAAGATCGTCTTCTCCGGCGGCGTCCACCCGCACTACATCGATACCGCCCGCACCGCCTGCGAAGCACTCGGCCTCGAGATCGTCGCGCTGCCTGCCGCTGTCGATGGCGAAGCGGCAGTGACGAAAGAACTCAGCGCCGACGTCGCGTGCGTGATCGTCCAATCGCCGAACGTGTTTGGCACCGTCACCGATCCTCACCAAGATCGGCGAAGCCGCGCACGGCGCCGGTGCGCTGATGGTTGCGACGTTCACCGAATGCGTCTCCTTCGGCTTGATTGAACCAGCCGGCGCGATGAAGCACCGACATCGTCTGCGGCGAAGGCCAATCGATCGGCAACGCGCTGAACTTTGGCGGGCCGTATGTCGGTCTCTTCGCCGTCAGGGAGAAGCTCATCCGCCAGATGCCGGGCCGCGTCGCTGGTGAAACCCTCGACGCTGACGGCAAGCGCGGCTTCGTGCTGACGCTCTCCACGCGCGAGCAGCACATCCGCCGCGAGAAGGCGACGTCCAACATCTGCACGAACTCCGGCCTCTGCCAGCTCGCGTGGACGATCCACATGACGCTGCTCGGCGATAAGGGCCTGCGCCATCTCGCGCAGCTCAATCACGAGAAGGCAATCCAGCTCGCCGAGGCGCTCGACAAAGTCTCCGGCGTCGAAGTGCTGACCAAGCGCTTCTTCAACGAGATCGCGTTGCTTCTGAAGAAGCCGGCGCAAGAGGTGGTCGACAAGCTCGCGGAGAAGGGCGTCATAGGCGGCGTCGCCATGAGCCGCCTCAATCCGAAGGCAGGCATGGACAATGTGCTCATCACCTGCGCCACCGAAATGAACACCGAAGAAGACATCGCCGCCTACGCTGCGGCGCTGAAGGATGTGCTGGCATGATCACCGAAACCACCTCGGCAATCGCGGCCTTCTCCAAGCTGAGCCGCTGATCTTCGAAACCGGTCACGCGACCGGCACCGGCGTCGATCTGCCTGCATCGAAGGGCCTGAAGTCGAACCTTGGTTCTCTGACGCGCAAAGCCGCGCTCGATCTTCCCGGTCTCTCCGAGCCGGAAACGATGCGCCACTTCGTGCGCCTGAGCCAAAAGAACTACGCCATCGATCTCGGCCTCTTCCCGCTGGGTTCGTGCACGATGAAGCACAACCCGCGCCTCAACGAGCGCGCGGCCCGCTTCGAAGGCTTCGCCGATCTCCACCCGTTGCAGCCGACATCCACGATCCAAGGCGCACTCGAACTGATGGACGAGCTCGCGCATTGGCTCTGCACGCTCACCGGCATGCCCGCCGTCGCGCTCTCGCCGAAAGCTGGCGCGCACGGTGAAATGTGCGGGATGTTGGCGATCAAAGCGGCGCTCGAAGCGCGTGGCGAGAGCCACCGCAAACGCGTCCTGGTGCCAAGCTCCGCGCACGGCACCAACCCGGCCACAGCTGCCGCCGCTGGTTTCACGGTGGACGAAGTGAAGGGCGATGAAGATGGCCGCGTCGACCTTGAGGACGTGGTCGCCAAACTTGGCCCCGATGTCGCCGCGATCATGATCACAAACCCGAACACGTGCGGCCTGTTCGAACCGGACATCAAGAAGATCGCTGACGCCGTGCACGCGGCCGGCGCGTACTTCTACTGCGACGGCGCCAACTACAACGCCATCGTCGGTAAGGTGCGCCCAGGCGATCTCGGCGTCGACGCCATGCATATCAACCTGCACAAGACGTTCTCGACCCCGCACGGCGGCGGCGGCCCAGGCGCTGGCCCGACCGTGCTGTCCGCCGCGCTGGCGCCGTTTGCGCCCATTCCGCACATTGTCCTCAAGGGCGGGACGCGCGAACTCCGTGAGCACACGCAAGGCACGCAAGCTTTCGGCCGCATGTGCGCCTTCCACGGCCAAATGGGCATGTTCACCCGCGCGCTCACCTACATGATGAGCCACGGCAGCGATGGCCTGCGCCAAGTCGCCGAAGACGCGGTGTTGAACGCCAACTATCTGCTCGCGCGCTTGAAGCCGCATTTCAGCGCGCCGTTCGGCGATCGACCGTGCATGCACGAAGTGCTGCTCGATGACTCAAGCATCAAGCCGAAGGGCGTCGAGACTATCGACGTCGCCAAGGCGCTGCTCGATGAGGGCTATCACCCGTTCACGACCTACTTCCCGCTCGTTGTGCATGGCGCGATGCTGATCGAACCAACGGAAACTGAGCCCAAGCGCGAACTCGACCGCTTCGCCGACGTGATGATCGCGCTCGCCGAGCGCGTGAAGGCAGGCGAAGTCGAGTTCTTCAAGCAAGCGCCGAAGCTCACGCCGATGCGTCGCCTTGATGACACGCGCGCCGCGCGTCAGCCGAAGCTTCGTTGGCGCCGCGGCGAGAACGACACGGCGGCCAAGCATGCGGCAGAGTGATTAAGCGGCGCTCGCTGAGAGCGCCGCAACGATCACCCAAGCGCCCGTCGCCGCCATCAGGACGGCGGCGGAGGCGCGCACGTAGGAGAGCGGAACGATCTTGGTCGCCGCTTCTCCCAACAACACGGCCGGCACATTCGCCGCCATCATGCCCAGCGTCGTGCCCGCCGTGACAAGCGCAATGTCTTGGAAGCGTGCCGCGAGCAGGGATGTCGCGATCTGTGTCTTGTCGCCGATCTCCACGAGGAAGAAGGCGATAAGGGTCGTCAGAAACACGCCGCCAGCGTTGGTTTTTTCCGCGCGGTCGTCGTCCTTGTCTGGAATGAGCGCCCATGCCGCCATCGCAATGAAGGCGGCGCCAACGACAAGTTGAAACGTCGTGCCGCTTAACCATTGCGCCACAACGAAACCAAGTGTCGCGGCGGCCGCGTGGTTCAGCAGCGTCGCGCACAGAATGCCCAGAATGATCGGCACAGGCGCGCGGAAGCGCGCCGCGAGCACGATCGCCAGCAATTGCGTCTTGTCGCCGATCTCCGCGATCGCGACGAGACCTGCTGATGTCCAGAGTGCTTCCATGAACCTGACCCAGGGCCTGCGCTGACACGACGACGCGAACACCCACGCGGCCCTCGCGCGGGTTAGCGTCGTCGGTCTCGCCAATCCGGATCAAAGATCCGCCACCTGCGCCATGCTGCGAACAGCAAGTATGTTGACGCGGGCGCCGCTTGCGTTGCGGCCGGCTACTCCCCGAGAACGAGCGCTACATAAGAGGCGTGGCGCCGAACGTCAAATGTGCGAGCAGCCTGCAATCTCAAGCGGCAAGCGCCCGAGGGCCGTAGTCGCTGCCCTCGGCAATGAGCTTCCATTGCTTCACATGCGGTGGCTCGTCATCGAGCCAACGCGCTTTTCCGCCCTCGATGATCAGAATCTCTTCCCATTTCGCGCCAGTCGGCCCATCGCCCGCGTGCGGCTCGACCAGCCAGAGGCCATCGAACGGTTTGTGCTTCGACGTGCGCGTCGTGTTCCAAAGCGGCGAGCGCGCCAGGTGAGCGCGTGACGCAAACTCATTGCCGTAGAACCAGGAAAGTGAAAGCGCGTCGAACCCATCCGTACGCCACACGAAGGGAAGGCGCGGCAGCCGCACAGCGCGATGACCGAGCACTTCACCTGGGTGTTTGCAGTGAACAGCTTCGTAGCCCAGCTCGGTGATGCGTCTTTCGACTTCAGCTGCGGCTGTCTGGAACGTCGCGCCTTGGTTCACGAATTCCGGCACGCTCCGACGAAACTCAGCGAGGCTCTGCATCATCGTCGCGTGCGCCGCGCTCGTCCCGAGGCAGAACGAGAACGACGTATCCACGAGATAGTCACCGAACACCGGCGACGCATCGAAGATCACGGCCTCGTTCTCCGCCACTGCCCGCTTCTTCGGAAAGAACTTTCCCGCCGGCCAATCACCCGGCAGAGCCGTGCGCTCGCCGAACAGCACCACCGGCAAATGGAAAAAACTCTTCACGCCCTCGCGCCGGTAGGCGAGCACCAGGCGATGCGCGACATCACGCTCGATCATGCCCGGCTCAAGCCGGCGCGCTTCATCCAGCAGAATGGAGAACGACAAACGCTGCAGTTCGCGAAAGCGATCGAGTTCGCTGTCGCTGAAGCCGCGCGTCTTGAACCACATCAGGCCGACTTCCGCTTCGCCGCTAGCACTGCCGCAAGCGCAATCAAGCCGGGCAGGGCTTGGATGTAGAGGATGCTCATCTTGGCGGTTAGTCCGCCATAGACGCCCGCGACAATCACGCAGAGCAGGAAGAAGATCATGAAGTCGCGTGACACACGGATCGCGCCCCAAAGGAGCCCGACGGCGAGGAAGCCGTTGTAGAGGCCCTGGTTCGCGGCGAGCACCGCCGTTTGGGGTCCGCGATTTCCGGCGTCATGGAGAAGACGCGCTGGCCGATCGTGCCGGTCCAGAGAAACATCTCCAGCACCAGAAAGCCGAAGTGCAGTAGCGCCACGAGCGCCACGAGGATGCGCGCGAGAGCGCCCATGTTCGCCTCCATGAACGAGAAACGGGCCGGAGCTTAGCCCCGGCCCGTCAATCTTGTCTCGCGATGTCGAACGATCAGCCGAACTTACGCTTCAGGTCGGCAGCACCTTCCTGAACCAGGGCCGCTTGAGAGCCATCGTTCATGCGCTCGCGGATCATTCTCTCGGCGGCGGCGATCGCAGCCTCGGCAGCTGCGGCGCGGACTTCGTCCGCAGCCTTGGTGCCGGCCGCGGCTATGCGGTCGTCAGCCTGACGCTCACGGCGCGCCATAGCCGCTTGCATCGAAGCGCGGGTCTCTTCCGCGACCAAAGCGGCTTGCTCCTTGGCGGAGGCCACGATTTCCTTCGCTTCCACTTCGGCGGCGGCATGCTTGGCCTTGTATTCCGCGTGGAGCTTTTCAGCTTCCTCGCGCAGGCGGCGCGCCTCGTGGAGTTCCTTCGCGATCTCGTTCGAACGCGCGTCTAGCGCGCCAAGGACCATCGCTGGAACCTTCAGATAGATCATCAGGGCGAAGAACGCGGCGAACGCGACAAACGCGACAAACGTGGCGTCGAACCAATGTGGCATCAGGCTTCTCCCGCCACGCGCTGACGCGGTGCATTCGTATTCGCGGGCGCGATCTTGTCGGCGATCTCACGCGCGAGCGCTTCAGCGATCCCCGGCACTTCGGCCAGCGCCTTTTTGCGTTCGCCATCGACCTTGGCTTCAGCCTCGGCGATCTTCTTGGTCAGGCGTTGCTCAGCAGCTTCCTGCTCAGCCGTCAGCTTGGCGGTGACATCGGCCCGAGCCGCATCGACCATGGCGCGCGCATCCGCACGCGCCTTGGCGACGGCCTTTTCCATATCGACGCGCGCCTGCTCGGCAGCTGCGCTTTTCTGCGCGGCTTCTTCGAGATCGCTACTGATCGTCCCGGCGCGCTTGGCGAGCACCGCAGTGATCTGCGGCAGCACAAAGCGCGACAGGACGAAATAGAGCGCACCGAACGTGAGCGCGAACCAGAAAAGCTGGCTCGCAAACGTCGTCGCGTCGAACGGCGGGAACGCGCCGCCCTCTGCCCCGTGCGCGGCAGCGTCCGCAGCGCCATGCGCTGTTTCCGTTGCCGCGTGCGGATCGACTGTCGTTTCGTGAGGCGTCCCCGCCATTGGATCAGCCTTTGGCTTAGGTGAACATCAGCAGGAGCGCGATCAGCAGCGAGAAGATGCCGAGCGCTTCGGTCACGGCGAAGCCGAAGATCAGGTTGCCGAATTGCTTCGGGGCTTCCGACGGATTGCGCAGCGCGCCCTGCAGGAAGTTACCGAAGATGATGCCGACGCCGATGCCGGCGCCGCCCATGCCGATACAGGCGATACCGGCCCCGATCATTTTCGCTGCTTCAACGTCCATTTTAGTCTCCAGTTTTCTCTTTGCGATGGCCGCTTAGTGGCCAGGGTGAAGGGCGTCGTTCAAGTAGATGCAGGTCAGCAGCGCGAACACATAGGCCTGCAGGAACGCGACCAGGAATTCGAGGGCGTATAGCCCGATCGTCATGCCGAGCGGCAGGATCGAGCCAAGGATGAAGACACCGCCGGCGGCAGCCATCATCGGCACGAAACCCGCGAACACTTTGAGCACCAAGTGGCCCGCCAGAACGTTCGCCCAGAGACGAACAGCGTGCGAGAGCGGACGTGAGAAGAATGAGATGATCTCGATGATCACGACGAACCAAAGCACATACCAAGGCACGCCGGATGGGACGAAGATCTTCAAGAACTTGAAGCCGTTCTTGGCGATGCCGACCGTGATGACAGTAAAGAACACCATCAGCGCCATCGTTGCGGTGATCACGATCTGGCTGGTCGGCGTGAAGAAGTAGGGGAACATGCCCAACATGTTCGCCGCGAAGATGAAGAGGAAGAGCGTGAACACGAACGGGAAGAAGCGCTTCACGCCTTCTTCGCCGGCCGCATCCTTCACCATCGAATGGATGAAGCCGTAGGCGCCTTCCGCGACCACCTGCGCGCGTCCCGGCACCACTGCGGCTGGGCGCATTGCCCACCACATGAAGCCCGCGGCTGCCGCCACGCCCGCAACCATGAACAGCGAGGCGTTGGTGAACGTCGCGTCGACCGCGCCGAAGTGAACCGGCTCGCTGATGTTGTTGATGTGGAACTGGTGGATCGGGTCGTTCGACAAAACTCAAATCCTCAATCGTCGTCGTCCGGAATGGACGGCGCGTTCGGGTCTGGCGGGTTGGCTTTGTTGAACGACTGCGCCACGCGCACGACGTTCACGATGCCTGCCGCAAACCCCAGTCCAAAGCCGATCACGAGGCCCCACGGAGAGCTGTGGAGAAAGTAATCCGCCCCATATCCGAGCAATGCCCCGACGATGATCGCCGCGCCAAACTCACCTCCGAACCGGAGCGCCAGCGAAGCTGGGCTCTGAGCCGGAGCGTCTTTCGAAGCGCCCTCGCCGCGGGCGGCGTCGACACGCCGGCGCAGATCGGAAAGGGCGTCCTCGGGCGGTTTTCTGTCAGCCATTGAACGGTCCACGCGCCCAAAGGGGCGACTCATCTTGAGCACCCCCCGTTCGCGCGCGCGGAAACTAGCAGGGGTCCCTAAGAGGTCAAGGAAACCGCGTGCGACATTTGCTTCGGTTTTTGGGCGCCAGCGCAGGCCTCCCTTGCGAAGCGGGAGGCCTGGCCGGAGGGGGCGGAACGCTAGGCGCCTAGAACGTCCCGCTCAGCTGGAGAATGAACCAGGGGGCCTGGGCAAATTCACGCTGGCGATAGTCGCGTGAAGTGTTGATGCCGTTGCGACCCAGATTGGTCACCGGGCCGGGCGGGTCTTCGTTGAAGAAGCGCCGGTCGCGATAGATCGTCCCGTCGAAGATATTTGCGGCGATGGCGGTCAACTTCATGCCGTGCGGCAGCGCAGTCGTTTCGAAGGTGAGATCGACCCAAGGGCCTTCCTCGCTCGTGTCGATCTCGTTGAACCGATAGGCCTGGAGTTCGCCCTGCTTGAAGATGTTGATCTGCCAAGCGAAGCGCAGGTCAGGCAGGTCCTGGCGGAACACCACCTCGATCTGCGACTCTGGCCGATAGGAGAAGATCCGCGGCTGATTGGTCAGCGGATCGGTGACCTCTGTGTCCCAGAGATAGCCGGAGATGGTGAGCCGCCCGCCTTCGATGAACGAGACTGGCGTCGAGAAGTTCACGTCGAGGCTTGTCGCGTCGCCATCACCGAGATTACCCGGCGCATCGAACGTGAACGGGAAATCGTCGCCCGGATCGAGCGGGGTCCCGTTGTCGTTGATCGCCGTGATCGGGACGACGTCCGTCACGTTGGAAATCTGGTGCTGCGTGAGCGTGAGGCTGAGCGCCGCTCCACCGGGGAAGCGCAGATCAGCGCCGAGTTCGGCGCGCCAATCGGTCTGCGGCACAAGATCAGGATTGCCGCCGGCCAGGAGCGCGTCGGCCGTCGCGACCGCCGAGACGAAATCCCCGAAGTCGAGTTGGCTCACATCGCGATAGACACGGAAGCGGAGCTGATTGTTGCCGGCAAACGTGCGCGTGAGCTGCAGTGACGGCTTCCAAAAGGCGAGATCGACGATCTGGTTGGTGTCGCCGCTGAACGTCAACGTCGAGGTTTCCCAGTTCACCCGGGTTTCGATCGACCACACATCGCTCGGCCGCCATGTGTGCGAGGCGAAAATCTCCGCGCGCTCTTCTTCAACCAGCACGTTGATGTTCGGCACGCTCCCCGGTGTCGGCGCAAACGAGCCATCAAAGACGAGTTGCTGATCGAGCGAGTTGAACGCGCCCTCGGCGCCGAACTCGATCCGGTGACGTGCGCCAAGTGGCCGCGAGAGCGTGAACCGTGCGATAGACTCGCCGCTATCCTGGACGATGTCTTGGTAGAAATCGCCGTCGAGGGAGCCGACGCCGTCGAGAAAGAGATCGTCTTCAAAACTCTCATAGCGGCCGCGATTGATCAGGCCGATCAAGCCGAGCGACCACGGTCCGAGATCACGATCGTAGTTGAAGCCGAGTTCGTAGCCCTTGCGGCGCTCGCGATAGTCTTGAATGAGCGCCGCGTCCGGCACGTCGAGCGCGTCGAAGAAATAGTAGTCGTTGTCGGCGTTGAAGCGCCACGCGTTGACCTGCGCGTTGGTGCTGAAGCGTCCGCCCCAAAGCGGAAAGGCGATGCTGCCGTTGATTGTCGCTTCGCGGAAATCTCGAGGCGAGGGCGTTTCGGCGCGACCGGTGTAGATATCGCCCGGCTCATCAGAGAACAGACGCCAACCAGGCAGATCGCGATATTGGCTAAAGATCGACCCGGCGAGCGAGTATTCGACGTTGCCATTGCGGCCACTGTAGGAAAGCTCGCCACGTGGGGCGGGCACGCCGCGCGACGTCAGTTCGAAACCTGCTTCATAGACGCCGCTTCCGGCCGTTTCGGTGCGAACCACGTTGAGCAGAGTTGATTGACCGGACGCGTCACCCGCGACCGCAGCGCCGCGCAGCACTTCCAATCGCACGACCTGGCTTGCCGGAATGCGCGAAAGAATGCCGCTGACACCCTGGCTCTTGGTGCTGGGACGCACGCCATCGATCAGGAGATTACCAACTGCGCCGGAAAATCCGCGCCGGTCGGCGCCGCCGTCGAGCGAGAAGCCGGGAACTTGGCGCACCATGTCGAGCGCTGTTTGAGGGTTATACTGCGCAAACTCAGCAGCCTCGTAGATCACCCGATCGGCGGTGCTCGAGGAGGGGGTTACGACCGCATTGCCATTTGGCGTGGGCGTTGGCGCTTCCTGCGCGTAGGCGACGCCGGTCAAAGCCAGCGCCGAAACCATCGTTCGGCCGAGCATTTCTGTCCCCTCCCGTCGCCGTCTCCCGCGGCGTGCGGCTTCGCGCAATTACGCTGCTGCATGTTTCAAGATGATTGCAGCACCCCCGATGGACGCATAGCGGCAGGCTTTTTCTGGGCAATGTGCGGCGGATTGCGACGAAGCGCCAGTCGTCCGCGACGGCTGAAAAGCGAGAGCGCCGCTGGGTGTGACCCCAGCGGCGCTCCGTAGTCTTGGAAGTCGAAGAACGTTACTTCTTCTTCTTCGCCTTGGCCTTCGGCTTCGCGCCGGCCTTAGCAACCTTCGCAGTCTTTTTCTTCGCAGCCATAGTATCAACCTCCCCAAACAGTGGGATGCTTCTAGCTCTGCTTCGATTCTCTAAATTGTAAATGACCGTCGACGGCCTACACCCCGCCGACGGTTAGTCCGGTGATGTACAATGTCGGTTGGCCGACGCCGACTGGGACGCTCTGTCCGGCCTTCCCGCAGGTGCCGACTCCTTCGTCCAGTTTGAGATCGTTGCCGATCATCGTGACGCGGGTGAGCGCGCTTGGACCGTCGCCGATCAGTGTTGCGCCCTTGATCGGATATTTGATCTTTCCGTCTTCGACAAAGTACGCCTCGGTGCATTGGAAGACGAACTTGCCAGAGGTGATATCGACCTGACCGCCTCCGAAATTAACCGCATAAACGCCGCGCTTAAGAGACGCGAGTATCTCGCCGGGGTCCTTGTCGCCGGCGGTCATGAAGGTGTTGGACATGCGCGGCATCGGCCGGTGAGCGTAGCTTTCGCGCCGGCCTGAAGCGGTTGGCGCGACGCCCGTGAGGCGCGCGTTCAAGCGGTCCTGCAGATAGCCTTTGAGGATGCCGTCCTCGATCAAGACAGTGCGCTGGGTAGGCGTGCCCTCGTCGTCGATCGTTAGGGAGCCGCGGCGGTTCTCGATCGTCCCGTCGTCAACGACCGTCACGCCAGGCGCGGCAACGCGCTGGCCGATCATGCCAGAGAAGGCGCTCGTACCTTTGCGATTGAAGTCGCCCTCCAAGCCGTGTCCGACTGCCTCGTGGAGCAGCACGCCCGGCCAACCCGGCCCAAGCACCACGTCCATCTCACCCGCGGGCGCCGGCTCGGCGTCGAGATTGACCAGCGCGATGCGTAGCGCCTCGTCCGCCAGTGCTTTCCAGCGGTCAGGCGCGATGAACACCTCATACGGCTCGCGCCCGCCTGCGCCGGCCGATCCGCTCTCGCGGCGGCCATCGCGCTCCACAGTGATCGAGACATTCACCCGCACCAAGGGGCGGTGATCCGTCAGTTTTGCACCATCGGGGCGCAAAATGGTCAGGCCGCGACGCGCGCCGGCCAGGGTCGCCGAAACCTGCACCACGCGCGGATCCTTGGCCCGGCAATAGGCGTCGATCTCGGCCAACAGGTTTGTCTTGTCGGTGAAGGAGGGCGCCTCGATCGGGTCGAAGTCCGCATAGAGCTGGCGGTTGACCTTGGCGGGGCTGACATCGAGCGTTCCGGCGTGGCCTTGCTTCACGGCGGCGGCGGCTTCAGCCGCGCGGGCAACCGCTTCGGTCTCTAGCACACTGGCATGGCCGTAACCGGCGCGCTCGCCCGCAACTACCCTAAGGCCAAACCCTTGGGTCGCGTCGAACGACGCTGATTTCAGCCGTCCGTCGTCCCAATGGAAGCTCTCGGCACGGGTGTCTTCGGCGAAGACCTCCCCGTCGTCCGCGCCCCGGGTGGCGTCCGCCAAGATTTGCGCTGCCGCATCCCAGTCCATTTCCGCTGCGTGTTCAGGTGTAGCGGAAAGCCCATCGGCCATGTCGTTCGTCTCCGGAGAATAGTGTTCGTTCTATATAGTCCCGGAGTCGCCCCGCGCTGTAGCCGGAATGCTCGAAAACTGTAAGTATCTGATTTTACTGGCTTGAGGTGCCCGTCTGGCGCGCCTCAAGGTTCTCGCGGCGCTGACGTGCGAACCGCCGCAACTCCACATTGGCCGGCCCCCAGTCCGGATAGATTTCCAATGCGGTATTATAATCCTCATAAGCGCCGCGGACGTCGCCTAGTGCCTCGCGCGCAGCGCCGCGGTTGAAGTAGGCCTTGTAGGGTTCTTGGACGCCCAGCCCGAGCGCCTCAGTGAAGGCTGCGATGGCGGGTCCGTAACGTCGTAATTGAAGCAATGCCGCGCCGCGATTGACCTGCGCCTCAGCATGCCGCGGCTGCATGGCGATCACTGCATCGAAGTCCTGCAGCGCCTGCTCATTCTCCTGCCGGCGCATGTGAGTAACACCGCGATTGATCCGCAATATAACTTCGGCTGCCTGCGTCAGGTGCCGGTACGACAGCGCTTCGCTGCAAGATGTGATCGTTGCGTCTGAGGTATCGCCGCGCATGACCTGGTCGCTGCAGCGGCGCGCATTTGGGTCGCGCCCGACCACGGTTACGGCGGACGGATCGTTGCGCTGGGCGACTGCGACGCCCGCAAAAGGCGCCGCCGCGGCCACAGCCACGAACGCCAGAATCGCAGACGAGAAGCGCCTTGGAAGCCAAGCGCGGCTCATGCTAGCACCCCACCCGGTTGGAGACTTACAAACCCGCAAGGCGCGGTCGAATGCCGCGCCCGGCGACTATAGGCGCGAGCGTCGGCGCGCGCCATACCGGCGCTGAATCTCAAGGGAGGAGAACTGCGTGAAGCGAGGGGCTTGGATCGCAAGCATCGCCGCTGGTGCGATGTCATTTGCGGGCGCTGCGCACGCGACGTTGCTGCAGGGTCAGCCGACTCCGCAGGGGATGCATTTGCAGCCCGCGGCGACGGACATCATGCGCGACATTATTAGTTTTCATGATTTCCTCCTGTGGATCATTGTGGCGATCTCGCTGTTCGTGGCTGCGCTGCTCGTGTGGGTCATGGTGCGTTACAATCGCCATGTGAACCCCACACCGAAGAAGTTCACGCACAACATGCTTGTGGAAGTGATCTGGACGGTAGTTCCGGTTCTCATCCTTGTTGTGATTGCGTGGCGCTCCTTCCCGTTGATCTACGAACAAGAACGCATTCCCGAAGCTGAACTGACGCTGAAGGTCACTGGAAATTCCTGGTTCTGGAATTTCGAATACCCTGACGCTGGTGTAACAATTTCGGCGAACCCCCTCTCTGAGGAAGATGCGCGAGCGCAGGGCCGCCCGTATCTGCTGGCGACGACTGAGCCGTTGCTCGTGCCGCTCGACACGACAGTTCGCGTGCTCGTGACATCGAACGACGTCATTCACGCGTTCGCGGTGCCAGCATTCGGCGTGAAGGAAGACGCGATCCAAGGCCGCGTCAACGAAACCTGGTTTAATGTCGACACGCCTGGCACGTATTACGGTCAGTGCTCCGAACTTTGCGGCGTGAACCACGCTTACATGCCGATCGAAATCCGCGCGGTTAGCCGCGCAGAGTTCGATGCATGGATTGCCGAGCGGGGCGGCACGTTCGCGTCCGCCGAACCCGCCGCGACGACGCCGCCTGCAGAAGGCGCGACAACGCCCGCTACCGAACAACCGGCCGCTGCGCCGACGTCACCGTCGCGCTGAGGAGCAAGGAATTATGACGCACGAAGCTGCTCACGCCGCGGATCATCACGAAGATCACCGCCCGAGCCTCTACGATTGGAAGCGTTGGGTCTATTCGACCAACCACAAGGACATCGGCACGATGTATCTTGTGTTCGCGATCATCGCCGGTCTCATCGGTGGTGCGCTCTCGGGCTTCATCCGCTGGGAGCTCGCGGAGCCGGGTGTTCAGGTTTTCACCGAAGGCTCGATGCTCGCCAACATGCTCGGCATGGATTCCAATCACAGCTACAACGTGGCTGTGACCATGCACGGCCTGATCATGATCTTCTTCATGGTCATGCCTGCGATGATCGGCGGCTTCGGCAACTGGTTCGTGCCCTTGATGATCGGTGCGCCTGACATGGCGTTCCCGCGCATGAACAACATCTCGTTCTGGCTGCTGCCCGCGTCGTTCACGCTCGCCGTGCTGTCGATGATCGTGCCGGGCAACGGTGATTGGCCTGGTTTCGGCGGCGGCTGGACGCTCTACGCGCCGCTCTCGACGTCGCCGGCGCACCATGGCGGCCCGTCGATGGATCTGTTGATCCTCTCGCTCCACATCGCGGGCGCGAGCTCGATCCTCGCGCCATCAATTTCATCACCACGATCTTCAACATGCAGCGCCGGGCATGACGCTCCACCGCATGCCGCTGTTCGTGTGGTCGATTCTAGTCACCGTGTGGCTGCTCGTTCTCTCGCTGCCGGTTCTCGCCGGCGCGCTGACGATGCTGCTGACCGATCGCAACTTCGGAACGCAATTCTTCGAGCCGGCTGGCGGCGGCGATCCGGTGATGTACCAGCACTTGTTCTGGTTCTTCGGTCACCCCGAAGTGTACATCCTCATCTTGCCGGGCTTCGGCATGATCTCGCAGATCGTGTCGACGTTCTCTCGCAAGCCCGTCTTCGGCTATCTCGGCATGGCCTACGCCATGGTTGCGATCGGCGTGATCGGCTTGTCGTGTGGGCGCACCACATGTACACGGTCGGCATGGGCCTCGATCTCGAAGCCTACTTCATCGCCGCCACGATGGTCATTGCGGTGCCGACAGGCATCAAGATCTTCTCGTGGATCGCCACCATGTGGGGCGGCTCGCTTGACTTCAAAGTGCCGATGCTTTGGGCAATCGGTTTCATCTTCCTGTTCACGGTCGGCGGCGTCACCGGCGTTGTGCTGTCGAACTCGGGTGTCGATACCGCGTTGCACGACACGTACTACGTGGTGGCGCACTTCCACTACGTGCTCTCGCTGGGCGCTGTTTTCGCGATCTTCGCGGGCTTCTACTACTGGATCCCGAAGATGAGCGGCTACCGCTACAACGGCTTCCTCGGCGGGCTGCACTTCTGGTTGATGTTCGTTGGCGTCAACATCGTCTTCTTCCCGCAGCACTTCTTGGGCCTGCAGGGGATGCCGCGCCGCTACATCGACTATCCTGAAGCGTTCGCATTCTGGAACCACTGGTCGTCGATCGGCTATCTGATCACCGTCGCTGGCGTCGCCGTGTTCCTGATTATGCTGGTGGAGATGTTCCTGGTGCGCCGCAAGGCTGGCGCCAATCCATGGGGCGAGGGCGCGACCACGCTTGAGTGGACGCTCTCTTCGCCGCCGCCTTTCCACCAGTTCAACGAACTCCCGGTGATCAAGCCGGACACGCACCACTAAGAGGAGCGACGTGGCCGACGTCACCTTCACGCACGAACGCCCAGCCAGCGCGAGCGACTATCTCGCGCTGCTGAAGCCGCGCGTGATGTCGTTGGTCGTGTTCACCGGCCTGGTCGGCTATCTCGCTGCGCCCGGCCATGGTGATTTCGTGCTCGGCTTTGCGGCGATCCTTTCGATCGCGGTGGCCGCCGGCGCTTCGGGCGCACTCAACATGTGGTTCGATAGCGATATCGACGCCGTGATGAGCCGCACGCGCACCCGCCCCATTCCCGCCGGCCGCGTGCCGCGCGAGGAAGCGTTGATGCTGGGGTTGACGCTCTCTGTGCTCAGCGTCGTGACCATGCTGCTTGCCGCCAACGCGCTCGCGGCGGGTTTGCTCGCCTTCACGATCTTCTTCTACGCCGTCGTTTATACGATGTGGCTGAAGCGCTCGACGCCGCAGAACATTGTTATCGGCGGGCTCGCCGGCGCACTGCCGCCTGCAATCGCCTGGGCCGCGAAGGCGGGGTCGCTTTCGATCGATCCGCTGCTGATGGTGGCGATCATCTTCTTCTGGACGCCGCCGCACTTCTGGGCGCTCTCGCTTCTGCAGAAGAACGACTACGCCGCCGCCCGCGTGCCGATGCTTCCCGTCACGCACGGCGCCAAGGCGACGCGCCTCCAAATCTTCGTGTACTCACTGCTGCTCGCGCCGCTCGCCGTGGCGCCGGTCTTCACCGGCCTTGGCGGCATGATCTACGGCGCCATCGCCACTGTTGGCGGCGTGTTCTTCATCTTCCTCGCCACGCGCGTGCTGATGTCGCGAGCAGGCGAGGGACTCCCAGCAGAGGACAAGCGGGCCCGCGATCTCTTCGGCTTCTCGATCCTCTATCTCTTCGCGCTGTTCGCTGCGCTCATGGCTGAGCGAGGCTTCGGATGAGCGTGATCCTGACGCCCGATGAACTTGCCGCACGAAAGCGCCGGAATCTCTGGATTGCGCTCGCGATCGCTGCGTTCGTGGTGCTCGTCTTCTTCATCACCATGGTGAAGGTCGAGGGTGGCATCCTGGCGGGCGCATCATGACGCCTGACAAGAAGCGCATGCGCCGGACGGCGCTCATCGCCAGCGCCGTCGTGCTCGGCATGACCGGCATGGCCTTCGCTGCGGTGCCGATTTACGACGCGTTCTGCAAAGTCACCGGCTACGGCGGCACCACGCAGGAAGCGCAAGCGGCGCCGACCCAAATCCTCGATCAACGCATCGAAGTTCGCTTCGACGCCAACACATCGCCGGATCTGCCGGTTGAGTTCGCGCCAAAGCAAAACTCGGAAACGCTGCGCATCGGCGAAACTGGTCTCGCGTTTTACCGCGTTCGCAATCTTTCGAACGAGCCGATCGTGGCGCGCGCGACCTACAACGTTACGCCCCACGTCGCGGGTCAGTACTTCGCCAAGCTTGAGTGCTTCTGCTTCTCCGACCGCGTGATCGCGCCGGGTGCGGAAACCGACTTGCCGGTGGTGTTCTTCGTTGATCCGGAGATCGTGTCGGACCCCGACACCGCCGACATCAACACGCTAACCTTATCTTACACCTTCTTCCGCTCCACTTCGCCTGAAGCACAGGCGCTGCTTGAGGCGGCTGAAGGCTCAACGAGCTAGAGACGCTGAGGAATCGACATGGCGCACGGCGACGTCAAACACGACTATCACCTGGTGAACCCGAGCCCGTGGCCGTTCGTGGCCTCGATTGGCGCGTTGATCGCAGCGATCGGCGCCGTCGTACTGATGCGCGGCATCTCGTCGAACGAAGCCGATTTCTTCTTCGGCAAAGGCCATTGGACGCTCTTCGCGGTCGGCATGGGCATCCTCGTCATCACCTGCATCGGCTGGTGGGGCGACGTGATCAAGGAAAGCCGACAAGGCGATCACACGCCGGTCGTCGATATCGGTCTCCGCTACGGGATGATCCTCTTCATCGCGTCGGAAGTGATGTTCTTCGTCGCCTGGTTCTGGATGTTCTTTGAGCTGGCGATCTTCCACGGCCACCGCGCCGATTGGATCGTGCCGACCTGGGATGCCGCGACCACCTCTGCTTGGGCCAATTGGCCGCCGCCGCACGTCGAGACGTTCGATCCCTTCCACCTGCCGTTGATGAACACGCTCATCCTGTTGCTCTCGGGTACGACGGTGACGTGGGCGCACCACGCGCTGCAGACAGGCGATCGCAACGGCGCGCGCAACGGCCTCATCCTCACCGTGCTGCTGGGCATTCTGTTCAGCTACATTCAGTTCGGTGTCGAATATCCCGAAGCGGGCTTTGCCTTCGGCAATCAGGGCGATGTCACCAACGCCAACGTCTATGGCTCGTCCTTCTTCATGGCGACGGGCTTCCACGGCTTCCACGTCGTAATCGGCACGATCTTCCTCGCGGTGTGTTTGCTGCGCGTGCTGGCTGGTCAGATGACGCCGCAGAAGCACTTCGGCCTCGAAGCCGCTGCTTGGTACTGGCACTTCGTTGACGTGGTGTGGCTCTTCCTCTTCACCTTCGTCTACGTGATGCCCTATCTGACGATGCAGAATTGAGCGAGACGCGGCCCTCACCGTGGGCCGCGGGGCTCCTGCTGCGCTGCCCGCAGTGTGGCAAGGGCAGCGTGTTCAACGGCTATCTGAAGTTCCGTGATACGTGCGCTGTGTGCGGCGCGGACTTCAAAGCCGCTGACGCGGGCGACGGGCCGGCGGTGTTCGTGATCCTGATCGTCGGCGCCATCGTCGCCCCGCTGCTCATGATCCTGCAGCGCCTGCTGCCCGATGTCGTTGCGCTCATCATCACGCTGGTCGCTACCGTCCTGCTGTGCCTCGCGTTCCTGCCGCCGTTCAAGGCGACGCTCTTTGCGCTGCAGTGGAAACACAAGGCGCGCGAGGCGACGCACGAGGACGTGGAATGATCCGCTTCAAACCACTCCTGGTGATGTCGCTTTTGTCGATCATCGCGTTCGGCGTGCTGATCTCCTTCGGCCGCTGGCAGTGGGAGAAGTACGAGCAGAAAACGGCTGCCGCGGCTGAACCCGTCGCAGAGATGACGATCGCCAGCTACCAGCCCGTCGAAGCCGGCATCCAATTCGTCTATGGCGTCCGTGGCGACACGCGCGAGCAGGGCTGGCGCGTGTTCACGCCTGTGCAAGAGGGCGACACCATCGTTTTCGTCGATGGCGAATTCATCCCCGGCCAAGACTCGCCCAACCCCGAAGAAGTGCGCGTCCCCGCCGCCATGCGTTTCGGCGCGCCGATCAGCGGCGCCTCCATCCGTCCCGAAGATCCGGGCCCGTTCACCGCGCCGCCGCGCCCGCTCGCGCGCCGCTGGTACGCCGTCGATCTCGCCGCCATGGGACGCAATGCGGGCCTTGAGAACGTCGCCGACTATTACATCGCCGCGACCTATGTTGGCGCTGACGGCCGCGCAGCGCCGAACCCGTTTGCACTTGCCGCCGGCGCCGATGCGATGCCGCCAGCGCGCCATTTGGGCTACGCGCTTACTTGGTACGGCCTCGCCATCGTTCTCCTCGCCATCTATTTCGCCTACCATATCAGCGTTGGCCGGCTCGCATTTCAGCGCCCGCGCCCACGCGAGGACTGATGCGCTACATCTCAACGCGAGGCCAAGCGCCGCCCGTTTCGTTCCTGGACGCCGTGCTCGCAGGCATGGCGCCGGACGGCGGGCTTTATGTGCCGGAGAGCTGGCCAAATCGTTTCCCGCACGGCGACATGTTCACGCGCCACTTCAGCGCCGCCGCTGGGCCCGTGCTCGCAGCATTCTCGGCGCCGGACTTGTTGGAGAAGGATGCGTTCGGCGAATCCCCGGCGCGCGCACTGAGCGACGCTGCCTATGGCTTGCTTGTCGATCCGCTCCGCTGGCACCCCGCAGTCACGCCGCTCGTGCAGCTCGACGGGCGTTCCTGGGTCCTCGAACTTTTTCATGGGCCATCGCTGTCGTTCAAGGACATCGCGATGCAGCTCATCGGGCCGCTCTATGAGTACGCCCTCAAGCAACGCAGCGAACGCCTTACAGTCCTGTGCGCCACCAGCGGCGACACCGGCGGCGCGGCGGTGGAAGCGTTCAAAGGTGGCGACCGCGTCGACCTATTCGTGCTGACGCCAAAGGCACGCGTGTCGGAAGTGCAGCGCCGGTTCATGACCGCGTCAGGCGCCGCGAACGTCCATGTCGTCGAGGTCGATGGCGATTTTGATGAGTGCCAAGCGATCGTGAAGTCGATCTTTGCGGATCAAGGTTTTGCAACGCGCGCCAAGGTGTCGGCCGTCAACTCGATCAATTGGGCGCGCATCGTCGCGCAATCGATCTACTACCTCATCGCCGCGCACACGCTGAACGACGGCCCCGTTCACTTCATCGTCCCGACCGGAAACTTCGGCGATGCGTATTCCGGCTGGGTCGCAAAGCAGCTCGGCGCGCCGATTGACCGGATCGTCATCGCGACAAACGCCAATGACATCCTTGCGCACGCGTTTGCCACCGGTAGGTACGAGCGCGGCGTATCAAAACACACGCTATCGCCAGCGATGGATATTCAAGTCGCTTCCAACTTCGAGCGCATCTTGTTCGAGGCCGTGGGCCGCGACAGTGACCAGATACGAGCCCTCTATAAAGACTTGGCTGACAACGGCGGCTTCGACATCCCGGAAGGCGCGCTGAAGTGGCTCCGCGATAGTTTCGACGCAGTGGCGGTTAGCGACGACGAGACGCTGGACACGATGAGCAAGGCGTGGTCCGCGGGTAGCGGGGCGCTGTTTTGTCCCCACACTGCGGTCGCGCTGTCTGCGCGCCGCAACATGCGCTTGATCGGGCCTATCGTTCACCTCGCGACCGCCCACCCAGCAAAATTCCCCGAAACAGTGGAGCGCGCCACGGGCGTGCGTCCGGAACTCCCTGCCAAATGCGCTGATCTCTTCCAGCGCAGTGAAAAGTTTGACTCTCTCCCCGCCGACGCCGAAGCGGTGAAGCAATACATCCGCGAACGGAGCCTCGCGTGGAGCTAGAACTCGTCCGCTTGCCGAACGGCGTGCGCATCGCGCTTGATCCGATGCCCAGTCTCGCGACGACGGCGCTGGGTGTTTGGCAACGTGTCGGGGCGCGCTGGGAAACGGCGGAACTGAACGGCGTCGCGCACCTCTTCGAGCACATGGCCTTCAAAGGTGCGGGCGCGCATGACGCGCGCCAGTTCGCGGAAGCGATCGAGAACGCCGGAATCAGCATGAACGCCGCCACCGGCTACGAGCGCACCGCCTATTACGGCCGCTGCGTCGCCGAGCAAGCGCCGTTCGCGCTCGATCTCATCGCCGATATTCTGTTCGAGCCGCATTGGTCGCCGGACGATCTCGAAAAAGAAAAGGGCGTTGTCGCCCAAGAGCGCGGCGAAGCCTTCGATGCGCCGGACGACCGCGTCTTCGAACTCCACCAGTCCGTTCTCTACAAAGACCAAGCCCTCGGTCGTCCAATCCTCGGCACCGAGGAAGCGTTGAAGAACGTCAGCGTCGACACGCTGATCAACTTCCGCTCAGCCCACATGACGCCGGAGCGCGTGATTATCTCTGTCGCCGGCGCCTTCGATCGCGACGCCATTATCGAAACCGCGACCCGCCGCTTCGGCGCTCTCGCTGCCAAGCCCGATCCAGAGAGGGAAAAGGCGCGCCCTCAAGCCGGCACAGCTGGCGAGACGCGCAAGCTTGAGCAGACGCATCTCGTCTTCTCCTGGCCTGCGCCAAGCTCCGGCAGTGAACACATCTACGCCGCGCGCATGCTCTCCGAGATTTTCGGAGGCGGCATGTCATCGCGTCTCTTCCAGGAAGTCCGCGAAACCCGCGGCCTCGTCTACGCCATCGATTCCGCGCTCGATGTGCTGGAGGACGACGGCCGCCTTAGCGTCTATGCCGGCTGCTCCGAAAAGCACGCTGGCGAAGTGGCCGAGATCGTGCGCGATCAACTCGCGCTGATGGCCGACAAAGGCCCGACCGAAGCCGAACTCAAGCGCGCTAAAGCTGTCACCCGCGCCTCGATGCTGATGGGCGTGGAAGCCCCCAGCGCCCGCGCCGAAGCGCGCGTCAGCCAGCTCTTCCTGCGCGACCGGCTGAGCGACTTTTCCGAACTCCGCGCCCGCATGGATGCGGTTACGTGTGAGCAAATCCAGGCCGTCGCCGCCAAGGCGCTTGAGGGCCCGGCCTGCGCAGCTGCCATTGGCCCCAAGGCGGGGCATGGCGCGCTCCAAGTATTTGGGGCAAAATGAGCCGTCATGGCTTTGATGCGGAAGGACAATGACGGCATGCGCCGGGTCGACGGGGAGGGCGTCTATGTTCGCGCGCCCGAGCTGCGCGATTACCAGGAATGGGCCGACGTCCGCGAAGCCAGTCGCAATTTCCTGACGCCGTGGGAGCCGACTTGGGCGCAGGATGAAACCTCGCGCGGCTCCTATCGCTACAAATTGCGCCGCTACACAGAAGACGCGCGCGATGACAAAGCTCATGCGCTCTTCGTCTTCCGCGAAAGCGACGATGTGCTCGTCGGCGGCGTGACACTTTCAAATATACGCCGCGGCGTCGCGCAAACCGCATCGCTCGGCTATTGGGCCGGCCAGATGCACACCGGCAACGGCTACATCACAGCCGCTGTCCGCGCTGTCGTGCGCTACGCGTTTGAAGATCTCGACCTGCACCGCGTCGAAGCCGCGTGCCAGCCCGACAACATCCCGTCGCGCCGCGTGCTCGAAAAATGCGGCTTCACCCACGAAGGCATCGCGCGCGCGTACCTGAAGATCAACGGCGCCTGGCGCGACCACCTGCTATTCGGGATCGTGAATAGCGGGGCTTAGAAGAGCGGTGGAATACAGTGGCCGAGCCCAAGGTTTCGAGACGATTCTTGTTCGCGGCCCCCTTGATGGTGGGCAGCGCCGCCGCTGGCACCGAAGGTCGTCCTGTCTTCTGGAACCATCACTTTCGCGGCGACCAGCTTGATGACATCATCAGGGCTTGGGATGCGGTCCGGCGCGAATTCGACCTTACGCAAGGTCTCAGGGGCGTTCTCGTAAGTTATGCGGGATCTCCACTCGCGACGATTGCGTTCACACTCCCACCCGAAATCGAGGAGATTGAAGGGGTTCAGCGTGTAGGTAGACCCCGGCACTTCATCGTGAACGTCGAAGGGGATCGCATCTACGTATTTCCCGAGGGTCAGGGCGACTTGGTGGTTCCGAACTAGAGCGGGTCCAGCACTACATCTAACGGCCGCGCCGAATGCGTCAGCGCAGCAATGCTGATCACGCTCGTTTATATCGCGTTTCCCGGCCAAACTCGCGCGCAGTACAAAATGCGGTGAGCGCAGAGCCGGGACCCAGGGAGTGACGGAGCGCGGTGCACGCGGCGCCTGGATCCCGGATCACACCCCGGCTCACGGCCGGGGCTGCGTCCGGGAAACGTGGAGAGAGGGGAGCTCCATCCAACACATCTCCAGCGCAAACCGCTGAAAACGAAGCACCGTCACAAAATCTATCCGGTGGCCTCCACCGCGCCCGTATCATCCGCGCGTGCCCCGTACCTACCAGCCTCCATCGCAACACGTTATCGACGCCCTCGCGGCGGCGATCATCGTGTTCGTGGTCGAGTTGGCGCAGGCGATCTTCACGCCTCACCCCGAGCACACGCGCCGCCGCATTCATCTCGCCATCCGCCGCGCCGAGCGCGCCGTCGAATTGATGCTGCTGTTGATGGCGTTTCGCCTTGCGACGCCGCCGGCGCAGCGCCTCAGCTCTTTCTCACGCCGCAACACACCGGTCGGTTTTCGGCGGCGCGTGCGTCAATCGAAGTTTCCGCTGAAGCACGTCCGCGTGCGGCTGCGCCACGGTGCATTTCATCAGCGCATCGGCCGCCTGATCGCGGCCATCGCCGAGCCGTCGCGTTATGTTCAGCGCTTCCTGAAGCGCCTCCACAAAGGCCTACGCGGCTCGCGCCTCGTTGCTTCGGCCCCGCCTGCGCGCGCGTTCGTTGCAGGTGCGCCGGTGGCCACGTGCTACGCCGACTCTTCGTGACTTCGTCATTCCAGGGCTTCGCGAAGCGAAGAACCTGGAATCCAGGAACCGACCCACTGCATTCCGTGATCCTATGGATTCCGGATCACGCTGCGCGTGTCCGGAATGAGGGTCACAAGGCGTCCAGACCAACGTCAAGCGAGCGAGCTGAATGCGTCAGCGCCCCAATCGAAATCACATCGACGCCCGTTTCTGCAACGGCGGCAACGTTCTCGATCGTGATGCCACCGGAGGCCTCCAGCAGCGTCGAGCCATTCGCCATCTTCACGGCCGTCCGCATGTCGGCCTGCGAGAAATTGTCGAGCAGGATCGCGCTTGGCCCATACGGCAGCGCCTCGCGCAGCTGCTCCAGCGTATCGACCTCGATCTCAATGCACATCAAATGCGGCGCCGCATCGCGTGCGCGCTCCAATGCGATGCCTACGCCGCCGGCGGCAGCGATGTGATTGTCCTTGATCAGCATCGCATCGTCCAAGCCGTAACGATGCGCGCCGCCGCCGCCCAAACGCACCGCGCGCTTCTCCAGCGCGCGCATGCCCGGCGTCGTCTTCCGCGTCGACGCCACGATCGCATTCGAACCTTCGACAGCATCGACATAAACGCTGGTCAGCGTCGCAATCCCGCTCAGGCGCCCGATGAAGTTCAGCATCGTGCGTTCTGCGATCAGCATCGAGCGTGCCGCACCTTCGATCTCCATGATCGTGTCGCCGGTCTTCACCCGTGCGCCGTCTGGTGCGCGGATCGTGAACACCAAGTCCGGATCGATCATCGCCCCCGCCAGGATCGCCGCATCAAGCCCCGCAACAACGCCAGCCTCACGCGCCCGCAGCGCCCAGTGGCCTTGCGTCTCGGGATCGATCAGCGCGTCGGTCGTCACATCGCCCGCGACGCCAAGATCCTCGGCGAGCGCGAGCTTCACGATCGGTTCGAGCACGACGTCAGGAAGCGGCGGCAGCATCGGGCGCACCTGCTGTGACGAACGTGCGTTGCGGTGTCGCGACATCGGGATAATCGCTCCTGAAGTGCGCGCCGCGGCTCTCGGTTCGAGCGAGCGCGGCGCTGAGTATGAGTTCGCTTGCGACAAGCGCATTGGCTTGGCCATGGCTTTCGCCGAGCGCGTGAACGTGGGCGAGGGCGCGTTTGAGTCCGGCGCCGTCTCTGACGACGTTCGCGTCCGCTTCCATAAGCCGGCGAAGCTCATTGCGAGGTCCGTCAGCGAGTGTTGGCGGCGCGGTGGTTGGCTCCGGGGCGAGGGGAAGCTGTGCAGTGTCATCGCGCAGTCTGGCAGCGATTCGGTGCGCGAAGACCACCGCTTCGAGCAACGAGTTGGACGCGAGCCGGTTTGCGCCATGCGCGCCGGTCGATGCGCACTCGCCCACCGCCCAAAGGCCTTCGACGCTGCTCCTGCCCCAAATATCGGTCGCAATGCCGCCCATGTGATAGTGCGCCGCCGGCGCGATCGGGATTGGGGTCTCGCGCGGATCGAGCCCTGCGCTCATGCAGGCCGCGAAAACTGTGGGGAAGTGCGCCGGGAACTTTGCGCCCACCGCTCCGCGCGCATCCAGAAACGCGCCTCGTCCAGCTTGCCGCTCCAAGTGGATGGCGCGCGCCACGACATCGCGTGGCGCAAGATCATCGACGAATGCTTCGCCCTTGCCGTTGACCACATGCGCGCCTTCTCCGCGCAACGCCTCCGTCGCCAGCGGCGCCGGATCGCGGCCAATGTCGATGGCCGTTGGATGAAACTGCACGAACTCGGGATCAGCAATCAGCGCGCCAACGCGCGCCGCCATCGCGAACCCTTGACCCTGCGCTTCCGTCGGGTTGGTCGTGACGGCAAACAGCCCACCAGCACCGCCAGTCGCCAAGATCACTTCGCTGCCGACGAACGTTTCATCGCCATCGCAAAGTACGCCGCAAACGCGCCCATTCGCATCGCGGACCAATGCACGCGCGCGCTTGCGTTCAACGATCTCAATGTGAGGCGCGCCGCGCGCCGCCGCGATCAGCGCATCCATGATCGCCTTGCCGGCAAGGTCGCCCGAAACCCGCACCACACGCGGCCGGGAGTGAGCGGCTTCCAAACTCTGCGCCAGCGCGCCATCCGGTGTGCGATCAAACGGCACGCCGAGCGCAATCAGATCGCGCACCCGATCCGGTCCTTCACGTGCGATGAGCGAGGCGATGGCTGGATCAACTAACCCAGCGCCAGCAGCGACGGTGTCTGCCGCGTGGAGCTCGGGATTGTCGCCGGGGGCGAGCGCAGCAGCGAGCCCACCCTGCGCCCAAGCCGAAGAGGAACCATGGCCCAGGGGCGCCTGGCTCAACACCACGCACCGCCGCGGCGCAAGTTTGAGCGCGAGAAACAACCCCGCCAGCCCTGCGCCGACGATGAGGATGGAGTCACGCGCGCTCATGCGAGCGCGCCCGCGCTCAGCGCATGCGCGAGAACGTGACTTGCGGGGAAGCTTCCGAACTCAGCACGCCAACAAGCTGATCGGTTTCGCCCGCCTGCAACACAAAATTGTCCGGCGTGTAGCCTTCGAGCGGCTCCGCCAACTGACAAGTAACGGTGAACTGCCCACCGTCGCTCTCGCCCGTGCAGGTTTGACGCGCGGTGAGAAACGCCGTTTGCCCTGTGTCGCGATTGACCAAGCGCTCGTTGGAGAGAAGGCGAATGTCGTAGCGGTCCGGCGCCGTTGCCGTGATCACGGCAACGCCACTCATGATCGCGCCAACGCGTTCGTCGCCGTAGGAGGAGGTCTGAAACGCCCAGGTGCCGGCGTAGGCATCGCCGGTTTGAGCGTGCGCCATCGGCGCCGCCGCCAGAGCCAATGCCGCAATCAGAAATCCACGCATATTTCGCCTCGCTTTCGCGGAGCGTGTTGGGCGGCGAAAGGGGCGGCAATTGGGCGGTTCGCGTGCGGTTAGACGAGTTCTACCGCAACAGGCGCGCGGCCCGTCGCAAAAGCCCGCGGCTTCTCTTTTGGCAAGTCCAGCATGCGCTGGATCGCAAGCTTGGCGCGAACGCGGATGTCCTCAGGGATCGTCACTTCGTGCTTCATCTCCGCGAGCGCATCATAGATGCCTTCGAGCGTGATGCGCTTCATGTGCGGGCAGAGGTTGCAGGGACGCACGAAATCAACGTCCGGCGCCGCAAGCGCAACGTTGTCGCTCATCGAGCACTCGGTCAGCAGCACGACCTTCGCCGGGCGCTTCTCGACCACGTAATCCTGCAACGCCGCCGTCGAACCCGCAAAGTCCGACGCCGCCATCACGTCCGGCGGGCATTCCGGGTGCGCGAGCACCACGACGCCCGGATGCGCTTGACGCAATTCGCGATGTCTTCGGCCGTAAAGCGTTCGTGCACTTCGCAGCGGCCGTGCCACGGATGATATGGATGCCTGTCTGCGTCGCGACGTTCTTCGCCAGATACTCGTCCGGCAACAGGATGACGCGATCGGTCTTCCACTCGCGCGCAGCCCACTCAACGACCGCCGCCGCGTTCGAAGACGTGCAGCAAATATCGCTTTCCGCTTTCACGTCCGCGTTTGTGTTCACGTACGTCACCACCGGCACGCCGGGATAGCGTTCCTTGATCAGCCGTACGTCCGCGCCGGTGATCGAGGCTGCAAGCGAGCAGCCCGCGCGCAGATCGGGGATGAGCACCGTCTTTTCCGGCGCCAGAGTTTTCGACGTTTCCGCCATGAAACGTACGCCGGCTTGGACAATCACTTCGGCATCAGTCTCCGCCGCCTCGCGCGCCAGTTGGAGCGAGTCACCACGGAAATCGCCGACGCAGTGGAAGATTTCCGGCGTCATGTAATTGTGCGCGAGGATCACCGCGTTCTTGGCGCGTTTCATCTTGTTGATGGCGCTGATGAGTGGCGCGTAGGCTGGCCATTCCACTGCGGGAATGACGTGCTTCACCCGCTCGTAGAGGGGCGCCGTCTCGGCGGCGACTTCCGGTGTGTAGGCGAGACCGCGACGTTGGGCTGCGTCGAGAGCGCCCCATGTGCCGTGGACGGCGCGGGGATCGCAGCTGCCCTCGCTGCCGGTGAGGGGGGCGTCAATTATGCGGGCCATCTTTGGCCTCCTCGCGCCCCAAACGGGCGCTTATGCTCAGTTGGAGCATATATAGGGTGTAAAACATGGCCGAGAAGACCTCGGCCCACCCTTATGCTACAAAAGAGCATAACCTATTTGCGGAACATACTCCCAGCGATTCCCGCATGCAAGCGAAAGGCGACTTTGGCGCGCTTCGCGCGTTAGAAGGCTGAGCCTACCGGGAGGAGTCGCATGCGCCGTGTCCTAACGCTGATTGCCACGGCTTCCGTGCTCTCGGCCTGTGCAACCACTGAACGGCCCGGCCCCAGCGTGGGTCCAACTCAGCCGGAGACGCCGGCAGAGTTTTCGCTCGCGACCGTGCGCTTCAACGACATCCCTGACTGGACGCGCGTTGATCTCGCGCCAGCTTTGCTCGCCTTCCGCCGCGCGTGCGAGGGCAGGCGTCTGCGCGATCCCACGGCTTCGCTTCCGGGTGGCGGTCGCTACGGCGGCACGGTGGCTGACTGGGCGCCGGCCTGCGCGGCCGCACAAGGCGTAGGCCCTGGCGGCGAGCGCGCCTTTTTCGAAGCGAACTTCACGCCAAACTTCGTGCGCGGCCCAGGCGAAGCGCGGATCACGGCGTACTACGAACCGATCATCGAGGCGCGGCGTGCGCCGGACTCTGTTTACTCCGCGCCACTTGCGCGCCGGCCGGGCGACATGGTCACCGTCGACATCGCCGCCTTCGCTGAAGCGTATGACAATGAGGCGCTACGTGGCGCACCGCGTGCGTTGCAGGGACAGATCAGCGGCACGCAAGTGCGTCCATATCCAAAGCGCGAAGATCTCAGTTTAGGGCCCGATCAAGCGTTTGCGTGGGCGCACCCTGTTGATGTCTACAATCTGCAAATCCAGGGATCCGGCCGCATCGCGTTTCCTGATGGCACGCAGGCGCGCGCTGCATTCGCGGCGCAAAACGGCTATCGCTGGCGCTCCGCGCTTGGCGCGTTGCGTGACTCCGGTCAGCTGCAAGGCGGTGCGACCTGGTCGAACTTCCGCGCTTGGAGCGATCGTAACGGCGCTGGCGCGACGCAGCAGGCGCTTAATGCTGATCCATCCTACGTGTTCTTCCAAGAAGAGCGCATTGATGATCCGTCAGCGGGTCCGCGCGGCGCGGCTGGCGTGCCGCTGACGCCTATGGGCTCAATTGCCGTTGATCCGGCGTTCCATCCTTATGGCGCAGTCGTGTTTGTCGATGCTGAGTATGACGGCCAACCGTTCCGTCACCTCTTCGTCGCGCAAGACACGGGCGGCGCCATCCGCCGCGGTCCGCAGCGCGGCGACGTCTTCTTCGGGTCTGGTTCTGAGGCCGGCCGCAACGCAGAGCGCATGAATTCGCCCGCGCGGTGGTGGACGCTCACGCCACGCGGCGCACCAACATCCTGATGCGCGCGCGCTGGAAATACGTTTGCTATCGCGATGACGCCGGAGATGAAGTTCTGGAAACATTCGATCCGGAGATCATTCACTCCGCTTACGTGGAAAGGGAACGAATCCCGCGTGATCGGCTGATTTCTGCGGGTTTCGCCACCATGCACGGCGAATGCTACGGCCACTCGACTTCGCTCGGCATCTCCAGCCGCCCTGACTCGGACACCGCATTGCTCCGCGCGCGCATTGGTTAGCTGCGCAACGCGGTTCTTTAGCTATGCTTGTTCAGCTAGTGTTCAGGCGCGCCTGCAAAGGTGCTTGCGGCGGACTTGGCGGGAACCATGGTACGTATCGCTTTTTCAGTGGCAGCAGTGCTCGCGCTTGCGGGTTGTGCGTCGACCAACACGGCCTACGCGCCCCCGGTGACAACCCGGATCTCGCCGCCGGTTAACACCGGCCCGAGCATATACAGCCAAGCCGCGCGCGCGCCGCTCCACAGCGAACTGTTTGCGTGCAATAGCTACGGCTCGAACTTGGGTCTCATCGGCCAGCGCGGTGAGGCGACAAACTACACGCCCTACATCGAAACGCCCGCAGGCTCGCTGCTGCGCAATCCAACGGAAGTGGCGTGTCTATCGTCGGGCTTTGGTTTCCGCGGCGCATCCAGCGGTGGCGGCCGTCAGCACAACGGCCTCGATCTGGCCAACCGCGAAGGCGGTTTCATCTACGCAGCTGGCGATGGGCGTGTCGTCACCGCTGACTATCGCGGCGGCTACGGCAACTATATCGAGATCGATCACGGTTACGGCGTTCGCACGCGCTACGCGCACATGGCTGAGATTGATCCAAATCTTCGTCCCGGCATGCGCATCGCAGCAGGCGCAGCGATGGGCCGGATGGGCATGACCGGAAACGCAACCGGCGTGCATCTCCATTACGAAGTCGTGGTTGATGGACTGCTTGTTGATCCACTGAATTACGGCGTGCCGCAGCCGTATGTCACGACGCCCGTCGTCAGCACCTATCAAGAACCGATGCCGATCGCGCCCGCGGAAGAGCAAGCGGTCGAAGCGCCGCCGCCGCAGAGCTATCCCGAACCTGTTCGCCTGCAACGGCCGGATCAATTCCGCTAAGTTGGGTCAGCGTGCTGTGGCGATTTCCGCTTCAGTCAACGCCACGCTCGATATGTCCATCTTCGCCGACCCCTCCACCAATTCGCGCGAGTGGGAAACGTAGAGGATTGTCCGATTCTGAAGATCGACGATCCGGCGAATGGCTGTGTTCTTGAAGAACAAGCTCCGCCGCTGACTGAAAATCTCTTCGCCGGAACGCGACGTCGGCACGCCCGATAAGTCGATGGCGCCGATGCGCTGACACGACACCGCCGAGTTCGAAGGGTTCTCGAACCAATTGCCTTGGCGGATGCGATCGAGCATCGAGCGGTCGAAATAGGCGACGTGGCACACGACGCCCGGGATGCCTGGATCAGGCAGCGCTTCCACCATAATCTCGTTGCCAAGCAGGTCGTTCGAGAACTCGCCCACCTGACTATCGCGATCGCCGCACGCGGCCAGCGCGCAAGCCAGTGCTGCGGCCAACGCCGCCTTGAGCTTCATTGTCAAACGAGCCTCCTGATGCAGCCGATAAGGACGCATCGCGCCCAGAATTGTTCCGTCACTCGCCGCGTGGGGCGGGGACGTGGACACCGCCGACCGGCCGCTCGCTCAGCGTTTCAAGGCGTGCGCGGAAGAGTTCGGCCGGGCGGCCGCCGGCGCTGGTGTCGAACTGGCCTGTGCCCTCGACGAGGCCAGTGCGGTCCAGCAATCGGCGGAAGTTCTGCTTGTGCAACTCGAGCCCTGCGATCGCCTCCACCACGCGTTGGAGGTAAAGCAGCGTGAAATGTTCGGGCGCCAGTTCGAACACCACCGGACGATACTTTATCTTTGCGCGGAGACGCCCGATCGCTGTCGCCAAGATGCGTCTGTGGTCGGAGGCCATCGGTTCACCTAGGCCTGGTTCGCTTTGCATAGCGGGCGTCGCCTTGCCATCGAAGCGCGCCCGGTCGCGCGCGGCTTCCGGGGCCAGTCCCGACTCGTAGAGCAACTCATAGCGCTCAAGCGCGCGTTCTTCGTTCCACACGGCGCCGTCCAGCGCGAACGCTAGACGTACGCGCGCGCGGCGCTGATTGATCGCCTCCGCGTCGCGGCCCTTCTGGGTCCAAGCTCTTAGCTTCGGAGCGATCAACTCATCGATCACCGCCGGGCGGCCATCACGCCAATCTTCCCAAGGAAAGAAATCGTACCAAGAGCGCCACCGCGCTGACGCGCGATCAAGCACGGCGCGTGTGGGTGTCAACGCCAAGTACGAGATCGAGATCACGCGATCCGATCCTGCACTTGCCGCCATTGGCATTTCGCGCCCGCGATCACCGAACGTGTAGAGCTGCTCGACATAGCCAATGTCGAACCCGGTTTGCTCCTTCACCCAGCCACGCAGTGAAAGCTCAAGCGTTCTATCACCTGCCGGATCGAACGGGCCGAATGGCAAGCCTGCTGCGTCACCGCCATCGCGCGTCACCACGACGTATGGCCCATCCTCCGTCACCGCGACGATTACGGCGGATAGCCCAATGATGACGCGCGCTTCGCTCATGCGTAGCGGCTCGGGATCGAGAAAGGCGTTGCTTCGCCGATTTCGTACCAGCTGCCGCCGCGGCCGATCTTATCGATAGCCCGCGACATGCGTCCGCTGCGGCCAAGCTCGGCGTCCGCCATGGCTATGAAGCGCCGGTTTGGTGAGGCGGAGGGCGAAGCTTGGCGCAACGCCAAAGCGATGGCTTCTTCGTCAGCCCCTGGGTTCTGCGCGCAAGCAGTGATGAATGCTGTCGCGGTCGATCGCGAAATGCCGGCGTAGCAGTGGATGAGGATCGGCTGCGCGCGATCCCAGCCGCTGACGAAATCGAGTATCCGCTTGGTGCGTGTCGCGCAGAGCGGATCCATGCCTTCTTCTTCATGCTCGATGTCGTGCACCTCGATGCACAAGTGCCTGGAGCCGACCTCTTTGATGGCCGGAAACGGCGTCAGCGGATCGAGCAAGCTGACGACGTGTGACACTTTGTTTTCGCGCGCCAGATGCGGCGCGCGGGAAAGGGGGCAAACGTGAATGGTCATGTGTCGGCAGTTTAGGCCGGATCGAGTAGCGACCGGAAGCGCTTGAGGAAGACCTCCTGCACCTCGCCCGTGGGTTTTGGCGTCATTTTTAGCTTTAGGCCGCGCGGTGGCGTCCCGAAGTAACGCTTGGCTTCGGCCTCGGTGAAGCCCGCAAGCTGCGTCGCTTCAAAGTACGCGCAGATGATGTCGGCGCGCTTGATGACGCCCTTCACCACAGCCGGCGGATGCGCGGGCAGGCCAAAGCGCAGATGGATCGCCGCTTCGAGTTTCGCTTCGAACGCTTTGTAGTCAAAGCCCAGAGCGGCTTTGAACGGCGAGATCATGTCGCCGATCACGTATTCCGGCGCGTCGTGCAAGAGCGCCAGCAAGCGCCGCTTCTTGTCCCACTCGGGCGCAAGCTTGCGGCAGATCTCTTCCACCAGCAGGGAATGCTGCGCCACCGAGAACGCGTGGGCGCCGATCGTCTGCCCATTCCAGCGCGCCACGCGCGCCAACCCGTGTGCGATATCCTCGATCTCAATGTCGAGCGGCGAAGGGTCCAGTAGATCCAGCCGCCGCCCCGACAGCATGCGCTGCCAAGCACGCGGCTTGTCTGCGGATTTGGGATTCGACGCCATGCGCGCAAGGTAGGCGCCCGCGCGCCCTTGTCGAGCGCCCCCGCCTCAAGAGGGAGGCGCTTCGGCCCGGTAATCCGCCTCGGCCAAATGCTTCATGTGGTTCAGCACGCGGAAGTGCACTTGGCGCGTGATGTCCTCAGTCCACCAGTTGAAGTAAGGCGCCGGGCGCACGAACAGCCGATACCAGCTAGTCGCCGTCAGCGTTGTTGTGCCATCGGGATTGCGCGTGAGCCGGATTTGCCCGCGATCAAACTGGAAGTGCCCTGTGACTTCTGGGTGGTCAGGCTGCGCCGTTACCTGAAACGTCATCACTTCGTTCGGCTGGAGCTCGATAATGCGCTCCTCGAACGCGATGCCGGTGTTGAATGCACAAATGCGCTTGGCGCCGACTTCGGGCGCATCCGCGATCGATTGCGTCGGATACGGCAAGCCCGCTTGCCAGAGCCAATATTCCGGTGGATCGCGGTTTTCTGGATAGGTCGTCACGTAGCGCCAAACGTATTCCGGCGGCGCATTGACGGTCACGCTGTCGGTGACTTGCGTGCTGAAATCCGGCGGCGGCAGCCGTGTTTCCGCGAACACCGCTAGCATCACCAACGGAACAAGGCTGACCTGAACGTTGCGGCCAACATTGAATAAGATCGCGCGCCCAAGGAACGCGCCAACCCAAATCATCAAGAACAGCAGCGGCGACATGATGATCAGGCAAATCACGCCCTCTCGAATGATGACCACAGCCGCCACGATGTCGACAAGCACCATCGCCAAAGACAGCAGGCTGGTCGGTCCGACGCCTTGGCGCGGCCGCCCAAGCGCAAGTCCCATCACGAGGCCCTGCACCGCCGGGAAGAGCAGAGTGAGGCTCGCGTTGAACCCCGAGACTGAAGTCATTGAACTGCCGGGCGCCACGGCGCCTGTTGCGACGGCATGAATCCAAACAGCGATGTAAGGCAGGCCAACTACGATGAGGCCCGCGAAGAATCCCGCAGCGACCGCGATCGCATTTCTTCTTGTTGTCAGCTTGGCTGGAACGTTATCCGTCATGGCCGCCCTCAACCAACGCTAACCCGAACCGCGCTCACGCAAGCAAGCCAAAGTGTCGCTGCGACAAGCGTGTCACCTCGATGCGCCGGCCAGCACCGCGCGATAGCGCCGGCTGCCGAGAACCGTGCGGCCGTCGCTCAATGTGATCTCTAAATCGCCCGCGGGCGTTGGCTTCAGTGCTGCGATCTTGGTGCGGTTCACCAGCCGCGAGCGGTGCACACGGATGAAGCCTCGCGCTACTAGCCGCGCCTCCCACGAAGCCAACGTGCCACGCACGAGGTGTGTTTTGGCGTGGGTGTGAAACTCCACGTAGTTTCCGGCCGCCTCGACGTGGGTGATGTCGGCGGGCGCGAGAAACACGGCAGCACCGCCGTCGCGCACCTCTATGCGCTCGTCAGCCGGCGCTTGAGTCGCCGCTTTCCGCCGCTCGGCGATGTATTGGAATATCCAATAGACCGCCGCGATGGTGGCGTAGGTGAGAACGTCCTTTCGCCACTCGTAGAAGCTGACCAGCAGAACGCCGTCGTCGAAGAACCCGTAATGGGACTTGCCCACCCAATAGATCGCCTCGCGCATGAGCCAGATGGCGATGACGTGGGCGACGGCGAAGGGAATGGTCAGCCCGAAGTGGATAAGTCCCGGACGGATCAGATTTTCGCGCGTTGGCGTCCAGCGCCGGACGGCCATGCCGATCAGAGGGGCCATGGCGATGATGACGATCGCGCTCGTCACCTCCCAGACAACTGGTTCCCACCACTCGAAGTCCACGCCGGAGCGCTTCATCTCCAGATAGTCCGAGGATGCGTTCACCGCGACGACGATGGCGCCGACCAACGCGACCAGAACCCAGGGCCGCCATTGGCCCCGGGCCCATCCGTTCGTCCCTTTTTCGTCGCCGGTGGTCACCGGAAGCTCCCCGTTCGTCCCAGCGGGCCGCCGGGCGTGGCGCCAACGTAGCGGGGCGGGCTGAACCGCGAAAGAAGCGGGCGCTCAAGGAGACGCGCCCGCATATGACCGACCGCCGCTATGACCTCGACTGGCTCCGCATCATCGCGTTTGGCCTGCTCATTCTTTACCACTGCGGCATGTTTTACGTGACCTGGGACTGGCACGTGAAATCGCGCTTTGCCAGCGACGCCATCGAGCCGCTGATGATGCTGACCAACCCCTGGCGGCTCACTCTGCTGTTTCTGATCTCGGGGGCGGCCACCCGGTTCATGGCCGACAAGATGAGCGCCTGGAAGCTCACCGGATCGCGCATGGGCCGCCTCTGGCCACCACTGTTGCTGGCCGTCTTCGTGATCGTTCCGCCTCAGAGTTATTATGAGATCGTCGAGGCGATACGGGCGCTGCCGGCGGCGGTGGCGGCCCAGTATCCAACGGTGCTTGAGAACTTCTACGTGAAGTACGTCACCGCCTCAGGCAATTGGTGCGACGCCGATGGTTGCCTGACGACGCCGACCTACAACCACATGTGGTTCGTCGCCTACCTCATCCTCTACACCCTGGCGCTCATCCCGCTGCTGCCGTTGCTGCGCCGCATCCCGAAGGCGGTGAGCGTGTTGATCAGCGGGCCGCTCTTCATTCTGACGCCCTGGCTGATCATGGCCACGCTGCGCGTCACGCTTTTCCCAATCTTCGGCGAAAGCCACGATTTCCGGGAAGATTGGTATCTGCACGCGCTCTACTTCAGCGTTTTCTTGTTTGGCTTCGGCATCGCGAAGCATCAGCCGTTCTTTGATCGCTGTGTGCAACTGCGCTGGGTCGCGCTTACGGTTGCGCTGATCAGCTGGGCTTCGCTCATCACGTACTTCAACGCATACCCTGACGGTGTCTCGCCTCCAGACTGGCTGCGCGCTGTCATGCGCAGTGTGCGTGAGCTCGACGCCTGGTGTGCGATTGTGGCGTGCATCGGCTTTGCGCACCGCTATCTGAAGAACGCAGATGGCCCCGCGCGCCGCGTGCTCACGCAAGCGATTTTCCCATTCTACCTGATCCACCAGACCATTATCGTTGTCGCTGGCCACTATCTCGATGAGCTTCAGCTACCGCTCGTGATCGAAGCGCCGCTGCTTATCGGAACAACCGCGCTTGGCTGCTGGCTTTTCTTCGATCTGGGGCGCCGGGTTCCATTCCTGCGCGTTTGGGTCGGCTTGCCCTCGAAAAGCCAGCCGAACGTGGCTACATTACCCACACAGGTTGTTGGGGAGGCGCGCTAGCCTCTGGCGGGAGGGCCCGCCACAGTGGAGCGAATATGTTCTTCTGGTTCCTTGTAGCTGTGGGGGTCGTTGTCGGCCTTACGCTCCTGGGCGCTTTCATGACGCGCCGCTCGGGCGGCTGGGATCACGACGATGGCGGGCCGATGGGTCCCTGGGTCGATCACTAAACCCGCGTCGAAGCTTTTGTTTTGCTTGCCTAAGGCGGGTGGCTGCGCCTTACATGGCGCCCACAAATGGAGCGCCCACTGACCATACGGCGCGCGGTCCCGCGTGACGCCGAAGCCATAGCCAAACTCGCCGCCCACGCCGCGAGTGAGGAGGGCGCTGCTTCAAGCCTGGAAACCGATCGGATCAAGGCGCACGCCTTCGGTTCGAACGCGCTGTTTGAGGCCTGGGTGGCTCAGGAGCGAAACAACGCGCCGCTGATCGGCCACGCCATCATTACCAAGAGCTATGACGTGCGCCGCGCCGCACCCAACGTCGTGCTCTGCGAACTCTATGTTGTCCCGGAGCAGCGGCGCAGCGGACTGGCGCGCAAGCTGATGAGCGCAGTTGCGCGCCGCGCGCACGAACTCGGCGCCCGCGAACTCGCGATCACGACAGGCGTCGACAACGACGTCGCGCAGAAATTCTTCAATGCTGTCGGCGCCAAGCGGCGCGAGGCGGCCGTTTTCATGATGTCGGCTGACGGCATCGAGTGGCTTGCCGCGGAAGGCAATTAGGGGGCGGCGCGTTGGGAACGCGCCGAGCACGGACAGGGAGAGACTATGATCGCGAAACCATTGCTCAGGGCGGCTGCGTCCTGGATCGCCATTGTCGCGTTCACCGCGGCGTGCGCGACAGCGCCGGGGACGAACGGAAGCTCATCAAACGCGCGCGCGACTCCGGAGTCAGCCGTAACATTCATCCAATCAGCCGAAGAAGAGCTGATGCAGCGCTCCGAATACGAGGCGCGCGTCGCTTGGGTCTATAACACCAACATCAACTTCGACACCGAGTGGCTTCTGCAGCGTTCTGACGCCGAAGCCACCGAAGCGCGCGTGCGCCTAGCCTCCGAAGCTGGTCGCTACGCTAACGTCGACCTGCCGGCCGATACGCGCCGCAAGGTCGATTTGCTGCGCCTCAGCCTCGTTCTGCCCGCGCCGCAACGCGAGGGCGCGGCCGGCGAACTTTCGGAAATCACGACGCGCCTTGCGTCGATCTATTCAACCGGCCGCATCGATTACCAAGGCCGCCAAGTCACGCTCGATGAACTCGAAACCCTGATGGGCACCGAGCGCAATCCGGCGCGTCTCGAAGAAATCTGGACCAAATGGCACGCTGTCGCCGCGCCGATGCGTGATGACTATGCTCGAATGGTCGAAATCGCCAACGAAGGCGCCCGCGATCTTGGTTTCGATAACGTCGGCCAAATGTGGCTGTCGAACTACGATATGCCCGCCGCCGACATGGAGCGTGAAGTCGAGCGCCTCTGGGGGCAGCTGCAGCCGTTCTATGAACAGCTTCACTGCTACGTCCGTGGACGTCTCAACGATCGCTATGGCGACGCCATTGTGCCGGAAGACCAGCCGATCCGCGCTGATCTGCTCGGCAACATGTGGGCGCAAGATTGGTCGACGCTCATGCCGATCGCCCGCCCGCCTGGCGCCCGTGCGACGTATGACACGACGCAATTGCTCACCCGCGCCCGCTACACGCCGGTGCAAATGACCGAAACGGCCGAGCGATTTTACACCTCGCTCGGCTTTCCGGAATTGCCCGACACGTTCTGGGAACGCTCGCTGCTCACGCGCCCGCGTGATCGCGACGTGGTTTGTCATGCTTCAGCCTGGGACGTCGACAATGTCGATGATCTCCGCGTGAAGCAGTGCATCCAGATCAATGCGGAGCACTTCCAAACCATCCACCACGAACTGGGACACAACTTCTATCAACGCGCATACAATCAGCAGCCCTTTCTCTATCGGAACGGCGCGCATGACGGCTTCCATGAAGCCATCGGCGATTTCGTCGCGCTGAACATCACGCCGGAATATCTGGTTGAGATCGGCCTCCTGCGCCGCAACCAGATCCCGCCGGCGTCGTCAGACGTTAGCCTGCTGATGGAGCGCGCGCTTGAGAAGATCTCGTTCCTGCCGTTCGCGCTGACGATGGATCAGTGGCGCTGGCAAGTGTTCGACGGCCGCATTACGCCGGATCGCTACAACGCTGCGTGGTGGGAGCTGCGCGAACGCTATCAAGGTATTCGTCCGCCGACTGAGCGGGGCGAAGAATTCTTCGATCCGGGCGCGAAGTATCACATCGCTAACAACGTCCCGTATCTGCGCTACTTCCTCTCGTACGTGCTGCAGTTCCAGTTCTACGAAGCAGCCTGCCGCCAAGCCGGCTGGGAAGGCCCGCTGCATCGCTGCACGGTCTATGGCAATCGCGAAGTCGGCGAGCGTTTCGCCAGCATGCTGGAAATGGGCGCCTCGCACCCATGGCCCGACGCGCTCGAAGCCTTCACCGGCACGCGTCAAATGGATGGCGGCGCCATGGCCCGCTACTTCCAGCCGCTGATGACCTACATGCAGGAGCAAAACCGCGGCCGCACCTGCGGTTGGTGATTTGAACTTGCGCTAAAACTGAAGCGCCGCCTCGAAAGGGGCGGCGCTTCTTGTTAGGCGCCCTTCTGGACGAAGATTGAACCCGCGCTATAGCCCGCACCGAACGAGCAGATAAGGCCTTTGTCGCCTGCCTTCAAATCGTCGCTGTGATTGTGGAAGGCGATGATCGAACCCGCGCCGGCGGTGTTGCCGTAGACATCCAGCACCGTTGGCGCCTCATCTTGCGACGCCTCGTGCCCAAGCACGCGCTCGGCGATCAGCCGGTTCATGTTTGAGTTGGCCTGATGCAGCCAAAGTCGGCGCATATCCGTCGGCTTCAGGCCCATCGCGTTCATCTGCTCCAGGATCATCTCCGAGACCAGCGGCACGACTTCCTTGAACACCTTGCGGCCCTGCTGGGTGATCAGTTTGTCCGGATCGTCGCGATGCGCTTCGTCGCCACGATTGAGGAAGCCGAAATTGTTGCGGATGTTGTTGGAGAATACCGTCTTTAGCTTGGAACCAAGAATGCTCCACGCGCCGCGTGGCGCGATCTCGGAGCGCTCGATGAGGATAGCGACAGCTGCGTCGCCGAAGATGAAGTGTGAATCCCGGTCGCGGAAGTTCAAATGTCCCGTCGTTAGCTCCGGGTTCACCACCAGCACTGAGGCGGCGTGTCCGGCGCGCACGATGTCGATGGCGTTTTGTATGGCAAAAGTCGCAGAAGAGCAGGCGACGTTCATGTCATAGCCGAACCCGCCTGCGCCGAGCGCGTTCTGCACTTCGATCGCCAACGCCGGGTAGGGCCGCTGTAGCGACGAGCACGAGCAGATCACGGCGCCCACATCAGCCGCATCTCGCCCGGCACGCTCCAGCGCTTGCTTTGCCGCGATCACCGAGACTTCCGCCATTAGCGAGATTTCGCTGTTCGGCCGTTCCGGAATCCGCGGGACCATCCGATCCACGTCGAGCGAACCAACCTTGTCCATCACGAAGCGGTGCTTGATGCCCGAGGCTTTCTCGATGAACTCGACGCTCGACGTTTGTAGCGCTGTCTTCGTCCCCGCCGCGATCTCCGCCGCGTGCTCGCTGTTGAAGCGCTCCACGTACGTGTTGAACGAGGCGACCAGCTCAGCGTTGGTGATGGAATCCGACGGCGTCCAAAGGCCAGTCGCGGAAATGGCGACAGTCAAAGCGTAGTCCTCACTCGCCGCGCCGAGGTAGGCGCACCGCACGGCGTTAAACCCGCGAGGGCGGAGGCGTCAATTGGCCTCCCCATACCGCTTCATTCCGGCCCTTGCGGAAGGATAAGCCAATGCGGGGGATCGAGCCGGATTTCGCGCCCTCCGGCGGTAAGCGTTTTGCCTGCGGCTGCCGCCTCCAGTGCTCGATCCAAGCGCAACAGCGCAATGGCGCGCCCAGCGAGACCGGTGCGTACCGAGCCGATCTCTGCCTCGCCCGCGAGCACCGGCGTTCCAAACGCAATCGCCTCGCCCTCGAATACGACCGGGCAAAACTTCTTCCGCGTCGTCGCCCGGCGCTTCATGCGGCTGACGTTCTCCTGACCGACAAAGCAACCCTTAACGAACGCAACGCCGTTCAGCTCTTCCAGCAGCGCTTCGCCCGCGAACACTTCTTCGGGCGCGGCATCGCGCGCGAGATCGGGAACACCGAGCGAGATACGCAAGGCCTCAGTGTCGGCGAGTGTGGCATTGCTCTTTGGGACGAGCGCGCGAGACCCCAACGCATTCAAGCGAGGATCTGGAAGCGCACCTTCAAGTGGAGACGGGATGAACACCACGATATCAAGCGCATCGCTCACATCGGTTAGCGTCACATTCGCGCGCAATTTGTACATCCCCAGCCGGCGCAGCAGATCGGCGGCTTTTGCCGGATGAACATCGAGGATAAATCCGTCTTGGCGCGCCCAGACAAACATGTCCGTGCTGACCTTGCCCTGTGGGGAAAGCAGCGCCGCATAGCTGACGCCCGCGCCGCCTAGCCTATCCAAATCCTGGGTCAGCAAGTTTTGGAGGAAGGTGCCCGCATCCGGCCCGGTCACGGCGATCAAACTGCGCTCAAGTCGGCCTTCGCGTGTCATGGCGACCACTTGGGCCGCGCCGTGGTGCCACGCAACCCCGCTCCACTGGCTTTGTTGACTTCACATTTACCGGTCCCGCGCCTTTAACCAGCACCAATGGCCTTGCTCTTCCTCGCGCCCGCCGATCTCGGCGAAACCGTGCTCGCGACGGGGGCTTTGGCGTACGCACTGGGCGAAGGCGAGCAGCTCACTGTCCTCACCAGCAAGGACGCGGCCCCGCTCTTCCGCGCCGCGCCCGGACTGGTGGCGAAATACACCGTCGAAGGCGTGGGCGACGTCGGTCCGTTCATCGAACTCGCCTGGAGCCGCCGTGGCCGCCGCTTTGACCTCGCGCTCGACCTTCGCCGCTCACCGGCTTCGCTGGTGATCCCGGCGAAGCTCCGTCTCGCGCTGAAGCAGCCTGAAGTGCTGCGCCATTTCTCCGAAGACCTGAGCGAACTCGTTGGAAGCGAGCGCGCACTCGCCCCGAAGATCTGGCTCGACGATCGCGCCCGCCAAGCAGCCGCGAACGTCGCGCCAGACGCCACGCCGGTTCTCCTCATCGCGCCCGGCGGGGCCAGCGCCGCAAAACGCTGGCCGCACGAGAGCTTCGCCGCCGTTGCGCGGCGCCTCGCGACTGGCGCGCTCAGCGGCGCACGCATCGTCGTGCTCAGCGCCGCCACGCGTGACGATGAAATCGCCGCGCGCATCGTTTCAAGTCTCGACGCCGACGGCGTGCCGGCCAGCGGCGCTGGCCTTGATCTCCTCGCCGCCGCCGCGCTCGCGGAACGCGCCACGCTCGCGATCGGAAACGACAACGCGCTTACCCACATCGCCGCCGCCATGGGCGCGCCGACACTGACGCTCTTCGGCCCCACCGACGAACGCGTCCGCGCACCCCGCGGCCCACGCGCTCGCACGCTGCGCGGCAAGAGTTTCGAAGAGGCCGCACTGGACGAAGCCGCCGCAATGGATGACATCAGCATAGACGCGGTGGAGGCGGCCGCGCTCGATTTGCTGCACGCCGGAGGCTTGAGATGAGTTCGTTCGTGATGCGCCGGCCCGACGACTGGCACGTCCATCTCAGAGACGGCCCGATGCTCGCAGGCGTCGTGAACTTCACCGCGCGCCAATTCGCGCGCGCCATCGTCATGCCCAACCTCGCACCGCCCGTCACAACAGTTGCCGCAGCCGAGGCCTACAGGTCGCGCATCCTGGCGGCCCTTGAGCCGGGGCTTACCTTCACGCCGCTGATGACCTGCTATCTGACGGACAGCATCGACCCCGCGGAGATCCAGCGCGGTTTCGCCGCTGGTGTCTTCACCGCCTGCAAACTCTATCCAGCGCACGCGACCACCAATTCCAGTCATGGCGTGACGGACATCAAGAATATCCGCGGCGCCCTGGAGACGATGCAGCGCATTGGCATGCCGTTGCTGCTACACGGCGAAGTCACAGAAAAGCACGTCGACATCTTCGATCGCGAAGCCGTGTTCATCGAACGCATCTTGTCGAAGCTCGTGCGCGATTTTCCAGCGCTTAAGATCGTGCTCGAGCACATCACGACGGAAGAGGCGGCGAATTTCGTCGTCGAAGGCCCGTCCACACTCGCGGCGACGATCACCCCGCATCACCTCGACTACAATCGCAACGCCATGTTCGAAGGCGGCATCCGCCCGCACTTCTATTGCTTGCCTGTAGCCAAACGCGAACACCACCGCCTGGCGCTGCGCAAAGCCGCAACCTCAGGCTCGCCCAAATTCTTCCTCGGCACAGATTCCGCGCCGCACGCCGTTCACGCCAAGGAAGCCGCTTGCGGCTGCGCCGGCGTCTTCTGTGCGCCGCACGCGCTCGAAAGCTACGCAAAGGTTTTCGACGAAGAGAGCGCGATGGATCGCTTGGAAGCCTTCGCCTCAGAAAACGGCCCGCGCTTCTACGGCCTACCACTGAACGAAGAGCGGATAACGCTGGAACGCGAACCGCAGGAGGTCCCCGCCCGCATCAGCGTCGGCGGCACAGAGATCGTGCCGTTCCACGCAGGCACCTCACTCGCCTGGCGCTTGACTTGGCGGCCATCCGATTGAGTACCCAGCGTCCGGAGAAATCCAAATCATACGCTCCGCCATTTCAGGGTGGGCTACACCATCAATGGTGACGGTTGTCTGGGTGCTCGTTGCAGAGAAGCTAAGACACGCTTGAGGTGGGCTGGGTCGGGAACGAAGGTCGGCGCGTATCGATTCCGTGGCCTCCGGTGATGCAGGAACTCCATCTATGGTGAAGTTCTGAGTGTCAGCGTCCTCCGACCGGTATGTGGCGCAAAAGCCGTCAGCCGTGGCCTCCATAGGGAGCGGGCCAGTCGAAACTATCAGTGGCTGGAGATTTCGGATGGACTGCCCTGTTGCCTGAACCCCGCCGTTCGGCGCGAATGCAAATTGCATGATCGAGCCACAAGTCTTTCGTGACTCGTTTGGGGAAGTGCAAAGCAGCTGACCATCGCGCGCATTTGCGAACGGATCATTCGGAGAAAGTGTAGTCGGCGCGGCATCAAGTGCAGTTTGACCGCATGCTGCCAACGCCGTTGTCGCAGTCACCAAAATTCTGCGCATGTCTAACTCACACCCAACCCATCCCGATAAATCTTCGCGTCCGCTTCTGTGAAACAGCAGAACACCAAGCGCTTCAGTTTCGGCGCGTTCGCGAGCTCCTGTTCGCATGCCGCCACCGCGATGCCGCAGGCAAACCCGCGCGGCCACGCGTAAACGCCGGTGCCCAAGCATGGGAACGCGATGGATGCAAACCCGCGCGACGCTGCCATTTTGATCGCGGACGTGTAGCACTTCGCCAGTCCCGCCACCTTGGCGCCACGCGGTCCCTCGTCGTTCCAAATTGGCGCCGCCGTGTGGATGATGAACTTCATCGGCGCATCAAAGCCTGGGGTAATCACCGCTTCCCCGGTCAGGATCGTCGGAATGCGGCTTGTCGCCTCTGTGAGGCGCGGCCCGGCCGCTGCGCGCAGGGCGCCATCGACGCCCATGCCAGGCGTCAACTGGCGGTTCGCGGCATTCACGACCGCATCGAGCGCCAATGTCTCGATCCGCCCCACCATGATTTCAAACGACGCACTCATGCGCCGCCAATTTAGAGCAGGGCGGCGCGGTTTGTCGCGACGGCTTTTGTCGCTCCGCGCGTTTCAGAGCCTGGAGCGCTCGATAACGCTCCCTCCTAGAGCGCGCCATTGCGGCCCGGTCACTGGCCGGGCCGCCTTTTCTTCCCCACATTGCCGCCGGTGGAAAAGCAAGACCGCATGAAGCCCGGCCAACGCCGCGCGCTCACGACCGGCGAAATCGCGCTCGGACGTTCGATATTCGGCGACGAGATTGCCTGGTCCAAAATTCGTATCCATCAGGCGTCGGGCTTGGGATTCGGCGCGATGGTGCCACTTGGGCGCACTATTGTTTTCTCGAAATGGCGCGCCGCTTACGATTTCAGCGTTGCCCCAATTTGGGATCAGGGGTGGTTCGTCCACGAACTCGCGCATGTTTGGCAAGCGCAGCGCGGCGTTGTCTTGGCCGCTGCCAAGCTCAATGCACTCGGTAAGCGCGCCTACGCCTACAAACCTCGCTCGCCTAAGCTCAGCGCCTACAACATCGAGCGCCAAGCAGAGATCGTGCGCCATCTCTTTCTCGCGCGCGCGGGAATGCCGGAGGCAGGCGCGCCGCAGGAGCAATGGCTCGAAGAGACTTGGGCTAGCCGCTAGCCCTCGCTGCTGCGCAGCGTAAACTCTCCGCGCCGCGTGCGATCCGGCAGCGAAGCGCAAAACTCAGCCACAGCGTCCTGGCCATACCGGTCCACCATGTCCGCGAGCGCGGCGTAGATCGCGACCGAGGCAATTACCTCAGGCTCAGCGCCTTCGGCCAAAGCGGTATCCCACGCATCGAGGATGAGCTGCAGCGCACGGCCCTTCTTCTCAGGATCTTCGGTGGACACGCGCTAGCGTCCAGTGTGGCGCGCGCGCAGACCTTGGGCGATGCGAAGCCCGCGTGCGCGCAGCTCAGCTTCCATCTGACGCGTAGTTTGATCGCATGAGGGAAAGCGCGCTTCTTCCTGGCGGTAGCCGCGATTGAAGCCTTCCACGAGGAGGGCGTTGTAGGTCGGCTCACGCTCGATCACGCCGCGCATGTAGGTGCGCCAGCGCTGATCATCACGTCCGTCGCAGATGATGCGCAGATAGTGAGCGCCGCCCAACACCTCTGACAAATCTACCAGCTGGCCGCGATACCATTCTTCGCCCCGTACGGGAGGCGCTTCGACCTGTGGCTGTTGCGGCTGACGGCGCGGCTGTTGTTGCGCCGCCGCCGGCAAGGCCGCGGCCGCGATAAGCGCGGCGCAGAGCAAAGTACGCAATTTCATGGCTCTCGCGGGTAGCTCCCAAGTAGGGCGGGAGTGTGGAACTGGGCGGTCAGCCTGCACGCACCCCCGGCTTGCGGTCGGCCCATGGCTGCGCCTGTTCCAGCTCGTAGGCAAGTTCCAAGAGCCGCTTTTCCTGCCCCTTAGCGGCCGAGAAGTGGATGCCGATGGGCAACCCGCCCGAGGACATGCCTAGTGGCACGCTCATGGCCGGGGCGCCCGCGATGTTCTGGAGCGGGGTGTAGCCAACATAGTCGGTGAGGGTGCTGAACACCGCCATACCCTTGCCGCCGTCGATGATCCCGAGCGGCACCGGCGCCTTTGCCAGCACCGGCGTTAGATAAACGTCGGCCGTCGTCTCGAAGAATGACGCATACGTCGCCTCGACCGCGCGAAGACGGCCAATCGCAGCGACAAGGGCGCCTGTGCCTTGCTCGCGCGCGTGGGCGGCAAGTTCAAGCGTCAGCGGCTCAAGCAATTGGTCGATCGGCGCATCCGGACCCGCTTGGCTGCGGACCAGTTGCTCGACTTCGTTCGCACCCGCCGCCCAGAGCAGGGTGAAATCTGCGCTGAACTGCGCGCCATCGACCGTGGGCCTGCCTTCTGTGACTGTATGGCCTAGCGAGCGGCAGAGTTCCGCCGCCGCTTCGACCGCAGCGCGCACATCCGCGTCCGGCTCATGGCCAAGCGCGTTTGGGATGTCGAGCGCAATGCGCAGGCGTTGCGTATTCGGGCCGCTGACGACGCCAACTGACGGAAACGCGGCGCCGTCGCCGCTTGCTTCCATAGCTGCGAGCCAGGCTGCGGTGTCACGCACGCTGCGGCTGACGCAGCCGCTCACCGAAATATCGATGCCGCTGTCCGGCCGTCCTTGCGGGACACTGCGCCCGCGCGAAGGCTTCAAGCCAAACAAGCCGTTGCAGGATGCAGGAATACGGATCGAACCGCCGCCATCGCTGGCGTGGGCAATCGGCACGACGCGCGACGCCACCGCCACCGCGGCGCCACCAGACGAACCGCCGCTCGATTTGGTGACATCCCACGGATTTTTGGTTTGTCCGGTCAGCAACGGCTCTGTTGTCGCCGTCAATCCAAACTCAGGTGTCGTCGATTTTCCAAAGGGGACGAGGCCTGCCGCCAAAATCGCGTCCGTGTACGGCGGCTGTTCCTGTGGGACGTTATTGGCGAAGGCGCGACAACCATACTTCGTGGGATATCCCGCCAGGGGCAGCAAATCCTTGATCAAAGTCGGCACGCCGGCAAACGGCCCGCTGAGCGTCTCCGTCGCACGCGTGCGGCCGTAATCGTAAAGCGGCGTGGCAATGAAATTCAGTTCGCCGTTGACGCTCTCGGCGCGCGCGATTGCTGCGTCCAAGGCCTCTGTTGCAGTGATGTCGCCATCGCGGATCGCGGCGGCGACGCCAGTCGCGTCGAGGTCGCCCAAGGCGTCCGATGAAGTTCTATTCAGCCCCAATTGATCACAAGCCCCAGCAGTTGTGAGCGCGCCAAGCGCAACGGCATTGGCCATCAGGCCGCGACGTGAAATTGGCATCGGTTTCCCCCTTTGGCCTGCTTCGTGGCCTTGGCCGGACCTTGGCGCCAGGGAACCCTTGCTCGCAAGCGGGGAAAGGACCTTGCCTTGGCGTCAAGCACACGCGAGTAGGCAGGAATGTCCCGTGTGCGCGCTGACTTGCTGCTTGTTGCGCGCGGCCTTGCCGAGAGCCGCGCCAAAGCCCGTGCCGCGATCGAGGCGGGCGGCGTCATCGCCAACGGCGCCATCGTTACAAAGGCATCCGATTTGATCGCCGATGATGCGGCGTTGGATGTGACTCTTCCACATCCGTGGGTCTCGCGGGGCGGCGTCAAGCTCGCGGCTGCGCTTGACGCCTTCAAGGTCGATCCGGCTGGCCGCACTTGCATGGACGTCGGCGCTTCGACCGGTGGGTTCACTCACGTCCTGCTGACGCGAGGCGCCTCACGCGTGTACGCCATCGATGTTGGCCGCGATCAGCTGCACGCCTCGTTGCGAAACGACCCGCGCGTCACCAGCCTTGAACAAACTGATGCGCGCTCACTCACCGCTGCACAGCTGGCTGAGCCTCCATCGCTCATCGTTTGCGACGCAAGCTTCATTGGCTCGGCAAAGGTGCTTGCAGCGCCGTTCGCACTCGCAGCCGAGAAAGCCGACGCCATAGTACTGATCAAACCCCAATTCGAAGCCGGCCCGCACAAGAACGCCGTGCTCGACGAAGAAACGGCGCGCGCCGCTGCGCAACTCGCAATCGACGCACTCAACGGCCTCGAACGCTTCTGCGTCGTCGCCGCCATCGACTCACCCATCCGCGGTGGCGACGGCAATCTCGAACGACTGGTTCATCTCAGCCGCTAGCCCACAAAGAAAAACCCCGGCTCTTGGGAAGCCGGGGTTTCAGTCGCTGCTTACTAGGTGGGTTCACTTATGGAGATTTACTCTTCGCGCCAGACGCCATCGCGTCCACGGCACATCAAGACTTCTTCGCTGTACTGGCGGCCATACGGGTCGCGCGTGATGCGTTCGCCCATGCGGCAGTCGCGATCGTCGCCACGATAGTAGCCGTCCTCGTACGGACCGCCGTAGAGGTCGTCGTCGCGGCCGCGGCCATATTCGTCGCCGTAATAGGGTTGTTCGCCGCCTGCGATCGGACGGCCGTAGCGGTCGTACTGACCCTGCACGCCATCGCAGTGCTGCGCCGTGTTGCGGCCGATGGCGCCGCCGGCCGTTGCGCCGACAATGGCGCCAACGGCGGTGCCTTCGTCGCGGACGCCGCGATTCCCGGCCACTTCACGACCGAGGAGTGCGCCGAGCACGCCGCCGATCACCGCGCCGCCCACGGTACGGTTTTGGCGCGAGCGTTCGCATTGCTGATTGGCTACATGTTCGTCGTGGTAGCTGCGGTATTGTTGCGCGGCGGCCGGTTGGGCAAACGCCATGAGAGCGGTCGCGACGGCGGCGGCTGCAAGAAATTGACGGCGCATGAGGGGTTGCTCCCAGTAAACTGAGCCTGAGAGAACCAAAATCAGTCTGAACGGCACATGAAGCGTATGAACCGCCTTTCCCGGTCCCGGCCCCACCAGGCCCGGAAGGCCGAAATCCCGGTCCCGGAGGAGCGGGTGCTGGAGATTTCGGCTATCGGATCGCGCGGAGATTCAACCGCTGAGGGAGATGCGGGGCCGATCTACACGCCCTACGCGCTGCCGGGCGAACAGGTGCGCGCCCGCGTCGCAGGCGGCCGGGCCGAGGTAATCGAGGTGCTGCGCGCCAGCCCCGAGCGCCAATCCCCCGCCTGCCGGCATTTCGGCCGTTGCGGTGGCTGTCAGCTCCAGCACTGGGCCGACGAATCCTACCTCGCATGGAAGCGCGAGCAGGTGCTCGAGGCGCTGACCAAGCGCGGCTTCGCCGGTATCCACGTCGAGCCGACCATCGCAGCCTGGGGCGAGGGCCGCCGACGCGCCGCGCTCCACGCCGCGCGCCAGAACAATCAGGTTCGCATCGGCTTCATCGAACGTGGCGGCGCACGCCTCACGCCAATCGCGCAATGCCCGGTGCTCGCGCCGCAACTTGAAGCGACGGTGTTGAAGCTCGGCCCGCTCGCCGAACTCGCCCTGCCGCAACGCGGCGAGATCACGATGCAATGCCTGCTGACTGACAGCGGCATCGACATTTCCATCAAAGGCGCCGGTCGCGTCGATCTTCTCAACCGTGCTCAACTCGAAAAACTGATCGCCGAGGCCGACGCGCTGAACCTCGCGCGCCTCTCGTTTGATGGCGATCCCATCGTTGAACGCGCCAAGCCGACTTTGCGTATGGGGCGGGCCATCGTCAGCCCGCCGCCAGGCGCATTCCTGCAGCCGACTGTCCTCGGTGAAGAAACGCTAGCACGACTCACTCTGGAGGCGTTGCAGGGCGCCAAGCGTGTGGTTGATCTTTTCTCTGGCATTGGCACGTTCGCGCTTCGCATCGCCGAGCATGCTGAGATCCTTGCCGCCGAAGGCGACACCGAAATGCTCGCCGCGTTGAAAAAAGCCTCCGATGGGGCAGGCGGCGCGCTCAAGGAAGTGAGCATTCTCCGGCGCGATTTGCTCCGTACGCCGCTCTCTACGCTTGAAATGAAAAAATTCGACGCCGCCGTGATCGACCCCCCGCGCTCCGGCGCCCGCCAGCAAGCCGAACAAATCGCCCGCGCGCCGATCCGCAAGCTCGCCTACGTCTCCTGCGATCCCGCCAGCTTCGCGCGCGACATCAAAGTGCTGATCGAGCACGGCTTCACGCTGACCAAGCTCACGCCCGTCGATCAATTCCGCTGGAGCCCGCACATCGAACTCGTCGGAGCCTTCGAGCGGTGAGCAAGAAAACAACGCTCCTCGACTACCAGAACTCCCGCCGCAAACGCGATGCGGAGGCCGACGCTGCACCCCTGGAAGACGGCTACTGGCGCCGCAAGACATTGACGGAAATGTCCGAGCGCGAATGGGAAGCGCTCTGCGACCGCTGCAGCAAATGTTGCGTCATTTCCATCGAAGACGCCGACACCGGCGAGCTCTACCTCACCGACGTCTCCTGCAAACTCTTCGATACAAAGTCCTGCGGCTGCAGCGACTACGCCAACCGCAAACAATACGTCTCCGACTGCGTGAAGCTCACGCCCAAGAACGTGCCGAAACTCGACTGGCTGCCGCGCACCTGCGCCTATCGCTTAGTCAGCGAGGGCAAGGATCTTTTCTGGTGGCACCCACTCGTCTCCGGCGACGACAACACGGTGCACATCGCCAAGGCCTCGGTCCGCAACAAAACCCGCCCTGAAGGCCGTCTCCAAATGCCGGGCCTCATCAAGCGCATCACCAAGTGGCCCAGCCCGCTGGAGAAAGCTCCGGCGAAGTACCGTAAACGCAAGCGCACCAGGCGCTAACCCCGCTCTTGTTGGGCCGTCCGCGCACAACGAAAAAGGCGCTCCGCCGAAGCGAAGCGCCTCTCCATCGTCAGTTCTCGCCCTTAGCGCAGATCGAAGATGCGCGGATAGACTTGGTTGCGGGTGTCGAACGGTGTTGCGTTGTCACGGTCTTGAAGGGTGCCGCCGAAATTCCAGCGAACGCCGACAGAGATGTTGTCGCTTTCAATGCCGCCCAGGAATGCGTCGTCGAGATCGAAGTGGGTCCAGCCGAGTGTGAAGCTGACCGGTGCGGTGAACGGCGCCCATTCGGCGTCCAGACCGCCCGTCCAAGTCTCCAGATCGGTTCCTGCAACTTCAAGATTGCCGGCGCCCAATGTGCCGCCGAAGCGAAGATTGGGATTGGCGTAGAAATCGAAACCGACATCTAGATTCCACGTGTCGGCATCGACACCGAGGATTTCCACGTCGCCAAACGTAGCTGCGGCGTTGAAGCGGCTATTCGGGCCAATGTCGTAGGTGCCTTCGATCCCATACGCGAGTTCATCTACATCAGCCGCGCCTCCGCCATCGAGATTGTTGCCGGTCACAACAGCGCCAAGGCGCCAATTTGATCCGCCCCAATAGAGATGGCCTGCCAATCCATAATGATCGACGTCGCTGCCGGCATCGGTGTTGCCGAACGAACCGTCGAGTTGAAAACCCCAACCGCCGGCGCTGTGTCCGACCGCGCCTTCGGCCTGCCAGGTATCAGCATCCGTGCCACCTGTATCGGTGCTGCCATAAACGGCGCCGACGTACCCGCCCGCTGCTGCCGGCGATGCCACGAGAGCCACAGCGGCGGCGGTAAGTAGTGCGAGCTTCTTCATGTTTTCCCCTCCGACCTGCGCGAGACCGCAGATTGTTTTTGATGACGCACTGTATCGAAGCGTGCCGACGAGGATGGAAGCGTAAATGCAAGCACGGAGCGCAAAAGGACTCTGGGCTGTGCCTTCCAAGGAACATTTCATAAAGAGACGGTAATCTGCCGCCGCTCCGATGCGGCGGCGTGCCTGCGACGCTCCTGGCGGTAGTGGCAAGTGCGCCTGTACGCTACAATCACTCCATGTCGTTGATGCGCGATCTTGGCCGCGCCCGTTACGCCGCCGCTCAAGGCGCGCGCGTCGCTTGGTACATGAGCCAATACCTACTAGCGCGGCGCATTTCCGGGCCGTTCAATCGCCCCGGTGAACCAAGATTCGAACCGCAAGCGCCGGAAGGCGACGCACAAAGCATCCGCGCCACGTTCCTCGAACTTTTCGCGAAAGATCGCATCAATATCGAAGCTGGGCTCTATCCGGCTCCGGAAGACATCCGCCTCACTCGCGCCATCGAAGCATTGCGTAGCTCCGCTGACTTCTTTCGCGATCTGCCAAAGGTTGATCAGCGTCGATTGGAGCGTGACGGCACCGAAGTTCGCGACCAAGCAAAAGGCGAGGGGCGCTATCCGGCCTACTACCTCCAGAACTTCCACTACCAGACCGGCGGATGGCTCAGCCAAGACAGCGCCAAGCTCTATGATACGCAGGTCGAAATTCTGTTCGGCGGCGCTGCCGATGCGATGCGCCGCATCGCTCTCGGTTCACTCGCGCGCGCCATCCGAGGCACTGATCAGCGCAAAGTTAAGCTCTTGGACATCGCAAGCGGCAACGGCCGTTTCCTCCGCCAAGTTCTTGCGGCTTACCCGCGCATTCCGGCAACGGGTCTAGACCTTTCCCCGGCGTATTCTGAAGAGGCGCGCAAGCGCTTGAGCAACTGGCCGCAAGTGGAGGTCGTTACCGGCGCCATCGAACACGCGCCATTTGAGGACGATAGCTTCGACGCCGCCACCTGCGTCTATCTGTTTCACGAATTGCCGCCACGCGTCCGCCGTGACGCCGCGCGGGAGATAGGCCGCATTCTGAGGCCTGGTGCTACGTTCGTGTTGGCGGACTCCATTCAAACCGGTGACGCCGCCGATCTCGATCGGATGCTCGAATATTTTCCGGTTGGATTCCATGAGCCGTACTTCACGTCGTACCTGAAGGAAGACTTCGCGGCGTTATTTGGCGAACACGGCTTTGTCGTGGAAGACACCGAGCTGGCCTTCCTGACCAAGGTCACCAGGTTCCGGAAGCAATAGCCAGTTTCTCGGCTTCCTCCGGCGAGAACTCATCTGCGGACGCGGGCGCGTATTCCGTTTCCTCGGACATCGTCGCGTCGGGTGCGGGCGCGGACGCGGACTCTGTTTCATCGTACGCGCGTTCATCGTGTGCGGGCGTGGACCTAATTCTCTGACGCTCGCTCCGTTGATAAAGCGCGGCAATCTCTTGGTAGAGTTGTTCGTTTGTTGCCTCGCCGCGAACGGGCGTGCCGTCGTTTGCGCCAGCGAGGTCCTCGCTCGGCGCCGCGTAGGCCTCGCTCACTGGCATCGGCGTTTCCCAAGAAACCGTCCTCACCCGGTCGCTGACGTAGTGTGCGGCGTCTACCATGCGCACATAGGCTGCAGGCTGTTCGTGCCGCTGCGCCGCGTGCGCGGGTGCGAAGTCGAACCCTCCAGTGACCATCACATCCACCGCAGTCACAGCGAATACGGCGATGCCGGCAAACGCGCCAAGTCCCATAAGGCGCTCTCTCAGGACGGGATTGTGGTCGAACATGGCCATTTGCCTCAGCGCGACAAACCGCGAAGCCGCCACATCAGTTCCGCCGAAAAAGCGCGGACTTTAGCTAGGAAGCGGTTTCTTCCGCTTCAATCGAGGCCGTTGGCTCCGGGAGGTCGAACTTTGCGCCCTCAGTCAGCATGTTCTCGAACAAAGGCATTGCGACCAGTTCCAATTCCGGGCCGCCGAGCAAGGTCTCTGTCGTGAAGCTGTAGTCCATCTCTTCGACTGCTGAACTCTTGGCTTCGGCGTCTTCGGTGTCGGCGATTTCGATGACTGGAGTTGGCGCTTGCACCGGGGCGATCATGGGCTGCGGGTGATATTCGGCGGCGTAAGCTGAACCTGGCGCGAAATCCGCGCCGCCCGTGACGATCGCATCGACACTGCCGACGGCGAACAATCCAATGAAAGCAAACGTGGCGACCATCGCGGCGCGATCTTGCTGCGCCGGGCTACGCTTGAAGCGCCACAGCCCAGCGCGCGTCCGGCGAAACGCCATGTGCAGACGAGGACCAATCTCGCGCGCCATTTGCGCAAACGAAACACGGCGACGCCGCCAAATTTGCTTTCGTTTCCGTAACATTTCCCGATCCCCGACAGGAACGACGGGGACTTTACGCGCGTTCGCAGATCAATGCCAGACAAAGACGACCCGCTCGCCGCGCTCCGCGCCCGAGCCTATGAACTCGCAGACACCGGCCGCTATGCGGATTGGGCCTCCCTCAGCGCTGATCTCGTCGAAGAGGGCTCTCCGGAGGTGATTGTCCGCCGCCTGACCCACGATGCGCTTTTCCAAATCATGCTGAAAAATCGCATTAGTAGCGCCCGCGGCGGCTGATTTCGTCACGCCCTCATTGCTGGGAACCTCTCCGCGCCGTAATGTTTAGGCCGCAGGGGAGTGGGACATGTCAGAAGGCAAGGTCGCCATCGTCACGGTGCACGGCACCGGCGATACCGCAGAAAGCGCGGACGGTGAAAAGTGGTTTCAGCGCGGATCGCAGTTCAGCCAGAGGCTGACATCTCACCTGAGCGGGCAGGGCATCGACGCCGAAATCGTTCCGCATCTCTGGAGCGGCGCCAACAGCGCTTGGGATCGCGAACGGGGCGCCAACAAGCTCGCTGGACGCCTGCGCGGCCTCTACAACAAGTACGACAGCATCCACGTCATCGGCCACAGTCACGGCGGCAACGTCGCCAACGATGCGGCCGTGCTGCTCAAATGGGGTCTGCGGCGCGACTCTTTGCGCGAGAAGTTCGACAGCCTCACCACCGTCGGCACGCCGTTCTTCAACGTGCGCACGGGAACGCCGCAGCGGATCGCTGGCATTTTGTTCATGCTGATCGCCTGGGGCAGCGCGATCGTGTTTCCATTGCTGGCGGCGTTTCTGCTTTGGGGTGCGCTGAGCGGCGAGAATCTGATGGAAATGGGCAGCCAGCAGGCAGAGCTGGTGGCGACAGCGATCTATGTTCTGATCGTCGGTCCATGCACGCTCTTCATGCTGCACATGTCGCGGCAAGGCATCCGCCGCATTCTGCGGCCGAAGACGGGAGGTAAAACCCGCACGTCAGTCTTCAGCATCTGGCATCAGAACGACGAGGCCATCGCCTTCCTGCAGCGCGTAGAGGAACTCAATCTTGAGCCTTTTCCGCGCGGATCTCTGTTTCGTGGTTCGCGCGGCGCCGCCATTACGTTCGGCGTGTTGGCTGTGCTGTTGATCGGCTTGCTGAACCCTCTGCTCTACAGCATCGGCAGTGGAGATCTGTTCGGGCTCATGGAGGGCATTGCCGACGAAGACATAGCGGGCAACATCGTCGCGATGACGGTCATAAGCCTATTGCTCGCGCCGGCTATCTTCACCGCCGTCTATTTCCTCTATCGCTTCTTTGTTGGCGGTTTCGTCCAGGAAGTCGGCGCGCGCGGTTCGATGAACCGTTTTGTTGGCGGCGTCATGCGTGGCGTTGCCATGGGGCGCGACGGCGACCAGCTGCTCTTCGGCGTCGCCCCAAAATCGCATACACACACCACGCAGGAACTGGTGCTCAGCGGCGAGTGCGCCGAGCGCATGCAGCAAGGCGCCAACGCCGCTGCCGGCAAGCTGATCGACAAGTACCGCTGGTCGCTCTTCACCGTCGGCGGCGACACCAGCGCGTCGCTGACTTCCCTCACGACCGACGCGATGACGTGGGACAGCCTGATCCACACGACCTACTTCGATCAGCCCGAAGTAGCCGCCGCTATCGGCGATCATATCGCTCGGACCGTTCGTGACAGCGCGCATGGAGGCGCCGCGACCTAGCGCCCCGTCTGTCCGCGCTGCCGTAGCATCGCGTCAGCCAGCACGCAGGCTAGCATCGCTTCCGCTACCGGGGCAGCGCGAATACCGACGCATGGGTCGTGACGCCCCTTGGTCGAGATTTCCGCGTTGGCGCCGTCGCGTGTGATCGTCTGGCGCGGCGTCAGGATCGAGGAGGTGGGTTTCACAGCAATCCGCGCCACAATCGGCTGTCCAGTGGAGATGCCGCCCAAGACGCCGCCCGCCGCATTCGACAAGAACACGGGTCGTCCGTCATTTCCTGCCCGCATCTCGTCAGCGTTCTCGACGCCGCTAAGTGCTGCGGCGGCGAAGCCCGCGCCGATCTCAACGCCCTTCACCGCATTGATGCTCATCAACGCGCCGGCGATCTCCGCATCGAGCTTGCCGTAAACGGGCGCGCCCCAGCCGGCGGGGACTCCCGTTGCTTCAACCTCAACAATTGCGCCAACAGAGTTGCCATCCTTGCGCACGGCGTCGAGCAACTCTTCCCAGCGCGCTGCTGTTTCTGCATCCGGGCACCAGAAGGGATTGTTTTCCGTCTCCGCCCAATCCCAGCGGGCGCGATCGATCGCGACGCTTCCAATCTGCACCACTGCTGCGCGGATCTGCACCTCGCCGAGCACCCGCCGCGCCACCGCGCCTGCCGCGACGCGCGCCGCGGTCTCTCGCGCAGAAGAACGCCCACCGCCGCGATAGTCGCGGAAGCCATACTTCGCGTCGTACACATAGTCGGCGTGACCTGGCCGATAGAGGTCGCGGATGTCGTCATAGTCGCGCCCGCGCTGATCGACGTTTTCGATTATCAGCGAAATCGGCGTGCCGGTGGTAAGTGGCCCCTCGGTGCGATCGTCCTCGAACACGCCGGAGAGAATTTTCACTTCATCCGGCTCGCGCCGTTGCGTCACGAAGCGGCTCGTGCCCGGCGCGCGTCGGTTCAGCCAATACTGGATGTCCGCCGCGGTCAGCGGCAGCCCGGGCGGGCAGCCGTCCACAACGCACCCCAGCGCCGGCCCGTGGCTTTCGCCCCAGGTGGTAACGCGGAAAAGGTGGCCGAACGTGTTGTGTGACATCTCTCTCGAAGCACTTATATCGAAGGCAGAGAGAAGGGGAGCACGATTCCTTGTCCGGCGACGACCTCATCCCGCCTTCGCCCAAATACGATCCCACGGCCACGCCGCCGCCGGACGATGCGGCTCTGTTTGCTGAGAATGAGCCGTTCGCGTTGTTCGAACGCTGGTTCAGAGAGGCGAAGGAAAAGGAGCCGAATGACCCCAACGGCATGGCGCTCGCCACCGCTGACACATCGGGCATGCCCGATGTGCGTATGGTGCTGATGAAGAGCTTCGAGGACGGCGGCTTCGTTTTCTACACCAACAGCGAAAGCGCCAAGGGCAGTCAACTCGCGCAGAACCAACAGGCAGCAGTCGTCTTCTATTGGAAGAGCCTCAAGCGCCAAGTCCGCGCCCGCGGCCTCATCTCCTTCGTCTCCGATGCCGAGACCGATGCCTATTTCCAAACCCGTGATCGCGGCGCGCGGCTCGGCGCTTGGGCCAGCACGCAATCGCGCCCGCTTCAAGATCGCCTCGCGCTCGAAAAGCGCATCGCTGAGTACGCTCTCAAATATGGCGTCGGCGAGGTGCCTCGGCCTCCTCATTGGCGCGGCTACAAGTTGACGCCACTCAGCTTTGAATTTTGGCGGGATCGCCCGTTCCGTCTGCACGATCGCCTCGTATTCACCCGCGATGCGCCTGGCGGGGCTTGGGCTAAGTCGCGGCTCTACCCCTGACGGTCGCGTAAACATCGATTCAGTGTTGAGTATTTGACCCGAAGCCCCCGGCGCGGCTTAATTGCCGCAACGAGATAACGGGAGGCGAACGCGATGCTTGGGCTCATGCAGAATTGGCCGTTGACGGTTGATCGGATCCTCGATCACGCCAACAGCGCCTTCCCAACGCGCGAGGTCGTCACCCGCGCCATCGAGGATGGCCAACTCAGGAGCACGAACTACGCTGCCATCTCGGCACGCGCGAAGCAGGTCACCAACGCCCTGCGGGAGCGCTCGATCGCGCTCGGTGATCGCGTCGCCACTCTAGCTTGGAACACCGATCGCCATCTGGAAGCTTGGTACGGCGCCATGGGCATGGGCGCAGTGCTGCACACGCTGAATCCGCGGCTCTTCCCCGAGCAGATCGCCTGGATCGTCAATCACGCCGAAGACAAGATCATCTTCTTCGACATCACCTTCGCGCCCATTGTCGAAAAGATCGCGCCGCTGCTGAAGACCGTTCAGCTCTACGTCGCGTTCACCGATCGCGCCCACCTGCCGCAATCGTCGTTGCCGATGGTGGCGTATGAGGATTTCATCGCCGGGCAGTCCACCGAGGCGCGCTGGGGCGGTTTTGACGAAAACACCGCCTGCGGCCTTTGCTACACCTCAGGCACCACAGGCGATCCGAAGGGCGTGCTGTATTCGCACCGCTCCAATGTGCTGCACGCCATGGCTGCCAACCAGACCGACGTTTTCGGCTGCGGCGCTAGCGACGTCGTGCTGCCGATCGTTCCGATGTTCCACGCCAACGCCTGGGCTATCGCATTCGTCGCCCCTATGTGCGGCGCCAAGCTGATCATGCCGGGCGCCAAGCTCGACGGCCAAAGCGTCTACGAATTGCTGGAAGGTCAGAAGGTCACCTTCACCGCCGCCGTCCCAACCGTGTGGCAAGGTCTCATGGGCTTCCTGCGCGAAAACAACCTGAAGCCGACGACGTTGAAGCGGGTCGCCATCGGCGGCTCCGCAATTCCGGAAACCGTGCTACGCGCGTTCGAGGAAGATTACGGCGTCGAGGTCATCCACGCCTGGGGCATGACCGAGATGAGCCCGATCGGCACCACCGGCAAACTGCTGCCGCAGCACTACGAGATGGATCACGAGAGCCAGATCAAGGTGAAGATGAAGCAGGGGCGGGTGCCGTTCACGGTCGAGATGAAAATCGTCGACGATGAAGGCAAGATCCTGCCGCATGACGGCAAGGTCTTCGGTCGCCTCATGGTGCGGGGGCCGTCCGTAGCGCGCGCCTACTTCAAGAACGCCGGCGCCAAGAATGAGCGCGGCGAGTGTCTGGAGACCTGCGGCTATTTCGATACCGGCGACGTAGCCACCATCGATCCGCTCGGCATCATGCAGATCACCGACCGTGCGAAGGACGTCATCAAGTCGGGCGGCGAGTGGATCAGCTCGATTGACATCGAAAACATCGCCATGGGGGCCGACGGCGTCGCCAACGCTGCTGTCATCGGCGTGGCTCACCCGAAATGGGATGAGCGTCCGCTGCTGATCGTCCAGCCCAAGCCAGGGGCCAAACCCACCAAGGAGAGCGTGCTCAAATTCCTGGAAGGCAAGATCGCCAAGTGGTGGACGCCCGATGACGTCCAGTTCGTCGAAGCGATCCCGCTCGGCGCCACCGGCAAGATCAACAAGTTGGCGCTTCGCGAACAGTTCAAGGACTACAAGCTGCCGACGACGCAGGCGGCTGAGTAAGCGCCATGCTCGGTCACATTCTTGGCTGGGTGGTGCTGCTGTTTCAGCCGCGCTGGGTATTCATGTTCGCGTTCACGATCGCGATCCTGGCGCTGAGTTCTCCGGTGCTTTTTGTGGCCACCGACCGCGAAACATTGTTCGTCGCGGTGTTTGCGTGGCTGTTCAATGCTGCTGTGTTCGTCGTCGTTGCTGGCCCGATCGTCGCGGTCCGAAAGTGGCTCCAGTCGCGCTCCTCGAAGGCGGACCGAGACGTCGACGCCGAACTCGCCCGTATCCGCGCGGAAGCGGCCGCGCGCGAGCAGGGCGCTTCGCCGCCCTGACGCATGACGCCCCGAAAGTCGTCGCGCCCAGCCGATCGAATAGGAGGGAACTGCCTTCGGGGTTCCGCGTTTTCACGCCAGACCCGACCGAAGGCACTACCTCACGACCGCCCCCTTTGGACAAAGTCGACGCCATCGAAACGGCCCCGACTGCCACCGGGGCCGTTTCCATGCGCGCTATACCCTCCGGCCTAGACCGCCTGCCTCAATAGCGACCGCATCCGCACGGGCATAAATTGGCATCTCCAGGCTAGGAGATTGCGCTCGTGCGCTACCGTATCGAATTCCTGAGAGAAACGACCGAGGAGGGCTCGGTATGTGGCGTTCGCCCGCCGCTCGACGTTGAACTCACGACGGCGCGTTTGCAGGCCCACATTTGGGGCGCCACCGCACGCGCCGAGCTGGGTGCGACCGGCTTTCAAATCCGCGATCTACGCAACCAAGGCTGCATCGTGACGCTTGAGGATTTCGACGGCCCGCCGCCGACGGTGCACTAAGCTTAACCGGGCGTTGGCGCGCCGGTATCAAATTCTGCACCAACACTTCCTACATTGATGCGATGAACAGAAACGCGCTCCCCGATGTGCTCTGGCGCACGATTGGCGGGGTATTCGGAGTCGCGCTGCTGATCAGCACTGCACTTGCGCTCGGCTACCTCTTTCGCATCACTGGCATCGATCTCGCCTAAGCGAGCCGATATTCCGTATCGACGCATGGTGGGTCGATGCTGACGACTTTGCCGAGTTGCACCAGCCGGATCATGTGCGCGAGCACTGAGTGGCACGCGGCCGGATGCAGCTTTTTGTCCACGTCGGCGTAGATCACCGAGACCATGTCCTTGATGCGCGTGTGACCGGCTTGCATCTGCGCCAAAATCTGCGCTTCGCGCTCTTTGCGGTGATCAATGAACGCCTGCACGAACGGGCGCACGTTATGCACCGGCGGGCCATGCGTCGGCCACAGCGTCGCGTAGTCGCGATCGCGCACTTTCTCGAGGCTGTTGAAGTAGTCGGTCATGTCGCCGTCAGGCGGTCCAATGACGGTGGTTGACCAGCCCATAATGTGATCGCCTGGGAAGAGGGCGTTTTCTTCGATCAGCGCATACGCCATGTGATTGGTCGTGTGCCCGGGCGTGAACACCGCTTCGATCGTCCAGCCCGGTCCGCTGAACCGCTCGCCGTCCTCAACATTGATGTCCGGCGTGAAGTAGTGGTCGTCGCTCGCTTCCAGGCGCAGCGCATCGCAATCGCTCGGCTTCGGCGGGATCGTGCTCGCATACACTTTCGCGCCGGTTCTCTCCGCCAGCGGATGCGCCGCGGGCGAGTGATCCATGTGCCGGTGTGTGACGAGAATATGCGTGACGCGCTCGCCCTCGACCGCCTTCAGCAACGCATCGATGTGGGCCGGATCGTCTGGGCCAGGGTCAATGATCGCAACTTCACCGCGGCCAATGATGTAGACGCCGGTACCCCTGAAGGTGAATGGCCCGGGATTGTTAGCGACCAAGCGGCGGATCAGCGGTGAGACCTGCTGCGCCTGCTCGTACTCGAAGTCCATGTCGCGGACGAACGGGATCTTGGCCGCCATTAGCGGGTCTCAGCCAAGAACAAATTTGCGGAAGCCGTCCCGCAATAAGTAGGTGGCCTTGATCTTGTCGGGCAGATTGAGACCGATGGGCGGCCCCATGTCGGTCTTGTTTGCGTCGACGATGTAGAGCTTACCGTCGCTCCGGTCCCGAAGAACATCCACACCGCCCCAGTCCAAGCCAATCTCGCGCGTGAAGGCGCTGATCTGTTCAATTTCTGCCGCGCTGAAGACCTCTTCAGGCGACCTCAGCAGCACTTCCGTGTTCGTATTGAGGAAGCGCTTGGTTACTTCCCGGCGCTTGATGAAGACGCACACCGGCTTGCCGCCGACCGTGCAGGTGCGCAGGTCCTCCACAAGATTGAGGTCGGCGCTCATGCGATTGTCGACGACGCGCTGATAAACCCGGCCCGGGATGGCCGCTGTCGGGCACTGGACAATTCGGCCATCGTGCGCGGCGTTAATCTCGGACTTCTCGACCGCCAACCCGGTAAACGTCGCAGGGTCGACCGCCAGGGCATTGCCGAACGCCGCCTTGCTGGCGCGCGCCACGTTCGTTTTCGAGACATCGCGGCAGCCGAAATTCACCAATTTCACGCCTGGCTTCAACTTCGCCGGCGGATCGTTCGGGCTGTACGTCGCATCTTCGAACTGCATCACGACATCAGCTTGCGAGGCGTCTTTGGCGAGCTTCGCGCCTGCCGCACGCGACACTGAGAAGATCAAATACCAAGGACGCGCGCGCTCTGGCGTGAAGAAAATCGTGAAGCGCGGCTCAAGTGGCGTGATGCCTTTCGCCGCAAAGAAATAGCGAAACCAAGCCGTCACCTGGCTGATGATGGTTGGTGAATAGGGTACGCGTGCACCCGTCTTGCGCACGGTGAGGCCCGTCAGCCCAAACTCGAAGTCCTTGAGCCACACAGACCCGGAGGTCTGGAACACGCGGGGCGTTGCATCTGTCACGAGGTTAAAGGCTCCGCGGCCCAGCGCTTGCTAGCGATCGCGCCATGCAACGCGCACTCGCCGCCTGTCTGTTTACCTTGGATCGCGTGCGCACTGTGCTGCTCGCCCTGTCCCTGATCGTCTTGTTGAAGACGGCGTGGATCCTGATGCTGCCAGCCTGGGGCGGTTAAGCCTTCGGCGCCAACGTTTCGAGCGCCCCCCGCGCCCCGCTTAAGTCGTAACCTGCCTTTTGAGCCAAGGCGATAATTTCGTCAGGGGTATGGCTGCCCGCCAGCGCCTGCGCCAGGGCCCAGGCTGTTATTGAGCGCGTGCCGCTTCGGCAATAGGCCAGAACAGGGCCGTTTGCCTCAGCCAGGGCCTCCGACATCGCCATGACCACTGGCGCCGGGGGTAGGCCGGCGAAGGGGATTGCCTTGAAAGCGAGCCCCGCGGCCTCCGCCGCCGCCTTGATTTCGCTAGCGGAAGGCTGGCCGGGCGCCTCACCATCGGGCCGGTTGGCGATGATGGTGCGGAAGCCCTCGGTTGCCGCACGGGCGATGTCGTCGAGGGTCAGTTGCTGGGCTACCGCAAAGCCCGGCGTCACGCGTTTGAACTCACTCATCGCACCATCCTACATCGCGACGTTGACACGGCCTTGCGGGGAAGCAAGGTTTCGCGCGCTTCGCCGTACCGCTTCGGCGCCACAGGACCTGAGAATGTTAGCTCAAGCCGTACGGCGCCTACTCCTCGCGATACCCACGCTTCTCGCCATCGTCGCTGCTGCATTCGTGCTGATGCACCTGGCGCCGGGCGGCCCGTTCACGAAGGAGCGGCAGATGCCGCCCGAAATCGAGCGGCGCTTACAGGCCGAATATGGCCTTGATCTGCCGCTTGAGCAGCAGTTGCTCCGCTACCTCGTCGGCGACGAGCGGGGCGGTGGCCTGCTACGCGGCGATCTCGGCCCGTCGATGGCCTACAAAGACAAGAACGTGGCCGACATCATTGCCGAGGGTGCGCCGACCAGCGCGATCCTCGGCCTTAGCGCCATGGCGCTGGCATTGATCGTCGGTTCGTTCCTTGGCGTCATCGCCGCTCTACGCCAGAACAAGTCGCAAGATTACCTGGTCATGGCGCTTGCCATTGCCGGTGTCTGTTTGCCCCCCTTGGTGGTGGGCCCGGTAATGCAGCTCTTTTTCGGGGTGCAGTGGCAGATTCTACCGACGCAGGGTCTTCATCGAGACGAATACGGCCTGATTTATCTGTTTCTGCCTGTGTTGACGCTCTCGCTGCCGATCATCGCCATCGTCTCGCGTCTGATGCGGGCCTCGATGATTGAAGCGCTTCGCTCCAACGCCATCCGCACCGCTCGCGCTAAGGGGCTGCCCGAGAACCAAGTGATTTGGCGCCACGCGCTGCCGATCGCGATGTTGCCGATCATCTCCTATGCTGGCCCGGCGCTCGCCGGCGTCATGGCCGGTTCGTTCGTGATCGAGACCGTTTTCGCGCTGCCTGGCATCGGCAAGCAATTCGTGCTCGCCGCCCAGCAACGTGACTACACGCTCGTCATGGGTGTGGTGCTCATCTACTCGTTTCTCATCATCCTCCTAAACCTCGTCGCGGACCTCATGTACCGCGTCCTCGATCCCCGGAGCCGCACGGCATGAGCGACATCCTGATCGAAGACACGCCACCGCCTCAGGCAGTCAAAGGCCGCTCGCTCTGGGAAGATGCGCGCCGGCGCCTGATGCGTAATCCGGCGGCGGTGACGAGCCTCTACGTGGTCGCCGTTCTCGTGCTGATCGCCGTTTTTGGCCCGTTCCTGTGGGTGCACCCGTTCGACAAGATTTTTGAGAACGATGTCGCCATCGCGCCGACGTTCCGCGACATGCACCTGCTTGGCACCGATACCGAGGGCCGCGACATGGTCGCGCGTCTCATCCTTGGCTTGGGCATTTCGCTGCTCGTCGGCCTCGCCGCCACTCTCGTTGCGCTCACCATTGGCGTGCTCTGGGGCGCCATCGCCGGCTTTGTCGGTGGCGCCGTGGATGACGCGATGATGCGCCTGGTCGACGTGCTTTACGCTATCCCGTTCGTCTTCTTTGTCATCGTGCTGATGACGGTGGTGCAGTTCGACGATCCGCTGCTGAACTTGGTGCTGATCTTTTGCGCCATCGGGGCGGTCGAATGGCTGACGATGTCGCGTATTGTGCGCGGCCAAACGCTGTCGCTGCGCCAGAAGGAATTTGTCGAAGCCGCGCGCGCAGCTGGCGCAAAGCCGCTCGAAATCGTACTGCGCCACATTGTCCCGAACGTCGTCGGCCCGGTCGTCGTCTTCGCGACGCTGAATATTCCGGTGATCATCCTAGCGGAGAGCTTTCTCTCGTTTATCGGCCTCGGCGTCCAGGAGCCGCTAACCTCGCTCGGCAGCCTACTCTCCGACGGCAAGGATCAGATGACGACCGCGCCCTGGATGCTGATCGCCCCGGCGGTCACCATGCTCATCACGCTGCTCGCCCTGAACTTCCTTGGCGACGGCCTGCGCGATGCGCTGGACCCCAAGGAAAGATAGAGATTGACGGGATTGGGGATCGGGTCAGCGAACCCAATCCCCAGCTCCAATTTCTATTGCTGGCGCCGCACCCGAATTGCCGGTCCGCCGGCTTCGACACGCATGAGATAGCTTCCCATAGATGCGCGTTGGATGGTCACACTGCCACCCTCGCGGACATTGCGCGCCACTTCGTCATCGATCTGCACCCATACCTGACCGTTCGTCATGCGGAAGGTGGAGGGCAGATTGCGCCGATGCGTGACACTCGCGATCTGCATCTGAATGTTGTCGACGCGCTCAAACTGCGGCGTTGAGGCGCTCGCGCCGCTGTTGCCGCCACCGCCGCTATTGCTGCCGAAGATGCGCGAGAGGCTGGGAAGTGAGAAGCCAAATGCCTCGCGGTCCATCTCCTGCGCCTGGCCGCGGTCGACGGCGACGAGATTGCCGGTGTTCTGTGCCTCCTGCAGCCGCCCGACAGCTCCATCGTAGCAGGCTAGGCGCTGCGCTTCGTCCGTGATCGAGCGGCAGCCATAGACCTGATCCAGCACATCTGGCGTCGTAGCCGCTTGTTCCTGCGCTGCAACTGATCCAATCAAAGCGATAAAGGCCAAGCTGGCCAAGACGATACGCATAAAGTCCCCTCCCGTCGGAAGCCGGATCATCCTAGACTTTGCGGGGAAACTTTGTCAGCCCACGCGAGCAGGGCTGAAGGCGGAGATGAATATGGCGGCGTTTTGGACCGATCGGCGGCGGCTTCTGGCTGGAGCAGGGGGGCTCACTGCGGCCGCTTCATTGGGCGCCTGCGCCAACGGTCAGATCGTAGGTTTCGACAGGTCCAAGCGCTCGCTCGACATCTGCAACCAAGGCGAACCGCTCTCGCTCGACCCCCACAAGGCGTCCGGCCAGTGGGAGAACAACATCATAGGCAATATGTTCATCGGCCTCACCACCGAGAACGCCAAGGCCGAACCGATCCCCGGCATGGCCGAACGCTGGGAGACCAGCGAAGACGGGCGCACCTGGACCTTCCATCTCCGCCGCGCCCAATGGTCCGATGGCGAAGCGTGCGACGCGCACGACTTTGAGTTTGGGTTCAAGCGCATCCTCAACCCAGAAAACCTCGCCGAGTACGCGTCTATCCTCTATCCGATCAAGAACGCCGAGGCGGTAAACAAAGGCGAGATGGATCCCGAGAATGTCGGCGTCACCGCCATCGACGATCTCACGCTCGAAATTCAGCTCGAACACCCGGCGCCGTACCTGCCGGAATTGCTGATGCACTACACGTCATATCCGGTGCCGAAGCACATCGTTGAACGGCACGGTGACGAATGGGTGCACCCCGACAATATCGCCGTGAACGGCGCCTTCAAACTGCTCAAGTGGTGGTCGAACTACATCGTCCACCTGGAGCGCAATCCGCAATTCTTCGACGCCGCAAACGTCGTGATGCAGGACCTCTATTTCTATCCGTCGAATGACGTGAACGCTGCTGCGCGCCGCGTGATGAGCGGCGAAGCCGGGTGGTCGACGCGCTTCCCCTCAAACCAGGTGAACCAGCTGCGTGAGGATTTGCCAGGCTACGTGCGAGTCGCGCCGTACCTGACCTGCAACTATTTCTCCTTCAACACCCGCAAGGCGCCGTTCAACGATGTTCGCGTCCGCCAAGCGCTCAGCATGGCCTATGATCGCGATTGGGTGGCCAACAATATTTATCGCACTGGGGAGCGTGCGGCTTACAAGTTCGTGCCGCCCGGAATCGCCAATTTCCCCGCCACAGCTCGTTATTCATGGGCTGATCAGCCGATCGCGGAGCGTCGCCAAGAGGCTGAGCGTCTGCTGCGCGCCGCGGGCTATGGCCCCAACAATCCGCTGCGCTTCGAGTTCTCGCACCGCAACACCAGCGACAATCCACGTGTCGCCGTGGTCGTCCAGAGCCACTGGCGGCAGATCGCGCCTTGGGTGACGGTCGAGTTACGCGGCGTCGAAACGCAGGTGCATTACGCGAACCTGCGCGCCACGAACTTCGACGTCGGCGATGGCGGTTGGATCGCCGACTACAACGACGCCAAGAATTATCTCTATCTGTTGGAAACCCGAACCGGCCCGCAGAACTATTCAGGCTACAACAATCCCGTTTATGACGAGCTCGTCCATGAGAGCGATTTCGAGCCGGACGCCGTGCGCCGCGGCGAGATGATGGCCCGTGCCGAGCAGATCGCGCTAAACGACGCGCCGATCTGCATGAGCGTGTTCATCAACTCAACAAACCTCGTCCATCCTGATCTCACCGGCTACGAGGATAATCTCAACGACTATCACCGCGCCCGCTGGTTCGGCATCAGGAACGCATAAGAGCGGTGGGTCTAGAAGGGCCCGCCAGCTTCCTCCGCACCGATCGCCTTGATCGCGAACGCGTAGTCGTGCGCGATCTCGCGCAGGTACTCGAACCGTCCAGCGCTGCCGGCGTGACCGGCGCCCATGTTCATCTTGAGCAGGATCGGTTTGCCGCTTGTGGTGTGAGGACGAAGCTTCGCCACCCACTTCGTTGGCTCCCAATAAGTTACGCGCGGATCGGTCAAACCGCCGGTCGAAAGCACTGCCGGATAGGCCTTCCGCTCAACGTTCGTGTAGGGGCAGTAGGACGCCATGTAGTCGTACGCCGCCGGATCCTCGAGCGGATTGCCCCATTCGGGCCACTCGGGCGGCGTCAGCGGCAGTGATGTGTCACTCATTGTGTTGATCACATCGATGAACGGCACGCCGCCGATCACGCCAGCCCACAGATCGGGCCGCATGTTGTTGATTGCGCCCATCAACAGGCCGCCTGCCGAACGGCCCTCGCAGACGATGTTGCCAGGGCGCCCATAACCCGCGCCGATTAGTTCTTCGGCGACCGCGATGAAATCGGTGAACGTGTTTCGCTTGTTGAAGCGGCGCCCATCCTGGAACCAGCCGAAGCCCATTTCCGAACCGCCGCGGACGTGCGCGATCGCATAGATCCATCCGCGATCGACTAGGCTGAAGCGCCGGATCGAGAAATCCGCGTCCATCGATATGCCGTACGAACCGTAACCGTAGAGATAGAGTGGGGCGGTGCCATTGAGTGGCGTGCCTCGCCTCATCAGGATGGTGATCGGAATGCGCTTACCGTCGCTCGCTGTCGCGAAGAAGCGGCCCGTTTGGTAGTGATCCGGATTGTGGCCCGACGGAATTTCTTGCGTCTTGCGCAACACCTGGGTCTTCGCACCCATGTCGTAGTCGAACCACTTCAGCGGCGTCGTCGGCGATTCATAGATGTAGCGCAGCGTGGCGGTGTCCCACTCGTAGCCGCCCGCCATCTCGATATTGTAGGCCTGCTCGGCCAGTGAAATGCTGTGCTCGGCGCCGGTCTTATCGCGGATCACCATTTGCGGCAGGGCATTCGAGCGCACCGCGCGCGCCAGGAAATCCTTCGTTGCATGCAGGCCGAGAATGTAATTGCCTTCCTGGTGCGGGATAAACTCGCTCCATTGCGCGCGGCCCGTCCGGCCCACTTCCGCGGTCATGATTTTGAAGTCGACTGCGCCGTCGGCGTTGGTGACGATGTACCAGCGCCCATCCCAGTGCGTCGGCGTGTAGAGCATGTCCGGCTCGCGCACGCTGAAGAGCGCAGGCTGCGCCGTCGGGTTGCTGGCCGGGATCGTGTAATATTCCGACTGGCTGCCGTTGCCGGCGCTGATCAGAATGAACTCGCGGCTTTCAGTTGCGCCGACGCTGAGGAAGAAGCCGTCATCCGGCTCATCATAGACAAGCGTGTCTTCGCCGCCGCGCGCCGGGCGGCGGTAGATTTTCGCTGGACGGCCATTGTTGTCGCGGAAGGTCCAGAAGATGAACCGGGCATCGGGGGACCACGAGAAATCACCCGTGCAATCGCCGATCCGTGACGCGAGCGTTTCGCCGCTCGCCAAATCCTTCACGTAGACCGTGTAAATCTCGGAGCCTTGCTCATCGACGGCGTATGCCAGCATCGAATGGTCCGGCGAATGCTGTGCCGAGATCACCTTGAAGAACGTCTTGCCCTGCGCCTGCGCATCGACATCGATCAGCACTTGCTCAGCGCCGCCGCCGCGCGGTTGGCGCGCGTACTTCGGGTGCTGCGCGCCGACTTCGAAGCGGCGATAATACTCCCACGGACCATCCGGCGCTGGCACCGATGAATCGTCTTCCTTCGTGCGCCCGCGCATCTCTTGATAGATGCGTTCCTGCAGCGCTGCTGTCGGCGACATCTGTTGTTCGCGATAGGCGTTCTCTTCCTCGATATACGCCCGAATATCCGCCTTTAGCAGCGAAGGGTCACGCATCACCTCTTGCCAATTGTCGTCCTTGAGCCACGCATAATTGTCCACGCGCGTGCGGCCAATCTGCGTGATCGTCTTTGGTTCAATACGCGCGACAGGCGGCGCGAGCGGGGTTGCATCTGGCATGGGAGCATCCGTGGAGGCGCAAGCGGGAAGAAGGGCGGCGATAGGCAAGGCGGCGCTTGCCTGGAGAATTTCACGACGGTTCATAGTTCGCCTTCTGCGAGGAAGAGTGTGGCCGGGTCAATGCGCTACGTCAGCCGGAGCAAAATCCCCGTTGCGTCGTCGCTTTGTTTGAAACGCGGGTGCCGCGACCCGGACGCATCAGCCGCTTCAATCGCGCGCAATTCGCGGCCAAGGTCCTGCAATCCCACGCTGACTGCCGCCTTCACCAGCGCTGCCGGCTCATACACCTTGTAGCGATCGGCGAGCGCCGAGAACCCATCCGTCATCAGCAAAAGATGCGCCGGACGCTTCAGCTCAAGCGTCCACGTGCGCGCGTGATCCGCGCACGCCGGCTGCAGCCCAAACGTCCAGAATCGCCCGCCTTCCTGATTGATCGCCGAGCGATTGCGCCGCAGTGTCTCGATGGCCGCCTTGCGTTTCAGTAGCGGTTTGTCTGCTTCGGGTTGTGACGCGGCGAGCTTCACCTCGTCATCCAGTCCATCGTGACCGCCGATAACTTGAACGCCATTCGCGTCGAGGGCGAACACGCGGCAATCGCCGAGGTCGATACCCTCGATCACGCCGCGCTCGTTTTCTGCCAGCATCAGCAGCGACGCGGTCGGCAACTGCCACCGCTCCACATTCTGCCCGCGCGTCAGATACGAGAACGCACTTGCCGCCGTCTCGCTCGCCGTCCGTACCGCTTCACGCAGATCGCCATAGGTCCAGGCATTGAGGCTGGTGTTTGCGACCTGCGCGATCCAGCTTGCGTCGGAAGCCGTCTTCGTCAGCGGCGCCTCCCGAAAGATCCGTCGCGCCATCGATCACCCACGCGGACTTCTGTTGGAAGCCCAGCGTGTCGTCGTTCTGCTTGTTGCGATCGCCAGCGAGTGAAATCGCTTCAACGAAAGTGAGCATCAGCCGGGGAAGACCAGTGAGACGACTTCCGCCACGCACGCTGGCCGGTCTTGGCCCTCAAGCTCCAGCGTGAACTCGTTGGTCACCTGATAGCCGCCGCCGCGGGGCTCGCACGCCAGCATCTTGGCGCGCATCCGAAGGCGAGAGCCCACTGGCACCATGCTCGTGAACCGCACCTTGTTGGAGCCGTAATTGATCCCGCGCGAAACGCCGGTGTAGCTGATGATGTTCTTGGCCAGGAACGGGATCAGCGAGAGCACCAAATAGCCGTGTGCGATCGGTGCGCCGAGTTCCTTGGTGGCGCGTTCCACATCGACGTGGATCCACTGATGGTCGCCCGTCGCGTCCGCGAAACGATTGACCCGGTCCTGGGTGATTTCCAGCCAATCGGACACGCCGATCTCCTGGCCAACCAGGCTCTGAATCTCTGAAATCGGAATTTCGCGCATGGGAAGCTCTCCTAGTGACCCTGGAGTAGGGCCGCCGCCCCGGCTTGTCGAGTTGACGCGGGCGCCCTCCGGCTTGGGCGGGAGCCCTGCGCCGATGCGCCAGGAGGGCCAATTGCCGCCCTAGGCGACACACGCTATTTGCGCCCCATGTCCCTAGACCCGCTTGCGCCAGGCACCCTGGCCCTCGCCGAAGAATTCGGCCTTTCCCGTGACGAATACGACCTCGTTCTGGAAAAGCTCGGCCGCACGCCGAACGTCACCGAACTGGGCATCTTCTCGGTCATGTGGAGCGAGCATTGTTCGTATAAATCCACCCGCGCCCACCTCGCGAAATTCCCGACCAAGGTACGCCGCACGTGATCTATGGCCCAGGCGAGAACGCCGGCCATCGATATCGGCGAGGGGCTCGCCGCCATCTTCAAGAGATGGAAAGCCACAACCACCCGAGCTTCATCGAGCCGTTCCAAGGCGCCGCGACTGGCGTCGGCGGCATTCTGCGCGACGTGTTCACGATGGGCGCGCGCCCGGTTGCCATCATGAACGCGCTCCGCTTTGGCGAGCCCGACCATCCGAAGACACGCAAGCTTGTCGACGGCGTCGTCAGCGGCATCAGCTTCTACGGCAATTGCGTCGGCGTGCCGACCGTCGGCGGCGAGACGAACTTCGACGCTCGCTACAACGGCAACATTCTCGTCAACGTATTCTGCCTCGGCATCGCAGATAAGAACAAGATCTTCACCAGCGCCGCCAAAGGCGCGAACAATCCCGTTGTGTACGTTGGCGCCAAGACTGGCCGCGACGGCATCCACGGCGCGACGATGGCATCCGCTGAGTTTGACGATGACGCCGACGCGCAACGCCCAACCGTGCAAGTCGGCGACCCCTTCCTCGAAAAACTACTCATCGAAGCCTGCCTCGAATTGATGGCCACCGACGCCATCATTGGCATCCAAGACATGGGCGCCGCCGGCCTCACGTCGTCATCGGTCGAAATGGCCTCCAAGGGCGAAGCGGGCATCCTGCTCGATCTCGACGCGGTGCCCGCGCGCGAAGAGGGGATGACGCCCTACGAATTTATGCTCAGCGAAAGCCAAGAGCGCATGCTCATGACTCTTAAGCCCGGCCGCGAGCACGAGGCTAAGCGCATCTTTGAGAAGTGGGGCCTCGACGCCGCGGTCATCGGCCAAACCACCGACACCGGAAACCTCACGCTCCGCTGGCACGGCCAAATCGTCTGCGACATCCCGCTCGGCCCACTCGCCGACGAGGCGCCGAAGTATGAGCGCCCGTACGTGCAACCGCTCAAAGCCATCCCGCTCACCGAAGGCGAACAGAACCGTCTCACCAGCGAATACCCAGGCTTCGTGAATTCACTCACGACGTTGCTCTCACAACCCGATCAAGCCTCGAAGCGTTGGATCTGGGAGCAATATGATCGCCACGTCATGGGCGACACGCTGGCCGACTCTGGCAGCGACGCAGCCATCGTGCGCCTCTACGGCTCACAACGCGCACTCGCGATGACTTGCGATGTCACGCCGCGTTACGTCGAAGCCGATGCCTACGAGGGCGGCAAGCAGGCAGTTGCCGAAGCCTGGCGCAATCTCTCCGTCACCGGCGCGCGTCCGCTCGCGGTCACCGACAACCTAAACTTCGGCAATCCGCAAAAGCCCGAAATCATGGGCCAGATTGTCCACGCCATTGACGGCATGGCCGAAGCCTGCCGCGAACTCGCGTTCCCCGTCATCAGCGGCAACGTCTCGCTCTATAACGAGACGAACGGCCAAGCGATCTTGCCAACGCCAGCCATCGGCGGCGTAGGCATCCTCGACAATCTCGAACGCCGCGCCACGGCCGACAAACTCCAACAAGGCGACACGCTCGTCCTCATCGGCGACACCACCGGCCATCTCGGCCAGAGCATCTATGCGCGCGATCTCTTCAAGCTTGGCGGCGCCGCGCCGAAGATCGATCTCGCTGTTGAGAAGAAGAACGGCGACTTCGTCCGCAGCCTCATCGCCGACGGCCACGTCCGCGCCGCGCACGACTTGAGCGATGGCGGTCTGGCACTCGCCGTCGCCGAAATGGCGCTCGGCTCCAACGTCGGCGTCACGCTCGGCTACCAAGGCGATCTCACCGACGCGGAATTCCTCTACGGCGAAGACCAGGCCCGTTATCTGATCGCGTTGCCGTCTAACAAGCTCGACGCCCTCGATCAGAAAGCCCGGGCCGCCGGCGTCAGCTATCTCGTCGTCGGCGAAGCCGGCGGTCGCGAGATCAGCTATCTCGGCTCCACCGGTAACCGCGACCGCGTTTCGCTCGAAGATCTCCGCAAGGCTCACGAAGACTGGCTGCCCGCCTATATGAAGAAGGCGCACTGAGCGTCCCGGAGGGCCAATGCCCCAACACGACTACGATCTCATCGTCATTGGCGCAGGCTCCGGCGGCGTTCGCGCGGCGCGCCTCGCCGCTTCCAAGGCCGGCGCGAAAGTCGCCATCATCGAGCAAGTGCAAGTTGGCGGCACATGCGTCCTGCGCGGCTGCGTGCCGAAGAAGCTCTTGGTCTACGCTTCCGAATATTCGCAAGCGTTCCGAGACGCCAAAGGCTTCGGCTGGACCGTCGATTGGGCGCGCTTTGATTGGCCGACGCTCCGCGACGCCGTGCACAACGAGGTAAATCGTCTCTCGGGCCTCTATCTGGAAAATCTCACCAAAGCCGGCGTCACGCTCTTTGAAGACCGCGCCGTGCTCACCGATCCGCACACCATCCGGCTGGTGCGCGAAGGCCGCTATCTCAGCGCCGATAAAATCCTGGTGGCCACTGGCGGCCACACCTACCGTCCCGAAGAGACGCCCGGCCAAGAACTTGGCATCACCTCAACCGAAGCCTTCCAACTCGACGATCTTCCATCCCGTGTGGTTATCGCGGGTGGCGGATACATCGCCTGCGAGTTCGCCACCGTCTTCTCCGGTTTGGGCGTCGAGACCACCATCGTCTATCGCGGTGAGCGCATCCTCCGTGGCTTCGACCACGATATCCGAGCGCATGTGCAAGCCGATCTCATTCGCACCGGCGTCAACATTATCTGCGGCTCGACAATCACTGAACTCGCGCCTCTGGCGGATAATCGCAAGCTCGTCACACTCTCCAACTCGATGCGTATCGAAGTCGACCAGATGCTTTGGGCGGTTGGCCGTGTACCGAATACCATGAACATGGGGCTGGAAGCCGCCGGCGTGCGCCTGACAGAACGGGGCGCCGTGGCGGTGGATGAATATTCCCGCTCGAGCGTGCCGCACATCAGCGCCATCGGCGACGTCACCGACCGAATAAACCTCACGCCCGTCGCCATCCGCGAAGCCATGGCCTATGTGGCCACCGAGTATCAAAACACGCCGACCGCCTTCGATCATAGCGATGTCGCGAGCGCCGTGTTCTCGCGCCCGCCCGTCGGTTCAGTTGGCATGACTGAGGAGCAGGCCAGAGAGAAGGGCCACAAGCTCAAGATCTACAAATCGAACTTTCGGCCGATGAAACACATTCTTGCCGGCAATGAGCAGCGCACTTTGATCAAGATGATTGTCGACGCGAAAACCGACCAGGTGCTCGGCGTCTACATAGCCGGCTCCGACGCCCCCGAGATCATCCAGGTCGCGGCGGTTGCCGTGAAGGCCAAGCTCACCAAAGCGCAATGGGACGCGACTTGCGCCGTCCATCCCACCGCAGCCGAAGAACTGGTTCTCATGGGCGAACCTGTCAGCCACGACCACGAGGCGCCGGCCTAGGCCGACGCCTCGCGTCGCTTCAGATTAGTGCCGGCGCTTAGCGGTGCTGCGTCGGGCCGCCTTCGAGCCGGCCACCACGGCTGCGGCCGTCGCGATAGTCACGGCGATCATCGAAGCGGCCGTCGCGGCCATCACGATAATTGCGGTCATCGTCGTTGTTCCAGTTGCGGTCGTCGCGGTCGTAGCGGCCGAAACGGTTGTAGCTGCGGTCAAAGCCGCGTGCTTCGCGCCACGCATAGCCACGTACTTGCAGGTGCGGCGCGAAGATGCGGTCGATCGGGCGGCGGTGACGGTTGTCGAACACAAACGCGATGCAGCCTTGGCGATTGCAGCGATCGGTGTAGGCGTAGGTCATGCCCGGCTCGAAGCGGAAGGGGCGATCCTGCAGGCGGTAGAACATGCGGTCGCCACGATCGAAAGTCATCGTGCGGCCATCCTTGCGGATGGTGATTTCTTGGCGTCCGCGCCAGTCGCCGCGATCCCAGTCACGGTCGCGGTCGCCGCGTCGGAAGTCCTGCGCCGAGGCGGCGCCGGCGGTAGCGAGTGTCAGCGCCGCTAGAGCCGCGGCAAAAAACTTCGTCTTCATCGTACTTTGCGCTCCCGAGACGATCCTTGTCGTCTCATGTCTCAACCGTCCTCGAGACAAACATTGGCGCCGCGCTGCTGAATCCTGACTGAGGTTCATGTTCGGATTGCAGTGGGGAAAGGCGCCGAGACCGCTTGACCCAAATTTACCAGAAACTAACCCTCCCGCGCCGACCGTCCGGGGTTCACAAATGATGGACGAACAGAAAGGGGCGAGAATGCCCGCGCGCATTATCTCGGTGATCAACATGAAGGGCGGCGTCGGTAAATCGACGACGACTGTCTCGCTCGCCGAAACGCTTGCGCATCATCAGCGCCGGCGCGTGCTAGTGATCGATCTCGATCCGCAAACCAACGCGTCGATCATGGTCGCTGGTCCTGAGAAGTGGAACACGATGCGCGAAGCTGAGCGCACGCTGGATTTCTATTTCGAGAGCTACATCGTTCAGCAGAAACCAAAGCCGTTCAAACAGCTGATCGAAAAGAACGTCAGCGACTTGAAGGGTAAGCCCGACGTTGCGCTCTGCGCTTCTGCGCCGGAGTTTCGCATCGTCGAGCGCGATATGATCGAAAGCTTCGTCAAGCGCGGCTTCCAGATCGACATGATCCAAAAGTGGATCCTCGAACGCTTCGCCAACGGCATCAAAAACGTTATCAACGACTACGATTACATTCTGATCGATTGCCCGCCGGGCATTTCGCTCTTCGCCGAAGCCGCGCTCATCGCGGCAGACACGATACTGGTGCCGTCGATCCCGGATTACGTTTCGCGCCTCGGCCTCATCACCTTCCGCAAGCGTGCGCTGCGCCTGATCAACGAACGCCGTGGCGGCCCGTCACAACTGATGGTGCTCGCCACCAAGTACGAAGACGGCTTCTCGCTGCATCGCTCGGAGGCCTCGTTGCTGAAGGACAATCTCGGCGATGCGATGTTCGATGTGCGCATTCCTCAGAACGTCGATATCGCCAAGGCGGCGGAATGGTCGGAAACGCCCCGCACCTTCGAGCAAAAATACGGCTCGATGGCCAACACGATCAAAAAGCTCGGTGAAGAATTCCAGAGCAAGGTCGAGGTAGCGCCCAGTCTATGAGCCTCAACAAAACGCTCGACCGCCTGTTCGATGAAATCCGCCGGGAAGCGAAGCGCAATCCCGAATTTGCGGATCGCCTCGATGCGGTGCTGCAGCGTCACGACAGCCGCCGCGACGTGCCGGACGAAGTGCTGGAAGACGTTGCTAAGGGAGAGCCTGCAGCTGCGCCGCCTAAGTCTAAGCGCAACAAACCGAACGCCGTCGTCCCGAGTGCGCCGCAGCCGCCGGAGGCCGTTGCGCCGCCTGTCGGCCTAGCCCCCGACATTAATCCAGCCGGCATCTTCCGCAAAAGCGGCGAGGATGGCCTCAGCGCTGCGCTGGCGGATCAAGACTTGAGCGCACTGCGCGCCCTCGTCGCCGAGCATAATCTCGATCCAAGCGGCGTGACGCCTTCGCTGACGCGAGACGAGCTTGCCGCCCACATCATCTCCCAAGCCAAACGCCGCGCCGAGCGCGACGAGAAGATGTTCGATTATTAGTTCTCGACGATCCACGCGTCGCGCGCGAACAGCGCTTCGCGGAGTTCGGGAATGAACGCCTCCTTCGTGCGATCCCAGATCGGGAAGGCGCCGGCAAAATCCCAAACGCACCAGCCGATCCCGTAGGCGATGCAGGCGTCGCGCACCGTGCTCGTCCACGCGACGCGCTGCGCGAGCGGCACGGCGGCGTTCACGCCGAACTCCCCGAGTTGCATCGCGTATCCGTGTTGAGTGCCCCATTGCTGGGCGCGTTCGATGTGTTCGCGGACGAGGTTCCGATCGGCATCGATTCCCCAGTCGCTCCCAAAGTTCGGCGCGTCCGCGCCCAGCCATTCCGCATGCTGATGGGTGAACGCATGCGGCTCATAGTAGTGCACGCTCACAGCGATGTTTTCGCCCTCGGGTGGGCGCCAGCCGCGTAGCGCATCGATGTTCTGCCAGTGACCAGGTCCAAGCACGATCAGCCGCGACGCATCGCGTTCGCGGATCGTCGCCACAACATCGCGCTGCAGGGCCATCAGCGCGCCGTTGCCCCAGTTTGGACCGTTCGGCTCGTTGAACGGCTCCAGCATCAACCCCGCGGGCGCGCCGCGAAAATGGTGCGCAATCACCGCCCACATACCGAGGAAGCGATCACGCTGCCGCTCCGGTTCACTGACCAGCCTCTCATAATGGTGCATGTCGAGCTGCACCTTGAGCCCCAACCCCAGCGCGTGATCGACAATCTCATCAATGCGCCGCCAAAAGTTTCCGCCGAACGCGTAGGTGGCTCGATCCCGCATGCGCATCGAACCGCACCGGCAGTCTCACGCCATCAGACCCCGCATCACGGATCGCATCCAGATGCGGCAGCTCTATCCTGTAGCCCCAGTCGCCTCGTTCGAGCCTCGAGTGCGTTACCGAGATTGACGCCGCGACGCATCGGGAAGGGCGAAGGTGCGGGTTGCGCACGGCCATCGGCTCCACAAGCAGCCAGAGCAGCGGCGCCCAGAACGATCTCACGGCGATTCATCGGTTGCAGCCTACGCGAAAACCCCGCTAACACCGCCCCCAATGTTCGACAAAATCCTGATTGCCAACCGCGGCGAAGTCGCCGTCCGGATCATCCCTCGGCATCAAGACGGCCATCGTCTTTTCCGAAGCCGACGCCGATAGCCTCGCCGTCGACATGGCCGACGAAGCCGTCTTCATCGGTCCGCCACCTGCCGCGCAATCCTATCTCGTCATCGACAAGATCGTCGCCGCCGCCAAGCAAACCGGCTCGCAGGCCATCCACCCAGGCTTCGGCTTCCTCTCCGAGAGGCCGAGTTCGCCGACCGGCTCGAAGCCGAGAAGCTCGTCTTCATCGGCCCCAACGCCCACGCCATCCGCGCCATGGGCGACAAGATCGAGTCCAAAAAGTCCGCCTTGGCGAAGCCGGCGTCTCCTGCGTGCCTGGCTTCATCGGCGAGATCGAAGGCGTCGAGCACGCGGTGCAGATCAGCGAAGACATCGGCTACCCGGTGATGATCAAGGCGAGCGCCAGTGGCGGCGGCAAAGGCATCCGCGTCGCCTACAATCGCAAGGAAGTGGAAGAGGGCTTTCCCGCCGTCCGCGCCGAAGCCAAGGCCTTCGGCGACGACCGCATCTTCATCGAAAAATTCGTCACCGCCCGCGCCCGCATCGAAATCCAAGGTGATGGGCCGATAAGCACGGCAACGTCGTGCATCTCTTCGAAGCGCAGTGCTCGATCCAACGCCGCAATCGAAAGTCATCGAAGAGGCGCCGTCGCCGCTGCTCGATGACAAGACCACGCGGCCATGGGCAGGCGCAAGCCTGCGCGCTCGCGCGCGCAATGAATTATGACAGCGCCGGCACCGTCGAGTTCGTCGCCAGCGGCGGAGCAAGAGCTTCTACTTCCTGGAGATGAACACCCGTCTTCAGGTCGAACACCCAGTCTCAGAGATGATCACCGGCCTCGATCTCGTCGAGCAAATGATCCGCGTCGCCGCCGGCGAGCCGCTGAAGTTCAAGCAGAAGGATCTGAAGATCAAAGGTTGGGCGATCGAGAGCCGCATCTACGCCGAAGATCCGTACCGCAACTTCCTACCAAGTATCGGTCGTCTTCGTGCCTACCAAGCGCCGCCTGAGGGCAAAACAGGCGACATCACGCTGCGCAACGAAACCGGCGTCCGCGAGGGCGACGAGATTTCGATGTTCTACGATCCGATGATCGCGAAGCTCATCACGCACGGCCCCACGCGCATTGCCGCGATCGACGCGCAAGCCGCAGCCCTCGACAACTTCCTCATCGACGGCATCGCCGACAACATCCCGTTCCTCGGTGCGGTGATGGAGGAGAAGGACTTCCGCAATGGTGATTTCACCACCGCCTACATCAAGCAGCATTTCCCCGAAGGCTTCGAAGGCGTGCCGCCGTCGAGCGAGCAAGAAAAGCTCCTCATCGCCGTCGCGGCGCTTGCGCGCTCCTTCACTGCGCGCCGCGCCCGCGATATTAGCGGCGGCCTAAATGGCGGCGTGAAGGACTGGCAGCGCGACTGGACCGTGATCCTCAACGGCGCTCACCACCTCACCAATGTCGATCTCGACGAAACCGGCGCCGCCGTCACCATCGACAGCAAGTCCTATCGCGTCGACACCACGGCGCGACCTGGCGCGCGCATCATTAGCGGTAAGTTCAACGGCAAGCCGTTCTCGGTGAAGATCAAAACAGCACCCGGCGGCTACACGCTCCGCCACCGCGGGGTCACCGTGCTCGCCCAGGTCGCCACCCCGCGCGGCGCCGAATTGCTAAAGAAAATTCCGGAAAAGGAAAAGGCCGACACATCCAAGCTCATCGTCTCGCCGATGCCTGGCCTGATCATTTCGATTGACGTGAAGCCCGGCCAGGAAGTGAAGAACGGCGAGGGTGTCGCCGTCGTCGAAGCCATGAAGATGCAAAACATTATCCGCGCCGAACGCGACGGCGTGATCAGTAAAGTGAACGTCGCCGCCGGCGCCTCCGTTGCGGCGGATGAGATCATGATTGAGTTGGCTTAGCCGGGCCCCCTTGCCAGCGCTCTCTTAACCAGGCGCACCGCGCTCTGGGCATGAGTTTCCTCATTATGCGGCGCTTATACGAGTGAATGGTGATTTACTTTCGGGCCGCGCGAGCGCTCCGAATGCAGTATGCCTCCGGCGCCGATCAAGACTATGGCCAAAGCGATTGTCATCAACGCGCTACGTCACGCGGATGATCGCTTTGTTGTGTCGTTCGATTTTCTGCGCTCTCTTGGCAGGCTGCCAAATCTGCGCTCACCTCGTACGTTGAATGAGCTGTTGCAGGTCGACAAGATATCGGTCCGTGATGCGCGGTTGCCGCTTCTCGTCGATAAGCTGCGGGTCAAGGCGCACGTTGCGGATTTGCTTGGGCCCGAATGGGTCACGCCCACGCTTTGGTCCGGGTCGCATGCGACCGCGGAGTCGCTCGGCGCGATACGCCAGCCCGCGGTGCTCAAATGCAACCACGCGAGTGGTATGATCGAGTTCCTCGAGCGCGGAAGCAATTTGGCCGCTATCGCCCGCAGGGCAAATGGCTGGCTCAAACTCGATTATCACTTGCTGCAACGCGAATGGCCCTACGGCCAACTCGAACGCCAATTGTTGATCGAACCCCTCATTGCCGATCGCGATCGTTTGATGGATTTCAAGTTCTGGTGCTTTGGCGGACGGGTCGCGTTCGTTCAGGTAGACGTGGGCCGGTTTGAGCGACACGTGCGCCAATTTTACGATCCGGCTTGGCGGCGGCTGCCCATAGCGATGAACTATCCCTCCGACGGCCTAGAAGTGGCGCGTCCGGTGGCGCTTTCGCGCATGATCGAGGCGGCGGAGGCCTTGTCGAAGGACCATGCATTCGTGCGTGTCGATCTCTACGATCTTGCCTCCGGTCCGCGGTTCGGCGAATTGACGTTTTGGCCAGAAGGCGGACTTTGCCGCTGGCTTCCAAGTTCAATGGATGAAGAGCTTGGCGTCCGCTACGTGTGTGCGCAAAGCGAAGTGGCGAGCCGCCTCGGGCAGGCGCACGTTGCATGCGGCGATGAGGCCAATGATCGTCACGGCATCGTCGCCGAGAACGCACAATAGGACTCTAGGCGCGCTTCGCCTTCATCACGGCGGCATCAAGCGCCGAGAGAAACCGCGAGCGATCCTGTGCGGAGAACGGCTTTGGCCCGCCGCTGCCTTCACCGAACGAGCGCAAATGCTCCATCAACTCGCGCTGTGCTAACGCGGCGCCGATGGAGCTTTCCGTAAACGCTTTCCCCGTCGCGCCCAGCGCCGCGCCGCCCGCCTTCAAAGTGCGGCTCGCGAGCGGAATGTCGTTCGTCACTACGATATCGCCGGGCTTCACGCGTTCCGCGATCCAATCGTCCGCCACATCGGGCCCAGCGTCGACGACTGTCAGCGTCACGTCCGGCGGCACGCGCATGAACGCGTTCGCCACCACCTGCACCGGACACCCCGTCCGTCGCGCCACGCGATAAATCTCTTCCTTCACCGGGCAGGCGTCGGCATCAACAAAGATAGTAGGCGTAGGCAAAGCGTTCTCCGCGACGAGACTAGCAGCTCAGCCCCCGCCGTTTCTACGCCGAGGGCTAGATGACGGCGCCGTATTCCGCCAAGCTGCGCGCGACCCGTCCTAAGGATCCGAATGTTCAAGCCTCTGTTCTTTAGCCTAGCCGCAGCAGCAATGCTGTTCGGGGCGCCAGCCGCGGCGCAGCCGGCGACTGCCACGCTCGAGTTTGAAGGAACGGAACTTGGCGTCTGGTCCGAGCCTAGAGGCTGGGTGTCCGATGACACGCTCGTGCTCGGCGCGCCGCGAAACGAGTCTCTTGCGGACAGCCGCACCAAAATGTGGTTCTGGTCGCGCGAACAAAGCGTGTTCTCGCTCGACATTCCGCAGGAAGCGAGAGGCGTGCGCTACTCGGGTTGCGCGCTTCCCGGCGCCGTCGTGTGGGTCAATGGCCGGCCCAACGCCAGCCGTGGCTATCGCAGCTACCTTCAACGCCTTGACGTCGTGAACGGCGAACTGCGCGTCAGCGCGGAGCAAATGTCGCCACTGAATGCGGGTAGCGAAACCGTTGCGGGCGAGTACACAATCCCCGTCGCTACGTTTCCCGAGCGCGCCATCTTCTTTGCCCGCGGCGGCTGCCGTTTTGTGTCAACAGAGACGCTGCGCGCCGTCATCGAACGCACACCCAGCCTGCAAGTAGGCGACTACGTGCAATTCGTCGCGCGCCCCGGCGGACTCTGGCGTGCGTTCCCACGACAAAGCCGGCGCATCGCCGACAACGCGGTGTCGATTGACTTCATCGAAGGCAATCCGTTCGTCGATCTGGATGCGGAGTTCCGCGTGATCGGCGAGGGCACGGGCGGCTTTACGTCGCGCGAGTTGCAAACGGCGATCGGCCGGTACGCTTACTATCCCGAAGCGCGCGCCTCCGGCGTGATGCTCGCTGACGGCCGCTTGTGGCGCACGTTCCTCACCAACGCGTCAGCAGACGGCTGCACCGTCTTCGAGGCAAGCCATCTCAACCCGAACGTCATCTACATGGCCGGATTCCAAGCGGACTCCCCGATGTACAATTATCGCGTGATCGATCTCTGCTCGCCCGCCAACCAAGCCATCCTCGCCGCCGCGCCACGCGATAAATCTCTTCCTTCACCGGGCAGGCGTCGGCATCAACAAAGATAGTGGGGGCGGGACGCTCCATGTCGGGCGCCAAAGAGAGGCAGTGGACACCTTAGTCAAGCCGTCGGCGACGCACGCGCGGTATCCGCTGAGCGGTGACAGCGAATGATGCGGCGCATTCGTCGCTTTCCTGCTGGCGCCTCCTCGTACCTTCGGCCAATCTCCGCCGCCGAAGGGGATCGCCATGAACAAGTTTCTCGCGCTCGCGGCTGCAGCATTGCTCACGCTCGCCGGCTGCAATCAGAACGGCTCCAATTGGGCTGACTTCCAGAACGCTTTCATCGAACGCGCGTTCGAGATCGATCCCACCTTCGGCGCTGGCCAGGGCCGCCACGAATTCGACGGCCGTTTGCCGGATTGGAGCGAAGAGGGCCTAGCCGCAGCCGAAACCTTCTTGCGAGACAGCATCACGCAAGCCGAGGCCATGCGGGGCTTGAACGAGGAGCAAACTTTTCAGCGCGACTATCTCGTCGCCGTCGCGCGCGGCCAGCTCTTCTGGCTCGAGACCGCCGATCAGCCGCACACGAACCCTGCCTTTTACATGGGTGGACTGAGCCCCTCCATGTACGTCGCGCGCCCGTACGCCGCGGCTGACGTGCGTCTGCGCGCCTACATCCAGTATCTCCGCGCGGTGCCGAACGCGGCCTCCCAAGTCCGCGCGAACCTGCGCACGCCGATGCCGCTCACTTGCGTCAATTACGGCCGCGCGTCCTTCGGTGGTCTCGCGGACTACTATCAAGGCGACGGCAAAGCGGCGTTTGCCGAAGTGAACGACGCCGCGCTGCAGGGCGAACTCACGGAAGCATCCAACGCCGCCTCCGCCGCGATGCGCGAATTGGCCGACTGGGTGGAGGCTCAGCGCCCGCACGCCACCAATGATTTCGCGCTCGGGGCGGAGCGTTTCTCGCAAATGCTGCGCGACACCGAGATGGTCGATCTGCCGCTCGAAGAGATCGAGCGCATCGGCCGCGAAGATCTGGCTCGCAACCAAGCCGCGATGCGTGAAGCCTGCGCGCAATTCGCGCCAGGCGCGACGATCCCGCAATGCATGGCGCGCATGGGCGCACATAAGCCCGAAGGCGGTTCAGTCGAAGGCGCGCGTGCTCAGCTCGCCGGCCTGCGCCAATTCATCGTCGACCAGAACCTGGTCTCCATTCCCGGCACAGAGGAGGCGCAAGTCGCAGAGGCGCCGCCGTTCCGCCGGCAGAACTTCGCCTATATCGACATTCCAGGCCCATACGAGACGAACCTCCCGTCCGTCTATTACATCGCGCCGCCGGACCCATCATGGCCGGCGCTGGTGCAGCGCGATTTCGTGCCGGGTCAGGCCGAACTTCTGTTCGTCTCCGCGCACGAAGTGTGGCCCGGCCACTTCCTGAACTTCCTCCACGCCAACCGTTCACAGAACCAATTCGGCCGCGTGTTCGTTGGCTACGCTTACGCCGAGGGCTGGGCCCACTACACAGAGGAGATGATGTGGGATGCGGGCCTAGCGAACGGTGACGCGGAAACTCATGTCGGCCAAATCTCGAACGCTCTGCGCCGTGATTGCCGTTTCCTCTCCGCGATCTTGATGCACACCGGCCGGATGACGGTCGATCAATCGCGCGAGATGTTCGTGAACGAGTGCTATCAAGATGAGGGCAATGCCCGCCAGCAGGCTGCCCGCGGCACCTACGATCCGGCCTATCTCAACTACACGCTCGGCAAACTCATGATCCGGCGCCTGCGCGAAGATTGGACCTCATCACGAGGCGGTCGCGAAGCCTGGCACGATTTCCACGACGAGTTCTTGAGCTATGGCGGCCCACCGATTCCGCTCGTGCGCCAGCAAATGATGAGCGGTGAAGCCGAGGCGGTGTTCTAGTAGGCGCACCGCGTCGGCCGCACCATGCAGTCGTGGCATTCGCGGTTCACCCAACCTGTGGCGTCGGTGCTCAACGCCGCCCGCAGCCATTCCGCTAACGGCGCGCCGCCACTTTGCTCGGTGTAGAAACGCGGCGTGCGCAGGATCGAGTGCGTCTCGCCTTCGGCCAGATAGGAGCGGAAGTTGCGTACGCCTTGGCGCCGCTCCAGGCCCGTCACCATGGCGTCGGTCCAAGCAATGCATGCGTTTTCCACGCCCATCAGCGCATAGAAGCTCGACTGCGTGATGTCGTGTGCGGTCGTGTATTGCGCGAAGCGATCTGCCGGATAGCGCGCTGCCAGCCGCGCCACGATATCGGTTTCGGGCGTGATCGGCGCGTTACGAGGCAACACATCGCGCGGCAGCACCATGCGCCAGCGCGTGTTGCGCTGATCCAGGAAGCTTTGCGTCATCACGCCTTGTCCAGCGTCGCCGATCATCAGCGCCCGGCCACGCGGAAACGCGGCGCGAATGCGGGCATAGTGAGTGGAGGCGCCATAAGCGCCGGCGCTCGATCCAGCCACCAGCAATTGCTGCGGCTGCGCGAAGTTGTCCTTCATCCAGTTCAGCACAACGCGGAAATTGTCCGCGCCGCGGTGTTCTATCGTGTAGGGCGCGCCCGTATCCGGATCGGTATAGGTCGCCGTGTTCGAACCCGAGTGAACGTCGCCCGTGCAATAGGGGACGTAGACGAAGCTCCAATCGCGCACCGGGTTGCGCGGATTGCTGAAATCGAAAATGCCGCCGAATCGATCCGGGGTGTCGGTGGGGATCAGCTCTGGCTTGTAGAAGCCGTCATCGTCGCGCTCTGCCTCGCGGCGTCTCGGGATCGCACAGGTGATGTCGTCCCAACATGCGCCGCCGCCATCGAAGAAGATGACGATCCCGTCCGCTGTGCCGCGCCGCATCCAGAAGCGGTAAGCGGGGTCGGTCCCCGCCGCATGCGAGCATGTCGCTTCGTAGAGCCGGCCATCGAGCCTGGTTGGCTCTGGCGTGACCTGAACCCAGCCCGTCGCCTGCGCGCCTTCGGCGGGAGCATCAGCGCGCGCGGCGCTGCAGCCCGCCAGAGCCAGTGCTGCTATCGCCACCCATGCCTTCAAGCCAGCCATCGCCGCTCCGCCCGCGCCCTTGTCGCTTAGTCCCGATAAGAGCGGAACGCCAAGGCGTCAGCGGTGCAGAAATGCGGAGATTTGATGGTCGGCGATCAGAAACGCGTGCGTAGTGTGAACCGCGCAGCGGTCGGTGAGCCGGGCGTAATGTTATTATCGTTGTGCGCCGTGCCCCAATACTCCTCGTCGAACACGTTCTCGATATTGAGCTGTGCTTCAATCTGGTCGGTCACGGCGAAGAAGAAGGCGAGATCCACGCGCGTAAAGGCCGGCAACGTCACAGCATTGGTGATCGAGGCGAACGAGTCCGTCTGGTGGGTGATGCCGACGCCCGCGCCAAAGTGCGGTGTGAAGCGGTAATTATTCCAGAGCGCGAACGTGTGCTCCGGCGTCAGCGGCACAACGCGGCCCGCCGGCGCGGCGGACGTCGTGCTGGTGATTTCCACGTTCTGGTAGGAATAGCCGCCGGCGATCTGCCAGCGGCCGGTCACCGACCCGGCGATTCCGACTTCGAAGCCTTCGCTGCGTTGAGCCCCGGTGAGCACGACGATGTCGCCGGGCAGCACTGCGCGCGTGTTGGTGCGATCGAGCTGATAGACCGCCGCTGTGAGCGCCAGATCCGGCGTGATGTCCCACTTCACGCCAAGCTCGAGGTTCTCGAATTCCTCCGGCTCCAGCGTCGACGTATTGGCGTCAAGCGATGAGAATTGATCGCCCGATTGCGGCAGGTACGAAACGCTGTAGCTCGCATAGATTGAGAGTGGCTCAACCGGTCGATAGATAACGCCCACGCGCGGCGAGATGAGATCATCGTCGCGGCTGAAGTCGGTGTTCGCCGCCCGGCGATCGTCGAAATCGAGATTGAAGCGGTCGAAGCGCACGCCAGCGATGACCTGCCACTGCTCCGAAAGTTCGACCTGATCCTGGAAATAGAGGGCGGCGACGTCCGCTTCGACGTGGTTGTTTGTTTGCAATGGCGTCGGGATCACGCCGACGGCCGTCGTCGTCGGCGTTGACACGTTCACGCTCGGCAAGCCGGTGAAGTTAGGCGCGCGCGTATTGTCGGACTGTTGCGTGCCGAACTCAAAGCCGGCGAGGATGGTGTGCTGAACGCGGCCAGTATTGGTGCGCCAGATCAAATCGGTTTGGTTGAAAAAGTTCTGGCGCTCCGTCGAGGAGTTGTAGCCCTGCAACGCCACGTTTCCGAGACCATCGACCGCTGAGGCGGCGTGGATATTCTGATAAAACTTGTAATAGTCCGCAAATTGCGTGCGGTTGCGTAAGCGAAAATTATCCGCGAACTCGTGCTCGAAGAGGCCGGTGAACGAGTCCACGTCCGCTTCCGAATAGCTCACGAACGGATTGCCGAAGAACGCTTCGCGGCTGCCGGCCCACGGGCGGCCGTTTTGCGATGGCACGCCGCGATCAACGACGCGGTCATCGACGAAGTGCTCGTAGCCCAGGCGTAGCTCGGTGTTCTCGCCCAAGCTGAACGTGGAGGTCGGGTTCACGCCCCAGCGCTCGGTGTCGACGAAATCGCGGTACGAATCTGAATTCTCGTAGAACGCGTTCAACCGTAGCGCCGCCGCGTCGTTCAGGACAAACCCGAGGTCAGCCGCGCCGCGGAGCTGCTCAAAAGAGCCTGCCGTGATCGAGAGTTCGTTATATGGCGCCCATCCGGCCCACTCCGTCACGCGATTGATGACGCCGCCGCCGCCGCCGCGTCCGAAAATCATCGCGTTGGAGCCTTTGAGCACTTCGATGCGCTCGGCGTTGTAAAGATCGCGATAGTATTGAACGTCGTCGCGGATGCCATCGACGAAGAAGTCAGCGGTTGAGCTATTGCCCCGGAGTGTTGGCGCATCGCGGTGGCCTTCGCCTTGCCCCATCGAGACGCCCGGCACGTAGCGCACGACGTCCGCCATTGAGCGCATGCCCTGATCTTCGACCAGGTCGTTGGTTATGACCGAAACCGATTGCGGCACGTCGCGCAGCTCTGTGTCGGTGCGCGTGGCGGTCGACGTCGCGTCTTCAGTGTACGCGGGGCGGCGGCCGACGACGGTGATCTGGTCGAGTTCTGCGAGTTGCTGGCTAAACGCCGGTGCCGCCCCGAGGCCCGTCAACATCGTGGTCATCAGTATGGCTGCGCGCGCGATCCCCAACTCTTGCTTCTGCATCTACCTCTTTGCCCCGCCCTGTTCTTGCGAAGCGGTAGCAATATTGTGCTGCGAACAAGTCGCAAGAGCAAAAACGTCACACCCGCCCCCGGAATGCAAAAGGCCAGAGACCCTCAGGTCTCTGGCCTATGCTTGGGCCGTCTAAAGAGGGGCTTAGCCCGGTGTGCGCCGCTTGGTGGCGTAGTCAATGATCGAGAGCACCAGGAAGGCGGTACCGACCGAGCCGAGGATCACAGCCGGGATCCACATGCCGTGGCGCGCGTCGCCGCCCGGATCGAAGCCGTCCATCACGTAGCCAGCGGCGATGAAGCCGCCCGCTAGCGCCAGCAGAATAACCGCGCTGCCTAGGCTTTTGCGCGCGCGATTGCCTTCATCGAGCAGGTTCTGGGTCAGTTGCTGGACAAGGCCGGGATCAAGATTTTGGCCGCGCGCCAGCGCTTGCGAGACGAGGTCGTGCGCCGAGCGCTTGGTGCGCTCCTTGGCGAGCACCGGGACCAGAATGATCGCGGCGAGAAATCCAAAAAACACAAACGGTACAAAGATATCGGCGTCCATTGTCAGCTCCATAGCCTAGGGACGTTGCCCTATTGCTGACACAGATGCGGTTGCCGCCGGATTTGGACGCAGCGTTCGTCGAAAAACATTCAGTCGGCCCGGTAGGTCAAAAAGAGAAGGCGCGCTTGCGAGGCGCGCCTTCAGGTCATTGCACTCAAAGGAGGGGTAGTCAGGCGCGGACCGCTACACGGTCCGCCGGAGCACGCATCAGCGGCTGAGCCTTTTGTTGCGTCGTGACGGGACGAGACGCGCCATAGCGTGCAAACCACTCGCGCGCGCTCAAGCGCTTGGCGGTTTTGTCTGCAGGAGCGTTCATTCCATCTCTCCGTTTCTTGCTACGGAGATGTCTGCGGTTGCGCACCTGGATGCAATTATCACTCGCGACCTATGCCGGTGGCGTCGCGAGTTCCGTTGCGCTGAAAGTGCGCGGCCGCGTCGAGGTTGATTCCACGCTTAACGAGGGCGGAGGACAACCAAATCTTGGATTCCAATACCCGCCGGCAGGACATCAAGAATTTCAAAATGCGCGCCCCAGGCTGAGTGTATTCCTGCAAAACCGTGAGCGACGTTTCGATAATAGCCTTCAGGTACACGGCCGGCGAGAATGGTGTTCTCGCCTAAATCGATGCGGCCACGAGCGGCTAGATCCGGCAGACAATGGCTCATATCCATTACCATAAGCGACGTAGGCCCGAGCGTTGTCAGCAACACAAGGCCGCCTTTCTTCACCAGACGATATAGTTCTGCGATCCACGCTTGCTCATCGGCTGGCGTGAGGTGCGTCATCACCGAGACGCCATAGATCAAATCGAAGCGATCAGCCGGAAGTGGTGTCGGCGTTGTCGTTTTGATGTGGTGGTAGGTGCCTCGTAAGTGATCGCGGCACCACGCAAGATTGTCTGCGTCGACGTCAGCGCCATGAAAGTCCCCGGCGAGTGGGTTGAAGTAGCGCGCAACGCGACCCGAGCCGACACCCCAATCGAGCACACTAGCGCTTGAGAGTGGTGTTCGCGCATAGCGCTCAAATACGCGCGCTAGCCGGTCACTGAGGGTGATGCCCTGAACATCAAACTTGAACCCGTCGAAGCCGCCCGAGACACGCCTGATCTGATCCCGATGTGGTTGAAGCGCAGGCTCTTGCGGCAAGAGCCAGTCCTGATCTGCATTGAACGCGCGTCCGCCCGCGCCGAACGATAGGCGCACAGTTGGTGCGCTGAGCGGTAACTGCCCTCAATGTGGTGACCGGTGCTTCTGGTGGGAGCCAGGTTTGCCGCTGGAGTGCGGGATCAGGCTGCGCCCGGTATGCCAAGCACTCGCTGTCGGATGAAACCGTAGCGCCCTCAGCGCCAAGCGGCGCGACATACCAGCCCGAAACGTCCACACCACCGTCGTTTCGCCGCATATCGCTCAGGTTGCAGAAGCCTCGTGCGACTGCGGCGAGCGAACATCCAGAAATGAGAGATGGACTGACAGGGAGATCGACTGTCTTGACGCCGAGTGTCCCGCCGGAGTCGGCAAAGTTCACGCGAACTTCGTTCCCGCCGCGCCGAAAACGCAGTGGGTCAAGTCTCACCGAAAAGCCGCGTCCCTTGCCGCCAAGTCCTGGGCGCACGATTGCCGGTGTAACCGTCTCAACGAGTTCGCCGTTGACGTGAATGCAGACTGGAACATTAGCCCAGCCGGCCGCGCGCGTCGGTGACGCAGCATCAAGCCAGCCAGTTGGCGCCACAACACCTGTCTCTGTCATCCCCAACCCCTAGCCTTTACCCTATTCCCCCGCAAAGCTTCGCTTCCATTAGGCCGGTGGCGTTGCGAGTTCCGTTGGACCAAACACGCGCTCGAACGACGCGCGCAACGCTGCATCCGCATCGTTCATTGTCACCGGCAGCCCAAGATCAACCAAGCTCGTGACGCCGAACTGCGGTGCTGAAATTCCGCACGGTGTGATGCCCGAGAAGTGTTCCAAGTCCGGCTCAACGTTGAACGCGATGCCGTGAAAGCTCACCCATTTGCGCAAGCGCACGCCGATCGCCGCGATCTTGTCCTCACGCGCCCAGCCTGGACCTTTGCGCTCGACCCAGACCCCAACCCGCCCGTCGCGAATCTCACCCTTCACGTTGAAGTCGGCGAGCGCGCCTATGATCCACGTCTCCAGGTCCTTCACGAACTTGGTCACGTCGCGCCCGCGTTCGCGTAGATCCAGCATCACATATGCAACGCGCTGGCCTGGCCCGTGATAAGTGAATTGTCCGCCGCGTCCGGTGCGGAAAACGGGGAAGCGATTGGGCGCCAGCAAGTCTGCATCCTTGGCGCTGACGCCCGCTGTGTAGAGTGGGGGATGTTCCAACAGCCAAACGAGTTCGCCCGCTTCGCCCGCCGCGATCGCGCCGGCGCGCGCCTCCATAGCCGCGACGGCGGTTTCGTAGTCCGTCAGCCCTGGTGAGACAGCCCAGCCGATCATTCGTTCACGCGCTCGCAACCCTTTCAGGGTCGACTAGAGCAGAATCAAATGGGGTCGTCGCGTGTCGAGCCAAGTCCATAATGTCGATATCGAACTGAGCGTCGTGCTTGGCCGCTGCTCCATGCCGATGCAGCACCTCCTGCGCATGGGCCGCGGCGCGGTCATCCCGCTGGACACCAAGGAAACCGATGAGTTGTGGATTCTTGCCGCCGGGACACCCGATCGCGCGAGGCGAGATCACCATCCAAGGCGATCGGCTCTGCATCACGGTAACCGAACCTGCCGACGTCCACGAATTCAACGCCGCGACCAAATAAGCCCCCCAATTGGGGTGGACGGAATCTTACTTCAGTGTTCATGTTGCGCTCAGGCGTGGGACGCCAAGCTACAATTGCGCGCCAGAGCCCGGCGCGCCACCTGACGGGGAAACTTATGACTATGAAGTCGCGTTTCGTAGCCGCCGTGGCGGCGGCTGCTGTTGTTCTGAGCGCGGGCGTAGCCGCCGCACAAAACTGGCAAGCTACGCCCACCTTCGGTTCGGTCCGCCTCACCGCGGGTTTCACGCCCGATCCCTATAACGTTCCGCTTGTCGCGGGCGGCCCGATCAATTCGCGTCAAACCCTTGGCGCTGCTTGCCCTGGCTTCATCGCAAATAGTCCTGACTTTGATCTCTACTGGACGGCCGGCCGTACCGGTCTTCCGCTGGTGATCTCGGCCGATTCCCAGACCGACACGACTCTCGTGGTTCGCACGCCCAGCGGCCAATGGCTCTGCGAAGACGATGGCGGCTTCAACGGGATGAACCCGGGAATGCGTATCGATAACCCGCAGTCCGGTCTCTACGACATTTGGGTCGGCACCTATGGTGGCGGCACAGCCCAGGCGACGCTGTCGATTTCTGAGCTGAGCAGCAACTAAGCCGCAGGCCTCAGACCTGATAAACGCAAGGCCCAGGGGCGACCCTGGGCCTTGTCCGTTTGGGGCGGCTCTGGTAACCCCGCGCCCTTACCAAGCCGGGGCAGAGACCTTGGCCAAAAATGCGCTCGTGGCGGAATTGGTAGACGCACTGCCTTGAGGTGGCAGCGAGTAACATCGTGGAGGTTCGAGTCCTCTCGAGCGCACCATTTTCGCTTCGCGAAAATGTATCGCCGCAGCCCAACGGGCGAAGGCAGCTCGTTCGCGCTAGCTGCCAGTTCGGGGGAGCGTTGGCGCTCTGTCGAAAACGGCCGACCCATCTTGCAAATTGGTGCAACGACGGTACGAGTTGGACGTAATCAGTCTTTGCGGACGTCGAGGTTGGCGTGTCTCACATTACAATCGAGAGCCTGATGCAAGCTGCGCAGCGCATCCGCGGCTTTGATGATGATGCTTACGATATCAATCAGCGGCCACGTAAACGCGAGTCGGCGCACGAACGCCTTCGGCGTGTGGCTCAGACCACGCAAAGCCGGGCCTGTCCGAAATGCAATTGCAGCCATGGCGGGCCTAAAGCGGGTGGTCCGAAGGCCGCCTGATGTCGCCTGAGCGATGGGAGATCTGGCGGCGGCAAATACGTGCTTGGATCGAACGAGGCCACTTCCCGCACAATCTGGGACCGCGATGGTCCAAGTTGCGCGCCCTAGCCGATCTCAGGATTTTCGATGTCGTAGCGTTTTTGTCGGTCCTGACACCGATCGTCTCGCTACTTTCTGCTGAAAACATCGATGCATTTGCTGCCGTTGTCGCGTGTGAGAGGTCGCGCTTCGAGTTCTATTTCAATGTCGCAACGGCGGCTATTATCTCGCTCCTCCTCGGTAAGCTCCTCTGTGCGTTGAGTTGCCCCTTCGTGGTCAAGAAGCACAAGGATTCTGATGCATATCGAACCTGGTTGATTGCGCGATTGGAGGAAGAGGAGCAGCTCAACGAGCATGCCAAGCGCCTAGATGACAGCGTCGATTTGGATGTCCCCCCTACGGAAGCGCGGGCCTTCCGCGAAGTGCTTAAAGAGGTGCGGCAGAGCAGTCTTGCCAAACGTTGCAAAGAGTTGCTCGACAGTCTCGATTTCGGCTGGGACGACGAGGAATACAGACGGCCGGTAGCTAGACTCATGACCGCGGCGCTATTCGCGATTAGCGGCCTGTCTGTTTTTGTATTCGTGACGCTGGTGCTGCCGGACTCAATACATCTCGCCCTATTCGGCGAGGGCCTCTTTGCGTTCGAGTTCTAGTTGCTCTGCAGCTGCCTCAAGCAGCTCTTCAAACACAATCTCGATTTCCTCTTCACTCAAGTGCTCGTTGCCTTGAGCGATCAAGGCTTTGATTTTCTCGGGTGATTCCAAGAACTCGAGGCGGTCCTTCGTGATAGGCATGGCTCTATCGTCCGGTGTGATGTCACGTGGACGCTGAGCCGCTTTGCTTTCCGAAATACTAACGACATCCAGGCACAGCGCGTTTACGCGCTGCGCCATGCGTGAAACTTTTCTTGCACCGGCGTTTCGGTGGACGATCCCTTTCGCCACAGCGCGCATTTGTTCGGACTCAGCCGCAATGAATGCCGCGCGCGCTACTACGACATCACCCGCTTCGAGGGCGTCCTCAAGTTTTCTCCAATGCGTCTTCACGCGGGAGAAACGCGACTTGTTGATGGTCGTTCTGAAGACGATCTTGCGTGTCGCCTTTTTCGCGCTTGCCGTGTTCGCCATAGTTTCGAACTGCTCTGATCCTACAACCTGAACCGAAACTATGAAAGCGCGTGACGGTGGTCAACTGCCGCTTCAGGTGCCCCAAAACCCCAAAACGAAAAAGAGGCCCCCATTGCCGGAAGCCTCTTTCCCTTCCGGTCTCTCCACTTGCGTGGTTCCTCCAGAAGTTAGGATATAACCCTTGAGCTGCGGATCAGTTCCGCGCCGCGCTCAGAATTTTTCACCGACCCATTCTTCGCTTTTCGTCCAGAACGCTTTCGCGTGTTCCGGATCGATGGCGTAGGGGCGCACGCCGGTGCTGAGATCAAGTCCGCCTGTTTGGGTGACTTCCGCCACGTGGCAGTCCTCACAATAGCGCCCGCCGACCTCGTTGGCGTCAGCAACGACGCCCGCCCAGACTGAGGTCGCTGCGCCTTGAGGGATCGACTTGAACTCGTAAGTCGATTTGCCAGCAGCGGCGGCTTGGGCGTTCAAATGCGAAACCAACGCTTCCATCTCGCCTGCGCCCATGTGGCGGCCGAGTTCCGTGCGGATGCCGCCGGGATGGACCGCAACGCCGCGAATACCGCGATCGCGCCAGCGCCGGTCAAACTCCACCGCGAACAGCACATTCGCTGTCTTCGCCCGGCCATACGCCACCCAGGGATCATAGTCGCCGCGATCGAAGTTCGGGTCGTCCAGGCTCACATCGCTGCGCCGATGACCCGCTGAGGCGAGGCTCACGAAGCGTCCGCCCTGACGAAATAGCGACGCGATCCGGTTCACGAACACGAAGTGCCCAATGTGGTTGGTGCCGAACTGCGTCTCAAAGCCGTCTTCGGTCTTGCCGAACGGAGCGGCCATGACGCCGGCATTGGCAATGATGATGTCGAGCGGCTTGCCATCCGCGAGCAGCTTATCAGCCGCTGCGCGCACGCTCTTCAGTGATGCAAGATCAAGCTCGATTAGCTCCAACGCGCCGCCATTGCGCGCATCTTCGCGTACTTGCGCCGTCGCCCGTTCCGCTTTCTTCAGGTCACGCGCCGCGCCGAGCACGTAAGCGCCGTGCGCAGCAAGCGTCCGCGCCGTCTCAACGCCCAGCCCAGCAGAAACCCCCGTCACCAAGATGCGCTTGCCGGAAAGATCTACGCCTTCGAGTACGTCGTCGGTGGTCGAGGTCGCGCCAAATGTCTTGGCCATCACTATCTCCAATATGAAATCTCGCACGCCGCCCCGTTGCCTCGCTAACGCGGTTCCGGCATAAGGGGAGGCGACCTCCGCTTATATACGGAGGAAGCCTCCGTTTATCAAGCGCTCAATTTCAGTACTTTCGTGACAATCAAGAAACCTCCCACCAGAAAGCCCCGCGCTGACGCCGAGCAGAACCGCACGCTTCTGCTCGAGACGGCTAAGACCGCCTTCGCCGAGAAGGGGGCTAGTGTGCCGCTGGAGGAAATCGCGCGCACCGCTGGCGTCGGCATCGGCACGCTCTATCGTCACTTCCCGAACCGCGAAGCTCTGCTGCAGGAAGTCTACGCCGACGAAACTCAAAAGCTTGCCGCCGCCGCCGCGCGTCTCATCGCCAACGAAGAACCGCTCGAAGCGCTGCGCGAGTGGCTTCGTCTTTTCGTGCGCTACTTCGCGACCAAGCAATTGGTGGTCGAAGCGCTCGGCCCAAAGCTCAAATCATCCTCCGGCGCGGAGATCGAGACGTCGATCACGACACTCGCGCGCAACGCGGAGAAGAACGGCGACATCAAGCTCGATGTCGCCCCGCTCGATATTGTCCGCGCCGTCGTCGGCATGTCGGCGTTTGCAAAGCCCGGCTGGGAGAAGAACGCCTACAAGATGATCGACATCGTGCTCGCGGGCATGAGTGCGGACTAGGCGTCCTCACGCCGCCACGGGAAGAGCGCCCGCAACTTCTCGTCTCGCAGCCACAGCCCGCCCCACATCACCAGCCCAAGGTAGATGCTGAACAACGTGTGGCTGAAGAGCGGCTGGTCGGCGCGGAGGTTCGTCGCCATCGCGCCGCCGAGTAGCCCCATGAACAACACCGCGCCCAGCACACTCGTCGGCCGGTAGGCGTAGAGCAGGGTCAGCACGAGTTCGAGGATTCCAATGTAGAACACATAGCCCGGCGGCCAGCCGAGGCCCTGCATGATCTCTTCGGCGATCGGCATACCGGAAAGCTTCGGAAACACCGAAGCCCCGAGCATGAACAGCACAAACAGGCCGCTCAACACGCGCCCAACCCAAACCGATGCGGAAGCTTTCATGACGTGTCTCCTCGTTCGCCGACCCTAGGACGAACCAGTGAAGCCCGTCCCGACATTGGCGACCGAGCGTTCGAGTTGACGCGGAGGGGTTGACGCGAGCGCCGACGCGGCGTTTGGAGAGCGCGAACCCAATCCCATCCACCCCCGAGCCAAAACGGCCCGCCGATGAACACCGAAACCGAAACGGCGGCCGAGCAGGTGCGCCACGCGCCGTCCGAGGACGCGCACTTCATCGCCACCATCATTGGCGCGGCCGGCGACCATGACGGTCCGGCGCTGCGCCGCCATCTCGCCAATCTCGATCCGGCCGATATCGCCGACGTCATCGAGCATGTGCCGCTTGAGACGGCGCGCACCATCGCCAAGATGGTCGGGCGCCATCTGCCGCCGGAATTCCTGGCGAACCTCTCCTGGGAGCGCCGCGAAGAGATTCTGCCGGAGCTGCCGTCCGACTACGTCGGCCGGGCGCTGGGCCAACTTGACACCGACGACGCCGCCGCCGTCGCTGCCGACATTGACGAGAAGCAGCTCGGCAAAGTTCTCGCCGCCGCTGACGAAGACACCCGTCTCGCGGTCGAAGAAGCGCTCTCGTTCGAGGAAGAGACGGCCGGCCGTCTCATGCAGCGCGAATACGTCGCCGCGCCCGAAGGGGATACGGTGGGCGACGTCATCGACCGCATGCGTGAGGATTCCGCTGAACTGCCGGACGAGTTCTTCGAAATCTACATCGTCGACGCGCTGATGAAGCCTGTTGGCGCAGTCCGCGTCTCCAGCCTATTGCGCGCGCGTCGCGAAACGCCGCTGGTCGACATCATGCGCGCCCCGCTCATTCTGATCCGCACCGAGATGGACCAGGAAGAGGTAGCGCAGACCTTCCAGAAATATCACATGGCGTCCGCGCCCGTGGTTGATGAAGCCGGCCGCATCAAAGGCATGGTCACAGTCGACGACATCGTCGACATCATCACCGAAGAGTCGGAAGAAGACTTGCTGAAGCTCGCCGGCGTTAGCGAAGCCGCGCAGACCGATAGTGTCTTCAAGTCCGTCCGTGCCCGCGCGCCCTGGCTCTTGGTCAATCTTGGCACCGCCGTCGTCGCCTCCTGGGTGATCTCCAATTTCGAAGGCTCGATACAGCGTCTGCTCGCGCTCGCGGTGCTCATGCCGATCGTTGCCTCCATGGGCGGCAACGCAGGCACGCAAGCGCTCGCCGTCGCCGTGCGCGCCATCGCCGCGCGCGATCTCACTGAGAGTAACGCGCCGCGCTACATCCTGCGCGAAGCCATGACCGCCATGTCAAACGGCGTCATCTTCGCCATCGTCCTGGCGATTGTCGTGCTGCTTTGGTTCAACAGCCCCATGCTCGCCGTCGCCATTGCGCTTGCGATTCTCGTCAATTTCGCCTGCGCGGGCCTGGCCGGCATCTTGGTGCCGCTGACGCTTCGCCGCTTCGGCGCTGACCCTGCCGTGTCATCGTCGGTATTCGTCACCTTCGTCACCGACGTGATTGGGTTCATGGCCTTCCTCGGTCTCGCAACGCTTATCTTGTTGAGCTAGAGGCTGGCCGTCGTGGAAGAGGGGATAGAAGCGCCTCCTATCCCACACCTACGCAGGCATTTACCGTTGGCGATCAACCACCGCGCCCAAATCAATCCTACAGCTGACTAACCATGAGATACTGCTCGCGTCTCGGTCAGGGAGGCGCTGGTGCACCAGACCAAACGCAGTCGAGACGCGGTTTGAACGTGATGAAGAGCAAAGCGGTGATGCCGAACTCTTCTGCTCCGCAAGCAAAGAAAGCGGAGGTCCGGCAACGAAGCATGGTGCTTCGCCCGCACGTCAGCCGGGAACGTGAAGCAAGGCGCTAAGAGTCGCCGGACACCCAGCGTCGGGGATGATCGTAACGAGCGGGAGAAGGCCGCAGCGATCAAACGAACCAGATCCCTCTGTCAGCAAACGTATGGCCACCTCGGACTACGCGAACGCCTCAAGCTTCCGCCGGCTGCTCAAACAAATCGCGCAGGGCGCGCTTCGGCAAACCCATCGAACCAAGTTTAAGCGCTCCCCGAAGCGCGTCCTGCTCTCCCACCCTTCATCCGTCGGCCTCGCCGGGGGAGGCGAGCCCCTGTGTCTCGCCTTCGACAAGCTCAGGCTGACGCTGGTGAGTAAACACCGCGGCCAGAATTGGCGTCATGCTGAGCTTGTCGAAGCAGGCGCCACGCACCGCTCCCGGCCTTCATCACTAACGCCATTTCACCACGCACACGCACGCATGGCGCCTGACTTGCCTGAAAGGGGAAAGCCGCCGGCCCATCAGCACCGAAACGGGACGGCTGCGTGAATTTACGAAGGCAAAGCCCATGACGAATGCGATTTCCGCCCACGGCCTCGCTCTGATCCAAGAGCTAGAAGGCTTTCAGGCCGAACCGAAACAGCTGCCGACCGGCGGCTGGGTCGTTGGCTACAGCCACGTCCGCGCCGCCGAGCCGGGCGAGGCGATTAACGAGAACGAAGCCGTCGAACTGCTCACCAGCGACCTGGCGCCGTTCGAAAATCTGGTGAACACGCTGGTCAGCCAGCCGCTCACCCAAGCCCAATACGATGCGCTGGTCTCATTCGCCTTCTCCGTTGGAGCCGATGCGTTTGGCAAAAGCCAAGTCCTGCGCCGTGCCAATGCTGGCGAATATGTCGCTGCCGCTTGCGCGATGGACGCTTGGCGCAAGAGCGATGTTAGTGGCGAACTCGTGATTGTCGACGCGCTTGTGCGCCGCCGCACCGCGGAGAAGTCGCTCTTCCTGAAAGACCTGCCTTACGCGCCGGCGCCGTCCGCCTTCGTTCGCGCGCAACTCGATCACGCCGCCTCGATCCTCGGCGCGCCGGTCGCCTACTTGCCGGCGCCTGAAGTCGGTACGATCGCGCCGCCCGCGCCGAAGCCGGAGCCAGGCGAACGCCTCACCGAAATCCTTAAGAGCGAACCGCAAACGGAACTCGTCCTCACCCAAGTCGTGGTTGATGAAGCAGTGAACGGTGAAGAGGAAATCACGACCGCCCACGCGAAGCCGGTCGCGCGCTACGACTTCGAACCACGCGTCGCACCGCGCCGTAGCGCACAACACGCTCACGGCATCTCCAAGCTGCCGAAATTCGAAAGCTTCGGTCTCGCGGCGCTTATGCTCGCTGGCCTTGGCCTCATCGCCACCGGCGTCTCGATGCTGATCACTGGCCGGCCAAGTTGCTGATCTTGCCGGCGGCTGCCACGCTCTGCACGCCGGGCTTTGCCGCCGTGCTGATGGCCGCCTACGGCCTCTGGCGCACCCCGCGCGCGAAAGTGGTGACGGTCGAAGCTTAATTCACGTTCTTTTGGCTGGTGAGCCGGAGGGCGGGAGCAATCCCGCCCTCATTTTTTTGGCGGAGCCGCTGCTAACAAAAAGGGCCGCAACGGTCTCCCGTCGCGGCCCTCCATTGTCTGTCCCGTGCGGGGCAAAGCTTTAAGCGCTGGTCCCACCCGAGGTGGTCCAAGCCTGCGACAGTGCCCCTACAGAGTGACAATGAGACATGGATCACCTCCTTTCTTGCAAAACCAGCGGAAGTCGCTGGAGGACTCAAAGATAGGCGAAGTGAGCCGCTCTGCAAGCGCGATGGCTAATACGTTATGCAGCAGGCGAGTGTGCGTGGCGCATTGACGACAGGAGGCGAAATTGCGGCAGCTGATCGCCGCTTATCCGCGCTCAGGCGTTTTCGAGCCAAGCAGCGTCGCCGTCGTGCCAGCAACCGCGACGCACGCATTACTCTCGCCGCCGTCGGGATAGCAGAAGAGGGCGCTCTGATTGCCGCGCGCATTCTCATAGACGTTGCGCGCCACGGCTGGCTGGAAGCCCGGAGGCGCCTGCGCGCCGGCCGGCCACGCCGGCAACTCACCCGCGCTACCAGTCTCGGAAAGATTCTGCGTCCACGACTCGATCTCGTCGCGCAGGCCTGTCTGATCGTTGTTCGGCCTGAACGCGAGTGGCACCGCGCTCACCGGATAATCATGCGTGAACAGCACTTGGCCTTCGGTCGACTTGATGCGGATCGTGGCCACTGCTTCGCCGCACGTCGCGCCATGCGCTTCGGCTTCAACGATGTAGTATTGACTGCCGACAGCCGACCAATCGCGCGAGGCATTGGCATCGCAGCCCGCGCGCACTTCGCCCGCAACCGGAACTTCGGCGGTGGTTGTTGGAGCTTCAGGCGCGGGCGGCGTGCATGCGATCAAACCCAATGCCAAAAGACTTACGCCAACTTGCTTCATTCCACCGTCTCCTCGACGTCCCGATCAAACAGGTGTCCTGCGCCGCCGGCCGCAGGCTCCCAAAACACGCACGTCTGCCGTGCTGTTCCCGAAAAGTGGCATAACATCGGCAGATCACGCGCCCGGATGTCAGCATATGTGAGTTCATCCAGAGTCGTTTGCCCTGAGACCAGCGCCGACCAATCCGGCGCGCCACTCGTGCGTGCAATCACAGGCTGGGACCATTGTTCCAGAAACGCTTCCATGTGCTCTGGTTCATCGGCGGTGAAAACATCGCCGAATGCGCGCTGCAGCGGCGATGCCCACGCCCATACGGGGTGTCCCTCGCCGTCGATGATTTCATAAACGCCGATTGCCTTGTCGCAGGTTTCGCCAAAGCTACGCACCGTGACGCGATCCGTGCCGAGGCCGCTGAACGTGAGCTCGCGTGTGTGCGTAAAATCGCAACGGCCGGCTTGTTGGGTGCACGCACTAGCGAGCAACGCCAGAACGGCGAGAACAAAAATCCGCATCACGGGCCGTACGCCACAATCATGGTGGGCGCGTGTGAGGCGGGATCCATGATCAAACATTGCGATGCTTCCACCGCTGCCGCGTAGCAAATCAATTTCAAATCACGCGCCCGCAACATCTCATACGTCTCGCGATCAAACGGCGTGTCGTATGAAAAGGTCTGGGCGCTCGCCGAAAGCGTGTCGAAACCATCGCGCCATTCCGGCAGGAACGCCGCCGTCCGCTCCTCCGTTACGTTCGCCCAGCCGGCAAGGAAGGTGTCCATCTGTTCGTCGGTGAGCTCCGGCGCGCCTTCTGGCGGCACGCCACCGAAGGTCATGTCGTAGTATGTCGAAGCAAACGCCCAGAGCGGATCGCCCGCCGCATTGCGCATGACGAATGTCACCACCGCTTGCGCGCAGGTCGGCCCTTGGGCGCTTGTCGTGATCGTATCCGGCGCGCCATCTGCTGACCACGTCACCTCATGCGTTGTCGTGCGCGAGCAGCCGTTCGAGGATTGCGTCGCGCCGTTCTGTCCGCATGCGCTCAGCGCAATCGCGGCGGCAAGCAAAAGGATTCGCATGGATCAACGCCCCAGAGATTCGCGCGGACCATACAAAACACGCGCTTGGGCGCCAGCCTAATCCGCTGTTTCGAGTGATGACCAACCCGCAAGCGAACCAATCGTGTCGTCTTCTGGTTGTTGGAACAGGCCGTGCGGACGCTGCAGTGCGGCAACGGCGGCTTCGTAACCTGCCGTCACAGCATCATCAAAGCGCTTCCAGTCGCGCATATCGATGTCGGGCATTTCCGGTGCGATCAGCACGTCGGCGCCGGATCGGCCTTCCCACGGATCGATTGTCAGCGTCGCCGCGCGCATCAGCAGCGATGCAATAGGCGGCGGCGATTGCCACCCATGCGCGGCGATCCAGCCGAAGAAGCCGGGTGGCGCGCGGAAGTCCTCAACATCGATGCCGTCGCGCCGGGCAACATCGACACCGATGATCGGCCCGCGATGGAGGTCGCGCATCGTATCGACAGGGAAATTGCGCAGCACCGCACCGTCGACCAGAAGCCCGTGATCGCCGTCGACCACCGGCGGCAGGATGCCAGGCAGTGCGATCGAGGCGCGCAACGCCCGGCGCAGCAACCCGCCACGATGGATGCGCGGCGTTCCCGATACGAGATCAGTGGACACCGCATAGAACGGCACTTCCAGATCTTCGATCAGCGTCTCGCCGAAGTGTTCAAGCAGCCGGTCATCGACGCGCTGTCCGCGCACAAGGCCAACAACCGGCAAAACGTAATCGCCCAACGGGTTGGTCTCGACAAACGCTTTGGTGATGCGCCGTTCGATCTCTTCGTTTGGCCAACCCATCGCCACGCACGCGGCCACCACCGCGCCCATGGAGGTGCCGCCGATGACGTCAAACGGAAGTCCCGCTTCGCGCAGGGCGCGCACCACGCCAATATGTGCGTACGCACGCGCGCCGCCGCCGGAAAGCACGAGCCCGATCGAACGCCGCGCGATCACGCGCGCCAGCCGTGCTGCATCATCGTCTTCGAGGCCGCGCCAGTGAAACAGCCGGGCTGCGTCGCAGGCGAGGCGCCATTCGTTCGTTGTTGCAGCCTTCCGATCCATGCCGTGATGCAACAAGATCACGTCCACAAGCCGGAACTGCCGCGCTGGAGATGGTTCTTCCTGTGGAAGCAGTGGTGTCGAAGGTCTCGCGTCGGCGCGTGCAAAAAACCAGATGCGATCGGCTTGGCGAATGCAGGTGCGGAACCAGCGCGTGTCCGCGATCGGCGAGACCAGAAACACTGCGTCGTTCTTCTGCTCCAGCGCGTCGAACCAGGCGCTGTTCATGCCTTCGCCTGAAATCGCTAGCACATCGGTTTCGGTGATCACCACAGCGCGGGCGCCCAGGCGCTTTAGTGCGGCCTGCAACGTGCGCGCACGCAATTCGATGTCGATCGTCGGAGACGTCGAAATCATCGCGTAGACTTTCGGATCGGCGCGTGGGCTCGACTTGCCGGTCGCACGCGCTCGCGTCAGCATGATGCGCGCGATGTGCTCCATCATCGCCGGATGAGCGTGCACAAGCAGGTCAAACGCAGCCGGCGGCAGCTTCAGAACTTCGCTGTCGCGCATTGCGAACACGCTGCCCGAATGCGGCTCGCGCGCGATCATCGCCATCTCGCCCACTGGCTCGCCTGGGCGGATATAGCCAAGCAATTGATGGCCGCCGCGGTCAGCTGGGCGGAACGCCGCCAAAGAACCCGACACCAGGAAGTAAACCCCGTCCGGTGGCTCGCCCGCGCTGAGCAGGGGCCATCCCGCTGGCACCGAGAACCATTCGGCCACGGCATCGAGCGCGCCCAAAATGTCGGGCGAAATGCCTTCAAGGCGCGTGGCTTCGGCGAGGCTCGGTTTCATGGCAGCTGCGCCAAGGATAGGTCCCGAACGTTAAGGCGCAATGAGAACAACTGTGGGCCAGGCGCCGCAGGTGGTTTGCGGGCAGGCTGGGAGGGCCCTAAAGACGGCCCATGACCGTCTTCATCGCCCACGCCCCGGCCGACCGAAACACCGCCGAGGCGCTGGAAAAGATCATCGAGCGCCGCGGCCAATTCTGCGAACTCGATGACGGCCAGACGGCCTTGAAGCCTGTGGGTAATGGCGACGCCTTCGTGCTGCTGGTGTCGCAGGCGCTGACCTTCGCCACCGCGCGTCTCCGGCTCGAACAGCGCGCGCTCGACGCGTGGGCGCAGGGGCGGCTGGTTGTCGTGAAGCTCGACCACGGCATCGCGCCAGTTGGCCTGCGCGACCTGCCGGCTATCGACGCGACGTTCGAAGCCGCGCGCGATTTCAAATGGAACGAGGTCGCCGATGCGGTGACACAGGTGGTACGGGCGCCATCCGCCGCGAGCGCCGATGATGATGAAGGTGATGAGCCCGTCGCGCCACCGGCGCCGAGCGATAGGGCTGCGCCGCGCGAACCTGTTCAGCGCAAACAGGGCGGCGGCTTTCCGTTTGCCGCACTGCTCTACCCGATCTTGTTGCTGCCGGGTCTGTTGGCGATTTCAGCGTCAGTCTCAATCTGGCTTGCCAATCGCATTGGGCCGGCGCCCGGCGGGTGGCCGGAATTGATCGACGGGATTGACGGCTTCGGCATGCGCTACGGTTTGCCGGGCGGCGTAACGCCATGGCTGTTCGCGGCGTCGATGCTGCTGTTCGTCGGTGTGATCGGCCTCATCGTCGCCAGCTTCTTCAAACTTGGCGCGCCCCGCGCAGAGGCGCCTGCGCGCAATCCGCCGCGTCCGCGCCGCCGTGGCCAAGCCGCGCCGTCTTCGGATGCCGTGTTTGTCTCGTATGCGCGCGCCAACGATATGATGGTGCTGCCGCTTGTCGAAGCGGCCAAGCGCGCCGGCCGCAAATTCTGGCTCGATCAACAAGGCATCAGCGCCGGTGATGGCTGGGCCGGAGAAATCGTACGCGCCATCAAGGCGGCAGGCGGGGTCGTAGTGATGTGCTCGCAAGCGGCCTTCGAAAGCGACCATGTCAAGCGCGAGATTTATCTCGCCGATCGCTACAAGAAAAAGCTCGTGCCGGTGTTTATCGAACAGGCCGAACCGCCGGAGGACTTTGAGTATTTCTTCGCCGGCGTTCAAATATTGAACCTCTACGAAACGCCGGAAGAGGAACGGCCAGAAGCCTTGAACCGCGTCCTGGGAGCCGCTGCATGAGCCTCGAACCAGATCCCGCGCTGATGGAAGAGAGCCGCGAAGGTATCGCGGTCATCACGCTGAACCGGCCGGCCAAGCGCAATGCGTTTGACGAACTGATGATCGCCAATCTGAGCGAGCACTTCGAAACGTTGAAGGGCGCCGACCACGTTCGCGCCGTCTTCATCCGCGGCGCGGGCGAAGTCTTCTGCGCCGGCGCAGATATCGACTGGATGAAGCGCGGCGGTGAGCGCACCGAGAAGGACAACGAAGCAGACGCGCTCGATCTCGCTCACATGCTGAAGAAGCTGCACGACCTACCACAACTGACTGTCGCCTTGGTGCAGGGCGCGGCCATGGGCGGGGGAGCTGGCATCGTCGCCGCTTGCGATGTCGCGGTCGCCGTGAAGAACGCCAATTTCCGCTTCAGCGAAGTCCGCTTGGGGCTCACACCGGCCACCATCTCGCCGTATGTCGTCGAAGCGATCGGACCGCGCATGGCGCGCGCTTTGTTCGCCAGCGCCGAGGGTTTCGATGGCGCCTACGCCGAAAAGATCGGCCTCGTGCAATACACGGTCGATGACGCGGCTGGCCTCACGTCAATGATGGAACATTTGTCAGGTTTGGCGCTCGCCGCTGCGCCAGGTGCTGTCGCAGACTCCAAGGCGCTCGTCCGCTACGTCAGCGAGCATGACATTGACGAACATTTGCTGAAGGAAACGGCTCGCCGGATCGCAAAAAGGCGTGCATCATCGGAGGGACGTGAAGGGCTCGCGGCGTTTCTCGGGAAGCGCAAGCCGGAGTGGAATTCTTGAAACTGAAGCGCGGCCTCAGCCGGATTTGGGCCTACCTCTACCGCGTGAAACTCGCGAAGGCGCACATGCCGTTCTGGCGCGTGGTTGTGGAAGCCCGTCTCGATCGCCGCGCGAAGAATTGGCCGAAACGCTTCGAAAGCGCTGTCGCCCCGATCTACGTCTGGGCGCGCACCATCGAAGAGGCCGAGGCGCTGGCGGCATTGGCGGTTGAGGCCGAGGGCCTGGACGCGCTGACCTGCGACGCCAAAAAGTGCGCCCCGGCTGCCGCTCCCCGGCGGGAGGCTGCGGCGGTGGCGCGCGGCGAATTGGGGTTCTTGCCGCGCCTGGACGGCGAAACCGGCGCCGAAGGCCCCTCGCGCCGCGACGCGCGGGCTTGATCCCGCCCGCGACGCGCGGGAGACATTGAACCATGAGCGGGGAACTTGAAGCAGCCGGCGCGTTGGCGACGGCAGGCGCCGTGGGCGCAGCGCTGGAAGGTCGCGAGGGCGGCCAGCCAGGCAGTGGCAATTGTCCCAATTGCGACGCGCCGATCACTGGGCGGTTCTGCAGCAATTGCGGCCAGCACGCCCACCCGAAGCGCAAGCTCTCGGGCGTCATCGGCGAGTTCATGTATGGGCTTTGGAATTTCGACACCAAGGCGTGGCGCACGCTGCCGATGGTGCTTTTCCGCCCCGGCACCCTGACCCGCGACTACGTCTACGGCAAACGCGCGCGCTACCTCTCGCCGCTGACGCTGTTCTTGTTCTCGATCTTCTTCATGTTCTTCGCGTTCTCGACCATCGATCCGCCGATGAACGTGCGCGACAGCGAAGTTACGGTCACACAGGAACAACTCGCGGAAGCGCGCGAAGACCTGGCGCAAGCGCAGGCCGATCTTGCGCAGGCGCGCACCAATCCAGACCCCGATGAGCCAGCCGGCCTGGAAGAGGGATTGGCAGGCGGCGCGGTGCGGATTGCAGAGGCAGAGGTCAATCGTCTCGAACGCCAACTGGCAGCGGCGCAGGCGCGCGCGGAGCGCGACGCGCAAGCACGGGCCGCTGCGGAGCAGGCGGAAACTGACGCGGCGACCTCGGAAGCCCAGCCGCCAGCTGGCGCAGAAACGACAACACCTAACGAGGCGCCCACCACTGCGGTCGACGCCAGCGACGCAGCATCGAACGCATCTGAAGCGGCCGACCAAACAAGTACCGAAACTTGGCAGGACGCGATGCGCGAAATCGGGACCGGCGACAATTTCGTGGTCTTCGGTGGTGCTTCCCCCGAGTTGAACGAGCGTGTCCGCAGTAAATTCCAGAACCCGGACTTGGCGCTCTACCAAATTCAGGATGCGGCCTCGCGGTTCTCGGTCCTGCTCGCGCCGCTTTCGCTGCCATTTATCGCGCTCCTGTTCATCTGGAAGCGCGGCGTCACGCTCTATGATCACATGGCGTACGCCCTCTACGCGCTGGCGTTCGCCGCGCTGTTGTTCTCAGGCGTGGTGCTGCTCGGCAAAATTCCATTTGTGAGCTGGGCGGCCAGTTGGTTGTTGTTGGGGCTGCCGGTTCACATGTGGTTCCACCTCAAGGGCGCATACGCGCTCAACTGGTGGTCGGCTACGTGGCGAACGTTCTTCATGCTGAACTTCGCGCTGATCGTCGCCTCAATATTCCTGGTGCTCGTCGTTGTGCTGGGGCTTGCAGGCTGATGCAGTTCGAGAACCCTTTTGGCGTCGCTGAATTGATCGAACTCGGCGGCTCGGCGGCGGTGGTGCTGCTGATGATCGGGGTCGCCGCGATCCTCGGCTTCCGCATGTCGGCGCGCATCGATGACGGCGAACTGACGCGCCTCGCGGAGACCGAAGGGGTACGCGTCGACGGTTCGGTGATCGACAAGAACGGACGCACGGCATTTGCGCGGTTGTCGGATGGGCGCGTGATGGTTGCGCGCGTCATGGGCGCCGACGTCAGCGCTCGGTTTGCACCTGCGAACGCCGTCAGCCTCAACGTCAAGCAACGCCGATTGAACGCAACATTTGCCGACACGGGGTTCCCGCCGCTAAAGATGCGACTCGATGAGCAGCCCGCCTGGCTGAACGAGTTCAGCGGCGGAGGAGGTAGTTCGAAGTGAACCCGCCAGCCGCGCCGTTCGATATCCCACCGATCATCACCTATGCGGTGCCGGGCTTCGTGCTGCTGATCATCATCGAAATGATCGTGGTGCGGCTCTCTAAGAAGGGCCGCTACGAATATCGCGACAGCGCGACGAGCCTCTCCATGGGCTTCGGCAATCGCATCTTCGGCATCGCGTTCGGCGGCCTCGCGGTTCTCGCTTACTTTGCGGTCTATGAATTTCGCCTTTTCAACCTGGGCTGGACGTGGCCAGTTATGGTTGCGTGCTTCTTTGCTGAGGACCTGGCTTATTATTGGTTCCACCGCATCGCGCATGAGCGGCGCTGGTTCTGGGCGAGCCACGTCGTCCATCACACGTCGCAACACTACAATCTGACGACGGCGCTACGGCAAACCTGGACAGGCACGCTCGGCCTAAACTTCATCTTCTGGCTGCCGCTCGTTTATTTCGGCTTCCCGCCAGCGATGGTGCTGATGTTCTCGGCCATAAGCCTTGTCTATCAGTTCTGGATTCACACCGAGACGATCGGGCGGATGGGTCCGCTGGAATGGGTGATGAACACGCCCTCGCACCATCGCGTCCACCACGCGATCAATCCGAAATATCTCGATGCGAACTATGCGGGCGTTCTGATCATTTGGGATCGGCTGTTCGGCACATTCGTGCCTGAGGATGACAAGGAAAAGCCGCGCTACGGCATCGTCAGCCAGCTCGGCACATTCAATCCGTTGCGGGTGGCCTTCCACGAGTGGCTTGGCATCTGGCGTGATGTGACGCACGCGAAGTCGTTGAAGGAAGTGCTGGGGTACACCTTCGGTCCGCCGGGCTGGAGCCCGGATGGCTCGCGCAAGACCTCCGCTTCGATCAAGGCTGATTGGGCCAAACGACAGCAAACGCCGCCGGAAGCGGTCGCCGCCGAATAACGTGTACGTCCCGCAGCATTTCGCAGCCGATGACGCCGACGCGCTGATCGCGCGTCTCGCGCAGCGTTGGGCTGGCGTGCTCATCACGACGGGCGATGATGGCGGTCCAGTAGCTACGCATCTGCCAATCCTGTGGGATGCGGACCGTCGCGTCGCCACCGGCCACATCGCGCGCGCCAATCCGCACTGGAAGCAGGGCCCGTGCAAGGGGCTGATCGTGTTGAGCGGTCCCGAAGCCTATGTGAGCCCTGGCTGGTACCCGTCCAAAGCGGAGCACGGAAAAACCGTGCCGACCTGGAATTATGAGGCCGTCCATCTCACCGGCGCGGTCGAGTGGTTCGACGATGCGCCGCGGCTCGAGGCAGTAGTGCGCGAACTTTCGGCGCTTCACGAAAATGGCCGCTCTGCGCCGTGGACGATCGAGGATGCGCCGCGCACCTACATCGATGCGCTGCTGCGCGGCATCGTCGGCGTTTCGCTGACGGCCGAGCGCGTCGAGGCGAAACGCAAACTGTCACAAAACAAAAGCGCTGCGGATTTCGACGGTGTCGCGCGCGGTATGGATGCAAGCAACGAGCCGATGGCCCATGAAGTCGCCGCCTTGATGCGCGGCACGCGCGCGGACGGCGGCGATCCGGACGGTAATTGATCTAGCGCACAATAAAAGCGGCGCTAAACTCCTCCGGGGACGAGGGGAGGACAAAATGGCCGAAGGCTACGCGACCACTGGCGAGATCGATTATCCGTGTCCGTACTGCAATCGCCGCAACCTGCAGACGCGCGCTAACGTGCCGTACGTTCGCGGCATGGTGCTGGCATATGTGATCGGCGCAAAGCGTTTGGTCGGTTGCGTGCAGTGCGTGCGCGGCGAGATTTACAAGCAGCAAGGCCTATCAGCGCTCATCGGCTGGTTCAGTCCGGTTGCGCTTGTCGTCAATCCGCTGCTCATCGCCTACGGCTTGGTGCGTGGCATCTTCGTTTTTCCCAATCCAACCGGCGTGCGCAGCCTGCTCGCCGAAGCTGGCATCCCTGATCCTGGCGACACGGTCGACGTGATGAAGGCGTGCTATGCGCTCGCCGCGACGATGATCCGCGCCGACGGAAAAGTGGATCCCGCCGAAATCGAAACCGCAGTGCGCCTGGGAGGCCAGCTCATTCCGGGCTTTGATCCGGTTGAGTTTGAAGCGGTGGTCCAAGGCAACCGCGTACCGGACGATCCGTTTATCCTGGCGGGTCTGCTGCGAAACGTGCTTTCCGACGACGCTCGCCAGCGCGTCTACGATTACCTCGTCGCGATCGCTAACGCCGATGGCGAGGTGGCCAAGGAAGAGGAAAGACTTCTGGATGGCGTGCGCGTAACGCTTGCCTTGCGGCGCAGAGTCGAGGCACTTGCCGCTTAGTGGCACTACACATCGTCAAGCTGTGCGTCGGCGCCGATAACGTCGAGGATCTGGCCGAGTGGCAGATCGGGCAGATCAAGCGCGCGAAAAAAGAAAAGCGCCCGCACATCGCGCCGGTGTGCGGCACGCGCATGTGGCCGAAGCGCGCTGAAGACGTGCTGAAGGGTGGATCGCTCTATTGGGTGATTAAGGGCGTGATCAGCGTGCGCCAGCGCATCATCGCGGTCGACCATGTCACCGACGACCACGGCGAACGCTGCGGCCTCTATCTCGATGCGCACTTGCATCGCACCGTGCCGCAGCCACGCCGCGCGTTTCAGGGTTGGCGTTATCTTGAAGCGAAGGATGCGCCGGCCGATCTGGGCGAAGCCCAAGGCGGCTCGGACTTGCCAGAGCACCTGCGCCGGCAGCTGGTTGAACTCGGAGCCTGGTGATGGACCGGCATGTCGCGGAGCGTTTGATCGAAGACATTAAAGTGCTCGCGGAGGGCTTCAACCGCTTGTCCCAGACGAGCATGTCGATTGGCGATGAAGATGAGCGGCGCGCCTTTCGCAAGGCGCTCGGTGAATGCATGGCGGATGTGCTCAAGAAGCTTGAGCGGCCTGTCGTAGTCCAGTTTCCGGACCTTGAGACCTAGCCCAGAACTCGCGCGGCGCCGGTGCAAAACGCCTCCACATCCTGCTCTTCGTGATAGAGCGCGACGCCGATGCGCAGGATGTCGTCGCGTGCGTCGGTGATGATGTTCTCGGCCATCAGACGCGACTTCCATTCGACCGCTTTGGGGTGGCGCAGCGAAATGAAGCGTGATTGCGAGCCAGTGGTGTTCGGCTTTAACAGTTCTGCGCTGCGAAGCGCGCTGCCGGCTTCGCCCGCTTCGATCGCGCTCACCATTTGCGCGCGGAGCGTAGAACAGCGCTGGCTGATCGCCGCGGTGTCCAGACCTTCGGCGTCGAGCATGCGGCGGATGGCGTTGAAGCGATAGAGGCCGGTTGGATCATAGGTCGCGCCGAGAAAGCGTGAGCCATCTTTGTTGTAGCCAACTTCGCCCTGCTTGCCTTCCATGGCGCCAAAGTCTGCAAACCAGCCTGTATGCAGCGGACGGGGCGTGAACCCTGGTGGCGCGTGCAGATACGCGGCGTTCTCGCCAGCCATTGCATACTTGTAGCCGCCGCCGACGAGGAAGACCTTGTCGGCGATCTTCGAGAAGTCGCACGGCATCGCCATGAACGAGTGATAGAGGTCGAGCATCACCCACGTGCCATCGGGCGCGGCGTAGCTCGCCAGCTCTTGGGCGCCGTCGAAGCGCAAGCCCGTACGGAACATGACGTGGCTAAGGAAGACGATGTCGGCAGGCTGCTCGCGCATGGCGGCGAGGAAGCGCTGCGTGAACGTATCGAACGGTTCGCACGGAATGATGCGGCGCTTCATCAGGCCGCGCTCTTCCCAGCGCGCGCTTTGGCGGCGGAAGGAGTGAAACTCGCCGTCCGTTGTCAGCACGTCGAGCGGTTGGCCGTCCCATTTGCTGACGAACACGCGCGATAAGTACTCGTGCGTATTCGCTGTGAACGACAGCGTCGTCGGATCAGGCAGGTGGAGTTCATTTGCGACGTGGCGTTGTGACTCGGGGATTACTTCGCCGAACACTTTTTCCCACTTACGATCTGCTAGCAGCGCCGCGTCGTCCCAAGCTGCGAGGTGGCCCTCGTAGGATGCATCGGGCCAGAGGTGATGGGAGTGCGCCGCGAAGTGGATGCGACCGGGCGATGCTGCGAGCGCGCGTGAGAAGAGGTGCTTGTAGCTTTTCATAGTTTCGTCCGAAGCGACCAGATTTCGGGGAAGGCGCGGCGGGTTAGCGTTTGCTGCAAATAGCCGACGCCTTCTGTTCCGCCGGTGCCACGCTTGCGTCCAATAATGCGTTCAACCGTCGTTACGTGCTTGTGGCGCCAGGTGAGGAACGCGTCGTCGAGATCAATCAGCTTTTCAGCCAGCTGATAGAGCGCCCAATACTTCGTCGTGTCCCGATAGACCGCGAGCCATGCGTTCTCGACAATTTCGCTGGGCACATAGGGAGCGCCCGGCGCGCGCTCGTACGCGGACTTCGGAATGTCGAACTCTTTCGCGAGCTGACGAAGTGCATCGTCATAAAGGCTGGGCGCATTGAGCGCCGCCTCAAGCATCTTGCGATCTTCGCTGCCCTCGTCATGAAACTTGAGGAAGCTATCGTCCTTGATGCCGAGCTTGTATTCGAGCACGCGGAATTGGGCCGACTGAAAGCCCGAACTGGTCCCCAGCAAGTCGCGGAAGTTCAGATAGTCCGCCGGCGTCATGGTCGCGAGGATGTCCCAGGTCTGCGTCATCACCGCTTGGATGCGAGATACGCGCGCTAGGTGTTTGTACGCAGGAACAAGGTTGCCGGATGCGACCTCCGCTTGCGCTGCGCCCAATTCGTGGATCGCCTGCTTCATCCACAGTTCCATGGTCTGGTGCAGGATCACGAACAGAAGTTCGTCGTGTTCGCCGGTTTGAGGTCGTTGCGCGGCCAAAAGTTCCGGCAAACGCAGATAAGTCCCGTATGTGACGCCCTTGCTCATTTATCGGCGTTCCTTCCCTTGAATCACGAGCTTAGAGCATGCGGCGCCGCAGCGGAAAAGCTCTCGGGAAGCCTCGTGCAGCCCTGCCTCCCACATTTTGGGTTTGGTCGGGGACCCCAATTTGGTAGGGAAACGCCGCCGAGGGGGCAGAAGCCGAAGGAGGGCAGGCGCAAATGGCCGCTGTGGGACGCACACTCTTAATCGTTGTTGTCGTGGTGCTGGGACTTGGCGCTGCGCTCTATTTCCTGGGTCCGAAGACCGCGAGCCGCAGCCAAACGCTTGAGATCGAGCGCCCGGCCGCGACGGTTCTTGCCCGTCTTTCGTCAACGCCGGTCGGTTCGGCCGTGGTTGAAGGCGTGACGATTTCCGAACCACCGACCACCGAAGGCGACACCGTGACCGCACCTGTTGCGTTCGCTGATGGCGCAACCGGCCGCGTGACCTATCGCGTCACGCCGGACGGCGAAGGTTCAAATGTGCAGGTGAAGCTTGAGCAGGACCTGGGCGCCAGCCCGATGAACCGCTTCGCCGCGTTCACGGGCGGTGACGTTGGACCGCTCATCGCCGGCGCCGCAAGCGCTGTCGAAACCGACTTGAACGCGCTGCCGAACGCCACGTTCGACGGCCTTCAGTACAGCGTCGTGGATCTCACTGCGCGTCCGTTCTTCTATGTTGAGAATTGCTCGGACACCTCGGCTGAGTCGATCACTTCGATCATCAGCCAAGCCGTGCAGGCGATTCCGCCGGTCATGCGCGCCAACAACCTTTCGGTGACGGGCGAACTGATGGCGGTCGAGCCGCGCGTCGTCTCGAACCAATATTGCTATCAGGTCGGCTTCCCGTATGGCGGACGCCAACCGCGCGCACTTCTGATCGGTAAGACCGGTGAAACGCCTGCCGGCCAAGCGCTGCGCGTCGTTTACACGGGTGCAGAAGATCAAGTGATCGGCGACGTGTACGATCCGATGGATGCGCTTCTCGGCGCCGCGCACCTGGACAACCCGGCTACGCGTGAAGACGATTGGGTCACCTACGAAGTCTATCACGACGACGCGACCCAAACCGGCGGCTCGCGTAACCGCGAAATCTACTATGTCGTGCCGCAAGGCGTGGACATCGCCGCTCTGACGCGAATCCAAGCGCCGAGCGAAGCGGCTCCGGTCCCGGCCAACACGCCTGCCGAGACGCCAGCGACGACCGAAGCTCCCGCCACGACGGAAGCTCCGGCGACAACGGAAGCTCCCGCGACGCCGTAACGCGTCAAAGGAAGGACGAAACCGAGGGGCCGCCGGCGATGCTGGCGGCCCTTTTGTTTTGCGCGAGGTCCGCTGACCTCACCGGGCGATTGTTCGTAGGCGTGAGCGCCCTTGCACCAACAGACAGGCTCCTTGTCGCTTTGGGCCACTGATGCCGAATACAGGCCGCGGAACGCGATTGGTGATATCTCAATCGAGGTTGACGGTCAGGCGATCTATGTTCCTTTTGGCGCCGTTCTAGACCTCTTTGCCCCCCACGACGTGCAGCTGAATGCGACGCCGAACGCCTACTTGCTGGAGATCGTTGGGGGCGATGCCTCGGAAACTTATCAAGCGAGGCTTTGGTTCGACCGCACGCGCATCCTGCGTCGGGAAATCGTAGCCTTTGGCGAAGTGTCGGAGAGTACGCAGTACAACCTCGTTGTTGTCGAGTGAGGTGACGGAGAGCGCGCCTTTAGGTACGCAGCGCAATGACGCAATCGGGGCGGGGCCGTCGTTCGCGGATTTAGGTGTGCCGGAGCGACGCTGATTGACGAGGCGGGCCGTGAACTAGAAGGTCGCCGTATTTCAACGGAGTCGCGATGCCCGCAGAAGTGAAAACGCCGCTCTTGGCTGTGTTGATCGACGCCGAGAATGCGTCGGCGAAGATCGCGGACGCCTTATTTAAAGAAATCGCGACAATCGGTGAAGCCGCCGCCCGGCGTATCTATGGCGATTTCTCGAGCCCGCAGATGCGCAGCTGGACGGAGGTGCTAGCTCGTTACGCGATACAGCCGCAGCAGAACTTTGCGAACACCAAAGGAAAGAACGCCGGCGACATCTCTTTGGTGATCGATGGGATGGACCTTCTCCACTCGGGCCGGTTCGATGGCTTTTGCCTTGTCTCGTCAGATAGCGATTTCACCCGGCTCGCGTCGCGCATTCGAGAACAGGGTGCGGACGTCTTCGGCTTTGGGGAGCACAAAACGCCGGAGAGTTTCAGGCAGGCGTGCACGCGATTCATTTACACAGAGAATCTCACGACCAACATCGATGCTGGGCCAGTCGCAGCGGCGAGCCAAGCGCAACCGAGACGCAATCCGGCAAAAGCGGCACCGCTCATCGAGGAAGCCATTGCGGGCATGGACGATGAAGATGGATGGGTGACCTTGGGCGCAATAGGCAGTCACCTTCGCAACGCCTATCCCGACTTCGATCAGCGAACCTATGGTTATACGAAACTCTCGGATCTGATCCGAGCGCTTGGACAGTTTGACGTTCAAGCTTCCGAGCAGGGCGGCCCGGTGCGAATTCGGCGCAAGAGTATCAGCGGCTGACCGCTCTCGGCGAGAAGCGGACTTCGATACTAAGGCCGCATGCCGAAGCTGCTTGGCCCAGTTTCGTTCATGCGCTGCGCCAGGTTGGCCCAATCGCACAGCAGCTTCCTCGTGTCGCGCGGGTCGATGATTTCTTCGGCGTAGAAGCTCTCGGCTGTGCGGAAGGGTGAGCGTAGTGCTTCGGCCCAGGCGCGGATTTCGGCGAGTCGCACCTCGGGATCGGGGTGTGCTTCGAGTTCGGCCTTAAATGCTGCTTCGATGCCGCCTTCGAGAGGCAGTGAGCCCCAATCGCCGCTGGGCCAGCAATAGCGCAGCTTTGTGCGTGTGGGGTTCATCATCGCTGAGCCCGCCAGACCGAACGCTTGGCGCACGACGATCGAGCACCACGGCACACGCGCCTGGTAGACGGCCGCCATTGCTTGCACGCCGAGCTTCACCGTCGCCGCGCGCTCGTGCTTCACGCCGACAGCAAAGCCTGGGCAATCAACAAAGTGCACGACGGGCAGATGGAAGGTCTGCGCCAGATCGACATGCTTGATCAGCTTGCGGCAGACGTCCGCTGTCCAGGCGCCGCCGGCGAAGTGCGGATCACCTGCGAGAACGCCGACGCTATAGCCATCGATGCGGGCAAAGCCGGTGATGAGGCCGCGACCCCATTGGCGGCCAGTTTCGAAGAACGTACCGCTGTCAACGCACGCTTCAACGATGCGACGCATCTTATAAGGGACTCGGCGATCGCGCGGGACGGCGTTGATGAGTGTTTCGTCGCGACGATCGGCGGAATCGTTGGTTTCAACCCGCTCTGGCAGCTCGTGAATTGATGCGGGCAGGTAGGACAAGAACCTGCGCGCCGCCGCGAAAGCCTCCGTTTCATTGGCGACGATATCGTCGACCACGCCATTCCTGCCGTTGATGTCAGCGCCGCCGAGGCCTTCCTTGTCGACATTCTCGCCGATCGCTTTCGCGACGGGAGGGCCTGCAACAAACACCTGGCTCAAGCCTTGAACCATGACGCTGTAATGGCTCGCGGCGACGCGGCCCGCGCCCAAGCCCGCGCAAGGGCCTAGCGCTAGCGCTACGACCGGCACGCTTGCCATGTTTGCCACGACCCATTCCCAGCCTGGCGTTTGCGGGATGTAGGTGCGCGGATCCTTCTCCAGCATCTTCACCGAACCGCCGCCGCCGGTGCCGTCGACCATGCGGATGAGCGGCATGCGATACTCGTTGGCCATCTGCTCGGCGAAGACGAGCTTCTGCCAAATCCCCGCATCGGCCGCCCCGCCGCGCACCGAGAAGTCGTCCGACTGCACGCACACCGGCCGGCCTTCGATCTCGCCGCGGCCAATCACGAACGGCGTGGCGCGGAACGAAGCGAGCTGGTTGTCGGCGCCGTATTCGGCTTTGCCGGCGATCTTGCCGGTCTCGTGAAACGAGCCTGGATCGAGAAGCGCATCGACGCGCTCGCGCGCCGTGAGCTTGCCGGACGCCTTCTGGCGCGCCACGCGCTCCTCGCCGCCCATCTGTTCGGCCAGCGCCTCGCGGCGGCGAAGTTCTTCGATGTCTTTGTCCCAGCTCATATGCGGAGCCTATGCAGCGGCGGAAAAAAGAAAAGGGCCGCGGCGTGAACCGCGGCCCTCAAGTTAGGTGTTGCTCGTCGTTATTAGAAGTTGCGGCGCACCGTGACGCCCACCGTACGCGGCTGGTTGGTGTGGAAACCCAGACGGGCGCGACCGCCACGCTCGCGGTCGAAAGCGAGGTTGGCGTTTTCATCCGTGACGTTGTTGACGAAGAGCGTGACGCCCCAAACGTCGTTTTGGATGCCTGCATTCAGGTTCACGAGCGTGTAGGGCTCAAGTTCCAGATCGAGCGACGTGACATCAAGTCCCGAAGCGCCGCCAAACGGCAGGTTCGAAATGAAGTCGCCAGCGCCTGGCAGCTGATCGCTCGGCTGCGTGTAACGGCTTCCCATGTACTGCACCGAACCCGCGACGAAGGCTTCCATGCCTTCACCGAAGCTGATCGGCCAGTAGTAAGCGGCCGTCGCGGCGGCTTGCCACTCCGGCACAGAGGCGAGGCGATTGCCCTTCTCGATGCCGCCGATGACGTTGCTGAGGCCGTCGACGACGGTCGAGTCGAACTCAGCCTCGGCCCAGCCGCCCGCGAAGGTCAGTTCAAGACCGTCCATCGGCTCCCAACCGAACTCGACTTCGACGCCGTTGGTATGCGCATCAGGCACGTTGAACACGATGCGCGATGAGCAGCTGCCGGCATCGAGCGTCACTTGGAGATCGCTAATCTCGTTGCGATAGACTGCTGCGTTGAAGGTGTAGCGCGAACGCGTGACCTTCACGCCGGCCTCGTAGTTCCACGAGGTTTCATCCTCGTAGTCCTGGAAGCCGCCGAAGATGGCCTCGTCAGCCGCCGAGCAGAGCGGCAGGTTGAGCGGATCGTTGACGCCGCCCAAGCGGAAGCCTTGGCTCGCTTGGACGTTCAAAGCGATCTGCGGCGAGATCTCGTAGCTGGCGATGAAGCGCGGCGTGACACCGTTCGACGAGGTTTCGTCGTGACGATTGTCGCCGTTGGCGAAAACGCCGCCGGAGATGAAGTCACGCGCTTCGTCGAACTGATAGTAGCGCGCGCCGACCGTCAGCGTGAGCCGATCGGTGACATCGTAGTTGACTTCGCCAAACAGCGCCCACTGGCGGATCTCGTAGGGGAGGTCCGAATTGTACGGCGAGTCAGACGGGAAGCCGTTGGCGGCGCCCGCGGACGTGCCGGCGCCGAGCGTCGCGTCGGCGAATGCATCATAGCCAGGGGTCGGGAGACGCTGGCGATAGAAGCGGTCGACGTTCGAGTAGAACGCGCCGACCAACCACTGCAGGCGTGACTCGTAATCCGAAGCCAAACGCACTTCTTGCGTGAACTGCTCGACGTCTGTGGTGTCGCGCAGGTTGGACGGCAGCAGCACGGCTGCATCCGGGAAGCCCAGATCGACCGAGACGCTACCGGTGAGCGCGCTGGCGTCGCGGCTCGCGAGAATGCTGCGATTGATATAGGTGGTGATCGAAGTGAGCTGCGTGTTGCCGAAGTCATAGCTGACATTGAGATCGGCCATGAACATCTCGTCGCTGAACTCTTCGTCTAGCAACAGGAACTGCTGGCGCTCTTCGAATGTCACCGGCGTACGCGTGGTGGTGAAGGGGTTGGCGAAGAGGTTGAATGCCTCCTGGCGGTTGAACCCGTTCACTTGCGTGTGCTGGTAGAGGAAGCGCGGCGTGATCGAGAGGTTTGGCGTCGGCTGGATGCCGAACGCGAGCCGGACGCCTGAGCGCTCACCGTCGTTCACGTCTTCGGTGACGCCGCCGCCTTCGCGGAGCGCGTCGATGAAGCCGCCGTACTCTGTGTGATAGCCGACGGCGCGCATCGAAAGCACGCCCGGCACCAGCGGCACGTTGATCATGCCTCTGAGGTGGCCGCCTTCGCCGCCGTCCTCGATCATGTTGATCTGGCCTTCGATCGAACCTTCGAAGATGTCGAGATCAGGTTGATTGGTGATGTAGCGGATGGTGCCGCCGACATTGCCAGAACCGAACAGCGTGCCTTGCGGACCGCGCAGGGTTTCGACGCGGTTCAGGTCGTAGAGATCGAGATCCGGTGTGAACAGCGAGAGCGAGACAACGGAGTCATCGAGATAGACACCGACTTGCTCTTTCACACCTGGCTGATCGCGTACGATCTGACCGGCGGAAACGCCGCGCAGAGAGACTTGGCTCTGACCTGGCCCAAGGTTCTGCACTGAAAGACCTGCGACGTTGCGGCTGAGGTCTTCCAGGTTGGTGGCGCCACTGCGCTGAATGTCTTCTTCAGTCTGCGCGTTCACCGAGAACGGCACGTCTTGAATCGATTGCGCGCGGTGAGTCGCGGTGACGATGATTTCCTCGTCGACGACATCCTGCGCCGACGCTGGCGTAGCCAGCATGGCAATGGCGATCGCACTGACCGCGTATGCCCACTTGCGTCTGCGAGCCATATTTTCTTGCTCCCCTAGTTTCGGCGTCTTGCTCCCTTGCGCCGACCCTTAAGGATTAACTGGGGAGCGCCACCTCGCCGTCACAAACGCCTGAGCGGGGAAATTTAGCGCTGCAATCTCTGGAAATACGCCTGTTTAGACAGGCATGTTGTCGATCAAGCGCGTCTTGCCGAGCCAAGCGGCTGCAAGAATGCGGGCAGGGCGCGCAAGGTCGTCGATCGGCGCGAGCGTCTCGGCGTCGCGGATGGCGAGGTAATCGACACTGGTGAAGCCCGCTGCCAACACGTGGCGCGAGGCCTCGGCTTCAGCCGATGCGATCGGCGTTCCGGCACGCACAGCTTTGATTGTGTCATGCATGATGTGATTCAGGCGCGCAGCGATGCGGCGCTCATCAGCGCTGAGATACGCGTTGCGTGAGCTCATTGCGAGGCCATCGTGTTCACGCACGGTAGCGCAGCCGGCAATAGCAACGGGAATGTCGAGATCGCGCGTCATGCGCTTGATCACTTGCAGCTGCTGGTAGTCCTTCTCGCCGAAGAACGCGGTGTCCGGCAGCGCTTGCAGCAATAATTTTGTGACGACTGTCGCTACGCCGCCGAAGAAGTGCGGCCGGAACTCGCCCTCTAGCGGCGTCGATACATCGCTGACGATGACGTTGGTGGCGAACCCCTCCGGGTACATCACTGCGCGCTCCGGCGCGTAAAGGAGATCGCACCCCGCGCCGGCAAGCATGGCGGCGTCTCCTGCTTCATCACGGGGATAGCGTTCAAAATCTTCGTGCGGCGCGAACTGACGCGGGTTGACGAAGAGAGTGGCGATCACGCGATCGCATTGTTCTTTGGCCGCGCGAACGAGGGAGAGGTGGCCCTCGTGCAGTGCGCCCATCGTAGGCACCAGCCCAACGCGCAGTCCGTCTTTGCGCCAGGCGCCGATTTCGTTTCGGAGCGAGGGCACATTGCGGACGACGGGAAGAGAGGCGGTCATTGCCGTTTCGCAATCCATGGGAGCGGCGTCAGCGTCAAGCCGCTTAAGTGGGCCTTAACCTCGATCAACGAGGTTTAACGCATGTGTGTCGGCGCAGCGGTCAGATTCAAGCCCGCAGCGCCCGTCCAGCTGGGCGGGGCGTGCCGATGAGTGTCGCCTACGCTCATGAGCCCGAAAACGCACCGCGCCGCGCGCACGTGATCGTCGTCGGCAACCAGAAGGGCGGTGCGGGCAAATCGACAGTGGCGATGCACGTTATCGTCGCTCTGATGCGGATGGGACGGCGCACGGGCGTTCTCGATCTTGATGTCCGCCAGCGTTCGCTCACGCGTTACATCGAAAACCGCGCCCGCTGGATCGCCGCGCGCGGGGTGCAATTGCCAGCCCCGCAGATCCTTGAGCTGCAGGAAAGCGCGCTTCGCTCACTCGACGAGGCCGAGGCGGAAGAAGACGCCGCGTTCCGCTCGGCCCTGAAGCGCCTCGCTGAGACTTGCGATTTCATCGTCATCGATAGCCCCGGCGGAGATTCCTATTTGGCGCGCCTCGCTCATTCTTGGGCGGACACGCTGATCACGCCGCTGAATGACAGTTTCGTCGATTTTGACCTCTTGGGAGACGTTGACGAGAACTGCGACGAAATCGTCCGGCCTTCGATCTACAGCGAGATGGTCTGGGAGAGCCGGAAGAAGAAGGCGCTCAACGAGCGCACGCCGATCGACTGGGTGGTGCTGCGTAACCGCACGGCGACCTCGAAAATCGAGGCTAAGAACAAGCAGCGTGTCGGCAAGGCGCTGTCGACGCTCTCAAGCCGCATTGGCTTCCGCATGGCGCCCGGCCTCTCAGAGCGGGTGATCTACCGCGAATTGTTCCCCCAGGGCCTGACGCTGCTCGACCTCGACGGCGAAGGCGTCCCGGTTGATATGCGCATGGCGCATGTGGCTGCGCGCCAGGAACTCCGAGACCTCTTCATCACCCTGAAGCTGCCGGGCTTCGACGGCGAAGCGCTGAAATTCTGAGGCTGGCGTGGTAACGGCGCTGTCAGGGCCGGCTCCGCGCGCGGTCGCGGAGGTGATGTGGTTCTCGTACTTCTTGGGCTGACCCTGGTCTTTGGGGTGCTCTTCTTCACGCGACTGGGCGGGGTCTATCGGGCGGAGCTAAAGCGCCGATGGCTGGCTGTTGTGTTCGCGGGTGCAGCATTTTTGTGCCTACTGCGAGGGCTGATCGGGCCGGCGATTACTTTCGGCTGCTTGGCTGCTCTGACCTGGATCATGTGGCCCCAGATTGAGCGCTGGCGGCAACCGCGCTCGCCTTCGCTGGCCGAGGACTCCCCAGAAGATTTTGCAGCCCGGCGCCTCTTAGGTGTCGGGCCGAACGCAACGGCTGATGAAATTCGAGGCGCCTACAGGGCCAAGATGGCGCAAGCACATCCTGACCGGGGCGGCTCTCACAACGAAGCCGCGCGGCTCACGGCCGCGCGGGATCGTCTCCTGCGGAAGAAACGCTAAGCGCTATTCCATCTCTTCGGTATTGACGCCTTCGTCACCCTGGCCGACCGGCTCATTGATGGGTGCGCGGACCGGCGATAGCGTCTCGATCACCATGCCCTGATACATCTGGTAGGGCGAGGGCGGCAGCGGCGTCGCGGCGTTGGCTTGCAGGGTACCCGGCGCCAACTGGATGTCCAGGCGGCGCGTCGGCATCGAGGCCAATTGAGCGGCATTCGGATCGTCCCGGCGAGCGTACTCTTGGTACGCGCCTTCGATGAGGTAGGCGACCTGCGCGTCGCGGGCAGCTGAGGTCTCACCGCCAAGAACGACGACGATGACACGGCGGCCGTTGCGCTCAGTCATGGTGGCGAGGTTGAAGCCGGAGGCTCGGGTGTAACCAGTCTTGATGCCGTCAACGCCTTCGACCTGGCCGAGCAAGCGATTGTGGTTACGGCCGCTGGTGCGATGCCAAGCGAAGCTCGGCGTCTGAAAGTAATGATAATACTGCGGGAAATCACGCCACAGTGCGAGCGACAGCGTCGCCATATCGCGGGCTGTCGTGCGGTGGCGGGTGTCCGGCAGGCCGCTGGCATTGGCAAAGCGGGTGTTGCTCAGGCCGATTTCGCGGGCGCGGGCGGTCATGTTCGCCGCGAAGCGCGCTTCGGTGCCGCCGAGGCGTTCACCAACCAAGGTTGCGACGTCATTGGCAGACTGGACGACCAGGGCACGAATGGCTTGTTCGACTGTAATGGTATCGCAGCCGCGGCGGCGCGAGCAGGCGAGGCCGAGGCGCGACGGCGGCTGGCGCACGGCGTTTCGCGAGGCGGTCATCCGGGTGTCCATGCTGACATCGCCGCGTTCGATGGCTTCGAACAGCATGTAGAGCGTCATCATCTTGGTCAGGGACGCCGGGTACCGGGCCTCATCGGCCTGGTCCTCAAGCAGCACCTCATTGGTGCGCGCGTCCATGACGATGGCCGCGTAGCGATCCTGAGCCATGGCAGGCGCAGCAGCGCCCATCGCGAACAGCGCCACGAAGGCGCCCGCAACTATCCGCATCTTTACAAAACCCGCTGACGTCATGAGGCGTTCAATCCCGCACAAGTACGGACTATTTCAGGCAATTCGCGTGCCGTGCAGCTTACAGATTCATTAGACCCCGTTAAGGCGCAGTTGCAGCCCAAGGTTAATGTCTCCGGCGAGGCGAAACCGATTCAGTCCTACACGTGTAGGGTGTGGAAAACGTGGTTAACGTGGAATGAACGACGCCCGATGGTCCTGCGAAATAGCAGGGCTGTCCGCCATGTTGCGTTGCGGCAAATTTATCGTTGACTTCGCAGGTGCAGCATAACATATAGGGATCACAGAGTCGCCGCCTCCCCGGCGCTCGTCCACTAATTCTGGGCCGGCAGCGGCCTAGGGAACCTGAACGGAGACCATTATGGCCACTGCGAAGTCCGCTCCCCGCGCCGCCAAGACGGCGACGGAAGCTTTTGAAACCTTCACCGCTACGTCGACCGAAACGGTCCGTGAGAACATCGACCGCAGCATCGCGGCGTTCTCGGAAGCCTCGTCTTTCGGCAAGCAAAACATGGAAGCCTGGCTGGCTTCGGCTACCGCTGCTCAGAAGGGCTTTGAAGCCCTCTCGGCCCGCGCCGTGGCGTTCCAAAAGGCCGCCCTTGAGAGCCACGTTGCGGCTGCCAAGTCGCTCATGACCTCGAAGAGCGTTCAAGAGTTCGCTGAAAAGCAAAACGACTACGCGAAGTCCTCGTTCGAGGCCTATGTCGCGGAACTGACGACGGTTTCTGACCTCGTCCAAGGCGTCACCAAGGAAACGCTGCAGCCGATCAACGACCGCGTGAACGCGGTTGGCCAGCTGATCCAGACCGCCGGTCGCTAAGAAAATACCGCTTCGGGAGCATCGCTCCTGAGGGGCTGAATAGGGATGGGCCTGGCTCGAACGAGCTGGGCCCATTTCTTTTGCAGTCGCGCCATAGGCTGCCGGCGATAGTGCGCAAGGCCTTTCAAACGCGGCCCCGATCCATAAATTGTTCAGCATGTGGGCGAAGGCTCATGGCGGACGACTCGGTCCAGGCTCCAACACACGGGCTTCTATGAGCGGCGGCGGCTATTGGGATGAGGGTGATGGAGAAGGCGGGGCCGACGGCCGCGCTGGAACCCAAACTGTCACCCGCACAAAAAAGCCATCGCTCTACCGTGTGTTGCTGCTGAACGACGACTACACGCCGATGGAATTCGTCGTCTACGTTCTTGAGCGCTACTTTCAGAAGTCGCGCGAGGAGGCGACCACGATCATGCTGCACGTCCACCAGAACGGCGTGGGACTGTGCGGCGTGTTCACGTACGAGGTGGCTGAGACGAAGGTCACCCAGGTTTTGGATCTCGCGCGGCGGAATGAACACCCGCTGCAATGCACGATGGAAAAGGAATAACGTCGAATGGCGACATTCTCCCGTACGCTTGAGCACACTCTGCGCCGCGCGCTGTCGCTGGCGACAGATCACAGCCACGAATACGTGACGCTCGAGCACTTGCTGCTGTCGCTGGTCGATGACGACGACGCGGCGGGCGTGATGCACGCCTGCAAGGTCGATCTCGATAAGCTGCGGCAGAACCTCGAGTCTTATCTCGAAAACGAACTCGACGCGCTCCGCGTGCAGAACCGCGAGCATGAAGAGCCGCGCCCGACCGCCGGCTTCCAGCGTGTGCTGCAGCGCGCGATGCTGCACGTCGACTCAAGCGGTGGCCGCGAAGTGACCGGCGCTAACGTGCTCGTCGCGCTGTTCAGTGAGCGTGAGAGCCACGCCGCCTACTTCCTGCAGGAGCAGGACATGACGCGTTACGATGCGGTCAACTTCATCGCGCACGGCATGCCGAAGCGTGCGGGTGCGGCGCAGCCGCGGCCAGTGCGCGGCGCGCAGGAAGGTGAAGACGGCGAGCGCGTCGTGAAGCAGGGCAGCGAGGCGCTGGCTGCTTACTGCGTGAACCTCAACAAGAAGGCGAAGGAGGGGAAGATCGATCCGCTCATCGGCCGTGAGGCCGAAGTGCTGCGCGCGATCCAAATCCTGTGCCGCCGTCAGAAGAACAATCCGCTGCTGGTTGGCGATCCGGGCGTTGGCAAGACGGCGATCGCCGAGGGCCTCGCGCGCAAGATCAACGAGAAGCAAGTGCCGGAGATTCTGGCCGACGCCACGATCTTCTCGCTCGACATGGGCTCGCTCTTGGCCGGCACACGCTATCGCGGTGACTTTGAAGAGCGTTTGAAGAGCGTGATGAAGGAGCTGGAAAACCACCCGAAGGCGATCCTCTTCATCGACGAAATTCACACCGTTATTGGCGCGGGCGCCACGAGCGGCGGCGCGATGGATGCGTCCAACCTGTTGAAGCCGGCCCTGCAGAGCGGCCAGCTCCGCTGCATGGGCTCGACCACGTACAAGGAATATCGTCAGCACTTCGAGAAGGATCGCGCTTTGGCGCGGCGCTTCCAGAAGATCGACGTCAACGAACCATCGATCCCGGATACGATCAAAATCCTGATGGGGCTGAAGCCGTACTTCGAAGAGTATCACAAGGTGAAGTACAGCGACGACGCCATCAAATCGGCGGTCGAACTGTCGGCGCGTCACATCGGCGACCGCAAGCTGCCGGATAAGGCGATCGACGTGATCGATGAAAGCGGCGCCTCGATGATGTTGCTGGCGCCGAAGGATCGTAAGCAGACCATCGACGTGGATGACGTTGAAGCGGTGGTTGCGCGCATGGCCCGCATTCCCCCGAAATCCGTCACCAAGAACGACGCCGAAATGCTCGCTTCGCTCACGGGCGACTTGAAGCGGGTGGTGTTCGGTCAGGACGATGCGATCGATCAGCTCGCCGCGGCGATCAAGATGGCGCGTGCGGGACTGCGGGAACCGCAGAAGCCGATCGGCTCCTACTTGTTCGCTGGTCCCACTGGCGTCGGCAAAACCGAAGTGGCGCGTTCGCTGGCCAACATCATGGGCATCGAACTGCTGCGCTTCGACATGTCCGAGTACATGGAGCGTCACACGGTGAGCCGCCTGATCGGCGCGCCTCCGGGCTACGTTGGCTACGATCAGGGCGGCCTGCTCACTGATGGCGTTGATCAGCATCCGCATTGCGTGCTGCTGCTCGACGAAATCGAGAAGGCGCACCCGGATCTGTTCAACATCCTGCTGCAAGTGATGGACCACGGCTCGCTCACCGACGCGAACGGCAAGAAGGTCGATTTCAGGAACGTGATCCTGATCATGACCACCAATGCCGGCGCGGCGGATGCTGCCAAGCAAGGCATCGGCTTCGGCGCGGGCAAGAAGGATCACATGAATGATGAGGCGATCAAAAACCTCTTCACGCCTGAGTTCCGCAACCGCCTAGACGCCACGATCCACTTCAACGGTTTGCCGCCAGAAGTGGTGCGCAATGTCGTGCAGAAGTTCATCATTCAGCTCGAAGGACAATTGGCCGAGCGCAACGTCCAGATCGAAATCACGGACAAGGCTGCCGATTGGTTAGCCAAGCGCGGTTACGACGAAAGCTTCGGCGCACGCCCGCTTTCGCGCGTGATCAACGAGCAAGTGAAGAAGCCGATGGCGGATGAACTGCTGTTCGGGAAGCTGAAGGACGGTGGGATCGTGAAGATCGACGTCGACCCGACCGATGCCGAGAAGCTGAAGTTCACCTACACGCAAGAGTCGCGTGGGCTACTGAGTTTCGGGCGGAAGCCTGAGAAGGCTTAGAGCCGCTCACAGAGAAGACGAACGGCGGCGGTTCCAATCGGGACCGCCGCTTTCGTTTGAGCGCGATGATGTGCGAGGTTTCGTTCGAGTGAGGGGCGAACATGCGGCTTGGGATTCTTTCGGTCGGGCTCGTGGCGGCGTGCGCGAGTGCGTCGGCGCAGATGACGCCGTTGCCTATGGCGCTGTGCGCTGGGTGGGAAGGCGAGCGTGTGTGCGAGCTCTTGCAGGAGGATGCGCAGGTCCGGGTGCTGCGCTGCACGTTCCAGCCGGGCGTCGGTCACGAGATGCACTATCACCCGCCGCACTTTGGCTATGTGCTCGAAGGCAATAGCGTGATGCGGATCACGACAGCCGACGGCGTTGTCGATCGGCCAGTGCGAGCAGGAACATCGTTCTCAAACGATGCCGAAATCCAGCATGCGGCACTGAACGTCGGCCAAGAGACGACGCGCTATCTGATCGTCGAGAAGAAGTATGCCGACGCGCGGCCGGTCGAGGCGGTGGCGCCGGGACTGTGTGCGGCGCATTAGACGTCGAAGCGCACTTCCATGGTCTGACCGAACTGTGTTGCGCGCCACTGACCCTGTAGGCGTCGGAAGCGATCGATGACGCGCGCCACTAGATCGGCAGTGAGCCAGTCCGGCATTCGCTCGCCCGTATTTTCGCGCATGCTGCGAAAGCGGTCGACGAAGATGGCCGGATCGAAGTCGCCTTTGAGCAAGCCCTGGAGCGGGCCCACGACAAACTCGACTTCCATGGCCGCCTCCGAGTCGTAGTCGCCGCCGCGCGACAACGCACCGTAAAAGCCCTGGTTGAGCTGACCTTCGCTCTCCAATGCGAGATGGACGAAGTCGTGCGTGAGCAAGCTTCGTGTTTCCAGTTCGCGCGACTCCCGGCTGCCGTCCTCGCGGATTACCTCGAAGCGATGATGCGTCGGGGTGAGGCGGGTGAACCGGACGATCAAAGCGCCGCTGCGATCTCTGCCGCGATCTGCTGCAGCTCCGCGATGTCTGCCTGTTGGCCGTGGCTGTGGCCGGCGAGGCGCTGGCCTGCGTAACGCGGGATGATGTGGAAGTGCAGGTGGAAGATGGTCTGGCCCGCATCCTCGCCATTGAATTGCGTCACGGTGACGCCGTCAGGCTTCAGGGCTCTTTCGGTGGCGATGGCGATTTTCTGCACGCGCTCCATCAGAGGCGCCACCCGATTTGCGGGAAGTTCGAGGAAGTTCCGCGCCTTCACATCCTTCGGCACAACCAGCACGTGGCCGCGCGTTTGAGGGAAGATGTCCATGAAAGCGAGGACTTCGTCATCTTCATAGACCTTCACCGACGGGATCTCGCCGCGCAGGATCTTCGCGAACAAATTGTCGTCGTCGTAGGTTCCGTGCAGGCTCATTTTGCGCTCCTCGGCGGAGATTTAGCGGTGAGGGGAGCGGCTGGGAAGGCGCGCTTAGTCGTCAAAGCCAACGAACACCGTCGCGTCCTTCACAGCTTTGCGTTCGGACACGACAGCATTGGCCGGGAAACTTTCGTCGGGCCAGCCAAGAGCAATGCTCTTCATGATGACCTGATCGTCGGCGATGCCCGCGTGTTCGCGCACGACTGGCGATTGCATGATGCCCTGGCTGTTGATCACGGCGCCAAGTCCGCGCGACCATGCGGCGTTTACCAGCGCGTTGGTGACCGCGCCGCAATCGAACGGTGTGTCGTCGCTGCCGTCGAGCACGCGATCGTAGGTGACGATCACGCAAACCGGCGCGTCGAACTGGCGGAAGCCACGCAGCACCCAATCCTGTCGCCGCTCCGCGTCCTCGCGCGCGATGCCCATTGCCGCGAACAATTGCTTGGCGACGCCGATTTGCCGCTCGCGGTGAACACCGGCGAAAGCGGGACCAGTGCGGAATTCGCGAGACTGCGGAACCCCGCTCACCATGCGCTCTGTGTTTCCCGCGCGAATACGGTTCAGCGGTTCGCCGGTGATGACGTAGAAATTCCAGGGTTGGGTGTTCATCGATGAGGGGGCGCGCATAGCGAGCGCGAGAATCTCCTCGATCAACTCCTTGGGCACCGGGTCAGGTTTATAGCCGCGAATGCTCCGGCGGCCGCGGACAACGTCGTCGTACTGCATGCTGATCAAGTCGCCGGTGATTGGATGTTGCGCACCATCTTCAGCAGCGTTTCGCGAGGCAAATATTTTCCGACACCGGCAATGAACTTGTTGTTGCCACCCGTCACAACGACACGTTTGTTGCGTTTGAAGCCGTTATAGCCCTCACGCGCGACCGGCGCGGAGGCCATGACGCTGCTGGCGTTGGCGAGGCGGGTTTTGCCGGTGCCAGCGCGTTCGCGGAAGTTCGAGACCGTGGGGCCGGGGCAGAGGCAGCTGACGTGCACGCCCGTGCCTCGCGCTTCCTCCCACATCGCTTCCGAGAAGGAGAGCACGTAGGCCTTCGAGGCGTAGTAGTTCGCCATGAGCGGGCCTGGCTGGAACGCTGCGGTGGATGCTACGTTGAGCACGCCGCCGCGTTTGTTCGCCAGCATGCGATCCCAATAAAGGTAGGTGAGTTCGACAAGCGCGCGCACGTTCAGATCGATCATGCCGAGCTGGGTTTGCAGATCGGATGAGGTGAGCGCGCCAGCGTGGCCGTAGCCGGCGTTGTTGACGACGACGTCGACATTCAGACCCTTCTCCGCGATCTTTGCCGCGACCGCAGATCCACCGCCAAAGGCGCCCAAGTCCTGCGCGATTGTGTGCGCCTTTACGCCGTGCGTGGCGGAGAGGCGGTTGGCGACCTCTTGGAGAGCGGCCTCACTGCGAGCGGTAAGGATGAGGTCGTAACCGTCCTTGGCGAAACATTCGGCCAAATCGACGCCGATGCCAGCGGAGGCCCCGGTGACCAAAGCGGTTTGGCCTTCGCCAGGTTTACGTCGCGCCATCTTGCCTCTCCCATTTCTCGCGCGCGACGATAGGCGCGTGCGGTTCCTGTTCCAAGCGGTAGGGCAGCCCGTGCTAGGAGGGGCGCATGAGCGCCAACGAGTTCAAGCTCAACGAAGACGAGAAGCCGTTCGATAAGCCCGACGCTGAGAAGCCGAAGGCGACGCGTCCGCGCGACGCCGCGACGCTGATCCTCGTGCGCGGTGGTCGCGAAGTGATGATGGGCCAGCGGTCCAAGGGTCACGTCTTTATGCCGGACAAATGGGTGTTTCCGGGCGGCCGGGTCGATCCAGGCGATGCGCGGGCCAAGGCCGTTACGGAGCTAACCGCCGAGACGGAGGCGCTGCTCAGGAAGGGCACGATCAGCCGGCGACCGCCGCGGGCGTTCGCCCTGGCGGCCACCCGGGAGACGCTCGAGGAGGCCGGCTTGCGGGTTGGCAGCGAGGCCGGGCCGGAGCTGGATAAGCTCAATTTCATCGCCCGGGCGATCACGCCCCCGTATCGCCCGCGCCGGTTCGACGCCCGTTTTTTCATGGCCGACGCCGATGCTGTCCTGGCCCATCATGACCCCATCGAGGGCGAAGAATTGCTGCATGTACGGTGGTTTAGCCTCGAAGATGCCAAGGCTCTGGATCTGCCATCGATCACCCGTTTCGTGCTTAAGGAGGTCGAGGCCCGCCTGGCCGGGGAGGCGGTTCAGCCCCCATTCCTCCGCTGGAGCCGGGGGGCGCACTCTTTAGAGCGGCTTACGAGTTGACTTTGGGGCGTTCGCCCGTATTTTCCGCCGCTTCCTTGAACCCAGAGAATTTCGAGCCCGACCATGGCTAAGCCGACTGTCATCAAGATCCGCCTGAACTCGTCGGCGGACACGGGCTATTTCTACGTGACGAAGAAGAACCCGCGCACGAAGACCGAGAAGCTCAAGTTCAAGAAGTACGACCCGATTGCGAAGAAGCACGTCGAGTTCGTCGAAGGCAAAATTAAGTAAGCACGCGCGAGGCGCGCGGCTGAAGCGATGGGGCGTGGGCTTGGCTCGCGCCCTTTTTGCTGCTCGCTTGTTTTACGATTGTGGCTGCAGGCTCGCGGGATCCAGACCCATGGCTTTGATGAGGGGCTCGAACGCGCTTGCTTGTCCGGTTGCGCGCCCGAGCGTCATGCCGCCATCGACTGTAAGCGCTTGGCCGGTGACGAAGCTTGATCCGTCGGACGCAAGGAAGAGCGCGGCTTCTGCAATGTCCGCCGGCATGCCTGCTTTCGGGATCGGCTGCGCATGCTTGGCGACTTCGGCGACGCCTTGCACAGTTTGATCCGCAACTTGCGTCGCAAGCCCGATGGCGCGCGCGAAGATCGGCGTGGCGATGAAGCCAGGGCAGATGCAGTTCACGCGGATGTTCGAGGGACCAAGCTCGCCGGCGGCGATGGTCGTCATGTGTTTGATGGCGGCCTTCGCGACGGAATAGAGATAGGGGCCGTAGCCGAGCTGAAGGCCCGCGATCGAAGCGGTCGAGATTATCGAGCCGTTGCCTTGCGCGCGCATGACCGGCGCGGCGTGTTTGATGCCAAACATCGCAGCGCGCACGTGCAGGTGCATAACGGCATCGAAGCTCTCAGCGGTGACAACTTCTGCGCCTTCGCCCATCGTGGCTGCGCCGGCGTTGTTAAAGATGCAATCGAGCTTGCCAAAATCTTTCGTGGCCAGTGCGATCGCGGCTTTGATGTCGTCTTCCTTGGTGACGTCGCAGCGAATGTAGCGGAGCGCGTCGCCGTGCTCCTCCACCATGCGCGCGCCCTTGTCGTCCTGGATGTCCGCGGCGACGACCTTTGCGCCCTCTTTCACGAACAGATCGACCGTGCCGCGGCCGATGCCTGACGCTGCGCCGGTGATGACGGCGACTTTTCCTTCAAGGCGGCCCATGAGCGTTTCCTCGGTTGTTATTTTGGGTAGAGCAGCATCTGCGTACAGCGGAAGAGGGCGATGGTCTTGGCTGTCGCCTCCGCCGTGACAACTGCATCCCATACCTGCGTGGTGCGGCCACCGTGCACGAGCTTGGCTTCGACGCCAACGCCGCCTTCGCGTGAGGTCCCGAGAAAATTGCTCTTTACTTCGATCGTCGTAAAGTTCTGCACGCCCTCGGGCCGCGAGATAATGCAACCATAGCCGCAGGCGCTGTCGGCCAGGGCGATGACGCTGGCGGCGTGCAGGAATGTATTGGGCGCCAGGTGGTGAGCCTTGATGTCGAGGCGGCCCTTCACGAACCCGGGCCGCGCCTCAAGCCATTCGAGCCCCATGTGATCCGGGAGAAACCCTTTCTGCCGCTCCGTCAATTGCTCAACGTAATTCGGTTCAGTCATCGGGTGTCTCCGCGGGTTTGTGCTAGTATGCGCGCATGACCCAACGCCAAGTCAAAGCCGCCGTATTGCTGATCGGCGACGAACTGCTCTCCGGCCGAACACAGGACGTAAACCTTCAAACGATCGCAAAATTTTTGGCGCCGCTTGGGGTTCAGGTGGCGGAGGCGCGTGTCGTTGCGGATGTGCCCGAAGAAATAGTCGCCGCCGTAAACGCGTTGCGCGCGACCTACGATTACGTCTTCACGACCGGGGGAATAGGGCCAACGCATGATGATAAGACCGCTGACGCAATGGCGGCGGCGTTCGGCGTCAATATTGATGTCCGCGACGATGCGCGCGCCATTCTGGAAGCTCACTACAAAGGAGCCACCAACCTCAACGAAGCGCGGCTGCGGATGGCGCGTATCCCGGACGGGGCCGTGCTCATCGCCAACCCGGTGTCGAAGGCGCCAGGTTTCCAGATCGGCAATGTATTCGTGATG
>JAWKUZ010000005.1:0-197684 GCA_041398305.1 Hyphomonadaceae bacterium
TTTCCGGCCGCGCACCCGAACTCGCGCTTTGCCGTGCCTGCCGGCCAATGCCCGGTGATCGCGGCGGAGTGGGAAGATCCGGCTGGTGTGCCGATTGACGCAATTCTGTTTGGCGGCCGCCGCGCGACGGCGGTGCCGCTGGTGACGGAAGCGTTCGACTGGGCGCACGGCGTTTTCCTGGCCTCGAACGTCGCCTCGGAAGGCACCGCTGCGGCGGAGAACAAGGTCGGGGAGCTTCGCTACGACCCGTTCGCGATGCTGCCCTTCTGCGGCTACAACATGGGCGATTACTTCGCGCATTGGCTGAAGGTCGGCGAGCGCCAAGGCGCGCAGCTGCCGAAGATTTTCTTCGTCAACTGGTTCCGCAAAGACCAGGACGGCAAGTTCATCTGGCCGGGCTTCGGCGACAACGCCCGTGTGCTGAAGTGGATCAGCGATCGCCTCGACGGCACGGCTCAAGCGCGTGAAACCGCGATCGGCCTGGTGCCGGCGAAGGGCGCGCTCGACACGAGCGGCCTCACCATCAGCGAAGACGCCATGAACACGCTGACGACGGTTGATCTCGATGTCTGGGGCGAGGAAGCAGATCTCATCCCGGCGCACTACGAGAAGTTCGGCGATCGCCTGCCGCAGGGCCTATGGGACGAGTACGCCGCGCTGATCGAGCGCCTCGGCGAAGCACGCGCGGGCAAGCCGCTGAAGGCCGCCGCTGCGCGCGCCGCCAGCAACCCGCGCCAAGTGGCGGCTCGTCCAGCCGCTTCGTAAGCGCTGAGTCACATCGCGAAAACAAACGGCCGCTGGCGTGAGCTGGCGGCCGTTTTCTTAGCGGCGGCGACGCAGCAAACGCGGAAGTTCGGATTGCGCCAGCCGCAGGCTGTCCGCCATGGTCGCGCGGCCACGCCTGAACAGGGCTGCTGTGCCCCATGCGGATGCGTAAGCGAGGATCGCGCTGGCGGCGAGCTGGAGAAACGCGCTCGGGAACGGCGCACGCTGTAGAACGCTGACGACCGCGAACGCCATTGCCGCACCAGCAGCGAAGGGTGCGGCGCTTGCGTAGAGGTCCGTCATCCGGATCGGGCCGCGCCGCGTGACCCACCACCACAGCGCCGGCATGCGCAGCAACAGGTCGCTGAGCGCGAACGCCGCCGCGACGCCCAGCGCGCCCCATCGAATACCGATGATGAAAGATGCGAGGCTGGTGACAGTGCTGAAGGCGCTCCAGACCAGATAGTCACGCGTGCGGGCTTGGCTGATGAAAAGCATGTCCATGGTCATGCTCACCGGGCGGTGAAGCGCTGCCAGCGTAAGCCAGGCAAAGATCGGCGCGGCGGGCGCCCATTGCTCACCGATGAGGAACGGCACCAGCACCGGCGCCGTGACGCCGACGGCGACGACGCCCGGCGTAATAAACAGCATGAGTTGACGGATGACGCGCAGATAGGCCCAGCGGTAGCGCTCCGCTGCCTCATTGAGCCGCGAGAAAATCGGCAGCAGCAATTGCTGCAGCACGGTTCTGATGCGATCAAGCGGGATGATGGCGAGCTTGTTGCCGCGGTCGTAGTGGCCAAGACCGGCGCCGCCGACATAGCGGCCGATGAGCACGCTGTCGGCGTCACGCGCCATGACGATGGCGGCGTCAGCCAACATGATCGGACCGCCGAATTTGTAGAAGCGAAGCAAGCCTCTGAACTCGGGCTTTTCGCGCGGGATCCAGCCGACGCCGAGCCAGCAGCCGACCAAGCTCACAACTTGCTGCACGCCGAAGCCAAGAACCAGCGCCCAATAGCCAGCGCCAAGGAAAGCGGCGGCGACGCTTGAGATAAAACCGAGCGCGATGCTGATGGCTCCGATCATCGCCACCCAAGCAAACTTCATTTTCCGGTTGAGCAGCGCTTCGTGTGTGTTGACGAGTCCGGTGAGGATCAAAAACAGCGACGACACCGCCGCCACCGCACCAGCGCGCGGCTCATGATAAAGCGCGGAGACCAGCGGCGAGAGCGCCAGCATGAGCGCGCCCGCGGCGCAGCCGGCAATCACCGTGATCCAGAAAAGGCCGGCAACCTGGTTACGCTGAAGCGCAGGCGCCTGGATGATGGCTTGGCCGATGCCGAAATTGAGGATGAGCGCCGACATGGCGATCAATGGATCGATCATGGCGTAGATGCCGTAGTCGATCGGCTGCAATAGGCGCGGCAGCACGATGAGCGAGCCGATCTGGAAGGGCAGCTTGATCAGCTGGGCGATGCCGATAGCGAGCGCGCCATTGACGGCGTGGGTCTGCATTGACCCTTCCCTCGGCTCAAATATCGGATCGCCACCGCTCATGCGGGCGGACTATAGCGCGACCAGGTGCAGGCGTGATCCGGTAGCAAGCGCGGGGCGACAGCGGCAAAACGACAGCGCTCGCGTGGTGTGACGCCGGGCACATTGGTTTGGCCGGGCCCTCCCCACTTGCTCTTCATCGGAAGACGGAGCGGCCCACCACAGATTCTACGCAGTCCGCTTCGCTTCAGTGATTTCCCGGTCAAACCGGGCCAGCTGGTTTTCAACCGCGCAAAGGCTGGTACGGCACACGACCCACTCGGAAGTCAGAAGGCCCGGAGCAATCCGGGCCTTCTTCTTAGTGCGCTTGGTGTTCTGCGGGTGGCCGATCCGACTGTTCTTCGAAGTACCAAGGCGTCGGGCCGTAGTCGGGCTCGGGCATGGCGTAGAGCCAGCGGAGCGCGTCTAGGGCGGCGGCGTGGTAGATGGTGGCGTGGGTTTCGGTGGCGCTGCGGTCGCTGTAGCGCCAGGTGACGCTGCCGGCGGGCGCATCTTCGAGCAGGCCCAAGAACCGCGTCATCCCGGCCTGCGTCGCGCCGCCTTCGTTGGCGATGGCGAGGTAGAGGCGCCGGTTCGATGCGGCGCGGCCTTCGAGATCGTGGCCGCCGTCGCGCGCGAAGTGCTGATCGTCCCACCAGAGGCTTGGGCTGATGGCGATGTAGTCGCGGAAGAGTTCGGCGCGATGCAGGAAAGTGTCGACCACGAAGAGGCCGGCCAGCGACTCCCCCATCAGCGCCCGGCCCTCGCCGGTGCGATAGCGCGCTTCAACGAACGGGATCACTTCGCCGGCGATGAAATCCTGGAAGCGGCGGGCGCCGCCTGCTTGCGGAAATTCGGCGGCGTGGCGCGCATCATGCGGGCGGCGGGTGAGTTCGGCGCGGCGGTCCTTGGTTTGGATGCCGACGACGATGAGCGGCTCGTAGGTCCAGCTCAGGGCGCCGAGTTGGCCGAGGCCCGCGATGTGCTGGAAATCCTGATCGAGCGCGCCGTCCAGAACATAGAGCACGTTGTAGCGGCGCGCGGCGTTTTCCGCAGAGCCATAGTCCGCCGGAACCCAAATATTGATCTGGCGATCATCGCCGAGTGTGGCCGATGTCAGCGTGTAGCTCGTGCCAATGGTGATCGGCGATCCAGATGCAGGCGTTTGCTGCGCCTCAGAAGGCGGCGTCGCGCATGCGCCGAGCAGCGCGCAAATTCCAATCAGCCAGTTCTTCATTGAGCTCACACCTGCAAGCGATAGCCGCCCGTTTCCGTGATCAGGAGCTTCGGGCTTTGCGCGTCCGGTTCGATCTTTTGACGCAGACGATAGATGTGGGTTTCGAGCGTGTGCGTGGTGACGTTGGCGTTGTAGCCCCACACTTCGCGCAGCAGCTCTTCGCGGCCGACGGGCTTTTCGCCGGAGCGATAGAGGTAACGCAGGATCGACGCTTCTTTGTCGGTGAGGCGGACTTTCTTCTGGGTCGGGTCGACCAGGAGGCGCATCGCCGGGCGGAATTCGTAGGGGCCGATCTTGTAGACGGCGTCTTCGCTGGCTTCGTGGCTGCGCAGGTGCGCGCGGATGCGGGCGAGTAGCACCGAGAACTTGAACGGCTTCAGCACGTAATCGTTGGCGCCGGCGTCGAGGCCCTGGACCTGCTGCTCTTCTTCCTGGGCCGCGCCGGTCAACATGATGATCGGAGCTTTGACGCCCTGGTCGCGGAGTTGTTTGCAGGCCTCGAACCCGTCCATGTCGGGGAGGCTGACATCCAGCACAACGGCTGCCGGCTTCTGGTCGGCGGCGGCGGCGAAGCCCTCGGCGGCGGTCGCCGCGCCGACGGCGCCAAAACCCTCCTCCAGCTCAAACTGCTCGATCAGCGCCTGCCGAAGCTCGGCATCGTCGTCGATCACCAGGATGGTCGTTTCGCGTGACATTGGGCCCCGAGTGTTGGGCTTAAACCCTACTTGTTCGGAAATGACCACGGCAGATCACGCATTTGCAACCTCAGACCCCCGCTCCGGCTGATCACGGGTAAGTCAGGGGCGCGCGCCAAAGAGGGCTGAGCCAACACGGACATGGGTGGCGCCGAAACGGATGGCGGTCTCGAAGTCGTCGCTCATGCCCATGCTGAGGATGGGGAGCCCGTTGCGGGCGGCGATCTTGGCAAGGAGCGCGAAGTGCATCGCCGGTTCCTCATCGGCGGGCGGGATGCACATGAGGCCGCGAACCGGCAGACCGTAGGTTTCGCGGGCGGCTTTGATGAAGGCGTCGGCCTCGATCGGGGCAACGCCGGATTTTTGCGGCTCTTCGCCCGTGTTCACCTGGATCAGGATCTCGGGGCTTCGCCCCTGCTTCTGCACTTCGTCCGCCAGGGCGGCGGCAAGCTTGGGGCGATCGAGGCTTTCGATGACATCGAAGAGCGCGACGGCGTCGGCGGCTTTGTTGGATTGCAGCGGGCCGATCAAGCGGAGCTGAAAGTCGCTGAACCGCACGCGGCGTTCGGCCCAACGGGCTTGCGCCTCCTGCACGCGGTTTTCGCCGAAGATGCGCTGGCCTGTTGCGAGCATGGCCTCGACACGATCGTCCGGCTGTTGTTTGGAGACGGCGGTGAGCGTGACGCTCTCAGGCGCCCGGCCGCCCGCGGCCGCAGCTTTGGCGATGCGGTCGAGAACGGCGGCGCGCGCCGCGGCGATGTCGGAAGGAACGCTCATGCGGTCGGTCCATGGACTAGCGGCGACAGCGGCGCGGCTCAACCGCGATGCAGGCGCGCCTGCAATTCCATCGCTGTTTTTCTTCACCGATCCAGAGCGGACACCCGATCCGATCAGTGTCGCACAACGGTTGCCGCGCGGAACGGCAGTGGTTTATCGGCATTTTGGTGCGGAAGACCGGATCAAGATCGCGCGCAAGCTGGCGGCCGTTTGCCGCTCTCGCAGGCTCGTTTTGCTGATCGGTGGTGATGATGAATTGGCCCATGCCTGTGGCGCGGATGGCGTGCACTGGCCGGAGCGGCTGATGCCATCCGAACGGGGTGCGGATTTCCAGCTCGTGACGGCGGCGGCTCACGGCGCGAGATCAGCGGCAAAGGCGAGCGCGGCGGGTTTCGACGCGTGCGTGCTGAGTCCGATTTTCGAAACGCGCAGCGCAGCGGCGCGTGAAACGTTAGGTCTCTTCAGCGCCAGCCAAATTGCGCGGGCAAGCGCCATACCGGTAATCGCCCTCGGCGGAGTGAATGCGCGAAACGTGACGCGCCTAAGCGGACGCGGCTTTGCCGGCGTCGCCGCAATTGATGCTTTGATGGATGCTTAGAAGCGGAAAGCCGACTCGATCCGCACGTCGGCGCGAGGTTCGTCTTCACGGCGCACCGGCGCGGCGCCCGGGGCTGGCGTGGTTTCCAGGTTTAGCTGGCCGCCAACGCTGATATTCGGCGTGAACTGGTAATAGGCGCCCACCGAGGTCTGATCGCCGTGGCCGCCATCGGGGGCGCGCTCGATCCGTTGGGCCTCGCGGACGTCCACAGTGACGCCCCAACGCTGGTTCAACGTCCATGCTGGCGCCAGCAGGCCGGACTCTTCACTGCCCGAGATCGACTCGGTCACGCCGTTCGAGGTGGTGAAGCGTTGGTACCAGGGCACCCCGCTCTCGGTGGCCTGGGCGCTGGTGACCGGAGCGGCGACGCGTTCCTGCGCCTGCGCGACGCCGGTCGTCGCCAAAACGGCGACCCCCGCGATCAAAGCTGCAGACGTTTTAGACACGACTTCCTACCCCTCAGCACACTTTCAGCCTGCCACTATAACGCAGGTCAAACTGATTTGCCGTGAACTTTAGGACACAGCCCCGGCGAATATTGAGGCGAAACCTAGGCGCCAATCTGTGGATAAACCAATAAGGGGAGACCACGCCACAACATAGCCGGGTTCGCAGTGGACCCCTGGCCCCGTCCGAAGCCCATGATATACGGGCGGGCGCGACGCGCCGGGGATAGCGCGGACGACGGCGGAGGAATGACGAATGATGCAGGCTGGGCGCACACTTCTGAAGGGCGCGATTTTCATGGTCGCGGCTTTGGCGCTGGCGAGCTGCTCGATGTTCCGAGCCGACGAAGAAACTCCCTCTTCCCGTGCTGACGACAACGCCGGTCGCGGCGGCGGCGTTTCGATCTTCGGTGGTGGCGGCGGCGGCGGCCGGGGCAGCGAGGCCGGCATCGGCGTCAACTCGTATCTGTGGCGCGCTTCACTCGACACGCTGAACTTCATGCCGCTGGCTTCGGCCGATCCGTTCGGCGGCGTCATCATCACTGACTGGTACTCGGCGCCAACGACGCCGAACGAGCGCTTCAAGGCGACTGTTTACATTCTCGACACGCGCCTTCGCGCCGACGCGCTCAACGTCTCTATTTTCCGTCAGACCAATACTGGCGGCTCGTGGGCTGACGCGTCGGTCGATCCGGATACGGAAATCCAGATCGAAAACGCGATCCTACAGCGCGCGCGCGAACTGCGCCTTAGCAACGTCCGCTAGACAAAAACGAGCGTTTGCAGTCTTAACAACGCTCCAACGCCAGCGTCCCGGATTTGAAATGCGACCCATAGTTGGGTCTGGCGCCTGTCGCATTTCAAATCCAAAAGGGACGCTAGCAGTTTTAGTTTGTGGCGCGGCAGATTTGAAATTCGCTCGGTGCACTCCACCAGGCTGAGGCGAATTTCAAATCTGCCGCGCCAGGGGCGTGAGTAAGCATGTCGTCCAGGTACAATCACCGCGAAGTCGAACCGAAGTGGCGTGAGCGCTGGGCCGCCGCCGGGATCGATCGCGCGCTTTCGCCGGACGAAGCCAAAGGCAAGAAGAAGGCCTACGTACTCGAGATGTTTCCGTACCCGTCGGGGCGGATCCACGTGGGGCACTCGCGCAATTACACGATGGGCGATGTCATCGCCCGCTTCCGCCGCTCCAACGGCTACAACGTACTGCACCCGATGGGCTGGGACGCGTTTGGCTTGCCGGCGGAGAACGCCGCAATCGAACGCAACATTCATCCGAAGGGCTGGACCTACGACAACATCGCGGCGATGCGCGAGCAACTGAAGTTGCTCGGGCTGATGATAGATTGGTCACGCGAACTCGCGACCTGCGATGCGACTTATTACAAGCACCAACAGGCGATCTTCCTGGCGTTCTGGAAGAAGGGTCTCGTCTATCGCAAAAAGCAGAAGGTGAACTGGGACCCGGTCGACAACACCGTGCTCGCGAACGAGCAGGTGGTGGACGGCAAGGGCTGGCGATCCGGCGCGCCGGTGGAAACGCGCGAGCTTGAGCAATGGATGTTCAAGGTCACGGCGTACGCCGAGGACCTGCTGGCTGCGATCGAGAAGCTGGAGAAATGGCCAGACAAAGTCCGGCTCATGCAGACGAACTGGATCGGCAAGAGCCAGGGTGCGAAGATTTGGTGGGACATCGCGGAGGCGCCGAGCTTCCTGACGCAGACGCCGCCGGGCGAGCCGTGCCACGCGCGCGATCCGATCGAAGTTTACACGACGCGGCCCGACACGCTCTTCGGCGCAAGCTTCCTGGCGCTGGCGCCGGATCATCCGCTGACCAAGGCGATCGCGGAGCACAATCCGGTAGTCGCGAAGTTCATCGAACAATGCGCGCATCTGGGCACATCCGAAGCGGACATCGAGAAAGCCCCGAAATTCGGCGTGGATTTGGGTGTTCGCGTGCGTCACCCGTTCGATCCGGATTGGATTTTGCCGGTTTGGGGCGCGAACTTCGTGCTCTCGACCTACGGCACCGGCGCGATTTTCGGTTCGCCCGCGGGCGACCAGCGCGACTTGGATTTCGCGAACAAGTACAAGCTGCCGTTCAAGCCGGTGGTGCTGCCGCCTGGCGCGGACGCAGCGACGTATGCCGTCGACAAGGAAGCCTTCACGGACGACGGCATTATCTACAATTCGAAATTCCTCGACGGCTTGAGCACGCGCGACGCGATCAAGGCGGCGATCGCGGAGTTGCTGAAGGTCAAGTCTGGTGAAGCCACGACGCAATGGCGGCTGCGCGACTGGGGTGTTTCACGCCAGCGCTATTGGGGCTGCCCTATTCCGGCGATCCATTGCGCCAAGTGCGGCGTGGTGCCGGTGCCGGAGAAGGACCTGCCGGTGGCGCTGCCGGACGATGTGACGTTCGACGCGAGCAAGCCCGGCAATCCGCTGGATCGGCACCCAACGTGGAAGCATGTGAAATGCCCAACGTGTTCGGGCGATGCGCAACGCGAGACGGACACGCTCGATACGTTCGTGGATTCGAGCTGGTACTTCGCGCGTTTCACCGATCCGAACAACGAAGCCGCGCCGTTCGATAAGAAGCTGGCGAGTTATTGGCTGCCGGTAGATCAGTATGTCGGCGGCGTTGAGCACGCGGTGTTGCACTTGCTCTACGCGCGCTTCTTCACGCGCGGTATGCGCGATTGCGGGTTCTTGGATGGACCGGCCGATGGTGAGCCGTTCGCGAGCTTGTTCACGCAGGGGATGGTCGTGCACGAGACGTATAAGTCTCAATCCGGCTCATGGCTGCTGCCGGAAGAGACGGACATCAGGGACGGCAAGCGCGTTGAACTAAAGGGCGGCGCTGCAGTTGAAGTCGGCGCCATCGAGAAGATGTCGAAGTCCAAGAAGAACGTCGTCGATCTCGACGCGTTCGTTAAGGACTTCGGCGCGGACGTTGCGCGCTGGTTTGTGTTGTCGGACTCGCCGCCGGAGCGCGATGTCGAGTGGACGGCGGCAGGCGTCAAAGGCTCGTGGAACTACGTGCAGCGTGTTTGGACGCTGACGGAAGCGCACGGACAACCTGCGCCAAAGCCGGGCGCGCAAGCGCCGGCATCTGCGAACGAAGGCGAAGCGTTGGCGCTACGCCAGCTCGCGCACCGCGCCATTCAGAGCGTCACCGAAGACATTGAGAGCTTCCGCTTCAACGTGGCGGTCGCGCGTGGCTACGAGCTCGTCAACGCCATCGCCAAGCTGAAGGGCGACGGCGAGGGCGAGGTGTTCGCGCGCGGAGAGGCGCTGCGCATCCTGGCCCAGCTCATCTCCCCTTTCATGCCGCACTTGGCGGAGGAGTGCTGGGAGACGCTGGGTGGGGAAGGCTTCGTCGCCACCACGCCCTGGCCAGTCGCGGACCCTGCTTTGGCGGCGCGCAACACAGTTACGCTGCCGATCCAGGTGAACGGCAAGAAACGTGCGGAAATCGAAGCGCCGAAGGGCGCGGCGGAAGCCGATATCCGCGAGTTGGCGCTGCAACATGCGGCGGTGAAACCCTTCCTGGAGGGTGTTACCGTCCGCAAGGTGATTGTGGTCACCGATAGGATCGTCAATATCGTCGCCAACTGATGCGGCGGGAGAAACCCCTGATGCGCGTATTGATTGCCAGCCTTACGCTTCTTCTGGCGGCCTGCGGCTTCCAGCCCATGTACGCCCCTGCGGATGGCGGCAACGCCATTGGTCCGGTGCAGATCTCCGAGATCGACGGCAAGGCCGGCCATGTGCTGCGCACGGAGTTGTCGCGCATCCTGGCTGTGGAGAATGACGGTTCGCCGCCGGCCAATCTCGAAATCACGCTGACGGAGCGGATCACTCAGCTCGGCATCCGTCGCGACGAATCGGCGACGCGCGCAGAGCTGCGGCTGACTGCGAACTACATCCTGACACCGGCGCAAGCGAACGCCCGCGTGATGCGTGGATCCGTGTTCACCGTTGTGAACTACGACATTCCGACGGCCGCGTTCGGCGAAATCGCAGCGCAGGACGACGCGCGCGAACGCGCGGCCGAGACGATGGCGCAACGCTTCCGCGCGGAACTGGCGCTGCGCATCGCGCAAGCCCGCCAAGGCTAAGACGTGGCGCAAATCAAAGGCGCCTCAATCAAGCGCTTTCTCGAAAAGCCGGACAAGAATATCCGTGCTGTTCTGCTCTACGGGCCGAACGAGAGCTTCGCGCATGAAGCGGCGCAGAAGCTGGCGGCGTGGGCGCTCGGCAAGTCCGACGATCCTTACGCAATCACCAAGCTCGGCGAAGACGAGATCAAACGCGATAGCGCCAAGCTCGGCGATGCGCTGGCGGCACAATCTCTGCTCGGTGGGCCGACGATTGTTTGGGCGCGGATCAACGGCAAAGGCGCTGATGATTCAATCCTTGCTGCGCTCAAGGTCATCGAGAGCAATGCGCCTAGCGGCTATCTCATCGTGGAAGCGGGCGATCTCGGCGGCACAGCCGATCTCGTGAAGAAATTTGGCGCGGCGACCAACGCCGCAGTCATCGCGTTTTACGAAGAGACCGAAGCCGAGCGGGCGAGCTACGCCAAGGCGCTGGCGAAGGAACTTGGCGTCAGCTTTGATCGCGACGCCGAAGACTATTTTCTGTCGGCCCTACCCGCCGACCGCGGGCTGGCGCGCCAGGAAATCGAGAAGCTCGCAACCTACGCGCACAATCTCGGGCGCAACGTCAGCGTTGAGGATCTCGAGGCGCTGATGGCGGCGGAGGCCGAGAGCGCGCTGGATGCTGCGAGTTTGGCAGCGGCGCAAGGCAAAGCGGCGCTGGCGGTGGAGTCGCTGGCGCGGATCGATGCGCTTTCGGGGGTCTCGGCCCTGCGTGCGCTATTGCGGCGGCTGCATCAGTTGCGCGACGCGCGGCTACTGATCGACGCTGGCACAAGCCCGGAAGAAGCCGTGGCGAGGCTGCGCCCGCCGGTGTTCTGGAAAGAACGCGACACGGTGGCGTCACAGGCGCGGCTGTGGACGTCGAAGAAGCTCAACGCCGCCTATGACGTGATGTGGACTGCCGAGATGCGCAGCAAAACGGCCGGCGCGCCGCAGGAACTGATCGCCGCGGACGCATATCGAAGCGTTGCAAAGCTCGTCGGCAGCTAGCGCTGCGACGCCCTACCCGGTTAGGCTTGGAGCAAGGGGGCGGGCATGAAACTTAATCGCAGACTGGTTTTGGGCGGCGGTGCGGCGGCGATCGCGGCGCCCGGCGCCGCTGAGGCGGCGACGCGCAGCACTGGCGGCGGACGCACGCACCGCACTGCTCTCTCGATTCTCTCACGCTACGCCGAACAACACGTCCGCGATTGGGGCCTGCCAGGCATGACGGTCTGCGTGGTCGATCGCGATGGCTATGCGGGCTTTGTCACCGCGGGCTATGCAAACATCGAGCGCCGCACACCTGTGGGCCCTCAGCACCTCTTTCAGATTGGCTCGATCAGCAAAGTTTTCACAGCGCTGACACTCTATTCGCTGGATCAGGAAGGCAAGCTCTCGCCGAACGCGCGGCTGCGCCAGGTGCTGCCGGACATCGATATTGCCAATGCGAGCAGTGTGACGATGCAGCATTTGCTTAATCACACATCCGGCATTCCCGGCAACGCGCCGATCGCGACTGAGGGCGGCTTGTGGAGCGGTTTCACGCCGGGCGAGCACTGGCACTACAGCAACACCGGCTATGAACTCATCTCGCGCGCGGTGGCGCAAACGGAGCAGAAACTGTTTCACGAAGCGGTGGAAGCGCGCGTGCTGCGGCCACTCGGCATGAACAACTCAACCGCTGCGATCCAAAGCGGCGACCGCGATCGCTACGCACAGGGTTACGAGCCGCTCTATTCCGACCGCCCCTCTTTCCGGCCCGGGCCGCGCGGACCGGCGCCGTGGGCGAACATGGAAAATGGCGCGGGCAGCATCGCGGCGACGGCGGGCGATATGGCGCTATTTCTGCGCTTCCTGCTTGAACTGACGCAAGGCCGGGGCGGGCCGGTGCTCTCTGATGCGACGGCTTCTCGCTTCATGGCCGATCCGGCCGCGGCGCCAGGCTGGTCTGACACGGCGCATTACGGCAACGGCCTAGCGCGGCTCACCATCGCGGAGCGGCAATACGTGCATCACACCGGCGGGATGATTTCGTTCTCATCGTCGATGCATGTCGATCCGGAGGCCGGCGTTGCCTGTTTCGCGTCGAGCAATATCGGCTTCAGCCTGGGCTACCGGCCCCGCGACGTGAGTTTGTTCGCCTGCCAGTTGTTCAGGAGCGTGCGTGAGCGCAGCGAGACGCCGGCGCCGCCCCCGACACAATCAAGTGTGCGCGATGCGGCCATGTTTGTTGGCATTTACACAGCCGCGTCGGGCGAAGCTTTCGAGATCCGCGCTAATGGCGCCAACCAGATCACGATGCGCCGCGATGGTAACGATCGCCGCATGCAAAACCTGGGCGGGCCATTCTTCGTCACTGACGATCCGCGGTTTGAGACAACCGGCATCGTCTTCGAAACAGAAGGTGAAGACATCGCGCGCGCCTGGGCCAATGAGGTCGAGTTCGTGCGCGGCCCAGTGCATGGCTACCAGCAACCACCGCCAGCAGATGTGGCGCGCCTCGCAGGTATCTATGAGTCAGACGACCGTTGGGGAGGCCCGCTCTGGGTCATCGCACGCTCGGGCAAGCTCTGGCTCAACAATGCAGAGCCGCTGACATTGCTCGATGACGGCTCGTGGCGTCCCGAGACGGACGACTGGAATCCTGAGCGCCTTCGCTTCGACACGTTTGTCGACGGCCGCCCTACCCGGCTTTTGTTCTCAGGGGCGCCGTACGTGAGGCGCTTCAGCTAGCTTTGGGTTGATCCCTCGCGCCGTGACCGCTAGCCAACCTCGCAACAGATTTAGAACCGAGGGCTCATGGAAACGACCAAAGGCGGCATTCCGTTTTGGCTGCTGATGCTAGCGGGCTTCGCGATCGGCTTGGGGCTTGGGCTTTGGGTCAATCTTGGCGTCGGAGCGGAGACGCCCTGGGTTCAGGCGCTGACATCGAACGTCACTGGCCCGATCGGGCAGATCTTTCTTGGCCTTCTCTTCATGTTGGTTCTGCCGCTGTTGTTCAGCGCCATCGTTGTCGGCGTGGCGGAGATGGGCGATCTCGGATCGCTCGGGCGCGTCGGCTGGAAAACGTTGCTGATGACCATCGTCATCTCAACGATCGCAGTGTTGATCGGCCTTGGGCTTGTGAACGCGTTGCGCCCGGGCGACGGCGTCGATGCGGCGCTCGCGCAACAATTGCTCACGCAGTACGCCGAGGGCGCGCAGGGCATCGTTCAAAACGCTCCGGCGGAAGTGAACATCGGCCAGTTCTTCCTCGATCTAGTGCCGCGCAACGTGTTTGGCGCCGCCGCGAACAATCAGATTCTGCCATTCATGGTGTTCTCTGTGTTCTTCGGCGTCGGGCTGGTGATGGTGCGCAGCAAGGCGACCGATCAGCTGCAAGTCGCGATCACTGGCATTTTCGAAGTGATGATGCGCCTGCTAAAGGTAGTCATTGGCCTCGCGCCGATCGCTATCGCCTGCCTGATGTTCAACCTGGCCGCCCTCTTCGGCTGGGACCTGCTGGCGCGGCTGGCCGCGTTTGTCGGCGTCGCTGTCGGCGCGATGGCGCTGCATATGTTCGTCGTCTACCCGATTGTGGTGATGCTGTTCGCGGGCAAGAACCCGCTGGCTTTCTTCGCGCAGGTCCGCGACCCGATGGTCGTTGCGTTCTCGACAGCATCGTCGAACGCCACGCTGCCGATCTCGCTTCGCGCCGCAGAAACCGAACTAAACCTGCCGCGCAAGATTGCGCGCTTCGTGCTGACGGTCGGCGCCACGGCAAACCAGAACGGCACCGCCCTCTTCGAAGGCGTGACTGTCCTTTTCCTGGCGCAGTTCTTTGGTGTCGATCTCACGCTTCAACAGCAGATCGTGGTCATGCTGGTCTGTATCTTGGGCGGCATCGGAACCGCCGGCGTGCCGGCGGGATCGCTGCCGGTGGTCGCGATGATCCTGGCGATGGTTGGGGTGCCGGCTGAGGGCATCGGCCTTATCCTCGGCGTCGATCGCTTCCTCGACATGTGCCGGACAACGCTTAACGTCACCGGCGATCTGGTGATCGCGACCGTTGTTTCACGCGGCGAGACAGATCCGGTGGATGCACCTCCGCCACCAACCGAACTCGCCGTTAGCTAGAGCGCACGCTTGGCTTTGATGAGCGCCTCGGCGCCGCGATCGAGCGTGTCATCACGCTTGGCGAAGCAAAGGCGCACCAGCGCTGGCGCGCCTGGGTTTGCATAGAAGGCAGAGAACGGGATCGTTGCGACGCCGTGCTCGATGGCGTGGCGCGCGAACGCTTCGTCGCTCATGACGATGCCGGAGGCGGCGAGATCGATGCTCAGGAAGTAGGCGCCGCGCGCGGGCAGGGTGACGAACCCCTCCCCTTCGAGCGCGCTTTTCAAACGATCGCGTGAGCGCTGGAAGCTGGCGCACATCTCGTCGAAGTAGGCGCGCGGTTTGCCGAGACCGTGCAGGACGCCGCGCTGCAAATTTGGCGGCGTCGTGAACGTCAGGAATTGGTGCGCCTTCGCGAACAGCTCCGTCAGCTCCGGCGCGCCGCACGCGAAGCCTACCTTCCAGCCGGTGAGCGAAAACATTTTGCCGGCAGAGCCGATCTTCAGCGTCCTATCGCGCAGGGCGCTGAGCATCGAGACGTGCTCGGCGCCATCGAAGAGCAAATGCTCCCAGACTTCGTCGCTTACGCAGATGGCGTTGTGCTTGCGACAGAGTTCGGCGACCAACTCTATCTCAGCACGACTCATAACACTGGCGCTGGGATTGAGCGGCGTGTTGATGACCACCACGCGGGTCTTACTTGTAAACGCAGCCTCAATACTCACACGCTCAAAGCGCCAATGCGGTGGCTCAAGCCGCACGATGCGCGGCGTGCCGCCTGCCCTCTTCACCATCGGCAAGTAGGCGTCATAGAGTGGCTCGAAGAGTACGACTTCGTCGCCTGGTTCAATGAACGCCAGCAGCGCGGCGGCGATCGCTTCCGTAGCGCCGCTAGTTATCGTCACCTCGCGCAACCAATCGAGATCGAGGCCGTGGTGCTGATTATAGTGCGCCGCGACCGCTTCGCGGAGCGCAGGCAGACCGCGCATCGAGGGATATTGGTTCGGCCCGTCGATGGTTGCGCGCGCGGCCGCTTCGAGGATGTCGCGCGGGCCGTCGTCCTCCGGAAAGCCCTGCCCCAGGTTTACGGCGCCCTTCTCCGCCGCGAGGCGCGACATGACCTCGAACACGGTTGTGCCAAGCGAAGCGTAGGTGCTGTTCATCGCAAAGGTCCCAGCGCGAGCGCGCCGTTGCATCCAAAGCGCGTCCGCGGTGCGTCCTCCCATGCGGAGGCAATGGATGAAACACCTAATTCTCGCGGCAGCGGTGACGCTGGCCGCTATCGCGCCTGCTGCGGCGCAAAATCGCCCGTTCGATCCGCGTGAGTATCAGAGCCGGCATATCGGCGAGCCGACGCAGATACTGGTGATCGGCACGATGCACCTAAGCGGCACGCCGGACACGTTCGACCCTGCCGTGCTCGAACCGCTGCTTGAGCGCCTCGAAGCGTTCCGTCCGGACGCGATAGCGATCGAAGCGTTGCCGGGCCGGTCAATCGATCAGATGTGGGAGTGGCGCGAGAGTTATCCTGGCGCTGCCCAATCCTATGGCGGTCGCGCGATGGCGTTGGCTGGCATAACGCGCGGACTCCTCGGCATGGACATGGCGCAAGCTGACGCGGAGATCCGGCGCACGCTTGCGGCTTGGCCCGCCTCCCCGACACCAGAACAAAGACGGCGGCTCGCGGCGCTATTCGTTGCGACCGGCGATCCTTCGTCAGCGTTGGTGCAGTGGTGGCGTCTCGATCCAAGTGAAAGGATCGCCGACGACAACGTGCCGCGCTTGTTGGTCGAACAACTCGCGACCTACGACACAGCCGCGCGACGCAACGAAAATCACCTGATCGCATCACGCCTTGCTGTTCGCCTTGGTCACGAGCGCGTCTTCCCGACCGATGATCAGAGCGATGATACGGTGCCGAACTTCGAGCAAGATATGACTGCGTTCATGGAGGAGCCGTGGATGGCGCAGCTTCTCGAAAGTCCGGAGTTCAAACCACTGACCGAAACCGGTCAGCACACGACCACGCCAGAAGAGACACTGGCGACCTACAGGTTCCTCAATGCGCCGCGCACAGGACGCACTGACGCAAACGGGCAGTGGCTGAACCTGATCAACCGCGCCAGCCCCAACGACGTCGGTCGCGCGCGGATTGCTGCGTGGGAAACGCGCAACCTACGGCAAGTCGCCAACATCAGAGAAATCTCCGCGAGACATCCAGGCGGACGCATCCTCGTCATCGTCGGATCGGCGCATAAGCCTTGGTTTGACGCGTATTTGTCGATGATGAGCGACGTCGAAGTCGTCGATGCGGCGCGCATACTGCGTTAGGCCTACCACTAATGGTGCGTGGCAGATGGCACACTGTGAGCATCCATTCGTCCGGCGTCGGACGAATGCCGCTTCACCCGTGAGATTAAGGCTCGTAAAGGTAGCGGCGGTGCCGGGGGGCACTTCGCTTGGCTAGCACAAGCGCGAGCGGCTCTTCCGAAAGGAAGAGCCGTTTTCGCTTCTAGAAGCCGCCGCGCAGACGGCGGATCACGTCGTCCAATTGGTCGAGCGTCTTGTAGGAGATCTTCACCTCCCCTGCGCCCGCCTTGTCATTGATCGTGACATCGAGACCGAGTGCGTTGGAGAGCGATTGCTCCAACGCCCGTGTGTCGGCGCTCTTGGCATCGGCCGATGCACCACCCGGCGTAACGCGCGGGCCGTGCTTCTCGTCCTTCGCTTGCTGCGCCAGGCGCTCAATGTCGCGAACGTTCAGACCTTCGCTGATCGCGCGTTGCGCCAAGCCGCGCGGATCTGGCGCCGTCAGAATAGCGCGGGCGTGACCTGAGCTAAGGCGGCCATCGCGCACCATCTCTTGCAGATCGTCCGGCAGCTGCAGCAGGCGCAGCATGTTAGCGATGTGCGGACGCGACTTGCCGACAGCGTCGGCGATCTCTTGTTGCGTGCGGCCGAAGCGATCGATCAGCGCTTGGAAACCTTGCGCTTCTTCGATCGGGTTGAGGTCCATACGCTGAACGTTTTCGATGATCGCGATCTCGAGCACTTCAACTTCGTTGAGCTCGCGGACCACCGCCGGAATCGAATGTAAGCCTGCGCGTTGGGCGGCGCGCCAACGGCGCTCACCGGCGACGATCTCATATTTGCCGTCGGCAATCGGGCGAACCAGGATCGGCTGCAGGATGCCATGCGTCTTGATCGAAGATGCAAGATCGCTGAGCTCGGCTTCGTCAAAATGCTTACGTGGCTGTTGCGGATTGCGTTGCACGAGTTCGATCGGAACCGAACGCGGGCCAGCTGAGTCAGTCGCTGTCGGCGCCGGAGCGGGCGCAGCAGCAGCCGGCGGCGCGACCGGTTCGTTCGCCGGCGTCGGCGCACTTTGCGTGATCGGCAGCTCGAAGACATTGCGCGGCGGCTCGATCGGCGCGCGCGGCGGCTCAGGTTGCGGGGCCGGTTGGCCGAACACGTTGTTCGCAGGCTTCGGCGCTTCGGTTTTCACCGGTTCACCGAGCAGAGCGGAGAGCCCACGGCCCAGTCCTCTCGGTCTCACATCGCTCATCTTAGCCCTCGTCTCTGACCCGACCCGATTCGGTATGCTTAAGAACTTGGTGGGAAATCCCTACCCACCGGTAAAAATTGCCGATCCGCAGCTAGGCTGCATTCAGCATCCGCTCGCGTTCGATCATCTCTTTGGCAAGCTTGATGTAAGCTTTGCTGCCGGTGGCGTTCTGATCGTAGATGATCGCCGGCAGGCCGTGCGATGGCGCCTCGGAGATACGGACGTTCCGCGGGATGACGGTCTCGTAGACCTTATCCGGGAAGTGCGCCCTCACCTCTTCCGCAACCTGCTCACTAAGCGTCGTGCGCTTGTCGAACATCGTCAGCACGACGCCCTGAATCTCGAGCGCCGGATTGAGGTTCACCTTCACGGCGTTGATTGTCGCAACCAATTGCGCGAGACCTTCGAGCGCGAAGTATTCTGTTTGCAGCGGCACAAGCACGCCGTCAGCAGCCGTGAGCGCATTCACCGTCAAAACGTTCAATGACGGCGGGCAATCGATGAGCATGTAATCAATGCCCAACGTCGATTCCGTGCGGAATTTCTCGATCGCATTGCGCAGGAAAAACTGCGGCTGCGACTCGCCCATGAGCTCACCTTCGACGCCCGACAAACGCGCGTCCCCCGGCGTGATGTACAAGTTGGGGACCTTCGTCGGCAGCACAGCCTTCGAGAGCTGCAGCTGACCAACAAGCACGTCGTAGCTGGTGACGTTGCGATCGTGCGGATGGATATCGAGACCCGTTGAGGCGTTGCCTTGCGGATCGGTGTCGAAGATCAAGACGCCCTTGCCCGCAGCCGCCAGCGCGGTGCCGAGATTGATCGCGGTGGTCGTCTTGCCTACGCCACCCTTCTGGTTGGCGATCGCCAAAGTACGCATGGTCCCCGTCTCCTTATCGGAGCCTCAGGATCGCGTGGCCTTTGTTATGCGAACAATGCGGCCGCGCGGATCGCTGAGGCTCTCCAGCACGTCTGCCCGGTACGCCCCACCTTTTAGGACGTTAGATGCGGCGGCCAGCTCGGCGTCTAAGTCAGCGCCTTTATGGAAGAGCCCTTGCGCTCCGCGATCCAGAATCGGCTTCGCATAGGGTATGAGTCGGTTCAAGGGAGCCAAAGCACGGGCGGTAACCACGTCATACGGCCCTTCGCCGGCCCCGAACTCCTCGATCCGCTGGTTGAAGACCTTGACCGGCAGGCCCGCCTCCTCACCCACGGCACGGAGAAAAGCGGCTTTCTTTCCAGTGGATTCGACCAGATGGACGGCGGTATCGGGTTGATCCGCCAGGAAGGCCGCTACCACCAACGCTGGGAACCCCGCGCCAGAGCCAAGATCCACCCATCTTTTCGCCTGTGAGGCGAATTTAATGAGCTGAGCGCTGTCCAGGGCGTGGCGGGACCAGAAAAGCTCCAGCTCCTTGGGGCCGACCAGATTCATCCGCTCGGACCACTCGGCCAGGAGCCTGTGGTGGGTTTCGAGGCGGGCGATTGTTTCACGGGGAACGGTCAGGCCCAGGTCCCGCTGGAACTCCTCGGGGCCGTAGCTCACGATTCCAGCCCCTGTTGGCGGCGGAAGCTACCCTCGTCCCAATACCCGCGCTGGAAGACGATCTGGCCGCCAATCACCTGGAAGAAGCCGCAGCCCCTTAGCCCCTTGGGATCACGCCACTCCAGGATGGCCCAGTCGCCATCACCGAACAGGTTGTCCTTGATGCAGACCATCTCGGCTTGACCGAACTCGCGCTCGAACATGACCCGGATAGCGGCCTTCCCGACCAGAGGTTCCCACATGACTTGGTGGTTGATGGCGTCCTCAGCGTAGAGCGCCGCAAGCGCCTCAACGTCGGCCCGATTGAACGCCTCTATCCACGCTTCGACGACCTGGCGCGGGGTCACGGATGCGGCCCTGCTCCGCCGTAGGTGGCGGCGAGATAACGGGTGATGGGCTTCGGTTCATCGAGGTAGTAGCGGCCCTCGAATTCCTTGGCCTCGGGCGGCCGCGCGGCACCATCGGCAAGCACGAGCACCGGCATCGATTGGTTCTCTTCGCCGATCAGATTGATGATCTCGCGGCGCGGGCGCGGAAACTCACTGCGCTTAACATCGATGCGATTGGCCCAGTGCGGATTGGCGAGCAGCGCGCCTTCCATGGTTGCGCACGAGGTGCAGAACCACGTGCCCTCAAGAGCGCGATCTTCAAACGGCGCCTTGATGATGAAGAGCGTATCGCGGCTCAAGCTCATGCACGTTTCCTTTGTTCGCGCTTCACATGCGCCAGCAATGCGGTCAGCGCTCCGGGCGTCACGCCTTCGATGCGCGAGGCTTGGCCAAGCGTCACCGGGCGCGCATTGCCGAGCTTCTCGCGCACCTCGTTAGAGAGACCGCCGACTGCAGCGTAGTCGAGATCAGGTGAGATACGCAGATCCTCGTCACGCTTGAAGGCCTCTACATCGAGCGCCTGGCGTTCGAGATAGCCCGAATACATCGCATCGATCTCAAGCTGCTCACGCGCTTGGCGCGACAGCGAACCAAGCTCCGGCCAGATCGCGGCGAGCTGCCCAAACTCGATCGAGGGATACGCGAGCAGCGCCAGCGCATCGCGGCGCTGGCCATCTTGATTGACCTTCAGCCCGCGCGCTTCGGCCTGCGCCGGCGTCAGATTGAGCGTGCGCGCCAGTTCGCGCGCCGCTTCGATTTCCCGCATTTTATCAGCAAAAACGTGCTCTCTCTCCGAACCCACACAACCCAGCTCGACGCCCTTCGGCGTGAGGCGCTGGTCGGCGTTGTCGGCGCGGAGGCTTAGGCGATACTCAGCGCGAGACGTGAACATGCGATAGGGCTCGGTGACGCCGCGCGTGACGAGATCATCGATCATCACGCCGATGTAGCCTTCAGCGCGCGTCACCTCGAACGGCCCTGCTCCGGAAGCTGCACGCGCGGCATTGAGGCCAGCAACCAGGCCTTGCGCAGCAGCCTCTTTCGTAGCCGGTCGTGCCGTTGATCTGGCCCGCGAGATAGAGCCCGCGAATGCGCTTTGTCTCCAGCGTCGGCATCAGCTCGCGCGGATCGACGTAGTCGTACTCGATTGCATAGGCGTGGCGTTTGATGACGACGTTCTCAAGCCCGTAGGGATCGTGCGGATGAAACGCTCCTGCACATCCTCCGGCAGCGATGTGCTGATGCCGTTTGGATAGACGGTATCGTCGTCGAGGCCTTCGGGTTCGAGGAAGATCTGGTGCGCGTTCTTCTCGGCGAAGCGTACGACCTTGTCCTCGATCGACGGGCAATAGCGCGGCCCTCGCCCGCTAATCGCGCCGGAATACACTGCGCTCTTCGAGAGCGACTCTTCGATGATTTTGTGCGTTTCCGCCGTCGTGTAGGTGACGCCGCACGCGACTTGCGGGTTGGTGATCTTGTCCGTCAGGAATGAAAACGGCGACGGCTCTTCGTCGGCGTATTGCTTCTCCAGCGAGGCCCAATCGATGGAGCTGGATTGGAGGCGCGCCGGCGTGCCGGTCTTGAGCCGCCCCATCGCGAAACCCGCGCCATACAAGCGATCCGAGAGGCCAATGGCCGGCGCCTCGCCGTGGCGGCCAGCCGGGATGCGCTTGTCGCCGATGTGGATCACGCCCTTCAGGAACGTGCCGGTGGTGAGGACGATGCGGGGGGCGCTGAACTGGCGGCCGTCAGCGGTGGTCACGCCGACCACAGCGCCGTCAGCCAGGACCAGGTCCTCGACGGCGGCCGCCTCGATGGTGAGCCCCTCCTGAGCCGCCAGGGCCGCCTGCATGGCCTCGCGATAGAGCTTGCGGTCTGACTGGGCGCGGGGGCCGCGGACGGCTGGGCCCTTGGAGCGGTTGAGCAGCCGGAACTGGATGCCGGCGGCGTCGGCCACCCGGCCCATGACGCCGTCGAGCGCATCGATCTCGCGAACCAGGTGGCCCTTCCCGAGGCCGCCAATGGCTGGGTTGCAGCTCATCTCGCCGATGGTCTCGAGCTTGTGGGTCAGCAGCAGCGTGCGCGCGCCCAGGCGCGCGGAAGCCGCCGCGGCCTCGCAGCCAGCGTGGCCACCGCCGATGACGATGACGTCGAAGGAACGCTCAGAGCTCATGTGCTGTGGGTTCATATAGGAGCGGGTTTGCCGCGTCACTGGCACACTACCGCCCGTGCGTCGCGCCGCCCTTCGACAGGCTCAGGGTGACGCGATGGATGGAGCGGCGGGGTGTTTGAATTGGCGTCATGCTGAGCTTGTCGAAGCACGACGCCACGCACCCACGCTTCACGTGCAACCCGCTAATTTCGGTTCACCAGTTTCGCGTGAAACGGCGTATTCCATGCGGGTTTTCGCGCGATTTCATTTGCCGATGCAGAAGCTCGAAAAGATCTCGCCGAGCAGATCTTCGACATCGATGCGTCCCGTCAAACGACCGATCTGATCGGCCGCCACGCGCACGTCTTCTGCCGCCAACTCGGGGCCAGCATCAAGCGCCGGGATCGCACGCAGCAGCGCCGCACGCGCCTCTTCCACCAGACGGCGATGGCGGGCGCGGGTGAGTACGGGCGCCTCCTCGCGGCCGAGAGCCTCGGTGACGCGAGAGCTGAGCAGCGAGAGCAATTCCGGGATGGCTTCACCCGTGAGAGCGGAGACACCCAGTGAGCCATACTCCGCGTAGCTCGTCTTCGCGCGGACGATGTCCGCCTTAGATTGGATGAGCAGGTCGCTGGGCTGCAGGGCGGCTTTCAGCGAAGCGGGTGGTTCGGTCCCTGCTTCCACCACGCCCAGCCGCAGATCCGCCTCCTCCGCTCGCGCCAGCGCCCTGCGGACGCCTTCGGCTTCGATGGCGTCGGCGGCTTCGCGGAGGCCTGCGGTGTCGGCAATCCAGACCGGGAAGCCGGCCAGGACTAGGCGCACCTCAACCACGTCGCGGGTGGTGCCTGGGATGTCGCTGACGATCGCTGCTTCGCGCTGGGCCAGCGCATTCAGCAGGCTCGACTTGCCGGCGTTGGGTGGGCCGATGATGGCGATGCGATAGCCGTCGCGGATGCGCTCGCCGCGGTGGGCGTCATCCAGGTGGCGGCCCATGTCGTCAGCCAGCCCCTGCAGGATCGGCCCGGCCCGCTGCGCCAGTGCGTCCGGGAGGTCCTCGTCCGGGAAATCGATCTCGGCTTCGATCAACGCCGCCGCCTCGATCAGACGGCCCCGCCAGCCCTCATAGACGGCGCTTAGAGCCCCGCGCCGCTGGCGGAGCGCTTGGCGGCGCTGGCCTTCGGTTTCAGCGTCCACGAGGTCGGCCAGGCCCTCGGCTTCGGCCAGGTCGAGCTTGCCGTTCTCGAAGGCGCGGCGGGTGTATTCGCCCGGCTCCGCTGGGCGGACGCCAGGCCGGCTCAGGGCCGCGTCGATGACCGCCGCGATCACCGCCGGGCCGCCATGGATGTGGAGTTCGACGACATCCTCGCCGGTGAAGCTGTGCGGCCCGGGAAACCAGAGCGCCAGGCCATCATCAAGCGAAACGCCACTGCGCGGATCGCAGAACGCCTCGCGCGTCGCCATGCGTGGCAGGAAGATCGCGGGCCGTCAGTGCGCTCAGCGTCGCGCCAGCGGCAGGCCCGCTGAGCCGGATCACCGCAACGCCGGCGCGGCCAGCGCCAGTCACGAGCGCGACGATGGTCTCCGGTTTCATGTGAAAACAGCTAAAGGCAGATTAGGGCTTTTCACGTGGAGCAGCGGCGGCCGTGGCGGCGCTGACGCCAGAAGGTCATCAGCTTCACGAAGGCGTCCTGCGCCTGCGTGCCGACACTCATCCACGAGTTCATCATGGCTTCGCCGCTCATCAGCTGGAGGTTCTTCTCCATGCGCTTGCCCATCTCTTCGACCAGCTTCTCGTTGATCGGCGTGACATCCGGAAGCCCCATGAAACGGCGCGCTTCCTCAGGCGAGCATTCGACATTGACGGTGAACTTCATAGTTTGGGTTCCTGGCCAATTCCTTCGCGCAGATTGCGCATTGCGGGTCTATACCGCGCTGAGAGCTAAGGAGCGAGCTATGGGTGAGTGGGTTGAAGTCCAGGGTCCGGATGGGGCGTTCAAGGCGTACGTGGCGCGGCCATCAGGAACGCCCAAGGGCGCCGTGGTGGCGATCCAGGAGATCTTCGGCGTCAATGCCGTGATGCGCGGCAAAACCGATTGGCTGGCGCGTGAAGGCTTCCTGGCGGTGTCGCCTGATCTCTTCTGGCGGATCAAGCCGGGCATCGACATCACCGACCAAACCGAAGCCGAGTGGAAGCAAGCCATCGATTACATGAACCAGCTCGACAAGAACGCGAGTGTCAAAGACGTGCAGGCGACGCTGACGTGGGCGCGCTCACAAGGCGTCAGCAAAGCAGGGGCGCTGGGCTATTGCATGGGCGGCTACATCGCGTTCCTGGCGGCATGCCGGACGGATACGGACGCGACAGTCTGCTACCATGGCGGCGGCATTCACACCGCGCTCGGCGAAGCTGGCGGCATCAAAAAGCCGGTGATGCTCCACAACCCGATGAAGGACGGCTTCATCCCGGTGGAAGCGCTCAACACGATCCGCGAGACGCTGAAGAGCAATCCGCTCGTCACCGTGTGCGAGTACGCCGAGCAAGACCACGCGTTCACACGCGAAGGCGGCGCGCACTACGATGAAGCCGCAAAGCAGCTTGCCGATGGGCGCACGATTGAGTTCTTGAACAAGGCGTTCGCATGAAGCGGACATTGCTGATCGCTGCAGCTTTGGTTCTCGCTGCGTGTGATGACGCGCTTCAGCAAACAACGGATGGCGGCGTCGGCGTCGATGCCGCCATTCAGAGGGCGCCTTCAAACCTGCCGGCTTACTTCGATTGCTTGCGCGAGAGCGGCTTCACTGCGATCTCCGCGCATCGTGGAGGGCCTGCGCCCGGCTTTGCTGAGAACGCGATCCCAACGTTTGAGAACACACTGCGTGCTGCACCCGGCGCGTTCCTAGAGGTCGACATCTCGCAGACTGGCGACGGCGTGCTCGTCCTGATGCACGATGACCGCGCCGATCGGACGACGACAGGCGCCGGCGCCATCGCCGATCTCGACATGGCGCAGCTCTTGGCTTTCCAGCTTGAGGATGAGCGCGGCAGGCCGGTTGATGCGCGCGTGCCGACATTGTCGGAAGCGCTGGAGTGGGCCGACGGAAAGACGGTGCTGGAGCTCGACATCAAGCGTAGCGTCCGCTTCGAGGATGTGGTCAGCGCAGTGAGCGCAGCCAACGCCATGAACCGGGTGATCTTCGTGACCTACAGCGTAGACGGCGCCGCGCGCCTGGCGCGGCTCGCGCCGCAAGCGATGATCTACACGACGATATCAAACGCCCGCGAACTCGATACGCTCGATCGGCGCGGCGTCGATCTCACCCGCATCGTCGCCTGGACCGGCACGGAGACGCCATCAGCTTCGCTGGTCGAGTCGTTGGCGGCGCGCGGCGTGGAAACACGGTTCGGCATGTTCGGTGAGGGCCGCAACTACGCGGACGCGATGAGAGCGCATGCCCAGATCGTCGCCGTAGACGACGCCGAGGAAGCGTCACGCGATATCGATGCGGCGGATGGCGAAGAGGGCTTGGCCGCGCTTCAATGCGCAGCTGGATGAGGGCGCTCCGCGTTCCTAAGTAAGGGACCCAAGCGGAGCCTCCCATGAAAGCGATACGTTTCGAGCAAAACGGCGGACCCGAAGTCCTCGCCCTCGCCGATCTGCCGACGCCCGAACTTGGCGCCAACGAAGTGCGGGTGCGCCATCACGCGATTGGTGTGAACTTCATCGACACCTATCAGCGCTCGGGTCTGTACAAGATCGGATTGCCGAGCGGCTTGGGTCTCGAGGCCGCGGGTGTTGTCGAAGCGGTTGGCGCGAAGGTCACGCGCTTCAAGCAGGGCGATCGCATCGTCTATGCGAGCGGACCACTCGGCGCTTACGCAGAGTCGAACGTTGTCAACGAAGCGCGCGCCGTGAAGTTGCCGGACGCAATTCCGTTCGACATCGCAGCCGCCTCTTTGCTCAAGGGCATGACCGCGCGTTTTCTTTTGCGTAAGACGTTTCGCGTGGAACGTGGCCACGACGTTGTGATCCACGCGGCCGCCGGCGGTGTTGGCCAGATCGCAGTGCAATGGGCCAAGCATCTTGGCGCGAATGTCATCGCCGTCGTCGGCAACGACGCAAAAGCTGAGATCGCGAAGTCTCTCGGCGCCGATCACGCGATCATCACTGCCCGCGACGATCTTTCAAAGCGCGTGCGCGAGATCACCGGCGTTGGCGCGCATGTTGTGTACGATAGCGTAGGCAAAGACACGTTCATGGCGTCGCTCGATAGCTTGCGGCCACTCGGTATGTCGGTGTCGTTCGGCAATGCGTCAGGCCCGCCACCGGATATCAATCCGCTGTTGCTTTCGCAGAAGGGTTCGCTGTTTCTGACGCGGCCGACCCTGTTCAACTACATAGCGACGGTCGAGCAATTGGATGAGACAGCGGCCGATCTGTTCGACGTCATCGCAAAGGGTGCCGTGACGATCGCCGCACCCACGCGCTACGCATTGGCCGATGCCGCACAAGCGCATCGCGACCTCGAAGCACGGAAGACGACGGGTAGCTTGGTGCTGACGCCGTAGCTACTTGACAGCCGCCGCGCGCTGGAAGGCGGGGCGCTGGCAGAGGTTGTCGACGTACGCCCGACCTGAAAGCCAGGATGTCCGCTTCCAATGCCGACGAACTTCGCGCCGGTGACGATGTGAGACCGAGATGTCTGCGGCGGTGAAGCGATCCACTTGCGATCACCATGGCTTGCCATCCAGGCATGTGCCAGACTCAGGCGTTTGATGATCGCGGTGCCGGAATAGCCAACGGAATCCCATTCTGTTTCTGATCGTCCAGCCATGGAAGCGCGTCGCGACGGGGATTGCCGTAGGCAGCGACCGCCTCGCCAGAACAACAGAAACTGCAGATAGGTGAGCGTACCCCGGCTCGTTCGGCTTCACTTCAAGATCGGTCGGGCCGTACTTCGACATGATGTAGATCATCATCGCGACGGACTCGATCATGCGCACATCGCCATCGATAGCCAGCAGCGAACTGCGGTGCGCAGCGGGTTGACGGCTTTGAACTCATCGCTCGGTTTGAAGAGGAGCCTTCCGCCGTCTCATACGGCACGCCCGTTTCTGCAGGCCACAGCACGCGCAGCGAGCATTGCGCTTAACCGTGTTGATAGACTTTGAGCATGAGCGTCCCTCGTTGGCGGGCCATAGCACTTCGAGAGGGCGGCGCAAAACGAAGGGCGCGACTTGCGCCGCGCCTCAGATCGCCGTTCCTGGGTGACGTTACGTATTCATCGACTGGAAGAAGTCGTCGTTGTTCTTCGAGCCTTTGAGCTGACTCGAGCAGGAGCCTCGATCGCATCCTGGGTGCCATCAGCGAGAGGATGCGCCGGAGCACATACATCTTCTGCAGGTGCTCCTTCGGCGTGATGAGTTCGTCCTTGCGCGTGCCGGATTTGAGCACGTCGATGGCCGGAAGATGCGGCGGTCAACGGCGACCTTGCGGTCGAGCTGAAGTTCGCTGTTACCCGTCCCCTTGAACTCTTCGAAGATGACTTCGTCCATGCGCGAACCGGTATCGATGAGAGCCGTCGCGATGATGGTGAGCGAACCGCCTTCTTCAAGATTACGCGCCGCACCGAAAAGCGCTTCGGACGTTGCAGGGCGTTGGCGTCGACACCGCCGGTCAGCACCTTGCCGGAAGGGCACTGTGGCGTTGTAGGCGCGGCCGAGACGCGTGATCCAGGTCAACAAGATCACGACGTCCTTGCTTCGTGCTCAGCCAGACGGCCTTCTCGATCACCATTTCCGCGACCGCGACGTGGCGCGTGGCTGGTTCGTCAGGCGTGGAGGCGACGACTTCGCCCTTCACGCTGCGCTGCATGTCGGTGACTTCTTCCCGGGCGTTCATCGATCAGCAGAACGATCAGGAACACTTCCGGGTGGTTTGCTTCCCGATCGCCTTGGCGATGTTCTGCATGATGACGGTTTTTGCCGTCCGCGGCTGACGACGATGAGTGAGCGCTGGCCTTTGCCGATCAGTAGCCACGATGTCGATGATACGGCCGGTCTTGTCTTTGATGGTCCGGGTCGTCCGGCTCCATCTTCCAGGCGCTCGGTCGGGTAGAGCGGCGTCAGGTTGTCGAAGTGGACCTTGTGGCGGACGCGCTCAGGATCTTCGAAATTGACTGGGTTGACGCCGGGTGGCGCGAAATCTTCGCTCGCCATCTTTGGGCGACTTGATCGGCCTTCGACGGTATCACCGGTGCGTAGGCCGAATTTACGGATCTGCTGCGGCGAAACGTAAATGTCGTCCGAGCCGGAGAGGTAGTTGGATTGCGGAGAGCGCAGGGAAGCCGAAGCCGTCGGGCAAAATCTCGACGACGCTCAAGCGCCGCCAATCTCTACGCCGCGCTCTGCCATCTGCTTCAGGATGGCGAAGTACATGTCCTGCGTGCCGCAGGGTGTTGCGTCCTCGATCTCAAAGGGACTCCGCCAGCTCCAGGATTTCGACCGGCCTGCGCTGGCTCCTGGGAGAATTGAGCGAGGTGAAACTGTACAAAATTGCCTTATTTTCTATCAGCAGGAACGGTCTCAGGGATCGTGCGGAACTGGGCGCTTACGGCGCAGGGAGGGACAACGGATGGAAAATCCGGCGGTTGGGAGAAGTTGGCTTGCGCCGCCGTCGCGAGCATGCCAGAGCGCACCAGGACAGCCACCACACCGCGCGGGGAGCGTCAAGCTGCTGAACGCTTTCGGCGTCTGTTACGGTTCCAGTGTCGCCAAAAGAACCACTGCGATGGCCACGAGGAACGGGACCTCGCTCATCAGCCGCCAGTAGCGTTCGGAGTGCCGCCGTTGCCCTGCGGCAAGCTTGCGACCCTCTGCGAATGGAAGCCGTGGTAACCGGACAGGCTAACACAAGGATAAGCTTGCCCCAGAACCAATGGGGGACTGCAGCCACCACATCGCCGAACGGACGCGACCAGTCGGCCACCAGGTAAGTCGCGAACAAGAAAATCCCGAACGCCCAGGCGAGGATTGAGGCTTGGCGTCCCAGGATGATCATACGCAGGTTGCGCGACGCCTTGAGCATGGTCTGCTCAAGCTCGCCGCCGGCTTGTGACGACGTGATATAGGCGTAGAAGCGCGGCAGCATCAGCAGCCCCGCCACCCAAGCGATCACCGCGATGATGTGCAGCCCGCGGGCGAGGTCGTAGCCAATCACGTGTTGCATCAGCGCAGCTTCCCCTGAGCGCAAAGTCCGTGAGCAGCGGGGCAGAGCTGGCCGCCTGTTTCGGACTGCACCTTACCTGGCGCCCCGAGCGCCCGCTCTACCAAATCCGCCAGCGCGTCGATGAAGCGCGGGTGCGCCCCAGAGCAGGCGCGCGAAAGATGAATGGCAAATTCAGCTCCTGCGCCAATTGCGCGTACTCAATGTCGAGCTCCACCAATGTCTCGACGCTCCGGAGACGAGCCAATGGGGAGACGATGACGCCAACGCCATCAGCCAGCTCTGTATTCTTCCTCGGTCGAGGCTGATCCACTTCATCGGACCAACGCGTGATTGGTAGCAGACCGGTATTCCCAGTCCTGCGGCAGCGACTTCACACTGCAGCGACACTTTGCTCGACCTGCCACTGATAGGGGTCGCCGCGATCGACAACGCGCTGCGGCAAGCCATGGAAAGAGAACGCGCGGGTTCGGTGGCAGTCCGCGCGCCAGGCTGTCATTATCGATCTGCCATGCGCTTCCGAGAACGCGCCGCCGGCGGGGTAGCAACGGTGTGAGGCCGGCTTAGCGCCTTCAGCGAAGGCTGTCGTGGTGGTGGAGAAATTGCCCGGATAGAGCGGCAGCAGCACCGCGTCGGTTGCATGCCAATCGATCGCGCGCTCGGCAGCTACGATCCACGGCTTCCAGTAACGCATTGCTGGGAAGCATCTGAACGTCACGTTCGGAATGCGCTTGGCGATCGCTGCTTCCAGCGCCTCGGCCTGTTTCCGGCACGATTGGCGAACCGCCACCCATCAGCTCGTAGTTGGCTTTCGCGAGCTTCTCTCGCAATCCGGAGATCAGCTTCGCGAGGAGAAAACGGAACGGTGCGGCAGGCCGATGATGGCTTTGTCGTTGAACAGATTGAACAGGAACGGCTTCACTCCTGCCTGTCGGCCCGCCGAGATTGAACAAGAGGATCGACACGGCGCGATGTCATCACGCACAGGCCGGCCGCTGTCGTCCGTTTCAGGGGAGGGCGTGTTTTCGAGCGGCATGGCGCTCATACGCCGCCTTTCACCACTTGGATCAGCCGCGCGAGATTCTCAGGCGTAGCGTCAGGGGTAATGCCGTGTCCGAGATTGAAGATGTGTGGCGCGTCTTTGAACGCAAACAAAACGTCCTTTGCCGCATCCTCCAAGGCTTGCCCGCCAACCACCAAAGTCTGCGGATCGAGGTTGCCCTGTAGCGGCATGCCTTTTGGCGAAGATCCGATGGCGAAAGAGGCTGGTGTTTGCGTGTCAACGCCAAGCCCGGTGACACCGGTTTGCTGTGCGTAGGCGGCGATCTGGGCGCCGGCGCCACGCGGAAACCCTATGATCGGCACAGTCACACCAAGCTCTCGTACCCGCGCCACGAGCTTCTTCGTCGGCAGCAAGACGAGTTCTTCAAACAGGACCGGCGATAAACCTTCAGCCCAGCTTTCAAATATCTGCAGGCAGTCTGCGCCCGCCTTGACCTGAGCGACGAGATGTTGCGCGGTCATCTCAACCAGAGCGTCGAGCAACGCATCTACATCATGCGGACGCTGATAGACGGTGCGCCGCGCGTCATCTTTATCGCCGCCGCGACCCTGCAGCATATAAGTCGCGACGGTCCACGGCGCACCAGCGAAACCGATTAGTGCAATGTCTTTCGGGATCGCTGCCTTAATCCGCTCAACCGCCTCGTACACCGGCGCCAAACGTTGCAGCCCACGCTGCGGATCATCGAAACGCCAGCTCTCTTCCTCGATCAACGGATTGAGCCGCGGGCCTTCGCCTTCGACGAACCAGACCTTTCGCCCGAGCGCGTCCGGCACGACCAGAATGTCCGAGAACAGAATCGCCGCATCGAGCGGGAAGCGACGCAGCGGCTGCATAACCGCTTCAGTCGCCAGAGCAGGGGAGTAGCAGAAGTCGAGGAAGCTCTTAGCCCGAGTCCTCAGTTCCCGATACTCCGGCAAGTAACGTCCGGCCTGCCGCATGATCCAAACCGGAGGAGGGTCCAGCCGCTCTCCGCTCAGAACTCTAAGCAATCCGGGAACCTCTCCCCGACCAGACATTCGCCTCTTCCCAACTTCTAAATTTTGAATCCTGGTTAATGAGGACTCGTTGTTGATGCGACTTTGTTTGCGGGACAAGATTCTTGTCCACACCTTATCCCCTGACTTGTCCCTTTCGCGATGCGACTGAATTGTCTTTGGCCGGAAGGGGTTGGGGTGTGTCTGAGTCGCTCGCGATTCCTTTTCGTCCACAATGTCGCGCTGTGAGGAAGGTTTGGAGGAATCGCCCCGAAGGGGAAGTGGAATCCGAGGTCAGGTGGCTGTTCGTTCTCTTTCGCCTGTTATCCGGCGCCTCAGCCAACAGCTTGTCCACAATCCGAACTGGCCTGATATGTGAGCCATGGCGCACGAACGTCTCGGCATCTTTGCGAACTTCCACCTCGTCTCCGACTCAACGGGGGAGACGCTCGCCGGCGTTCTCCGCGCCACTTGCGCCCAGTTCGACAACATCATGCCTGTGGAGCACTCGTATTTTCTTGTGCGGTCCGTGCGCCAGCTGGAGCGGGTGATCACAGAAATTGCGGCCGCGCCAGGTGTGGTGATGTTCACGCTCTCGAACCTGGATCACCGCACCCTATTGGAAGAAGCCTGCCGGCAGATGGATATGCCGTGCGTGGCGGTCCTGGACCCGGTGTTGGATACAACGTCGCGGTATCTGGGTGTGGAGCTCAACCACCGGGTGGGCAATCCGAGGAAACTCAATGCTGAGTACTTCAAGCGCATCGATGCACTCGATTTCGCGATGTACCACGATGACGGCCAACAGCATGTCGACTTGGCTGAGTCGGACGTGATCCTCGTCGGCGTCAGCCGAACGTCAAAGACACCGACCAGCGTCTATCTCGCGCACCGTGGCGTGAAGGCGGCCAATGTGCCGATGGTGCCCGGCGTGCCGCTGCCGCCGGAGGTCTTTCTAAAGAACGGGCCATTGGTGGTCGGATTGTTGATCTCCGCCGATCGTCTCATTCATATCCGCCGCAATCGCCTCGCTTCGATGAAGGAGACGCGTGCCGGCAGTTATACCGACGAGGACGCCGTGCGCCGGGAAGTGATGGACGCGCAGAAGCTGTTCGAGCGGGAAGGGTGGCCGACTGTAGACGTGTCACGTCGTTCGATCGAAGAAACCGCCGCAGCAGTGCTAAATCTCTTGGCGGAGCATCGCGAGACGTGAGCTTGGTTCTCGCTTCCGGAAGCGCCGCGCGCCGCCATATGCTCGAGGCTGCAGGCTTGGACTTTGCGGTCGATGTGCCGCGCGTCGACGAAGAAGCCGCGAAGGCAAGCCTGCGCGCTGGCGGGTTGAAGCCACGCGATCAGGCGGATGCGCTCGCCGAACTGAAAGCGCTTAGTGTTTCACGCTCGCGGCCAGACTTTGTGATTGGCGCCGATCAGATGCTCGCGCTTGGCAGCGATGTGTTCGACAAACCAAAGAACCTTGCCGACGCGCGCGAGCACTTGCTTCGCCTGCGCGGCGAGACCCATGAACTGATAACGGCTGCTGTCGTCGCCCGCGACGGCGCGATCGTTTGGCGCCACATCGATACGCCGAAGCTACGAATGCGCGCGTTCAGCGATGCTTTCCTAGATGGCTATCTCGCGCGAGCAGGGGACCCCGTGCTTCGCTCCGTTGGCGCTTATCAGCTTGAAGGGCTGGGCGCGCAGCTGTTCGAGCGCGTGGAGGGCGACTATTTCTCCGTGCTCGGGTTGCCGCTGTTGCCGCTGCTCGCTTTCTTGCGTGAGCACGGGATTGCGCCGCCATGAGCGTCACCGCCGCCACCAAGGTTTATGCCATCGTCGGCGACCCGGTTGGGCATTCGCTTTCGCCGGTCATGCAGAATGGCTGGATCGCAGATCACGGCATCGATGCGGTCTATGTAGCGTTACAGCTGAGGACCGATGACGCCGTCGCGGCCATGCGCGCGCTCAGCGGTCTCGCGGGTCTCAATGTCACGGTGCCCCATAAGGAAGCCGCCGCGAAGGCCGCTGCGCGTAGTGACGGTGCGGTCGCAAACGTGTTGCGCCGGGAGGAGGACGGAACGTTCTCCGCGTTCAACACCGACGGCGCAGGCTTTCTGGATTCGCTGACCGAAGGCGCGCCGGATTGGCGCGGAAAGGTGCGCCGCGTCCTGATCCTTGGCGCCGGCGGCGCGGCGCTGGGTGTCGGCCAGGCGCTTTCGCCGTACGTCGATACCATCCACTTCGCCAACCGCACGGCTGCGCGCGGCGAGCAAACGGCTGCGGCAATTCCCAATGGCCGCGTCACGCGCTGGGATGACCTTGAGCGCGCTTTCGGTCACGCCGATCTCATCGTGCAAACAACGACGCTGGGCATGGCGGATCAGCCCGAGATGGAGTGGCCGGTGTCGTTCTGTCGGCCGAACGCCATCATCGCCGATATTGTTTATCGGCCGCTCGAAACGCCGTTGCTTGTGGCAGCGCGCGCCCGTGGGCTCACCGCGATCGATGGCCTTGGCATGTTGATCCATCAAGGCGCGCGCTCGTTCGAGATCTGGTTTGGGATCAAGCCCGATGTCGCAAAGGCGCGGCAACGTCTGTTGGCGGCGCTCGGATGATCATCCTTGGCCTCACCGGCTCTATCGGCATGGGCAAATCTACCGTGGCGCAGATGTTTGCGGAGCAGGGCGCGCCCGGCTTTGACTCAGATGCGGCCGTTCATGCGCTCTATGCGCCTGGCGGCGCGGCGGTGGCGCCGGTGGAGGCCGCGTTTCCCGGAGTGACCAAGGATGGCGCGATCGATCGCGTTGCGCTTTCGGCGCGTGTCGTAGGAGACGCGGACGCAATCAAGCGGCTCGAAGAGATCGTGCATCCGCTGGTGCGTCAGGCTCAAATGCAATTCTTGCAGGATCAGCGAGACGTGGGAACTGACGTGGTCGTGCTCGATATCCCGCTTCTATTTGAGGGTGGCGGCGCCAAGCTGGTGGACAAGACAGTGGTCGTTTCCGCGCCGACCGACATTCAGCGCGCGCGCGTCCTGAGCCGGCCAGGCATGACCGAGGAGAAGTTCGAAGCCATCCTCGCCCGTCAAATGCCGGACGCGGAAAAGCGTGCCCGGGCTGACTTCGTCATTGATACGAGCTGTTCGTTCGATGACACGCGCGCCCAGGTACGAGCGGTGCTGGACGCGCTCCGCGAACCCCTTTAGCGGGGAATCGTGCGCGAAATTCTATTCGATACGGAAACCACCGGCGTCTTCCCCGATCACGGGGACGAGAAGCTGCGCGACCGTATCGTCGAAATCGGCTGCGTCGAAGTGTTCAACCTTGAACGCACGGGGCGTGAGTACCACGCCTATTTCAATCCGGAGCGCGACGTACCGGAAGAGGTCGTGCGGGTGCACGGCTTGCGCCGCGAGTTTTTGATCAATCACAAGCGCTTTGGCGAAACCGTGCATGAGCTGATGGAGTTCATTGGCGACGCACCTCTGGTGGCGCACAACGCTGCGTTCGACCAAGGCTTTCTAAATGCCGAACTGCGCCGCTGTGGCTTGCCGCAACTTGGCGATGAGCGCTTCGTTGATACGCTGGCGATCGCGCGTAAGAAGTTTCCCGGCGCTTCGAACTCACTCGACGCGCTGGCGAAGCGTTTTCAGTTGGACCGCTATGGATTCGATCTCGCCGCGCGCAAGGGCGCTGGCGGCCACGGCGCCCTGGTCGACTCTCGTATTCTCGCGGAGGTGTATCTCCACCTCAAAGGCGGTCGCGAACAGACGCTGGCCTTTGATGCAGGGGAGGCGCTCGCCGATGAAGCTGCGGTGCTGCGTCCAATCGAACTGACACGCCGCGCGCCTCGGCCAACGCCATTGCCGCCACGGCTGACCGAGGAAGAGCAAGCCGCTCACGCGGCCTTCATCGAAACGCTTGGTCCGAATGCGATCTGGCTGAAGGCTAGCTAGCCGTTGCTCGCTGCGGCGAGCGGAACGTCAGCGCGGCTCTCACGCGCGCGAAGCTCTTGGTAGTAGAGCGGCGTGAAATCGATCGGGTTGATCAGCAGCGGCGGGTAGCCGCCTTCGCGTGTGATCTCTGCCAGGATCTGGCGGCTGAACGGGAATAGCAGCCTCGGGCACTCGATCCAGATCATCGGTTCCACGTCGTCGGGTCGCACATTCACGAACTGGAACATGCCCGAATAGATGAGGTTAGCCGCGAACATTGCCTGGTCGCCGCGCTTGGCCTGCACATTGATGCAGAGATCGACCTCTGTGGCGTCGCCATTGTTGATGGGGCGGGACTTGACCTCGACGCCCATATCGATGGCCGGTTGGGTGTCGTACCCCGAGGTCGCCGCCAGGGCGTTCTGGAATGACAGCTGCTTCACGTATTGCGCCAAAACGCGCAGGTGGGGGGAATCGGGTGGCGGAGCGCCATCGTTTTGCGTGTTCATTGCGCCAATAACTCGTGCTGGGGGGCCCGAAAAATCGGCGGTTAACATGCTGCGGCGATGGGGGCAAAGCAACCACGCTGGCAGAACCAGCCTGTTGGCATTATCTTAAATCAGCGCATACCACCACGCACCGTCTGGGAGCTTACGTCCGTTGGACCAGAGCACGATCGAAATTCTCGTCCTGGCGTTCATCGCCGGCTTTGTCCTTTTCCGTCTCTACACGACGCTGGGCAGACGCACGGGCGAAGAGGGCCATGAGCCAGCACCGGCGCAGGGAGAATTCCCGCGCGGTCCAGTGCCGGCGCCCGCAGCGCAGCCATCTGCCCCTGGTTCGGCGGGTGAGGGCGTGGCGGCGATCGAGCGCGCCGATCCCGATTTCGAAGCCGGCTATTTCCTGCAAGGCGCGCGCGCTGCCTACGAGATGATCATCGGCGCCTTCGCAAAGGGTGACCGGGATACACTGCGCGGCCTGCTGACTCCGCGCGTCTTCGATTCATACGCGGCCGCAATTTCTCAGCGCGAACAGCAGGGCGGTTCAGGCCCTGAACTGGTGCGCTTGAAGAACGCTGAAATCGTCGAAGCTGAACTGAGCGGCGACACTGCGCGCGTGGTTGTAAAGTTTGAAGCCGAATTGGCCGAGGGCGCGGTCGGTGTTCGCGACGCGCGCGAGCGCTGGACATTTGAACGAAATGTCCGTTCTTCCGACCCAAATTGGCTGCTTTCGCGCGTCCAGGCTGCGTGAGCAAAAAACAGCGCGATCTCACTGCAGATGAAAAGAAGCTGTGGCGCCGCGTCGCCACCGGCGTGAAATCGCGTCGGCCACTGCCTGTCGCGGACGATGATGACACGCAGGAAGAACCCGCGCCGAAGCGTGTCGCCGCCTCAGTCCTGAAACAGGCCGTAGCGCCCACGCGCCCTAAACCAGCACCCGCACCGCCGCAAAACCGGGGTAACGAAAAGCGCGTGCGCCGCGGCAAACTTGAGATTGGCGGCAAGCTCGATCTGCATGGACATACGCAAGAGACAGGACGTGCCGCGCTCATTCGCTTTCTCCGCAGCGCGCAGGGGCGGGGAGATCGCGCGGTCATTGTCATCACGGGCATGGGGCGCGGCGGCGAAGGCGTGTTGAAGCGCCGGTTGCCCGAATGGCTGGCGGAGCGCGAGATCCGCACGCTCGTGTCGGGTTTTGCGCCCGCACATCGCCAACACGGCGGCGCGGGCGCGTTCTACGTGTTTCTCAAGCGTGCCGATTGAAACGCTCGCTTAACTGAGATCACCAAGGCGTTGACGGAAAACACCTGTAAGTCACGGAAAAAGAGCAGGTTTTTTAGTCTGCGCTAACCAAACCAAGCCAAGTCTCCTCGCGCGCGTGCGCCTCATGCGCCCGGAGAGACGATGAACCTGCGCCTGCCAACGCTCGCTGCCCTCGCCCGCCCCCGCGGATTGCAGGGGCGCGCCATTGCCTTCACCGCTGGCCTGATGGCGATCACCGCCGTCGTGTCGGCCGCGATCCTGATCTTCGGTGCGCAGACCCAGGGCGAGCGGCAGCAGCTTTCGATCGCGGAAGATCTCACTGAGCACCTAGCGACCCGCGCCGGCGACGTGATGGCCCGTGGCAACACGCGCATCCTGGAGATGATGATCCAGGGCTCAACGCAGCAGCGCAACGTTCGCAGCATTTCTATCCGCGACGCCAATGGTGGTGTTCTCGCCCAATCAGGCGGCGATGCGCAGGACACGCTGAATATGGATCGGTTGACGGCGCAGGCGATCGCGACCGGCCGGCTGGCGTCTAGCCGCAACGATGACGCCTTGACCGTGGCGGCGCCGATCATTCGCGAGGGACTCATCATCGGCGTCGCTGTGCGTATGTGGGAGGACGACGCATATAAGTTCGATGCAGTCCCGTCCCTGATGCCGTTTCTTCTGATCGTGGCCTGCTTGGCGCTCGCAGCAATTCAACTGACGGCGCACGCAGTCCGCCGCGCTATCGCGCCGTTGGATGAACTCGCGCGCTACGCCGAAAAGGTCGGTGAACAAGGCCAGGCGGCCCCGATCACTATTCGCACCGGCGATGAGTTCGAAACGCTGGCCAACGCATTCAACAACATGACCGGCCGCATCGACGCATCGATGCGCCAGATTCAGGAAATCGCGTTCGTCGACCCGGTTACGCGCTTGCCTAACCAGGATCGCTTCATTCGCGAGGTCGAGTACTTCATCCTTCAGAATCAGGACGGGAAGGGGACCGCGGCAGTCGTCGTCATCGAGCTCACGCGCTTGCCGCGCCTCATGCAGACGCTTGATCCCGATGCTGCGCGCGAATTCTTGCGGGTGGTCGCGGACCGCTTTGTGTCGGCCTTGCGCACAGTCGATCGAGTGGTGCGCGTGCGGGCAAATGGCGAGCGCCCAGCGATCCCGGCCCGGCTCGGCGCTTCAGAATTTGGCGTGCTTGCGCCCGACCTGGCCTCGGCGTCAGATGCCGCTCGTCTTGCGCAGCACCTCAACGCCGCGCTTGACCAGCCCTTCGACTGGCGCGGCCACAAGTTTACGCTTGGCGCCTGCTGCGGCGTGTCGCTCGCGCCGCGCGATGGCAAAGACGCCGACGCCGCAATCCGTCACGCCCGCATGGCGATGGCGGCGGCGCATGCGGCGCCCGCACGCGTGAAGGTTTACACACCGTCGCTCGATCGCGAGGCGGTAGCGCGGCTGACGCTGGAGCGCGAGATGCGCGGCGCCTTGGAGCGCAACGAATTCCGCGCTTACTTCCAGCCGAAAATCAATCTGCTCACCGGACGCATCGAAGCGTGTGAAGCGTTAGCGCGTTGGATCAGGCCGGATCGCACGATCATCAGCCCCGGCCGCTTCATTCCCGTTGCTGAAGAGAGCGGGCTCATCGGCGCGCTATCTGACGCGATCATGCGCGAAGCCTGCTGGAAGGCCGCATCGTGGGCGCGCGCGGGTCAGCCGACGAAGGTGGCGGTCAACGTCTCTGCGCTGCAATTCCGCAGCGATCGTTTCGCCGAGAATGTATTGCGTGTTGTGTCTCACGCAGGACTTGCGCCTGAGAACCTTGAACTTGAGATCACTGAATCGGTCGTTATGGCCGATCCCGATCGCGCACTTCGCATTATCAAACCTCTGCGCGAAGCGGGCGTACGCTTGGCGATTGACGATTTCGGATGCGGGCACTCAAGCCTCGCCGCGCTCTCGAAGTTGCCGTTTGACGTGATCAAGATCGATCAGCAATTCATCCGCGCGCTGGAGAAGGGTGACAAACAATCGGCCGCCATTATCGAGATGATCCTGGCGCTGGCGCGCACGCTCGACATGGAAATCGTCGCCGAGGGCGTGGAACGGCACGAGGAAATGGAATTCATGGCGGCGCGCGGTTGCCACTGGATTCAGGGTTTCTTGTTCGGCGCCGCGGTATCAGCGCCCGAATTTGCCGAACTCCTGCGCCGCCAGGCGGGGGATGACATCAGCGCCGAAGACGCCGCTTGATCGGCGGCCTCGGCTCCGCCACATCAGAGCTATGAGTGATCAGCCAGGGTGGCACGGCACCACCATCGTGTGCGTGCGCAAAGGCGGCAAAGTAGTCATTGCCGGAGACGGGCAAGTCTCCGCCGGGCCGACCATTCTCAAAGGCAATGCGCGCAAAGTGCGCCCGCTGGCGAATGGCGCGGTGATTGCCGGCTTTGCCGGCGCCACGGCTGACGCCTTTGCGCTGTTTGAACGGCTCGAGCAGAAGCTGGAGCGCTTCCCCAGCCAGCTTGCGCGCGCCTGCGTCGAACTAGCCAAGGATTGGCGCACCGATCGCGCGCTTCGCCGCCTCGACGCCATGCTAATCGTTGCGGACAAGAACGAAACGCTGTTGCTCACCGGCGCAGGCGATGTGCTGGAGCCAGAACATCAAGTGATCGCGGTAGGCTCCGGCGGAAATTTCGCCTTCGCAGCTGCACGCGCTCTTTATGATTACGTCGACGATCCGGAGGCGATTGCGCGCAAGGCCATGGAGATCGCGGCGCAAATTTGCGTATATACCAACGGCAATCTGACCGTGGAGAAGCTTGATGGCTGATCGTGGCGCATTGGAAGCGGCCGCCGCCGCCGGCGTGATCAACGCTGAACAGGTGGGGCCTCTGCACGATTTCCTGTCGTCAAGCGCGGCTGGCGTTGCGGCTGCGCCAAGCGGGGAGGAGGATCTCCGCTTCATCCGCAACTTCCACGACGTGTTCTTGGCGATCGGCATTGTCTTGCTGGCCATCGGCCTTGCCGTCGCAGTGACCGTCTACGTCACCACGTCGGGAATCGAAGACCCGCAGACTGGCGCGATCACAACCGGGGCGCTGTTCTTGGGATGCGGCGCGTTGATGTGGGGCTTAGGCGAAGTCTTCGCGCGCCGGCGGCGCTTGTTCTTGCCTGCGATTGCAATCGTGATTTCGCTCACCGGCTTTCTGATCGTCGCAACCGCATTGCTCTATGCAGGCGTGTTGGTGGGCACTGGCTTCGACGGTGATGGTCTCGACTGGTCGAGCATGCCGCCGCAACTCCGCTGGGGGATTTTGCTCGCCGCTGCGATGGCGTTCATTGCGCCGTTCGCGTTCTACCTGCGCTTCCGCCTTCCATTCTCTCTGGGTCTCGTAGGCGGCGGGATTGCAGGTTTCATCGTCATTGCGGCGATGATCGCCAACTTTGAAACCACGATGCAGTACCTGCCGGTCTTGAGCCTCGTGCTCGGCATCATGTTGTTTATTGCAGCCGTCGGGTTCGACGCCCGCGATCCGGCGCGCACGACGCGTTTCTCGGACAACGGCTTCTGGCTGCACTTCGCGGCTGCGCCGTTGATCCTCAACGGCACGTTTGGTCTGATTGGCATGGCTTTCGGTAATCAATTCGCGGCAGGCGGCACGGGCGCACTCTTGCAGTCGGCCGCTGAGGGTCAGGGGCAGGCGACAGCGCACGCCGCACTGACTTTGCTTGTGGTTGCCGGGCTTGGCGTGCTGTCGCTTCTCATCAACCGCCGCGTCCTCATTGTATCCACACTGATTACGACTGGCGTCGCCATCGGCGTTCTGATGAACGCTGTCGGCATCGGCGCCGGTGGCTTGGCCGCTTCGGTGCTGATCGTGCTCGGTGCTTTTGTGCTCATTCTGGGCGGCAGCTGGCACACGGCGCGACGCGCGTTGCTGGGCTGGGTGAAGCCGGGCGGCGCCTGGGCTCGGATCTTTCCGCCGGAGAACCTTGCGACGTAGCGAGACGCCGCACTTCACGTAGAGGGCGTCGTTGCCTAGATCAGGCAGTGCATGACCCACTTCTCTCCCCGTGAAATCGTCTCCGAATTGGATCGCTATATCGTCGGCCAGAACGACGCGAAGCGCGCCGTCGCGATCGCGCTGCGCAATCGTTGGCGGCGTAAGCAATTGGCGGAGGATCTTCGCGAGGAAGTCACGCCGAAGAACATCCTGATGATCGGCCCAACGGGCGTGGGCAAAACTGAGATCGCACGCCGTTTGGCGAAGCTCGCTGGTGCGCCATTTCTGAAGGTCGAGGCGACGAAGTTCACGGAAGTCGGCTACGTCGGCCGCGACGTGGAGCAAATCATTCGCGATCTTGTCGAGGTGTCGCTCAATCTGGTGCGTGAGAAACGCCGTCGTGAAGTCCGCGCCCGCGCTGAGGCGGCGGCCGAAGAACGCGTGCTGGATGCGCTCGTGGGGCAGGGCTCCAGCGCGGCGACGCGTGAGTCTTTCCGCAAGCGGCTGCGCAACAACGAAATGGGCAGCTCCGCTGTCGATATAGACATTGAAGATAATGCCAGCCCGCTCGGCGGCATCGAACTGCCAGGCCAACCCGGCGTCGGCATGGTCAACCTCGGAGAGATTTTCGGCAAGGCGATGGGCAAGCGCACCAAGCGCGTACGGATGACCGTTGATGAAGCGTACGAGCCGCTTGTTCGCGAAGAGAGCGACAAGCTTATCGATCAAGACACGCTGGTGAAGGAAGCGCTCGAACTCACCGCGCAAGATGGCATCGTGTTCATCGATGAAATCGATAAGATCGCCTCGCGCTCAGAGCGTGTCGGCGGTGGCGATGTGAGCCGCGAAGGCGTGCAACGCGATTTGTTGCCACTGATCGAAGGCACGATCGTCACTACCAAGCACGGCCAAGTGAAGACAGATCATATTCTCTTCATCGCGTCCGGCGCATTCCACGTGTCGAAGCCGTCGGACCTGCTGCCGGAATTGCAGGGCCGGCTGCCGATCCGCGTTGAGCTGCAAGCACTCACGCGTGACGATTTCCGCCGCATCCTCACGGAACCGGAGGCAAGCCTCGTCACCCAGTACAAGGCGCTTCTCAAGACCGAGGGCGTGACGCTTGAGATCACCGATGACGCCGTTGAAGCGATCGCCGGCATCGCAGCTGATGTGAACAGCACGGTTGAGAACATCGGCGCGCGGCGCTTGCAGACGGTGATGGAGCGGATGCTGGACGATGTCAGCTATTCAGCGCCGGACCGGAGCGGCGAGACAGTTCGCATCGACGCCGCCTACGTGCGTGAACACGTCGGTAACTTGGCGAAGAACGCTGATCTCTCGCGCTTTATCCTCTAGACACTAAGGCCGCTCTTCTGGGCCAGTTCGCGCAGACTGACTTCTGGCCGCGGACCCATGTGAGAAATCACTTCCGCCGCCGCCAGGGAGGCGAGCGCGCCGCATTCGGCCAACGATTTCTTACGCGCGTAACCGAACAAGAAGCCGGCAGCGTATTGATCCCCGGCCCCGGTGGAGTCGACGACATTAGAGACCGGCGCAACCTTCACCTCAATCGTCTCGTCCTTCGTCGCGATCAGCGAACCATGTTCCGAACGTGTCACCGCGACGAGAGGGCAGGCGCTGCGTGCTTGCGTAAGCGCGTCGCCTAGATCGTTGCTTTCGTACAGCGAGAGGATCTCAGACTCGTTGCTGAATAGGATGTCGACGTGGCCGCTAACGAGATGGCGGAAGCTGTCGCGATGGCGATCGACGCAGAACGTGTCCGACAGCGTCAGCGAAACTTTGCGCCCCGCGGCGCGCGCGATTTCGGCGGCGCGCACGAATGCAGCCTTCGCCTCGTCGCGATCGAACAGATAGCCCTCAAGGAAGAGCGTCTCGCCAGACTGGATCAGCGCTTCATCAATGTCCGACTCATCCAACAACGTCGAGGCGCCTAGATAGGTGTTCATCGAGCGCTGGCCGTCCGCCGTCACGATAATGAGCGAGCGGGCGGTGCCGGGCGTGCCGGCACGCGGCGGCGTATTGAACGTGACGCCGGCGGCGCGGAATTCCTTCGTGAAGCGCGCACCCAGATTGTCTTGTGCGACCTTGCCGATATAGGCGGTCTTGCCGCCGAAGCTCGCAATGCCGGTCACCGTATTGGCCGCGGAACCACCCGCCGCAACCACCGGATCCGCGAGGCGCGCGGTCAAATGATCCGCGCGCGCCTCGTCGATCAGCGTCATGCCGCCTTTGGCGATGTTCTCCTCGACCAGGAAGCTGTCCGGCGCTGATTTCAGGATGTCGATAATGGCGTTGCCGACGGCGACGACATCGTAGGTCGAGCTTGTCATGAATTAATCCTTCGCTGGCGCGTTTAGGCGGGCGGGGAGGGCATGGCAAGCATTGCGGGCGGGCGCGGGCGGCGGCACATTCGCGCGCATGCGATTCATAGCTTCTATCGGCGCTCTGCTGCTGCTCGCCGCCTGCGCCACGGCCGCTCCTTCCGCGCCTGCCGCTAGTTCCAGCACGTCATCGGCGCCAGCCGCTGCATCCTCCTCAAGGCAAGCGCAATTGCTGCAAGCCGCCGGCGGCGCGAGCGCACCCTCTGCGCAGGATATCGAGCGTGCGTTCGGCGCGGCCGATATCGTTCGCCGCGATGGGGCGGGTGCGGCCTACACCTATCGCTATGAGAATTGCGCGCTGCTGCTGCTGTTCGCCGCCGATGGCCGCAACACGATGCGCCTAGCGGAAGCGCATCCGAGCGCACGGCGCGGTGATGGTGCGGCGCCGTCACTTGATCAGTGCGCGGCGGAAGCGGCGGCGCGCCGCTAATGGCGCGTGTCGCCTATTTAACTGGGCGCAGTTATCGAGGCACACCGCTGGGGCCCGGCGTTGTTCCGCAGCTTGAAGAGAAGAGTCGCGACTTGATCCTTGCCGCAGGTAAGCGGCGCGGCGTTGAATTTGAGATTGTCTATTGGGACGAGATGGATTTGCCGCACCGCGGCTTCGATCTCGCGGTGATCCGAACGACGTGGGATTACACGGAGCGTGCGGATCAATTTCTTGCCGCGCTTGAATCGCACGAGCGCGCGGGGTTGCGTGTCTGCAATTCCTCCAAGGTCGTGCGCTGGAATATGCGCAAGACGTACCTGCAGGAACTTGGCCCCTCTGCGATTGAGACGGTGTGGACCGAGAAGCCGGACGCGCATGTCGTGGCGCAAGCGTTCGATACGCTCGATGCGGCGGAGGTGGTGCTGAAGCCGCAGGTTGGCGCCGGTTCGGTGCGGACGGTGCGGTTGAAGCGCAATGCGTGGAGCGAAGCAGATCTGATCGACGGACCGATGGGGCCGGCGATGATCCAGCCCTATCTGCGTGCTATCGAGACGGAAGGGGAGCGCTCGCTGTTCTGGTTTGGCGGCGTCTATTCGCATGCGGTGCGAAAGGTCCCGGCGGACGGCAACTGGCTTGCCAACACGGCGGGCGCCCGGTTCGTTGCCGATCCGCCACCGGCTGCGGCGCTGGAGGCGGCCGAAGCGGCGCGTGCGCGTGCGCCGCAAGACTTGCTCTATGTGCGCATCGATTTGGTGCTTGGCGACGACGGCGCCTGGCGCGTGATCGAGATCGAGGCAATCGAGCCTTATCTCTTCTTGGACTTCGCGCCCGAAGGCGCTGATGTTTTCGTAGGCGCAATCGCGCGCGTCTTGGGCGTGTAGAGACACAGATCAGCGATCACGCAGCGCGGACACTCGGGCTTACGGGCGAGGCACGTGTAACGCCCATGCAGGATCAGCCAATGATGGGCGCCGTGCAGATATTTCTGCGGCGTGATGCGCATCAGTTGCTCTTCGACTTCCGCCGGCGTCTTTCCGTTCGCGAGACCCGTTCTATTGGCGACGCGGAAGACGTGCGTATCGACGGCAATCGTGCCTTCACCGAAGATTTCCATCAGCACGACGTTTGCCGTCTTGCGGCCGACGCCAGGCAGGGCCTCTAACGCTTCGCGCTCACGCGGCACTTCGCTGTTGTGCTGATCGATCAGCGCCTGGCTGAGTGCGATGACATTCTTGGCCTTGTTGCGCCACAGCCCGATCGTTTTGATGTGTTCGGCGACTCCTTCCTCTCCAAGCTTCAGCATTTTCGTTGGCGTGTCGGCGATCTTGAACAATGGTCCGGTCGCGCGGTTCACGCCTTTGTCGGTTGCTTGCGCAGAGAGGACGACGGCGACGAGCAGCGTGTAAGGGTTCGAGTACTCCAGTTCCGTTTTCGGATCCGGTCGCACGTGGGCGAGGCGGGCGTAGAGCTCCTCCGCTTTGGCTTTGGTCAAGCGCTTGGCCACGTGTTCTCGTCCCTTGGCAGCCGATGAGGCTTGGCTAAGCTTAGCGTATGACGCCGACGTGGGAACGCACCCCCGAAGCGCCGTTTCTCGACGGCCCGCTGCTCATGGACGCGGTGTTGCGTCCGCACCGCAGCCTCAGCGCCAAGGCGTTCAAATACATGCTGATTGCCGTGGTCGCGGTGAACGTCGCGGTCGCGATCTATTTCTGGGTGCAGGGCGCGTTTCCGGTGGCTGGGTTCTTGGGCCTCGACGTGTTGGCGCTGTGGATTGCGTTTCGGCTCAATTACCGTTCGGGGCAGGCTGCAGAGTACGTTCGGATCGCGCCGGGGAAGGTTCATGTCGCCGCCGTCGATAAGAACGGGGTGGCGACGCATTGGGTGCTCAATCCAGTGTGGGCGCGCGTGGCGCGCGATGGGCGCGGCGTTCTCATCCGCGAGCGCGAGGGCCAGATGCGGCTGGGCGCATTCCTGTCGCCGAAAGAGTGCGATGGCTTCGCCGACGCGATGAGTCTGGCGCTGAGCAAGGCCAAGCGTGGCTATAGCCCCAACACGTCGCGCATCGAGTAGAGTCCGGGCGGCTTTCCTGCCACCCAGAGCGCTGCGGCCAGGGCGCCATCCGCGAACACGGCGCGGTCGAGCGCTTGATGTGAGAGCGTCACCACTTCACGTTCGGTGATGAAGCGGACGTCGTGTTCGCCGACGACGCCGCCGCCGCGAATGGCGGAGAAGCCGATGCCGCCTGCCTTGCGCGGGCCAGTGATGCCGTCGTGTGGCTTGAGGCGCGCGTCGGAGAGTTTCACGTTCCGGCCGTGCGCGGCGGCTTCGCCGAGCAGAAGCGCTGTGCCGGAGGGCGCGTCGACCTTACGGCGGTGATGCGCTTCGGTGATCTCGATGTCCCATTCGGGGCCGAGTCGTTGCGCGGCCTGTTCGACCAATGCGGCGAGTAGGTTCACGCCCAAGCTGAAATTGCCCGACCGCACGATGGCGATGCGCTTGGCGTGCTCGGCAATCTTCGCTTCCTGCGCAGGCGTGAGGCCCGTTGTGCCGATCACGGCTGCTTTCACGGGTGTATCGACGAGCGCATCGAGCGCGTCGATCGTGCCTTCCGGCGAGGTGAAGTCGATCCAGACTTCAGCTTTGTCGGCAGCGAGGTTCGCGGTCTCTGATGTGTTCATCATCAGCGGCGCGAGGCCGGCGAGGGCGCCGAGGTCGATGCCGAGGAATTGGCCATCGCTCCGCTCGGTGCCGCCGCAGACGAGGAAGCGCGAGTCTTCGGAAGCGGCGCGAACGAGCGCGCGGCCCATACGGCCGCCGGCGCCGGCGATGGCAATGGAAAGCGTCATGGATCGAGTCATGGCCTTTCATCTCGCTGCCGGCAAGCCGCGAGCGAGGGCGGGAGAGCAGGGCGCGCTTCGACCGAAGCTTCAAAACAAAAGGTAGGGTTATGCCGAAGCGCGCCCTGCGCGATCTGTTTCACAACCGGCGAAAGCTTGAGGCGTTCGTGTGCTCCCGGGTGGCCATGCGTCGGGGACGCTGGGTATCCGGCCGAGCCTTAGCGCCAGGCTTTCGTCCCGGCTGACGTGCGAGCGAGAGCCAATTCGGGATTAGGCGTTGGGGACTAGGGATTAGGGAACGCTTGCGCTCACGTCTTCCGCCGTCACTTCACTTTCATCCCGGGGATTTCGCGATTGTCGATCAGGGTGGGCAAAGCCCAATCCCTAAGTCCCCAGTCCCTAATCCCTCTCTCGCATCGGACCTCCGCTTTCTGTGCTTGCGGAGCAGCGGCTTTCATCCTCGCGGACTTCCATCGCATCACGTTCAGACCGCATCTTCCACGCTTCAGGCTTTGGTACCGGAGCCTCCCATGCGGAAGATGGGAGGAGTATCGCACAGGTTTCGGCGTGTAGGATTGAGACGCAATCTATCCCCGGAAATCGCCGGCGCTTGGCAGTGCGAATGACCACGAAATCGCGGGCGTGGAACGAGTGCGGCAGCTCGCATGTGCGCCGGATTTTCGACGGGTGGGGACGCCGGCGATTTGGTGCGAAACGGACGTTCGCAAGTTACGGGCATTCGGCTGGTATTCGCCGAAGACTGCCGTCAGCATGATAGGTTGCCACTCGCTGCCCTGAGCGTCACTCGGATGTCACAAGAACGCCTTCCGAGATAGTCGCGATGCTGCCACCATGACCCTGGAGCCGCGTGGGCTCTGCTGCTCGCCCACCGCACCGAAGTCATTGGCGGTGTCACCACGGCCCCGAGTTCATTTTTGAGTGGTTTTCGCGCTCCTTGCATGGATGCTAGTCTGCCCCTGCCGGAGTAGTCATGCCCAACGCGGATATTTTCATCTCATATCGACGCGATCAGCGCGAACAAGTGCTGCTGATTGCCGAGAGGTTGCAGGAATTGGGACTTTCGGTTTGGTTCGACGCGCGGTTGGAAGCAGGCACGAGTTTTGACGAAGAGATAAATCGCGAGGTTCGTACGGCAAAGGTCGTTATCGTCTGCTGGAGCCCAGAAGCCATTCTTTCACGCTGGGTCCGCGCCGAGGCCTCGATTGGTTTGGAGCGCAACGTTCTGGTTCCGCTGTTTCTTTGTCGAACGGAGCTGATGCCGCCATTTAATCTGGTTCATGGCGTCGATTTGGAATTCTGGGCCGGCGACCCTAACGCGCCGGCGTGGCGGGATGTCGTCGCTAGCATTCGTCGGCTGGGTGTCGCCGTACGTGAGCCTGTCGCGTCATACCCAGCGACCGCCGCTCCGGTGGATCACGCGCGCGGACTTCGAACCGCACCGATGTCCGCGACCGCGAACCGAGCCGCACACGAAAGGGATGAACGTTCGCTGCGCGATATCCCTTGGCGCTCCATCGGGTACACGTCGAGCGTTATCGCCATCGTCGCGGCAGTATTGTGCGGGGAAATTATCCAGCGCGAAAGCTGGGGCGCGACGTTCGCTAATGTGGCGCTGATTCTGCCGCTTTTCGGGCTGGCTCTAGCTCTTGCGGCAGTGTCATTCACTCGGCGGACTGCCCCTCGGTTCTCCGCACGGGTGACGCTTGGAGCCATCCTGGCATTCTTGCTCGGGATTGCGGCGTTTGTCGCCGTTGGAAGCGCGGCGCTTCAAGTCATGCCTGAGGCCCTAGGTTTGGTATGGGGACTGGGCGCCACGGCGGCGGCCATAGTGGCGGCGGTGACGGGATCCTTTTTCGGCAAAGGCTCCGCACAAGCGTCTTCGCGCGAGATTTCGCAGTGACCGCTTCGGGCCAACTGTAGCCGTTAGAAAAATTCCTACCAATGTCCACTTTCGGCCAAAGTAGATTTCGGCGCTCAGCGCGTCGGCGGATCTTTTTGGGTATCGAAGAAGCTCTTCACGTTGTCGAAGAAGCCCTGGGTTTGCGGGTGGCATTCTTCGCCGCAATCCTTGGAGAATTCTTCGAGCAGCTTCTTCTGCTTCGCGGTGAGGTTCACGGGCGTCTCAACCAAGAGTTCAACGTGGAGGTCGCCGCGATCCTTGCCGCGTAGGTGCGTCATGCCTTTGCCTTTGACGCGGAAGCGGCGGCCGGTTTGGGCGCCGGCCGGAATGGTGATCTTGGCGCGCTCGCCGTCGATGGTTGGGATTTCCATCTCGCCGCCGAGAGCCGCCTTCACCATCGGCGCCGGCGCGCGGCAATAAAGATCTGGCCCGTCGCGTTCGAACAGCGCGTGCGGTTTCACAGAGAGGAAAAGATAAAGGTCGCCGGGCGGGCCGCCGCGCATGCCGCTATCGCCCTTGCCGCCGAGACGCACACGCGTGCCGTCCTCGACGCCTGCCGGGATTTTCACTTCGAGCTTTTCATCGACGCGCTTCAGCCCTTGGCCGCCGCAGGAGCGGCATGGCGTTTTGACCGACTGGCCACGTCCGTGACAGGTCGGGCAGGTGCGCACCATGCGGAACATGCCTTGCTGCGTCCGCACCTGGCCCGCGCCCTGGCACATCGTGCAGGTCTCTAACGGCGCGTTGCCTTCGGAGCCCGAGCCTTTGCAGGGCTCGCACGCCTGCGCGCGTGGGACGACGATCTCGCGATCGCTGCCGCGGAAGGCTTGCTCAAGCGTGATCTCCAGGTCGTAGCGGAGATCGGCGCCACGGGCGGGTCCATTGCGCGGACCGCGCGCGCCGCGCGTGAACATATCCTCGAAGCCGCCGCCGAAAATCTCGTTGAACAGATCCGAGAAGTCAGCCGCGCCGCCATGGAAGCCGCCAGCGCCCGGGCCGCCGCCTTGGAATGCGGCTTTGCCGTAGCGATCGTAGGCGGCGCGCTTTTCCGGATCGGACAGCACGGCATAGGCTTCGCCGAGTTCTTTGAATTTTTCCTCGGAAACTTTGCAGCCCGGATTCTGATCCGGGTGCAGCTTCATCGCGAGCTTGCGGAAGGCCGACTTGATGGTCGCCGCATCAGCGTCGCGGGCGACGCCCAGCACTTCGTAGTAATCGCGGTCAGCACTCATGGTGCGACCCAGATGAGAAAGAGGCGGCCCCCTCGCAAGAAGGGGAGCCGCCCGATTTCAGTTCAAAAAAGCGCCGCCGCATCGGCCAACCTCAACCAGTTTGCTTAAGCGCTTTTCTTGCCGTCGACTTCTTCGAAGTCGGCGTCAACAACACCTTCTTGGTCCGGGCTGCCGCCGCCGGCGTTGCCGCCAGGGCCTTCGCCGCCACCGGCGCCGCCATAGAGCGCTTCGCCGATCTTCATAGAGGCTTGCACCAGAGCTTGTGTCTTCGACGCGATCTCAGCCGTGTTGTCGGTCTCGAGCGCCGACTTCAGCTCGGCAATCGCCGCTTCGATAGCTTGCTTGTCGGCGGCTGGAATCTTGTCGCCGTTCTCTTGGAGCTGCTTTTCGGTCGCGTGGACCAAGGCTTCGCCTTGGTTTCTGGCTTCCGCCATCTCGCGCTTCGATTTGTCTTCGCCCGCGTGCTCTTCGGCTTCGCGGACCATGCGCTTGATATCGTCGTCAGACAGACCGCCCGACGGCTGGATGCGCATGCTTTGCTCTTTGTTGGTCGCCTTGTCCTTGGCGCCGACCGAGACGATGCCGTTCGCGTCGATGTCGAAGGTGACTTCGATTTGCGGCATGCCGCGCGGCGCCGACGGAATGCCGACGAGATCAAACTGGCCGAGCGGGCGGTTGTCCGCGGCCATTTCACGTTCGCCCTGGAAGACGCGGATGGTCACGGCGCTTTGGTTGTCCTCGGCGGTCGAGAAGATCTGGCTCTTCTTGGTCGGGATCGTGGTGTTGCGTTCGATCAGGCGCGTGAACACGCCGCCCGGCGTTTCGATGCCGAGCGAGAGCGGGTAACGTCGAGCAGAACGACGTCTTTGACGTCGCCCTGCAGAACGCCGGCTTGGATCGCGGCCGACGGCCACGACTTCATCCGGGTTGACGCCCTTGTGCGGCTCGCGGCCGAAGAATTCTTTCACGACCTGCTGAATCTTCGGCATGCGCGTCATGCCGCCGACGAGCACCACTTCCTTGACGTCGGAAGCGGAGAGGCCGGCATCCTTCAGCGCCGCCTTGCACGCGCGATCGTCTTTGACGAGATCGTCGACCAGCGATTCAAACTTCGCGCGCGTCAGCTTCATGTTCAGGTGAAGCGGGTTGCGGTTCGAGTCCATACTGATGAACGGCACGGAAACGTCGAACTCGGTACGCGACGAAAGCTCTTTCTTCGCCTGCTCGGCCACTTCCTTCAGACGCTGCAGTGCGAGCTTGTCCTGGCGAAGGTCGGTGCCGTTCTGCTTTTGAACTCGTCGGCCAGGTAGTTGAGGATGCGGACGTCGAAGTCTTCACCACCGAGGAAGGTATCGCCGTTGGTGGGCGCACTTCAAAACGCCGTCGCCGATCTCAAGGATCGAAACGTCGAAGGTGCCGCCGCCGAGGTCATATACGGCGATGGTCTTGGTGCCGGAATCCTTCGACTTGTCGAGGCCGTAGGCGAGGGCGGCTGCGGTCGGTTCGTTGATGATGCGCAGCACTTCGAGGCCGGCGATCTTGCCGGCGTCCTTGGTGGCTTGGCGTTGCGCGTCGTTGAAGTAGGCGGGGACCGTGATGACGGCCTGCGTCACCGGCTCGCCGAGATAATCCTCGGCCGTCTGCTTCATCTTCTGCAGCACGAAAGCGGAAATTTCCGACGGCGCGTATTGCTTGTCGCGGCCTTGAATCCAGGCGTCGCCGTTCGGGCCTTTGACAATCTTGTAGGGGACGAGATCCGCGTCCTTCTTGGAGATCGGATCATCTGCCGAGCGGCCAATAGGCGCTTAACGGCGTAATAGGTGTGGGTCGGGTTGGTGACGGCTTGGCGCGCGGCTTGGATGCCGATCAGGCGCTCGCCGCTATCGGTGAAAGCGACAACCGACGGTGTGGTGTTCGAGCCTTCGGCGTTGACGATGACGGGGTTGCCGCCTTCCATCACAGCGACGCACGAGTTCGTCGTGCCCAAGTCGATGCCGATCACTTTGCCCATTGCTTAGTCCTCGTTCCTTTCAGCGGCGCGGTTTCGTCTTTGGGACCCAACAAGCTGGCGTCCGCGAAGCGCGCGTCCTGTTCCTTCAAACAAGCGGTTAAACGACTTAGCGCCCCGTCCCAAGCTCCAAGCCGCTTCGTTCCGGGTTCATGTGGTGTATCGACCTCAAGGTGCAAGGCTTTCAGGCCTGCTATCCTCATTCGCCGCAGGAAATTGTGTTGAGGCTGAGAGCCCTTGATCTGGCTCAAGTTTCCGGGCGGAACAAAAGAAACCGAACACCTACATAGGCGCTACGAGATGACCCGCCCCGCCTCCAGACCTCGACGGCTTCCGGCTCTGGCCGGGCCTCCTGGATCGAGCCGCCCAAGAGGGGCTGCGCGATGAGGTGTTCGCGCGCATGCGGGAAGGGCCGTTCTACATTCCGCGCATGCCGAAATCCGGCGCGCCGATGAGTGTGCGGATGACGAACTTCGGGCCGCTCGGCTGGGTGACCGACAAGGAGCAGGGCTACCGCTATCAGTCGACGCATCCTGAGACCGGCAAGGCTTGGGCGGCGATGCCGCCGAAGGTGCTCGAGCTGTGGGAGATGCTGAGCGGCTACGACGCGCCGCCGGAAGCGTGCCTCGTGAATCTGTACGAAGGCGATGCGCGCATGGGGCTGCACGTCGATAGCGACGAAGACGCGTGGGATGCGCCGGTGCTCTCGATCTCGCTCGGCGACACCGCGCTCTTCCGCATTGGCGGCAGCTTGCGTTCCGATCCCACGCGCAGCGTACGGCTCGCTTCAGGCGATGTGTGCATGCTCTCGGGCGCAGCGCGGCGCGCCTATCATGGTGTTGATCGCATCATGATCGGCACGTCGCGGCTGTTGCCGAAAGGCGGACGGCTTAATTTGACGGTGCGGCGGGTGACGGTTCCGCAGTCGTCGCCGGCGCCTCAGCCGGAGGCGTTTCCTCCGGCGTAGTTGCGGGCGCAGTGTTCGCATCCGCCGCGCGATTGCGCACGAAATCCGGAACCCATCCTGGCGGCGGGCCACCCGGCGTATTCGGGAGGCGACCTGAGGCGATCTCATGCGCCTTCCACACCATCGCGTTATGCACACGATTCCAGCCCGACGGGTGGTCGTAGAAGAACCATTCCTCGAACGCGCCAGGCTCCATCTTGCGATATTCGCTGAGCAATACCGAAGCCTCCGCGAATCCATCGGGCTCGCGCGCGGCGTTCAGGCCAAACATGTCGGCCTGCTGTTCGTTGAAATAGATGAGGCTGCGCGAGAACGGCGCTGTGATCAGACCCACGGCCGCGAGCATGACCATGAACAGCGGCAGTCCGCCGGGGTCAGAAATGTCGCGGATGCCCCATCGCTCGTTCTTGGCAGCCCAGCCGAACGTGAAGTGCACGAAGGCGAAGCTGAAAACGATCAGGATCGAGTTCATGATCAAGCCGGAAACATTGTGCCCGAGCACGTAGTGTCCGATCTCGTGCGCCATCACTGCGCGTACGGCGCCGGGGCTGGCGCGATCGAGCAGCGTATCTGCAAGCGAGATACGAGTCGTTGGGCCGAAGCCTGAGACGTTAGCGCTGATGCTGTTGGTTTGGCGCGAGCGGTCGTAGACATAGACGTTGTCTGCGGGAACGCCGTTGGCCTGCGCCATGGAGATGATGCTGTCGCGCAGCTCGCTTTGCTCCATTGGCGTCGAGGTGTTGAAGAGCGGCGCGATGTAGACCGGAAAAATCATGCTCATCACCGCGGCAAACGCGATGGTGACGGCAGAGCCCCATATCCACCAGGTTTTCCGTGCGGCGCGGATAATGAGGTAGAGCACGGTGAGGAAGATGGAGCCGATCACGAGGCCCAGTCCAAGGCCGATCAGCTGCTCGTTGAACCAAGCTCCAAAGTCCTGGGTTGAGAGGTTGTATTCGTGCTGACGGACGAAGCCCATGTAGTACGAGAACGGGAACGTCAGCACGCTTGAGACGAGGATGTAGAAAAAGGCGCTGCCGAACGCGACAAGCGGAAACCATTTCACGGTCTTCTCGAGCCAAGTGCGCACGCCGCGCCCCCAACCAAGAATAAGCATGAGCCCTGCGACGATGATCGAGAGCGCCGTTCCCGCGAAATCGAGAATATAGCCGCCTTCGAAGTACGAATTGGAGCGTTCGGTGGCTTCCGGCCCCATCGTGTCGAGCCAAGCGCGCGTCGCTTGCTCTGGATCGAAGGGTAGGGCGGTGGCCATTGCCGGTCCCGCAGTTGCGAAAAGCGCGGCAAAGGCCGCCATTCCAAGAATCCCGCGCATCGAAAACTTCCCCCGAAGATTTGACTGGCCGAAAGCCTGCGCTCGCTCCAGATCACACGCAAGGGGACGCGCGCTGGGAGCGTGCCTGGAGGAGACCAACGGATGAGACTGGACAGGCCCGAAGGCAATTTCCCACCGACGCGCCGCGCAATGGCTGCTTCGCTGTTCTTCGCGGGTTACGCGCCTGCGGCGCTTTCCGCCTGCGCCAGCCCTGTGACCACACCGAGCGATGAACTCGTCACTGAAGACGTGAGCGTCGCGGGCGCAAATGGCTACGCGCTGCCGGCCTACGTTGCGCGTCCGGCTGGCCGTGGCCGCCATAGCGCGGTGATCGTCGTGAATGAGATTTTCGGTATCCACGATTACATCAAGGATGTCTGCCGCCGCTTCGCGCGCGAAGGTTATGTCGCGATCGCGCCGGACTATTTTGATCGCGCCGGCGATCCCGCGCCGATGACGGACTTCGCGCAAATCCGCGACATCGTCGCCACCGCCAACAACGAACAAGTGATGGTCGATACGCAAGGCGCCATCGAGTGGCTGAAGGCGCAATCGTTCTCGAATGATCAGATCGGCATCACAGGTTTCTGCTGGGGCGGAACAGTTGTGTGGATGGCGGCGGCGCGCTTTCCAGACATCAAAGCCGGCGTCGCTTGGTACGGTCGTCTGGTGCATCCCGCGCCCGGCAGTTGGGGGGCGGATGAAGAGCGGCAATGGCCCTACGATATCGGCGGCACGCTGCACACACCGGTGCTCGGTCTTTACGCGGAGCAAGATCGCGGCATTCCGATTGAAAGCATTGAGCAAATGCGCGCGTCGCTCAATGCCGCTGACAATCCTTCACGCTCTGAGATCATCGTCTATCCAGGTGTGGGACACGGATTCCACGCCGACTATCGCGAGAGTTACAACGCTGAAGCCGCCGCCGATGGGTGGGCGCGTTGTTTGGCGTGGTTCCGCGCCAACGGCGTAAGTTGATCGGAAGGCGCCTTTCCGGAGGCGCCCTCCGTATCCTACATTGCGTGTGAGCACAGGGCCTCTCCGCCCTGAGGACAATTCACATGCGCTATCGCAAACTCGGCCGCACCGGCCTTGCTGTTTCTGAAATCTGCCTCGGCGCCATGACATTCGGTGGCGACGGCTTCTGGAAAGTCGTCGGCGCGCTGCAACAGGACGCTGTCACGACCCTCGTTACCGGTGCGTTCGACAAAGGCGTCACCTTCATCGACACGGCGGATGTCTACTCCAATGGTCTTTCGGAGCAGGTGACCGGCCAAGCGATTAAGGGCTTGCCGCGCGATGAGCTGGTGATTGCCACCAAAGTGTTCGGCCGCATGGGCGCTTACACCTCGAATGAATCCCCCGAAGCGCAGCGCCGCTACAACAACAACAATCTCTGGGGCCTTTCACGCAAGCACGTGTTCGATGCGATCGACGCAAGCCTGAAGCGGCTCGATCTCGATTACGTCGATCTCTACCAGGTTCACTCTTTCGATCCGGCCGCGCCTCTCGAAGAGACGCTCGAAGCGCTCGATGAAGTCGTGAAGTCGGGGAGGGCGCGCTATATTGGCCTCTGCAATCACGCGGCGTGGCAGATCATGAAGGCGCTTGGCGTGTCCGAGCGCAACGGACTCTCGCGCTACGAGTCGCTGCAGATGTACTATTCGATCGCGGGTCGCGATCTTGAGCGCGAAGTCGTGCCGCTGGCTAAGGATCAGAACCTTGCGATCTTGCCGTGGAGTCCGCTCGCGGGCGGTTTCCTCTCCGGCAAATACACACGCTCTGGCGCTCCAACCGACGGCTCGCGCCGCGTGGCCTTCGACTTCCCGCCGGTCGACAAGGAAAAGGCCTACGACATCATCGATGTGATGAAGGAAATTGGCGACGCGCGCGGCGTCTCGGTCGCGCAAATCGCGTTGTCGTGGCTCTTGCACCAGAAGCACGTCACCAGCGTGATCATCGGCGCGAAAACAGAAGCGCAGCTGAACGACAATCTCGCCGCAACCAGCGTTGAGCTTTCGAGCGATGATCTGAAGCGGCTCGATGACGTCTCGAAGCTGAAGCCCGAATATCCCGGCTGGATGCTTGAGCGCCAAGGCGGCGAGCGGACGACAAACCTGAGCTAAGGGCAAAAAGAAAGCGGCGGCGCTCTTGTCCAGCGCCGCCGCCCCTGCGTGCGTCCCCTAAGCGTTTCCGCTCACCGGCGCACGATCTTCACCTCATAGTCGCCGGTCGTGTTCGACAGACCGCTGACTTGAATGAGGTAGTCGCCAGAGCGTTCCGGGCGGAAACGCAAGCGCGCGTTCAAACCAGGACCGCTATCATCATCCGAAGCGACGCGTTGGCCGCCATCGCGGATTGCGGCCGGATCTGCGTTCTCAACCGGACCTTCCTGGATCACGGCGAGGAACGGATCGCCAAGCGGCGTCGCGCCAGTTCCGTTCGCCTCGATCTCGTACATGACGCCTGCTTCCAGCGTGACGCGATAGACATCCAGATCGCCTGCCATTTCGATGCGGCTGACGCGGCTGTCGTCGGCCGAGTCGAGCAGTTCATCAGTGTAGGCGTGGCCCGGCACATCCGTGTCGACAGCCCGCAACACGTAGCGGCCGGTGCTTTGGCCGTCGTACGACGAAACCGCCACGAAGTAGGGACCACCGGTCGGCGATGCGAAATAGAGGTACGAGTTCAAACCGCGTCCACCATCGTCGTTCGCGGCCACTTCCGTGCCGGTGGCGTCGTAGAGCCGGAGCATCGGATCAGCGAGCGCGTCGGGCTCAATGCCATCGAGCGAGATGCGATAGGGGCGGCCCTCAACCAACTCAATTCCGAACCAGTCCACGTCACCGGCAGCGCCGATGAAGCTCATCCGTGGCTCGCCGGTCGGCGAAAGTGCGTCGGCGGTGTCGAACGTGTTTCCAACTTCGCCGGGAACGACGTTGATCGCGTAGCGGCCGGACGCGTCCTCTGTGAAGCCGCGCGCCTCGACGTAGTAAGTGCCCGCCGCCGGCGCCTGGAATTCAAGCCAGGCGTTGAGACCTTCGCCGCCATCGTCATCGCGGGCGACTTCAGCGCCATCAGGCCCATAGAGCACGAGGTAGGGATCGCCGATGCTGTCTGGTGTGCCCGTTGCCGACATGCCGATGCGCACGCCTTGACCCTCGGCCAGCTCCAAACGAAACCAGTCGCGATCGCCGGCTGGCATAAGCGTGCCTTCGCGATAATCGCCATCGGGGCTGAGGCTGACGTCCGTGCTTGCATCGGCCGGCACTTCGCCTTCGCGCGCCGCCAATGTGTAGCCGCCGGTTGCTTGGCCCGTGAACGAGGTTGCTTCGACGTAGTAATTGCCGGTGCTGGGCGCAGTGAACTCAAGATACGAGTTCAGGCCTTCGCCGCCATCGTCATCGACCGCGAGTTCGCCGCCGCTTGAATCGCGCACGCGGAGTAGGGGGTCGTCCATCGGGTTGTCGCCCGAGCTATTCAGCGTGAAGCGATAGGATTGTCCTTCCGTGAGACGGATCCGGTACCAATCCGTATCGCTCGGGAAGTCGAGCGAGCCTTCGATTGTTTGGCCGCCACTGATGCGGCCGCGGGTTGATGTTGAATTGCCGATATTGTCAGTCGGCAGACGCTCAGCGGTGATGTTGAGCGCGTAACCGCCGGTGTAGCTGTCGCCGTAGCCGCGCGCTTCGATGAACACGTCGCCATTGGCGGCTGGGATGAATTCCAAAGCCGAGTTCAGCGAGCCATCGGAATCGTCATTGACCGCGAGCTCGTTGCCGTCGCGATCGAGCACACGCAGCACCGGATCGCCGAGTGGGTTATCGCCGGCGCCGGCGAGCGTGACTCGGTAGCTGTTGCCGGTGCGCGCCGAGAAGCGATACCAATCGACATCGCCTTCATATTCGATGTTGCCATTGGTGGTGCGGCCTGCGTTCGCGCGGGCGCGCGTGGAGGAATCGTTGGCCGCATCGTCCGGTGGCACGTCCTCCGAGGACACACCCAAACGATAGGCGCCGGTTGCCTCGCTCGAGAATGCGCGGGCTTCAACGAAGACGACGCCATTTTGAGACGGTGCGTAGCGGAGCGCCGAGTTCAGCGTCCCGTTGGCATCGTCGTTGAAGGCCAATTGGTTGCCTTCGGCGTCATAGATGCTGAGCATCGGATCGACCGCTTGGCCTTCCGCGTTCTCAATCCCGGCGAGCGCCAGATTGTAACGGCGGCCGGTGCGCACTTCGAGGCGGTACCAATCGACATCGCCGGCAGGGGAGAACTCGCCATCGACGTTCCCAGTCAGCGTCGCTGTGGTCGATGCATCGCCCGGTTGGTCGGCGGTTTGCGCGGAGGCTGGAGAGAACCCAATCGCCATCAGCGCGGCCACGGCCGCGCCAAACATCAGTTTTCCACGCATGTTTTAGTCTCCCCTCAAATCGTGACGGACATGGTTAACAATCCGTCATGTCAACCGCAAAGCGGAATTCGGGCGAAATCCAGCCTTCTGGCTGTTTCGACCTGCATCGTCACAAAGCGAAAGACGCGCTTGGCATAGCGGCCTGTGCGTCTGAGGGCGAGGGAAAGTGGCCCTCTAGACCTTAATATCCACGTGCGGGGCGGGGGCGCCGCCGGCCGGGCCGGCTGAGACAAGCACCATGGCCGCTCGCAATGTGCGGTCACCGAGGACGTAGCCGGACTGAAGCACCTCCTGAACCGTGCCAGCGGGCTGATCGCCAGGCGCCTGCGCGACAGCTTGGTGCACCTTCGGATCGAAGGTCTCGCCGCGCGCGCCGATGCGCTTCAGACCATGGCGCGCGAACGCGTCAACGAGCGAGCGTTCGGTAAGTTCGACGCCGGTGAGCAGATTGCGAAAGCCTTCGTCGAGATCGTCACGCGGCGCAGCCTGAAGCGCGCGCTCCAGCGTGTCCGCGATCGGCAGCAAATCCTGCGCGAAGCGATCAATGGCGTAGGCGCGGGCTTCCACGGCTTGGCGCTCAGCCCGGCGGCGCGTGTTTTCCGCGTCGGCTAACGCGCGGAGCATGTCGTCCTTGGCCTTCGCCAGTTCAGCTTGAAGCGTTGCGACGTCGAACGCTTCACCCGCGGGATCGGCCGCTTCGGTTTCAGGCTGCTGGGGATTTGCTTCGTCCGTCATTCCATCCTCATCGTTCGCCGCGTCCGTCGAGCACCCGGCCGACAACGCGCGCTGTGTAGTCCACCACGGGGATCACCCGCGCATAATTGAGCCGGGTAGGGCCGATCACGCCCAAGGCCCCGACGACCTTCCGCTCGGAGTTCATATAGGGGGCGACGATCAGACTCGACCCCGACAGTGAAAAAAGCGGGTTCTCCGACCCTATGAACACACGCACCGCGTCTCCGGCCTTTGCCAAATCGAGCACCTGGATGAGTTCGCGGGTCTTTTCCAGGTCATCGAACAGCTTCCGCGCCCGTTCGAGGTCGGCGATGGCCTGCTGGTCCTGAAGCAAGTTACCGCGACCGCGCACGATTAGAGACCGGCCGAGCGTCGGATCTTCGCCAGACCACTCGACCAAGCCCTTCTCAACGAGGCCGGCGGCGGCCTTGTCGAGCGCGGCGCGATCGCGCGCCAGGGCATCCGTCGCAGCCGCGCGCGCCTCGGCGAGCGTCCGGCCCTTGAAGCGCGCGTTCAAATAGTTCGCGGCTTCGCTTAGCGCGCCGGTTGGAAGATCCGCCGGCGTATTGATGATGCGGTTTTCGACTTGGTTGTCTTCGAACACGAGGACGAGCAGCGCTTGGCCAGGTCCGATACCCACGATCTCGGCGTGGCGCACCGGCGCGTCGCGCTCCGGCGTCACGACAAGCCCTGCGCCACCAGCGAGGCCGGAGAGCAAGTCGGAAGCGGCGCCCATCACGTCTTGTGGGTTTGAACCTGCGGAGGCAATGCGCGCGTCGATCTCGCGTTTCTCGTCCGGCGGGACGTCGCCTAGCTGAAGCAAGCTATCGACGAAGAAGCGCAAGCCTAGCTGCGTCGGCTGTCGCCCGGCCATTGCGTGCGGCGCTTCCAGCAAGCCAAGGCTGGCGAGATCCGCCATCGTGTTGCGGATTGAAGCCGGTGAAAGGCCCACGCCGGCGAGTTTCGAAAGCGTGCGCGAGCCGACAGGTTCGCCGGTCGTCAGATAGGACTCGACAATCTCGCGGAAAATTTCCCGCGCCCGCGCATCAAGCGTGGAAAGATCGGAGGAGGGCGGTAGGGCCATCGGGGCTCTAGGTAGCGAAGGCGCACTGGCGTGCAAGCCGCCGCTACGACTTTGCTGCCTTCCGTTTCGAGGCGGGTATGGCGCGGCGCATGTATTCGTCGAACTTCGGAACCGTGAAGCCGATCAGACCGCGCTCCGGAGAATAGGCCATGCCTTTCTTTATCAACTCGTCGCGGATGGGCGCCGCCTGACTGAGGCTCAACTTCATGGCGTTGGCGACATCGGAGGAGTTCACCGGTTCAGCGCCAAACTCGGCCATGGCGCGCGCATAGGACTTCTGCCGCTCCGTCAGTCGAGCGAGTCGGACCTTGAAGATGCCTTCATCGAGCGCTGCGATCGCGGTTTCGCTGGCGCGCTTGGCGTCAGCCAATGTGATCGGCGATTTCTGCGCTGCGTCCCAGCAGTGCGAGCCCCAGACTTGCAGAAAGAACGGATAGCCGCCGGTTTGCTCCACGACGTAATCCAACGCGTCTTTTGAGTACTTCACGCCCTCGCGTTCCGCTGGCGCTGACAGCGCAAGCCTAGCGCCAGCATCATCGAGCGGCCCAATCGGGGGATAATCGAAGAGCCGCTCGGCGTAGGACTTCGCCTCGCCCGCGAGCTTCGCCAGTTGCGGCAAGCCGCCGCCGAACAACAAGAGCGGCAGCTGGCGTTGCGCAATCTTGTGCATCGCCATGATCAGCGCGGAGAGATCGTCCTTCTGCAGGTATTGGATTTCGTCGATCAGTAGGATCACCGCGGTTTCGCGCTTCTTCGCCGCTTCGGCGATGGCGACGAGCAAGTCGGTGAGATCGATGGAAAGATCGCCCGTTGCCGGCGTCACCGCGAAACCGAAATCGACATCGCCGACCGTCGCTTTGAACATGCTTGCGAACGAGCGCAGCGCGCCAAAGGCTTTCTGTAATTCGGAGCCGGCCTTCTTGAGGCGGTCGAGGCGGTGGAGGATGTGTTGCAGTTGTGGCGCGAGTTGCTGCGCGAGCGGCGTATTGGGGTCGATCTCCAGCAGCGCGGTCTGGCAGCCTTCGTCTTCAGCGATGGCTTCGAAGGCATTGAGCAGCACAGTTTTGCCGACGCCGCGCAACCCCAACATGATCGCGCTTTTCGCCGGTCGCCCACTCTTAGCGCGTGCGACCGCAACGCGCGCCAGCTCAACCAATGAGTCTCGCCCCGCCAATTCGGGGGGAGGGACGCCGGCGCCTGGATTGTAAGGGTTGTGGGTAGCTTTCATAAGGTTGTTTGGTCATATTAGGCCATATGGGCCTAACAAAGCTATATTGGTGTATGAATGGTTATTAGGCCGACTCGCCCGAACTGACGCGAACTTTCTGATACGGACCGCGTATAGAGTTGTTTGGCCACATGGGCCGAACATTACCTAACTTTCCGATAGGGAACCATGATTTCGCCCGGTTCCCGACGGACTAACCCGCGATGTTCCTGAGATCCCTCGCACTTTTGGCGACCTTGTGCCTCGCCACCCCCGCCCTCGCCCAAACCTCAATCACTCTCGACGCCGCGCCCGTCGCCATCATCGAGGCCCGGATCAACAACCGCCCGGTGCGGCTCGAAGTTGATCCGCGCATGCCCGACATGTTGGCGCTTTCAACCACCGCCTCCGAACGCCTTGGCGTGCGGCGCTTGCCGTTCGCGGCGGCGCAGGTCGGCATAGATGGCGGCGGCACGATGCGCGGGCGTATTGCGCGGCCCAACATCCGCTTCGGTGAACGCAGTGCGCGCAACTTCGCCGGCGTGTTTCCCGTCCCGGTCAGCACGCACGCCGACGGCGTCATCGGCCCAGGCTCATTGCCCTATGACATTGTTACCATCCGGCTCGGCGTCGATGCCGCCCAAACCCGCGATATAGTCCTGCCCCTCGCAGACGCGGATCTCTGGTACACGCAAGCAGAAGTTGGCGGACAAACGCTGCGCGTGATGTTCGACGTCGCCAACGACGCCAGCATCTTAAACCGCCCCGCTGCGCGCCTATTCGATCGCGCCGGCGCCATCCCAGCTGCCGGTGAGCTTGCGGAGCGCCCTGTGATCCTTGGTCTCTCCACGCTGATGCAGCCGGTCACTACCGACCTCACCGCCCACGGTCTCGCACTAGGCCCGACATTCGCGCGCACGGTCTCGCCGTTGCTCGGCGCGCTGGAAGAGGACGCCATCGTCGCTGAAGGCGAGGCCAGCGAAACACCGCCTTCGCTGATCATCGGGCGCCAAGCTTTGGCGCAGGCTGGCTGTTCCTCAATCAGCGTCAACCGCCGCACGCGCCAACTTACTTTGCGCTGCGCCGCCTAGACGCGCGCGTCGCAATCGTCCAAGAGCGCAACTCGTTATTCAGGAGTTCTCATGCGCCCCTCTGGCCGCGCGCCCGATCACTTGCGGGACGTTACGCTCGAAATTGGAGTCTCAAGATACGCAGAAGGCTCATGCCTCGCGCGCTTTGGCCAAACACACGTGCTCTGCACCGCGAGCGTCGAGCAGGGGGTGCCCGGCTGGTTGAAGGGGCAAGGCAAAGGCTGGGTCACCGGCGAGTACGGCATGCTGCCGCGCGCGACCCACACACGTGGGCGCCGCGAAGCCGCACAAGGCAAGCAGAGTGGGCGCACGCAAGAGATCCAACGTTTGATCGGCCGCTCGCTGCGCTCCGTGGTTGATCTGAAGCTGCTGGGCGACCGCACCATCACGCTCGATTGCGATGTCATCCAAGCCGATGGCGGCACGCGCACCGCCGCGATCACCGGCGCCTGGGTCGCGCTCGCGCGTGCGTGCAAGTACTTGGTCGAAGAGAAGGTGATCAAGGAAACGCCGATAACGGGTCAAGTCGCGGCGATTTCGTGCGGCGTGTTCAGCGGCGTGCCGGTGCTTGATCTCGACTACGCCGAAGATTCGAGCGCTGAAGTCGACGCCAACTTTATTCTCTCCGGTGACAACCGCATGATCGAATTGCAGGCGACGGGGGAGAAGCGTCCATTCAGTGACGAAGAGTTCGCGGAACTGATGCGCTTGGCAAAGCTTGGCTGTGGGCAGTTGTTTCAGAAGCAACGCACCGCCATCGGCTAAGGAGAAGACATGCGCTCACTTGTAATCGCCGTCTCCCTTTTTGCCGCTGGATGCTCGCCGCCGGCGCCCACCACAGAGACGCCAGCTGCCGAACCCCCGGCCGCACCTGTAGTGGGACCGGCCGAACTACCCGTCGGAGCGCGCGACATCGCTTGGGGCGACGCGCCGCAGGCAGTGCGCGATCTGATCGCGACCACGCCGAACACGTTCCTGCCCGACCGTGTCATCGAGCAAGCGCCGGGTGTAGACGGCAGCGTCATTTACGAGCTTTGGGCGGTCAGCGCGTCGGAGCCGATTGATGTCTCGTACGCAAACGGCCAAGCAGCCATCATGCCGCCGCGGCACTGATGCGCTTCTCGATCGCCGCGCGCCTCAAGAGCTTTACCTTCGCATTTGAAGGCTTCGCCTTCATGCTGCGCACGCAGCACAACGCGTGGGTGCACTTGGCGGCGACGATCGTTGTGATCGTCCTGGGATTCGCATTGCACGTCAGCGCCGACGCGTGGCGCTGGCTGATTAGCGCGATAGCGCTGGTTTGGGTTGCGGAGACGATGAACACGGCGTTCGAGCATCTCTGCGATGTGGTGTCGCCGCAATTCCATGACTCTGTGAAGCGCTCCAAGGATATAGCAGCCGCGGCGGTGCTCGTGTGCGTGATCGCAGCGTCTCTGCTCGGCGCCATAACGCTCGCGCCCTACGTCGTCACGGCGTTGCCATGATCGAGCGTTTGCTTGCGGCCGGTGCGATCGCCCGCATTGCCCGCGTCGGCTACGCGCCGTTCGAGGGCGACGATCCGATCGAAATCACCTTCGCCAACGGCGCCGTGTTCAACGTCGATATCGGATTTGAGGGCGCAACCGACATCCAGATCGGGGAAGGGACGCTCCTAGAGACGGCCTACGGCCATTTGCGCAGCGAAGATTCTGCGGCCTTTGCAGCCATTCAACGCGATTGGTCAAGTGAGGACATCGACTTACCGTGGCTCATTGGCGCCACGCTTTCAAATCCACGACGCCTTGCGATGACGAACCCGTATCGGGTCGATGTCGGCTATGTGTTCGATGTAAATGGGCGTCAGTTGGCGCTGTTCGGCGAGGCTGACTACATCACCGCCAATGAGCTGAGTGATGAAGAGAACGAGAATCTGCGGCTCGAGGTGGGCGCGGCTTACTCAGCTGCCTGATCGGCCGCTTCTTCAAGCGCATCGTCCTCGCTCGGCTCGTAGCTCAAGATCTCGCCCGGCTGACATTCGAGCACGCGGCAAAGTGCATTCAGCGTCGAAAACCGGATCGCCTTTGCTTTGCCGGTCTTCAGGATCGACAGGTTGGCCAGCGTCACGCCGACCTTCTCGCTCAGGTCAGTGAGTGACATACGGCGATCCAGCAGGATGCGGTCGAGAGTGACGCGGATCGCCATCAGATCGTCAGCTCCTGTTCTTCCTTGAGGCGCGCGCCTTCGCGGAAGACCTCAGCCAGGACGATCACGATGAGGATCGACATCCAGTTCGAGAAATTGTCGCCATCGATGCTGAACGAGGCGCTCGCGACGGAGTCCGGCGCGCCGAACATGCCGAGTAATACGCCGAGCGTTGCAAGCAGCACGTAACGGGAGAGCTCGATCGCCACCATAGTGATCCAGATCACGCGGAGATGGGTGGCGTTCTCGCGCCGGAAGGGGTCGCCGGTGCTGAAGCTGTCAAACAGGCGCCGGAGGCGCCCGACGATAATCAACGAGCCGCCGATGGTGACGCCGCCAACCAAGATCGCTGGTCCGAAAATATGCCAGTCCGTCCACTTCAGTTCGCTCAGCGCGCCGGACTCAATGCCGTCGATCTGGACGCGGAGCTGCTCATTAGTGTCGATGGCTGGAATGGTGGCCGGGTCGATGACGCCGACTGTCGTTAGCAGGATGAAGACCAGATACGACATCGCTGCGACGGCCCAGGCGATGAAGAACACCCAAAGCACAATCCATGCGATCGACAGCCCAACTTGGACAATCGACGCGATAGAGCCTTTGCCGAGGGCCTTCATGGATGCTGGGAACCTCTTTCCAGGCCGAACCTAGCCCGGAATTTATTGATAAACGATATAGACCCTTCCGGCTCTAGTCAAACAAGTGTTGCGACTATGTCCCGTCTGTCCGGCCGATTGGTCGTAGCTTCCCATAATGCCGGAAAAGTCCGGGAGATCGCTGCGCTGCTTGGGCCGCTGGGGATCACGCCCGTATCAGCCGGTGAATTGGGGCTGCCCGAGCCCGAGGAGACGGAAACCACCTTCATCGGCAACGCGGCGCTCAAGGCCCGCGCGGCTGCTCAGGCCTCTGGCCTGCCGGCGCTTGCGGACGATTCCGGTCTCGAGGTGTTTGGAATCGGCGGCGATCCTGGCGTCTATTCGGCGCGATGGGCCGGACCGAACAAGGACTTCGCCGCGGCGATGCGGCTCGTGTGGGAGAAACTGAGCACGAGCAGCGATGATCGCAGTGCACGCTTTGTGTGTGCGCTTGCGCTGTCTCAGCCAGACGGCGAAGTCGGAGTGTTTGAAGGGGAGGCGCGCGGGACGATTGTGTGGCCGCCGCGCGGCGATAAGGGCTTTGGCTATGACCCGATCTTCGAACCCACGGGCCTCACGCGCACGTTCGGCGAGATGACCCACGACGAGAAGCTGCCGCTAACACATCGCGCCCGTGCTTTCGAGAAGCTTGTCGCGTCGCTCAAATGAGCGAAACAGGCATCTATGTGCATTGGCCGTACTGCAGCGCCATCTGCCCGTATTGCGACTTCAATGTCTATCGCGCCCGAGGCGCTGACAATGCGCCGCTGATCGCCGCGATTGCTGCAGACCTAGAAGAGCACGCGAAGAGGTTTGGCAGACGCGATGCCGTAAGCCTTTTCTTCGGCGGCGGCACGCCGTCCTTGCTGCGTGGCGCGGAGATTGAAGCCATCATCGCTGCCGCGCATCGCACCCTGGGCTTGAGCGCCGATTGCGAAATTACAATCGAGGCCAATCCAGAGGATGCCCACCTCTTCGCCGAACAAGCGGCCGCTGGCGTCAATCGCTTCTCGATCGGCGCGCAGGCCTTTGACGATGATGCTCTTCGCGCGCTGGGCCGCAAACACGATGCTGCCGCCTCGCGCGCGGCCGTAGCCGCCGCGGCAGCGACGGGACAGCGTGTGTCGCTCGATCTCATCTACGCACGCGAAGGGCAGAGCGTGGCGGCTTGGCGGGACGAGCTCACGAGGGCGCTGGCGTTCCCTATTGAGCACGCGTCACTCTACCAACTCACCATCGAGCCAGGCACCGCGTTCGCACGCCGCGTTGATCGTCACCAGCTCGCGCCGCCCACGGATGATCTTGCCGCGGATCTCTACGAGGTCACGCAAGAGGTCTGCGATGCAGCTGGATATCCCGCCTACGAGATCTCAAACCATGCGCGTTCACGCGCGGCGCGTTCGCGGCATAACGCACTTTACTGGACTAGCGCCGATTGGATCGGTGTCGGGCCGGGCGCGCACGGACGTGTGACGCACGAAGGCGCACGCATAGCATTGGAAGCTCAGCGGCGCCCAGCGGACTATATCGATGCGGTCAACGAGCGCGGCGTTGGTTGGATCACCGAGTCGCGGCTGACATCCTTGGAATCCGCTGACGAAATTCTGCTCATGGGCCTTCGGATCGAGGAGGGCGTCGATCTCGCGCGCGTCGAAGCGCTTCGCGGTGCGCCGCTCAACCGCGAGGCGCTTGGCTGGCTGATCGAGCAGGGCCTTGTCGTCCAAGAGAACGACCGCATCCGCCTGACGCGGAGCGGTCGTTTGCTCTCGAACAAAATCGTCGCTGAACTCGCCTCTTAAGTGCCGCTGTTGCGAAACCGGCGCGGCGCTGCATCGAGCACGGCGTTGGTCCCTTGGCGTACTTCCATGATCGCCAACCCGCGCTCGATTGCACCGTTTGCGCTGAAGCGGAACAGCCCATCTGAACCAGCGAAGCCTTCGCGGTTCTCAATTGAGCTGCGCGAAATGCCGTTGACGCCGCGGTCGCGCGAAAGCAGCGCCGCCAGAGCGACGGCGTCGTAGCCAAGGCTCGCGAGCCTCGATGGTGACTCACCGAACGCGGCGCGATAGCGGTTTTCGAATTCGACGCGCGCGCCCGGATCAGGCGCCACATACCAAGCGCCAGCAAGCGAAGGCTCACGTTCCGCTTCGCCCGCCCATACGCTCGTGCCCATGAGCCGCGTTTGGCGCGTGTCGACGCCGGCTTGCACCAGCGCCGTGCCAATCGCGCGAAGGGGCGATCCGCTATCGGCAATAATGATGCCCTGCGGGCGGCCGGTTGCCGCGAGTGCGCGCGCTGCCGCGCCAGCGTCTGAATCGGTACGGTTATAGAGCTGCGCAGAAACGACGGTGACGCCGTTTCTCTGAGCCTCAGCCCGCAGTGCGCTTTCGACGCGCCGCCCGTACTCGTTGGCGGGTGCGAGCAACGCAATCGAGCGGATGTTCTGCGCAGCTGCGTAAGACACGAGGCGAGAGACTTCATCCTCGAGTTGGAAGCTCAGCAGATAGACGCCGTTGCCGCCGACGGTGCGGTCCGATGAGAAGCCGATGACTGGGACGTTTTGCGCTGACGCGGCGCCCGCTGCGCCGGCGACGCCCTCGCGCAGCACCGGGCCGACAATGATGTCGGCGCCATCGTTCACCAAAGCGCGCGCGGCGGCATTGGCGGACCCTTCGGTCGAGCCCGCATCGCGTGGGATCAGGAGGGTATTCTCGTTGCCCAGCTCGAAGAGCGCGAGTTCGGCCGCGTTATAGAGCGATGCCGCATCTTGCGGGCGCAGCGAGAAGGGCAGTAGCAGGCCGACGCGCACGATCTCGCGTCCACGCATAAACGGCGGAGTCACACCGTCAGCGGTTTGCGGCGGCAGATCAGGCGGCGTGGTCGGCGTCCCGGTGGGTGGCGGCGGCCTCGTCGGGACGGGGGTGGGCGCAGTAGCGCAGGCAGCCATCAAAGCTGCAAAGCTGACCGCGACTGTCGTCTTCAGGCTTGGCGCAGCAAGCAGACGCGCCGATGATTTGGCGGAAGCCATGAATAACCCTTCGTCGAACCCCGAAAAGAATGCGCGCGACCGTACGGGCGCCCGCGACTCCAGTCCACCGCTGGAAACGGGCCTTTATGTGGTGGCGACGCCGATCGGGAACCTGCGCGACATCACTCTGAGAGCGCTCGATATTTTGGCCACGGCGAGCCGCGTTTATGCCGAGGACACGCGCGTCGCGATGAAGCTGATGGACGCCTATGGGCTGAAACCGAAGCTCGGCGCCTATCACGAGCACAACGCCGAAGCGATGCGCGAGGCGATTCTTGACGCGTTGGCGAAGGGGGAAAGCGTCGCGCTGATCTCCGACGCCGGCACGCCATTGGTCTCCGATCCTGGGTACAAGCTTGCCCGTGCGGTGATCGAAGCGGGGCATCGCGTTTTCCCGATCCCTGGCGCGTCCGCCTTGCTCGCGGGCCTCGTGATTTCGGGTCTGCCGACGGATCGGTTCATGTTCGCGGGCTTCCTGCCGCCGAAGCAGGGCGCGCGGCGTGCGGCTTTGGGCGAAGTCGCGGACGCCGATGCGACGCTGATCTTTTACGAGACGGGACCACGTCTCGCCGAGTCGCTGGCCGATATGGCCGAAGTCCTGGGCCCGCGTCCCGCGGCAGTGACGCGCGAACTCACCAAGATGTTCGAGGAAGCGCGCCGCGCCCCACTCAACGAACTCGCGGCGCACTATTGCAAAGCCGGCGCGCCCAAAGGCGAGATTGTCGTGCTTGTCGGGCCGCCCGAAGCAAAGGGGGAGGTGAGCGACGAAGCGCTCGACGCTTTCCTCCTGCGTGCGCTGCCACGTGGCGTGAAAGAGGCCGCCAGCGAAGCTGCGCGCGATCTCGGTGTGCCGCGCAAGCGCGCTTACACGCGCGCACTTGAGCTGAAGGATCGCGCGTGAGCCGCCAGAAGGCCGAGCGTCGCGGACGCACGGCTGAATGGGCCGCGATGCTGTTCCTGATGTGCAAAGGCTATCGCATCCTGGGCCACCGTTTGCGTACGCCATACGGCGAAGTCGACCTTGCAGCTTGGAAAGACGGCGTTCTCGTTATCGTCGAAGTAAAGGCGCGCAGCACATATGAAGCCGGCGCCTATGCCGTGACGGCCACATCGCAACAACGCATAGCGCGTGCGGCGCAAACGCTGGCGGGCCGCTGGCGGCTTACTTCGGCGCCAATTCGCTTCGACTTGGTAGTGGTTGGTTCAGGTTTGTTGCCAAGGCATGAACGCGGTGCTTGGTATGACGAGCGCTCGCGCGCTTGATCTTAAATGTGCCGAAACGATCCAAGCGCAAAATCCGTACATTATGCGCAAGTTTTCACTTCTCCTCGTCGCCGTCGCTTCACTGAGCGTGAGTGGTTGCGTCACTGCCGCAATCGGCACCGCCGCAAGCGTCGGTGTCTATGCCGCGCAAGATCGCACGATCGGCGAAGGTATCGATGACGCGGCGGCGTCACAGCAAGTGAAGATGCGCTTGATGGCGGCTGATCGGCTTGCGTTTCAGGAAGTCGATGTCGAAGTCGCCAACCGCAATCTGTTGCTCTCAGGCTCTGCGCCGACGCCTGAACATCGCCAAGCGGCTGAAACAATCGCGCGCAGCGTCCGCACGATCGAGCACGTCTACAACGAGGTTGTCGTAGGCGAGCCGTCGAGCGTGATGCGCAGTGCGCAGGATGAACTTATCACCGCGCAAATCCGCACGCGTCTCACGGCAAGCCGCGCGGTGAGGGCGATCAACGTCAACATCGAGACCTTCCACGGCAACGTGTACTTGATGGGCACCGCACGTTCGCAGCACGAACTCGAACGCGCCGCCGAAATTGCCAGTGTCGTTGGCGGCGTTCGCCGCGTCGTGTCGTTCATGCAAGTGCGTGCGCCGGACACGCCCTACTATGCTCAGGCGACGACCTCAGGGCCTGAATATCGCGGCTCCGATGGCGTACCGGGCGGCGAGCAATACGCTGGCGGGCAGAACTAATTTTCTCTTAAATTCCCGTGAATTGGATGGCGCGGATGCGCGCCTGGGGGTAAGTCTGTGTATCGCTTCGCGCAGGGCGCGACCGCGTTCGTTTTCTGTTGCCCATTTGTTCTAACTCTGTACATTATCCCGCGTTCGCTTGTGGATAAAAGGCGGTCGCGATGCAGACCTGCGCCAACGCAACCACTGTAGCTTTTGCCGGACTCGAAGCGCGCCGCGTCGAAGTCCAAGTGCAGATCACAGGCGGTACGCCCGGCATCGTCATCGTTGGCCTGGGAGACAAAGCTGTTTCTGAATCGCGCGAGCGTGTGCGCGCGGCATTTGCGTCCATTGGCCTCGCGATTCCCGCCGGCCGCCTCGTCGTCAATCTCGCACCAGCGGATATGCCGAAAGAGGGGACGCACTACGATCTTCCAATTGCGCTTGCGATGATGGCCGCGATTGGCGCGCTGCCACACGATGCGCTCGATGGTGTGCTTTGTTTTGGCGAGGTTGGGCTTGATGGCTCGCTCGCGTCCGCGCCGGGCGCGCTGCCGGCGGCGATGGCGGCTCATTCCATGGATGCCGCCTTCATTTGCCCTGAAGTGTGCGGCGCTGAAGCAGCCTGGGCTGGCGGTGAAGTGATCGCCGCGCCCTCTCTACTTGCACTCGTCAATCACTTCCGTGGTGGCGCCTCGATCAAAGCGCCGGAGCGCGGCGATCTTATCTCTGGCGATAGCGTGCCCGACCTTCGCGACGTTCGCGGCCAAGAGCAGGCCAAGCGTGCGCTCGAGATCGCCGCTGCAGGTGCGCACAACATTCTGTTCGTTGGCCCGCCGGGTGCAGGAAAATCCATGCTGGCGCAACGTTTGCCGGGCTTGTTGCCGCCGCTTTCTTCGGAGGAATTGCTCGAAGTTTCGATGCTGCACTCGGTTGCTGGCCTCTTGGAGCGTGGCCGGCTGACGCGCACCCGTCCGTTCCGCGCGCCGCACCATTCCGCGTCGATGGCGGCGCTCGTTGGGGGCGGATTGCGTGCAAAGCCGGGCGAAATTAGCCTCGCGCACCACGGCGTCTTAGTTCTCGACGAGCTGCCGGAATTCTCCGGGCAGGCGCTCGATGCGCTTCGACAACCGCTAGAATCTGGCGAGGTGTTGATCGCACGCGCCAATCACCACGTCACATATCCCGCGCGCATTCTGCTGGCCGCGGCAATGAATCCGTGCCGTTGCGGAGGAGGCCCGGGGGCTGGCGCATGCCGCCGCGGTCCGCGTTGCGCGATCGACTACCAGGCGCGTCTTTCCGGTCCACTGCTTGATCGCATCGACATTCAACTCGATGTTCCGCCTGTCACCGCGGCTGATCTCGCGCTGCCGCCGCCGATCGAAGGAACTGCCGAGGCTGCTACGCGCGTTGGACGGGCACGCGATGCGCAAGCCGCGCGAAAGGCCGGTCTCAACGCCACACTTGATCTCGAGTCGCTTGAGCGAACCGCAACGCCGGATGCGCCGGGCGCGGCGCTGCTCGCAAAGGCGGCGGAATCGCTTTCGCTTTCAGCACGCGCCTACCACCGTACGCTGAAGGTCGGCCGAACCATCGCCGATCTTGACGGCTCCGATGCGGTTCGCCGCATTCATATTGCTGAAGCGCTCAGCCTGAAACGCCAGTGGGCGAGCGCAGATCAGAGTGGTTTCGCCAGAGTTTCTTAACCGCCGCAGCTTTTGATCGGGTCGATGGGCCAGCCAGCGGCGACGCATGCTTTCGATGCCTTTGAGGCATTGCCTGATCCAGTCGCGATCTTGGCGGCGGACGGCGCTTTGCTGCGCGCAAACCCAGTGTTTCGGGCGACATTCCGGCACTGGATTGGTCCGCAGCGTCCACCTTGGGGCCGGGCGCCCACACCTGACTTCATCAACGGCGAGCGGCGCTTCGATGCGCCCGCGCCGGACGGGCGCCAATTTGAATGGGCCGAGCGTCAGTTGAGCGATGGCGCGAGGCTCGTCATTGCACGCGACATCACTCGCCACGCTCGCGCCGCTGAAGACGCGCTCCGCGCAAAGACAACGCTGTTCGCCACGCTTACTCACGAACTGCGCACGCCGCTCAACGGTATTCTCGGCATGGCCGGCTTGCTTGAAATGGGAAAGCTGGAGCCGAACGCGCAGAGCTATGTCGGCGCGATCAAGCAGTCAGGCGAGTTGTTGCTCGAGCTAATTACCGAGATCCTCGACTATTCGCGCCTCGAGGCGGGGCACGTCGAACTTGAGTCCACGCCGTTTGATCCTGAAGCGACAATGCAAAGCGTTGCGGAGCTCCTGTCTCCGCGTGCGCGGGATAAGAACCTAGAGATCGCCGTTAGTGTTCGAGGCGATTCACCGACGCGCGTCATTGGCGATGACGGGCGCCTGCGCCAGATTCTCTTTAATCTCGCCGGCAACGCGGTGAAGTTCACGGAAACAGGTGGAGTTGTCATCGAGGTAGCCCCGCGGCCCGGCGGCCGATTGCGTTTCAACGTTCGCGATACGGGGCCAGGCGTCGCGCCCGAAAAACAATCGCTCATCTTCGAAGAATTTACGCAAGCCGATGCGGGTGTGAATCGACGGCACGGCGGGGCAGGGCTTGGCTTGGCGATCGTCAAGAAATTGGCGCTCGCCATGGGTGGCGAAGTTGGACTTGTCTCACGTCCCGGCTTTGGCGCTAGCTTCTGGGTGGAGTTGCCATTTACGCCCGCACCTAGCGTCGAGCCGTTGCCTTCGCTCGCGGGTGTCCGCCTATGTGTTGTCAGCCCATCGCTGCTACTGACCCAGACCTTGCGCGCTGTCGCCATCTCACTTGGCGCAATCCCTGTTGATCGCGATGCGCCGGCGGATGTGGTTCTGTTCGACTGGCACGATGGAGTCGATGGCGAGGAAATTGATGCGCTGCGGCGGAGCTCGCGCGCGGTGATTGCGCTCGCGCCACAAGAGCAGCGGCAGATCATCGACGCATGCCGCGCCGCCGGGATCGAGCACTACACGCTGAAGCCGGTGCGGCGGAGTTCCTTGGTGGAGCGTGTTCGCGTCGCGCTCGGCGAAGAACCGGAGGTGAAGTCTGCTGCACCGCGTGACGATGCTCCAGCGGAGCAGCCGCTGGCTGGCCTTCGAGTGTTGCTTGCGGAAGACAACCCGATCAACGCATTGCTGGCGCGCACGTTGCTCACGAAAGCTGGTTGCGGGGTCACCAGCGTGCAGGACGGCGAGGAGGCGGTAACAGCGGCGTCCGCTGGCGCCTTTGACCTGATTCTACTCGATATTCGGATGCCGCGACTCGATGGGTTCGAGGCAGCGGAACGCATTCGCGCCGGAGGAGGACCGTCAGCCGCCGCGCCAATCATCGCGCTCACCGCTGACGCCGGCGACGAGGAACGCGCCCACGCCGCTAAAGCCGGCATGGACGATTTCATCACCAAACCGATCGACGCGAACCGGCTGCTGCAGGTCGCGGCCCGCTTTACCGAGCGCCCGAACCCCGCCACGTTCGCCGGTAATTAAAAGCGGCGGAGAGCCTCAAATGTCGGATACCCAAGCCGCGCCAGCGAAGCGTTCAACGTGGGAAGCGCTCAGCGTCTTCTTCGAGAAGCGCAGCATAATCATGTTGATGCTCGGCTTCTCGGCCGGCCTTCCAAACTTGCTCCTCTACGACACGATGTCGGCCTGGATGCGCCAGGCGAAGCTGCCGCTCGATCTCATCACGCTCTTCAGCATGGTGACGATTATGTACGCCATCAAATTTCTTTGGGCGCCGATCGTCGATCGCGTGAAAATCCCTGTGCTGCACCAACTGTTCGGAAAGCGCCGAGCCTGGATGTTGTTGGCGCAAGCGGGTGTGATCTTCGGGATATGGATGATCGCCGCCAACATGCCGGCTGTGTCCGCTGCCGTCGCTGGCGGTGTGGAGGGCGCTGTCCAACCCGATCCCGATCTGAATCTGATCGCAATGGTGGCGGTGTTCGCAACCATGACCGCGTTCTTTGGCGCGACACAGGACATCGCCATCGACGCGTGGCGCATCGAAGTGGCGGCGGTTGAGCGTCAGGGCATCATGGCCGCCATGTATCAGTGGGGCTATCGCCTCGCGATCGTCGTTTCTGGCGCCGCGCCGCTCTTTCTCGCTTCGCGCATTGGCTGGACTGCCTCTTACTCGGCAATGGCGATCGTCATGGGCATCGGCTTGCTGGGCGTGTTGTTCGCGCCGCGCGAGCAGAGTGTCGAACCCAAAGCGTTTCCGCCGCAGCAGACGCCAGCCTGGGCCGAGGCGCTGGAATGGGCGTTGCGTATCGCGCTTGTCATTTTCGGCGCGTGTTTCATCGGCGCCGGCATCTCCGGCAAAGCCGAACCACTTACTTTCATGTTCCCCTGGATCGGCATGGACGGGGCTGCCGCTGGTTTCGCAGAATGGTGGACCGCCAAGCCATGGGGCGCGATTTGGCAGGTGTTCGGCGTTGCCGCTGGCCTCTGCATCGTAGGCTTCGCGACATACCCAATGTTCAAGTCGCGGCCGAGCGCATACTTCGCCGGCACGCTCAAAGAACCACTGGAGGATTTCTTCAAGCGGCACGGCAGCACAGGCATGCTCATCCTTGCGATGATTTGCGTTTATCGCGTCGCCGACTTCGTGCTCAATCTGATGACGGCGTTCTACGTCGACGTGGGCTTCTCGCTCGATGAGATCGCCGGCGCGCGGAAACTGTTCGGCGTCGTCATGTCGATGCTGGGTGTTGGGCTCGGCGGCTGGATGGTGGCGCGATTTGGCTTGATGCGGTCGCTACTTGTCGGCGCAATCGTGCAACCGCTCTCGAACATTGCGTTTAGCGGTCTGATCTTTTCCGGCCCTTGGTTGCCGGGGCTCTATGCCTGCATCGCGATTGACAACATCTCCGCTGGCATCGCGGGCACCGCACTCATCGCCTACATGTCCAGCCTCACAAGCAGAGGCTTCACCGCGACACAGTACGCGCTCTTTTCGTCTCTCTACGCGCTACCCGGGAAGATATTGGCGGCGGTTTCAGGACGGATCGTTGAAGCCGGAACGGCGGCAGCTGCTGCAGGGGAGAGCAACTGGCTGCGCAGCTGGTTTACGAACATCGCGCCGGACTCCTTTGCACATGCCGCGCAGGAGTATGGCCGACCGACCGAAGCGTTCGCCGTCGGTTACATGACCTTCTTCATCTATTCCGGCGTGATCGGCGTCTTCGCGCTGATCTTTGCGCTGGCGGTGATGCGTAAGGCGCCACCGGAAACGGATGACACCACTAAAGAGCCTGCGCCCGCCTAGGTCTTCGTCTCGCTCTTTGCTTCGGCCGCCTGGAATGCAGCGAGCGTTGCATAGCTGACGATGTCCGACACGGTGCCGCCGAGCGGTGCTATCTGGATCGGCTTCGACAGGCCGGTCAGCACCGGGCCAATCACGGTCGCGCCGCCGGCGGTTGTGAGCAGGCTCGTCGCGATTGAGGCGGAGTGGAGCGCGGGCATAACCAGCACGTTGGCGACGTCCGTCAGGCGCGAAAACGGATAGAGCTCGCGCATATCGGGATTGAGCGCGACGTCGACGTTCAACTCGCCTTCGTACTCGAAGTCGACGTCTTCGCGGCGATCAAGAATGGAGACTGCCTCGCGGATCTTTTCGGAGCGCTCCATCTTTGGATTGCCGAAGGTGGAGTGCGAGATGAGCGCCACCCGCGGTGTCACGCCGAACTGGCGCGCCATCGCCGCTGACTGAAGCACAATTTGCGCTAGCTCCGCCGGTCCCGGAAATTCTGCCACGGCCGTATCGCTGACGAACAGCGTGCGCCCCTTCATGAGAATGACCGACATGCCCATCACGCGTTCCCGTGGAGCGGGATCGATGACCTTCGTGACGTCATCAAGCGCGGTGGCGTAATTGCGCGTCACGCCGGTGACCATGCCCTCGGCGTCGCCCAACGCCACCATGCAGGCGCCGAATACGTTGCGATCTAGGTTCACTAGACGTTGCGCATCGCGGTGCAGATACCCAAACCTCTGCAGCCGCTTATAGAGAAAGTCGGCGTAGGCCCCGTTTTTCTCGGAGAGACGCGCGTTGACGATCCGAAGTTCGGCGTTCTCCGGGACACCAACGCTGGCCATGTTGGCGCGCACGGTTTCTTCGCGCCCGATGAGTACAGGGTCGCCAAGCCCGAGTTCGCGGAACGCATACGCCGCGCGGATCACCGAGGGCTCTTCACCTTCGGCGAAGACGATGCATTTCGGTTTGCGGCGGACCACCGTTTGCACGCGCTGCATCATCGCCGCAGTCGGATCGAGGCGCTGGGCGAGGCTGTGCCGGTAGGCCTGCATATCGGGGATGGTCTTGCGGGCGACGCCCGTGTCCATCGCTGCTTGCGCGACATATGGCGGAATTTCGGAGATCAGGCGCGGATCGAACGGGGCAGGGATGATGTAGTCCGGTCCGAACTTCGGACGCCGGCCGTGGTATGCGGCCGCAACTTCATCCGGCACGTCTTGCTTTGCCAGATTCGCCAGCGCGCGCGCCGCGGCGACCTTCATCTCTTCATTGATCGTGCGCGCACGTACATCGAGCGCGCCGCGGAAGATGTAAGGAAAGCCCAGAACGTTGTTGACTTGGTTCGGATAGTCCGAGCGGCCCGTGGCGACGATCGCGTCTTTACGCACTTCGTGCACCGCCTCCGGCGTGATCTCCGGATCGGGATTGGCCATGGCGAAGATGATCGGCTTCTTCGCCATCGACTTGACCATCTCTTGGGTCACCGCGCCGGCGACGGAGAGGCCCATGAAGACATCCGCGCCCTTCATCGCGTCGACGAGCGTTCGCGCTTTGGTGTCAACCGCGTGGACCGACTTGAACTGGTCCATGCCGCGTTCGCGTCCGCGATAGACGACGCCTTCGCGATCGAGCGCGATCACGTTCTCATGCGGCACGCCGAGTTGTTTGATCAGCGCGATGCAAGACAATCCCGCCGCGCCGGCGCCGTTGCATACAACCTTGATGTCTTTGAGGCTTCGGCCTGTCAGTTCGCATGCATTGAGCAGCCCTGCAGCCGCGATAATGGCGGTGCCGTGCTGGTCGTCGTGGAACACGGGAATGTCCAGCTCATCCCGTAGGCGGCTTTCGATGACAAAACACTCGGGGCTCTTGATGTCCTCAAGATTGATGCCGCCGAATGTCGGTCCGATATTGCGGACGGTGGTAATGAACTCCTCGACGTCCTGCGTCGTCACTTCTATGTCGATCGAGTCAACATCGGCAAAGCGCTGAACAGGACGCTCTTGCCTTCCATCACTGGTTTCGACGCCATCGCGCCGAGATTGCCGAGCCCGAGTATTGCGGTGCCGTTCGAAATCACCGCGACCATGTTGCCTTTCGACGTGTAGTCGTAGGCAAGGTCGGGGTTCTCAGCGATGGCCTTCACGGGAACCGCGACGCCGGGAGAATACGCCAGCGACAAATCGCGCTGCGTCGCCATTGGCTTCGTCGGAAGAATGGAGATTTTCCCCGGCGTTGGGTGCTTGTGGAAGTCAAGCGCCTCGGCGTCGGTGAACGTCTTTTTTGAGTCGGTCATGGTGCTCAGGATGGTCTGAAGTCGAAGGCGCACCCTAGCTTTGGGCCTCATCGCGTCAATGGAGCTTCCGTCAATGGAAGTCCGGGCCGCAACTCGCTAAAGGAGGCGCGTGGCTGATTCCTCTCACCCGGCGCCAAAAACGACGCCGTTCATGGCGCAGTATCTCGCCGCCAAAGCCGAGCATCCCGATGCGCTCGTCTTCTTTCGCATGGGCGATTTCTACGAGCTATTTTTCGAGGACGCTGAGAAGGCTTCGGCTGCGGTCGGCATCACACTCACCAAGCGCGGCCAGCATGGCGGCGAGCCGATACCGATGGCAGGCGTGCCGTGGCACCAAGCCGAGAACTATCTCTCCAAACTGATCCGCTCCGGATTCAAGGTCGCGGTCTGCGAGCAGCTTGAAGATCCAGCGGAGGCAAAGAAGCGTGGCGGCAAGTCCATCGTGCAGCGCGGCGTGGTTCGGGTGGTCACGCCCGGCACGCTGACAGAAGATGGGCTGCTTGATGCCCGCGCCGCCAATCGTCTGGCTGCGATTGCATTTGGCAGCGAAGGCGCCGCGATTGCCTGGGCGGATGTGTCCACCGGCGCGTTCGAAACGCGCTCGCTCAAGCACAACGAGGCAGAGGAGGAGATCGCAGCGCTCTCGCCCGCCGAGCTTTTGGTGACGGACGCCGACGCACAGCACGTCAACGAAGCCGCGCGCATTACAGGCGCAGCGCTCACCGTGCGGCCGGCGGTGAAGGCGGATGCCAGGGCCGCCGCGCGGCGTATCAAAGCCGCGTTCGAAGTCGCCGCGCTCGATGCATTCGGCGACTTCACCAGCGTCGAACTCTCAGCCATGGGCCTGCTGCTCGATTACATCGAGCTGACCCAAGCTGGGGCTGCGCCGCGCCTCACGCCGCCGCGCCGCAACGCCGAGCGCACGTCGATGGCCATCGATGCCGCCACCCGAGCCGCTCTTGAAATCGAGCGTTCCGTGCGCGGGAGCAGGGAAGGTTCGTTGCTCGCTTGTGTTGATCGCACCGTCACCTCGGCCGGTGGCCGCATGCTGGCTGAACGCATTTCGCGCCCGCTCACCGATGTTTCCGCCATCAATGCACGCCTCGATGCCGTTCAGTTCTTTCTCTACGCCGGCGACCGTCGCGCCGGCGTCCGTGAAGAACTGCGCGCCGCCGGTGATCTCGCCCGCGCGCTCACGCGGCTTGCACTGGGGCGCGGCGGTCCCCGCGATCTGGCCAATCTGCGCGACGGCCTTACAGCCGGCGATCGCGCTGCCGCGCGCTGCCTCGGGGGCTCATCGGAGGCGCCGCAGGAAATTTCGCGCGGCTGCAGCGCGCTTTCACTTGGCGCCCACGCAGAAAGCGCAGCGCTCGCGCAGACGCTCACCTGCGCGCTTGCGCCCGACCTGCCGCTACTGACGCGAGACGGCGGCTTCATCGCGTCCGGCTATGACGCCACGCTTGATGATGCGCGCGCGCTTCGCGACGACAGCCGTAAGGTGATCGCGGCGCTCCAAGCCAGCTACGCTGAGGAAACCGGCATCGCGGGGTTGAAGCTCAAGCACAACAATGTGCTCGGCTACCATATCGACGCAACGACGAAGCAGGCTGAGGCGCTGATGTCGCCGCCGCTCAACGCGCGCTTCATTCACCGCCAAACCAATGCGGGCTCGATCCGCTTCACCACCACGGAGCTCGCCGAACTCGACGCCAAAATCTCCCGCGCTGGCGAGGCGGCGCTGGCGCGGGAACTTGCGCTATTCAAAGAACTCGCGGCGCGGGCCACGGCTCTCGAAGCGCCGATCCGCGCAGCCGCGGAGGCATTGGCCTCGCTGGATGTCGCCGCAGGCCTGGCCGAATGGGCAGAGGAAGTACAAGCCACACGTCCAGAGATTGACGAAACCTCCGCGCTTCTCGCCGAAGGTGCGCGTCACCCAGTGGTGGAGGCGGGCGTTCGCCGCGACGGCAACGGCTTCACGCCGAACGATGCGCGTCTCGACGCGGAAGGAAAGTCTGGGCCGCGCCTGATGGTCGTCACCGGCCCGAACATGGCGGGCAAGAGCACCTACCTGCGCCAGATCGCGCTGCTCGCCATCCTCGCACAGGCCGGCGCCTACGTTCCCGCGCGCAAGCTGCGCCTCGGCGTCGTTGATCGTGTGTTCGCGCGCGTTGGCGCCTCGGATGATCTGGCCCGTGGGCGCTCCACGTTCATGACCGAAATGGTCGAGACCGCCGCGATCCTGAACCAAGCCGGCTCACGCGCCCTTGTTGTGCTCGATGAAATCGGCCGCGGCACCGCGACCTTCGACGGTTTGGCTATCGCATGGGCCGTCGCTGAACATCTGCACGAGGCCAACAAGTGTCGCGCCGTCTTCGCCACGCACTACCATGAACTGACCCGGCTCGCGGATAAGCTCGAAGCCGGCGCCAACGCCCACCTTCGAGCCAAGGAGTGGAAAGGCGATCTCGTCTTCCTGCATGAAGTCGCGCCCGGCGCTGCCGATCGCTCCTACGGTATCCAGGTCGCCAAGCTTGCCGGCTTGCCGAAATCCGCGGTGGAGCGCGCCAAGGCGGTGCTGCAACGTCTCGAGACCACGGGTGGCTCGACCCGCATGGAGATCGCGGGAGAATTGCCGCTGTTCGCGCAAGTGATGGAAGAACACGCGCCGTCAGCGCTGGAAGCAGCGCTCAACGACATCAATCCGGATCATTTGTCGCCGAAAGAAGCGCTAGAGCTTCTTTACAAGCTTAAGGCTGCGTCTCAGCAGGATCTCTGAGTGCCGGGTCGCGGTCGTCGACGCGCTGACGCGCTTGCTCGACGGCCATGCCGCGCGACACAGCTTCCGAGGCCAGCGGCAGGGAAGAGTCCATCGCCACGAACATCATGTAGGCGCCAAGGATGCCGCCAAGGATGAGGCCGGTGACACCCCAAAGCGAGGCGGCAAACCAATAAGCCGATGCGCGCTCGCTCTTGATGCGTTGCGCGAACAGCTTCTGATCCATAATCGCTTCAAGGCCCGCCCGGGCTGGGTGATCAGTGACGTGATCATCGTCCACGGGGTTGAGGCGGATGGTCTTGCCGCTTTTGCGCATACGAAGGCTCTCCCGGGAAACCATCGTTCCCGTTACACTTCATGGCTGTGCCCGCGAAATGAGGCAAGGTTTCGACATGCTGATAACCAAGAAGTCAGGGTTGAGTGTCCAAAACAGTGGCGCCGACGCCCCAGGATGACGAAATTGCAATGAGATGGTCGCGTCACGGCTGAAACCTGCACGTATCGAACACGTCGTCGACGGCCTTCGGCTGCGCGCGCAATTGAGCGCTGCCTATGCCGCCGAGGGTGAGCGCGCGCGCGCGGCCGTGCGCAACCTTTTGCATGGCGCATTGTTTCGGGGCCGAATGGTCGCCAAGGAGCGCCTCGAAGCGGGAGAGAACGGGCTCGCGGTCGCCCGCTTGCTCGCTCAGGTGGCCGACGAAGTGGTCGCCGCACTCTACGACTACACCACCACCCACATATTCCGCTCACGCAATCCGACCGAGGGTGAGCGCTTCGCGGTCATCGCCGTCGGCGGTTATGGTCGCGGTGAACTCGCGCCGTCGTCCGATCTCGATCTGCTGTTCCTTCGCCCGTACAAGCCGACGCCCTTCGACGAGAGCGTCACCGAGTACATGCTCTACATGCTCTGGGACATGGGCCTCAAAGTTGGTCACTCCTCGCGCAACATCGATGAATGCCTGAAGCTCGCGCGCGAGGATCACACGATTCAAACCGCGCTGCTTGAAGCGCGCCGCATCGCCGGCGACCAAACGCTGGCCGAGGAACTCTTCACTAGGTTTCGCAAGGAAGTGGCCGATCGCGACCACGCCGGCTTCATCACCGCCAAGCTCACCGAACGCGACGAGCGCCACGCTCGCGCCGGCGCCTCGCGCTACATGGTCGAGCCAAATATAAAAGAGGGGAAGGGCGGACTGCGCGACCTACATACGCTCTTCTGGCTCGCGCGGCGTCGCTACGGCTTCTCAAGTCCGCGTGACTACGTCGAGGCGGGCGTTTTCACAAATGAGGAACGCAATGCTTTCCGGCGCGCTCTCGAATTTCTCTGGACTGTGCGCTGTCATCTTCACTTCATCACTGGCCGCGCCGAGGAGCGCCTGACCTTCGACCTGCAGCCGGAGCTTGCCAAGCGCCTCGGTTACGGCGCGCGCGCGAACAACAGCGCGGTCGAGCGCTTCATGAAGCGCTACTTCTTGGTGGCGAAAGAAGTTGGCGCACTGACGCGTACGCTTTGCGCTAGATTGGAGGCCGACCAGGCCAAACAATCGCCGAAAGGTTTGCAGCGCCTCTTGAGCAATGGCCGAAAACGCACGGCCCAAGTCGAAGCCGGCTTTTTCGTTGAAGGGGGACGCCTCAACACCGAAGGCGCAGCCGTTCTCGACACGCCGACAAACGTGCTCCGCCTGTTTGCCATTGCTGAGAAGCTCGATCTCGACATCCACCCTGACGCGTTCGGTCAAGCCTCGCGGCGAGTACGCGCTTTTGGCCCGGCTTGGCGCCGGCAGCCGGAGGCGCGCGCCGCGTTTCTCGATGTGGCGACCTCGAAGCGCCACCCGGGCGCTGCGCTGCGGCTAATGAATGAGGCGGGGGTGCTCGGAAAGTTTGTTCCGGAGTTCGGTCGCATCGTCGCGCAGATGCAGTTCAACATGTATCACCACTACACCGTGGATGAGCACACGTTGCGCGCTATCGACGCGATATCGGAGATCGAGCACGGCGCGCACAAGGATCAGCACCCGCTCGCGAGTGACATCTTTCCGAAGATCATCAATCGCCGCGCTCTCTATCTCGCGATGCTGTTGCATGACACCGGCAAGGGTGACGGCGATCAGCAAATCGAAGGCGAAAAATCGGCGCGCGCCGCGTGCGAGCGCTTAGGCTTGCCGCAAGAGGAAGTGGACCTCGTCGGCTGGCTCGTCGGCAATCACCTTGTAATGAGCGACGTGGCGCAAAAGCGCGACATTGGTGATCCGCGAACCGTTGCCCAATTCTCGAAGATCGTCGGCAACGTGGAGCGGCTGCGCCTCCTGCTTGTCCTTACAGTCGCGGACATCCGCGCGGTTGGTAATGTGTGGAATGATTGGAAGGGCCAGCTGCTTCGCGATCTCTATCGCCTGACGGAGGCTGCATTGCATGGCGGCCGTTCGGATGAAGAAGGCGTTCGGGCGCATCTCGCCGAGATCGCAAGCGCTGCGAAGGAGCAATTGCTGAAGGACATCGGCGGCGCGCGGGCTGACGTCCTGCAAGCGTGGCTCGATGCGCTCGATGATGGCTATTGGCTGAACCACGACGCCGACGCCCTCAAGTGGCACGCGCTCGAAGTCATGCGCGCCCGCACGGAACGCGCCATCCCACACGTCGCCGCGCGCATCCGCGAGACACAAGGCGTCACAGAAGTTCTCGTCTATGCTGGCGACCGGCCGGGCCTTTTCGCGAGCATCGCCGCGGCCATTTCCGCCAGCGGCGCTGACATTGTCGGCGCACGTGTGCACACCTCGAGAGACGGCGCCGCCTTCGACGTTTTCTCGATCCAAGCCGCTGGCCACAAGCCATTCGGCCTCAACGATCCGCGCGCGCTTGAGGTCCTGCAACAAAAGCTTACCGGCGCGGCGCTGCATGATCATGCACCGCCTCCCGCTGCGCCACCTTCGCGGCGCAACGCGGCTTTTGCGATCGAACCATGGGTGCGCATCGACAACGACATCACCCCGCACGCCACCGTCATCGAGGCTTCGGGTCGTGACCGCCTGGGGCTACTGGCTGATCTCGCGCACGTATGCGCAAAGGCCGAGGTTTCGATCGTCAGCGCCCACATCGATACGTATGGCGAACGAGCTTCGGACGTTTTCTATGTGCAAGAAGAAGAGGGCGGCGGACAAATCGCCAACCCCCGCCGCATCGCCTCCGTCCGCGCGAAACTGGAGGACGTCTTGCGCGCCGCGGAACCCGCCGCGCCCGCCGATCCGGCTAAGGCGCCGCTAGCTGTGGCCCGCGCCTCGACGGCGCGCTAGCGCCGCGCTACCCCCGTTGCATCTCAAATTGAGTCGCCCGCCCGCATGAGCCTTGCCCGCAACACCGCCGTCATCGGCGGCTTGACCCTGATCTCGCGCTTGTTTGGCTTCGCACGCGACGTGGCGTTGGCTGCGGCGCTCGGCGCCGGGCCGGTGGCCGATGCGTTCTTCGCGGCGCTGCGCTTTCCGAATCTCTTCCGCCGCCTGTTCGCGGAGGGCGCATTCAGTCAGGCCTTCGTGCCGGTCTACTCTAAGACGCTTGCCGCCGAGGGGGAGGAAGCGGCGAACCGTTTGGCGTCCGAAGCGCTTTCGGTTCTGCTCTTGATGGTCGGGGTTTTGAGCGCCGTGGCGATCGCGTGCATGGGTTGGATCAACCTCGCGCTGTTCGGCGGCTACGCCCAGACAAACCCCGAGGCCTTCCAGCTTGCGACCGTGCTGACCCAGCTGGCGATGCCGTATTTGTTCGCGATGTCGGCGGCGACGCTGTTCTCGGGCGTGCTGAACGCGCATGGCCGCTTCTTCGCAGCCGCCGCCGCGCCAATTCTGTTCAACCTCTGCCAGCTCTTTGCCTTGTGGCTGGTGCACGATACGCCAGAGCTCGCGGCGCTGGCCGCGATCATCGCCGTTTCCATTTCCGGCTTCCTGCAAGCGCTTTGGGTTTGGTGGGGCGCGCAGCGTTCCGGCATCAAGATGCAATTGCCGTTTCCACGGCTGACACCAGCCGTGAAGCGCCTGTTTGTGCTGGCGGCGCCCGCCGCAATTGCCGGCGGCGCACTGCAGATCAATGTGATGGTGAGCCAAGCGCTCGCTTCGTTTGAAGAAGGCGCAATCACTTATCTCAACGTCGCTGACCGGCTCTACCAATTGCCGCTGGGCCTCATCGGTATCGCCGTTGGCGTCGCGATGCTGCCGAGGCTTTCGCGGCTCGTTCAGGAGGGCGACGAGCCAGGTGCGCGTGGCGCGCTTGACGAAGCTGTCGCGCTCTCGATGGCGTTTACGTTGCCGGCTGCGGCCGCGATGTTGGCGTTGCCATTCTACCTGATCGACGGCCTTTACTCGCGCGGAGAGTTCTCAGCGGCCGATGCCCACAACGCCGCACTGGCGCTCATCCACTACGGCTGGGGTGTTCCCGCGTTTGTGCTGGCAAAGATTTACGCGCCAGCCTTCTTCGCCCGCGAAGATACCAAAGCGCCGATGCGCTATGCGATCACCTCGATGGTGCTCAACATCATCCTCGGGGGCGCGCTCTTCTTCTCGTTACGAGCCGCTGGGGTGGCTGGCTTCCAAGGGTTGGCGATCGCGACGTCGGCAGCGGCGTGGGTCAACGTGATGCTGATGATCAGGGCATTGCTGGCCCGTGGCGCCTACCGGCCGACGCCTTCGGCGTTCGCCCGCTTGCTGCGTATTTGCCTCGCATCCGGCGTGCTCTTTGCTGTGCTCTGGTTTGCCGGCGCCAACCGCGAACAATTGGAGGCCGCACTCGGCTCCAAGGAGGCGGCCATAGCGCTCATTATCCTGGGTGGCGGATCGTTCTACTTCCTCGTCGCCTTTTTGGTGCGCGCTGTGACAGTATCGGAAGTGCGCGCCGCATTCCGTCGCGAGCGCGGACCCGCTGGCGGGGGAGGCGGCTTGCCGCCGGGCTTGGACGGCTGATAGAAGCCGCCGCATGAACAAGAGAACGTCCCTTTGGCGATGGCGAGCCTGACCTGACGCCGCTTCTCCGCGCCCGGATTGGCGCGCCCGTTCTCATGTTCCGGAGTTTTCAATGACCGACGCCGCCCAGCCCCAATACAAGGGCCCGCAACGCGTTTTCTCAGGCATGCAGCCCACCAATGGCCTGCATCTCGGCAATTATCTCGGTGCGCTGCAAAAGTGGGTGAAGCTGCAGGACAGCTTCGAGTGCATCTATTGCGTCGTCGATCTGCACGCGATCACCACTGGTCCCGATCCAAAGAACCTCGCCAGCCGCTGCCGCGAAGTTGCGGCCGCCTATGTCGCCGCCGGCGTCGATCCCAAGCGCTCCATCATCTTTGTGCAATCCGCCGTGCGCGAGCACACAGAGTTGGCCTGGATCTTCAATTGCGTCGCCCGCATGGGCTGGGTCGAACGCATGACGCAGTTCAAGGATAAAGCTGGCAAGGACGCGCAGCGTTCTTCCGTCGGCCTGTTCGACTATCCTGTCCTGCAAGCCGCTGACATTCTCCTCTACAAGGCGACACACGTTCCTGTCGGTGAGGACCAGAAGCAGCACTTGGAGCTTTCCCGCGATATCGCGCAGAAGTTCAACAACGACCACGACGCGCCGAACTTCTTCCCGCTGCCCGAGCCTTTGATTCAAGGGCCCGGCGCACGCATCATGAGCCTGCGCGACGGCACGAAGAAAATGTCGAAGTCCGACCCTTCCGACATGTCGCGCATCAACATGACAGACGATGCCGATACCATTCTGCAGAAGATCAAGAAGGCTACAACCGACGCGCATCCGGTGCCGGAAAGCAAAGAAGGTCTGGCCGGCCGCGCGGAAGTCGAGAACCTGGTTGGCATCTACGCTGCTGTCTCCGAACGCACGGTCGAAGACGTACTGACCGAATTTGGCGGGAAGGGGTTCGGCGTCTTCAAGCCGGCGCTGGCGGAAACACTCGCGTCCAAGCTCGGCCCCATCGCCGCCGAGATGCGGCGCCTCAACGCCGATACGGCCGCGCTCGACGCTATCCTCAAGGATGGTGCGGAGAAGGCTCGCGCCGTGGCGCAACCGATCATGGCCGAAGTCCGCGATGTCGTCGGCCTCTGGCGCGCTTGAAGTGGCGGCGCGATTGAGCGACGTTCGCGCGCCATGAGCAAAGATCTGCAAGCGTTCAGCTGCCTGGTCATCGCCGACGAGAGCGAGGAGTTCCCGGACGCGATGATCTATGCCGCGTTGCTGTGTCGCTACACGGGTTGGCGGCTGCGGATGCTTCGCGTCATTGAACCTTCAGATCCAGCGCCCTGGGCCTCGATTACCGAAGAGATGCGCCTGCAAGCGCGCGACGCAGCTGAATCGCTCACGCAGCGCTTCGCCGCGGAGGCCTGGGCAGAGTGTGGTGTGACGGCCGAGCCGATCCTGCGCGAAGGCGATCTCAAGCCTGTGCTGCGGAAACTTCTGATGGAAGACACTTCCATCAAACTTGTGGTGCTCGCCGCGGCGTCGCCGCCGAGTGGTCCTGGCCCACTTATCGCCCAACTCGGCAAGACCGGCGGGCTCGCGCCGAGGCCCGTCCCGGTCATGGTGGTGCCAGGGGCGCTGACGCGCGATGAAATCAGGGCCATCGCCCTGCCTATGGCTGCAGCAGTTTCAGTCGAAAGCGAAGAAGAGCCGCCCGCGCCGCAGCCTCCGCCAGCTTGACCCACTCAGTTCAAAGGCCCACCTGAGCCTCATGTTTATCCAAACGGAATCCACGCCAAACCCGCGGACCCTTAAGTTTCTTCCGGGCCGTGAGGTGCTAGGGCAGGGCAGCCGCGAATATGCCGACGCCGACGCCGGGCTTGCCTCTCCGTTGGCGACGGCGCTGTTCAACGTCGATGGCGTTGAGCGCGTCTATCTGGGCGGGGATTTCATCACCATCACCAAGAGCGAAGCGATCGAGTGGCCGCATCTGAAGCCGCACGTGCTCGCCGCCATCATGGATCACTTCACCTCCGGCCGCGCTGTGCTGAGCGATAGCGCTGCGCCCGCGGATGAAACCGACGAGGCGGATATCGTCTATGAGGGCGAGGCCGCCGGCATCGTCAAAGAACTGAAGGAAATTATCGACGCGCGCGTTCGCCCGGCGGTGGCCCGCGATGGCGGCGACATCACCTTCCACTCTTGGGACCATGAGCACGGCATAGTCCGCCTCAACATGCGCGGCGCCTGCGCTGGCTGCCCGTCTTCGACGCTGACGTTGAAGCAGGGCATCGAAAACATGCTGCGCCACTACGTCCCTGAAGTGATGTCAGTGGAGCAAGTGGTGTGAGCTTGAGCGCTCGCCAACGCGCATGATTGTACTCGGGATTGATACATCGCTGGACGCATGCTCGGTCGCTATCGTTCGTGACACGCACACGCTCGCGCACTTCCACGAAACAATGACCCGCGGCCAGGCGGAACGCCTGGCCCCCATGGCGCGAGAAGCCGCGCTCCAGGCCGGCGTGACGTTTACGCAGCTCGACCGCGTTGCCGTTTCCACGGGTCCTGGATCGTTTACCGGGGTCCGCGTTGGTCTCTCCTTCGCGCGCGCTTTGGCGCTCTCGCTCAACAAACCCTGCATCGGTGTCTCGACGCTTGAGGCGCTTGCGCTTGAAGATGGCGTGGAGGGCGGGCGCGCAGCGCTGATCGAAACGCCCGGCGCCTCGTACTTTGCGCTCTACGAGAACGGCGCGCCACTGATCGCGCCGCGCCCGATCGAACGTGGCGAGCACGAAGCGCTGTTGTCAGGCGCGAGCCTCAAAGGTCCGGGCATAACCATCAACGCGGCGGCGCTCGCGGTTCGCGCCGCGCGGCTCGATCCCGCACTTTATCCGCCGGACCCGACTTATCTTCGCGCGCCGCACGTGACGTTGCCGGCTGGCTCATGATTGAAGCTGCGCCGCCGACCGCTTGCGAACTGCTCGCCTCTCTTCACGCACGCGCGTTTCCGAAGCCGTGGAGTGCGCAAGAGATTGCCAAGCTTATGGAGAACCAAGCGGTGTTCGCGCTGCTGCATGGCAATGGCGCGACGCCCAACGGTTTTGTCATGGCGTGGGCCGCGGCGGGCGATGCCGAGTTGCTCACCGTCGCTGTCGTGCCTGAGGCGCGCCGAAAGGGCGTAGGCGCGGCGTTGGTAACCTCAGCTGGCGTGGCTGCTTTGGTGCGTGGCGCAGCGTCGATGCATCTAGAGGTCGCGGAGGATAACGAAGCCGCGCGATTGCTTTATCGAAAGCTTGGCTACGAAGAGGCCGGCCGGCGCCATGCTTATTACGCGGGCGAGGGTGGTTCGGTTGACGCCATCGTCATGCGCCGCACGCTGCCGCGGCCGGTTGTCTGAGCCGCCGAAGGTGGACATCGCCCCGCCAGAGGGGGTATCTGAGCGCCCATGGATCGCATCGAAAAACTCTGTGTCGAGAAGGGTATGCGGATGACGGAGCAGCGCCGCGTCATCGCGCGCATTGTCTCGTCCAGCCACGATCACCCGGACGTTGAAGAACTGCACCGTCGCGCCGCGGCGGTCGATCCCGGCATCTCGATTGCGACGGTCTACCGTACGGTTCGCCTGTTCGAAGAAAGCGGCATCCTTGAACGCCACGATTTTCGCGACGGCCGCTCGCGCTACGAAGAAGTGCCCGAGCATCACCACGACCACCTGATCGACATGAAAACCGGCAAGGTGGTTGAGTTCGTCGACGAAGAGATTGAGCGGCTTCAGCACGAGATTGCGCGCCGCCTTGGCTACAAGCTCGTTGATCACCGGCTCGAGCTCTACGGCATTCCGCTCGACGACAAGTCCAAGGCGGGCAAGAAATAGCCATGGCCGACGCCCCGAAGCGTCTCTTCATCGAGACGTACGGTTGTCAGATGAATGTCTATGACTCGGAGCGCATGCGCGATGTGTTGAGCCCGCTCGGCTATGCCATCACTGAGCGCCCCGACGACGCAGATCTTGTCATTCTCAACACTTGCCACATTCGCGAGAAAGCCACCGAAAAGGTCTATTCTGAGATCGGCCGTCTTCGCGTGCACAAGGAACGCCGCGCCGCGGAAGGCAAGGGCATGACGATCACGATCGCCGGCTGCGTTGCGCAAGCTGAGGGCGAAGAGATCATGCGCCGCGCGCCGGCAGTTGATCTCGTCGTTGGCCCGCAGGCGTATCACAAACTTCCCGAACTCATCGCCCGCGCGGCGCGGAAGACTGGCGAGCGCTTGGCGGCCGATTTCACGGCTCAGGAAAAGTTCGATGCATTGCCGGCGCGCGCCCCCGACGGCGTGACTGCGTTTCTTTCCGTGCAGGAGGGCTGCGACAAGTTTTGCACGTTCTGCGTGGTGCCCTACACGCGCGGCGCAGAGTTCTCGCGACCGATCGCGGATGTGCTGGCGGAAGCTCGTTCACTCGCCGGACAGGGCGTGCGCGAGGTCACGCTGCTCGGCCAGAACGTCAACGCCTATCACGGCGGCGCAGCATTCACCGATTTGCTCTGCGAATTGGCCGCGATCGGCGGCATTGAGCGGATCCGCTATATGACCTCACATCCAGTCGAGATGACGGATGACCTGATCGCGCTCCACGGCAGCGAGCCGAAACTCATGCCGTACCTGCATCTGCCCATCCAGTCCGGTTCCGATCGCATCTTGAAGGCGATGAACCGAAAGCATGATGGTGCGTTCTATCGTGACATTATCGCCCGCGTGCGCGCGGTCCGCCCTGATATCGCGCTGTCGACAGATATTATCGTCGGCTTCCCGGGCGAGACGGAGAAGGAGTTCGAAGCGACCATGCAGCTTGCACGCGACGTGACGGTCGCCTCAGCCTTTTCCTTCAAGTACTCGCCGCGCCCTGGCACGCCGGCTGCTGCGATGATGGGGCAGGTGGAGGAGGCCGCGAAGGCCGGGCGCTTGGCTCGCTTACAGAAGCTTCTCTTCGAGCAGCAGACGGCGTTCAACGCCAGCCAAGTTGGCCGCACGCTGCCAGTGCTCGTCACAGGCAAGGGGCGGATGCCTGGTCAAAAGCATGGTCGCTCGCCATATCTGCAGTCAGTGCACTTCCAAGACACCAACGCCCAGAACGGCGACATCGTTGATGTTCGCATAACGGGCTCTTCGCAAAACTCGCTGAGCGGCGAGTTGCCCGCGCTCGCGACCGCATGAGCCAGTCCCGCACCATCGAATTGGGCGAAGCCGCACAAGCTGTTTTTGGCCCGCTGCACCGCCACGTCGCGCAGATACAGGAAGCCTTCCGCGATCCGAACGCGCCGCGCGGCGCGCCCGCTTATCGCCTTACGTTCGACGCCCAAGGCGACAAGCTCATCATCAATGCAGGGACCGGCGCCAGCGAGGCCGATTTCGTTCGAGCACAACGTATTCTTGACGCACTGATAGAGCAGGCGACCCGAAAAGGCCGGGTGCGCGAAGGCGAAGTGCTCGCCGCAATCTCGTTTTCGGAAGCGCCGGGCGACGCACCAGGCCCCATGCACCTGCCGCAACTCGGCGGCTTGACGCTGCGCACGCCGCGGCAAGTGCATTACGTCGAAGCGTTGCGCGACGAGAACATCGACCTCATCTTCGGTGTCGGTCCGGCGGGCACAGGTAAGACATTTCTCGCCGTCGCCGCAGCCGTTGAGGCGCTAAAGCAAGAGCGCGTCGATCGTATCATCGTTACGCGCCCCGCCGTTGAAGCAGGGGAGAAGCTCGGCTACCTGCCGGGTGATCTCGCTGAGAAAGTCGATCCGTACCTTCAGCCGATCTGGGACGCGTTCCGCTCGCAGATGAGCGACAATGATCTGAAGGCGCGCCGCGAACGCCGCGTCATCGAAGTGGCGCCGCTCGCCTTCATGCGCGGGCGCACGCTCTCGAATGCTTTCGTCATTGTGGATGAAGCACAGAACGCGACCGTGCTGCAGATGAAGATGACGCTCACGCGCTTGGGTGAAGGCTCGCGCATGGTGGTGACGGGCGATCCGTCTCAGATCGACTTGGTGCGCTCGGACCAATCGGGCCTCTCGCATGCGATCTCGATTCTCGAAGACGTGCCGGGCGTGGAAGTGATCCGGTTCGCAACGCAAGACGTCGTTCGTCACAGGCTCGTCGCACACATCGTCGAAGCATATCATCGCGATGAGGGAGCGCGCGGTGGCAGCTAGTCTTGAAGTCGATATCTTGGTGAATTCGGCACTGTGGCGCGGGCACGAGGATTTTCTTTCCCGCGCTCTGGCTGCCTCGGCGGCGGAGGTGGGGAAGGCCGGCTCGGTGTCGTTACTGCTTGGCGACGACGCCTCGATCGCTGGCCTTAACCAACAATTCCGGGGCAAGGCCGGCGCCACGAACGTGCTGTCCTTCCCGCCCGCCCCCGGAACGAGCGAACCCGGTTTCCTCGGCGACATCGCGCTGGCCGCGGAAACCATTGTCGAACAAGCACAATTTCAGGGCAAAAAGTTCGAACACCATGCCGCGCATCTGGTCGTGCATGGGTTTTTGCACCTGATAGGCTATGATCACGAGAAGCCGGCTGACGCCGAAGTCATGGAAGCGCGCGAGCGCACGATCCTTGCTTCGATCGGGATAGAAGATCCCTACGCGTGAAGCCGCCAACGGAGTGCGACACACACCATTATGGTTGAGACAACCAACGATGCGAACGACCCTCCCTCGCGAAGACGCGCGGGCCTCTTTCAACGCTGGACGCGAATATTCGCACGCGGAAAGTTAGGGTCCGCTCAAGCTGTCGAAGAAGCGCTCCGCGAGCGCGAGGAAAACGGCGGCCCAATTGAGTTGGCGCACAAGGATCTCATTCTTCGCGCCGCGCATTTCGATCAGCTGAAAGTTGCTGACGTGATGCGCCCACGCGCCGAGATCGTCGCCATTGAGGCTAGCGCCACTTTGGGTGAAGCCGCGCGCGTTTTCTCAGACAGCCAACATTCAAGGTTGCCAATTTACGGCGACACGCTCGATGATCCACACGGCTTCGTGCACGTCCGCGACGTTCTCGCCATGCTTGCGCCGAACGAGGAAGGCGTATCGAGCGCCAAATTTGACGATTGTTCGCTGTCGCGCATCAAGCGCGAGATTCTATTCGTGCCTCAGTCGATGTCGCTCGCGCGCTTGTTTCTGCGGATGCAGTCGAGCCGCATCCACCTGGCGCTAGTCGTTGACGAGTATGGCGGCACCGATGGCCTTGTCTCGATGGAGGACTTGGTCGAGCAAATTGTCGGCGCCATCGACGATGAACACGATGTCGAATCCGCGCTTGTGCTGGAGCGCGCCAACGGCGTGTTCGAGGCTGATGGCCGGGCCTCGATCACCGAGGTCGAGGAGAAACTTGGAAAGAGCTTGGCGCTTCCCGAGCACGAGGACGAGTTCGACACTGCCGCCGGCCTCGCCACCGCGCTGGCGGCGCGGCTTCCACAACGCGGCGAGATTTTGCGTCACCCCGCCGGGTTTGACGTTGAGATCGTCGATGCCGATCCCAGGCGCGTGAAACGGATTCGCATCAAGCCGGCGAGCGAAGCGCAACCTACGCTTCGCGTTGTCACGCCCCCTGAAAAGGCGGCGCATCGCAGCCCATGAGTGTTGACCCGCGCGCCTGATCGCGCTCCAAACGCCCCTTCGCGCCAGAGAGGGGAGTTTAGTTTGAACGCAGAGGCAGGCAGCGTCGTGCGTTCGCGCATCCAATCCTGGTTTGCGGCACGCACGCCGTGGCAACGCCGTGGTCTCGCTGCCGCGGCCGGCGCGCTTGCCACCCTGGGCCACGCACCGTTTCAACTTACGCTTCTCTACTGTGCCGCAATCACAATCGTTGTCTGGCTGCTCGACGTATCCGCAACCAAGGAGCGGAAGCTCCGCTCAGCGTTCAGCATCGGCTGGTTCTTTGGGTTCAGTCACTTTGCGACCGGACTGTATTGGGTCGCCGCCGCATTCAATGTCGATAGCGATGCTTGGGGCCCGCTCTGGGGTGTGCCCGCTACGCTCGCGCTCGCCGCTGGCCTTGCGCTCTTCTTCGGAGTTGGCGCGCTGCTCGCGATGCTACTGTGGACCAACGACATCCGCCGCATTGCCGCCCTGGCGCTTGGCTTTTTCGTTTCTGAATGGCTGCGCGGTCATATCCTCACCGGCTTCCCCTGGCTCTTGCCGGCTTATGTCTGGACGCCCGGCGAGCCGGTATCGCAACTAGCCTCGCTCATTGGCGTTTACGGCCTATCTTTGTTGACGCTCCTGATCGCGGCAACGCCAGCGACGCTTGCGGATGCTGGGCAATCTTCCGGGCGTCGTTTTGCGCCCATCCTCGTTGCTACTTTGAGCGTCGGCATGGCGTGGGGTTGGGGCGTCCAGCATATCGCGTCCGCCCCGATGGAGATTCCTGGCGCGCAGCCCGTTGTTCGCGTCGCGGACTCGGGGTTGGGTCAAGCCGAGAAGTGGCGAAACCGGCCCGATCAAGAATTCCGCGTTCTGCAGCGCTATCTTCAAGCCAGCGGCGTGGCCAGCGATGACAACGCCGGCACCATCCTGATCTGGCCGGAAGGCGCGATCCCGACGCTGCATTTCTTCCAACTCTATGACGAGGCCTTCCTCTCTGCGCTGGGAAGGGGACTGGGCGATCGCGTGCTTATCACCGGCTTGACCCGATGCGAGCCGCAACCGCTGTGCGAAGCCTATTGGCGTGGCGAAGTCCGCGCAGATAATCTCCGTCTCTTCAACGCCGCCACGGTTATCGATGGCGTCAACAGCGAAGCGCGCGTTAGCCAGTCCTACGACAAGAACCATCTCGTCCCGTTTGGCGAATACATTCCGTTCTGGTCGTTGGTGAGCAATCTCAACATCGCGCCTCTGCAACGCATCGGAGCTGGGTTCGAAGCTGGCCCGCCGCCGACGCGCCTGGTGGTGCCGGGCGCGCCGCCCGCCGCCGTGCTCATCTGCTACGAAGCGATTTTTCCAGGCATGACGCCAAGAGGTGACGGTCGCCCCGGGTGGATTGTCATGGTCACGAACGACGCCTGGTTCGGAGGTGGCACCGGTCCTTACCAGCACTATGCGATGGCCAGATATCGCGCGATTGAGGAGGGTCTACCGGTGGCGCGCGCCGCCTCGGGCGGGATTTCGGCCATTGTGGACGCCTACGGCCGAGAGGTAAGCTCAACCACTGCGCGAGCTACATATGCGGAAGCGCAGCTGCCGCCTGCGTTAGAGGAAACCCCATTCGCCCATTGGGGTAGTATATTCCTCTCTGTATTGTTTGTACTGGTCGCGGCACTCCGGTTTTTTCCGTCCGGACGGCAGAGGTCGGGAGGATCCCGAGCATGAATGACGAACGCGCAGCCAATGCGATCGACAGAAGAGTCGGTCAAAGGGTGCGGTCCAGGCGGCTCGAAATCGGCATGAGCCAGGAACGGCTTGCCGAATTACTTGGCGTGACCTTCCAGCAGGTCCAGAAATACGAGAAGGGCGTGAACCGTATCGCCGTCAGCCGCTTGTGGGACATCGCCACAGCGCTGGAAATGCCGGTGGGCCGGTTCTTCGAAGGCGTGAGCGCGCGCGGCGTTGCGGAAAACCGCCAAGAGTACGTCGATGACGCCCTGGCCACCCCGGAGGGCGCGCAGCTCATGGCGATGTTCTCCTCAATCAAGAGCCAGAAGCTCCGCCGCAAGGTGGTGGAGTTGGTTAAAACGCTCACCGAGGACGAAGGCGGCAAGCGCTAAACGCCAGCGACGATTGAGAAATTGCTTCTAGGGGCGGTTCTCCTTAAGAGGGCCGCTTCGTTTTTACCGTTTGGCCCGGAGAATCCGCGTGGCGCGCAGCAATTACGTCTTCACCAGCGAAAGTGTCTCGGAAGGCCACCCGGATAAGGTCGCCGACCGCATCTCCGACACCGTGGTGGATGCGTTTATCGCTGCTGATCCCGAAGCCCGCGTCGCCTGCGAAACCATGGTGACGACCAACCGCATTATTCTCGCCGGCGAAGTTCGCGCCGGAAAGCCGGGTAACGACAAGGCGCAGAACAAAGCCTTCACCAAGGACATTATCGCCTCGCTGCAGCCGAAGGTCCGCGCTGCGGTGAAGGACATCGGCTACGAGCAGAAGGGCTTCCATTGGGAGAAGGCCAAGTACGCTTGCTACCTGCACGGCCAATCCGCGCACATCGCCCAAGGCGTCGACTCATCCGCGAAGAAGGATGAAGGCGCCGGCGACCAGGGCATCATGTTCGGTTACGCTTGCAACGAAACGCCCGAGCAAATGCCGGCGACGCTGCAATATTCGCACAACATCCTGAAGCGCCTAGCCGAAGTGCGGCACTCCGGTGAGCGTCCCGAACTTGAGCCGGATGCGAAGAGCCAAGTCACCCTGCGCTACGAAAACGGTAAGCCCGTCGAAGTCGTAGCCATCGTCGTCAGCCACCAGCACGCAAAGAAGCTGGGAGACAAGAATTACAGCCAATCGCGTTTCGCCGAGATCGTGAAGCCGATCGCGGCGTCGGTCTTCCCCGAAGGCTTGATCACCAAGCGCACCAAGTGGCACATCAATCCAACCGGCAAATTCGAGATCGGCGGTCCGGACGGCGACAGCGGTCTCACCGGCCGCAAAATTATCGTCGATACGTACGGCGGCGCAGCGCCGCACGGCGGTGGCGCATTCTCCGGCAAAGATCCGACCAAGGTCGACCGCTCAGCCGCGTACGCGTGCCGCTATCTTGCGAAGAACGTCGTCGCCGCCGGCCTCGCGGACCGCTGCACAATCCAGATCAGCTATGCGATTGGCGTTGCGGTACCGACCAGCTTCTACGTGGATCTCCATGGCGCCGACACAATCGATCCCGCCATCCTCGAAGCGAAACTGCCCGAGATGATTGGAGGTGCGACGCCGCGTGCGATCCGCAACCACCTGAAGCTCAACAATCCGATCTACGCCCGCACGGCCGCCTACGGCCACTTCGGCCGCCAGCCGGACAATGAAGGCGGCTTCACCTGGGAGCGCGACGATCTGGTGGCCGAACTGAAGGGCCTCGCCTAAGTTAGGAGGCATGTCCTCCTCACTTGGTCTATCGCCCGAAATCGTCCGCTACCTCGCGCACGTAAATCCACCTGAACATCCCGCTCTCACGCGCTGCCGCGAGGAGACGCAGAAGCTGCCCATGGCGCGCATGCAGATTAGCGCCGAGCAGGGCGCGTTCATGCAAGTGATCACGCGTATGCTCAACGCCAAGCGCGTGTTCGAGATCGGTGTGTTCACCGGCTATTCCTCAACTGCCGTCGCGCTGACCATGAAAGAGATGCACCCCGTCGGCGCCAAGCTGCTCGCTTGCGACATCTCCGAAGAATGGACGATCAAGGCGCGAGACTACTGGCGCGAAGCGCAGGTCGACGACATCATCGATCTCGCCATCGCGCCGGCGACAGAAACGCTCGATGCGCGCATCTTGGCGGGGGAGGCCGGCCAATACGATCTCGGCTTCGTTGATGCCGACAAGACCGGCTACGACGACTACTACGAACGCGGCCTAACGCTGCTGCGCGAAGGCGGCGTGATGCTGTTCGACAATGTCCTCTGGTCTGGCCGTGTCGCAGACCCGGCCGACACGTCAGCCGACACCTCCGCGCTGCGGGCGCTTGCGCAGAAGGCCAAGTCCGATGCCCGTGTCCACGCCGCCATGATCAATATCGGCGATGGTCTGTTGATCTGCGTCAAACGCTGACGCATCTGTGTTCCGGCGCGGACGCATCTATGCGGCGGGAGATCACGATGCTGAGAGTTCTAGTTGTGACTGCGGTCGCGTGCGTCGCGTTCACGGGCGCTGCCTTCGCACAAGAACAGCAGGGACCAACTTTGCCCACGACGCCGGCCGCGTGGCGCGCCGCTGCAGAGGCGGATCTGGAAGCATTACACACGTACCTACGTGAAGACACACCGGTTGCGCTTGATGCCGAAAACCCAACGATGCAGCGTTGGTATGAGCGCGGCTATCGCGAAGCGCGTAGTCGCGTCCGCCGCGTCACGGATCAAGCCAGCTATTTTTATTCGCTTCTCGGCTACACCAATGGCTTCCACGATCCCCACTTGTCGTTAGGCGCTCAAATGCAGTTGGCGCCCGCCAGCTGGCCGGGTTTTGTCACCACTGCCGACGGCGACGATGTCGTCGTTTTCTCACGCGACGAAGACGATGCGAATACGCCCGCAGTCGGCGCTCGTGTTATCTCCTGCGATGGCCGCACGCCCGCCGCTTTCCGTGCGCGCAACATCTATCCGTTTACGCTGAACCCAGGTCTCGCCGGCGACCGCCGCCGGTCGGCGGCGCGCATCTTCATGGATCGCCACAATCCGTTCGGCCCGGCGCCACGCCGTTGCGTGTTCGACGAGAACGGTACGCGCCGCACAATCACGCTAAACTGGCGCGATGTTCCGGAAGGCAATGCCTATTGGGATCAATACAACATCGCCTCAACAGGTCCCGGCGCCCCGTTCGATGTCACAACACCTGCCGAAGGCGTGACGTGGATCGGCGTGCCAACGCTCGACAACGGGGCAGGCGAGCAGCTTCAAGCGCTTGTCGATAGGATCACAGCGGACGCATCCGCGATCCGCGCCGGCCGCGCGATTGTTATCGACGTGCGCGGCAATGGCGGTGGCAATTCGGAGTGGGGTGTTCGCATCGCGCGCGCCCTGTGGGGCGACGAGATCATCAACGCGCTGCCGGGTGACGATCGCCCCGGAGCCGTTGATTGGCGCGCATCCGTTGGCAATCGGGATTACATCGTGAGCTTCACGCCGGAACTGGCGCAGCAATTCGGCGAAGATTCCGAGATCGTGCAGTGGGCGCATGGCGCGCGCGACGGGCTCACCGCCGCCATAGAACGCGGCGAACCTTTCTGGCGCGCGCGCGAGCCTGGCAACACGGGCGAAATCGCGCCGAGCGGCGGCTACACGCAGCAACGTCCGACGGGTCCGTCACCGATCCCAGCGCGTGTCTACGTTCTTTCGAACGGCGCTTGCTTCAGCGCGTGCTTAGACATGGCCGACATCATTCTGCACCTTCCGGGCGTGCAGTTGATCGGCGCTGACACGAGCGGCGACGGTTTGCTGATGGAAGTCCGCTCAGTGACGTTACCGTCGGGGTTGGTGCACCTGTCGCTGCCGATCAAAGTCTATCGCGGCCGTGGCCGTGGCGCGCTCGAAGCCTATCGAGCCGACGTTCCGTATACGGGCGTCTGGAGTGACGAAGCTGTGCGCGCATGGACGATGGAGCTCGTCACAGCGCAATGAGCGCGAACCGTATCCTCGGAATTGTGCTCCTCGTCGGCGCCGCCGTCACCGCGCTCTATTGGTGGAGCTACTTCAACGCGGGCGACGTGATGGTCAGTCACGAGCGCTGGTACACCGCGTTCGAGGATGCGTTTCCATTTGCCGATGGCTGGATGGCGCTCTGCATGATGGGGGCTGGGGTTGGCCTCGTTCAGAACCGCGACTGGGGGCCGCCGCTTGGGCTGCTTGCTGGCTCCGCGCTGATTTTCCTTACGGCGATGGACGTCACATTCAACGTCCAGAACAACCTCTATTCGCTCGCGGCCACGAACGACGCCATGAAGGCCGAAATCGCCATCAACATCGCCACGGCCATGCTTGGCGCATGGACAATCGCGGCTTGTTGGCCGCGTTACAGGCAAGGTTGAACCGCCGCATTGCGCCCTAGGGCGAGCAGGTTTAGAGGGGGCGCCTTCTTTTCCTGAAATCCTCCCGGAGCAGCCCCACATGGCCCGCGCAAAAATCGCCCTTATCGGTTCTGGCATGATCGGCGGCACGCTCGCTCATATCGCCGCACGCGAGGAACTGGGTGATGTGATTCTGTTCGACGTCGTCGAAGGCGTCCCACAGGGTAAGGGTCTCGACATCGCCGAAGCCTCGCCGGTGTTCGGCAAGGACAGCGCGCTGAAGGGCGCCAACGATTATGCCGGCATCGCTGGCGCCGATGTCTGCATCGTCACGGCCGGCGTGCCGCGCAAGCCCGGCATGAGCCGCGATGATCTTCTCGGCATCAACCTCAAAGTCATGAAGGCGGTGGGCGAGGGCATCGCTCAGCACGCGCCGAACGCATTCGTCATCGTCGTCACCAATCCGCTCGACGCCATGGTGTGGGCGCTGCGCCAATTCTCGAAGCTGCCGCACAACAAGGTCGTCGGCATGGCCGGCGTTTTGGACAGCGCGCGCTTCCGTTACTTCCTCGCCGACGAGTTCAAGGTCTCGGTGGAAGACGTCACCGCTTTCGTGCTCGGCGGCCATGGCGACACGATGGTGCCGCTGGTGCGTTACTCCACTGTTGCCGGCATTCCGCTGCCCGACCTCGTGAAGATGGGCTGGACCAGCCAAGAAAAGCTCGACCAAATCGTGCAACGCACCCGTGACGGCGGCGCCGAAATCGTCGGCCTGCTGAAAACGGGCTCTGCTTTCTACGCACCGGCCGAAAGCGCGATCGCGATGGCGCGGTCCTATCTGCGCGACAAGAAGCGCGTGCTTCCGTGTGCTGCGAATCTCAAGGGCGAGTATGGCCTGAACGACATGTATGTCGGCGTGCCGTGCATCATCGGCGCCGGGGGCGTCGAGAAGGTCATCGAAATCGAACTCAGCGCCAACGAGCGCGCCATGTTCGATCACTCTGTGAACGCTGTGAAAGGTTTGGTTGATGCCTGCAAAGGCATCGATCCGTCCGTCGGCTAAGCTGTAACCTCGCTATCGGTCCATCCGTAGTCTAGCAAAGGACAACGGGAGAGATTGCATGCGTGTTTTGGCTGGGATGGTTGCTGCTTTCGCGCTGAGTTTTGCAGCGGCGGCGTCGGCGCAAACGCACAATTTTGGCCCCGCTGTGGGCGCTACGGTTCCCGCGATCTCCGCGCCAGATGAAACCGGTGCAACACGCACGCTTGCCTCGCTCGCTGGCGAGAACGGGACGGTGCTGCTGATTACACGCGCGGCCGATTGGTGCCCGTACTGCCAAGCGCAAATGATTGGCCTCGAAGGGGTGCGCGACGACATCGAGCAGCGCGGCTACCGGATTGTGACCATCAGTACCGATAGTGTTGAAGAACTCGCCAGGTTCGAACGCCGCCGCGATATTGGCTACACGATGCTATCGGACGAGCAGGCTCAGATTGTGCGTCAGCTCGATTTGCTGGACCCGACGATGCCGCCGAACCGCCGCCACAACGGATTGCCGGTGCCGACAATTCTGATCTTGTCCCCCGCAGGCGAAGTGCAGGCCAAGCTCGGCGACGCCAACTTCCGGATACGGCCAGCACCTGAGATCGTGCTCGCGACACTCGACAGACTGCGCTAGCGCGTTGTCTGTGCGCGGCGTAAGAGCCGCGGATGAGCACCATCGGCCCAACACTCACCACCGCGCGCCTGATCCTGCGTCCGCCGAGCCACGAAGACTTCGACGGCTTTGCATCCATGGCGCAGGAAGAAGAGACCATGCGCTTCATCGGCGGCCTCGCGCCACGCGATGCGGCGTGGCGCGGCATGGCTTCGCTTGCGGGATCGTGGGCGCTGTTGGGTTACGGCATGTTCTCTGTCATCCGCCGCGACACGGGTGAGTGGATCGGGCGTCTCGGACCGTGGCGGCCGGGCGGCAAGGAAGGCAATTGGCCGGGTGATGAAGTCGGCTGGGGCGTGAAGGCGTCGGCGATGGGGCAGGGATTCGCGCAGGAAGGCGCAACCGCCGCTATCGATTGGGCCTTTGACACCCTCGGATGGGATCACGTCATCCACTGCATCGACAAGCAGAACATCCCCTCAATCAAGCTCGCCGAACGCCTGGGATCGCAGCTTGAGAAGGAAGACGTGCAGCTCGCGCCACCGTTTGAGATGCACAAGGTCGATCTCTACGGCCAATCGAAAGCGGCGTGGAAGACCCGCAGAAACGCCTGATCGTCGCTAAGCTCTTGCATCCCGCTCTCGCGCCGCCACTTTGAGCGCACGAGTTTGGGGACGACATCACATGCGGAACTTAGCCCTGGCGCTTCTGGGCGCGGCATCATTCGCCTTTCCGGCGAGCGCACAGCAACAGCAACAATCACAACCACAACCGGTCCCGGGTTTCGTGCAAGCCTCGAACCCGCCAGCTGCGCAGCCGCCAGTGGCGCCGATCACGCCGGCGCAGCAACGCACCATCGATCGCCTACAAGCAGCAGCGCTTGAGAGCGACCGCGCGTATGAAATCGTCGAAAGTCTCGTCACCGAAGTCGGCCCGCGTCTTGCCGGCTCCGAAGCGGAAGCACGCGCGCGCGATTGGGCTGTCGCTATGCTGCGCGCCAACGGCTTCACCAACGTCCGTGTCGAGCCTTTCACGTTACCGTACTGGGACGCGACGCGCGAAGAAGCGCACATCGTCTCTCCCGGCATCGAACGGGCAATGGTTGCGGCGGCGCTCGGCGGTTCACCCTCGACGCCAGACGGCGGCCTTACAGCCGAGATCGTGCGCTTCCCCGATATGGCGGCGCTCGAAGCTGCGCCGGACGGCACCGTCGCGGGCCGCATCGTCTTCATCGATGAGCATATGAGCCGCGCACAGGATGGCGCCGGTTACGGAGTCGCGGTTCGCAAGCGCGGCCGTTGCGCACCCGTTGCTCAAGCCAAAGGCGCCGTCGGGTGTCTCATCCGCGCAGTGGGCACTGACACGCATCGCTTCGCCCACCAAGGCGGCAGCTCGCGTCAAGCGCAGGGCGCGTCGCTTCCGGCGATGTCGATCTCACCCGCGGACGCGGACGTGCTCGCTAACTTGGTTGCTCGCGGCAGACCCGTGCGCGTGCGCCTCGATATAGAGGCCGACATTCGAGAGAACGCACAATCTGGCAACGTCATCGCCGAGATCCGCGGTCGCGAACGCCCCAATGAAATCGTGCTGCTAGCGGCGCACTTGGATTCGTGGGACATGGGGCAGGGTGCCATTGATGACGGCTCGGGCGTCGCCATCATCACCGCTGCCGCGCGTTTGATCCGCGATCTGCCGCGACGCCCACGCCGCACCATTCGCATCCTTCTGGCGGGCGCTGAAGAAAACGGCGTCCACGGCGGTGCTGCCTACGGGAGTGCACATGCAAGCGAAGCCGGAAACCACGTCGTGGCGCTGGAGAGCGACTTTGGCGCCGGTCGCGTCTGGCGTTTCGACACGCAGTTCGCCGAGCCGGCTCTGCCGTACGCGCGGGCTTTTCAGCGTGCGCTGTCACCGGTCGGCGTTTTGCCCGGATCTAACACCGCAAGCGGCGGTGCGGATGTCAGCGCGATAAGGGCGCTCGGCGTGCCGGTTGTCGATCTCAGCCAAGATGGGACCGATTATTTCGACTACCATCACACGCCGGACGACACGCTCTATGCGATTGATCCAGCAAATCTCCGCCAGAACGTCGCCGCCTGGGCCACGTTCGTTTATCTGGCGGCCGACAGCGACTGGACTTTCCGCGCGCCCGCCACTCCTTGATGTCGAAATCGAGCTAGGCTCGGCGTCATGAGGGCAGGAAGGCCCCGTGATGCTGGGCATTCACGACAATCTGCATCCGCCGTGGCAGTCAGCGAAGACACGCGGCGCTTCCGGCGCGCGCCGTTGTGACCTAGGCTCCTGAGCAGGGGAGAGGTCGCGATGCTCAACAAGGTTTTTGCCGGGATCATGAGCGTGAGCGGCTTGCTGACGCTTACCATGCTCTACGCGGCGTTCTCGCGTACCTAACTGGGGCATTCTAATTGGACTGATGGGTGCGCTTCTCATTTACGGCGCGTGGAAGCCATCGGCGCGTAAGCTTGCGCTCGTCGTCGCGGGCGCCAGCAAGGTCGCGTTTGTCGGCCTAATACTCGCGCAGGGCGATCGCTTCATGAGCGGACTGGGAACGGCGGTGATCGTCGATAGCGCGATGATCGTGCCGTTCGCCGCCTACGTCCTGTTCGGCAAGTCGGACTAAAACCAACCCGCTTCGCGCAATGGCCGCACATTCGGCCGGCTTACCGGCGCCTCAGCGCCGCCCTTGAGCACCAGCACCACCTTATCGCCCTCACGCCGCACACCCTCGACCGCATCGCGCGCCACCCACCACGAGCGGTGTGTCTGCGCGCCTTCAAGCCCCTCAAGTTCGGAGATCGCGTCGGAAAGGCGCATCAGGATCAAGTCGGATCCCTTTGATGTGTGCAGCCTCAGATAGTGATCTTCCGCCGAAACCGCGTAGATCACCGCGCCCTTGAGCTTTGCCGGCAGCCGCTCGGCGAACCGCACCGTCGCAGCGTCGGCGCCCGGTGCTGGAGCATGCGTGACCCGTCCCGGCCAGTTCACCACCACCATCAGCGCGGTCATAGCCGTGCTCAGAAACAGTACGCTTCCGAACAATGCTGGCAGAGCTGATAGCGGTAGCCGCGTGCCAAAAATCAGGTTTGTGTAGCCCCACACCACGAACGTCGCTGGGATCGTGAGCGCCACTGAAAGGATCGCTCCGAAGAGCCACGGGTTCACGTTCGCTCGTGGTATTTTGGCGACGATTAGAGACATGGCATGGCCGAGAAGCCCGCCGCTCATCATCAACGGCACCCAGTAAAGCAGCCGCCGCCCAATCGGCGCTTCACCCGAATCCATGGCGCCCACGAACGCGAGAACGGTCCCAACCCCCGCCGCGATGGCTAAATTTCGCAACCAGTCGCGCAAGGTACGAGCTGGTTCGACCGCAATTGGCGCTTCGTGAACGGCGTATGACCGCTGTTCACGCGCCCCGCCGGTGGTTTCACGTATCTCGGGCTGCACGCGCCAACTCCTGTCGGCAGGGTCTCTAGCAGACTTCCAACGGAGACCAGACCCCGATGCAGTTTACTCGCGCCGCCGCCTTCCGCGTTATTGGCTTTACGATCGGGATTGGGATCCTCGTTGCGGCGATGTGGCCGCGCTTTCCCTCCATCGCCAGCGGGCTTGGGGATATCTCGTTTCACGCGCCGGATTGGTCGCTCTGGGATCGCATCTCCTGGGTCGTGAAGTTGCACGTCGCAGCTGCCCTAGCGGCGCTCGTCATCGGCACAGTTATTCTCGTGCAGCGGAAGGGGAGCGGGCTTCATAAGACGCTCGGCTGGTCCTGGGTTATCGCGATGGGGACGACCGCCGTCTCCAGCCTCTGGATCACCGGCCTCAACGGCGATTCCTGGTCTCTCATCCATCTCCTCAGCGGCTGGACCATCGTCGGCCTGCCAATGGCGATTTACGCAATCCGCAGTCGCAAGGTGCAAATTCACCGGCGCGCGATGACTGGCATGTTCGTCGGCGGCCTTGTCGTTGCGGGCGCGCTGACCTTCATTCCTGGCCGGATCATGTTCGAAACCTTCTTCGGCTAGCAGGGCATCGTTTTTGCCAGTTCAGCGCGCGCGCGAACCGGCCTAGAAGCGCTCGTCCCATGACGAGCCTGCTGCGCAACGTCGCTGCACTCATTGCAGCCGTGACCATCCTGCAACTTGCGGGCGGCTTGCTCGGCGTCCGCATTCCGCTCGCTTTCACCGTTGAACACTCGCGCACCGCGTTGGGTCTTGTCGCTAGCGCCTACTCGGCCGGCTTCATGATGGGCGCGATGATCGCGACCTTCCTGTTTTCGCGGGTTGGTCACATCCGCGTTTACGCTGGTTGCGCCGCGATCTTCTGCGCCGCCACGATTGCGCTTCACTTCAGCGACGACATTTGGTGGTGGGGCGTCGCGCGGATGATCGCCGGCATGGCGGTCGCGCTGATGTTCGCGGCGGTGGAAAGTTGGATCAGCTTCTCAATCGGCAAGCATGCACGCGGCGAAGTGATGAGCGTCTATATGGTGCTTACGAAAGGCGCGCTCGCGCTCGGGCCCTTCCTCGCTTTTGGCTACACCGCACCGGCCGCCGAACCGTGGATGATCGCAGCGGCGCTGGCTGCGCTCTCGATGGTGCCGCTCTGCTTTACCGCTGCCGAGCAGCCCGCTCCGCCCAAAGCTCAACCGCTCGCATTAGTGGAGCAATTCGCGATAGCGCCCGCTGCTGTCATTGGTTGCTTCGGGGCAGGGCTGGTGAACGGCGGCGTTCTCGCACTGGCGCCGCTCTATGCTGCCGAACACTACGGTCCCAATGCGGCTGCGCAGTTTTACTCGGCCGCTTTCACGGGCTCTCTGCTTCTGCAATGGCCAGCTGGCCGCTTGTCCGATCGCATGGACCGTCGGCTTGTCATCGCCGCGCTTGCGGGCCTCGCCGCCGCCGCATCATTCGCACTCGCCAGCTGGAGCGGGCAGCTCCTGAGTTGGTCGGCGACGTTACTGTTCTTCATCTGGGGCGCGGGTGCGCTCAGCTTTTATGGCATCGCGGTCGCACACATGGCGGATCGTGCCGAACCGGGAAAGCTCGCGCAGTCAGCAGCAGGCTTGCTCTTTGTGTGGGCGGCTGGTTCGGTCATTGGCCCGCTGGTGATGGGACCACTTGTCGATTGGCTCGATGTCGCCGGCATGTTCTGGTTCTCGGGCGCAACCGCACTGTTGGTGGCGCTGGCAATGTTCTGGCGTCGCTCGACGCGCAGAGGGCCGGCGATAAAGGAAGAGTTTGCGCCACAACTCGGGACATCTGTCGCTGCGGGTGAAATAGTCTACGGCGAAGAAGGCGATAAAGCTGAACATGAAGGCGGCGCGATTGCGGGCACGCCCAATCCACGCTAGCGCGCGAGGCGTGAACCCATCGCTCTCAACGCTCTTCGCTGAATCGCTGAAAGTTGGTTGTCTCGGCTTCGGCGGCCCCGCGGGCCAGATTGCACTCATGCACCGCGTGTTCGTGGATGAGCGCAAGTGGATCGATGACGAGCGTTTTCAGCACATGCTCGCGTTCTGCATGCTGTTGCCCGGCCCCGAGGCACAGCAGCTCGCGACTTACATAGGTTGGCGCCTGCGCGGCTGGGCCGGCGCGCTGATCGCTGGCTGGATGTTCGTCATTCCCGGCGCTCTCGTCGTGCTCGCGCTTTCGTGGCTCTATGTCCTCTATGGCGAGATTCCTCTCGTCGCCGCCGCGTTCGACGGCATCAAATGCGCCGTCGTCGCACTTGTGGCCGAGGCGCTTTTCAAAGTCGGCAACCGCGCACTGAAGACGATGGCCGCGATCTGGATAGCGATAGCCGCGTTCGTCGCACTCGTTTTCGGCGCGCCGTTTCCTCTGGTTATTATCGCCGCTGCCGTGTTTGGCACGCTCGTTCCGACAACGTTCGGCGCGAAGAGCTCGCTCAATGCGGAAGAGGGACGCGCCGAGCCGCAACGAGGAGGCGCCCTCCCGCAAGCTCTGCTCTGGTTTGTCCTCTGGCTCGCTCCACCTGCGCTCATTGCGCTGACGCTCGGCACAGAGCACGTCCTTTTCCAGATCGCGCTGCTGTTTTCGATCCTCGCCTGCGTCACCTTCGGCGGCGCCTACGCACTGCTTGCGTACCTCACCACCGAAGCCGTCATGCGCGGTTGGCTCACCCCTGCGCAAATGATCGATGGTCTGGGCCTCGCAGAAACAACGCCAGGCCCGCTTATCCTGGTGAACGAGTTCGTCGGCTTTCTCGCAGGCTGGAACGCGGGATCAATCACTCTCGCGCTTGCAGGCGCCGCCATCGCACTCTGGTGCACCTTCGCGCCGAGTTTCGTCTGGATCTTCGCCGGCGCGCCATATGCCGAGCGACTCGAGAAAAATGCCCACGCCGCCGGTGCGCTCGCCGCGATCACGGCTGCCGTCCTCGGCGTCATCGCCAAGCTCGCGCTCTTCTTCGCGTCCCACGCGCTCTTTGCCCGCCAGATCGCGCTCGGCCCCACTGAATTACCTGACCCAACGTCCGGCATTTGGTGGATGATCGCCTTGGCGCTTGCCGCCGTGGTCGCGCTCATCCGGTTCAAGGCGAATTTGCTGCTGGTTCTGGCCGCTTGCGCCATCGCGGGCTTGGCGACGCACGCTTCCGGCCTATAAAGCGACCCGAATCCGCAGACTTCGGGGCCCCGATGAACATCCACGAATACCAAGGCAAAGCCGTTCTCAAGAGCTTCGGCGCGCCGGTCCCGCGCGGTTTTCCCGCCTTCACGACAGAAGAAGCCATCGACGCCGCCGCGAAACTCGGTGGCAGCGTCTGGGCGGTGAAGAGCCAGATCCACGCCGGCGGCCGTGGCAAGGGCAAGTTCAAGGAAGTGGCAGCAGGCGAGAAGGGTGGTGTGCGCATCGCCTTCAAACCGGAAGACGTCGGCCTCTACGCGTCGCAAATGCTCGGCAACACGCTGGTGACGTTGCAGACAGGCGCCGCCGGTCGCGTCGTGAAGCGCATCTACATCGAAGAAGGCGTGAAGATCGCGAAGGAGTTCTACCTCTCGGCGCTCGTCGACCGCGAACAAGGCCGCGTCGCCTTCGTCGCGTCGGAAGCCGGCGGCATGAACATCGAAGAGGTTGCACACGACACGCCGGAAAAGATCACCACCGTCGGTATCGATCCGCTCACCGGCCCGTCGAGCGCTGACGCGGCGAAAGTGGCGGCCGCCTTCGACATCAGCGGTGATCTTGCGGCCCAATGTGATGATCTGATCAAGAAGCTCTACGACGCCTTCACCAAGAGCGACATGAGCCTCTTGGAAATCAACCCGCTCATCGTCACGGAGGACGGCAAGCTTCTCTGCGGCGACGCGAAAGTGAGCTTCGACTCGAACGCCGCGTTCCGCCACAAGGAATGGGCCGATCTCCGCGACATCGGCGAAGAAGACGAACGCGAGATCGAAGCCTCGAAATACGATCTCTCCTACATCGCGCTCGACGGTGAAATCGGTTGCCTCGTCAACGGCGCCGGCCTTGCCATGGCGACGATGGACATCATCAAGCTCTTCGGCGCCGAGCCCGCGAACTTCCTCGACGTCGGCGGCGGCGCCGATAAGAACAAGGTTGAAGCGGCTTTCAAGATCATCCTCGCCGATCCGAAGGTGAAGGGCATCCTCGTCAACATTTTCGGCGGCATCGCGCGTTGCGACGTCATCGCCGAAGGCGTGATCGCCGCGGTGAAGAGCGTCGGCCTCGAAGTGCCGCTCGTGGTCCGCCTCGAAGGTACGATGGTCGAAGAAGGCAAAGCCATCATCCGCAACAGCGGACTGAATGTGATCGCCGCGGATGATCTGGAAGACGCAGCGCGAAAGATCGTGAAGGCGGTGAAAGGGTAGGAGGCCCCAATGATCGGCTACGTTACACTCGGCACTAACGACCTTCAGCGCGCCGCAAAATTTTATGACGCGATCGCCGCCGAACTCGGCACCAAACGGATGATGGAATTTGATACCTTTATCGCCTGGGGCACGCCGGGAGGCGGCGCCGGCATCGGTCTCACCAAGCCTTTTGACGGCAACGCTGCCACCGTCGGCAACGGCGTCATGGTCGCGCTTGAGTGCAAAGACCAAGCGCAGGTCGATCGCCTGTACAACCTTGCCATTTCCATGGGCGCCAAGTGCGAAGGCTCTCCGGGTCCGCGAGGCGACGGCGGCTTCTACGCTGGCTATTTCCGCGATCCGGACGGCAACAAGCTCAATGCCTTCATAATGGGCTGAACCGCGACCCGAGGTCAGGGTTTGCAAGGGGGGCGGCGTGCGTTATGCCGCCCCTCGAATTCCGCGTTTCCATGGCCCGGGGGCCCATTTGTCCATTCTCGTCAATGCTTCCACGCGCGTCATCTGCCAGGGCTTTACCGGCAAGAACGGCACGTTCCACTCCGAACAAGCCATCGCCTACGGCACCAAGATGACCGGCGGCGTCAGCCCGGGGAAGGGCGGCCAGACGCACCTCGGCCTGCCGGTGTTCAACACCGTCGCTGAAGCGAAGGAAAAAGCCGGCGCTGATGCGACCGTGATTTACGTGCCGCCACCGGGCGCCGCGGCCGCCATCGAAGAAGCGATCGACGCAGAGATTCCGTACATCGTCTGCATCACCGAAGGCATTCCGGTGCTAGACATGGTGCGCGTGAAGGCGAAGCTCGACAAATCGAAGTCGAAGCTGCTCGGCCCGAACTGCCCCGGCATCCTCACGCCAAACGAGTGCAAGATCGGCATCATGCCCGGCCAGATATTCAAGAAGGGCAGCGTCGGCGTCGTCTCGCGCTCCGGCACGCTGACCTACGAAGCGGTCTTCCAAACCACCAACGAAGGCCTCGGCCAGTCAACGGCCGTCGGCATCGGCGGCGATCCGGTGAAGGGAACCGAATTCATCGACGTGCTGGAACTCTTCCTTGCTGATCCAGAGACGAAGTCGATCATCATGATCGGCGAAATCGGCGGCAGCGCCGAAGAAGACGCCGCGCAATTCCTTGCCGACGAAAAGAAAAAGGGCCGCTGGAAACCTGTCGTAGGCTTCATCGCCGGCGCCACCGCGCCTCCAGGCCGCCGAATGGGCCACGCCGGTGCAATCATTTCGGGCGGCAAAGGCGATGCGCCGTCCAAGATCGCCGCACTGGAAGCGGCGGGCATCAAAGTCTCGCCGCACCCAGCCGCGCTGGGCCGGACCATGTCGGAACTGCTGAAAGGCTAATCAGCCGAGAGCTCTGCGCCAACGCAGCCCTTCAATCCTTCACCGACGCACTTTAGAAGGGGCGCCGTCTGACGGCGCGCCCTATATTTTCCATGGGTTCTGCCCGGTTTCCGAAAGGTCAGCGTTCCATGGCGGATGACGCCCGCAGCCTCTCCAACACTGCCTTGCTCGAAACGAGCTTCCTCTACGGCGCCAACGCGACATTTGTTGAGGAAATGGCCGCCCGCTATGCGAACGACCCGAATTCGGTCGATCCGTCATGGCGCGCCTTCTTCGACCAAGTCCGCGATGATCCGGCTGCCGTGACCGCTGCCGTAAAAGGCCCGTCCTGGTATCGCCCGGAAATCGCACGCCCGCAGACGACAGAAACCACCGCATTGCTCGATGGCAATTGGGGCGCGCTCGCGTCGAAGCTCGAGCAGAAGGTCGCGGCGCGCTTGCCCGGCGCCTCGACGCAAGATGTTCAATCGGCGGCCCGCGACAGCGTGCGCGCGCTGATGATGATCCGCGCCTATCGCACGCGCGGTCACCTGGCGGCGCATCTCGATCCGCTAGGCATCGAGACCCGTCCGCCGGCGCCCGAGCTTGATCCCTCGACGCACGGTTTCGGCCCGAACGATATGGATCGTCCGATCTTCATCGACGGCGTGCTCGGCATGCAGATGGCGACCGTCAATGAGATGCTCGCGATCCTCAAGCGCACCTATTGCGAGACGATCGGCGTCGAGTTCATGCACATCTCCGATCCGGCTGAGAAAAGCTGGATGCAAGAGCGTATCGAGGGGCCGGACAAAGGCGTTGCGTTCACGCCGGAAGGCAAGCGCTCGATCCTGAAGAAGCTGATCGAAGGCGAGGGCTTCGAAAAGTTTGTGCACAAGCGTCACCCGGGCACCAAGCGCTTCGGCCTCGATGGCGGCGAAGCCATGATCCCGGCGATGGAGCAAATCATCAAGCGCGGCGGCGCGCTCGGCGTTGAAGAAATCATCGTCGGCATGGCCCACCGCGGTCGCCTCAACATGCTCGCGGCGGTCATGGGCAAGCCGTACCAAGCCATTTTCCACGAGTTCCAGGGCGGTTCTTCGACGCCGGACGATGTGCTCGGCTCCGGCGACGTGAAGTATCACCTGGGCGCCTCAAGCGATCGCGCGTTCGATGGCAACAACGTCCACCTCTCTCTCACGGCAAACCCGTCGCACCTCGAAATCGTCAATCCCGTTGTGCTCGGCAAAGCCCGCGCCAAGCAAGCCAAGCGCGCAACGTGGACGGAAGAGGGCGTTGCACTCGCCGAACTGCGCGCGCGCGTCATGCCGCTGCTCATTCACGGCGACGCGGCGTTCGCGGGGCAGGGCGTCGTTGCCGAGTGTTTCGCGCTCTCCGGTCTGCGCGGCTACCGCACCGGCGGCACCATGCACTTCATCATCAACAACCAGATCGGCTTCACGACGGCGCCGCGCTTCTCGCGCTCCAGCCCCTATCCGTCGGACGTCGCGCTGATGGTGCAGGCGCCCATCTTCCACGTGAACGGTGACGATCCGGAAGCGGTGGTGTTTGCCGCCAAAGTCGCCACCGAGTATCGCCAACTCTTCGGCAAAGATGTCGTCATCGACATGTTTTGCTATCGCCGCTACGGTCACAACGAGGGCGATGATCCGACGATGACGCAGCCGATCATGTATCGGCGCGTGAAGGATCAGCCGACCACACTGCAGATCTACGCCGACCGCCTGATCAAAGAAGGCGTCGTCACGCAATCCGAAGTGGATGAGTGGCAAAGTGATTTCGGTGCGTTCCTTGATCGCGAGTTCGATGCTGGGAAGACGTATCGCGTCAACAAGGCCGACTGGCTCGATGGCGTTTGGGCTGGTTTCCATCTGCCGGAAGACGACGACCGCCGTGGCAAGACCGAATTCCCGCTCGCAGGACTTCGTGATCTGGGTCGCCGCATCACCGAACTCCCGCGCGACTTTGACATGCACAAGACGGTGCAGCGCGTAGTCGAAGCACGCCGCAAGGCGATCGATGACGGCTTGGGCGTCGATTGGGCGCTTGCCGAACACCTAGCTTTTGCGACCCTGCTTGATGAGGGCTTCAATATTCGCTTGAGCGGCCAGGATTCTTGCCGCGGCACTTTCAGTCAGCGTCACTCGCACTTCGTAAATCAAACCAACGAAGATCGGTACACGCCGCTGAATCACATCCGCGCCGGCCAAGCGCACTACGAAGTCATCGACTCTCTGCTGTCTGAAGAAGCGGTTCTTGGTTTTGAGTACGGCTACACACTCGCCGATCCCAAGACGTTGACGCTTTGGGAGGCGCAGTTCGGAGATTTCGTGAACGGCGCGCAAGTCGTGATCGATCAGTTCATCAGCTCCGGCGAACGCAAATGGCTGCGCATGTCCGGGCTCGTGATGCTCTTGCCGCACGGCTATGAAGGGCAGGGGCCGGAGCACAGCTCTGCCCGCATGGAGCGCTTCTTGCAGCAATGCGCGGAAGACAACATGCAAGTGATCAATTGCACTACGCCGGCCAATTATTTTCACGCGCTGCGCCGTCAGCTGCATCGCGATTTCCGCAAGCCGCTCATCGTGTTCACGCCGAAATCGCTACTGCGCCACAAGAAGTGCGTGTCGGCGCTTGCTGACATGGCCGAAGGCACATCGTTCCACCGTGTGCTTTGGGATGACGCGCAGATCAATAACGGCAACACCACGATCAAACTGAAGGGTGACAGCGAAATCCGCCGTGTCATCCTCTGCTCTGGCAAGGTCTATTACGATCTGCTGGACGAGCGCGAAAAGCGCGGCCTCGACGACATCTACATTCTGCGGCTGGAGCAGCTCTATCCATGGCCGATCAAGTCGATGATGCACGAGCTTGCGCGCTTCCCGAACGCAGAGCTGGTGTGGTGCCAGGAAGAGCCAAAGAACATGGGCGGCTACTTGTTCGCTGAACCATGGATCGAACTGACGCTCGAGAAGCTGAACACCAAAGTAAAACGCGCGCGCTACGCGGGCCGCCCTGCCAGCGCATCAACGGCAGCGGGCCAGATGTCGAAGCACCTCAAAGAGCTTGAGGCATTCCTGGAGCAAGCGTTGGGATGACCATACTCCAAGGATCTTGCCATTGCGGTGCGGTGCGCTTTGAAGTCGAAGAGCCCGAATGGGTGATGGACTGCAATTGCTCCAAGTGCCGCCTCTATGGCGGCCTCTGGGCGTACTATCCGCAGCGCGAAGTCCGTTTCGCGACGAAACCCGACACCTTCACCTACACTTGGGGTGATCGAATGTTGGAGTTTCACACCTGCCGCACCTGCGGCTGCTCCACGCACATGACGATTGTAGGCACTGACGACGCTGACAAGATTGCCGTCAACGGGCGACTTCTGCGCGGTATTGATCCGAAACGCACACGTCTTGTTCAGAAAAACAACGGCAATGACATGGTGTTCTGGACGCACACCGAGTCACCCGTGCTCCCCAGTCACGATGAACCACCTCCAGCGAAGTGAATTGAGATGACCGATATTGTTGTGCCGACCCTCGGCGAAAGCGTCACCGAAGCCACCGTCGCGAAGTGGATGAAGAAGGCCGGCGATAGCGTCCGCAAAGATGAAACGCTGGTCGAGCTTGAGACGGATAAAGTCTCCGTCGAAGTCTCCGCGCCTGAAGCTGGCGTGCTGAGCGAGATCGTCGCCGATCAAGGCGCCACTGTAAGCATCGGCGCGCTGCTCGGCCGCCTCGGCGGAGCGGGGGCGCAACCCGCCGCAACGCCCGCGCCAAAGGCCGAAGCGCCGAAGCCGGCGTCACCGCCGCCCGCGCCGCAACCATCCCCCGCGAGCAACGGCGCCGCCAAGCAAGCGCCGCCATCGGTTCAGCGCATCGCCGCCGAAAACAGCGCCGATCTCTCCGGCGTCACAGGCTCAGGACGCGATGGCCGCGTCACCAAGGCCGATGCACTCGCGATCATCGAAAACCGCGGCGCCCAGCAGCAGGCGCCCGCTGCACATCCACCGCTCGCCGCACGTATTGTCAGCGACCGCGAAGAGCGGGTGCCGATGACGCGTCTCCGCCGGACAGTCGCTCGTCGCCTGAAGGAAGCGCAAAATACCGCCGCGATGCTGACGACGTTCAATGAGGCCGACATGTCGGCCATCATGGCGGCGCGCAACAAGTACAAGGATAGCTTCGAGCGCAAGCACGGCGTGAAGCTTGGCTTCATGTCCTTCTTTGTGAAAGCGTGCATCGCCGCGCTTAAGGAAATTCCGAACGTCAACGCCGAGATCGATGGCGACGACATCATCTACAAGAACTTCTACGACATCGGCATCGCCGTCGGCACCGATCGCGGCCTTGTCGTGCCGGTCGTGCGCGACGCCGATCACAAGTCGATGGCCGAGATCGAAAAGGAAATCGGCGAACTCGGCCTCAAGGCCCGCGATGGCCACCTGAAGATCGAAGATCTGCAAGGCGCCACATTCACGATCAGCAACGGCGGCGTTTACGGTTCGCTCATGTCGACGCCGATCCTGAACGCGCCGCAGTCGGGCATCCTCGGCATGCATAAGATTCAGGAGCGTCCGGTCGTTGTCGACAAGCAAGTCGTCGTGCGTCCGATGATGTACCTGGCGCTCAGCTACGATCACCGCATCGTCGACGGCAAAGAGGCCGTGACCTTCCTCGTTCGCGTGAAGGAAGGCCTCGAAGATCCAGAGCGCATGCTCTTGGATCTTTGATCCTGGATTGTGCGGCCGCGGGCTCAGACCGCGCGCCGCACGAACGCCAGGGCAGGGACGTTCAAACTCACATCATCGCGTACTGTTCGTGCTCTGCGTAAGCGCCGCGCGCGGCCGAGCGCTTGCGATAGGTCGCTTCCAGCGCGCGATCTTCTTCTTCTAACTCCGCCTCGCGCAGCGCAGCCTCGAAGTTCGCTTCTTCCAATTTCGCTGCGAGTTGCGCGAAGAATTGGCCAGCGGGGACCAGGCCGTTCGCGTTGGCCGTGCCGCGAAGTTTCGTCACTTGCATTTGAGCAATCTCCTGATCGCCCGCCCGCAAGTAGAACGGTGGTTACCTAAGTCTTGTTCGCGTTTCGCGCGCGGATCGTTGTGGAGAACTCATTTCTTCTCTTTGTGCAGCACGACGAGGGCGAGCCCGATCGCGCTCACTAACACCGGGGCGCTGATCGCAACGATGCCCGGCACAAAGCTGGGAAAATCGTAGGACGGTGCATACCAGGCCAGGCCGGTGGTGATGCCCCAGGCGCCGCACAGCAACCGGAGCCCGCCGCTCTTCGCCGTCAACGTCCTGTAGGCGCCCAGACACAGAAGCACTGCCGCCGCGATCGGTCCCACGACGCCGAATTCGGCGAACTCACCGCGCAAGATCAATGAGCCGGCGATTGCCGCCGCTACCACCAGACCCATCCATGCGCTGATCTTCGCCATCGCCGTTCCCTCCGCCCGCGCAGGCTAGCGTGTCCGTTCGCCCACGACGAGAGGACTGAATCCAAACGTTTTCCCGGCACCCATTGGCGAGCCGCAACGAGATCGATAGATTACGCGCGCCGCTCGGGGGAGCGGAGCGGGAGGGGACGCCCAAATGACATTCATTCTGCGCTGGCCGGCCATTCTGGTGCTGCTGCTCTTGGTTCTGGCGAGCCTCGGCGCGGCGTTTGCGGGCACGGTCCATCTCGCACAACTCCCGATCGAGCTCCCGGTAACGGCCGAACAGGAAGCCACGATCAATTCGCTGAGCTGGATCGAGGTTGGTCTCTGGGCGGGCGCTGGTCTCTTCTTTCTGATTTCAGCGGTCCGGCTGATCCGCCGTACGCAAGGCTTTTGGACCTGGCTCATTGGCTTCGCGTTCTACGGCGCGCGCTGGGCGATGGCGCAACAGAACGAAGCCGGCGGCCTCGTCGCCAACGTGCAAGGCATCAATGTAAGCGCCTACACGGCGCCAGCTGAACTTGCCGCCAACACCGGCAGCACTGAAGCGCAAGTCGGCATCCTTGGCATCATCTTGATCGTTGGCCTGATCATTTTCATCGTCGACGCTGCGGACCGCGCCTATTGGGATAAGCAAGGCGCCTGACAGATCCGGAGGAAGGCGAGGGTGCTGCTGCTCGGACGCATCGTCGCCGCGCTGATCTCAGGCGCGCTGCTGGCACAAGCCTACAGCCTCAACCCATTCTGGCCGCTGGCTTGGCTTGCGCCGATACCATTGCTGATCGCCGCAATCGGCGCGACCCGTCTTGGTGCATTCGCCTACGGCGCCATCGCCGGCGCCGTTTCGATGGTGCTGATGGTCGGCTACTTTATGCAGTTCGGCGGCATCGTCCCGGTTCTGATCATCATGCTCATCAAAGCGTTGATCTGGGGTGCGATGGCGTACGCTGTCCGCGGCGCCGCGCGGCTCTTGCCGAAATGGGTGGCGGTTTTTGTCTTTCCATCACTGATGGCGGGCATAGATACGCTCATCGCAGCGACCTCGCCGCATGGCAGTGCCGGTTCATTGGCTTACAGCCAGATGGATTTTTTGCCCGTCATTCAGATCGCCTCGCTCGGCGGCGCGCCGGCAATCACGTTCGTCGTCTCGTTGTTTGCCTCCGCCGTCGCTATTTTGATCACCAAGCGCGCGCTTATCTCCACCATCGCGCCGACTGCGCTCATTGTCGGCGCATTGGTCTTTGGCCTGACGCGCGTGCCTGTCGTCGAGCCCGAAGTCCCTAGTGGCCCACCGCGAACGCTCAACGCCACGCTCATCGCCGGCGATCAGTTCGAAGGCATTCCGATGGACTGGCGCGCCGTCTGGAACGGCTACACGCCGCAGATCGAACGGGCCGCCGATGAAGGCCGGCGCATTGTCGTCCTCCCGGAAAAGATCGCGCTCTTGCCGGAGGATGAACGCGCTGTCGCGATCGAACAGCTCGCTGAAATAGCCCGCCGTCGCGACATTCTGATCGTCGCCGGTGCTGACGATGAAGACGAGCGGGGGCGTTTCAACCGCGCCTTTGCTTTCGCGCGCGAAGCTTGGGACAAATACGACAAGCGCCACATGATCCCAGGCTTCGAGTCGCATTTCGCGCCTGGAAGCGGTCCGCTCATCTTCGAACACGAAGGCGTTCGCTACGGCGTCGCCATCTGCAAGGACATGGATTTCCCTGCGCTCGGACGCGAGTACGCTGGGGTCGCGATCATGCTTGTGCCCGCCTGGGATTTCACCGATGACGCCTGGCTGCACAGCCGCATGGCCATGCTCCGCGGCGTCGAAAGCGGCTACGCCATCGCCCGTAGCGCGCGCAACGGCGCCCTTACCGTCAGCGACGCCTATGGCCGCGTCAGCCACGAAGCGCCGAGCGGCCCGCAAACGGCTTACAGTGTCACCATCCCGAGAACTGGGCCTGGGCCAACCCTCTACGCACGTTTTGGCGACGCCTTCGGCTGGTCCACGCTGGCGCTCGCCGCGCTACTGATCGGCTGGACAATCCTGCGCCGGCGGCGTGTCGGAGGCGCGGACTAACTCAACCGCCCCGCCGGTGAGGGCCAGTGGGAAACGTGCAATCCACAATCGCGCATTGATCGCGCGTCATCGCTGACTATGTTCCGGCCATCTCTTGCGCCTCGCGCCACACCAGTTCACCGGAGCATTCATGTCATACGATGTCGTTATCATTGGCGGCGGCCCCGGCGGCTACAATTGCGCGATCCGCGCCGGCCAGCTCGGCCTCAAGACCGCGATCATCGAATCCCGCGGCAAGCTCGGCGGCACCTGCCTCAATGTCGGCTGCATTCCTTCGAAGGCGCTGCTGCACGCCAGCGAATATTTCGAAGCGGCGACCAAGACGTTCCCCTCGATGGGCGTGAAGGTCAGCGGCGTCGAACTCGATCTTCCACAAATGCTGAAGCAGAAGAACGACGCCGTCGACGGCCTCACCAAGGGCGTCGAGTTCCTGATGAAGAAAAACAAAGTCGATTACGTCAAAGGCTTTGGCGCCATCGCAGGCCGTGGCCGCGTTGAAGTGACCGGCCCGGACGGCGCCAAGCAAACGCTCGAAACCAAGAATATCGTCATCGCCACCGGCTCTGAGCCGACGCCGCTCCCGAACATCGACATCGACGAAGAACGCATTGTCAGCTCCACCGGCGCGCTCTCGCTCAGCCAAGTGCCGGGCAAGCTCATCGTCGTCGGCGCTGGGGTTATCGGCCTCGAACTCGGTAGCGTCTGGCGCCGCGTCGGCGCTGAAGTCACCGTCGTCGAATTCCTCGACAAGATCACACCGACCATCGACACCGAAATCTCAACCGCCTTCCAGAAGATACTGAAGAAGCAGGGCGTGAAGTTCGAACTCGGCCACAAAGTCACCGGCATCGAAAAGCTGCGCGACGGCCTGCAAGTGTCGATCGAGCCGTCAAAAGGCGGCGCAGCGCGCACGCTCGACGCTGACGTCGTGCTCGTCGCCATCGGCCGCCGCCCGTTCACGGAAGGCCTCGGCCTTGAAACTGTCGGTATCAAAACCGATCAGCGCGGCTTCATCCCGCACGACGGCCATTTGAAAGTGGCGGACGGCATCTATGTCATCGGCGACGTCACCACCGGCGCGATGCTCGCGCACAAAGCCGAGGAGGAGGGCATCGCCATCGCCCAAATCATCGCCGGCCAGTGGGGCCACGTGAATTACGATGTCATCCCGAACGTCATCTACACGTACCCGGAAGTCGCTACCGTCGGTAAGACGGAAGAAGAGCTGAAAGCGGCCGGCGTCGAATACAAAGTCGGCAAATTCCAATTCATGGCCAACTCACGCGCCCGCACCAATCACGAGACCGACGGCCTGGTGAAAGTGCTCGAAGAAGTCGCGACCAAGAAAGTCGTCGGCGTGCACATGGTCGGCGCCGGTGTCGGTGAGATGATCGGCGAAATCTGCGTCGCCATGGAATTCGGCGCCTCCGCCGAAGACATCGCCCGGACCTGCCACGCTCACCCGACCATGTCCGAAGCCATCCGTGAAGCCGCCAAAGGCGTCGACGGCTGGGTCATGCAGTCTTGACCAACGCACTCTCCGTCCGCGCGCTCACAAAAAAGTTCGGCGAAAAAACCGCCGTTGACGCGCTCGATCTCGATATCCGCGCCGGCGAACTCTACGCGCTGCTCGGCCCCAACGGCGCCGGCAAGACCACGACGCTGCGCATGGTCACTGGTCTGCTCAAACCGGACTCAGGCGCCATCCACGTCTTCGGTACAGACGCGGTCGCGGACCCCATCGCCGCCAAACGCCAACTTGCTTGGCTGCCGGACGAACCCGCGCTCTACGACAAGCTCACCGCCTGGGAATATCTCGAATTCATCGCCGGCCTCTGGGGCGTTGACGCTAAGACCGCCGCGCCGCGCGCCGAAGAGCTGCTTAAATTCCTCGGCCTCTGGGACAATCGCGACGAGCGCACCGAAGGCTTCTCGCGCGGCATGAAACAAAAGACCGCCCTCGCTGGCGCGCTCATCCATGATCCGAAGCTGCTGATGCTTGATGAGCCGCTGACCGGCCTCGACGCTGCCGTGGCGCGTCAGGTCAAAGACCTGTTGCAGCAGCGCGCGCGCAGCGGCGGGTCGGTCATCCTCACGACTCATATCCTCGATGTTGCCGAGCGTGTCGCCGACCGCATCGGCATCATCCAAGGCGGCAAACTCTTGGCCGAAGGGACGCTGACTGAACTGCGTGGCAGAGCAGGGGGCGAGAACGCGACGCTTGAAGACGTTTATCTCCAGCTCGTCGGCGCGAGCGCCGCCTGATGTTTGGACCGGGCGGCGTTCTGTTTCTGCTCCAGCACGAGATGTTGCTGACGTGGCGCGCGTTCCGTGCTTCCGGCAAAGGTCGGCACGTCCGCCGCATCGTCTTCTACTCGATCGTCACCGCCGTCCTTGGCTTCGGCGGCTATTGGGCCGCTCGCATCCTCTCCGAGTTCACGCCGCAGCCGGACGTGGTCAGTCTCGGCATTGTTAGTGGCGTGCTGGCGATCCTGTTTTCGCTCATGCTCAGCCAAGCGCTGATGCTGATAACCGAGTCGCTTTATCAGCGCGGCGATCTGGACCTCTTGCTGTCCTCACCCGTACCGCTTTGGCGCGTCATCCTCGTGCGCATGAGCGCTATCGCGATCAATGTCGGGCTCTTTTATCTCATCCTCGTTGCGGCTGTGTGCGTGTGGCTGCCGCACTTCGGCGGCTGGGCGTGGCTCGGGTTTGCGCCCGCCATTCTGCTGCTCACGCTCTTCGCCACCGCCGCTGCACTCATCCTGGCGCGCATCCTGTTCGCACTCATTGGACCCAAGAACACACGCATCGCCGCGCAGATTCTCGGCAGCTTGATCGGCGCCGCCTTCTTCATCGCAACCCAGGTGCCGCGCTTCACCGAAGACGAATCGCGCTCGCAAGCGATGATGGATGTCTTCAACGCGGTCGTTCCCGTCGCGGGAAATCCGTCGAGCGTACTCTCTCTGCCTGCGCGCGCCGCGTTTGGCCTCAATTTCGATCTTGCGATCTGGGCTGCCGTCTCACTCGCCGCGTTTCTCGCCGCCGTTGCTTGGTACGCCACCGGCTTCGCGCGCGACGCCGCAGCGATTGCCGGTCTCGGCCAGCGCCGTAAACGCAACACCCGCGCCGTCCGCGCCATGCGCAGCGGCGCCGGCGCCACGCTCGTCTTCAAGGAATGGCGCTTGCTGCGTCGCGATCCGCTTCTGCTGTCGCAAATCCTGCTGCCGCTGCTCTATTTTTTCCCGCTCTTCTTCGTGTTCGGCTCGCGCGTGGGGGATAGCGGACTGACCGGCATGTCAGCCGCAGGCTTTGCCTCGGCGTTCGTGCTGCTGGCGACGTCCTTCGCCGCAAGCCTCGCCTGGCTCACCGTCTCCGCCGAAGACGCGCCCGATCTTTTGGCCAGCGCGCCCGTCGCGCGCGATCAGATCGACAACGCCAAAGCCTTCGCCGCCGCCGTGCCGTCGATCTTGTTGCTGTTTTTGCCGGTGGTCGGCGCCGCGTTCTTTGCGTCGCCGATGGTGAGCTTTTGGCTCTTGCTCGGCGGCTCCGCCGCGATCGTCTCGGCGTGTCTCATCGCGATCTGGCATCAGACGCCAGGCAGCCGCAAAGAATTCCGCCGCCGCACGCGTGGCAGCCTCATGCTCAATTTCGGCCGCGCCTTTGTCTCGCTCGGCTGGATCGGCGCGACCTTCCTTGCCGTAGCGGGCTGGGCGCCGGCGGCCATCATCCCGGCGATCATCTCGCTTGGCTTCATGCTGGCGCTGCACGAAAGCCGGCCGAAGGAACAACAGGCCGCCTAAGCATCGGCCTGTGAAAATTGCCGAACGCTAACTTTGCTTCTGCGCGGCTGTGAGTTCTCCTCTGTTCCGTCGCAAGCGAGGGGAGAACGGGTCTTGCTGATACTGACTGCGGAGCGCATCGCGCTCCTGGCGCTTGATCGCGATCTCGCCGCGCTGCAGGCCTCGAGCCGCACCGCTTTCTTCAACGCCATCGCGGTGACGCACGAACCGGTGTGGCCGCCAGCGCCGTTCGAGAACGCTTCCTTCGCCTGGGCCGAGCAGAACCTCGCGCACGATCCGGAAGGGCAGGGTTGGTACGGTTGGGCGCTGCTCGCCAACGAGGGCGAACGCGCGCCGCCGCGGCTCGTCGGCATCGCAGCCTTGATCGGCCGCCCCGACGAAGAAACGGGCGATGTCGAACTCGCCTTCGGTTTGCTGCCGGAGTTTCGCGGACGCGGCTACGGCAGCGAAACCATCCGCGCCTTGGCCGCATGGGCTTTCGCCAACGGCGCCAAACGCGTCATCGCCCACCTCGACGCCGAAGACGTCAACGCCGCCTCGACGCTCGCCAAGAACGGCTTCACCGACACCCGCGAGCCGCCATACCCCGGCGTCGCACGTTGGGCGCTCAGCGCCGGCGCTTGATCCGGATGCAAATGGCTGACGGCGAGCGCTGCACCCGCTAAGGTCCGGCCAGGACCCCGCATGCAACGCAAGCTGACCGTCATTCTGTCCGCCGACATCGTCGGCTACAGCAGCCTCATGGAGCGTGATGAGGCTGGCACGTTGTCTAGGCTCATCGAGAATCGCAAATCGCTGTTCGACCCTCGAGTCGCCGCCCAAGGCGGGCGCATCTTCAAACTCATGGGCGACGGCGTTCTGGCGGAATTTCCGAGCGCTGCAGCGGCCGTCACATGTGCGCTCGACATCCAATCAGCGATGAGTACGGCCGAGGCGCACCGATCCGAGTCTGAACGCCTACGATATCGCATCGGCATCAATCTTGGCGACGTGATCGTTGAAGGCGACGACATCTACGGGGACGGCGTCAATATCGCAGCTCGGCTCCAGGCGATCGCGCCCGACGGCGGCATCGCGGTCTCCCGGAGTGTGTGCGACCAGGTGCGCGGCAAGATCGAAGCCGAGTTCGACGACCTCGGACCGCACGAGGTCAAGAACATCGAGGCGCCGGTTCACGTCTTCGCCGTGCGAACGCGCGCCACCCCGTCATTGCCGTCACAACCGTCGGAGAAGCGGTCCAATATCAGCATTTGCGTGCTCCCGTTCGCCAACATGAGCGGCGACCAGGAGCAGGAGTTCTTCTCCGACGGCATCACCGAAGACATCATCACCGATCTATCGAAGGTCTCGGCGTTGTGGGTCGCCGCGCGCAACACGGCCTTCACCTTCAAAGGAAAGCCGGTCAACGTTCCGCAAGCAGCGCGCCAGCTCAATGTGACGCACGTACTTGAGGGGAGTGTGCGCAAGGCCGGCGGTCGCGTTCGCATTACGGCTCAGCTGATTGACGCGAGCGGCGGCCACGTCTGGGCTGAGCGCTGGGATCGCGATCTCAACGACATCTTCGCGCTGCAGGACGAGATATCGGAAGCCGTCGTCAAAGCGCTCAAGCTGAAACTCTTGCCGGAAGAGAAGCAGGCGATCGAGCGCCGCGACACGAAGAACGCAGAAGCCTACGAACTCTTTCTTCTGGCTCGTCAGTTCGATCGCACCGGCAGCGAGCGCATGAAGCCAATCATCGTGCGCATCTGCCGCAAGGCGGTCGAGCTGGATCCGGGTTTCGCCCGCGGTTGGGCGTTGATGTCCATGACGATTAGCGAGATGACGCAGCGGAGCGTGCCCGGCTACACGACCGAAGAAGCTGCGACGGCGGCAAAGCGCGCGGTTTCTATCGATTCTGAAATCGCTGAGGGCCACGTCGCGGTGGCCGAAGTGATGGTTCGCACGGGTTTGGACTTCCGCGATGCGAAGGATCTCATCGACAAGGCGCTTGCGCTCGACCCGGCCTGTTACGACGCTCACGTCCTGGCCGGGTACATTTATATTGGCCTCGAGCAGTGGCACGACAGTATCCGCCACTTCGAAATCGCATGCTCACTCGATGATGACGCGTACCGGCCCGCGGGAATGGTGGCGCAGGCCTACGAAGCCATCCATGACGAGGAGCGCTTGCAAGCGTCCGCGCAGCGCAGCTTGGTGCGCTGCGAGAAACTGCTGCGCGTCGAACCGGACCATAGCGGCGCGCTTGGCTTCCTGATTAGCGCTCTTTGCGATCTCGGACTTCGCGAACGCGCGCGCGAAGTCGCCAAGCGCGTCGATCTGTTTGATCCTGAAAATATGCGTTTGCGCTACAATGCGGCTTGTGGATTGGCAAAACTCGGCGGCGCCGACGCGGAGGCCGCAATTGATTTGCTTGAGCCAATGGTCGGCAAGATCAATCCGGGTTGGGTGAATTGGATGGAGCTAGACAACAGTCTCGATCCTCTGCGCGCTCATCCCCGTTTTCAGGCTTTCCGCGCAGCACTGCGGGCTCAGTTGCCGGCCGGCGAACCATCGCCGGAGAGCTGACCGGACCAATGCGCTTTGAGCACCGTCGCAAACTGAGCGGCGCGTTCGTTGCAGGCCCAGTGCCCTGCGCCTTCTGCAACCTGCAGAGGCACATTGCGTTCGCGCGAAAATCGCTGCGCCACTGAAAGATCGACGTACGGGTCTGTCTCGCCCCAGAAGAGTTGCCCGCGCGCGGGAAGCTTCTTCAAGTCCTCGATCCAATCACCGCGAAACCGCAGCCCGTCCGCCGACCGATAAAGCTTCAGGATCGACTGCCGCATCGTCTTATCGATGTGCTGTACTTCTTCCTTGGCGAGCGAAGCGGGCATGCCGCCAGCGATGAGCCCGCGCTCAAGCCGGACCTTGTTGCTCATTGCCAGCATTGTGAGTTCGCCGAGCAGCGGCGTCGCCCACGCGCGCGCCGTGCGATGGCCTCGATAACCCGCATCGATCACTGCGTTGGTGACACACCAGGTCGACACCAAGTCCGGGCGCAAGCACGCAGCGCGCAGCACCAAGAGAGCGCCCCAATCATGGCCCACGAGGTCGACAGGTGCGCCGGCGCTTTCGATCTCGCTAATCAGCCACGCGACGTACGAATCTTTAGTGCAGCTGAACCCCTTAGGGACCGGCTTGCCAAAGCCGGGCAGGGCGGGCGCGGAGAAGGCGCCCGGTTCTAAACCAAGCTCAGCGATCAGCGGCCGCCACAGCGCCGGCGTATCTGGGACGCCATGAACGAACACAATCATCGCGGCCGATCTCCAAACGGGGTTGGACGTCTCGCCTTGATGTACGTCTGGCAACCGCCAGTCCAGTCATTCGCGCCCATTCACCCGAGCAACCGCAATTCGCCGACAGCGCCACACTAGTCCCAAGCTATCGCGTCTTTCTCAAATCCGTCGCGCTGCACACGCACCACGCAGAAACGCTGGCCGGTCGGCGCGCGCATGACTACCCAGCGCTCCATGCGCTTATCTACTTTCGCACCAAGCTTTTCGAGCCTGGCGACTTCGGCGGGAATGTCATCAGCCTCGATGTCGAGGTGAATGCGACTCTCATGGTCGACACGTTGAATCTGTACGCAGATCTGTTCCGGCGGCGTCTGAAGCATAACGTAATCGCCTCTGGTGCCGGGGCGGTCGGGATCGATCGGACGCCCGAGCGCCTGGGCCCAAAATTCCGCCGCGGCGCGAATGTCGTCGGTGTTGCAGTCTATGAGAATGCCGTTGATGCGCGAGCGGTGCATTGCCTTACCTCCAAGTCGACGCCCATGATGGCTCTCACCGCAGACGCCGCGTCTCATGAGATTGTGACGCGATGATCAAGAACCAAGCGGCGGTGCAGCCGAACGCGGATCTTGCTGACTGGCCCAGTCCGTCCAAAGCGTTATTCGCCTCGGCTCACGGCGCGTATTTGGCAGCGCAAGCTTCAAAACTCATGACCGGCGCACGAATGGTCCCGTCACGATCGGCCGGTCGATCAACGTCAACGAAGATCATGTTGTATGCGTTAGCCTGCAACCCGTATCCCCAGCTCGCGGGCGTACCCACGACACCTACGTCGAACGTCATCGAGCGATCCTCTTGCGCGACCAGCCAGTGCTGGTTGTCGCGTTGATCAGACATAGAAAGGATGTCGCCGACATGAACTACGCCATCGCGCGTGGGCCGAAGGACCACAGCGTCGGACTCGTCGCGCAACCGGTCCGCGGTGCGAGCGCGGAAGGACCCGGAAAGCACCAGATGTGCGGAGACCATGTTGTTGTGAACGTGCGGAATTACGGCGCCGCCCCGGCGCATACCGAAGACGCGGATAAACCAATTGCGACGACCTTCCGCGCCCAGCACGTCAGCGGGCAGAACTGGATCCACGATGTCGGCAAGGTTCGAGGAATAGGTAAAGCGCCGCGTGAGATGGTCGATGTCGAGAAAGCGCGCGAGGTCAGCGACTGGCACGCTGGTGTTCAGAATTTCAACGCGCGTCTGCCACTCCGAAACTGCAATCGAACCTTCGCGCAGCGCTGCATTTAACCCGACGAGTTCGCGGGCCCAGCGATCGAGCGCAACCGGTCGTTCACTTGCCCAGGCCTTCGAGACGGCATTGATGAGCAGTGTCGCGGCCGCGGTTTTTAACACCACGCGCCTGTCAGCCCAGGCTGAAGACGGCGCCATCTCTTACCCTCCCATGCCAATCTATCCGCAAACCGCTGGCCTCATTGTGTCTGAATGTCCGCGGCGCTCAAGTCCCGTCGTTCTCCCGCGTGCGCCGGACTGGCTTGCTATCGCCAAGGGCGGACCTAGCGGTGGTTGGCGCTGCGTTCGGATCGTGCGATCATCCAGTCCATTAGACGGAGCACGCCAAACGCGAGCAGTGCCAAGACAGCGATGCCCCCCAGCAACAGGAAATTGAGTTGGGCATAAGCCCATTGCAGCCGTGAGCCGTAGAGAAAACTGCCGCCGATTAGGACCGCAGCTACAACGCCGATTGCTATCAGTGCACCAAAGCGAAAGCGCACGCGTGGTCCCGTAATTCCGAAAATCGAAATCAGGGGCATAAGCAGAAATACGACCGCGAACGCCCAGTCCGACGGACGAACCGTTTCTGGCTCCAACACCAGATTTGCGACCATGAGACCAACGCCTGAGAGCAGCAGAAAAATGCCGACGACACCGGACCAGTGGCGTCGCGCCGCCGTCCACATCCCCTTTGGTGAAAACTCTTGGCCGTCCGCGTCGAAAAACAGCGACGGCAAAAACGGACCAAGCAAGATCAGCGCGATGCTTAGCTGCATCCAACTGCCTGACGGCCCCACACCGCCGCCGGTGAGTGCGCTATCCAGAGCAAAGAGCCCCAGCCACGCGCCTACTAAAGCCCACCAGATGATCGGCGCCCCCGTCCGCTGAGGCGACGACTTGTGCGGTTCGACTTCTGCTTCGTGCGCCATTCCTCACCTTGGGGGGCTTTTTAGCAGAATCGAAGTCCGATGTCCGCTTCGGGCAAATAACAGACGCTGTGCGATAAACTTACCAGCGGCCGAAACCGGCGCCACAGCCGCCGCTTGCCAATCTATCCCACACCTTCGCCGCCAATTTCCCAGCAACATCAACGTCCGCGTCAAAATCAATCCTACACTTGTCGGCCCGTGCGATACTCCTCGCGTCTCGGTTAGGGAGGCGATGTGCGCACCAAGCCAAACGCAATCGAGACGCGGTTTGAACGTGATGCGATGGAAGTCCGCGAGGAAGGAAGTCGCTGCTCGGCAAGCAAAGGAAGCCGAGGCCCAGTTGAAGAGGGACTAGGGATTGGGGATCAGCGACTAGGTTCTCTGCTCTGCCAATCACGAGGTCCCCGAGACGAAGGATGAAGGAACGGCGGGAAGGCGTGCGCGACAGTGCTCTCCAATCCCTAGTCCCTAATCCCGAGTCCCGTTGGTTTCTTCACTGCACGTCAGCCGGGAACGTGAAGCAAGGCGCTAAGAGATCGCCAGAACCCCAGCGTCGTGGGTGATCGGTCCGTTGAGAGCGGCAGCAATGCGCGGGGAGAAGTCCCGCACCGGTCGAGCTACCAAGACCCGCCTGTCAGCAAACGCATGGCCCTCTGGGATCTCCTCGAACGCCTCAAGCTTCCGCCGGCTGCTCAACAAACCGCGCAGGGCGCGCTTCGGCAAACCCCGCACCTTTTTCTTTGAAGCTTCAGCTCGAAGCGCGTCCTGCTCTCCCATCTTGGTCCGCCGCCATCCCACCGGCGGAGGTCGAGGCAGTGCGCCCGATTGCGCCGGGCGCGCCGATGCGCCATCCCATCAGGGATGATCGCGCGCCTGACCCAAATTCAGATGCTCCGCGCTGTGGCGGCCTTCCTCGTGCTCGCCGCGCACCTCGCGGTCATCGAAACCAAGTACGCCATCGATCCGATCCTGCCGGATTGGTTCTCGATCGGGTTCGCGGGCGTCGATCTCTTCTTCGTCATCTCGGGCTTCATCATGGCGCGGCTCGCCGATGACGCCGCGCGCGGACCAGGCGCAAGCGGCGCCTTCATCCTCGCGCGGGCAGGGCGGATCTATCCGCTCTATTGGGCGGTCACCGCAGCCGTGACTGCGCTGTGGCTGGTGCGTCCCGATATGGTGTTTGCATCCAACACCGCGGCGCCCGACCTCATCCGCTCATTCCTGCTCTGGCCGGACGATACGCTGCCCATATTGGCCGTCGGATGGACGCTCGTGCACGAGATGTATTTCTACGTGATCTTCGCGCTCGTGCTGTTGCTGCCAAGGCAAGCAACGCTGCCGGTCCTGCTGCTGTGGGCCGCCATCGTTGCGGGCGGATACGCAGCGGGCCTCGGCGCCGCATCGCCAGAAAGCCGGATCGCATTGCATCCGCTGACGTTTGAGTTTGTCGTCGGCGCGCTCGCCGGTTTCGCGCTGCCGCGTCAGGCACCGAAATTCGGCAACGCCGCGCTCGCTCTCGGCGTGATCGCCCTTGGGGCCGCGCTCACGGCAGTCGTCGTAACGGAGCTATGGCGCGACGATGCGTTCTGGATGGAGTCATGGCTGCGCCCGGCGTTGTTCGCCGTCCCAGGCGCGCTACTCGTCTTCGGGCTCGCCGCGCTCGACTTGAAAGGACGCGGCGCGCCGTCGCTCTTGGCGCACCTCGGTGACCAATCCTACGCGCTCTACCTGACCCACGTGCTCAGCCTCTCGGCAGCGGGCCGCATCTGGCAGGCGCTGCCGCAAACGAACTCCGCGTGGGACAACGTCGCCGCGCTCGTCGTTCTGATACTGTCGGCCTACCTCGTCGCCGAGATCGCATTCCGCCTGATCGACAAGCCCGTGCGCCAAGTGTTCAGGGCGCTCACGCGGCGCGGCGCTACTCAGCCGCGTTCAGCAGCGCTTGGATCCGATTGAGATAAGCAATCCAAGCCGCGCGCCCTTGTTTCGTGAGATGCACGAGGGTGAGCGGCTTCTTGCCCGAGAAGGTCTTCTCGATCCGCACGTACTCAGCCTCCTCTAGCTTCGAGAGGTGCGTCGAGAGGTTGCCGTCGGTGGCGTTGACCTTCGCCTTCAGCTCCACGAATGGAGCAGGGGACACGGTGGAGAGATACGCCATGATCCCCAGCCGCAAGCGGCCGTGGATCACGTCGTCGATCTCGGTATGGTCGAAAGTGCTCACACGATCGCCGATGGCTCGCGCTTCAACAGGATAATCCCAGGCCAGGCCAGAGCCAGCAGGCTCCCGATGGCCGCAATCACATAAACCCAGCTCTGATTCGCGAACATGCAGCAACTCAGCGCCACAGCAACGGAGAGCCAGCCGAAGCGACGCAACCAAGTCTCGCCTGACATTGAAGCAGTGCCGAACAGGGCCGCGCCGTAGAGCGCAAACGTCGCGCCAAGGATGGCGTTCGGCGCGTCGGGGTCGCTAGTCATGATCATCCGGACGATCGAGCCGATGACCACGGCAATCAGCGCCGTCCCGGCCCCGCTCCAGAGCGCCCGTTCAGCTCGTGTGCCAATTGCGGTGAGGCCAGGCTTGTCGCGTGTGCGCATGCGGAGAAGCGTCATACCGACGGCCGCAACGATGCCGTAGCTCACCCAAAGCACGGCATAGGCCATGCCTCCCGCCGCCGGCAGTGCGCCCTCTATGATCGCGAACTGCGCTCCGAAAGCGATCGCGTTCACACTTCCCCAGAACAAGAGGTAGGAGCCGCCAAGCAATGGCGCGTGCCGGCCTTCTTCAGCCAGCGTCCGCGCGTAAGCGATATCCGCGATCATTTCATCGCGCGTCATCGACATCTCCAACATCAACTTTGAAACACAAAGTAGATGAGCAAAGCACTAACGTCAAGGTCGTTGGCGTGCGGCGGAAGAGAGAGGAGGGGCGCTTAGCGCGAAAGGATCGGTCGTTTGAACTGATAGCGCGACAGTCGACGGTGTTCGTAGCGGGAGCGAGGGCAGCGAATGACCGGAGAGCGCATCAAGATCCTTGAGTTCGTGATAGACAAGAAAAAGGGGGACGCTTTCGCGTCCCCCTTTTCGGACTTTACATGGCGGCCGGCGGAGCAACCACCTTCTTCGTCTTGCGCTTCGCAGCCTTGCGAACCGGCTTCTTGGCAGCCTTGCGGACCGTCTTCTTGGCGGCCTTCTTCGCCGGCTTCTTGGCGGTCTTCTTGGCGGTCTTGCGCTTCATGGTCTTGCGGACCGACTTCTTCGCAACCTTCTTCGCCGGCTTCTTGGCAGCGGCCTTCTTAACTTTCTTAGCCATTGTCATTTCCTCATTTGGTTTGTTTGGTCGTGGTTGGACGGGAGTTGTTTGACTCTCCGAGAATTTTTTTGACTGAATTTGGTTTGCAAGTGGTTTCCGCAAGTCGTCGCGCAATTTTTTCTGCGCGTTCGATTTTCTCTACTGAAAGCGCGATGCGATTTCTCTGCGCGCCTTATTTTTCAAGGTGCGCAGCGGAGTGCGCGCGCGCGAAAACGATCACGAACGCGGGTGCGCGCGCCGATAGGCCTGCAAAATTTTTTGCGCTTCGACGCTCGTGTAGCTCTGAGTCGTCGACAGAGATTCGTGTCCGAGCAGGTCTTGGATGGCGCGCAAGTCGGCGCCGTTGCCTAGCAAATGTGTTGCGAACGCATGCCGCAAAGCGTGCGGCGTTGCGCTCGAAGGCAAGCCCAATGCTATGCGCAAACGCTCCATCAGAGCTTGAGCCATGCGCGGCGAGAAGGCTCCGCCGCGCGCCGCACGGAAGAGAGGCGCGTCCTCATCGATCGTGTAGGGGCACATATCGACATAGCGCGCGACCGCCTCTCGCGCCTGCGAAAGGAGAGGCACGACGCGCTCCTTGCCGCCCTTGCCGCGAACACGCAGCACCTCAGGCAATGGCAGGTCGGCGCCGGTCAAGGCCAACGCTTCGCTGATCCGAAGGCCAGCCGCATAGAGCAAGGTCAGCAATGCCGCGTCGCGTGCGCCTTGCCACTCATCTGGGCTGGAGGTCGTCGCTTCGGCGATTAGCTTGACTGCCGCGCCTTCCGAAACAGGACGCGGCAGCGAGCGTTTCAGTTTCGGTCCGCGCACAAGTGAAAGCCGCGCGTTCTTCACGCCGTGCCTGCGTTCGAGATAGCGATAGAAGCTGCGGATCGCCGCCAAAGCCCGCGAAATTGAGCGATCGCCAAGTGCGTCCGGGCCTTGCCGGCGATGTGCGAGGTAAGCTCGCAGATCACGCGGCTCGAGCTCCGCGAGGTCGCTCGCGCTGGGTTCGCCGCCTAGGTGGCCGCTTAGAAAACCCAGAAACGCCGCAACGTCGCGCTCATACGCTTGAACGGAATTGTCTGAAGAGCGGCGCTCTTCGCGCAGATGCGCGGTCCATAGCGAGAGGAGGGCGGAAGCAGCCGTCATGCGCGCGATGCTGCCGCGTGCGCTGCTAAGGTCCGCTTAACGCTTCGGCGACGCGACGTGTTCGAGCCAGTACTCGTATTGATAGTGAGCCCGCCCATGGCTCACGGCGTACTTGGGCCGGTGCTTGCGCTTGCCCTCATGCGTCACGAGATCGTTCGGCAATTGCCACGGGCTCTCGCCCGTCGCGCGTGCGGTTTCCAGCTCCGCTTCGAACGCAAGCCGCTGACGCATCGGCAGGTCCAGGCCCAAATCGGCATTCATGTAGAAGCCGCCCTCGAGTCGCGCCGCCAAGTTCCGCATGAAGCCGCCGCGGCCTTCGTCGCCCTGGCTCTCACGCCTGGTGGCGGCTTCACCCGGTGCGCCGGAGCACAGCGTGAAGACGGCCGTCGCCCGGTCGCATGTGCGCTGCGCGGTGATCCATTCCAATTCGGACGTACCCGCGTTCCAATCCCAATGCAGTGCGATCTCGTGCCAGTCGTCCGGGGCCATCTGACGGATCAGGCCGAGCAGGCTCTCGGCTTCGATGTCGAGCGGCGCGGCGAGGCACTCCTTCCAGCGCGAGAAGTGCGCTCGCCGCGCGCTCTCCGCCGCCGCCAAAGGGATGAGGTCGGCGATGAGTCGCTCACGCGTCTCGGTTAGCACCCGCCGGAAGTCCGGGTCGACGCGCCACAGGGCGAGCTGAAACTCAAACGCCTCCGAGCGCTCGAAGCACGTGACGTAGGCTGAACTGACGCGCCGCAGCTCAATGCCATCAAGCCGGCGCCAATTCGCGCCGATGATGCGATCCACCAAGGTACGGAAATAGACATGCTGCGGCGGCACGACCTCGTCCGGCATCGCGGCGCGATACTGGTGATAGATCGAGTTCAAGAGCGACGGCGGCGCGCCCTCGGGCGCGAACGTCGTGAACAAATGGTCGTGCGCACTGGCTGGCAGCGGCACAAGCCGGGAGAGCAGTTTCGCAAACATGGCGGCTCAGGGTCGTGCCGCGTGGCTAAGAACCGGTCAGTAAGGACAGTAAAGAGCCGTTCAGTAACAGCCCTGCAACATCCGGCGCTTCCACCGAATCCCTCGAACCCCTAGATTCAGGGGTAATGAGCTCCACCGCCCGCCGCCGCGCCCTCGAAGCGCTCAAGCGCACGCGCAGCACGCCGCCGCTTGGCCCGCTTTTCTCCGTGGCGGAGGAGGGCGCGGAATATCAGGCGGACACGCAAGACAAGGTTGCAGTGCTCTTCCCGCTGCCACTGCCTGAGCCGTTCGATTACCGCGCACCGTCTTCACTGCAAATCCAACCCGGCCAACATGTGATTGCGCCGATCGGCTCGCGGCTCGTGCGCGGCGTCGTTTGGGGCGTGGAGCGCGACCATCCCGGCGCCGCCAACCTGAAGGCGATCGAAGAAGTGCTGCCCGGCACGCCGGTACCCGAGATCAGCCGCGCCTTCGTTGAGTGGGCCGCCAAATATGTCGTGCGCCCGCCGGGCGATCTTTCGCGCATGGTCGTGCGCGCGCCCGAGGCGCTCTTCCCGCCGCCGACGCACACCGTTCTCGCGCCAAGCGGCGAACAACCGCCGAAGCTCACCGACGCGCGACGGCGTGTGATGGAAGAAGCGGCGAAAGAGCAGGTCAGCGCCGCCGAACTCTCGCGCCGCGCCGAGACATCGTCAGCGGTGGTGAAGGGCTTGGTCGATTGCGGCGCACTGGTGAAGTTGGAGATCAGTGAAGATCCGCCGTTCCCGAACCCGGATCTGACGCGCTCCGGCAAAGACCTCTCCGCCATCCAGTTGGCGGCGGCGGAAGAACTCTGCGCCTCAGTGCGCGATCGAAAATTTCATGTCGCGTTGCTCGATGGCGTTACCGGATCGGGTAAAACCGAAGTCTATCTCGAAGCTGCCGCGGAAGCTTTGAAGGAAGAGCCGAACGCGCAGGTGCTGGTGCTGCTCCCTGAAATCGCGCTGACGCAAGCCGCGATGAGCCGCTTCGAGGCGCGCTTCGGCGTGAAGCCTGTGGAATGGCACTCGGCCATTCAGCAGAAAGCGCGCCGCCGCGCTTGGCGCGAAATCGCCGCTGGCCGCGCGCGGCTTATCGTCGGCGCGCGCTCGGCGCTGTTTTTGCCGTATCCGAACCTTCGCCTTATCGTCATCGATGAAGAGCACGATCCTTCCTACAAGCAGGAGGAGGGCGTCATCTATCAGGCGCGCGACATGGCCGTCGCCCGCGCCAAGCTCGGCGATTGCATGGTGGTGCTCGCGAGTGCGACGCCGTCGCTTGAGACGCTGGTGAACGCGCAAGCTGGACGCTACGCGCACGTGCAACTGCCATCGCGTCACGGCGCGGCGGAACTGCCGGACGTTTCGTTGGTCGATCTCAAGCTCGATCCGCCGGAAAAGGGCCGTTGGCTTTCGCCGAAGCTGATCACTGGCGCGGCGCAGGCGCTGTCGCGCGGCGAGCAATCGCTCTTCTATATGAACCGCCGCGGCTACGCGCCGCTCACGCTCTGCCGCGCCTGCGGGCATCGCATGCGCTCGCCCGACAGCGATTCGTGGCTTGTTGAGCACCGCTATTCCGGCCGCCTCGTGTGCCACCTCACCGGCTTCTCGATTCCAAAGCCAAAAGAATGCCCCGAGTGTAAAGCTGTCGACGCCTTCACCTCGATCGGACCAGGCGTAGAGCGCATTGAAGAAGAGGTGCGCGAGAGCTTCCCGAACGCGCGTATCGAAATCTTCTCCTCCGACACCACGCCCAACGGCGAAGCTGTGCGCGATCTTGTGGCGCGGATGGAAAACAATGAGATCGATATTCTGATCGGCACGCAGATCGTCGCCAAAGGCCACAACTTCCCGAACCTGACGTTCGTCGGCGTCGTCGACGCGGACCTTGGCTTGAAGGGCGGCGATCTCCGTGCCGGCGAGCGCACGTTCCAGCTTGTCAGCCAGGTCGCGGGCCGCGCCGGCCGTCACGAAAAGCCGGGCCGGGCGCTCATCCAAACTTACGCGCCGCACGAACCGGTGATGCAAGCACTCGCCGCGCAAGATCGTGATGCCTTCTTCGCCGCCGAAGTCGCCGAACGCGAAGCCGCCGGCATGCCGCCTTATGGGCGTTTGGCGGCCGTCATCGTCTCAGCGCCAAACGAACGCATCGCGGCTGAGGCCGCGAAAGCGCTCGGCGAGAAGGCGCCGCACGTCGAAGGTCTCGATCTCTGGGGTCCGGCGCCAGCGCCGCTCAGCGTCATCCGGGGCATGTACCGCCACCGCTTCCTCGTCCGGGCCAATCGCGGCGTCGACGTCAGCGCATTCCTCGCCGCGTGGTCGACGCGCGTGAAACTGCACAGCTCCGTACGCGTACAGATCGACGTGGACCCGTATTCGTTCTTGTAGTTCGCAAGAAGGCACCAAGCACAATGCCGCTGCCGTCGCTTCCGTCCGACTGGCGTTGGGCGCAAATTGAGACAATTGCCGAGGAGCTTCGGGACGCAATGCGCTCTGTCCTGCTCACGTGGATTGCTTTCCCGACCGCAGGGCGCGGCGATATAGTCGGTACGGGTTTCATAGTCGGCGGTGCTCCAAGCGGACATGCAATCGCGCTGACCGCTAAGCATGTGATCGCCGACGGCGTTGTCCATGTTCAAACACCGAACCGCAGGCATGCGACGAGTGCGCTTCCTGAGTTCTTGCCGCCGGCTTCGCCAAAGGTGAATCCAGAAGCCATTCGTGCAGTGTGGATGGGGGGCGCTTCCGCGGACCTCATGCTCGTGGAACACGTCTTCTACGCCCAATCACTCGACATCGCCGTGACCTTGGTGCGCCCCCAAGATCATGTCGACACAATCAGGTTGAGCCCGTTGGCTATCGACACCTCGATGCCCGAAGTGGGGGAACAAGTTATTCTCTACTCATGCTCTGGTTTGGAGTTTGAGGGCGGCAAGATTGGGAAGGGCGATGTCGGTGCGATCGGGCGTGCAGTGGTCGCGCGCACAGGCCATGTCACAGAGGTTTTTCTCGATGGCCACCGTCAGTATCGCTGGCCATGTTTCACGACAACAATCCCGGCCGAGCCCGGGATGAGCGGCGGAATCGTTTGCCGAAGCCGAGCCGATGATCGCATCGCTGTCTGCGGCGTCGTGTCGGCAGATTGGTCTACCGACGAGGCGCGCAAAGACTTTCGGTACGCCGGAGAGTCGCTGATTGCAGCAGTTTGGCCGTCATTGGGTCTAGAAGTGCCTTGGTTGGTCGGCGAAGCGTTCGAAACGCGGCTGCTGCTGGATGTGGTTCGCGAAGGAGCGATAGTTGATTTGGGCGATGGCGTTGATCGCTTCACCATCATTCCAAGAGGGGACGGGCACTCCGTTCATCGTAGGGCGTAGCGTAGGTGTTATCGCCGCACGACTTGTGGTGACGCAGTCGCGTGTCCATAGTTGGACATGACCTACAAACCCTTCGATCTCATTGGCCGCGTTGCGCTTGTCACGGGCGGCAATGGCGGCATTGGGCTTGGCATGGCGGATGCGTTGGCGCAGGCGGGCGCGAGCGTCGAGATTTGGGGCACGAACGAGGAGAAGAACGCGCGGGCGCTGGAGCAACTGAAAGCGCACGGCACGAAGGTGAACGCGCGCATGGTTGACGTGTCGGCGGAAGAAAACGTCGTCGCCGGCTTCAACGCCACGCTCGCGGAGTTCGGCCGCGTCGATTCCTGCTTCGCCAACGCAGGCGTCTCAAATCGCTGGAAATCCTTCCTCGACATTGGCGGCGAGGACTATCGCCGTGTCATGGCCATCAATCTCGACGGCATGATCTGGACCATGCGCGAAGCCTGCCGCCACATGAAGGCGCGCGCGGAGCAGGGCGATGCCGGCGGCTCGATCGCGGCGGTCGCCAGCCTCGGCGCGCTCTTCGGGGCCGCACGCAATCAGGACTACACCGCAACAAAGGCCGCCATCATCTCGGTCACCAACGGCATCGCGGTCGAGTTCGCGCGCTACGGCGTGCGCGCTAACGCGCTGCTGCCGGGCTGGGTCGCTACCGGCATGACCGGCGCCTCGCAGGAAAGCGATGTGTTCAACAAGAACGTCATCTCGCGCGTGCCGTATCGGCGTTGGGGCAAGCCGGAAGAGTTCGGCGGCATAGCCGTCTATCTCGCCAGCGACGCATCGAGCTTCCATAACGGCGACTCGATCCTCATCGATGGCGGTTATTCGAAGTTCTAAACGTCGTCCTCGCCGACAGCGCCGCCTTCGCCCTCTAGTCTGCGCAGCTGCTTCACGTCGCGCGCCGTGAAGCGCAGTCTGACGCCGGCGCCGAGATCGTCTTCATCTAGAAACACGGCGCCGGCAGCTTCGAGTGCGTGCTTCAATGCAGACTTGGCTTCGTTGCCCGGATCGACATCGCCTGTCTCGAATGCGCGGATATCGGATTTCGCGACGCCGGATTCATTCGCCAACTGCGTGCGCGGCCATTGCACCAAGGCGCGCGCCGCGCGGCAGAGAGGGCCGGTGATCTGCATGCTTGGCTCCACGATGATGGGCTGACTATAGTCTTCGAATGATCGCCCGCACGCTCAAAATCGCCGCCGCGCTCACCTTGCTCGCGCTCCCGGCTCGCGCTGACGAGGTGACCACGATTCAGAGTGAGGTGGCGAGTGTCATTGCCGCCGTGCATGAGAACGCGCCGTATCGGAGCTGGGATGCGCTGCGTGTGGCGATGCCGAGAAGCGTGCGCTGGCACCTGGCGCCGCCGGACCGCGAGAACGTAAGCGCGATCCGCCGCAGCGGCTGGATCGAGTTCGAGGGAAGGCAGGCGGGTATTGCAGTGTGTGGCGACGCCGATGCGCCGCTTACGGTTACGCTACGCGTCGATGGCGCCACGTGGCGCCAGGTCGAACAAGATCCTGTCATTGCAGCGTTGCAGCATTCAATCGGCGCGGGCGTCACCTATCACGAGCCGACCATGGTGGGCGAAGTCGAGCGATTCCAACTGGGCGCTGATAGCGATCGCCCGGAGATGTTACGCGTCGAGAATTGTTCGCGCGAAGGCAGCCGTGCTCGCCAACGATGCGATACGACTTACATCCTCGATGTTCGTGCCGAGGATGGCGCCGGCCGGTTGCCTAACTGCCCCGCGCCTTAGGCGCCTTTGAAGTCCGGAAACGGCCAGCGCTGCGTTGCCGAATGCTGCAGTGTCGACGGCATCGATTCACCTCAGGGGACACTTGTCCAGATGTCGTTTCTTGCAAGAGCGCGCGGCGTGGCCGTGGCGCTAGGAGCTCTCGCTATGTCCAGCGCCGCGCAGGCCGATCCGCAACAAGATCGCGATATCATTGCAGCCCTCGATACCGAGTATCAGGCTGCTGTAGAGCGCAATGATGCCGAAGGCATGGCGCGGATTCTTCATCCGGACATGATTCTAGTCATTGGGCGTGGCCTCGTGTTCGCGCGCGAAGACCTGCTTCGCTCAGCCCGAGAGCAGGAATACCTCTACGAGATCCAGGCCGAGGAGGAGGGCACGCAAACGGTGCGCCTCTATGGTGAGGATACCGCGATCGTCACCGCTCTGCTGCGCCTCAAAGGGACCGGTCCGCAAGGAGAGTTCGATCGCCGCTTGTGGTTCAGCGACACTTACGTGCGTACGCCCGAAGGCTGGCGCTACGCCTTCGGGCAGGCATCCATCAATCTGCCGCCGCAGGAATAGCAGCGGGCGCCTTCGGGAGCTTTCTTCGGAATGTCTCGAACAATAGCCACACCACAATGGCGCACTGCGCGATCACAGACATGACTGACAATAGCCACACATGCTCGATCACGAAGTAGGGCTGCGTCGAAAGGTACAGCACCGGCACGACGAAGGTCACCATCCGGGTCGCGCTGGCGAAGAGTGATGGCCGCGTGTCGCCCATGCCCTGGAACATACTGCCCGCGGCCATCACCAATCCGCTGAAAACGAAATTCCAAGACACGATCTGCAGATATTCATTGCTGATCGCGAGCACGGCTGGATCGTTGGTGAACGGTCGCGCCAGCAGCGCGGGATTGATGTGGCATAGCAGGCTCGCCGTAAGCATGATGCCCGAGCCAATCAGCGCGGTGGCTTTGAAAGTCTCGCGTACGCGGTCATAGCGCTTGGCGCCGAAGTTCTGTCCCGCAATTGGCGCTGCCGCGAAAGCGACGGCCATCGCGGGCAAGAATATTGATTGCATGATCCGGCCGCCAATACCGAAGCCGGCTTGCGCCTCGGCGCCAAAATGGCGAATCACGAAATAGATGACGATGAAGATCACGAACATCATCAGAAATTCGAGCGATGTCGGCAGGCCGATGAATACGAGGCGCCGCCATGCGCTGAACTTTGGTTTCAGGCGATCGAGATGCAGCCGCAGATAAGATTGTACACGCGGAAATATGAAGACCAGTGCGATCGTGCCGATGAAACCCGCAATGCTGCTGGCCCAACCGGCGCCAGCGACACCGAGCGCAACGCCCGTGCCCCAACCGGCAATCAGTACGGGCGCGAGAATGGCGTTGAGGACGATGGTCGCGGTTTGCAGCACCATCGTCGGCATAGTGACGCCGGCGCCGCGCAACGCGGATGTCATGGCCGAGACGGGAAACATCAGCCCAAGCTGCGGCAGGAACGCGTAAAGATAGGCGCGTCCCGCCGCGGCGCTTTGGGCGTCTGCTGTCAACGCATCGACGCCCACGCCGCCGAACGTGTAGCCCAGCGCTAGGAACACCGCGGCGAACAGCAGCGACATTGAGATGGCTTGGTCTGAGAAAAGGTTGGCCTCGGCCTCATCCTTCTTGCCTACCGCCTGCGCGACGGTCGCCATCACGCCGATAGATATGAGCTGGCTTGCGGCCAACGCCAGGAAGAACACGTTGCCCGAGGCGCTTACGCCTGCAATGGCCGCGTTGCCGAGGCGTGAAACAAAATAGAGATCGACGATGAAATACATCGTCTGAAACACGAGGCTGATGCCGATAAAGGCGGCCATGCCAAGCAGGTGGGCTGTGATCGAGCCCTGCGTCAGGTCACGCACGTTCTAGGCCTTTGATCAGCAGCACGACCGCTTCGGCGCCGGCGATGCGGTCGACCGCGATTTCATTGTATTCCGGCGATGTCGCCCAAGCCGTGAAAGCTGCGGCGTCCGGAAATTCCATCAGGACAATCTTGTTGCGGTCCCACCATGCGCCTTCGAGCACGCGCGGCTCGTCATCGGCGGCGAGCAGTTTGCCGCCAAACTTGCCGAACACCTCTGTGAACCGTGCAACGAAATTGCCCATGTAGCGATTGTAGCGCTCGCGATCATGGATGCGGAGCTGAACGACAGCGTAGACGGTCATTTGGGATCAGCCGCGGCGGAAGCGAAGGCGAGCGCACACAGCGTCGGGGGAATAGGGTACGGCTTCCATTTGGCCGTCCGGGCGCAGTTCGACCTGGATCCGTTCGCGGAGACCAACGATCTGGGTCACGCCGTCTGGCGCTTCGTACTTTCCGATCGCCGCTGGCCCCTGCGGTCCGCAGAAGAACGGCGCGCCGGCATCTTGCGAGCGCTCACGTTCGGTCGAGTAATAAAGCGTGGTGACTTCGTCGCCGCCCTGCAGGCCCATGACCTGCGCCAACGCGCCGCCGGCGCTCTGAACGAACACGTCATACGGCGCGTGATTGGCCGCCTGGAAGGCAAGGGAACGCCCGTCAGCGTGGCGCAGCGTCAGATTGATCACCGGGTCCTGACCATCGCCTCCTTCGTAGGAGGTTTGCTCCACAGTAATCAGTTCACCCACCGCGAGGGATGTTGCGGCGTCTGCCGACGCCAAAGTCGATCTCGTAACTTCAGCCGGTTGCGATACGCAGGCGGCCACAACGAAACCAAGCACCAGGAATGATCGCCGCATATTGCTTCTCCGAAAGATTGGCCCCTTAAAGCACGTCCCGCTCGCGCACGCACGTCCTTGACGTAGCGGTCCTGCTCAGGCGTTAGGGAAGGCGGAGATTTGGGTACATGGAAATTCTGGCCACGCCTGCCTTTTGGCTCAGCCTGACGGCGCTGACCTTTCTAGAAATCGTGCTCGGGATCGACAATCTGTTGTTCGTCTCGATCGCCATCGGCAAGCTGAAGGGCAAACAGCAGACAGATGCGCGCCGCTTCGGTGTCTGGGGCGCGATGGTGCTGCGCATCATCATGCTGTCAGGCATATTCTGGATCATCCAGCTCGACGAACACCCGCTGTTCCTTCTCCCGGAGTCATGGCCGGCGATGCTCGGTATGACAGACCACACCGAGGAGTTCATCGCTTTCACGATCAAGGATCTCATCCTGTTCGGCGGCGGCTTGTTCTTGCTCGTGAAGGGGACGCAGGAGATTCACTCTGCGGTCCAGGGCTCACACCACGAAGAGGCGGAAGCGAAGAGCAAGTTTACCGATGTGTTGGTGCAGCTCGCCGTCATCAACATTGTCTTCTCACTCGATAGCGTGATCACGGCGGTTGGCATGACAGACTTGCTCGTGGTGATGATTCTCGCAGTCGTGATCTCGACCGTGGTTATGGCGGTCGCAGCCGAGCCGCTTGCGAACTACATAGAAAAGCATCCGACGATGAAGATGCTGGCTTTGGCGTTCATCTTGCTGGTCGGCGTAGCACTCGTGGCCGATGGCTTGGGCTTCCACATTCCGCGCGGCTATCTCTACTTCGCCATCGCATTCTCGTTGGTCGTCGAGCTTCTGAACATTCGCACGCGCTCGAAGACGGAAGCGGCAGCCGGTAAGCATTGAGCATGGAGACGCGAACAATGTACGAAGCCGCGCCCATCGCCACCGTCCGTTCGCCACGGAAGGATTTGCGCGACGATTTCTGGGGGGCGGTAGAGGCCGAGATTGTGCTGGACGCTGCGCTCGACGAATCCGCGTTTTATGGCCTGGGCGACTTCAGCCATGTCGAGGTGTTGTTCCTGATGCACCAAGTGGATCCATCGAAGGTCGAAACCGGCGCGCGGCATCCGCGTGAGCGCATGGACTGGCCGCTTGTGGGTATTTTCGCGCAGCGCGGCAAGGCGCGGCCGAACCGGATTGGCTTGACGCGTGCGGCGATCGTGAAAGTTGATGGACGCGTGCTCACTGTGCGCGGCTTGGATGCCATCGACGGCACGCCGGTGCTAGACGTGAAGCCGTGGATGGATGAGTTCGCGCCGATCGGTGCGACGCGGCAGCCTGCATGGGCGAGCGAGCTCATGCGGGACTATTTCAAGGATTAGATCGTGCAAGTCCCGATCCTGAGAGCTTTTGCGATGGTCGCGGTCGGCAATGCCGCTCTCGCCGGCCGTGATATTGCTGGGTTTTACCCGGCGGATCCGTTGTTCCAGTACACGGCCTCGCTCGATTTCTTGACGCCAAGCGATGCCGGTGCGCTCAAGGGCGTGGCTCACGGTCCCGCCGATTGGATCGCAAAGCTGAAGAAACGGAAGTGCCTGGGTCTTCGGCTGCACAACGCGCCGATGCAACAGAACCAAAAGTTCGGCCACATCGACGACCGTTTACTTGTCGGGATGGTCGGCGGCGGCCCGCGTTGGTTGATCGAGGCGGTCTATCCGGACCACTCGGAACTCTGGGAGGGCTTCGACCGTATCGGCGATAAGAATGCGCCGGACAGAAAGATATGGCTGAGCGCCTACGTTCTAATTGGTGAAGCTGAATCGGCTGAGACCACCGACACTGATATAAAGGGCGCGTCTGTCGAGCTGCGGGACGCCTTGCTGAATATAGAGCCGGTGGCGCGCGCACTGCCAGGTGCGCAGTTTGCTGATATTTTCGTGGCCGCGCGCGGCGCGCTCGAGGGCAAGGATCTGCCTTATCCGCTCGAGCTCCTGAAGTTTACGCAGATCAAGCCGGAGGCCGAGCGTCTATTCAAGGCTGCCGGTCGCGCGTGGGTGTTTGGCGCCATGGGCAGCTGGAACGATATCGTCCCGGATGCTGCGATGAAGCCGCGCTACGAATCCGCGTCAAAAACTTTGTTCAGCGCTCTGCAGCGTGCGGTGCTGGTAGCCGCAAACTCGACCTATCGCCGCTGACGCTCCTGGCCGATAGAGAGCAAGGCGTCATACATTTCATCGGCAAAGCGGATCAGCGCGACGCCAGCCCTCGCTTGCGTCTTGGCCTCTGTCATCTCGACAAGGCCCTGGGCCATGGCGGCGTCATCACCGCCAGTGACCGCTTCAAGCACACGCGCACTGGCGTGCCCGAAGCGATCAAGGGCGCTGGTGAGGGCCAAGGCGGCGTGGGGGATCGCCGTCATGAATATGACTATGCACGAGCAGGTTTAAGCTCTCGTTCAGAAAGCTGGTGAATGCGTGAAAACCATCTTGCCGAATGGTTTACGCGTGCCGGATCACGCGTGGATGTCGCGATCCTTCGTTTCCGGCAGGAAGAAGAAGGTGATGATCGCCGCAGCCGCCGTGACGATCGTTGGGAACCATAGTCCCGCATAGATTGATCCCGTCGCTGTGTTGATTGCGAAGACGATGGCGGGAAGCAGGCCGCCCAACCAGCCGACGCCGATATGATAAGGCACCGAAAGCGCGGTGTAGCGAATGCGCGTGGGAAAGAGTTCGACGAGCGCCGCCGCCTGCGGCCCGTAGAGCGCCGTGGCGGCGATCACGAACAGCGCCATCATAAGATAGACGCCGAACTTCTCACTGAAGACGCGTGCGATCTCGCCCAAGCTCCAGTTCTGCATGGCGCCGGGCGCCTGCTCTGGGTAGCCGGCTGCGTTGAGCGCGGGGCGCAGCACGTCGCGCTCGAACGCGGCGCGTGTGGCGCGGATTTCGGAGTTGGATTGGCCGATGGCGCTCACGCTTTCGACTTCGGCATTGCCGATGCGAATGCGCGCCAGCGCGCCTGCAGGTCCGGCTTCGGTCGTGTAGCTCACGCCGGCGCTGGTAAGTGCACCCTTGGCGATGTCGCACGAGGTCGAAAATTGACGCGCGCCGCCGGTAAGATCGAGTTGGAACGTGCAGTCGTCCGGGTCGGCAATTACGGTGACGGGCACGTTCTCCGACGCCTGCGCCAGCGCCGGGTTACCTTGCTGCGTGATGAAGTGATAACCGGGGAAGTAGAGCGCCAGCATTAGCACAATGCCGAACAGCATCACCGGCTTGCGGCCAACGCGATCAGAGAGCCAGGCAAAGAAAATGTAGAGCGGCGCCGATAGAGCCACGGCTGCAATCATCAACAAATTCACGGTGAGTGAGTCGATCTTCAGCGTCCGTTCGAGAAAGAACTGCGTGTAGAACGAGCCTGTGTACCAGACGACGCCTTGCGCCATGCACACGGTGAAAAATGCCAGCAGCACGATCTTCAGATTGCGCCACTCAAAGAAGCTCTCGGCGTAGGCGGCCTTCGAGACTTTGCCCTCATCCTTGAGCTTCTTGAACGCTGGGCTCTCCTCAAGCTGCAGACGGATCCACACCGAAATCGCCAGCAAGCAGATCGAAAGCAGAAAGGGGACGCGCCAGCCCCATTCGCGTAGCGCCTCTTCGCCCAGCACCGCGCGCGTGATCGCGACAACGCCGAGCGCACCGACTAGACCGAAAGCGGCCGAGGTTTGAATCCAGCCGGTCGACAGGCCGCGCTTCTTGGGGTCGGCGTGTTCCGCGACATAAATCGCTGCGCCGCCATATTCGCCACCGAGCGCAAAGCCCTGCAGCACGCGGCACGTCACCAACAGGATCGGCGCCCAGATGCCGACTTGCTCAGCAGTCGGCAGCAAGCCGACGGCGAAAGTAGCGACGCCCATAATGGTGATGGTGATAAGGAACGCGCCCTTGCGGCCGCTTGAGTCACCGATCTTGCCGAACACCAGCGCACCAAGTGGGCGCACCACAAAACCAACGGCGAAGGTGAGCAGTGTGAACACGAACGCCTGCGCGTCCGGCAGGCCCGCGAAAAAGATTGGTGAGATCACCGAGGCAAGTGCGCCGTAGACGAAGAAATCGTACCACTCGAACACCGTCCCGGCGGCGGATGCGGCCACCACTTGGCGCATCTTTTCGGGCGATACGTCATGGCTGGTCTGCGCTGGCGCTGAAGCGTCGGTCATGGCTCTGTTTCCCCCCGCCTATTCAGGCGCTTTTGTCGCTGATCCGCCGCCCTTACGCCCGGTTGTCAAGCCGGAACGCACCGTGTTACTTCGCGCGCGCGTCAGGGGGTCCGCGCGCTGCGGCGCAGCGGCTCGGTTGGCGTTTGGGTTTTCCCCAAGCGGCGTCATCCAGCAGCGGGCGGTCCGGTGGATCGTCAGCCGCGAGAGCAGCGAGACAGGCGTGGCTGATAGATTTGATGGCGAAGTTTCCGAGGCGGCCGACCGTTACGCGCGGGCGGTGTTCGATTTAGCTAAGGAAGCCAAGCAGTTAGAGGTGGTAGAGCAGGACTTTGCGAAGTTCGCGGCCGCCTGGAAGGAAAGCGCGGAGCTGCGCGATGTAGCGCGTTCGCCCCTGATTGAGCCTGTGGAAAAATCCCAGGCGCTGGTCGCCGTCGCTGCAAAGCTCGGAATTTCCGATCTCGGCCGCAAAACCATTGGCGCCGTGGCTTCGAACCGCCGCGCAGCCGAACTGCCGGCCATCGGTTCCGCCTACCGCGCCCTCGTGGCTCGCGACCGTGGCGCCCGCCAAGTCGAGGTCATCTTCGCCCGCCAGCCGGGTGAGCAAGAGAAGAACGCCGTGGTCGCGGCTCTGGGCGAAAAGCTCGGCGCCAAGGTCGAAGCAGAAATCAGCGTCGATGAGGGCTTGATCGGTGGGTTTGTCGCCCGCGTCGGCTCTCGCCAATTCGACGCTTCCGTCAAAGCCAAGCTGGACGCTCTGCGTCTCGCCCTGAAATCCGCCTGAGGAGTACGTAATGGACGTCCGCGCCGCAGAAATTTCCGCAATCCTCAAAGAGCAGATCAAGGGCTTCGCCTCTGAAGCGAAGGTCTCCGAGATCGGCCGCATCTTGTCCGTCGGCGACGGTATTGCCCGCGTCTATGGCCTCGGTGAACGTGCAGGCCGGCGAAATGGTCGAGTTCCCGGGCGGGCGTGAAGGGCATGGCCCTCAACTCGAACGCGACAACGTCGGTGTCGTTATCTTCGGCGAAGACCGCGGCCTGAAGGAAGGCGACACGGTTAAGCGCCTCGGCGAGATCGTCGACGTTCCGGTCGGCAAGGCGCTGGCTGGCCGCGTGATGACGCGCTCGGCAACCCGATCGACGGCAAGGGCCCGATCAAGGCCGAGAGAAGCGCGCCACCGTCGACGTGAAGGCGCCCGGGCATCATTCCGCGTAAGTCGGTGCACGAGCCGATGCAGACGGGCATTAAGGCGATCGACGCGCTGATCCCGATCGGCCGCGGCCAGCGCGAACTGATCATCGGCGACCGCCAAACTGGCAAAACGGCGGTCGCGCTCACCATGCTTTGCATCAGCGCGAAGCGCACGACAAGAACGCGCCGGAGAGCGAGGCTTTACTGCGTGTATGTCGTCGTTGGCCAAAAGCGCTCGACCGTCGCGCAACTCGTCAAGACGCTCGAAGACAAGGGCGCGCTTGGTTACTCGATCATCGTCGCCGCCACGCTTGATCCGCGCTGCTGCAATATCTCGCGCCGATGTCGGGTTGCGCCATGGGCGAGTACTTCCGCGATAACGGCATGCACGCGCTCATCATTTACGATGACTTGTCGAAGCAGGCCGTCGCCTACCGCCAAATGCGTCGCTGCTGCTGCGCCGCCCGCCGGGCCGCGAAGCTTATCCGGGCGACGTTTTCTATCTGCACCACGTTTGCTCGAGCGCGCGGCGAAGCTGAACGAAGACAGCAAGTCAGGGTTCGCTAACGGCGCTGCCGATCATCGAAACCCAAGCCAACGACGTGTCGGCCTACATTCCGACCAACGTGATCTCGATCACCGACGGCCAGATCTTCTTGGAAACCGACTTGTTCTTCCAAGGCATCCGTCCGGCGCTGAACGTCGGCGTTTCGGTGTCGCGCGTCGGCGGCAACGCTCAGATCAAGGCGATGAAGCAAGTCGCTGGCCCGCTGAAGGGCGAACTCGCGCAATACCGTGAAATGGCCGCCTTCGCGAAGTTCGGCTCCGACCTCGACGCCGCGACTCAGCGTTTGCTGAACCGCGGTGCGCGCCTGACGGAATTGCTGAAGCAACCGCAATTCTCGCCGGTGCCCGTCGAAGAGCAGATCGTCCTGATCTACGCTGGTACGCGCGGCTATCTCGATAAGATCGATGTCGCCAACGTTGGCCGCTACGAGCGTGAGCTCGTTGCTTGGCTGCGCGCCAAGAAGGCCGATCTCTTGAAGGCGATCGTCGACAAGAAGGACATCGGCAAGGACGGCATCGAGGACAAGATCAAAGCCGCCCTCGAAGAGTTCACCGCGACGTTCGCGTGATCAAACCCGCACCTCTCCGTGCCCGGTTGGCGGTTGCGCTGATCGCGACGTTAGTTGTGGTCGCACTTGATGCGGTCGCAACGGACGCGCGCGCGCAGTCGTTGCCGCAGGCTCAGCAAGTGTCGCGTGAAGAGATTGAGACGGCTGCCGATAACATCGGTATCCCCGAGGGCGTCGACCGGCAGTGTGTAATTGAACACGCCGTCCAAGCAGCGCCCAACGTCTCTGTCGGTATGCTTGACGCGAGCAGGCTAAATCGAGCGCAGCGCCAACAAGCTAATGAGTTGGGCCGCCGAATCAGAGCGGGCGCGGCGGTGCAAGAAGGATTGCAGGCCTGCACGCCTGAAGGCGCGCAGACGCCAGCACAAGATACAACGGTGACCAATGCCCAGCCTTAAGGAATTCCGCAATCGCATCGCCAGCGTGAAATCCACGCAGAAGATCACCAAGGCGATGCAGATGGTGGCGGCCGCGAAGCTGAAGCGGGCGCAAAGCCAGGCCGAAGCGGCGCGGCCCTACGCGTCGCGCATGGCGCGTGTGATCGCTAACCTTGCGGCGGCTGTCTCCGGCGAGAGCGCGCCGCTCTTGCTGCGCGGCACCGGTAAGGACCAGGTGCATTTGCTTGTTGTGATGACGAGCGAGCGCGGCCTGTGCGGTGGCTTCAACACCCAGATCGTCCGGGCTGCTCGCGAAAAAATCGCGGAGCTGCAGGCGGCCGGCAAGACCGTGAAGATCATGGCGGTCGGCAAGAAGGGGCGCGACCAGCTTCGCCGCCTCTATGCCGATAAGATCGTGAAATACGTCGATCTCTCAGGTTACCGGAACATCGGCGCCGACGCCGCGCATGCGGTCAGCGAAGCCATGCTCGAACTTTTCCACGCTGGCGAGTTCGATGTCGCGACGCTGTACTTCTCGCAGTTCAAGTCGGTGATCAGCCAAGTGCCGACGGCGCTGCAGCTCATTCCGGCGCGCGCGCCCGAAGGCGTCACCCCGCCCGATCTAAAGGGCGCAGTCTATGAGTACGAACCGAGCGAAGAAGAAATTCTGGAAGCGCTGCTGCCGCAATATTTGAACGGCCAGCTGTTGCAGGCGCTGCTTGAGAACCAAGCAGGCTTCTATGGCGCGCAAATGAGCGCCATGGACAACGCGACGCGCAACGCCGGCGATCTCATCCGCAAGCTGTCGATCCGCTACAACCGTCAGCGCCAAGCCAACATCACCAAGGAGTTGATCGAAATCATCTCCGGTGCGGAGGCGCTTTGAGATTCGTCATGGCCTCCGTTGCCGCTTCTCTGGCGCTTGGCGCCTGCACCGACCTGCCGAACCAAACCGGCGAGGTGGGTGAGTGCGTGCAGATCGACGCGGCTGCGTTCGAGGCGCGTGAGAACGCTTCGTGGCGGCGCATTGACCTCACCGGCGGGGGGTATCGGGCGCAAGCGGCGGGGCAAATGCGGGAACGTTGCTGGCAGCGCGTGGTGGGTCTGAACTCGCCGGATCGCCGTTGCGTGCAGCGCAACGACCTAGTGGTCGAGATGCGAACAGACGACGCCGTCACGCATTATCGCATTCCTGGCCGCACCACTTACATGCTGTACGGCGAAGCAGGCGAAGCCCGCTGCCGTGTCGTGATGGAGTGATCGATGTCTGACACGCTCTACACCACCAAGGCGATTTCCCAGGGCGGCCGCGCCGGCGGCAAAGTCGCGCTCGCCGAGGGCGGCCTCTATTTTCATATGGAGCACTCGAAGGGCCTCGGCGGCTCTGGTGAAGGCTCGAACCCAGAGCAACTCTTCGCACTCGGTTGGGCCAACTGCTTCAACTCAGCGGTCGCGTTCGTCGCTGGTCAGAAGAAAATCGACGCTGCCAAGGCAATCGTGTCTTGCGAAGTCGGCATCGGCCGGTCCGATGGCGGCCTTGGCCTCTCAGCTAAGATCACGTTGGCGGTGCCGGGCATGGACCGCGCACAGGTGCAGGAATTGCTCGACGCGGCGCACCAGGTTTGCCCGTACTCAAAGGCGACGCGGAATAACATCCCCGTCGAAATGGCGGTGGAAGGCTGATGTTGAAGCGCGCTGGCATCATCGCATTGGCAGCTGCGCCCGTCGTGGTCGCGGGAGCCGGCGTTGTGGCGGCGCGCGTCATTCCGTTCTTCCCGTTTCGTCTGCTCGAACGCGGGTACGAGGCAGGCGCCCCTGACTCGTCCTGCGTCGAACAGGAAGAAGCGGTGTTGAGCGAAGGCGAGATGCCCGCGTTCAGCAAGGAGGTCGACGGCCAACTCGATCCATGGCGCGTTGAAGTTTATGCCGACGCCCCCGATTGCGTGGCGTTTGACGTGTTCAACCTGCTGGGTCGCTCGCAGTGCAAAGTGCGTGCGCCCGCTCAAGTGATCTATCGCAACGAACAGGTGGGCGAGCGCGCCTACCGAATTGAGACTATCGGCGAACATCGCGTTCGCGCATCCAGACACGGCCTCAGCTGCCGTCAAATGAACTGACCGAGGAAGAGAAGAGATGGCACAGCAAGGAAAAGGCCGCGTGGCGCAGGTGATCGGCGCCGTTGTTGACGTCGAATTCGATGGCGCGCTGCCGGACATTTACAACGCGCTTGAAACCACGAACGGCGGGCGCCGCCTCGTGCTCGAAGTCGCGACGCACCTCGGTGAGTCGAGCGTTCGCACCATCGCGATGGACGCGACGGATGGCCTCGTGCGCGGTCAAGAAGTGACCGACACCGGCGGCCCGATCTCGGTGCCGGTTGGCGAAGAAACGCTGGGCCGCATTCTCAACGTCATCGGAGATCCGGTTGATGAAGCTGGCCCGGTGAAGACGACGGCGAAGCGCGCCATCCACCAACCGGCTCCGGCGTTTGTCGATCAAAAGCCGGTCCCGGAAATTCTCGTCACCGGCATTAAGGTCGTCGATCTGCTCTGCCCGTATGCGAAGGGTGGCAAGATCGGCCTCTTCGGTGGCGCGGGCGTCGGCAAGACGGTGCTCATTCAAGAGCTGATCAACAACATCGCGAAGGCCTACGGCGGCTATTCAGTGTTCGCCGGTGTCGGCGAGCGCACGCGCGAAGGCAACGACCTCTATCACGAAATGATCGAGTCGAACGTCAACGTGAAGGGCGGCGGCCAAGGCTCGCGTTGCGCGCTCGTGTTCGGCCAGATGAACGAACCGCCGGGCGCTCGCGCCCGCGTCGCGCTGACGGGTCTGACGATCGCCGAGCACTTCCGCGATCAAGGTAAGGACATTCTCTTCTTCGTCGACAACGTGTTCCGCTTCACGCAAGCCGGCTCGGAAGTGTCGGCGCTGCTCGGCCGAATTCCTTCGGCGGTCGGCTATCAGCCGACACTGGCGACCGAGATGGAGCCATGCAAGAGCGCATCACCTCGACGACCAAGGGCTCGATCACCTCGGTGCAAGCCATTTACGTTCCGGCCGACGACTTGACCGACCCGGCGCCAGCCACGTCGTTTGCGCACTTGGACGCCACCACCGTTCTCTCGCGCGACATCGCCGCGAAGGGCATCTATCCGGCGGTCGACCCGCTCGACTCCACCTCGCGTATCTTGGATCCGAACGTCGTCGGTGAAGAGCACTACCAAGTGGCGCGTCAGGTCCAGAGACGCTGCAGAAGTACAAGTCGCTGCAAGACATCATCGCCATTCTCGGCATGGACGAACTCAGCGAAGACGACAAACTTACGGTCGCACGCGCCCGTAAGATTGAGCGCTTCCTGTCGCAGCCGTTCCACGTCGCCGAAGCATTCACCGGTTCGCCGGGTAAGCTCGTCGACCTCAAGGACACGGTGCGCGGCTTCAAGGGCCTCGTGAACGGCGAGTACGACCACCTGCCGGAACCGGCGTTCTACATGGTCGGTTCGATCGACGAAGCCATCGCCAAAGCGCAGCGTCTCGCGGCCGAGGCAGCCTGATGAGCGCGGCCGGCCTGACGCACTCTCAAGTCGCCGTCATGTTGATTGACGGCGCCTTGGCGCACATCGCCGGCAATGCCCGCCGTGAAATGCCGTTCAAGGGCGAGCCGGTTGACGACCTCAATCGCGCTATGGTCGGTCTGAAAAAATCCGGCCAGACGATGCTCTATCGTGTTGGCACGGACGGCGTCTTCCTCGACCTCGACGGTCCGGTTGCCATGGTCTGGTTTGTCGGCGGTGATTTCGATCGCGCGCTTGGCGCTTTCGAAGACATGGCGAAGAAGAACTACCGCGTCCGGCAAATGAGCGATGAGGCGCTTGAAGCGCCGAAGCAGCGCCGCCGTATGTTCGAAGTTGATCTCGGCAATAAGCGGCTTGCAGTGGTCGCGATTGATTACGCCGAGCGCGGGGCCGAACAGCTGCGTTTCCGCGCCCACATCAGCGCCCTTGCGCGCAAGTGAGGTAGGCAATGGCGAAGATGAAGCATAGCGAAGTCGCAGCACGGCTTGCCATCGAAGGCGCGGTTTCTGCGATCGGCGGCACCGCGCGGGGTCAACTCGGCCTCACGCCACGCCAACTTACGCCGAACGACAAGATCGATCTCGGCATGCTCGATATCGGCCCGACCCTCTATTACGAGCTCGATCAGGGTGGCGTCCTGCTGCAAAGCGACGGCGCCTACACCACCATCTGGTTCGGCGGTGGCGATTACGACAAAGGCATCACCGCGCTCGACTCGTTGGTGAAGAAGCACTACCCGGACGCGAAGAAGTCGAAGGACGAAGCGCACGCGACCGAGCAGAACATGCGTATCCGCACTTACGACATCAAACTTCCCGGCAATCATTTGGCGATCGTTGATGCGATCTATCCAAATGGACGCGTCCAAAATCCCAAATTCATGATCCGCGTCACCGCGATGGCGAGACAGAACTAAGATGACTGACAAACTGAGCTTCGCTTTGGTCTCGCCTGAGCGCGAATTGTTCAACGGCGACGTCGATCACGTCGTGGTGCCGGGCGCCGAAGGCGAGTTCGGCGTCTCGCCGAACCATGCGCCTGTGATGGCGGTGGTTAAGCCTGGCGCGCTGCGCGTCATCAATGACGGCGCCGAGCGCCGCATCTTCGTGAATGGCGGCTTCGCCGACGTGACTCCCGAAGGCCTCACGGTGCTTGCGGAAGAGGCGGTGGACTTGGCTGATATCGTGCCGGCCGAACTTGAGCAGGATCTTAAGAACGCGCAGGAAGACGTGCGCGACGCGAACACCGACGCGAAGAAGGATGCCGCGCAACGCACGCTCGCGCGTCTGGAAACCATCAAAGCGGCGATGGCGCGCTAAACGCTTTCGGCGCTAAGCTCAGCGCCAATGCCAGATTTCTTTCACCCGCAATTGCTGCCCGCCACCATCGGCGCGGTGGTGGGGCTACCGCTCGTGCTCCTCGCATGCGTGTGGCTCTTCCGGCACTGGGACAAGCTGAAGCCGCGAACGCGCTGGATGTTGTTCACGGCGATAGCCGTCGTGGAAATTGGCTACTGGCTCAATGTCTATGCCTGGTTCGTTGAACCGAACCAGCTGGTGGTGCGCCACGTTGAGATCGTGAGCGAGGATTGGCATGGGCGGCCGCTGACCATCGCTGCGCTAGGCGATACGCATGTCGGTGGCCCCCATGTGGATGCCGCGCGCATGGGCCGCATCGTCCAGCGGATCAACGCGCTGCGGCCAGAGCTTGTCGTTCTGTTGGGCGATTACGTGAACGGTCACGAACCTCCCTCCGAACGTTCGCCGGCCGAAAACCAAGAGATCACGGGCGGCATCGCCACGTTCGCCGCAATCCGTGCACGCTACGGCGTTGTCAGCGTCATCGGCAATCACGATGTCTGGTACGATCGCACCACGGTTCAGACCGAACTGGAAAACGCGGGCATCGCGACGTTGTGGAATCGCCACATCGTTGTCCGCCGCAGTGGTGGTGAGCCGCTCGTGATCGCGGGCTTAGCCGACTTCACAACGGGCGAACCTAACTTCGTGGATGCGCTTGATGGCGCTCCGGAGGGCGCGAACATGCTGGTGATCAGCCACTCGCCCGATCCGTTCGCCGCAATGCCGCCCGGCCCCGCACTGATGCTCGCGGCTCACGGTCATTGTGGGCAGGTGACGATCCCGTTTGTCGGTCGCCCGATCGTGCCGCTGGTGAACCCTCGCTATGCGTGCGGCCTTATCCACGAAGACGGCAAGCAAATGTACGTCACCGCTGGCATCGGCACGAGCATCGCACCCGTGCGCTTCCTCAATCCGCCGGATATCGTGCTGATCACAATTCGTGGCGCCGGCGCGGACTAAGCGCCCGCTGCTTCGCCCCAGCCGAATAGCGAGAGCTGCTTGCGCTTTGGCCTCACTGGCTTCGGGCCAATACCGCGCGCGTCGAGCCATTGCAGCGTCAGCGCCGCAACGTCTTTCGCTTCGGGCTCACCGATGAGCCAGTGGCTCATCTTTGGAAACTCGTGGAAGTGCGCTTGGTCGCCCGGGAAGCGGCCAATGACGCGCCGCACCGTGCTTGACGGGTTCACTCGATCCTTGCCGCCGGCAAGGCCTAGCACTGGCGCGCTAATGCGATAGACCGGCGCTTGCGCGGCCATCGAATGATCCGTCCACCACTGCATCGCTTCGCGAATGGCGCGGCCGCTCTCGGGCACGAAGCGCGCAAATGCCTTGCGCGCGTCATCGCGCGAAAGGCGGTCGAGCGTTGTCGATCGCGCGACGCTGTAGTCGGGAGGCACAGGGCGGCGCCAATAATCACCGAGTAGCGTGAGGCCGAACTGGTTGCCGTGTTCGTCGAGCGTTGTTGGCGGCACGCCCCACGGCGCGCTCGGCGCCAGCAGAACCAGGCCCGCAACGGGTGTGCTGGTGGCGACGAGTTGCGACACCAATCCGCCGAGCGAGTGGCCGACGAGCACCGGTGGCGCGCGCAGTTCACGCACATAGTGCGCGATCGCCTTCGCGTAATCCTTGATGCCGCTTTGCGCGAGTTGTTCGAGATCCGCGCCACGTTCGTGATGCGGCAGGTTAGGCGCGTGCGTTTCAAAGCCCGCCGCTTCGAACGACTCGCGAAAGCCGTCAAATGCCCAGCCGCCGCAGAACGCGCCGTGCACGAACACGACAGGCGTCACTACAGATGTGCGCTTCACGGAGAGGTCGCCTCTGCGGCGCCCGTCAGGCAAACACTCACTTCGAAGCCCCCACAGTGAATTTCTTGAACCGCTGCGCCACTTCTTCGTACACGGGGCGCTTGAACGGTATGACCAAATCGGGCGCGCTATCGAGCGCTGCCCACCGCCAATCTACAAACTCTGGCGTATGAGTATCCAGCCTAATATCTGAGTCACGTCCCTTGAAGCGAAACGCGAACCACTTTTGCTTTTGCCCCAAATATCGTCCACGCGGCCTCATTTTCGTGCGCACGTCCGTGGGGAATTCGTAATAAAACCAGTCTGTCGTCTCTTCGAGCAGTTCGGCGTGCGCTGACCTTACGCCAATCTCTTCTTCAAGTTCGCGGTAGGCGGCATCTTCCGGCTTTTCTCCGCGATCAACTCCACCCTGCGGCATCTGCCACTGATACGGGCCCTCGGTCGCTACGCGCTTGCCGAGAAATACAAGACCATTCTCGTGAAACAGCGCTAAGCCGACATTTGGACGATAGAGCTTCGGGTCGCGGGCTGGAGCGTTCATCGGCGCGCGGCGCGTGCGTTAAGCACGGCCGAGGCTGGCGCCAATTGATATCCGCGTGATTCCACATCGCGCGCCCAGCGGCCGACCTGCTCCATGGTCACAGGATACGCAAAGCCCGCGCCAATCGCGCTCTGATTTTGCAGCGCGAGCGCTTCGAGATTCAGTAGTTGGTCGTCGATTGCATCAGCTTCCCGGCGAGCATCGATGATCCGATCAGCTGCGGTATTCGGCAGCTGCGCCCGTTGGGCCTCTACGCTCAAAGCAGTGCGCTGTCCGATGCCGGATGAGATGAACACCAGGCCGCGGCGGCGCAGCGCTTGTGTGATCGGCGCCGAAGCCTGAGCCGACGTAGCGAAGCGTGCGCCTTGATAGTTGGTCACGCCAAAATAGCCGGCGCCGCGTGAGAGCAATTGCTCCAGGCGGGAGATATTCTGCTGTGACGGGGCAGAAGCGAGCAACGTCTGAGGGCCGGTGTCGTCAGCGTCCGGATCAAACGGCTCCATCGGGAGCTCAAGCATCACTTCGTGGCCGCGCGCGCGCGCGCGATCGATCCACGATTGCAGGTTCTGCGCGTACGGCACGAACGACAGCGTCACTTCCGCTGGCAGTTCATCGATCGCCTGTGTCGTCGCGGTGGCGTTGAAGCCTAGTCCGCCGATGATGATTGCAACTCTTGGCCGCCCTTGCTGCGGCGTGAACGGGCGCGCGTAGGCTTGTGCCGGCGTGCGGCCGTTGGCGGCAACGATTGGTAATGGGCCGTTGGGGCCGTTCTCAAACAGTCCCGCCAAAGGTGCGCGAACAAGTGGTGCGGCTGGAGGCCGGCCATTGTTTGTCGTCGGCTGTGCCTCGACCACCGCGACCCGTAGTTCGCCATTGCTATCGATCTGGCCGTATTCGCCGGTCTGCGGCAGTTCATCGATGCCGAACATCTGCATCTCGGCGCCTTCTTCGGCGGCGTCCGAAAAGGAAATGCGCGGCGCGTTCGCTTCGGCCGACGTTGGCGCCAACGAGACTGTTCGGCGTGGACCGGCTGCGCTCGGATCGCCAAAAATTTGTACAGCCGCAAGCGCACCGACCGCCAGCACGCCAACAAAGGCAAACGCGACGGTCCGGTGGGTAATCTGCGGCAGGCGTCGCGCTGGTTTTGGTGGTGGTTTCGGCGCGAAGCCCCGCATGTTCACGCGCGGGCGAATCATTGCCGGGAGAATCGCTGAATTCGCGCCAGCCGTCACTAGGACGGCTGGACGCTTCACATTGATTTACGAGAAGTAAATTCCTGTTAGCCGGCGCGCTGGCGGAGTCGTTCCGCGACCGTGCCTTGGCGCAAGAATTCCATCGCGCGGCGCAGCTGGTAATCGTCTTCCGCGTTCCAGTTTTCCGGCGGTTGATCGTCTGGAATGTGCGCGGCGCGGCGATGTGCGCCACCTTCGTTATCAAGCGCGTTCGGCAGATCTTCTTCCGAGATCGCAAGACGTTGCAGGCGTTCAACCTCAGCCGCATCGATGCGGCGGGAGGCGACTTCGATATCCGGCGTGATGCCGGCGCCTTGGATCGAGCGGCCAGCGGGCGTGTAGTAGCGCGCGGTGGTCAGGCGCAGCGCGCCGTCGCGGCCGCCTTGCAGCGGGATCACGGTTTGCACCGAGCCTTTGCCGAACGAGTCGAGGCCGACGATCAGCGCCCGGTTGCGATCTTGGAGCGCGCCCGCAACGATCTCCGCCGCCGAAGCCGAAGCGCCGTTGATCAGGACAACCACGGGCACACCAGCAAGGTCGTCGCCACGGCGTGCGTTGTAGCGTTGCACGTCTTCCGGCTGACGGCCGCGCGTGGAAACCACTTCGCCGCCATCGAGCAGTGCGTCCGAAACTTCGATCGCTTGATCGAGCAGGCCGCCTGGATTGTTGCGCAGGTCGATAACGACGCCGCGGAGGCGGCCGGCGGTGTCGCGCTTCACTTGGCGGATCGCATCCTGAAGCATTGAGCCGGTGCGCTCGTTGAAGGTTGAAATGCGGATGACGCCGATGTCGCCGCCCTCAACGCGCGCCGTAACAGCACGGACGTTGATGGTTTCACGTGTCAGCGTAACGTCGAACGGATCGGTTCCCTCGCGAGCGACCGTAATCGTGATTTCGGTGCCAGCCTGGCCGCGCATGCGGGTCACCGCTTCGTTCAGCGTTAGGCCAACAATGCTCTCGCCATTAATCGCGGTGAGATAGTCGCCGGCCTGGATACCGGCGCGCGCCGCTGGCGTGCCGTCGATCGGCGAGACAACTTTCACCACGCCTTCTTCGCTGGTGACTTCGATACCCAGACCGCCGTACTCGCCGCGGGTCTGGCTTTGCATTTCGCGATAGTCTTCCGCGTTCATGTAGGAGGAGTGCGGATCGAGCGAGGCGAGCATGCCTTGAATGGCTGCTTCCATAGCCTGCTGTTCGTCGATCTCGACGACGTAGTCCTGCTCAACACGCGCGAGCACGTCTGCGAAGAGTTCCAACTGACGGTAGATGTCGCCGCTGTTGCGATCGTCGGGAGCGGACCAGGCAAGTGCGCCAACCAGAGCTGCCGCGCCGGCCACCGGCGCCAGGATCCAAGCTAAGCGCATTTCTTACTCCCCGGGTCGTCCTGCCCGATTCGCGTTAACCGGCCCGTACGCCAGCCTCCGCAGTAAGGCCACGCGCGCTAAGCCAACGTCCAGGATCGACCGTTTGGTCACCCCGGCGCACTTCTACATACAATTCCGGCGCCGAAGAGGCCGCCGCTGCCATTTGCCCGACAGTTTGCCCCGCCCGCACCGTCTCACCGACACGGACATTGATCGTGTCTACGCCGGTCAGAACGAGAGCGTAACCACCATCCAGATTGAGGATCAATACGTTTCCGTAGCTTCTAAAGCTTCCGGCATAGGCAACCTCACCAGAGGCGGGAGAAACTACCTGCGCGCCCGAAATAGTGCGCACGGTAACGCCCTGCGCCGCCGGCCCAGCCGCCGTCCTCGAACCGTAATTTCGCGTTATTTGACCTTGAACCGGAGCGCTCCAAGTGGCCGGGATCACGTTCGGACCAGCAGGGGCCGCTGTTCCGGGCTGGCGCCGATTCGTGCGCTGAACGCGCTGCGCTAGTTCCCGCAGGGAACGCGCCTCCGAAGCCAGTTGACGGACCCGCCGTTCTGCCGCGGTCGCCTCCCGGGAAAGGCGTGTCTGAACCGATCGGCGTTGCGCGAGCATGTTGACGATGTCGCCGCGCTCATTGGCGATCGCGGCTTGAGCGTCCGCGAGTACGCTCTGCTCGGTGGTGATGGCGGTCTCGTCTTGGCGGGCGAGGGCGAGCGCCTGGGACCGGCGTTGTTGCTCGGCCTGATAGGCTGGCGCCAATGCGCGGGCGACGATGCCGGCGCGGATCGAGCGTGGCTCGACCCGCCGCTGTGCGAAGGCCGCCGCAATTACGGAGGATTCAAAGGCGCTGCGGGCGCGGATCTCCGCGCCTTGCTCGGCTGCGATCTGATCTTGCACGCCGGTGAGCCGCTCGCGGGCAGCAGTGGCGGCAGCTTCGGTCTCTTCGCGCCGGCGCGTCGCCTCGACAAGGCGGGTGTCGAGCGCGCGGACGTCGCGCTGAGCGGCGGCTGCCTCTGAACGCAGCCGTTCGGCGCGCGCGGCCTCGGCGCGGCGATCGCGTTCGGCCTGAGCGGCCGTGCGTTGGGTTTGGGCGTCTGCCGTCCCTATGAGGAGCGCGAGCGTCGCCGCACACGCGGCTAGCACCCGGGCGCGTTTTGCGCCTCGTGCCATTTCACCACCACCATATCGTTCCGGAATCTTCAGTCCCGGTGATACGGAGTAGAGCAGAGTATCGTCACGGCTCGGTAAACTTGCTCGGAAATCATCACCCGAACGAGCCTGTGAGGCCAGGTTTGTCGGCCAAAAGCCAGCTTTTCGTCAGCGTTATCCTTAACGCCTTGTGAAGCGCCGTCGGCGCCGCCGATCCAGAAAGTCGTGCAGGCCACGCCATCATCGCGCCAGCGCGCCAGCTTTTCCGCGAGCTGGCGCGAGGTCCATTCCGCGCCGCGTTCATCAAGCAGGATTTTGCGCGCATCATCTGGCGTCGCACGAAAGAGCGCAGCGGCTTCGGCGCGCATATCGCCCGGCGGCTTGCCTTCGACTTCGACGAGATCGAAACCCTTAAAGCCGATCTGCCGCCCCGCCTGCGTTGCGCGTTGCAGGTAGTCGATCGTCATCGCCGCTTCTGGTCCGTCGCGCAGACGGCCCACGGCGGCGACGATCACGCGCAAAACTTAGCTCTGTTGTGAGTCAGGCGTGGCGCCCGCCCAGATCTTCTCAATGTTGTAGAAGGAGCGGACTTCCGGCCGGAAGAGGTGGATCACCACGTCGCCGGCATCAACCAGCACCCAATCGCCCTGCGGCAGGCCTTCGACGCGCACGTCCTTAACGCCGGCGTCCTTCAGCTGACGCATGACGTGATCGGCCAACGCGCCGACGTGCCGCGATGAACGGCCCGAGGCGACGACGAGCATGTCAGCGAAAGAAGATTTGCCGCGAATGTCGATGGCGAGGATGTCCTCGGCCTTGTCGTCTTCCAGGGATGTCAACACCACCTTGGTGGCCGCTTCGACATCGATGCCGGGTGCGGGCCGATTGGCTGCGCGCGGCGTGGCTCCGGCTTTGGCGGCGGCCGGTGCGCGTTTCATTTCAGGCGACAGGTCCTTGATCCTTCTCTGGCCCCAGACAGCCAAACGCTATCACTTCCGCTTGGGTTTCGCCAACGCCGCACGCTTGCGGGAACGGATGGCTGTGGAGGATTCCCTGTGGAGTCGGGCATTTAGGTAGGTCCAACCCTTTGGCGCGCCAAGCCGGTGGGCGGCTCGCGCGCCATGGCGGGACACAATCGCCACAGGAACTGCGGCCGCGACCTCCCGCCAATTTCGCCATTTGCGGAAATTGGCCAGGTTGTCGGCCCCCATAATCAGCGTGAACGAAACACCAGGATAGCGCCGTTTCAGCGCTCGCAATGTTTGGTAGGTGAACGCACAGCCGAGCTGCTGCTCGAGATCGGTGACGATCATCTTCATGCCATGCGCCTGTTCGTGCGCGGATTGGAGGCGCTGATCGATTGGACTCGATTTCGGCTTCAGCGGATTCTGCGGTGAAACCAGCCACCAAACGCGATCGAGGCCAAGGCGCTTCAGTGCTGTCTCCGCAACGTGCGCGTGGCCCTCGTGCGCGGGATCGAAGCTGCCGCCGAAGAGGCCGATCTTCATGCCGGGATAGGCGAGAGGCAGATCGCGTTTCATGGTCTGATCTGACCGTCACCGTGGACGACATATTTGAAGGTCGTCAATTGCTCCGCGCCAACGGGCCCGCGGGCATGCAAGCGTCCAGTCGCGATGCCGATCTCGCCGCCAAAGCCAAATTCGCCGCCGTCTGCGAATTGCGTGGAGGCGTTGTGCACTACAATGGCGCTGTCGACTTCGTCGAGGAAACGCGCAGCGGCTGCAGTGTCTTCGGTGATGATCGCTTCGGTGTGGTGTGAGCCGTAGCGCGCAATGTGGGCAATGGCGCCTTCGATGCCATCAGCGACACGCACGGAGAGGATCGGCGCTAGGTACTCAGTGCTCCAATCTTCTTCGCTCGCGACTTCCATCGCGGTGATGGCACGTGCAGCTTCATCGCCGCGCAACGTGCAGCCAGCTTGGCGCAGGGCTTCGGCGATTGGCGGCAAAAGGGTGCTCGCAACGGAGCGATCAATCAGCAGCGTTTCAGTCGCGCCACACACTGAGATGCGCCGCATCTTCGCATTGACCACGATCGCTTGCGCCTTCGCGGGATCGGCGCCGGCGTGGACGTAGGTGTGGCAGATGCCCTCAAGGTGCGCGAACACCGGCACACGCGCTTCCTGCTGCACCCGCGCCACCAAACTTTTGCCGCCGCGCGGGATGATCACGTCGATCGTGTCGCCAAGGCCGGCTAGCATCATGCCAACCGCCGCACGATCCTGCGTTGGGACGAGCTGGATTGCGTCATCGGGTAACCCGCTCTCGCGCAGTACCCCGCGCAGCTCGGCGACGATGGCGGCGGTTGTCGCCGAACTTTCCGAGCCGCCACGAAGAATGATGGCATTCCCTGAACGAAGCGCGAGCGCGCCAGCGTCCGCGGCAACGTTGGGGCGGCTTTCGAAGATCATGCCGATGACGCCGATTGGAGTCCGCACGCGCTGGATGCGCAGCCCGTTTGGCCGCGTCCACTCTGATGTAACGGCGCCGACCGGATCGGGTTGCTGCGCGATTGTCGCTACGCCTTGGGCAACGGTGCTTACATGATCGGCATCGAGGCGGAGGCGATCGACGTACGCTTCTGTCAGTCCTTTTCCGGATGCGGCTTTAACGTCGCGCGCGTTGACCGCAGCAATGGCATCGGCTTTACCGCGCAAGCGCTCAACCATCGCGACGAGCGTGGCCGTCCGCGCTTCGCTTGACGCCAGACGCAGCGCCGTCGCGGCGGCGCGGGCGCGGCGGCCGATGTCCTGCATCTCTCGGTCGAGCGTGCTCATGAATCAAATCTGGGCGAGATCGTCGGCGTGCACCAGGGCCGGGCCGCCGTCATAACCAAGAAGTTCGGCGATTGCGGTGCTCTTCAATCCCTTGATGCGCGAAGCGTCCGCCGCATCGTAGCGGGCCAAGCCGCGCGCGATCTCCGCGCCCGCTGCCGAAATCACGCGCACGCAGTCGCCCTTCTCAAATGCGCCGCGAACCTCGGTGACGCCTGCAGCGAGCAAGCTCTTGCCGGCGCGCACGGCGTTTGCAGCACCATCGTCCACGACCAGCGCGCCTTGCGGCGCGAGGTTTCCAGCGATCCAGTGTTTATAGGCGGCGCGGGGAGAAGCGCTCGGCAAGAACCACGTCGCGCGGGCGCCAGATTCGATGCGACGTAAGGGGTTCAGTTCCGCCCCCTTCGTAATGACAACAGCACAACCCGCGCGCGTTGCGATCTTCGCTGCTTCCACTTTTGTGCGCATGCCGCCTGAGCCAAGAGCGCCAGCATCGCCCGCCATCGCTTCAATCGCCGGGGTGATGTCGGTGACCTCCGCTACAAACGGCGCGCTCGCATCCTTGCGCGGGTCGCGTTCGTAGAGGCCGTCAATATCCGAGAGCAGGATGAGCGCATCTGCGGAGATCATCTGCGCAGCGCGCGCGGCGAGGCGATCGTTGTCGCCGTAGCGAATCTCAGCGGTGGCGACCGTATCATTCTCGTTGATGATCGGCACCGCGCCGAGTTCGAGCAGCGTCTCCAACGTCGCGCGCGCGTTGAGCCAGCGGCGGCGTCGCTCAGTGTCGTCTGGAGTGAGCAATGCCTGAGCAACCGGAATGTTGTGCCGGGCGAACGCTTCTTCGTATGCGCCCATGAGACGCGCTTGTCCGGCCGCGGCTGCGGCCTGTTTTTGCGGCAACGTCGCGGAGCGTTGAAGGCCTAGCACGCGCCGCCCAAGTGCGATGGCGCCGGACGACACGATCACAACTTGTTTGCCCGTGTTTCGCGCCACGGCAATATCGTCCGCCAGCGCCGCGAGCCAAGCGCGCGCCGGATTGCCTTCACTATCGACAAGGAGGGCGGAGCCAATTTTGATGACGAGACGGTTCGCTTGGGCGATCCGGCTCACGGCGTCCAATCCTGTTCCGGTTTGGATGCGCGCGTTTCTTCGTCACGTCGCTCGCGCAGCATGCCGGCGATTTCGTTGACGAGTTCGCGCACGCCAGCGCCCGAGACGCCCGAGACAAGCCGTACATCCTTGCCGATCGCACGCGATAGCGCGGCGCGTTTGCGATTGGCATCCGCCGGCGTCATCGCGTCGATCTTGTTGAGCGCGACGATCTCAGGCTTCTCGGCGAGCCCAGCGCCATAAGCTTCGATTTCATGCCGCACGGTGCGGTAGGCTTCGGTTGCGCTCTCCGCAGTCGCGTCGATCAAGTGTACCAGCGCAACACAGCGTTCGACGTGGCCGAGAAAGCGTGTGCCAAGGCCGGTACCTTCTGCCGCGCCTTCGATCAGACCCGGAAGGTCGGCCATAACGAAGCGCTCAGAATCGCCTATGGTGACAACGCCAAGGTGAGGGTGGAGCGTCGTGAAGGGATAGTCCGCGACCTTCGGCGTTGCACTCGAAACGGCGCGTAAGAATGTCGACTTGCCTGCGTTCGGCAATCCAACCAGACCCGCGTCCGCGATCAGTTTCAGGCGCAGCCAAAATACCCGCTCTTCGCCTTCGAGGCCTGGGTTTGCGTGCTCCGGCGCCTGGTTCACCGACGACTTGAAGTAAGCGTTGCCGAAACCGCCATTGCCGCCGCGCGCTAGCAAAACTCGCATGCCGGCCTTGTTGAGATCGGCGATCACCGTCTCTTTGTCTTCGTCCAGCACCTCAGTGCCTGTCGGGACCTTGAGCACTACGCTCTCGCCGTTGGCGCCATGGCGGTTCTGACCCATGCCATGGCCGCCGGTCGCGCCCTTGAAGTGCTGCTGGTAGCGATAGTCGATCAACGTGTTGAGGCCGTCGGCGGCCTCGATCCAAACATCGCCGCCGCGCCCGCCATCGCCGCCATCCGGCCCGCCGAACGGAATGAACTTCTCGCGCCGGAACGAGACCGCGCCTGCGCCGCCGTTGCCGGGAGCGCACGTAGATCATCTGATCCAGAATTTCATGGCGCTCTATATGGCGAACGGCCTGGCTGCCCATCGCTGCGCCGCCAACGCAGTGAAACGCGCTGGTCGCCGTTGCCGAGGAAGCTTGTGATCAGCACGAGCGGCCAGCTATCCATTCCAAGCGTCTGGCGCCTGTCCCAGCCCTGTCCGCGCGACTCGACGTAGACGTCGCGCGTGAGATAAACGCCACCGGCGACGAGAAAGCCGCCGTCTTCATCCTGGCGCACATTGAAGCGATCGAGGCCGGCGGCGGCGCGCGCGGCGTCCACCAGGTCGAGCGAAGCGCGGCCGGAGAGGGCAGCCAAGCTGGCCGCGAGCTGAGCCGCTTCGAGTGCCGAGAGATCTTCGACGCTGCGTCCGAATAGCACTTGAGGCAGGATTTCATCCTCGGGCAGGGGCGGATCGGATGAGAATGCGATCTCGGGATCGCGCGCCGTGCCGATAAGTCGAATGCGGGCGCTGAGGTCAGCGGTGTCGCGCACGGCAGTCAGGTTGATGCGCGCATCGAGCGGATCGCCTGTGAACTCGATCAGCGCATCTTCAATCTCGAATGGTTGTCCTGACAGCGCCAGCGTACCGCGAACCGCGCGTGCCGTGCCGAACACCAGTGGCAGCGCTGACGTGCCGCCAAGGCGCATATTGAGAGCCCATTCCGCGTCAACACCACGCCCCCGTGTGAACACACGGCCAGGCGCATTGATATTGACGTTGAGCGTCGTCGAGCCATTGCGGCGCGGGCGCTCTTCCTCCTCCATCGGCTCGTCTATCTCGCCAGGCCGGTTGATTTCGATCACCTCCACCGTCGGAATGCCCGCTTGCGGGTTCGACGCGATGTCGATGTTTGCCTCGACGATGTTGAGGTCGCCGGTGAGGGACGACGTCAGGCCATCCCAAGCGAGCGTAAGTTCGCCGCTGGCGACTGCGCGCGCGTCCGGCCGGTCGGCGACACGCATGTTGTCGACATCAACAGTGATGCTGCCTTGCCGTTCGTTGACGCTGCCGCCGGTGGCGGTTAGGCGACCACCGCGTGGGCCAGACGCGGTGAAATTCTCGATAGTGACGCCGCGCTCATCAAGTGCCACGCGCGCATCGAGGTCGACAAGGCGCACGCCCGTAAGCTTGTCTTCGAAGCTGCCGTCGACAATCTCGATGTGACCATCGCCCGAGAGATAGCCCGCGCCGAATTCGATCTCGCCCTCGCCGTCGAGCGCGCCCTCAAGCAATTGATCTTGTAGCCGCGTCGCAGCCCACAGCGACTCTGCTGGCCCGCGCACCGACCAGCGCGCGCGCCCGCGCCGCTCACGCGCCAGGGCAATGCGCAGCGGCGCGGCGCTCGTCTCGACAGGTGCGTCCGCTTCAAAGTGAGCAACGAGACCGCCGCGGGATGTTGCATCGACAGTGGAGGTGAGGCGACCGGGAGTGAGGTTGCCGACGATATGCATATCCAAGGTAGTGCGTTGCCGACCCGAAACACGTGCATCATCCAAGCGGATGTCCGCATCGCCGGTAAGCCCACGGCCATTGCTGGCGATCGCGATACGTCCGTCGATCCCGCCGGTCGCGCGTTCGCCCCAGATAGCGGCGAGAGGCCCGAGCGGCGCATCCTCCATTTGCGCGATACCATTCAGCGCGCGGCCGCGTTCTTCCCATTGTGCCCGTACAACACCATCGCCGATCGCGACGTTGAGCGAGGCCTGTGTGCGCCCCGTGCTCCAATCCGCAGTGATCGGCGCGCGTGTGTAGATTGGCGAGTCAGCTAGCGTGCCGCGGCCTTCGATGCGGACTGATTGCTCATCGAGATTGAGCGTCGCGGTTCCGGCGAACGCCAGCGGCGCTTGCCGCAAGTGGCCGCCGCGCAAATCGAACGTGGTAGCGATTGCGTCGAACGGTCCCTGGGCGCGAAGTGTCGCGGCGCGAACACGTAGCTCTCCCGCCAGTGCGTCAGCGATCTGTGCGTCGAGGAGGATCGTCTCAGGCGTCAGCGCGGCATGGCCAGCAAACCGCCCGGTCATGCCAGGGAGGAGGCCGTCGATCGCGCCATTCACATCAAGCTGCGCATTGACACCGCGGCTTGAGAACTGCGCGTTTCCCTGCGCTAACAATTCTCCCCATTGAGCGTCGAGAGCGCTGAGGCTTATAGCGCCGTTGCTAATCGAAATGTCGGAGCTCGCGACGAGCGCTTGGCCGGATGCGGCGCCGGTCACATCGACTTGCCCAGCATAATCGCCGCCGCGCGGCGCCAGCGTGAAATTGATGACTGGCTGCTCGACGATCACGCCACCTGCAGCGAAGCTGGTCAGTGCCCCGCGCATGGAGAGTGTAGGGCGGGCAATGCGTCCGGTCAGCTGGCCCGTCGCGTCGATCGCGCCACCAATTTCCGCGCCGCCGACAGTCAACGGCCCGCGAGCGCTCGCTTCCAGCGCCAAATTGGCTTGTCCGTTGACGATCCGCCCCGTTGCGCCAGCTCGCAGCTGTGCGCCATCAACGCGTGCGTGAGAAACGGTGATGCCCCCATTTTCGTAGCGCATGCGCGCATCAAGCCGTGGCGTCGCGCCAAGCAATTGTGGGATTACTTCTGGCGCACCCGCGATGCGCGCACCTTGCCCATCAAGCGCTATTGTCCACGCGCGCGCTTGCGCTTCGCCTTCGCGAAAGGCGCGCCAACGGCCGGAGGCCTCGCCACGCATGTCAGACACGAGCGCTTCCAAACGCCTCACGCGCCAATCGCCGGCGAATTCTCCGTCTCCGCCACGCGTCCAACCTTGCGCGTCCAGTGCAATCGCATCGCTGTTCAGATCCGTTCGACGGAGTTCGAAGCGCCGCTGGCGTCTGTCGTAAGAGAGTGCGGTGCGCAGCCGGGCGTTCACAAAGAGCGGTGCGGTTTGCGCTGGCGCGCTCAAGTCCGCGCTCATGGTGAACCGTTCCGCCGTCAACGCGGTTTCGATCGGCCCACGCAACTGGGTGCGCTGACCGAGCGCATCGATTTGCTGCGCTTCAAACGTGGCGCGAATGGCGGTCGTGCCGCGTGCGCGGCGAAGTTCGCCCTCGAGCCGCGCCGCGCCAAGCGGGAACGGCGACTCACGCGCGATGTCGGAAAGCGAATTGGTCGTGGCTACAATCCGGGCCGGCCCATCAAGCTCGCGCTTCTCGTCAACCGTCCCTTCAAGGTCGACGGCGATGAACGGCGTCTCCGCGTGCGCCTCAAAGGCGCCCTCGGCGCCGCCAGCGAGATTGAACGTAACGCTTGGGCCGATGCGCGCGGCCAGCGTTTCCAGCGCCGGTATCGCGTCTAGTTGCGCCTGACCCTGCGCAGCCCATTCGGTCGGCGCCCAGCGTGTGTTGCCGATCAACAATTGCTGCGTGCCGGCGGTGGCTTCGAAATGCGCATTGCCGCTGCGTGTATCGCCGTCGCCGATCGCGGTCGCCCGCAATCCTTGCTCGCCAACGCCAAGCGCGCGCGCGATGACGCCGCCGGGCGCGCTGTAGAGATCGAGGCTCAGCGCGTAGCTCTCACCGCTGTGATAGAGCGCCGTGAGGCGATCCTCGTCTGAGTCCAGGCGGCGTAGTGTTAGATCGAGCGCCATCAGATCGTCATCGCGCAGATCCAGCGCCAAATCGGCGCTGAACTCGGACGCGTTTCCAACGACAGGTTCGGCGAGCGTCAATTGTTCGACGTGCAATTCCGAAATAATGACATCGAACGTCGTGCCAGTGGACGGCCGCCGTTCCAGCAACAACGGTTGACGTGCGATTGCGATCGAATTGGCGCTTGCCGCGTTCAGCCGCACCGTGCCGAACAGAATGTCCTGGGGCGCCCAATCGAGCGCCACGTCGTGCGCCTCCAGCCAGACGCCTTCTTCATCTTCGATCCTGATCGTGCCGGCGCGGAGGTCGCCGATCCAACTGCCGCTTACATCATCGATGTTGATGCGACCCAAGCGCCAAACCCGCGCGCCATCGCCCAGCGAGTCAACCACCAGGTGCGCGGCCGGGCCGAGCGCGATCACCGCACCGGCGCTGACCAGCGCACCGCCGCCCGCAAAGGCCCACCAGCGCTTACGCCTGCGCTTCTTCGGAAGAGGTTGCTCTTCGCTCAAAACGCTTGGCCTAAGCTGATGTAGAGGGCGAAGTCGTCGTTACTTTCGTCTTCGTCGAGTGGGAAGGCGAGGTCGATACGAAGCGGTGCGAAGCCAAGATTGTAGCGCGCGCCGACGCCAACACCCCAGCTCAGATCAGTTGCCTCGCTCCAATCATCAAACGCTGTGCCTGCGTCCACGAAAGCCGCGGCGCCCCAGCGATCGTCGAAGCGCCAGCGTGCCTCGATTGATCCCTCAAGCAAGCCTTGGCCGCCCGGCGTGAGACCGAGCAGGTCACGTTCCTGCGGATAGATGGAGTTGTATTCGTAGCCGCGCACCGAGCCGCCGCCGCCGACATAGAAGCGCCGGTCCGGCGGTACGTCGTTCGGATCGCCCGTCACGGCCTCTAGCCAGCCGGTGCGCATCCGGGCAGCAAGCGTGAGGCGATCGTTGGCGCCGAACGATTCATAGATGCGGCCCTCGACCGTCGCGCGCACGAAGCCCAGCGTTTCATCGCCGGTTGAAACCGAGGGTTCGAGGCGAAACTCGGTTATCGAACCATCAAGCGGATCGAGCGTGAACTCGGTTGTGTCGTGACGCCAATCGCCGAAGCCCGAAAGCACGATGGCGTCGCGGACCGTGCCAACGAGATCGTCATACTCGTCGGCTGAGAGGCGGAGGCCGTAGCTCGTCGCGGTCCGCAAGCGCGTCGAAGCGTCAACGGACGCGAAGATTGCCACGCCTTGGCGCGAGTAAGCTTCAAGCTGCTCGCGATCGGCGGAGGCCCCGAACGTGGCGGCGTGGCCGAGACCGGCGGCGTGCGGCCGCGTCAGCGTCGTTGTCACGCCTTGCTGCATTTCCGCCAGCGTGACGCCAACGTTGAGCGAGTCTGCGCGGCCGGTCAGGTTTCGGCGCGTCCACTCCGCCTGCACGCCCGCGCCTTCAGTTGTGGAGTAGCTGACTCCGAGCTCGTAAGCATGACGTCGCGCCGGTTCGATGGTAAGAATGACGTCGCGCAGTCCATCGTCATTTGCCGGTGCAAGACTCGTTGACGCAAGTGAGACCGCCCCCGTCGACGTTATGTCACGGCGCAACCGAGCGAGTGCTTGCGGCGAGTAGAGATCGCCGACTTCCCAGTTCCGCAGATCCTCAACAAAACTTTGACGGAGAATGGTGTTCGGTTCGGTCCGTACGCTGCCCAGGCGCGCCAAGTCTCCGGTGCTGAAGCGAAACTCTGTGGCGACCTGGTTGGTTGCGTGATCTACGACGACACGGCGATCAAGAGCGGCAGCATCGGCATAGCCATTACGCTGCAGAGAGATCAGCGCATCGCTCTCCGCTTGCAGCACCACCGCCGCGCGCGCGGGCTCGCGGCGCCGCACCGTGGCGATGGCTTCGTCGGCAGCTTGCCGCGCGTCGGCGCTAGGATCTTCTGTCAGGTAGGTGACGCGCGGATCATCGAAAGTGAAGCGCTGGCCGAGGTCGATGATCAGCCGCGCCGATGGCGGGTTCTCGCTCGCCTCGGGCGTGACGGTGGCGCCGTAATAGCCCTCCGAGCGCAGCCAAACCAAAGCGCGCTGCGCGGCCTCTTCAGCGATGCGCTCTGCATCGAACAGACTCTCAGGATCTTCGCGGTCGGGCAGGAGATCGAGAATGGCGCGCCGGGTGTCGTGATCGGGGCCTTCGATGGTCACAGGAGAATCCGCCCAAGCGGGCGCTGCGGCAGGCAAGCCGATGGCTGCGCAGAGCGCGGCAGGGAGAATGGGAAGACGGCGCATCGCTAGTCGTAGAAACCTGACCAGCGAAGGTCGCAGCGCGGCGGTTAAGACCTCATAAACCATAAGCGCAGGTCCCCATCCCGCGCCCAGGTCAAAAGATGTATCAAATCAATGCGAAGGCAAGAGACAACGGCGCCTTGCTGAACCTTAACCCCAGGGGCCGCGCTTGCGTGCCTGTTCATTGGACCAGGGGCCGCTCGCGACAGGATTTGTTGGCCGGCCGAAACGGCGCGCCATCTCCATCAGCTGCGCGATGCGATTCTTTGTGTTCGGGTGGGTCGAGAACAAATTGTCGGCGCCGCGCCCCGATAGCGGATTGATGATGAAGAGGTGCGCCATTGCAGGGTTGCGCTCAGCGTCAACGTTCATGCGCTGACGCGCGTAACCTTCGATCTTCTGCAGCGCGCTGGCGAGAGCTTGCGGTTCGCCGCCAATCTCGGCGCCGATGCGATCAGCTTCATATTCGCGTGCGCGGCTGATTGCCATTTGCACCAGCGACGCCGCGATCGGCGCGAGAAACATGATCAGCAAGCCAACGATCGGATTGCGGTCGCGACCGCCAAAGAAGAGCGCGAAATTGGCGAGCATCGCCACGGCGCCGGCGATCGTGGCGGTAACCGTCATCGTCAGCGTGTCGCGGTTTTTCACGTGGGCAAGTTCGTGCGCCATGACGCCGCGAATCTCCTCGCGCGAGAGCAGAGCGAGCAAACCGCTCGTGGCGGCGACGGCGGCATTCTCAGGGTTGCGACCAGTCGCGAACGCGTTCGGCTGCGGGTTGTCGATGATGTAAACTTTGGGCGCTGGAAGCCCCGCGCGCTGCGCCAACATCAGCGTGTCTTCAACATAGGCGCGCACGCGCGGATCGGGGTGACCAGGCTGGATTTCCTGCGCTTTGAAGTGGCGCAGCACCATCTTGTCCGCGTTCCAATAGGCAAACAGGTTCATCGCGCCCGCGACAACCAGAGCGATCAGCATGCCGCCCGTGCCGCCGACGAGGTAACCGACAGCGCCAAAGAGCGCCGTCATCGCCGCCAGTAGAATATACGTCTTGAGATGGTTCATCTTTCTCCTCACTTGAGGGAAGATATCGAGAGCCAAGGCGCGAGCTTCAATATGGCAGATGAAGAACAGGAACCACCGCGCAAGCTGACGCCGGAGGCGCAGCGTGCTTTGGCGGAAGCCGAGCAACGCCGGGCGGCGATGGCCGCCGCAGAGAAACGGGCGAAGGAACTTGGCGGCCCCGATGGCCCGGAACCGACGCGCTTCGGCGATTGGGAGCGCAAGGGCATCGCCAGCGATTTCTGAGTTAATGCACAGCGCGCACGCGAACTTCCCGCGCGCATGGAGAACCGTCTTCACCTGCATACGCGCGTGGGTGAAACTGCCGGTTCTATTTTGGAGGAAGGCCATGCGCGTGCGCGCAATCCTGGCGGCTCTGGTGCTCGTCGCCGCGCCGACCCTAGCTGCACCGACGGCAGCATACGCTGATGGCATCGAACGTCCGCAGCGGCCGCGCCAGCGCGTACGCCGTCCGCAGCCACCTCCACCGCCGGCGCCGCTGCCGCCTCCGCCAGTGGTTGAAACAGGACCAGAGGTCGTGACCCTCAACAATTCCTTCTTCGCGAGTTCCGCGGGCGGCGTTGGCGCCGATATCGGCGGTGGTTCGTATTCAAGCACCACTGTCATAATTCGTGGCGGCAATGCTTCAGCATCAGCGTTTGCATACGCCTCTGCCCGCGCCAGCGCTGGCGCGCATGGCGGCGGCCATCGCGGTGGCGGTTGCGGCTGTCGCTAAGGTAACCAAACGACAATATCCTTGGGCGCAAGCATTTGCGCCTACACGTGAAAGAGCGTAAACGCGCGGCCCACCGGGCGCGGCTTTGCGTTCGAGGGGGATGTTTCTCATGGCGCAGGCCCCGGCCGAAGCGCCCCAGCCAGATAGCTCTCCGAGCGCGACCAGCAATGGCGCGCAGTCGCACGCGCATGGCGGTTTCTGGGCTCTGCTGATCGGGTCGATCGGCGTGGTCTATGGCGACATCGGCACCAGCCCCCTCTACGCCTTACGGGAATGCCTGAAGATCGTCGCCGGTGCTGGCGGAACGCCTACACGCCAGGAAGTCATCGGTGTCGTGTCGTTGATTTTCTGGGCGCTGGTGATCGTTGTCACCATCAAGTCCGTGTTCTTGCTCCTGCGCTTCGACAATAAGGGCGAGGGCGGAACGCTTTCGTTGATGGCGCTTGTCAGGAAGGCATTTCAGCGTCCCTCCGTCGTTCTGCTTGGCGCCGGTATGCTGGGCGCGTCGCTATTCTATGCCGACGCGCTCATCACGCCGGCAATCTCGGTGATGTCCTCGGTTGAGGGTCTGCGATCCGTGCCGGGCGTTGGGACCTACATTAATCCTTGGATCCTGCCGATCAGCATTGTCATCCTGATCGCACTCTTCTTTGTTCAGAGCCGCGGCACTGCACGCATCGGCGCCCTGTTCGGCCCGATCACGCTGGTCTGGTTTCTGACCATGGCGGCGCTCGGCATCCTTCACATTACAGATGACCCAGGCATCGTTGCAGCGCTCTCTCCGGCCCCCGCCGTGGGATTTTTCTTCAGCCATTCTGGTCTCTCGTTTGTTGTGCTTGGTGCGGTCTTCCTGGCGGTCACCGGCGCCGAGGCGCTCTACGCCGACATGGGTCACTTCGGTCGAAAGCCGATCAGTCGCGCTTGGATTTTCATCATCCTCCCGTGCTTGACGCTCAACTATCTGGGGCAGGGTGCGCTCGCTCTGTCGAATCCTGCGGTGCTCGACAATCTGTTCTTCATGCTGGCGCCGGATTGGGCTCGCCTGCCGGTGGTGCTCATTGCAACAATGGCGACCATCATCGCGAGCCAAGCAGTGATCACCGGCGCGTTCTCGATCACGCAGCAGGCCATTCAGCTTGGCATTCTGCCGCGCATGGAAATTCGCCGCACTTCCGAGACTCAGGCCGGTCAGATTTTCATGCCGCAGGTCAACTGGCTGATGCTCGCCGGCGTGCTGATCCTCGCCCTTGCCTTCGGCTCATCGACGCGCCTTGCGTCCGCTTACGGCATTGCCGTGTCGGGTGAAATGATCGTGTCGTCCGTTCTTGTGTTCTTGGCGATATGGAAGTTGTGGAAGCGGCCCGCTTGGCTGGCAGCTCTGCTTTGCACACCGTTCGTCCTGATCGAGGTGACCTTCTTCTCGTCCAACATGCTGAAGGTTTGGACCGGCGGTTTCGTTCCGCTCATGCTGGCTGCAGGTCTTGTGCTTACCATGTGGACTTGGGTGCGCGGCACGCGGTTATTGGCGGAGACCACCAGGCGCGATGAGCCTCTCGCAAAGCTGTTCGAAACGCTCTCTCACCATCCGCCACATCGCGTCCGTGGCGCGGCGATTTTCTTGACTGGCGATCCTGACATCGCGCCCGCTGCGCTCATGCATAATCTGAAGCACAACCAGGTGCTGCACGAGCAGATCATCATTCTCACGGTGCGGACAGTGAACGCGCCACGCGCGCCTGAAAGCGAACGCGTGAGGGTGGAAGACTACATGCCAGACGTGAAGCGCGTGATACTCACCTTCGGCTTCATGGAAACGCCGAACGTGGTCAAAGCACTGACAGAAGCGCGCAAACACGGGCTCAAGTTCGACATCATGAAGACGAGCTTCTTCCTTTCGCGCCGCACCATTGTGCCGAGCGAGAAGAGCGGCATGCCCCTCTGGCAGGATCACCTCTTCATATTCCTCGCCCGCAACGCGACCAACGCGACAGACTTTTTCCACATCCCGTCTGGTCGCGCGGTGGAGCTCGGCAACCAAGTTATGGTCTGACGCGAACCCGCTTGGCTACTCGCCACGGCGTGCTAGGTTTGCCGCATGACAAGCATGTGGCTGCCGTGGGCGATAGTGGCGCTGATGTTTCTGACGTCAGCTTGGGCGTTCACGCAAACACCTGAAGGCGCGCGCCTTCCCATGCAGTGGGGAATTCGCGGCGATGTGAACTGGCGTGCGCCGCGTGCCGTCGCGCTTCTTTTCAGCCCGGTGCTTGCCGTCATCACACTCGGACTTTTGTATTGGCTCGCAGGGCCGAGTCTCGCTGAGCTGGGCTGGCTGACTTTGTTCATCGCCGCCATCTTTGCGGTTACCCACGGCGCCTATGTGTTCTTTGCACTACGAGACGTGAACGCACCCAACAAATAGGGGATGACGATGAGCATCTGGATGAGGCTACTGATCGCCATTGTCATTGGCGCCGTCATAGGGGTCGTCAGTGCGTTGATCGGGATCGGGTTTGGCATCAACGGCGGACTGATGGGAGGGGTCGGTGGCGGCATTGCCGCGGGTGTAATCGCCACGACGTTACGTCCCAAACCGAACGCCTAGCGATAAAGGTAGTTCGACGGCAAGCCGAGCCGCTTGCACGCTTGCGCCGGCGGCGCTTCCTCAAGCACGAACCGTTCACCCGCTGCGGCTAGCGCTCGGAGCAGCGTAAGTTCGCCGCGTCGCAGGCAGAATTCGCGGCCCATCCCTAGCGTCTCGCGCGCCCAATCTGGCGTCATGCTCACCGCGCCGCGCAACATAAGCCGCTGCAGCGCCTTCACCGGCAGCAACGGCGCAGCGCGCAGGATTGCAAAGAACTCAAACAGGATATCCGACCGCTCTAGCGTCGGCGCCATGCCTGCGAAAATTGCCTTTAGTTCAGCGCGCGTCCGTGGCGGCTTGTCGGCGCCGTAGAGCGCCGCAACAGGAGCGCCTTCGGCGTAGAAACGGTCGGTATCGTCGCTGCCAAGGTCGCGAACGTAGCGGTTGTAGGCTTCGACAAATCCATACGCCGCAGTCGCGTGAACCCAGGTCAACAACTCGGGGTCGTTGGCGCGGTATGGCGCGCCCGACGGTGTCCGCCCCTCAACGCGATCATGAGCGCGGACCACGCCTGCAATCATGCCGCGTGCGATGTCCGCCGGTCCATAGATCGTGACGCAAGCGGCGTAGCCGGTGCGGCGTATCCGTGTCACCGGATCGGTTCGGAACGTCGTGTGCTCCCAAACCCCAGTGCGCACGCGTGGCTCGGCTAATTCCAGAATCACCGCCGCGAAGCCGCCGACAATGAGTGCAACCGGGTTCTTCATGACCCGCCAGCTTACGGAGTCTGGCTCAAACAGAGCCGGCGAACCGGGCGGCGCGGCAAAATCCACCGGCTTCAGGCCAGGTGGAGGCGCGATGTAGTCGCGCAGCAGCCGATCCAAGTTGCGGGGCATTGTGAAAACTCTAGCATACGCAACGAACGAAAGGGCGTTTTGGTGTCAACCGCAGACGTTACGTCACTGCAGCAACGTGCAAGCGCAGGCGACGCGCGTGCGCAATACGAACTTGGCGCGCGCCTCTTGGTTGGACGCGGCGTGCCGGCGTCGCCGCGAGACGGCGCCAGATTGGTTGCGATGTCGGCGATGCAGGAGAACACCGACGCGCTGCAGCTCTCGGCGGTGCTTGCCGCGGCGGGGATCGGCGGCGCCCAAAATTGGAGCGCGGCATTCGAGTTTGTCCGCCGCGCGGCGGCGCAAGGCGATGCGCGCGCGAAAGCACAGCTGCTTCTAGTTGGTGACGAACTGGGCGATCAGCTCAGCATTCCGAATGCTGTTCAGCACTTTGATGCGCCGCGCGTACTATCGTTCGAGCGCTTTCTGCCGCCTTCCATCTGTAATTGGATCGTCGAGCGCGCGAAGCCCCGTCTTCAGGCGGCGCGTGTAATACATGCCGAAGAAGGCGGCCGAAAGGTCAATAGCATTCGCACCAATACCGGCATGGGATTTTCGCTGATCGATACAGACCTGGTGATGCAGCTCACCCAGGCGCGCATCGCCGCTGCGATCGGTCAGCCCATGGCACACCAAGAGCCGACCAACATCCTCCACTACGAAGCAGGGCAGGAGTATCGCCCGCACTACGATTTTATCGATCCGGGCGTCTCGCACTTCCAGCAAGAATTGATGACCGTCGGCCAGCGCACCGCGACGTTTCTGATCTATTTGAACGAAGAGTATGAAGGCGGTGCGACCACGTTCCCGCGCCTCGATTGGAGCTTCAGAGGCAAAACAGGCGACGCACTGGCGTTTTGGAATCTGACTGATGGCAATCCGGACGCCCGTACGCTCCACGCCGGCACGCCGACGACCGGCGGTATCAAATGGCTGTTCTCAAAGTGGGTGCGCGATCGTCCGGTGCCGTTGATCTAGCTGCCGCGCTGTGAAAGAAGGCGCCCCATTCGAGCTGCAGCTCTCCGGGAAGAATCCATGTCTCAGCCCAAGGTCAAAAAAGTCGTTCTCGCCTATTCTGGCGGCCTCGACACTTCCATCATCCTGAAGTGGCTTGAGGAGACTTACGGCTGCGAGGTTGTCACCTTCACGGCCGATTTGGGCCAAGGCGAAGAGCTGGCCCCGGCGCGCGAAAAGGCGCTGAAAATGGGCGTGAAGCCCGACAACATCTTTATTGATGACCTGCGCGAAGAGTTCGTCCGTGACTTTGTCTGGCCGATGTTCCGCGCCAATACGCTCTATGAAGGGCAGTATCTGCTCGGCACCTCGATCGCGCGGCCGCTGATCGCCAAGCGCCAGATCGAAATTGCGAATCTCGTCGGCGCCGACGCCGTCTGCCACGGCGCGACCGGGAAGGGGAACGATCAGGTCCGTTTCGAAGTCAGCTATTATGCGCTGAAGCCTGATGTGAAGGTCATCGCGCCGTGGCGCGAGTGGGAATTCGAAGGCCGCCCACAACTGATTGACTACGCCAAGAAGCACGGCATCGAGATCGCCAAGGGCAAGGAGCAAGCCGCACCATTTTCCATCGATGCGAATCTGCTGCACACCTCCAGCGAAGGTCTCGCTCTCGAAGACCCAGATGTCGAGGTGCCGGACATCGTCACCAAGCGCGGCGATCGCCGCACCATCACGCCGGAAGAAGCGCCCGATCAGGCCGAGACCGTAACGCTCAGCTTTGAGCGCGGCGATCTCGTCGCCATCAACGGCAGGGCGATGAAGGCGCATGAACTGCTCACCGAGCTCAATCGCCTCGGCTCAAAGCATGGCATCGGCGGCCTCGATCTGGTCGAGAACCGCTATGTCGGCATGAAATCGCGCGGCTTCTATGAAACGCCGGGCGGCACGATTCTCTGGTACGGTCACCGCGCTATTGAAAGCATCACGCTGGACCGCGGCGCCATGCATCTCAAAGATGAACTGATGCCGAAATACGCTGGCCTCATCTACAACGGCTTCTGGTGGACGCCCGAGCGTTTGATGCTTCAAGCCGCGATCGACGCGAGCCAAGGCAGTGTTACCGGCGATGTGAAGCTCAAGCTCTTTAAAGGCAGCGTCCGCACAGTCGGCCGTTCCAGTCCGTACTCGCTTTATTCGAAGAAGCTCGTCGGCTTCGACGAAGCGGGCGGCTACAACCAGGCTGACGCCGAAGGATTCATCAAGCTCAACGCGCTGCGCCTCCGCATCCTGGCTGAGCGCGACAAGAAGCGCGGCAAGAACGAGTAGGTTCGCCATGCGTGCGTTTTGGGTGGTGTTAGCGTTCAGTTTGCTCGGCGCGAACGCGAGCGCCCAGACGCGCCCGCCACTCGATCGCGGCCTCTACTATATCCAAGACTACGACGCCGCCCGCGATCCGGCGGCTGACCTCAGCCGCGTTGTCGAGCGCGCGCGCCAGAACAACCTACGCATTCTTCTGGTGGTGGGTGGCGACTGGTGCGCATGGTGCCACATCCTCGACGATTACATCGCGAGCAACGCCATCGTACGCGAGGAGTTCGGCCACTCTTTCATCATCCTCAAAGTCAACATGAACCAGCGGAACCCGAACGAAGCGTTCCTGTCGAGATTTCCACCCTCAAGTGGCTATCCCGACTTCTTCGTTCTCGATGCCGATGGTTCGTTCCTAGCGCAGCAGGACACGGCCGAGCTGGAGCGCGGCAACGGCTACAATCGCAATCGGATGATCGCCTTCGCGCGCCAGTGGCGCCGCTAAGGCAAATCAACGAGATCACTTCCACGTCGCGCCAAGCAGCTAGTTCGCGGGCTCGCCGGCGAGATTGGCTTCCGCTTCCGTCAGCAGACGCTGCGCTACCTCTGCTGAGCCGCCACCGTGCGGGTCGTAGGCTAGTGCTCGCAGGATTGGAATCGCCTCGCGCGTGCGGTGGCCGGCTAGTAGCATGTTCGCTGCATTGAGACTGATCTCATCGACTTGGGGCGCGAGTTGCCGCGCCAGCAGCAGGATGTTGATGTAGTTCTCGTAGGTCGAGTCGCTCATCGACACGCCGGCATAGCTCTCGGCATAGCGCGCGAGTGTCGGAACGTGAGTGTCGTCCATGCTGTAGCCGCGGCCAAAATAGCGGCGGGCCTGAGTGAGCAGGGAGGTGCGAGCTTCATCCTCCGCGTCTTGCGCTTCGCGCAGGTACGCAAGTCCCATCAAGTAGAGCGCCTCCCCGCTTTCCGGGTTAGCCGCCAAATACGGTTCGAGCAGCCCGCGCCCGGCTTCGATCGAGCCAAGGCGTATCTCCGCGCGCGCAACTGTCAGGAGCGCGAAGTCGTCGTAAGGCTCCGCGCCAGCGAGTTGATGAATGCGCGCGAGCAGCGGCTCCTTGTCGTCGTCTGCGATATTGCCATTGAAGAGCCGCGTGGAGATCGGCAGCAGCCGTCGCGAACTCGCCGGCAGTTGCGTGATTGTCATTTCGGGACGCGCGACATACGCGGGATTCGTCAACGCGATAGCGTTCGGGTTTCCTTGCAGATAGCGCCGCAGCGTTGTTTGCATCGCCTCCGGCGAGACGCCGAAGCCTTCCTCAAACGCCTCGAGAGGCGGTCGCCCCGAGCGCATCGCTCGAACGTAAGTCTGAAACTGCGCATTGGCGGCTGGTGTGAGCAGCAAGTACTGGGCAAACAACCAACTCTGCGCATAGAACATCGCGGCTTCACGTCCATCGCGAAACTCGCGCGCGGTCAATGTGAGCACGCGGTCCATTGGCAGCCAGTTGCCGCTTCGCAGATCACGCAGCCGCCCTTCATTCGATCGGCCGATGATTATGCGCTCCGTTCCCAGCACGGCGGTCGAGACGACTTCGGCAAACCCTTCGATGTACCAAGAGGGATACGCGTTGTTGAAATACTGGTACATGAAGTGGTGCGCGTACTCGTGGAACAGCACGTCCTGCGAGCCGAGGCCGCTATTGGGGCTGTAGATCGAGTACGCGGCGATTCTCTCGGTTTGCGCGTAATAGACGCCCGCCACATTTGTGTGCTCGAAGTGCGGAAACGCTTCGCCAAAGTCGTCAGTACCGAAGAGATAGATCTGCAGGCGGACCGGAGATCGCTCGGCCGGCGCTGCCGTCATCCGCCGCAGCAAGCCGTCGAATTTTTCGAGATTGAGCGCGACGTCGGTGGCTCGGCGCTCGGAGCCGTTCGTGTAAACTGTGAAACCCGGTGTCTCGACCGATACCCATTGTGCGTGCGCCGGCTGCGCAAGCGCCAGCCACACCCCAAATATCGCACCAAAAAATGCAACGCCGCGCATGCGAAACCCCCATCGGCGCCGGAGGCTAGGTCTTGGCCTCCGGCGCCGCAAGGGGTGGGGCTCAGCGGCTCAAGCCCGCGTGAAGTGCATCACCCAGTTCACTTCCCATGTTTCTCCGCCATCGGTTGAGAAGGCCTGTTCCCAGCGCGCGGTGTTCGCCGTGATCTCGGACCACTGAAAATAAACACGGATTGGCTGGCCGTTGAATGTGTCGTCGCCCTCGAAACGGCCGATGCCATCCGCGAAACTGCCATACACAGGCGGTTCGATGCGATCGGGATAACGCTCGTCGAGCCACCAGATCGCCCATTTGCCAGTAGCCGGATCAAACGCGCGGATGCCCATCGCGCGATAGGCGCCGGATGGCAGCTCAAGCACGTTGTCATCGCACGTGCCGTGGCCGTTCATCGTCAGCCAGCACTCACACGTGCCGTTGAACTCCTCCCAGCGCGTGTCGTTGGCGAGCCGAGTCATCAGCCGCCGGTGACGCACAGTCCAGCGGCCCGCCAACCATTCAAAGTCATGCCGATGATCGTCGCCTGCGTTGTCAGTCATGTTTCGCTCTCCCGCTGCTGCGGAGGCGCCGAGCATGCTGACGGCGAGCGTGGCGCAAAATGCATCACGACGTGTGAGATGTGTCATGAACCGGGCCTCCTTTGAGGCCGGTGTTCTAAATCCCGTTACCTGACATCGTGTGTCAGGATTTAGCACAAGCTCCGCTGCGATCTTTAGCCAATCAAGTTCAGGTCAGCATGTTGATCAGCGCAAACACCAAGAGCGCAACGAAGGCAAATCCCGCCAACGTCTTGAAGACGGTCAGAGGCCTGTAGCGCACGTCGGCAAAGAAGCGTGCACGCGCTTGCTCGTCGCCGAGTTTTCGCCGGTCCGCCGCCGTGCGGCCATCCTCGTCGCGCCATCCACCCATGTCGATGATCTAGCATCCGCGCGCACCAACGCAAAACGCGCCCGCCGGTGAGGGCGGGCGCGTTGGCGCATCTACTCAGAGATCAGGTCCAGTACTGATCGACTTTGTAGAAGGCGAAGCTCTGGTCGCGATAGGCGAGGCCGTCATTCTTTGTCAGCTCGCTGATCGTGTCGGCTGGCGCGCTCTTCAACTCATCCTTCGAGTAGGACACGACATACGCATCTTCTTCTTCGTCATAGTTCAACGTCGCCCATGGCAGTGGGTGGAACTTCTCACCCATCTTCAGGACGCCGCCGAAACCGACGACAGCGAACAGAATCGTGTTGCTCTGTTTGTCGAGCACGAGATCTTCGACCGTTCCGATCTTCTCGCCGCTCGTGTCCTTCACGGCGGTGCCGATGACCTTCTTCGCGCGAATAGCAGTGGTGTGACCCGTTGGTGTGGGCATAGCGTCTCGCTCCTCATTGTGACTAGGTATGAAGAACCAGCTGTGTGCGAAGGGGTTCCGCGCCGAGATGTCGGAACAGTCGCTTGCACTGCAAGTCGCGCTTGCTCGCAGCCGTCGCGAGCAATGTCACGACGCAGGCGTTTCAGTTAGGAGAGAACCAGCCCGACCATGACGGCGCCATAGTGGCCCGCGGCGCCGATGATCACGCACGCGTGCCAGAGCGCGCGGCGGAAGGGAATGGCGTGATTCAAATAAAGCAGCACGCCGCCTGAATAGGTCAGGCCCGCGATGATCAGCATGGCAATCGCCAGCGGCGGCAGCGACGGCACAACCGGTCCAAGCACCAGGACCGCGAGCCAGCCAAAGGCCAAGTAGATAAAGCACCAAGCCCGGTCAGAGAGGTTGGGGTAAAACACCTTGCCGGCCGCGCCAGCGAGCGCGCCCATCCAGATCGCAACTGTCACGGCGATCGCAAATTCCGGCGGCAACAGCTTCACGGTGAAGGGCGTGTATGAGCCAGCAATCATCAGGAAGATCGCGGCTTCATCGATGCGGCGCAGAACGCGGCGATAACGTGAAGGTTTGGTCAGGTTATAGACGGCGGACGCAGCCAGCATCGCCATCAAGCACATCGCGTAGATCGCGCCCGCGGTCGCCATCGGCACGCCGCGATTAACCAAAGCGACTGCAACGAGAAGTCCGCCACCAACGAGCGCCGCAAGGATACCAACCGCGTGCACAACACCGTCGGCCGCATGTTCGGCCCGGTTTGGGTAGTGCTCTTCGAGCTCTTGCTCGTCAGCGGTCAATAGATCCGAGAAAGCCATACCAGTCGCGCGTCTTCTTCTAGAGTTCTTCTGAGGGACGCCTCAGATGTAGTTATAGTTCCTCCGCCTTAACGTTAGATGATAGAAACCGCGTTTTTCCTGCAACACAATCACTTGAGCCTGCGGCGCGCGCGCAACGTAAACCTTGCGCTCAACACGAGTTCGCGGGTGGCGCGATTTTCGCACGAATGCCGCCATGGCCGCAGATCGTCCCAATCCCGCCGCCCTTCGTGCCGAAGCGAGACTGCTGACCGTCGCAGGTTTTCTCCTGCTGGGCATCGGCTTCCCGCTGACCTTGCTCATGACGGCGATTGCGTTGAGTTCAGGCGAAGGTTCGCCGTTCATGCCTGCAGTTGTTGGCTCGCCGCCAATCATGCTCGGCTACCTCGCGTGCCATTTCGCGTCACAGCGAATGGTGAAAGCGAAGGCAATTGAGGGCCATCGTTAAGCAGCCAGGCGGTCGCGCTGCTATTGTCAGCCCCCGCGGTTGTGCTTCGTTGACCATGGAACCGCATCACTTCAGCCTCGATTAAGCAAACGGGCGGCATGCTTGGCGTGCGAGTGGCTTGCGGAGGCCGCATGGAGACGGACGAGTTCGCACTACGGTTGAAGGGCTGGAGCTTGGCCACGGCCGAGGTGCTCTATTACATGCCCGACCACCCGACATTGCTGCAGAGCTTCATCTGGCAAACGCTTGATCTCGCCCCGTCCTACCCACGCATTCACAAGTTCCTCGATTTCTGGCGCGCCGAGATCCAGGCGGTGATCCATTCCGTTCACTTGGCGAGCGGGGAGGTGCTGGCGCCCGCCAAGGTCAACAACGCCGCGACCATCCTTCATCACTAGGTCGGCTCATCACCAGATTGGGATTGGGCGCCGCGGCGCATCGGTCTAAATAGGTGATTGAGGGACTGACATTTGGAGGAGAGCCGCATGCGATTGCTTGCGCTTGCCGCGATGGCTGGGTTGCTGGCCGCCTGCGCCACCGCGGGGCCGACGCCCTATCAGCCGTCCAATTCCGCACGGTATGGCTTCCAAGAACAACAGATTGAGGCTAACCGGCTTCGGATCACGTTCCGCGGCAACACGCTGACCGATCGCGAGACGGTGGAGACTTATCTGCTCTACCGCGCCGCTGAGCTGACGCTCCAGAACAACAAGGACTATTTCGTCGTATCCTCGCGCGACACCGAAGAGCATTCGCGCCTTCAGGGCGATGGTTTCGGTCGCAGCCGCTACGGCTTCGCTTACTACGCCTATCGTCCACGTTGGGGCTGGTCGCCTTGGTACGATCCGTTCTGGGATGAGCCTGAGCGCTACCGCGAAGTGACCCGCTACGAGGCCATTGCCGAGATCGCAATGTTCAACGGTCCTAAGCCGGCGAACGACGCCAGCGCATTTGATGCGCGGGAGGTGCAGGCGAATCTGCAGGGCCGGGTGGTGCGGCCTCCGGCCCAGTAGGGCCTCGCGTTTCCGACCAAGCTCGGTTAGAGGTGTCGCCCGCGCGGGCCTAGCCCGACGACCGGCCGCACCCGTAGCTCAGCTGGATAGAGCACTGCCCTCCGAAGGCAGGGGTCAGGGGTTCGAATCCCTTCGGGTGCGCCATTCACTCCAGCGCTTGCCAAACTCGTGGCCTCTCTCGCTTTGGCCGTTCGGAGATGACGACAGCGATCTGGTGAGCACCTCATCGCTCTCGCGCAGCGCGCCTCGGAACTGGCGCTTACGCCTGATGCGACGCGCGCTTTGCAACCCCCGCGCTTTCGTCGCAAACTTGGCTCTAAGGCCATGGCCGAACCCATTATCTACCGCAGGCGTCGCAGCGCCATTTCGAGGTCGGAGCGTGAGTGGCGCGTCGAAGACGATGCGCTGGTCACGCGTGGCGCCTCGGGACGCGAGCGGCGATATCGCTGGTCCGACATCGTCAGCGTGCGGTTACTGCATGATCCCGTGCGCACCCGCCCGTGGCGATACGTATTCGAGCTTCAGCCCAAACATGCGCGCAAGATCGTGATCGACAATGCCCATTATGCGGGCGAGCGCACCTTCGAGGAGCGTTCCAACTCGTACACGCCGTTTGTCCGCGCCGCAGTCGCGCGTTGGGCGGTGGAACACCCCAAAGGCAAGGCGCTCATCGGCGAAACACCAAAGCGCTACTTTTTCCTGCTTATCGGCGCGCTGATCGCTCTCGGCGTGCTTGCGTATATTTTGGTGGCGGTGCCGACGCCGCTGGACGGGTTGTCTTATTCGGGATTGATCAAGTTCGGCATCATCTTGCTGATGCTGCCGATTTTCTGGCGCTGGGTGTTGAAGGCTGTGCCGCGCGGCGTATCGCCGGATCAAATTCCCGAACGCGCGTTGCCGCCCAAGAGCGAGGCTGGCTAGGACCGCCGGAAGATCAGGTCGGGCGTCAGCGCGCTGATCCGGGCGCGTCCGCAGAGCGCCATCGTGCGCCGCACTTCGGCATCCATGATCTCAAGCGCGCGCCGCACGCCGCGCTCGCCTCCGCATGCCAGGCCGTAAAGGTACGCGCGTCCGAGCGCGACCGCGTTCGCGCCGAGCGCCAGCGCCTTCACAATATCGCCGCCGCGCCGCACGCCGCCATCCAGGATGATCTCTGCCCGCCCAGCGACCGCCTCGGCGATCCCCGGCAGCGTGTCGATGGTTGCCGGTGCGGTGTCCAATTGGCGCCCGCCATGGTTCGACACCCAAACCGCATCCGCACCAATGCCGACGCAACGCTGAGCATCTTCCGGCGTCGAGATGCCTTTGATCGCGAGTTTGCCGTCCCAGGTTTCACGCAGCCACCGCGCATCATCCCAGGTGACGCTACGGTCAAATTGCTCATTGATGAATCCGATCAAGCCGCCGTCGATGCGGATGTGCGCGAAGTTCGCGGGCCGTATCTCAGGCGTTGTCATCAGATCCCAGAGATAGCCAGGCGCGGCCAACGCTTGCGTCGCCGTGCGCCAGGTCACTTTCGGTGGGATGGTGAAATCGTTTGCGCCGTCGCGTTCGCGATTGCCGGCGACGGGCACGTCAACGGTCAGGATGATGGCGCCAAAGCCTGCCGACTTCGCACGCGCCAGCATCTCCTTCACCAGCCCGCGATCCTTCCAGACATAAACCTGGAACCACTTCGGCCCCGGGTTCACCGCAGCGATGTCTTCCACCGTTGTTGAGGCGAGCGTTGAGCATGCATAGGGTACGCCCGCCGCGTGCGTTGCGCGCGCCACCGCCAACTCTCCCGAGCGCGGATGAAACAGTCGCGAAGTCGCCGTCGGGCTGATGAAAAACGGCGATGCGGATTCGGCGCCCATGATCGTCGTCCGCGTGTCGATCTCGCTGACATCGGCCAGCGCATCCCACACCAGCTCAATGTCGCGAAACCGCGAGACGCTTCGCGCCAGCGTCACCTCATCGTCGGCGCCGCCATCGATATAGTCGAAGACCATCCGCGGCAGCCGCACCCGCGCCATGCGCCTGAGGTCGGCAATATTCCGCGCCCGCGCGATCGAAGAGGGCAGGTAATTTGGGTCCGCCATGGCCGTTTTCTGGGGCGGAGCGCCGCACCCTGCAAGCCAAAGAGGCCCGGCCTTGCCTCTCCGCCCGGCTCCGCGTAGGAAACCGCCCTTCCGCCGGGGGTTACCCCAGCCGGGGCCGCTTTAGCTCAGCCGGTAGAGCACCGCATTCGTAATGCGGGGGTCGCGTGTTCGAGTCACGCAAGCGGCACCATCACCCATTTTCCGGCCACTTATCCACAGCGTCTCAGGCCGTCTCAAATCGTCTCAAAGATTTTGATTTGAAAGGCTTTTTCGCGCCAGTGACGTTCGGCTTGATCGTCGCAAGCTGACCGGGCGCGCCTCGTTGAATTTCACCGCGATGTTGGCAAATGCTGTTGGCAATTCCGGTCCTCCGGCGATTTGCCAACACAGCGCGTGACTCATTTGCCAACATGAAACTGTCAGACCTCAAATGCCGAAAAGCGGTCGCAACGGAGCGGCCCATCAAGCTCGCCGACGGCGGCGGGCTTTACCTTCACGTCTATCCGAACGGACGGAGGCTTTGGCGGTTGGCCTATCGGTGGGGCGGCAAGCAACGGATCATGCCGTTCGGTCCGTATCCGCACATCACCTTACTCGAAGCGCGCAAGAAGCGCGAAGCCGCGAAGGACGAGCTACGCGAGGGGATAGACCCCATGGCCGCACGCCGCGCCGAAGATGCGGCGCAGGAAGCGCTGGGCGAGACAACGTTCGCCGCCTTCGCCGAACGCTACCTCGAACGCTTGAAGATGGCCGGCCGATCGGAGCCGACGATCAAAAAGGCGAAATGGATCGTCGAGGACTTGGCGAAAGACCTCCGCCCGCAACAAGTCGCCGACATCAAGCCGCGCGACGTGCTGAAAGTGCTGCGCGTCATCGAGGCCAAGGGCAATCGCGAAACCGCTCGCCGGATGCGCGGTATCCTCTCGGCCGTCTTTCGGCTCGCCGTGATCGAGGACGTTATCGACGCCGATCCTTCGGCGCCCTTGAAGGGCGCGCTGCTTCCGCCGGAGACCAGGCACAATTCCGCTGTCACGGAGCCCGAGGCGTTCGGCGGTTTGCTGCGCGCGATCGACGGCTATGACGGCCACAAGACCATCAAGATCGCGCTCCAGCTCCTGGCGCTGACGTTTCCGCGGCCAGGTGAATTGCGCCAAGCTGAATGGCCGGAAGTCGATATTCCGGGCAAGCTCTGGATCATTCCCGCGCCGCGAACAAAGATGCGGCGCGAGCACCGCATTCCCCTCTCGTGGCAAGCGGTGGAACTGTTCGAAGCGCTGAAGGAAATCACTGGCGGCGGGACGCGCTGCTTTCCCTCCATCCGCTCGCTCGACAATCCTCTGAGCGATGGCGCGCTCAATGCAGCGCTTCGCGCAATGGGCATCGACGGCGCGGTGCATGTCGCGCACGGCTTCCGAAGCTCGGCCTCGTCACTGCTCAACGAACATTCGGCTTTTTCGCCCGAAGTCATCGAGCGCGCGCTGGCGCACGGTGAGCCGGACAAGGTCCGCCGCGCTTACAACCGCGCGCAGTATTGGGATGAGCGCGTGCGCATGATGCAGTGGTGGGCGGACTATCTGGACCGGCTGAAGGCCAAGGGCGTCGGATCAATCCCGGCCAAAGCCGAGGACGTGCAGCCAGAACTCTTCTCGTAACCGGGGGCTCAGGCGCCGCGCTGTCAACGAAATATTAACGCCAGTCGGCCTCTTCGGTGCGTCGTGCGCAACGATGACGCCATTTCATGCAACGTCGGAACGTTTACTTGCAACGATTGTTGTGATACAAATACGGAACGTTGCACTTGGGAGCCGTCGTGGACCACTTTGAGATCATACAGGCGCTCTGCCGATCCGGCCTCCCCAACGGGGGGACGGTATTCCGCCGTCAGGTGGAGCGGTTGCGCGATGCGCTCGCCGCAGCGGGCGATCAGAAGGCCGCTGCTTCCATCGGTGGTTTGCTGAACGCCGCCGAACGGACGAAGGAGGTCGCGCCGAGCCGCCTCACGGCTTCGCGGCGGCCGTTCGGCGGGGAGACGCTGACGCCCGCGGCCCCGCCGCCGGTTGATCGGGAGACCGGCGCGGCGCTCGCGTCGATCATCTTCCCCAATGACATCGCCGATGACGCGCCACTTTTCACGTCGAGCATCACGGCGGCGTTGGAGTCGCTGATCGAAGAATGGCGCCACGTCCAACAACTCGAAGAGATCAATGTTCGACCGGCAAAGTCCTGCCTGATCTATGGCCCGCCCGGCGCTGGAAAGACGCGCCTTGCGTACTGGATCGCGAAGCGCACCGGTCTTCCGATCATCTCCGCGCGCATCGACGGACTGGTGTCGTCATTCCTCGGCACGACGGCGCGCAATATCGCAGCGCTCTTCACGTTCGCGAACAGGTATCAGGCGATCCTGTTGCTCGATGAATTCGACGCCGTCGCGAAAGTGCGCGACGACCCGCACGAGGTCGGTGAAATCAAGCGCGTCGTGAACACGCTGCTGCAGAACCTCGACATGCGCGAGAATGTCGGCGTCACCATCGGCATCACCAATCACTCCGCGTTGCTCGACCCTGCCGTTTGGCGTCGTTTTGACGTTCAGCTTGAAGTGCCGCGACCCGATTTTGAGACGCGCCTGGCGATTGCACGGCGATACATGGAGCCGATGTCGGTTCCGGATAGCCATCTCAGATTTATCGCTTGGCTTACGGATCACGCAACCGGCGCAGAAGTGGAGGCGTCGGTTCGCGCGTATAAGAAGTCACACGCAGTGAACAGCAACATCCGCGCCGTGGCGGACATCTTTCGGCAGTTCGCCGTGCTCAACGCAGGACGGATAATCGATGAGCGGCGTCAATTGCTGGAAGGCCCGGACGCTCAGCTTGAGGCAGCCCTTCAGCGCGACCCTGATCTCAGCTTCTCCACGCGAGACGCCGGTGAAGTTACTGGCGTCAACAAGAGCACGGTGAGCCGCCGCAGCAGCCGTGCCGGCGCCGCACGCAAGAAAAGTGTCGGCTGATGGCGAACCCCCTCCAAATTGTCCTCAATCCGCAGCACTACCAGCAGGCGCGCGACGTACCTGACGGTGGCGGTCCGCCACACGATTTCTTCGCTGATCGCGACAACGCCTTCGCCGCGCACAAGACGCAGCTTGAACGTCAGGCCAATGCGCTCGCCACTTCGATCGCGGCGCAGCCGGAGGGGCCGATCGGCGTCATCAAGGTCATCCTGCGCCGCGGTGCGTGGGCCAAGTCTCATCGTCCGATCCGGTCGCTGCTCCGTCTCGATCGATGGACTTTGGTCGGCGGCGGCTCTCTCGGTGAGATGCACTTTGAGGCCACGCCGAACTTGCTGCGCGAACTCGGCCAGCGTGTCACCAAGGCCGAGCCCGAAACGCGTTGGCGCGACGTTGGCGATCCTCCGAAACCCACGCCGAACCCGACGCGCCTGCGCAGCGAGGTCGGCGCTATCGAGCGGCTTGAACTCTATGGGCCTGACGATCGCCGCAAGTTTTCCGCAGCCGACGCAGTGTCGTGGCTCTCCAATTCGCGCACGGGCGGACACTACCTCGTCGATCTGTTCGAGCCGATCCCCCCGGAAGAACGCTGGGACGCAACCTCGCCAGCGCGACGCCAATTATTCACGACCTTTCGCGACGGCTTGCGCAGCTTGGGATTGGGCGTGCGCACCATCGCGGTCGCCGGCCGCGGCGGAGACGCCGCGCGTTTTCTTCTGCGCTTGGAGCGATCCAATCAGCCTGCATTGATCCCGCAAATGACCCGCGCGGACGTGCGGTCGCGGGACATCGTTCCATTCGACACAACGATCGCGCGCCACGAGCAATTGCTGGCGTTCCTCGACAAGCATCCACTGGTGCGGCGAGTCCGATTGCCAGGCGTGCTCTCTGCACGCGCCCGCCGGCCTGCAACACCACCGCCGCCGACGCGAGCGCGGCCAACGGCGCTTGCACTGCCAACCAAGAATTACGCTTTGAACTATCCCATCGTCGGCGTCATCGACGGCGGCGTCACCGACACGCTGCATCCGTGGGTCGTCGGCCGCCACGGCCTGCTCGCCGACGAACACATGGATCTCGCACACGGCAGTTTCATCAGCGGCATCATCGTCAACGGCAACGCGCTAAACGGGCCGGAAGTGTCTCGCGATCCGGACGGCGTAAACATCGTCGATATCAATGTGTTTCCCGACGAAAATCACCCGACCGCGTTCTCCGACTATTATCCGAACGGCCTCACCGACTTCTTCAACGAAGTTGAGAGCGCAGTAGCGAACGCGCAGGCGCGTTGGGGCACGCGGATTTTCAACTTCAGTCTCAACATTCCGGAGCCGGTGGCCGAGGACGCCTACAGCGTCTATGCCGCGCGGCTGGACGAAATCGCCGAGGCGCACAACGTCATCTTCGTGATCTCTGCCGGCAATTTGCGAGAAAACCCGCGTCCGGAATGGCCGGAGACCGAAGCTGGTGCGCTCGCGGCCATCGCCGCCGGGCGCAATGATGGCATCGAAATGCCCGCCGAGAGCGCCCGCAACATCGCGGTCGGCGCGCTTAACCCACCCGACCTGTCTTCGTGCATCGCCTACGCGCCCGCTTGCTACACGCGACGTGGCCCAGGCTTGCGCGCGGGCGCAAAGCCGGACGTTGCCTGCATCGGCGGAGGCGGCACGCTTTGCAGCGTCCTGGATGAAGGTCTCTTCTCCATCGACCCTACCGGCGCGACGGTCGCTGGCTGCGGCACAAGCTACGCTGCGCCGTGGGCAGCGAAGTGCTTGGCGCATCTCGACGCCGCCATTGAAGGAGAGGTGTCGCGAGAAACACTCCATGCTCTCTTGATCCATCATTCCGAAGCGCCCAAGGTGTTCGCTCCCAAGCAGCTTCAGCCCTTTGCGCGGCATCTGGTCGGCTTCGGCATGCCGATATCCGCATTGGAGATGCTTGATCGCTCGCCGCACGAAGCGACGATCGTCATCGCCACGCGCCTGCCGCCGGATCAGCAGATTGTTCTGCCGTTCTCCTGGCCGCAATCGTTGACGGCGCCACCCGGCAAGTGTCGCGGCTCAGCCAGCTTGACGCTGGTATCGTCAGCGCCGATCGACCGGCGTTATGGCGCGGAGTTCATGCGCGTGAACGTCGATGCAGCGTTGCAGCAGGCCCAGCTCGACGGAGGCTGGAAGGGGCGGGCCGCACCGATCTATCTTCCTGGCGTTCCGGACGGTCACGCTTACGAGGCCGATCTGGTCGAGCACGGCCTGAAATGGAATCCCGTGAAGCGCTACGCGATGAACAGCCCCCGCGGCGCGGGTAAGTCGACGAGCTGGCGTTTGCTCATCAAGTACACGACGCGGACAGCGGAAACCGTGCCGCCGGAGGGTATTCCGTTTACGGCCATCCTCACGATCCGCGATCCCGCCGGCGCCGCGCCCGTGTTCCAAGAGGTGCAGCAAGGTCTCACCACGACCGGCGTGCAGATTGCCGACATTCGCACGGCGGTTCGTGTCAAGCCGAGGATTTAGTCTCCGGCTTCTACGTTTCATAAGAAGTGAGCGGCGAGCAACAGTCAGTGCGGTGGCACGCGATCAAGAAGTAGACGGCACTGTCATCGAGCACGCGATCATGTTGCCGGCCAATGGCCGGAACGAGGCCATCCCTTTCGCGGCGCCACCATGCGCTGAAGGCGGCGTAGCTATCTTGCGCGTGACAGGATCGTGGACTCATGTTCTTGTCGCGATATGTCCAAGCCATCAAGGAAGACTGTCAAGAAGGCCTCGGCCGCCCTTCGCGATGGGCGATCTAGTAAGCGCACAAAGACACTCGCTGGTGCGGTGCTGCGAGATGCACCCCGCAAGAGGAAAAAGAAGAAGTAGAGGCTACGTGATCGCGGGCGCAGTCCTGAGTTCTGTCGGAAAATCTTCTATCAATCGGAGGCAGGCGCTCAACATGGCGCCTATGTTGGACCGCTCGTCTCCGGAGTAGTAGGCATCAGCAATCGAGCCAACCAACAAGTCAAAGCGCGATCCTTCCGGACGCGGTTTTGCCCCCGTCGCCACAGCAACCGCATCAGGAAGAACGCGAAACAAGGCTAGCATGTGTAGCTGCCTCACGGCGACCTCCGTTGCCAATTCTTGCGCCGCGTTCGCCGCCTCAAAAATCGACATCGACTTAACTTGGGGCATCGCGTGCTGCCACCGGTCGCGCCATGCCCTTTCTCGGGGAAAGCCGGCAGAAGCGAAGAACAATCCTGGATTCTGGATCAATTTGCGCCGCGACGGATGAGCAGTGGCCGAGTGAACTTTCACGCGAACAGCGCCGCGAAGCCTCCCTCTCACATATAGACGCGAAGTCTCCGCATGAACTTCGTCGCCAGCGTCGTCGAACTCTCTGACGTGCCCACCCCACGCCAAATAGTCGCTCAGCCAAAAAGCGGCAACGGAATCGCCCACGATCACATCGTCATCGTGATCAACGAGCGCACTGCCAACTGAAGCATCTGCAGCATCGCAAAGAGCGAAGTAGCCCGGGTGTGCTGCGGCAAACTCTGGCGTTGGAAGGGAGGTGGCTTCAATGAGAGCGCCGCGTCTAGCATTCGCTGCCGCTTGGCACATGGCGCTGATGTAGTTCGGAGCGTATTGCGTGTCCGCATCCGCCTGGACAATGAGAACGTCGGCTTCGCGCACGCCCGCGTTATTTGCTGCGACTTTGGCGGATAACGTGCCCTTGTGACGAGGCGGCACATAACCCCGCTCGCTTTCGCTTTCAAGAACTACGGCGCCCGGCGGGCTGTTGATCTGCACGAACTCCATCACTCGCCGAGTGCTGTCTTCCGAACCATTATCGACGAGGATCAAAGTGGCGTCGGCGGGAGCGGGGCGACCATTGCCAAAGCCGAGGGATCGACACGTATTCAGAAGGTCTGCTTCCTCATTAAGACATGGCATAACAACGAACGGCCTCATGGTTGCTTAGCTCGCCGTCGCAGCATGCTTGAGGGGAAATGTGCGTCTAGCGCCTCCGCAACTTCGTTAGCCAATTTCAGAGACGGAACGCAGCGCGGCGAACACGGCACATGACTCAAAAACGCGTCGCCCTGCAGGTACCCCTGAGGCGTCGTCCATCGAAACTTCCCGACGAACAACCTTCTGCTCATCCCGAGCGACCAAGCATCGATTCCAGATTCACCGACGAAAGCCGCCGCCCTGCAGCAACAGGGAGGGTAGCCGAGCGCGAGACCGAACTCCTTCGTGTGAGCGCCGTGGCGCCGGTCCAAGTCAAGGAGACGACGGCCTAGGCCAGGGCATTCCGTGAGAACCACAAAACCCTCGCGGTCCCGCGATGCGAATAGGCCGGTGCGACGCGCCCAACGACGCACCGCGCTCCAATCTCCTACTTCGGCGCATCTTGTTCGCAAGGCTGGCCTGATCCCAAGTATAACGTGCGCAATGTCGACTGCCGCCGATGGCCGTAGTGATGAAGGCAGGCAGCGCAGAGCCGCGTTCAGTTTCCGGCGCGACGCCACAACATTACGCATTGCGCTTCACCGGGAGGGGTTGCGTCCGAGAACCCGGCTTCCTCAGCCGCGCGGCGGGAAGCCGTATTAGATTTGCGCATATGCGCATAGATCGCGTCGTACTGGCTAGCTTCGCATGCCTTTCGGTACGCCGTTCGGCCAATATGCCGGCCTTGGCTGGCAGCATTAAGATAGATTTGGATTGAGGCATGACGCCCAATCGGCGCCTGGTCGATCAAATTGATGAAGATCACGCCGGCGCGTTTGCCCGCAACTTCGATACGCCATGCTTCGCCACCAGCGCCGCCGCCCCTGCCTGGCGTGCCCTTCGTTCTAGTCAACACCACTTCACTTGGAGGCACCGTTGGCATGTCCAAACGGCGTTTCACTGGCCGTGGCTTCGGTGTCGGGCGTGCGGGCCTTCGCCTCTTTGTGGCGACCTTACGCGCCATCTAGGGATTCCAGAGCCGCGCGGAGGCGTGCGTCGGCTGTTGGCCAGAATTCAGCGGGAAAGAAGCCGGGTGAATAAGCGATCACAATGTCTTCAATTGGCGCTGCTCGCGCATATTTGCCAAGAGCATCGGAAAGCTCGTCGATCTTCGCCAGGATATCGCTGAGTGGCGGATTCAACGATTCAGCTCGATCCCGCCACAGGCTATCGCCATCATAGCGATTGCAGAAATAGTCCATGTCGATATGCACCAGAGCGGGCTTTGACGCTCCCACAAGCCAGTCATCTAGCGAGGGTGTGAGGCGATATGTTCCGGGCCCTACGCCCACCGCCTCATGCAAATCGACCGCCGGGCGCTTCGCTCCAGGCTTCAGGAATCTATCGATTTCCATCTTGAGTTCGATGCGAAAGTCTTGTGTCGATTGTGCTTTTGGCGGCTGACATAGGTGGCGCACTTCCGTTCGCGGCGCGGCGTGCAGAAATGGCGTCAAGAAGCTTCCCATGCCAATCGCGCCACTCTCGATTGCCGCGCGCACTAGATCCGGCTGAGCGAGGTCGACAGGAGCTGACGTTATGGCGTCCTTGAAACACTCTGCCTCAGCAATCAGTCGCGGTGGTGCGATATCACGATGGTCGTCCACGTGCAGCACGATAACGTCGTCCGCATTGCCGCCGCGGTGGAGCCAATCGCTCCAGCTATGCAGCGTCCATGTGTCGTAGAGCGCGGTGAGGATACGGCCAGATCGGCGCTGGGCCAGGGCCATGGTCTCGGGGCGCACGCCCTCGTTCCACCATGCAAGCCCGTCCAGCAAATTTGGATCAACGTGACGCGCGAGGTCGCCAGGCCAATCCAGCGTAAGATGCCATCCCTCAGCCGTACGCGTGGCCGTGGCATCCTTATCGCAGAAATACTCACGCAACATGGCGTGCCTATCACTGTCGGCCGTGGGCAGCGCCTCGATGGGCAATCGAAGCATGGCTAGGCCACCGCTGCGGATGTTGGTTCGCGTGCGGCATCCAAAATGGCGACTAACCTGCGGCCCGCATCCGTCAGTGGGCAAGAGTTCAACGTACGGAAGGCATCGTCGAGATGGACCTCTGTCAGCGCCAACTGACTAACGGCCCTGGACTTCATGCGGGGGGCGCCGCAGTCCCGCACATGAATCCAAAAGCGGCGTAGTTCGATGAAGACAAAGACCGCATGAAGTAAGCCCGATGGCGGACGTAAGTCCTCGCGCCAGGGCGATACCACCGTCATAGTAGTAGGCTCCACCAAGGGCGCGACACGCTCCAACAAATAGAGCTTCTGATGCCGGTGCTCGTGAATGAGCGAGTCCGCAAGATCGTACGGGTCGATGAATCCCTTGCCCTGTTTCACGGAGACGTAGAGCGCGCCAGGAACCGAGTTGTCGCTGAACGAAACAATCTTCTCCGGCAGCGCCGCAGGATCTCTTATGAATTGGATCGCGCGACAAATCTTGAGCATCTCGCCATGAAGGCTTGGCCGCCAAGCCCTGATGATCTCAAGCGCCTCGTCTACCAGCGACCCACAAGCGCTCGATACGGCTTCGTTCTCAAAGACAATGGCCTTGCCAAAGGGCGCTCTAAGCCATTCATCATCGGCGCCCACGAAGAGCCCGCGGAGATCGCCTGCCGCGCGGCTGTTCAGCGTCTGCAGGTATGACGCGTCTCTAACCAAGGGTGACCCATCAATCGCGAAGAATTGCCGGCCCCCATTGCTATTTCTCACCGCGCTCTGCCATGCGATCGAACCAGGCAACATCGCGAGATCCTGTAGGGCGTCGGCGGAAAGCTCCCTTAGCTTGCTCGCAATCGGCGCGTATTGTCCCCCGCCAGCGCTCAGGAGGTCCAATGCTCCAATGAACTGAGGCGTACGCTCTTCTTTGGCCGAAACCCAAAGCGCGTCGATGATCTCAGTGGACGCCTCCGCTGCCTCGAAGGCCCGCAGATCAATGTTGAGCGACGCGCCGGTTGATGACGTTGGGCTTGTCGTCAGAGAATCCCGCAGGCGATTTTGGACGTGCTGAATGAGGGCCAGCCATTCGCGGCAGTAGACCGTTGGGTGGTCATAGCCGTTCGCACCATAGCGATGGGGAAGGGAGCCGCCCCCGCATACGTCGACAACCGGACATGCTTGACACTGCGCGCAAAGGCCTTCCTTACGAAGGCGCGCTCGATGTGCACCAAGTTGCGGCGATGCGGCTACAGCTGCGATTGACGTATCCTGAACCGACCCCGTCAGACGCGTTGCGCCTTCTTGAACAACCTTCAGAACGTCCAAGTCGTGGTAAGTGCCGTCGGTTTCGATTGTGATGAGGCTCACATCGCCAAGACCGAACGCATCGGTGCTGGAAGGCAATCCGCCGAGCACGTCGAGAAGACTCTCAAACGTGCGCACCGGCAGTCCTGGAAATTTGTCGAACCAAAGGTCGAAGGCGCGGATAAGCCAGTCGATGTAGATGGTCGGACTCTCTGCGCGGCCAGGCGGCGGACGCAGATGGTGTGCATCGGGCAACAGGAAATCCAACCTCGGCGGCTCGATGCCGTTGAAAAACTCCAACAGCTCGTCCGGCGTCGTGCGCGGATCGATGACAGCTATAACGCCCGCAAATATCCTGGGGTACGCGCACAAGCGCTTGTAAGCCGCCATGACGCGGTCGAAGCTTGATCTCCCCTTCCGTGTGTTGCGATGGAGGTCGTTCGCGCTTCTCGGACCGTCGAAGCTGAGGGAGACGGCGATGTCGGCAGCCTCAAGCGCTTGCAAGGCATCTTCGGTTAGCAGCAATCCATTGGTTTGCATCGAGATATCGACAACCGCATCGGTTCCGACATCTTGACGAACAAGCTGTGCGAACTGGACGATTTCATCCGTCCCTGCGAGCAATGGCTCTCCACCGTGCAAGACGATGAGACAGCGGTCCATCTTAGTCTCGCGAACGTAATCGGCGAGGCGTTGTGCGAAGGCTTTGCGATCAGCTAATGAGAGAAAGCGCGGCAAAGCGCGCCAGCTCTGATCCGCGTGGTGATAAATATAGCAATAGTCGCAATCGAGATTGCAGCGTGACGCAAGCTTGACGAGGAACGCGGTGATCCTGGCCGGAGGCGTCACGCCAACACTCAGGACCGGTTGTGGCGGTGATACATCCGATCGTAGCTCGTGATCACCTGACTTGCGTCTGCGCCGGCCAGGAGCCTGGCTTTCAGGCGTAACAGCGCCGGATTCTCGGGCTGCGCGCGCAAGAGTTCCGCGCGCAAGTCGTGCTCGGGTTGTACGGGGGTTTTCAGCGCCGCAGCCATGTCGAATCTCCTATGGTGCGTCAAACTAGCACACAAATTCCCCAACGGGAAGCATTCTCTATCCTAGGTTCACAAATGAAAGACGTAAGTCGGACGCTTCGAATGCATCCTGAAGTCTAGGGAGTGGAGTTTCCTCTCATCTGCAGACTAGGGCGATGAGGTTACAATATATCGATCTATTCGATCATCTATCATAGCATTTATATTATCGAGAACGCTCCTAACTACCCCGATTAGCTTTGTGAGTGGTGCCATGTCAGCCCAATTTCAATCATAATATCGATTCTGGCTCTTGCGATCTCGGCGACGACGGCTTGGTTGACCCTGTTTCGGCGCGGAACGGTGAAGGCGACACAGCCTACCGTCATCTACTTTGGTCACGACTCCGCTGGCTATGGGCCGCCGAAAGTCTTCTTACGAACGCTGCTCTACTCAACTGCTAAACGCGGGCGTGTCATTCAAAGTATGCGCGCAACATTGGCGAGAGGCGATGTCCGCCACAGCTTCCATATTTGGGTTTATGGCGACAAATCCCTTCTGCGTGGCAGCGGTCTCTTCGTCGGCGAGACGGGCGTCGCCGCCAATCATCATTTCATGAACCCGAACGACGGGGGGTTTAGTTTTGTTGAGGGCGTGTACGAATTGGAGATCGTCGCGCAGCTTGTTGGGGACAAACAGCCTATCACGCTCCTCACCCAAACACTTGAAGTGACGCGCGACCTGGCTGCGGCGCTAGAAGATCACCTTGCTGGCCTCTATTTCGATTGGGGTCCGGACTCGCGCTACGTTTCTCACATTGACAAACGCAGTGTTGCCCCGTCGCCCGAAGCACTCATGAAACTCATAGGCGATGCGCGCTCCCTGGGCGAAGCCAAAGACGAGGTCTCCTGAAATCACCTGCTCGGGCCGCGCGCCAGTTCTCGTATCATTTCGCGGTGCCCCACTTAGCAAAGCGGACGGCGAGAAGGAGCCACTTCAATTGAGTGCGATCGAAGCGTCGCACCGAACCATCGTCCAGAACGCGCCCGTTTGAGATTCGAACACCCGGCACCAGCCCGTCCTTGACGCGACGGGCTATTGTTGCGCGCGACACGCCGAAGGATCTCTTGATCGAGCGATACGTGAACCAGACTTGATCCCCCGGAAGGTCCGCAAGCGACTGTTCTACGGAGCGGTGGAGGTCGGAAGGATAGTTCGGCATGTCGTCGACGGAGACGATTGATGTCGCGTCCTCGGTCCTCATCGCGGGAGATCGTCGAGATGGCCGCTTGGGTAGTGGCGCAGCTGGCTTCGGGTGTTGCGATCGCTCGATCGTCGCTGTCGCCACACGAGATTCAGCGAAGTCGAACAGGTCAGGCCCGTCAGGCGTTCGCGATCGCGGTCCTTTGGTGGGCGAGACCATCACCGTCTCCTATCGGTATGGCCGCAATTGAATATCGCGCGAGACAATCACGCGCACCGGAGCGCCGGCGCGGATGCGCAGCGTTGGGCGAACCGTCAACTCGCGATCGACAATGCGGGAGCCCGTCTGCGCCGCTTGCTGCGCCGCCGCATCACCAAGGCTGGGCACGATGCCATTCGACTCATTGTCCTCAACCTCGTTGGCTGCGACTGTGATGATGGATGAAAGCGCGACCGCTGCAGCAAGCCGGTCGAGATGATTATCCGTTCGATCGCTTAGGCCGGACGCGCCCGCGGGATCGCTCGCCTCCATATTCTGCAGGTTGATGCTCCAACCGTTCGGCAGGATCAGTCTGTTCCACGCGAGCAGGATGCGATTGTCGCCGTAACGTGCGCCATCGCGATATGTGCCGATAAGGCGCGAGCCCTGCGGGATGAGCAGGTGATCGCCGGTCATGGAATCATAGACCGGGGCCGTCACCTGCGCGATCACCCGGCCTGGAAGATCGGAGCTTAGCGCCGTCACAAGCGCCGCCGGGATGACGTGTCCAGCCTGCAATTCGTAGC
>JAWKUZ010000006.1:0-195649 GCA_041398305.1 Hyphomonadaceae bacterium
GCCGCGGTGCATCGGCCACCGAAGGCGACGTGCCAGGCTCAGCTGCAACAGCCAAACGGATGAGCTGATCGAGATACGCAAGATAGAGCACAATACCGTCGCGATGACATAGCGTGCTGGTTGGATCGACCGAGCGGCTTAGCTTCAGCGCCAGGGTCGGCTCGATCTCGCGTGCCGATAGGATCATCTTGAATGAGACAATCGGATTGCGGCGTTCATCAACCCCCGCTTCGGCGCGCCGCAGCGCCGTCGGACCGAAATAGATGCGCCCGTCATCGACATACATAGCGGACGGGGTAAGCAATGGATGATCAGCGCCTGCAACCTGGCCAATCGGCAGCGGCGCGACGTCGTTCTCACGCGCTCCCAAACACGCGCTTGCTTTCGACATCGCAGTGCCGAGGTCTAAGCAAACGCTCACGCTTCCCAAATCGGATCGCATGGGTCCCCACCCAATGTGACGAATTCACGAAACCAGCCAGCATAGTTCTTTCAGTTGGCTAGTATTGCGCCCTTCACATGCGTGCGGGGAAGCGCGCTCGCGTACTGCGCGAATTATCCACAGGCGGACGTTTTCTGAAGTGTACACGGATTGGCGAAATTGCCCGCCTGCGGCGATCTCAGAAGTTCTCGCGCAGCCAATTCCACATGCCGTGCACGGCGTTGCGGACACCAGCGCCGAGTTGGGCGAGCGAGGGCTGGTAGTCGCCGTCGACGAGTTCGAGGTCGGTGTTGTCGAGGCGATGACGCAGGAGGCCTGCGCCGACGGCGTAAGCCGGACCCGCTTCGCCATGATCGAAGCCGCAGAGTTCGAGCGGACGGCCGACGCGGACGGGCATGCCGAGCGCTTCAGCTGCAAGTTCGCGAACCCCGGGGATGAGTGCGCCGCCGCCAACGATGACCGCGCGTTGCGGACCTTCCATGACGCCAAAGCCGGCGCGGTTGAGGCGATCACGCACGGACAGCAGCATTTCGACGAGACGCGGCGTGAGCGTGTCGGAGATGACGCCGCGCAGCGTCGTGGCGGCTTCAAGGCGGCCATCCATGCCGAGCTTCGGCGCAGCAACGGCTTCGCGCGGATCGCAGGCATTGCCCACGGCGCCGAAATGCAACTTCACGCGCTCCGCGGCGGCGAAGGTGGTTTGCAGCTTCATGGCAAGATCGCGCGTCAGACGTACGCCGCCGGCGGAAATGGTTTCGCAGAACACCAGGCCTTCGCCTGCGAACGCAGCGACGCCTACTGAGCCTGCGCCCAAGTCAACAACCAGGGCGCCCTCTTCCCGTTCTTCTTCCGTCAGCACGGAGAGAGCAGCGGCTTGCGGACCGGCGATGATGTCTTCGACTTCGGCGCCGGCTTGGCGAATGCAGGCCTTGAGCGCGTTCAGCGCTTCAGTCGGCGCAGTAACGACGCAAGCCTCGACGGCCAACATCTTGGCAGGCATGCCGAGAGGATCAGGAATGCCTTCGCCGTCATCGATAATGTAGCGCAGCGGCTCGACGTGAACGAAGGAGAGCTGCGGCGATGGCGCGGCCTTCATGGCTTCGTCGACCGCGCTCTCGATGTCGCGATGGGTGACGGTCGCGGTTTTGACGCGTACGGCGCCGCGCACAATGCGCGAGCTGAGGCCAGGACCGGAGTACGAGGCAACGACGCGGCCCACCGGAGCGCCCGCCATGGCAGCGGCCTCCTGGATCGCGACTTCGATGGCGCGGGCGCAGGCATCAAAGTCCGCCGGTTTGCCGCTGGCGATCGCCGGCGCGGTTTGGTGGCCGACGCCAAGGACGCGGAGCGGACGCTCCGGGTGCATCTCGAGCACTGGATCGCGGCGCGAGGCGAGGCAGACCGTCTTTGAGACGCCCACATCAAGTGCGGCTACCAACGGCGCGGCGCGCTGTGCTTCCACGCCGTCTTCTTCGCGATGTTTCAGTTGAGCGGCCATTACGCGCCTCCCAACATCGGACCACCTTCAAGGGTGGGATGAATACGGACAGCCAGGCGGCCTGGCGCACGCATATCGAGGCGCGTCAGCGGCCGATCGAGCAGCGCGTATTGTTGCTGCAGGCGCTGAAGCTGTGCGAGCGCTTCGATGTCGCCCTCTTCCGGCAACGCGACCACGGCGCCGGAGGCAAGGTGCAAGTCCCAGCGGCGACCGCCAATGCGAACGAGTTGGGAAGTGCGCTCGCGGACTTCCGGCAAGCGCTCAAGCGCGGCCAGGATCGGCGGCGAAGCTGGGCCTGCGCCACGGCCCACGACGCGAAGCAGATTTTCGTTGTCTTCGACACGCTCGGTCAGCAGGCGTTCGCCGTTTGCGTCGATCACCGCGCGCTGCCGGTTCTCGTCTTCCCAGACGGCGAACTCCTCGCGGCGCTCAACTTCAACAACAAGCGACGATGGCCAAAGGCGACGCACGCGAGCCTTCGCGACCCAATCGAGGCTTTCAACGCGCGCCCTCACTCGCTCAGGATCGAGCGCGAGAATGGAGTGACGCCCTTCCGGCACAATCAACGCACGCACTTCTTGCTCGCGCGCATCGCTGATCTCTGGCGTCTCCGGCAAGCGAGCCACCTGGATCTCATCGATCTCGAAGCCGATATTGGCGACGGTGGCGTCAGCCGAGCGTGCGAAGGCCTCGCGGGCGTCAAACAAAGACGAGCCAAGCCAGGCCGCGCCGGCAATGGCGATGCCGATGAACATGACGCCGCCCGTCAGTGCGAGCGCGAGGCTCTTTCCGCTGACTTGAACGTCTTCGGGCGCCAGCCCGCCAGAGAGCTTGATGCGCGCGATACGCGGCATGGATTCATAGGCCGGCACAGGCTCCGGACGGCGCTTGCCGCGACGCGGCGGCTCGCCGCCGCCACGCTTGCCGGGACGACGCGCTCTCACCGCGGCCATGACGCATCCTCCAGTATCCACTGGACGAGTTGGTCATAGGACAGTCCCACATGCGCGGCTTGCTCAGGCGTGAGCGAGGTTGGCGTCATACCAGGCTGGGTGTTCACTTCGAGCAGCGCCAAGCGATCGCGCTTGGGGTCGTAGCGGAAGTCGGAGCGCGTCACGCCGCGGCAACCAAGCGCATGATGTGCGGCTTCAGCGGCTCGCATGCATTGATCGGCGACGGATTGCGGAATGTCGGCGGGCACCACGTGGCGCGAGCCGCCTTCGGCGTACTTGGCGTCAAAATCGTACCAGTCACCATCGCTGGTGACGAAAATCTCGGTGACCGCCAGCGCGCCGCGATCGTGCATAACCGCGACAGTCAGTTCTTTGCCGTCGATGAATTCTTCAACCAGCACTTCTTCGCCAAACGTCCAGTCGGGATCGAGGAGCTGTTCTGGCGGGCGGTTGGCACCCTCGCGCACAATGAAGATGCCCACGCTTGATCCTTGCGCGTTCGGCTTCACCACATATGGCGTCGCCATCGGGTGGCCCTTCGCCGCGTCGAGGCGGTTCATCAGCTTGCCATTCGCGAGCGGCAGGCCAGCCTGCGCGAACACGGCCTTGGATTTGTCCTTGTCCATCGCCAACGCTGAAGGCAGCACGCCCGAGTGCGTGTAAGGAAGCTTTAAGTAATCGAGCACGCCTTGAGTGCGGCCGTCCTCGCCCCACTCACCGTGCAGCGCATTGAACGCAGCATCGGGCGCCGCGACGCGGAGCTGCTCGATCCATGCCGGATCTTGCGGATCAATTTCTATGACGTCGTGGCCCAGCCGACGCAGCGCGTCGGCGCAGCCTTTGCCGGAGCTTAAGCTCACTGGCCGTTCGGGGCTCAAGCCCCCCAGAAGCACCGCCACCCGGGCCATGCGCACGCCTCACCAACCAACCACCAACCCAGCTGAACGCCTTTTCTGCGCTCATTCCGGGAGTGTCATAATGAAACGCCTTGGGGTTAAGGCATGATGAGGGCGAAGCAGTTTAGTTGCTGTTTTTATAGTAAATTTCGGTTCACCGCGGTTGACGCGGCTTAACCACGTAGAGGGCACACCGCCCAAACTACCCAACTCCGCAGTTTGATTGACACTCATTTGCATAGGGGCAAAGACTGTAACGGGGATAACAGTTGTGGGCCTTGTCCAGTTCAAGACGTTTCAGCCTCATCCAGATGAGCGCGGCGTTTTCGCGGAGATTTTTCGCGAGAGCTGGGGATTGGATGTCTCGCCTGTCCAATGGAATATCGTCTCTAGCAACGCCAACGTGCTACGCGGTTTCCACGTGCATGCTTGCCACGCAGATTATCTGATGTGCGTCGCTGGCGAAATGTTGCTGGGGCTCAAGGATGTCCGGCCAGAGTCGCCGACCTACGGGCAAGTCGAGACGCACGTTCTCTCGGAGCACAATCTCGCCGCTGCCATCATTCCACCGGGGGTCGCGCACGGGTTCTATTTCGAACGGCCAGCCAAGCACCTCTATTCAGTCACCGAGTACTGGAACATGCACGACGAAATGGGCTGCCATTGGGAAGATCCAGGCATCGGTATTTCGTGGGGCGCAAAGGACCCAGCCCTTTCAAAACGCGATCAAGAAGCCGGTTCGCTCGATGAGATGATCAGTGATTTCGTGAAACGCCGCGAAGCGCTCGCTAAGCAAAAGAAGAAATTGTGACTCTTGCGGTTGGCCTTGTCGGCGTCGGCCCCTGGGGTGCGCATGTATTGCGCGATCTACGGGCGCTAGGCGCTACCGTGCACGGAGCGGTGCGCTCACCGGAATCCCTAGAGCGCGCCACCACGGGTGGCTGCGCAAGTATTGTCGCCGATCCGGCGTCGCTGCCAGAGTGCGACGGCTACGTGATCGCCAACCGCACACAATCGCATCTTGACGCGATCGACGTTCTGTTGCCGCGCGGACGACCAATTTTCTGCGAGAAGCCAATAAGCTCAGATGTCGAGCGCACTAAACGCCTGCCCCGCGCAGCGCATGAACTCGTCTTCATTATGCACAAGTGGCGCTATCATCCCGGAATTATCGAGTTCGCGCGCATCGCGTCGAGCGAGGAATACGGTCCAGTCCAGGGCCTGCGAACGCTCCGGCTCGGTTGGAAAAACCCGCATGAGGGTACAAATTCCCTTTGGGTCCTCGCACCGCACGAACTCTCTATCGCTCTGGAAATTTTTGGCGAAGTACCCGAACTCATCAACGCTGCGCCGGACCCAATGGACGCAGATATGGGCGGCATAGGATATTTTCGAACATCGGGCGGCGTCCCGTTTGTGACGGAATTCTCGTTCGGCCACCCGATGAGGCAGCGCAGGCTGCTGATGCGCTGCCGCGATGCTGCCCTCACTATTGACGACAGCGACTACGCCGCGATCATCGTGCAGCGTGAGGGCGCAAATAACAGCGAAACAGTCCGCATTTCCGAAGACATGCCGCTACTGGCCGAACTCCGCCGCTTTCTTGCACACCTCCGCGGTGGTCCTGCTCCTGTTTCGTCCTTCGCTGACGAATTGAAGATCATAACGGTACTCGCTCAAATGGAAGCCGCGATCGCGCGCACATGAAGTTCACGTGCTTGATCCCGACCTACAATAACGGCGCGATGATCGGCGCGGCGATCGAGAGCATCCTCGCGCAGACCCACGCAAATTTTGAACTGTTCATCGTTTGCGACGGCGCCCCGACGATCACCCATGAAATTGCCGATCGCTTCGCGAGAGGCGATTCACGCGTGCGCACATTCAAGTTTGCGAAGGGCGAGCGTCACGGCGAAGCTTCGCGCCATAGAGCGCTACAGGAAGCGACCGGGGATGCAGTCTGTTACCTGTCGGACGATGACTGCTGGTTTCCAGACCACCTGCAAATTATGATGGACCTCCTCGCGAGTGCAGACTTCGCGCACACGCGGCACACTTTCTTGAAACCGACCTACGAGTTCTCCTCGATCCTGACGCAACTCGTTGATCCGGCCACGCGCGAGCGGATGTGCTCGGAAAAGTTCAACATCATGGGGCCGAGCGTCGTCGGTCATCTGACGAGCGCTTACCGGCGCCTGCCCGAACCTTGGGCGCCCGCGCCCGCAGCCGTCCCGACCGATCTTCACATGTGGCGCAAATGGATCCGCGCACCGAAGGTGCGCTTCGCGTCAAGCAAAGCGATCACGACGCTGCACATTCCGAGGAGCGTTCGCGCCGAACAAGATTACGACACTGGGCTGCGCGAAACGAACTTTTGGCGCATCAACTTCCGTGATCCTGCGATGCGGGCGGCGCTACGTGAGCTGATGTCAGGCGAAACGACGGACATGCCCGCCGGAAGGGTCGCGCTGCGCGCCAATGAAATCAGGCGCACCCAAGCTTCCGAAACTCGATCCTGACCACGGCGCGGCGCCTCGCCGCTCGTTCTCTAGGCGCCAGCCCTCGTTTTGGGCGCCGCCAACGATATCCACGCACGCCCTCGCGTCCGCGCTTGGCCCGATTGAACGCGCCCGCCAGCTTCGCGCCATGACATCACGTGTTGTGCTCGTTCATTCGGCAAACGCGGGCGCTCAAGCGCGCTCGGTGGCCAACCACCTGGCCGCGCTCGGGTACGACGTTTCAACACACACCAAGCGCGCCGCACTACAGCGCGCAGATAAGGTGGTCGTGTTGTGGTCTCGCGAGGCGCGGGGGACGCCGTCGCTCCGGGCGGTGGCGCGGCTGGCGCAAGCAGGGGGAAAACTCGTTTGCGTTCGGCTAGATACCGCGCCACCGCCGGTCGAGGGCGCGCCGAACGTTCGACTAGCCGACCGCATCGCTTGGCGCCGCATTCTGAGCGCGCGCGCCAACGCAAAGCCGGTCGCGGATCGAGTGATCCGAGCACCAATTCAGACTGCTCGCGCTAAACGGGCGGGGCGGCCAGCTCAACAAATGGGGACTGATATGCGCTTATATTCCGATAGCACGACGCGAGCATTCGCGATCGTGCTTACGTTGTGCTTGTTGGCGGCGACCGGTTTGGGCATCGCCTATTCGCGCTATCCGCAGGTGGCGGCGCCGATCGACCAGGCAGCGAGTGTCGCCTACGAGCAAGCGAGCGAACTGGCGGCGCTGGCGCCCTAGCCCAGCGCTTCCTGAATATCGGCGATCAGGTCTTCGACATCTTCGATGCCGACGGAGAAGCGTACGAGGCCATCCGTCAGGCCGATCTGCTCGCGCAAGTGCTTATCGACTGAGGCGTGGGTCATGATCGCCGGATGCTCGATCAGGCTTTCGACGCCGCCCAGAGATTCCGCCAGCGAGAAGAGCTTCACGCGTTCGAGGAAATTGCGCGCCGGTTCTAGGCCGCCTTTGAAATAGGCAGTGATCATGCCGCCGTAGCCACCCGCCATTTGCTTCTTGGCGATGTCATGCTGCGGGTGATCGGTGCGGCCAGGATAAACAACGCGCTCAATCTGACCTTGCTCGGCCAGAAAGTCCGCGATCTTGGCGGCGTTCTCGCAATGCCGCTGAACGCGCACGTGCAGCGTCTTGGTGGACCGGAGCAACAAGAAGCTGTCCCACGGCGCAGCGATGCCGCCGACGGCGTTCTGGGTGAAGCGCAAGCGCTCGGCGAGTGCGTCATCGCGACAAATCAGGACACCGCCGATCACATCCGAATGGCCGCCAATGTATTTCGTGCACGAGTGGCTGACGATATCGGCGCCGAGCGCCAGCGGATTGGTGAGCACGGGCGTTGCAAACGTGTTATCGACGATGGTGAGCGCGCCCTTGCTTTTCGCTAGTCGCGCGACTGCGGCGATATCGATGACTTTCAAGAGCGGATTGGTGGGTGTTTCCATCCACACCATCTTGGTGTTGGACTTGAATGCCTCTTCAGCCGCCGCGAGGTTGGTGAGATCGGCGCGTGTGTAGGTGATGCCGAACTGTTTGAAGACTTTGTCGAACTGACGGTACGTGCCGCCATAGACGTCGTCCGACAGCACGACGTGATCGCCCGACGAGAGCAGATGGATGCACGCCGCTTGCGCGGCGAGGCCAGAAGCAAAGTTGAAGCCGTGACGGCCGCCTTCGAGCGAGGCGAGATTGGCCTCAAGCGCTTTGCGTGTAGGGTTGGCCGAGCGCGCGTAGTCGTAGTCCTCGATAATTACGCCTGGGCTTTGCTGCACGAACGTCGAGGTCTGATAGACCGGCGTCATGATCGCGCCAGTGCTCGGGTCGGGCTGTTGACCGGCGTGGATGCAGCGCGTGCCGAAGCGCTTGTTATCATCGTGCATGGTTCGCCTCAGCGCTTGCTGGAGAGATATTCGATCAGGTCGATCTTGGAGATGACGCCGACGACCTTCGAAGAATCCACGACCACCGCGACATTGTCCGCCGCGAAGATGTGGAAGAGCTCTTCGATGCGGGCTTTCGGGTAGATCAGACCGCCGATCGGCGATGCGACGCTCTTTGCCGGGGCGCTGAGATCGAAGTCGCGCTTTTGCATCTTCGACAACAGATCGCTTTCGTGAACGATGGCGTTGAGCTTGCCGCGTTCGATCAACGGTATCTGGCTGACGCCGTGCTCACGCATCAGAGCAACGATTTCGCGCAGCGACGAATCTGCGTTCGCCGTGATCGGGTCTGTCTTTAGGTTTTTCAGCAGCTCTTCGACAAAGCCGAGTTCGCGCTCGGTTTCGGTGAAGCCGTGTTCCTTCATCCAATTGTCGTTCAGGAACTTCGAGACATAGCGGTTGCCGTGATCCGGCAGCACCGTCAGGACGATCTTGCCCGAGCCAAGTTCCTTTGCGATCTCTATCGCCACAGCGACGTTTGAACCCGACGAGCCGCCGCAGAACAGGCCTTCTTCGCGCACCAAACGGCGCGCCATGACGAAGCTGTCGCGGTCGTTCACTTGGCGCATATCGTCGACGACGGAGAAATCCATCGCACGACATTCGATATCTTCGCCGATGCCTTCAACCATATAGACGTGCGCGGTCGGCAAAGTCTTAGTGTGGAAGAGATGGTAGTGGACCGAGCCCAACGGATCGGCGCCGATGATCTTCACGTGCGGCGCGTGCTCTTTCAGGTAGCGGCCAACGCCCGAGACAGTGCCGCCGGTGCCGGTGCCGCCGACGAACGCGTCGAACTTACCGCCGTCAGTGTCTTCGAATATCTCCTTACCCGTCGAGTGATAGTGCGCGTCGATGTTCCAGGATGAATGGTACTGATCGACATAGAAGGCGCCGGGCGTGTCTTCGGCGATTTTCTTGGCGACGTTGACGTAGTGTTCGGGCGAGTCGCCCGGAACGTCGGTCGGCGTGATGATCACTTCGGCGCCATAGGCCTTCAGCGAGTCCTGCTTCTCCTTCGACATCTTGTCTGGCATCGTGAAGATGCAGCGATAGCCCTTGATCGCCGCCGCCATCGCGAGGCCTTGGCCGGTATTGCCGGAAGTGTTTTCGACGATGAGACCGCCGGGCTTCAGGATGCCCTGCTTCTCGGCTTGCTCGATGATGTAGTTCGCCATGCGGTCTTTGATCGAGCCCGCGGGATTGAGGTACTCGCACTTCACCCAAACTTCCGCCGCACCCTCGGGCACGACCCTGTTGAGCTTCACCAGCGGCGTATTGCCGATCGCGGCGAGGATGTTGGGCTTCAAGCGCATGGATTTCCCTGGGAAAGACAGTTTGGGCGGGGTTTAGAGCGGCGCGGGCGGAAAAGCCACAGCAGGGCGGCGGCGCCCTGCCATGCAGAGGCATAATCCGCAGGAATCAGCCTAAACGCGGCCGATCCGTTTGATTTCCCACTCGAGTTCGATGCCGTGCCTGGCTTTGACGGCGGCGCGAACATCTTCGCCGAGGCTCTCGATATCGGCGGCAGTAGCCTCACCCGTGTTGATCAGGAAGTTGGCATGGAGTTCGCTGACCTGTGCGCCGCCGCGGCGATAGCCGCGCATGCCGGCCTCGTCATTGAGTTTCCAGGCGGAGAGCTTCTCACCGTTCGCAGCGACGGGGTTCTTGAAGGTTGAGCCGCCGGTCTTCTCGCGGATGGGCTGCGAGGCTTCGCGGCGAGAGGTAATCTCGGCCATACGCGAGGTGACAGCCGCAGGATCGTCTGGCTTGCCCTGGTAAGTGCCGCTCAGAAAAATAAGACCATCTGGCAGCGCATTGTGGCGGTAGGTAAAGCCGAAGGCGGCGTTCGAGAGCGTGACGCGTTTGCCCTGGCGATCCATGGCGACGGCTTCAATCAGCACATCCTTGGTCTCGCTGCCGTAGCAGCCGGCGTTCATCGTCAGCGCGCCGCCGATCGTGCCGGGAATGCCGGCGTAAAATTCCAATCCCCCAATCCCGGCCTTGGCCGCGACTTTCGCAACCATGGCGTCCAGCGCTCCGGCGCCGGCCTTCACGCGCGCGCCATCTAGCGTCTCGATCTGCGCCCATTGTCTTCCGGCAAGGCGAATGACGACGCCCGGCACGCCACCATCGCGTACGATCAAATTTGAGCCGACCCCGATCGGCAGCAGCGGAACGCTCGCCGGCAGCGCCGCCAAGAACTGCGACAGATCCTCTTCGTCGGCCGGAAGAAAGAGCGCGTCAGCCGGTCCGCCCACACGAAACCAGGTAAACGGCGCCAGCGTTTCACCTCGAAGAAGCTGGCCGCGCACCTGTGGCAGGTCGAGTTCACTCATTGTTGATTGGGTATCGCAGGGTTTTGAGCCCCGTCAACGCAGCCGCCCGCTCGCCCCGCGCGACGGAGCGCCCCATAGTGATGGTCGAAGGAGGCCGCGCCTCATGTTGCGAATTATTACCTCTCTGATCTGCCTGTGGACACTGGCCGCATGCGCCAGCACGACTCCGTCGGAAAACCAAAGCGCCAGTTCGCTGGATTGCTTCCGCAGCGATCAGGTCAGCGGCTACAACTATATCGACAACCACAATATCGGCCTGAGTATTGGCGCGAGCCGGCATTACGTGCTCACCACCACCTGGAACGCGCGCGATCTGGATTGGTCGCAGGCCATCGCCCTTCGCTCATCGACCGGTCGCATCTGCACCGGTAACGGCCTTGGCGTTCAGATCATCGGCGGCGACCCGCAGCGCACCTACCCTGTGACGCAAATCTCGCGCGCGCCGGATGATAATCCGGTTCAAGGCAGCTAATCTACTCGGAGACACCTGATGCTTCGCATTGCACTTCTCGCCGCCGCGCTCACGCTGGGCGCCTGCGCTTCGCCAGCGACAAGCACGGCCTCGAACGCCGGCAGCAGCCGCGATTGCTTCCGCGCCCTCGACGTGCGCGGCTACAGCGTGGTCGATGAGCATCGCGTGAAGCTGCGCGTCAGCCCTGCCCGCGAGTACATCCTTTCCATTCCGCAGAACTCGCGCGATCTGGATTGGACGCACGCGATCTCTGTACGCTCGGCGTCGAACTTTATTTGCGTTGGCGATCCGTCAGGCGTCCAGCTGATGGGCGGCGATCCGCCAATGCCATTCCAGGTCACGCACATCGAGCGTGCGACAACGGAAGTCGCCGACCAAGGAAGCTAGGCTCCAACCTTCAGTCCAGCGCGCAGGGCGATGCGGCCCAGCGCGCCTTTGACGATAACGTCGAGCTGACTTTGGGGCTGATAGTCAGCCGGCGCGACGTAACTCACGCGATCTTCAGCAATCAGGCGCGCGACTTTGTCGAGGCTGCGCGGCTCGGTCCATTGGTAGGGATCGAGCACGGCAATAGCGCAGCCGCCTTGGCTGGTGACCATCTTCATCGACGGAATGTCGGTGTCGCCATCGCCGATGAAGATCATGCGTTCAAACGGCAGCTCGCGGGCGTCGTTGTGCATCCAGCGATTGATGGCCTCCGTGTCGTGGACGTTGTCGATGCCCTTGTTGATGCGGAAAAGGAATTGCGTCTTGGTCGTGTAGTTGATGGCGACGCCCGGCCACTTCGCTTCACCGGCTTTGTCATAGAGGAAGCGTGACGCGAACACTTGGCGGAAGCGCGGAAAGAGCGGGCAACCTTCGATCATCTCGTAAATGCCGGACGAGACGATGTAGTGATCGATCTGCAGGCCGAGATCGTCGGCAAACGCATCGACGCGATCGAACCAGTGATCCAAGCCATCGAAGAAATCCGGATCGGCGCCGTTCTCTTGGAGCTGCTTGCGCGTGACCGGATGCCCGGCAGCGCGGGCGCGATCCAGCATCAGATGCATGTAGACGAGGATCTCGTCCGCATCCTCAAGCTTGGCGAGGCGCTTCACTTCCATCCAGAAGTCGGCATGTTTCATGCCAGCGATGTCGGGAATGAAGCTGCGTTCCTGCAGATTGCCGCGCGCGAGCGTGCCGTCGAAATCGTAGACAATGGCGGCGCGGAGCGGCTGCGGTTTGCGGTGAGCGGTATCCGGCATAGGACAATGGCTGCCTACGAGTCGGCGCCTCGCGTCAACCTGCGAATCCCAACTCAATCATCTTGGCCGAAACGAAGATGACCGTCAGCGCCAACGGCGCTCCAACACGCGCGTAGTCCGTGAATCGGTAGCCCCCAGGCCCCATGACCAAGAGATTGTTCTGATGCCCAATTGGTGTGAGGAAGTCAGAAGATGCGCCTATGAGCACGGCGATCAACATTGCGTCGGGCGAGACGTGCAACGCTTGCGCCACCGAAACAGCAATTTGCCCCATGATGATGGCGGTCGCGACATTGTTTAGGAAGATCGACAGCAACATGGTCGCAGCCACCATCGCAGCCGCGGCCCAAAAGATCGGCGCCCCAGAAAGCACCTGAGCCAACTCAGTCGCGAACAATTGAGCAGCGCCGGAGGTTTGGAAACTCTGCCCGACCGGGATCATGGCGCCGATCAAGACAATGATCGACCAATCGACGGATGAATAAATCTCTCTCGGCGGAAGGAAACTCAACGCCGCAAGTCCTGCCGCAGCAATGGCGAACGAAAACGCGGTAGGCATGTTGAAGACAACGGAACCCGCGACCGCTGCGGCGTAGATGCCGATGGCTATCGCCGCCCGGCTCACATCGATACGCGCCGCAGGACGGCGGGCGACTTCCAGCAAACGCGCATAGCGCGAATAGATCGCGATCTGCTCGGCGGAGCCGTGAATCGAAACCTGATCGCCGGCTTCGAAGCGCAAGCGCGAGAGTGGCTGACGTATCGCCGCCGCACGCCTGCCGCCCGCCACCACAACGACCTCTCCTTGAGTGTCCCAGCGGATCGAATCCAGCGGCCTTCCGATCAGCGGCGAGCCATTGCCGACAACCGCAACGATGGTGACGGCGTCCTCAGCTTCGACACCCTGAATGTTCAGGGAAAGGTCCAGCCTCTTCGCGACTTCCCACGGGTCGACACTACCGCCGACGAGCAGACGATCGCGCGGTTTGAGCGGGCGAGCGGTCGCGAGGTCAAGAACACGATTGCCGCGAAGCACCGCAAGTGGCGCCACCTTTGCCGACTTCAGGCTTTCGAGAAGTTCGACCTCAGACTCCTCGGTCATAGTGTCCGTTGACACCGGACCAAGTTCGAACACCGCGTAAGATGGCTTTGGCGCTTCGTCGCCAGACAAGCGCCGCGGCGCGAGCCGCCATCCGATCACACAAATGTAGGCGACGCCCGCGGCGGCAACTGCGGCCGCCACCGGCGTCATTTGAAAGAAGCTGAAAGGCGAACCGAGCTGATCAGCGCGAACCGATGACAGAATGAGGTTCGCCGGGGTGCCAATCAGCGTAGTCATACCGCCGAGAATGGTCGCGAACGCCAGCGGCATCAGGCCAGCGCCGGGTGGCATGTTGTGTGCCCGACAAATCCCGATAACCGCCGGCATCGTAATCGCCAGCGCCGCTATGTTGTTCATGAACGCCGAGAGCGTCGCGCCAACCACAAGCAATACGCCAAGCTGCACTGGAAACGGCGCGTCAAGCGCGGCGAGTTTGTCAGTCACGGCGTCGGCCACGCCGGTCAACTCAATGGCGCGGCCAATGATCAACACGGCAACGATGACCACGACCGACTGATCCGCGAAACCCGCGAAGGCTTCACTGGGGCGCACCAGCCCCAACAACAAGCACGCTGCCAAAGCCAGGAGCGCCACAAGGTCGTGGCGAACCCGGTTAGAAGCGAATAGCACCAGCGTTACCGCCAGTACGAGTGTGCTCGCGAGCGCGGGCGTTATTCCTGCTGGAACGCTCAAGCGGCCGCCGCGGCCAACCTGCCCGGCAGTCCGTTGGCGAAGGATGTGATGTCGCCGGCGCCGAGACAGACGACAATGTCGCCAGGTTTGGCTTCGGCACGGACGAACGCCGGCAGATCATCCAAGCTCGCCAGACGCCTCGCATCGCGGTGGCCGTGGCTCTTGAGGCTCGCCGCAAGCGTATCGGCGCTGACGCCATCGATCGGCGCTTCGCCGGCGGCGTACACATCAGCAACCGCGACGATGTCAGCGTCGTTGAAGCAGGTGGAGAAATCCTTGAACAGATCGCGCAGGCGCGTGTAGCGGTGCGGCTGCACGACGGCCAGCACGCGCCCCTGCGTCATTTCCCTTGCCGCCGAGAGCACCGCTGCAATTTCGACGGGGTGATGACCGTAGTCGTCGACGATGCGGACCTCGTTCCAATAGCCGGTGGTGGTGAAGCGGCGTTTCACGCCAGCGAACTTCTTCAGACCGTTACGGATGCCCGCATCGGTAACGCCAAGCTCGCGGGCGACAGCGATCGCCGCTACTGCGTTCTGAATGTTGTGACGACCAGCGACGGGCAGGAAGAGATCATGCAGCGTAACGCCGGGGCCCGCGCCCTTCCGGCGAGCGACGACGTCGAACGTGGAGCCATCGCCCGAGGGGCGTACGTTGACGGCGCAAACGTCGGCCTGCGGGTTGAACCCGTAAGAAATAACACGGCGGTCTCGCACCCGAGAGGCAAGCGCCTGGACTTGCGGGTGATCAAGGCACATCACGGCGAAGCCATAGAACGGTATGTTCTCGACGAACGTTTGGTACGCCGCGTTCATCGCTTCGACCGAGCCATAGTGATCCAGGTGCTCGGGATCCATGTTGGTGACGACCACGGCGGTAGCACGCAGACGCGTGAACGTGCCGTCGCTCTCGTCGGCTTCAACCACCATCCACTCGCCCTCGCCCATGCGAGCATTGGCCCCGTAGGCGTTGATGATACCGCCATTGATGACCGTGGGATCCTTCTGCCCAGCATCTAGCAAGGCGGCGATCATCGACGTCGTCGTCGTCTTGCCGTGGGTGCCGCCTACAGCAACCGTCCACTTCAAGCGCATGATCTCCGCAAGCATTTCGGCGCGGCGGACGATGGGCACGCCGCGGGCGCGCGCAGTGTCGACTTCGGGATTGCCGTTCTTAATGGCGGAGGAGATCACGACGACACCGGCATTAGCGGCGTTGTCAGCCTTGTGACCGATGCTGACCTGAATGCCTTGCGCGCGCAGGCGCTCGATATTGGCGCCGTCTTTTGCGTCGGAGCCTGTCACGTCATAGCCGAGATTCTTCATCACGGCCGCGATGCCGGACATGCCGATGCCGCCGATGCCAACGAAGTGAATTGGGCCAGTATCGAACGGAATGGCGCGTCGGATCATAAATTCCCCTAACCGCGCCAGTATAGGCGCGCTCTACGGCGCATCAAAGGCTGTGGCGGGCTAGCGAACGCCGTACTGCTTGGCGAAGGCCTCTGTGTCGTAGTGCTTCTGTTCTTGGTTGTCGCCGATGCGCACGTCGACGCTGCCGTTCTGGGTGAACCCCCGCGCCATGCGCACAGCTTCATCGGCCGCATCGGCATAGCCCAGAACGCCGGGGCGCGCCGTGGTCAGAAGCCGGCACACGATTATGAAGCGCTTATCCTGCATTCCCCGTCTCCCTCAGAGCCGCCCGCGCAACAGGGCGCGCGAACGCGCCAGCGCGGCGCGTGGCCCCTCCAGCGTCAACAGGGCGAGCACATAAGCGAGGCCAAGCACCGCCGCAACCAACAGAAGCGGCTGGATTTCGGCAAAGCCCACACCAAACGCCTGCGCCAGGGGAAAAATGAGCCCGATGAGCGTCGAGATCAAAACGAGACGGAGAGCGCGTTGCCGCGACGCGCGGCGCTGCGCGCGCTGAGATGTCAGCGACAGGACGTCGAAGCGAAAACCTGGATCGGGCGTCTTTGGCGTCTCACCGAGAAGCGCGGCCAGATCGAGATCGTCAGTCATCACTTTTCTCCGCGACGCCAAGCGCCGCCTGTAGCCGCGCCCGACCCCTTGTTACATGGGATTTCACCGTACCCAGCGGCAAGCCCAATATCTCGGCCGCCTCCGCATGAGTGAATTCCTGGCCGAGACAAAGCGCAAGCGCGGCGCGCTGATCTTCCGGCAAGTCTTCCATCGCTTTGCGGAGCGCCAAGCGCTGCGCGGCGCGTTCGAGTGGTTCGTCCGTTTGTGTATCGCTCAAATCGGCATAGGCGGTTTCGCGCACGTCGCGGCGGCTCTGCGCGCGGCGTGCGCGGCGCCAGTACTGGAAGGCGACGCCGCAAATGAACGTGCGCAACGAAGACGTTCCGTCGAAGCGATAGAGCACTTCCCATGTTCTCGCGAAGGCCTCCTGAGCCAGATCGTCCGCGTCGGCATGATTGCCGGTGACGCGGCGTAGAAACGCGCGCACCGCAGCTTGGTGCGTGTCGACCAAGCGGCCGAAAGCGGAAAGGTCTCCGCTTCGCGCCAGCCCGATCAGGCGCGCTTCCTCCCCGGCGTTCATCGCACGTCAGGGGCGGCGCTGAGTGATGGCGATGATGAACGAACCGATCGCAAGCACGCCCATGGTGACGGCGACGATGAGAAAGGCGAAGGACCAGCTTTCCTCGCGTATCCACCAATAGCCAACACCGAACCCGGCGGCGAGCGCGAGGAATACGACGAACGTCCAGGATTTATCGCCGCGACCCGCCGGCACGCCCATGTCCATCTCGTAGTCGCTGCGTTCTTGCGCCATCTTCAGGAGCTCTGGTGGCGGCTCCTTGCCCTGATCGAGATACGACTTGATCAGCGTCATCACCTGTCGGCTACGGTTCTCGGCTTGAAACATGCCAAGCAAAGCGATGAACATCCCGAATATGGGAAACATCAGCCACCAATAGCCGCGGAACAGTTCTTCGAACGTCATCACTTGCGCTCCAGCTTCTCGCGAGCTTGGCGGATGACATGATCTTGGTAGGCGCCGTCGCGAACCAGCCCCAGAATCGCCACCAGCATCCCGAACATCGGGAACATCAGCCACCAGAAGTCCCGGAACAATTCCACCATCATGTGAGCCCTCCTGCCGTCCCCATGGGACGCTTCTCATCCTCTACCGCCACGGATGGCAGCCTTGGATGCAGGGAGAGTTCTTAGAGAGCGGCCCGTTCGGCCAAGTCCGCTAGGGTCTTGGCCGCCTCGGGCTTGGCAGCCGCCCGGGCGGCGGCGGCGCGGACGGCTAGGCCGTGAGGATCGGCCAGGCGGCGCTCCAGCAGGGCTGCAAGGGCGCCCGCGTTGAATTCCGCCTCGGTGAAGAGGTCCGCCGCGCCGACGGCGGTTAGGCCCTCGGCGTTGGCCGTCTGGTGGTCGTCAGCGGCGGCGGCGAATGGAATGAGGATGGCAGGCCGGCCGGCAACTTGGAGTTCCGTCACCGAAGACGCGCCGGCGCGGGAGACCACAAGATGCGCGGCGCCGAGGCGTTGACCCATGTCCTTGAAGAATGGCGCGACTTCGGCACACACGCTCGCCGCCCTATATTTCGCCCTCGCGTCTTCGACTTGCTCCTCACGCACTTGGTGCACGACATCTAGGCGCGAGCGGAGTGACGGCGGCAGAAGCGAGATCGCTGATGGGATCACTTCACCGAACACGCGCGCGCCTTGACTTCCGCCGATGATCAGCAGGTTCAAACGGCCACCTGCGGGCGCTTCTGGGTACGGACGCTCCCGAACAGCGAGGATCGGCAAGCGCACGGGATTACCAACAACGTGTTTGCGCGACGCGGCGCTCTCGGGGAGGCGATCAAGGCGCTCAAACCCACACGCGACAATCGCAGCGCTGCCCGCCATTGAACGGTTCACGCGGCCAAGCACTGAGTTCTGCTCATGGATCAGAATCGGAACCTTGTGCGCGCGTGCAGCCATCAAAGCCGGAAACGAAGGGTAGCCGCCGAAACCGGCGACGAGCGCTGGCGGTAGCGCCTTGAAGCGCGCCTTGGCTTCGTTGACACCCTTCCAGATCTTGAGCGCTGCGGGGATCGCGGTGATCGGGTTCATCGAGATCGAAGCAGCGGACACATCTTCGATGCGCTCGGCTGGAAAGCCCTCGGCGTAACGGCGACCGCGCGCGTCCGTCATCAGCACCACGCGCCAATCGCGGCGGAACATTTCTTCAGCAAAGGCGGCCGCCGGGAACAGATGTCCGCCAGTTCCCCCTGCAGCAATGACGACGACTTTTTTTGTCATGTTCTAATCGCGTCTGCGTGCCGGGTAGAGATATGCGCCGGGCCGGTCACGGAGGAGAGAGAGACAGGCCCCCAATGCCAGCGCCGAGCCGATCATTGAGGAACCGCCGAACGAAATGAATGGCAGGGTCATGCCCTTCGCTGGGAGCAAACTCAAGTTCACCGCTATGTGGATAGAAGCTTGTGCGACGAGCAGCGTGATCAAGCCTGCGGCTGCAAGTTGTTCGAACGGCTCATTTAATCGGCTCGCACGTGACAAGCCGCGGAACGCGAGCGCGCCAAACAAGACGATGAGGCCGATTGACGCGATGAGGCCAAACTCCTCCGCAGCGACGGCGAAGACAAAATCAGCGTGCGCGTCAGGCAAACGATCCTTGATGACGCCCTCGCCTGGACCACGCCCGAACACGCCGCCGGAGGCGATCGCATCTAGCGCGCGGTTGACTTGGTAGGCGGCGTCGCCTTCGGGATTGAGGAACGTGTCCACGCGTTCGCGGGCGTGGGGATAAAAATTGTAGATCGCCCATGCGCCAAGGGCGGCGAGCACGCCGCCGCCGAGGACATAACGGAGCGCGACGCCGGAAAGGATCAGCAGCGGCCCGAGGCAAATTCCGAGCAACGCCGTTTGGCCAATGTCGGGCTGCGACAGCAGAACGGCGGCAGTGAGCGCATACGCGGTGATCGCGACGGAGCGTCCAGGGAAACCGGGTTGCTTCATCGCTTCACCAAGCATCCAAGCCCAGACGACGATAAGCGCAGGCTTGAGAATTTCTGACGGCTGGAACGACGTGAAGCCCAGATCGAACCAACGCTGCGCGCCCTTGATCTCGGGGCCGAATATCGAGGCGAGCAGGCAAAGCGGCAGGCAGATCGCGGCGGTGATGACCGCGCTGCGGCGCAATTGGCGAGGATCAAGTGAAGCGGCGGCTAGCATTACGACGATGCCGACGGCAGCGTAAGCGGCTTGGCGGCCAGCGAAGTAGAATGCCTCACCGATCTGGATGCGCGCCGTGGCCGCCGGGCTCGCGGACATCGAAAACAAAATGCCGAGCGCGAAAAGGATTGCCGCGATTATCAGCAACGGGCGGTCATAGGTCCGCGCGCGTTCGATCGCCGCGCCGAAGCGCTCGGCGATCGCGCCGGTCAAGCCGCGCCTCCGTTGCGCTTGCCGCCGGCGCCCTCGCTCAGCGCAGCGACGAACTTCTTGAACTGATCACCGCGGTCTTCATAGCTTTTGAACTGATCGAATGAAGCGCACGCTGGCGACAGCAGCACTAGTGGATGCGGCTCGCCGGAAGCCTTAGCGTCAGCAAACGCCATCTTCACCGCCACTTCGAGATTGCCCGCCATTGCGACGGCGACCTTGCCGCGCAGGGTGTCCGAGAAATCACCCGCCGACTGGCCGATGAGGTAGGCCTTTGCCATGCGTGGGAAGAACGGTTCGAGGTCTTCAATGCCGCCTTCTTTCGCGACGCCGCCCGCGATCCAATAGACTCGCGGATACACCGCGAGCGCTTGCGCGGCGGCGTTGGCGTTGGTGGCTTTGCTATCGTTGACGAAGCGCACGCCTTCGATCGTGCCAGCGCGCTCCAAGCGGTGCGGCAAACCAGCGAACGTCGTCATCGCCTGCGCGATGATGCGAGGATCGACGCCAAGCGCGTGCGTTGCCGCATAAGCAGCCGCAGCGTTCTGCGCGTTGTGCTTGCCCTGCAGCGCGGGCGCAGCGCCGAGTTCGGCAACCGTTTCGGCGCGGCCTGAAAGGCTATCGATCACCTTGCCGTTGAGCGCGGTCACGCCACGGCCAAGCGCCTGCCCCGAAGAAATCGGCGCGACGTGTTGCATGGCGCCGCGCGTCAGCTCGGTGCAAACCATCGCGCAATAGCTGTCATCGACGCCAATGACGGCCCAATCGGCCGCGCCTTGATTGAGGAAGATGCGCTTCTTGGCGGCAACATAGGCGGCCATGTCGCCGTGGCGATCAAGGTGATCGGGCGTCGTGTTGAGCCACACAGCCACATCAAGACGAAGGCTCGATGTGAGATCGAGTTGGAACGAACTCAGCTCGATCACGTAATACGCGCCAGCGTGTAGCGGCTGCTGCTCGAGGATCGCGTCACCGATATTGCCGCCGAGACGGACATCCTTGCCCGCTTCTTTGAGAATGTGCGCTATCAGGGCGGAGGTGGTGCTCTTGCCGTTGGTGCCGGTGATGCCGATCACCTTCGGGCGCTGCGTCGCCGGCAGCGCGTTCACGGCACGCGCGAAGAGTTCAATGTCGCTGACGATCGGCACGCCGGTCGCTTCCGCGAGCGTGACGACACGGTGCGGTTCAGGAAACGTGAGCGGCACACCTGGCGACAGCACCAGCGCGGCAAAGGTGCGCCAATCGCGGCTGTTGATGTCGGAAACCGGCACGCCCGCGGCTTCGGCCTTGGCGCGGGTGACATCGTTATCGTCCCACGCGTGCACACGTGCGCCGCCAGCTGCAAGCGCGCGCGCCGCCGCCAGCCCAGTGCGAGCCAGGCCAAACACCGCAACGTCCCGGCCCTTAAATTCCGTGATCGGAATCATCCGATCGCCTCCAACTCGTGGTGAGCGTGCGGGTGTGCGCCGCTTCGCGCCATTAACGCAACTGTTAACGGAGCTTCAGCGTGGCAAGGCCTGCGAGAGCGAAAATCACCGAGATAATCCAGAAGCGAATGACGATCGTCGGCTCCTGCCAGCCCAGCTTCTCGAAGTGGTGGTGGATTGGCGCCATCAGGAAAAGACGCTTGCCGGTGCGCTTGAACACCGCGACTTGCACCATCACCGAAAGCGTTTCGAGCACGAACAGACCACCGACGATGACAAGCACAAGCTCGTGCTTGGTCGCGACTGCCACCGCGCCGAGCAAACCACCGAGCGCGAGCGAGCCCGTATCTCCCATGAACACGCGTGCGGGCGGCGCGTTGTACCAAAGGAAGCCGAGCGAAGCGCCGAGCAGCGCGCCGAGAATGGTGGCGAGTTCGCCAACACCGGCGACGTGCGGGATGCCCAGGTATTCCGAATAATCGACACGGCCGACGAGATAGCAGATCATGCCGAACGTCCCGGCAGCAATCATCACCGGCACGATGGCGAGCCCATCGAGGCCATCGGTCAAGTTCACGGCATTGCCGAAGCCGACGATCACGACCATCGCGAAGATGGCGTAGAGGCCCAAAATCTGGATGCCCCAGCCCTGGATAAACGGTAGGGCGATAGCGGTGAGCGGCTCACCGGCCCAAAGCGCGTGCCAAAAGCCCATGATGCCGTGAGTTTGGCCGGGCGTGGTCGCGATCCATTCGGCTGCGAGCATGGCGATGGCGGCAACGGCGGCGATCGAGAACTCAAACAAGAGACGCAGTTTCGCTGACAGGCCACCGTGGTGCTGCTTCGTGACTTTGGCGTAGTCATCAACGAAGCCAATGGCGCCGAAGCCGATCGTCACGATCAACACCGACCAGACATAGGGATTATCGAGATCGGCCCAGAGCAGCGATGAAATGCCGAGACTGATAAGGATGATGAGCCCGCCCATCGTCGGCGTGCCCTTTTTCGTCAGCAAATGGCCTTGCGGGCCGTCTTCGCGGATCGGTTGGCCCTGCCCTGCTCTTGCGCAACCACGCGATGAACGGCGCGCCGATCGCGAACGCCAGGATCATAGCGGTGAACATCGCGCCGCCGGTGCGGAACGTGATGTAGTTGAACAAATTGAAGAACTGCGAGCTCTCGCTGTACTGCGTCAGAAGCTCAAGCATTCTTATCCCCACTCAGCTGCTGCAGGGCAGCCACGACACGGCTCATCTTCGAGCCATTCGAACCCTTCACCAACACGATGTCGCCCGATTGAAGCGAACCCGCAATAATCGGAATCAGCGCGTCTGATGTTTCGGCATAGCCGCCGCGCCGCGACGCGGGAAGCGTCTCCATGAGCGCTGCCATGCGCGGGCCTGCGGCGAAGACGAGATCAATGCCCGCTTGTTCTAGGGGTTGCGTTAGACCAGCGTGATAGGCGCGCTCGTCGGGACCGAGTTCCAACATATCCCCAAGAGCGGCAATGCGGCGCCCGCCGGCGCCCGGTTGCCGCGCGGCAAGCGTCGCGATCGCCGCGGCCATCGAGGCAGGGTTGGCGTTGTAGGAATCATCCACAAGCATGAAAGGCCCGAACGGCGCGGTGACTTGCTGCGCGACGCCGCGGCCATCGAATGCGCGGAGATGTTCGAGCGCATGCGCGGCGGCTTCGAGATCGGCGCCGACGACATCGGCGGCGGCGAGCGCAGCGACAGAGTTCAGCGCCCAGTGCGCGCCTTCGACGCCGACGCGATACTTGATCGTGCGGCCGAGAATTTCCGCTTCGGCGTTGGAGCCGGTCGCATCCATATCCCAACGCAGCAGCCGCGCTTCGCAACCGGCATCGCGGCCAAAGCGCACGAGATTTGCGCCGTTGCGCTCCGCCGCTGCAACAAGACGATCCGAGTGCGGCGCTTCGTTTGGAATGATCGCTGAGCCGCCCGGTTCAAGACCGGCGTAGATGTCGCCCTTCTCATCCGCGACGGCTTCGAGTGAGCCAAGGTTTTCCACGTGCGCGGGCGCGATGGTGGTGACCAGCGCCGCGTGGGGTTTCACCATTTGCGTCAGAGGCAGGATTTCGCCGCGATGGTTCATGCCGATTTCGAACACCGCGAATTGGCTTTCGCGCGGCATGCGTGACAACGTCAGCGGCACGCCCCAGTGGTTGTTGTAGCTCTTCACAGAGCGATGTGTCGGCCCACTAGCGGCCAAGCAGATCGCGAGCGCTTCCTTGGTAGACGTTTTTCCTACGGAGCCGGTCACTGCAACGCGCTTGGCGGCGCAACGATCGCGCGCGGCTTCGCCGAGTTTGCGCAATCCTTCTAGCACATCCGGCACGGCAAGCGCAGCGCCGAGGCCTTCGACTTTGCGCGCATCGGAAATCAGCGCGGCGCTTGCGCCGGAAACGAAGGCTTGCGCCAGGAAATCATGCCCATCGCGCACATCTTTGAGCGCAACGAAGAGATCACCTGGTTCGAGGGTGCGCGTATCAATGGAGACGCCATTGACGTTCCACGCTTCGGCATTGAGCAAACGCCCCCCTGTCGCCGCTTGCGCTTCTTCTGCGGACCAGAGTTCACTCATGCTTGGCTCTCCAGCGCAGCGCGCGCTACATCTTGATCCGAGAACGGGTGCGTGACGCCTTTAATGATCTGGCCAGTCTCGTGACCTTTGCCCGCGATCATCAGCGCATCACCGGCCTTGAGCATCGCGACAGCATCGCGGATCGCCTTGCCGCGATCGCCGATTTCGATGGCGTTCGGTGAGGCCTTCAGAATTTGCGCCCGGATCGCGGCGGGATCTTCGCTGCGCGGGTTGTCGTCCGTGACGATCACAACGTCGGCTTGGCGGGCCGCAATGGCACCCATCTTCGGACGCTTGTCGTTGTCACGATCGCCGCCGCAGCCAAACACGGCAATGATGCGTCCCGGCGCATGCGGGCGGGCGGCGCGCAGCAACACATCGAGACCATCGGGCGTGTGCGCGTAGTCCACGAATACATGGCCGCCGCTCTTACTCTGGCCGACATGCTCCATGCGGCCCTTCACCGGCTTCAGCTTCGCCATGCCTTCGAACACAGCGTCAAACGCTTCGCCTGTCGCCAGTGCGAGGGTTGCGGCGCAGACGGCGTTCAAGGCTTGGAATTCGCCGATCAGTGGTAGTTCAACTTTGTGCTCCTTGCCGTTCCACAGCAGCACCATTGTCTGCGCGTTCGGACGCGGGAGAATTTCCACGATCTTCAGCGCATGCTCGCGCGGCGCACGCCAGCCACAGAGAACGACGTCAAGGCCGCGTTGCTTGGCGGCGCGTTCGAATGGATCAGCGTCTGCCGCATCAGCGTTGATAATCGCTGGACCGCCCGCGCGCACCAAACTCCAAAGTTTCAGCTTGGCGTCGCGGTAGCTCGCCATGTCCTCGTGATAATCGAGGTGGTCCTGAGTGAGATTGGTGAAGGCGCCAGCGTCGAAGGTGACTCCATCGACGCGATGCTGTTCGAGGCCGTGGCTCGACGCCTCCATCGCTGCGTGGGTGACGCCCTGCTCCGCGAGCGTGGTCAGCGTTGCGTGCACGGAAGCCGGATCGGGCGTCGTGTGACCGAGGTCGATCACGCCATTCGGCCCGATAGCGCCGAGCGTGCCTAGACTAGCCGCGCGCTTGCCGGCGTGCGTCCAGATTTGGCGAAGGAAGTCGACAGTCGAACTTTTGCCGTTGGTGCCGGTGACTGCGACGATCGTCTCCGGGCGGCGCGGGTAGAATTTAGAAGCGGCTAGCGCAAAGGCGTTGCGTGGTGCGACGGTGGTGATGTGCGCGACGCCTGGATCAGCGCCAAGGTCGTTTGCAGAAAGCACCGCGACAGCGCCATTGGCTCTGGCCTGTGTAACGAAATCGCGGCCGTGCGCGGCAACGCCTTTGAGCGCCGCAAACAGAAAACCAGGCTTCACCTTCCGCGAGTCCGCCGTGAGGCCGGTAATTTCGATCCCCGCGGCGCCCGCTGGGACGCCGTCATCAAAGAGATCGCCGAGCTTCATTGTCTCTCCCTAGCGCGCGGGCGCCACAGGCTCCACACGCAAACCAAGCATGGGAGCGATGCGTCTCAAGGTGCGCGCCACCACTGGCGCCGCCACGAGACCACCCGCCTCGCCAGCGCCTGTATCATCAAGCGCCACGACAATCACGTAGCGCGGATTGTTGGCCGGAAATACGCCTGCGAAAGAGGAGAAATTGCGGCTTTGATCATAGCCTTGCGCGCCGCCGGGCTTTTCTGCCGTTCCGGTTTTGCCGGCGACTGGGAGTCCCGGCACATTAGCGGCGCGCCCGGTGCCGTCGGTCACCACCGCACGAAGATAGAGCATGACCTGACGGCTCACAGCGGGTGTGAATATCTGCGTACGCTCGACTTGCGCATCCGGTCCGAGCGCCAGGATGGTGGGTGCAACGCGCGCGCCATCATTGGCGAACACCGTGTAGGCGCTAGCGAGCGTCGCTTGCGTTGTGGCGAGGCCATAGCCGAAGCCAAGCGCGGCGATATCGCGGCGGGTTTGAGCGATGGGCGCAAGCGGCGCCTGGCGGCGGCCGAGTTGTAACGTGGTCGGCTGCGTAAGGCCCAGGCGTTCGAGGTAAGCGCGCTGGCGGGCGCCGCCGAGACGGATCGCCAAACGCGCGGCGCCAACATTGGACGACCGCACGAGAATGTCCCGCAACGTGGCGTAGCCGGTGATCGGCTGGTGATCAGTGATGACAGTGTTGTCGAGTTCGAGCGGCTGGCTGAGATCGAAGAGTTCGCCAGAGGTCGCAACTTCCTCTTCAAGCGCCATCGCTACCGTGAACGGTTTAATGGTTGAGCCGAGCTCGTGAATATCGCCGGCGACCCGATCGCGGCGGGCATTCTCAGTCGAGCGGTTCAGATTGTTCGGATTGAAACTTGGCCACGACGCGAGCGCCAAGGTCTCCCCGGTGCGGCCATCTAGCAAAATCGCAGCGCCGCCCGATGCGTTCGACGCGCGGGCTGCCGTATCCAGTTCGGCTTCCAGTGCATACTGCATGCGCACGTCGAGCGAGAGCCGCAGCGGCCTGCCTTCAGCGCCTGCGGCGCGAATTTCTTCGTCGAGGCCGAGTTCGACGCCAGCCTGCGGATTGAGATCGATACCGGTGAAGCCGACCACATGCGCCGCCAGCGCGCCCTGCGGATACTCACGATGGTGTTCTGCTTCTGCGCCAATCCCGCGCAAGCGCAACGCGGCGACGCGATTTGCCTGCTCCTCACTCAGCCCGCGTTGCAGGTACACCGTCGTCTGTTCAGTGTTGTTGAGCCGGCGCAGCAGGGCTTCTCGTTCAAGGCCGGGAAAGTGCTGCATCAACGTGTCGGCGGTCTCGACAACATTGCGGACGCGCGCTGGCTCCGCCGTCAGCGCCCATGCGCGCACGGTTGTCGCAAGCAGGACGCCGTTGCGATCTACAATATCGGCCCGCGGCAGAGCAGCAGCTGAGTACGCGTTGTTCGCGCGGGCTGTTGGATCACCTGAGAACGCGAGTTGCACGGCGCGCCCGCTGAGTAACAGCAGTACGACGAAGATCGTAAGCGCAAGAGCCCGTACGCGATTGCGCGCCGGCGCCGCTTCGAGCGGCGCTTGCGGTAAGCGCTCGTGCGAAAACACGGAGCCAGGCCCGAGCGGCTTCACTCGCGACCCTGCTCTTCCGGGGTCTGCGGCGCCGGCAAGCGGCGTGAGATTTCTGCTTCCGGCAGCGCCGCACTCTCACTGCCGACCGCATAGCCCAAGCGTTCCTGATTGAGCCGCTCAATACGGGCGGGGCTTTCTTGCTCCGCAATATCCGCGCGCAATTCGCGCACGCGCGCTTCGCGCTCGGCGATCTCGTTGTTGAGGCGATGCACTTCCGTTTCCGTCTTCGCGGCATCGCTCTTGGCGCGATAAAGCCCAACCGCCAGCACGACGATCAGCACCCCAGCCGCAATCTGGAACCAGCGCTTCAGCGTAACTTTTGCCATTCGGCCTCCGCGCGCGGCGCAAGTTCTGGTGTCTCAAGCTCGTCCCAAGCCGGCGCCTCTGTGCGCGTCGCCCAGCGCAAGCTGGCGGAGCGTGCGCGGGGATTGGCGGCGGTTTCCGCGTCGCTTGAAACGGTGGCGCGCTTGCGATCGATGTTGAAGCTGGGAGCGCGTTCGGGCGGCAAGTCCGGTGCATAGCGCGAACCGCGGCCCTGCGCGTCGGCGCGCTCGGTGATGAAGTGCTTGACCATGCGATCTTCCAGCGAGTGGAACGACACCACTGCCAGCCGCCCGCCCGGCTTCAGCGTACGTTCGGCGGCCGAAAGTCCGCGCGCCAGCTCACCCAGTTCATCGTTTACAAGCATGCGCAAAGCTTGGAAGGTCTTGGTCGCAGGATGCGTGCGCGCGCCTTTGCGCCCGCCGACGGAATCTTCAACCAATTTCGCCAGCGCCAATGTGCGCGTGATTGGACCAGCGGCGCGGGCCTGCACGATGCCGCGCGCGATGCGGCGGCTGTCATCGTCCTCGCCGTAACGATAGATCAGATCGGCGAGCGCGCCCTCGCTGAGCCGGTTCACGGCGTCAGCGGCGCTCAAGCCTTCCTTCTCCATGCGCATGTCCAAGGCCGCGTCCTGCTGGAACGAGAAGCCGCGCTCGGCTTCATCGAGTTGGAATGATGAGACGCCGAGGTCGAAGACGACGCCGTCCACCTGTTCGTCCAAGGAGAGATCGCCAAAGCGGCCTTGATGAAGCGTGAATTTACCTTTCGCTGACTCTGAAAGTTCGGCGCCCCGCGCTATGGCGTCTGGGTCGCGGTCAAAGGCAACGACCCGGCAATCGGCCCGGGCCAACATTTCGCGGCTATAGCCCCCACCCCCGAAGGTCGCATCGACGTAAAGCCCACCGTCCTTCAGCGCGAGCGCTTCCATCGCTTCGGCAAGCAGGACTGGCGCGTGGGACATGCTGTGTTTTGCCACGATTCACCCGCGCCCGGCGGGTAGAATCAGATAGTTCTCACCCGAAATGAACAGGACTCGCAGATGACAGGCATGGGGACGTCGGGACTAATACCGCTACGCGGCGCGGGCGAGGCGGCGCCAGTGGCGATTGTGGCGCAATCCCCGCGCACAAAGGCCGCCAAGCCCGAAGAGATCTACCGTGCTTGGCTGGAGATCGCCGAGCAGCGCATCGCCGCCGAACAGGTGCTGATTGGCGGCCACACCATCCAGCCAAATGAAGCGGCGGGCGGCAAGGACGCGCTCTCCATAGTGCTTGGCTTCTTCGACGGGCTGGCCGAGCAACTCTTTACGCGCCTGACCGATGTAGGCGAGCTGTCGAACTATATGGCGGACGACGCGCGCAGGTGGCGCGACTTGCTGCGCGCTTTCCGCCTGCGCAGCGCGGTGGCGAAAGACGCTCCGCGTTACCACCAACTCACGCGTGCGCTTGCGGCGGTCGAATTCCTCGCGTCGGAGCCGATCGCCAACGCGGAGCGCGAAGAATTTGCGCTGACAGACATAGGCGGGGACCTCGATGATAGTCGCCGCTCGGTCGAAGTGAGCGCCAATTTCCTGACACGGCTCGCCGCGCCAAAAGCCACGCCAAACATTGCGGTGGTCCTTCGTGACGCAAACGGCGATGTCTGCGGCGAGGCCGTGTTCGCAGCGCCGCTCGCGGAAGCCAATGGCCAGCGCAACGAGCTGTTCACAGCGACGCTTGCCGCGATCCGTGAGATTGCGAACGTCGAAGTCAGTCTGACGCGGCGGTCAGTCAGCTAGCCCGGCGGCGTCGAAGGCCAGCGCACCGTCATGATGACGGACTCTTCCTCGCTACGATAAGAGTGCGCGATATCCGGGCCGAAGAAGACGTAGTCGCCTTCCTTCTCCAGCAGCACCTCTTGGTCTGGAAACAGCAACACGAAACGTCCGCGAATGAGGATATTGAGCGTGCGCACTGGGCTGGGCGGCGACCACTCGGCGCGCGTTTCGCCAGCCGCATGGGTGAACCACTTCATCTCGACGTCATTGGTCCGCAGCGGATTGTCTTCGCCCGGCATGAAGTGGCCGACGAACCAGCCGCGTGAATTCTTCGCGGGATCGCCCGCGTTTCCGAAGACAGGGATCATGCGTCTCTTGCGTCCTGATAAAATGCCAGTCGGCCTATAAGCCGGGTTCTGTACCCTTTCGGGTGACGACCATTCCTCTGGACCATACGTCGCCGCATGGTTCTCGCGACCAACCCGGACACGACGCGCGGATGCGCGTGAGCCGAAGCTCGTGTGTCCCTATTCGGTCTTGCTCCCGGCGGGGCTTGCCATGCCGCCTTCCTTACGGTCGGCGCGGTGGTCTCTTACACCACCGTTTCACCCTTACCTCTTGCGAGGCGGTCTGTTCTCTGTGGCGCTATCCCTGAAGTTACCTTCGGCGGGCGTTACCCGCCGCCGTATCCGCGTGGAGCCCGGACTTTCCTCGAACGCTTGCGCGCCCGCGGCCGTCCGGCCGACTGGCGTGACAATATTTACATATCTCTTCAGAACCACAAAGTAGCGCGCCACAACGTCAATAATTAAACCATCACTGTATGTATTCACGAGACATAAACTCGCTATTAGCAAGATTTTTCCCAACACTGGGTGAGATTTGACATTTTGTAATTGTGCATATACACTGCAATCAACACTGACAATTTGAATATCTATCTGGACTGAGACCCGATCAGTACTCGGGATCCGGCAGCGGATACTATGTAACGAGGGAAGAATTATGGGGAAACGCACCGAAGCCAACGGCGCCGGACCGGAAATCACGGACGCAATGCGCCACGCCGCCAGCAAGCTTGGCGATGACCTCTCACGCACGGCTCATGACGCACGAGAGGCGGCCGAAGAAATAAGCGACGCCCTGCGCCACTCCGCGCGTGAGATGGCGACCAACGCCAAGTCGCGCGCCAACGCTGCACATCGCGGGCTGCGTCGAGGTGTTCGCGAACACCCGATCGCATGGCTCGGAGCCGCCGCTGGCGCGGGCGCTCTGGCGAGCCTGCTGCTCGTGGCGAGCCGCTCGCGCCCGAACTAGCGCGCCGCAACACCCATCATTTCATCATCAACCAAGGAGACGACAACGTATGGCGACTCGCATCGACAAGATTGAAGGTATTGGCCCAGTTTATCGCGCAAAGTTGGAAGCCGCCGGCATCGGCACGGTAGAAGCTTTGCTTGCGCAATGCGGAGAACGGGACGCCCGCCGCATGATCGCAAGAACCACGGGATTACGCGAATCTCAGTTGCTCAAATGGGTCAATAGCGCCGATCTGATGCGCGTCGATGGCGTCGGCAAAGAATACTCGCAGCTTCTCGAAGCCGCAGGCGTCGACACGGTGCGCGAGCTACGGATGCGTCAACCAGAAACGCTTTGCGCCAAGCTCGGCGAGGTCAACGTCATGAAGCGCCTCGCCCGCCGGAGCCCAGCTTTGAGCGAGGTGAGCGCGTGGGTCACTGCGGCCAATGACATGCACCCAAGGGTCTTCCACTAGGCGGGCGACGCCTTCGCAGAACTCGGGGGAGGACTCTGCGAAGGCGTCAACAACGGGAGCTGCCCATCAGAGTGCGCCCCGACTCTCAAGAAGCGTGCGGATGTCATACTCCGCACGCTTCTTTTTTCAGCTGACGCGGCGGGCGAGCGCGATCAGCAGATAGCGGGTCTCATCATCGACAGCGCCGCTCATATCGCTGGGCCTGAAGCGGCGCTGGAAGGCGACCAACGCCTCCTTAGTCGGCTCGTCCATGTAGCCCGTCTGCGTCACGGGATAGCCGATGAACGCAAGCTGCTGTTGCACGTCTGAAATCGGATCATCTGCCGAAAGCTGCACCGCCACGTGCTCGGGCCAAATCGAGACGCCGGCATCCGCGAGGTTCTTCCAAGGAAATTTCTCGCCCGGATCGGCCTTTCTTGCGGGCGCGATATCGGAGTGCGCGACGACACGCGTGGCGTTCAATTGAGGCCAGCGCTCGAAGATGTCCTTCAGCAACGCGATCACCCCATCGATCTGCGCGGCGGGAAACTCGGGCAGACCAAAATCATGGCCGCCATTGACGATCTCGATACCGATCGAGCGCGCATTCACATCGCCATCGCCCTCCCAACTCGACACGCCCGCGTGCCAAGCGCGATGTTCTTCCGGCACCAGCGAATGCACCTGCCCCGCTTCATCAACGACATAGTGTGCGCTGACACGCGAAAGCGGAGCATTCGCCTCGACGTCATCACTCTGCCAAGGGCCGGGATAGCTGCCGGCAACCGGAGATGGATCCGTCAATCTTGCGAGCGCGGTCTCTGCGTCTTGCATGCCCGTGTAGTGCAGAACGACGAGATCAATCGGACGCGTTCGCGCGTCGAAGTTCGGCGATGGCTTTTGGATGTAGCGAGTCACGCGCCGATTATAGGCGCGTTATTTCCGCTTGGCTGCGGTTTCGACGACCCAGCCCTCTGGCGTGCGGTGCGCTTCAAGCACCACCGGGCCAGAGGCGACCGCTGCTTTGCGGCGCGGCCAGACACGCATGGCGAGCGCCGCGCCAGCGATCATCACGCCCACCACCAACGCCGCTGCGAATGCAAAGATCAGGGCAAAAGCCGCACCAATCGCCAGCGCCAAAAGACCAGCCGCGCGCGCAAAGGCGCTGAGAGCGGCGGATCCGAAATCGGCGGCGTTCGCGGTCATGGGCGTTAGAACTCCTTTCGAAGAATATGGAGGCGGAGCGTCGGCGATCAATGCGGCGCCCTTACGGCGCGTTCGTTCACCAACAGCTACGCGATCATTTCGCGTTGACGCTGAGTTCTTCCCGTATTTTGGCGTAGGCGGCGTTGATCGCGGCCGTCTTTTCGCGAGCGATTTCCACGAATTCCGGCGGCGCGCCGCGCTGCGTCATTCGATCCGGATGGTTCTCGGCTGCCGCACGCCTCCAAGCGTGACGCACCTCCTCCATCGTCGCGCCCGGGAGCAGGCCAAGGATCGCATAAGGATCACCAGCCTCGGGGCCGAGATTGGTTGCTTTGATGCGGCGGAATTCGGTCTCGCTGAACCCAAAATGGTGCGCGACATCAGCAAGATATTTGAGCTCGGCCTCAGTCACCACGCCGTCGGCCATTGCTATGTGAAAGAGCCCATCGAGGACGTCCTCGAGCAGACACGGGCGCGCGCGATACTTGCGGCCAATCTGCTTAGCGTAGGAATCAAATCCTAAAACCGTTTGCTTTGCGAGCGAGAATGCGCGACGGAAATGCTCTTCCTCCCCCGGCGGCGGTCGGAAGACCTGGGCAGCTGCGCGCAATTCACCGTTTGTCGCTTCGCCGTCCGCCTTAGCCATCTTGGCGGCCAACCCGATGACAGCAGCTGTGAAGCCTACGTCATTAGGGCGCGGCGCACATTCCTCGTTGAACTCCGGCGGATCCGCCTCCGGGTCGAAGGCGCGCGCGGCCAGTTCAACAATACGGGACCAGACGGACATGCGCCATTATCGCTGTTGCGGCGCCGCCACGCCACCCCGTTGCGACGGTCATGAAACCGCAGACGCCGAACGGGGTTTAACCCCCATGATGTTCCAACGCCCCCTCCGCGCCGCACTAATTGCTGCCGCGTGCCTGGTCGCGCCGCAAGCCGCGATCGCGCAGAACTCCGACCGCTTCCTGATCGCGGAAACCCAAACCCCTAACCCGCAAGGCGACGTAATAGATGTGGCCGCAGCGACAGGTCAGTTCACGCGCTTCCTAGCGGCGGTAGAGGCCGCCGGTTACGAGGAGACGTTGCGCGGCGAAGGGCCGTTCACGATTTTCGCGCCGACGGACGAGGCGTTTAGTCGGATGGACCAGGCCGAGGTTGATAGGCTGATGCAGCCGCAAAATCGCGATGAGCTGGTCGCGCTTCTTGCCTATCACGTTGTGCCCGAGCGCGTGACAACCGAAAGCGTGGGCCGTCGGACCGCGCGCCCTGAATCAGCAAATGGATATCGTGTGACGCTTGATGGGCGAAACGGCCTGCGGATCAATGACGAACTTGTCGTCATACCCGACATCAGGGCGAGCAACGGCGTGATTCAAGGCGTAAATCGCGTTCTGTCGCCACCTGTTCTGGTCGCTCAAGCGCACACACGCGCTGGACGCTAAGCGCTCGGAGGAGCGCCGCCTCGCAGTGAAGCAACTTCCGCACGAAGCTGCCGTATCTCGTCGAGGATACGTTGTTGCACGACGGCGGCGTCTTCCTGCGCTTCCTGAATTTCCTCGACCTCCTCCTGCACCTCTTCAATCTCGTCCTTGATCTCCTCTTGCGGCGCGGCCTGCACCGCTTCGACGATAACGCCGATGAAGAGGTTCAACACCGCAAACGCCGCGATGATAGTGAAGCCGAGGACAAACACCCACGCATATGGATTGTGCGCCTGAAGGCGCTCGATTGTTTCGCCCCAACCATCGAACTGCGAGACTGCGAACAACGACAGCATCGATCGTCCGAGATCGCTGAAGCCCGGATCGTCATGGAAGAGAGTCGTGCCCATGACTGCGGCGATGTAGAAAACCACCGCGAGTATCGCGAACGACGCAAGAATGCCGGGCATCGCGCCGAACAGCGCTTCCACCACACGCCGCATTTGCGGGACCGCACTCACCAATCGGAAGACCCGCACCACGCGCAGGGTCCGCAACGCCGAGATCGCGGGACTCACCGCGATGTAGCTCAAGCCGACGACAATCACGTCGAAGATATTCCAGCCACTCGAGAAGTACTTCCGCGGGCCCTGCGCTAGAAACTCGAGTGCGAGTTCTGCGGTGAAGATGAAGAGGAAGTACATGTTCCACTGCTCGATCAGAGCGTGGTACGGCCCGGTCTCGCCGAAGTGCGCGTCCCAACCGAGGATCGCCGCGTTCGCGATGATGCAGAGCAGTATGAATGTGTCCCACAGCCAATTGCGCGTGAGCCAACGAAACAGCGGAATGCCGCTTCGATTCTTCAATCTCGCTTTTGGTTTGCGCGGCGCACCTGCCGTTGCCGTTGCGTTGGCCATCGTCCCCTCCACGCCGGCAGTCCGCACGGCGAAGCGCGGAAGCTAGCGCGGGTCAGCGCGCGATGGAAACATCGTTGGGTTAGTCCACTTGCGCGCCATGGTCGCGACCGGTGTCTGATAGGATCTTTGCGATGGGTTCCAACTTGGGTGTTGCGGCGCGCTCTCTATCGATGACGGCAACGTGCCGTTGACGAAATATTCCAGGGAACGCCTGGCGCAGTCCGGCGAGCCAAGTCCGCTTCGCGGTTTCACTTTTCATTGTCTGCGCGTCCTCTGACGCGTTGCTTCGGCCAACTAGATTGAAAATCTCTCGATCGCTGGCGGCTGCAAGAAACAACCTAGCTCAGACCTGAGAAAAACCCAGAAGAAACGACCAATCCAACCGTATTTTCATCGAGAATTTTATTTGACGTCTAAAGTGAATGGCCTTTCTGGCCTTAATCAGATCGCACGGTTATTTGTCTCAGCAAGTATAAGGCCGATTAGGGAACAAATCCCACGCTTACTCATTATGAGTACGGGCGAAGTCGCATTGAGAGGATGAGATGAGCGACCTAACTCGGGGTGAGCGGCTGCAGATCATGCTGACGCCGGAAGAATTGAAGCTGATCGACGATTGGCGCTTCCAGCGGCGGATGCCCAGCCGCGCCTCAGCCGTGCGCGAATTGCTCAAGCGAGGGCTTTTGGCTGAAGGCTTCGATCTGGCGGAAGTCGGCCAGAAGTCCGTGGACTTCGGCGTGGGCGGCGCAATCTCTAATTCGAACGTCCCCAAACCCGAGGGTGGCGACGGGGCTGACTAGCCGACCGGAATCGCCTCGCCGCCGGTCTCGTGCAGCATGGCGGTCTCTTGGATCTGAGCTGCGCGAGCCTGCTCCGTGAGCATATTCAAAATGAAGCCCTGAACGCGATAGGTGCGGCCGCCCCAGTGGCGACCGGTGACGTTCCACACGCGCACTTCCGACCAATCACCGGCTTCCGAAACATCCATGATCGGCACGTCGCGGGTGATTTCTCCGCCGTTCAGCCAATTCGCGTGATCGACGATGATTAGGCGTGACGACACTTGCTCCTTGATGACTGCGACGTGGCCGCGCGCGTTGGTGTTGTAGCCGTGAAGCACCATGACAGCGCCTTCGCTCGGCGTTTCCGTTGTTTCGTAGCGGCCTTGCGCTTGGCGCCACCACGTATTGGCGTTGCCATAAATTTCGACGCCAGACTCGCGGCGCGCAAACGGCACGCACTGCAAGCGCGCACGATAGTTCGTGACGCGGGCGATGGGTTCGTAGTCGGCGTCGGGCGCGCGCTCAAACGAGCTCGGCGCCAGCAACGCGTGTTCGGATGGCCCTTCGGTGACGGTCGGGTCGATCGCGAGATCGAGCGAGAGCGGCGTCAACGCGTCCGCATCCGACGGGAGACCGGCGAAGCCGGTGACCGTCGCGGCCGCTACCAAGAGCGCACGGGAATCAAACATGCTCTAACGAGCCTAGACGAGCTTCTGCCCCAATCTGGGACATAAAGAGCCTTCGCGAGGTTAAGAAAAACCTAAACGCTCCGCTGAAGAAATAGAAAGGTCAGTGTTCGTATGGTAAACGAACTCTGCGAAGACTAAATGTTGATCTAATAGATCGCCACAAACGTTAACTTTAGTCTTTCCGCGCTATCAATACATCTTAACGCGGGAACTTCAGCTCATCGCGGCTTGAAGTTGGAAGGGATGGATGAAGCCTTCCCCCGTATAAATCCGGCCGCCCCAATGGCCGCCGGGGATGTGCCAGACTCTGACTTGGCTCCAGTCGTTGTTGGGCGAGACATCTAGGATCGGCACGTTGCGGCTTATTTCGCCGCCATTCAGCCAATTGGCCTGATCGACCCGGATCAGACGGCTGGAATCGATGTGGGTCACCACCGCGACGTGGCCGCGGGCGGTCGTGTTGTATCCCTGGAGTACGAAGACGGAGCCGAACGCTGGCTGGCTCGAGCGCGGATAGCGTCCGGCGGCCTGCCGCCACCAAGTATTGGCGTTGCCGTATATCTCCACTCCCGAAAGCTGGCGGGCGAATGGCACGCATTGGAGGTTGGCCGAATAATCGGTCACCTCCGGCTCATCGCGGCCATGCGGCTCAGGTAGGCGCTCGGCTGGCGTCGACGCGCGATAGCCGCCGGCCGAGATCGGCGCAGGCGTGCTGGCGCATGCGGTCAATGCCGCCACAGCCAGTCCAAGCCATAAGGCCCGGGCCGGGTCAAAGTTGAGGACTCCCGCCATTTCGGAGTCGATCCTAATCCAAGCTGGTTGGCATCCCGTGAATGGGGCCTGGGGCCGCATGCGGTAACCTACGGTTCACCAAAGCGACGCTCTTGACCCAAGCCAGCGAACCGCGCGACCGAAAGCCGTGGCCATCAAGAACCCCGCCCTGATCGTGCGCCCCTGCTTCCAGCAGGATCTAGTGCTGGTGCAGCTGATCTACTCCCATCACGTGCTGACGGGCACGGGCACCTTCGAAATCACCCCGCCCAGCCTTGATGAGATGACTGACCGTTGGACCAAGGTCGTCGACCACGGATGGCCGTTCATGGTCGCCTCGCCCCCAGAGGATATGAGCCGCGTCCTCGCCTTCGCTTACGCCACCCAATATCGCGACCGTGCGGCCTACGAGAAGACGTTCGAGGTCTCCGTATATGCGGGTCCGACGAGCATGCGCCGTGGCGCGGGGTCGGTGGCGCTTGCTGAGGTGTTAACGAGCTTGCGTAGCGACGGCGCGCGCGAAGCTCTGGCTTTCATCGGCGACAGCTACAACGCCGCGTCCATCGGACTGCATCGCAAATTGGGCTTCTCGCATGTCGGCACACTCAACAATGTCGGCGAGAAGTTCGGCAAACTGCTCGATGTCGTCGTGATGCAGCGCACACTTACGAGCGCGAAGCCGGCTCGCGAAGCAACAAAAACCTAATGAACACGGTCGTTCGCAGTCGCACACTGCTAATCAACTGCGTTTCGCACACACAAAACTTAGCGATTCAGTAACCTTGCTTACGTGATCCTCACGTCTCATTGGGAGGTAGATCGCGATGCTGTTACGCAAGCTCGTGGTCGTTGGTTTGGTCGGGTTCGTAAGCTTCGCTGCCAATATCGCAACCGCCGAAGATGCGGTCGATCCAATCACTGCAACCTACGCCATTGATGGCGTGGACCTCGCTGACCCGGCACAGCCGATCACGAGCCGCTTTCAAATCACCGCAAGCGACCGCCCCGTAGGCCGCTTCAGCAGCCTGGCGCCGGCTGAGCCGAGCTACGGCAGCCAGCGTAGCCAGCGCGGCTATGAGTTCGAGTTCGTAACGCCTGGCATGTCCGGCCTGAACGTCTCGTTCGCGCAGCGCGGCGGCCTAGGCTTCAACGAACAAGGCGACATTGATCGCCAAAGCCGGGCCTCAGAACTTCGCCTCGGCCGTGGTCTGGACGTTGAACGCAACCAGCCCTCGGCTGAGCCGAGATGGTACTTCTTCGCAGCTTCTGAAGACGAGGCGCTCACCTGGCGCCCCGGCGCCCGGAGCGAATTCGGCGGATCGCGCGGCGCATCGTTCGCGCTGCAGGACCGTGCGGAACTGGGCGACCTGCAAGCCGGTATCACCTACGAACGCTACGGCATCCAGGCCTCTTTGGCCTATGTCGAACGCGAATTTACGGTGGTGAGCGGCTCTCAATCCTGGACACAGGACGAGAATTTCGCTGGGTTAACCATCACGATGCGGAACTAATCGTTGATGAGGTGGGAAAACCTACCACCTCATTCAAACAAACACTTAACAGCGCACGGAACCTGTGGCAGCCAATATGCATTGCTGCTTCGGAAAGACACACGAGGCTGTGATGGGTGGTCGAGGTAACCGTACGGCTCTACTCGCGAGCGGCGCGCTCGCGGTTGCAGCCCTGTTCGGCCTTTCCAATGCCGCCGCGCAGGATGCCGCGCCCGCAGCCGATCAAGCCACGACCGCCGCCGAGCCGCAAACTGAAGGCGCTCAGGTAGATTTCACGGACCATCAGACCATCCTCCGCCGCTCCAACGTATCGGTGCGCAGCGATGTGGCGCAGCGTTTCGGCCCTGCGTCGGCGGTAGCGGAAACTGCTGAGGGCCCGCGCCGTCTCGAAGTGGAATTCGCCGCCGGCGATGGTGATCTCGATATCGCTTTCGCTCAGCGCGCCTCACTTCCCAACGCCGATGGCGAGCGGCAGGGGCGCGGTTCGGAAGTCCGCATTGGCCGCGGCCTGGTCCAGCAAGACGATGACGACAACCGCCAAGGTTCATCGACCTACGTGTTCGTTGCTTCGGACAACGAAGCGCTGACCTGGCAACCGGGCCAACGCAGCGAGTTCGGCGGCCAGGGCCCTGCCCTTCAACTGCAAGATCGCGTCACGGTTGGCGATATGTCGGTGGGCGTCACCTACGAGCGCAATGGCATTCAAGCCTCGCTTGCTTATGTCGAACGCGAAGAGTCAGCGACGATCGGCAACGAGACCTACAATCAAGACGGCAGCTTTACCGGCCTCACCGTCACGATGCGCCGGTAAACGCGCACGGTCCTTGCAGATGCGAGGACATGGCAACACTTCGTCAGCAACTCCAACTCAAGCGCGCGCTGCGGCGCGTACGCACCTGGGCGCCGCCCATTTCGATTGGCGTGATTGTCGGCGCTGGCGGGTTCCTGCTTATGGAAAGGCTTGACCAGCCGCCGACGACATATCCGAGCGCCGAACAGCCGCGAGCGGAAGCTGCTGTTTTCGAGCAGGGGCCAGTCGCGTTCATCGAATCCGCGCGCTCCGCCGCTTCGCAGCCCTATCCGAACTGCGATGCAGCGCGCGCAGCTGGCGCCGCGCCGCTACATCCTGGCGACCCTGGCTTCGGTCCCCACCTTGACGCCGACCGCGATGGCGTCGCGTGCGAGCCGTTCCACGAGCGCTAAGCCGACAAGCTAGACCTGAGCCTCCAGGCCCGGCATGTTCGCGACGCCTGAGGGGGTCGCGTGACTACTGGGAAACTGACCACCATCGTTGTTGTGGACGTCGCCGGGTTTTCGGCGATGGCCGAAGCCGACGAGGCGGCTGCGATCGCGGCCGTCGCGCGCCTGGGCGAACGCGCCGCCAAGAGCGCCGAGCACCATGGCGGGCGCATATTCAACACCTCCGGCGATTCCTTGATGATGGAGTTCGCCCACGCCTTCGGCGCCGTTCACTCCGCGCTTGAATTGGCCGCCGTCGCCGATCCGCCTATTCGCGTCGCTGTCCACACGGGCGAAGTCTCACCAATGCCGACGGGCGATTTGCTCGGGCGCGGCGTCAGCGTTGCGGCCCGCCTCCAGGGGCATGCTCGGCCGGGAGTGATCATCGTTTCGGAGGATACGCGCAAGGCGCTACGTGGCCCGCTGATTGACAAGCTCATCGCCAAAGGCGCGGTGAAGCTTGAGAAAATGGACGAAAGCATTGGCATCTATGAGCTTCCGGTGGATGCGAGCGCAGGCGTGCGCCGTCCGCTTAGCCGCAAGCAGATCATCTGGCTTAGCGGTGGCGCAGCGCTAGCGGTCGTCGCCCTCGCTTTTCTTGTAGCACCATTCTTTTCGCGCGAGCCTCAACCGCGGGTCGCCGTGCTTTCGCTGGCAGCGGAAGGCGACGAACTACAAGGCATCGCCGAGGGCGTAGCCGAGGACGCGAACGCAGCCTTGCGCGCCCGCGGCATCGATACCCTCTCTCGCGACGCAAGAAGCGATGCGCCGCGCGAGCAGATGCTCGACCGCGCGCGTGGCTCGGGCGCCCCGTTCGCATTGGAAGGTGCGGTCGAGCGCGATGGTCGCACGGTCCGCATTACCGTCTCTGTCGCGCGAACCTCTGATCGCGCGACGCTGTGGACTGAGAGCGTCGAAGGCTCGATCGAGACGGCGGTATCGCTTCGCCAACGCGCGGCGGCGCATGGGGTCAGCGCGATGGCCTGCGCGGTGCGCGCCGGGCCAACAGCTACGGCCGACGCATACGCGCCGCTGCTTAGCGCTTGCGCCCGCAGCGAAGATCGCGATGCGCGTGGGCAGAACCGTGACGCGCTCTCGCAGGTGGTTGCGCAGGCTCCCGACCTTGCGCTCGCCCGTGGCATGCTAGCGGCTGAAACAGCCGCGCTGCTCGACACCGCGTCAGATCCGCAACGCCAGGAACTTCGCGGCGACATTCACAGCAACGCGGAGCGGGCCCTTCGTCTCGATCGCAGCGTCGGCGAAGCCTACCTCGCATTGGAGCGCATTGAGCCGCGTCGCCGCTGGGACGCGCGCGAGCGGACGTTGCAACAGGGACTTGAGCACGACGAGCGCAATAGCGCGCTGAGCGCAGAGTACGCGGAGCTGCTGTTCGAAGTTGGCCGTTACGACGATGCGCTCGCGTTCGCGCGCAACGCCAGCACACTTGAACCGCTTTCTCTAAACAAACGCACCGAGGTCGCGTCCATCCTCTTGCAGGACGGCGACATCGAGTCCGCCCGTGATATCGCCGACGGACTTGTGGATGTTTGGCCAGACGATCCAAACCTTTGGCTCCTGCGTTTACGCGTCGCCTTCTGGGGCGAGACCTATGACGATGCGCTGGCGCTGATCAACGCACCGGCCTCGCAGATCCGCTCAACCCGTGCGCGCCAATGCTGGCGCTACGCCGTCGACGCCATGCGCGCGCAGTCCGAAACGCCAGCGCGCGCAGCAGCGGTCCGCCACGTCGTCGATTGCAGCAACACCGGCGATCTGCCCACGGCGCAGGCGCTGATGCAGTATTCGGCGTTGGGTCAGCTGGACGAAGCCTTTGCGCTCGCCCGCCAGCGTTTCGAGGATGAGCGTCGCAGCGGCGAAGAAGTGTTATTCAGCGCCGCCACACGCCCGATGCGAAACGATCCTCGTTTCATGCCTCTGATGCGGGATATCGGGCTCCTGGCGTACTGGCGTTTGAGCGGCCACTGGCCGGATTTCTGCCGGGATCCAGGACTTCCCTACCGATGCCAAGCCGAGGCGCAGCGCCTGCTCTGAGCTATCCACAGTCCACGCATGCCGCCCCGCTTACCCCCGGCCTGAATCGCTGCATGGTCCGCGGCCGGGCTGGTAACCAATCTTAAACGAGACTCAGCCCCAGATACGCCAGATATGGTGGCGAACCGCCGCCAAAGCCCCTAAATCTAGGGTTACGTTCTGGCTTCGAAAGGGAGTTTGCGGATGGCTGGCGATAACGGGGGCAAGGCTTTGACAGGCCTCCGCACACCTTCGATTGGCTACAAGCCGTTCCGCTACCCGTGGGCGTACGAATTTTGGCGCCGTCAACAACAGGTTCACTGGATTCCAGAAGAAGTCCCGCTCGGCGAGGACGTGAAGGATTGGGCCTCGAAGCTGAACGACGCCGAGCGCAATCTGCTGACGCAGATCTTCCGCTTCTTCACCCAGGCCGACGTCGAGGTGAACGACAATTACATGGAGCGCTATTCGCGCGTGTTCAAACCGACCGAGATCAAGATGATGCTCGCGTCGTTCTCGAACATCGAAACGGTTCACATCGCCGCTTACGCGCTGCTGCTCGAAACCATCGGTATGCCGGAAACCGAATTCCAGGCGTTCATGGACTACCAGGCGCTCCGGGATAAGCACGACTACATGCAGAAGTTCGGCGTCGAGACCGAAGCCGACATTCTGCGCACCGTCGCGATGTTCGGCGCCTTCACTGAGGGCCTGCAACTCTTCGCGTCGTTCGCTATGCTGATGAACTTCCCACGCTTCAACAAAATGAAGGGCATGGGTCAGATCGTGACCTGGTCAGTGCGCGACGAGAGCTTGCACTGCGAAGGCATGATCAAGCTCTTCCACGCGTACGCGAAGGAAACCAACGCGCTGACGCAAGAAGTGAAGGACGATATCGTCGAGTGCTGCCGCACTGTTGTCGGCATCGAAGATCGATTCATTGATCTCGCGTTCGAGATGGGCCCGGTTCAGGGCATGACCGCGGACGATATCAAGCAATACATCCGCTACATCGCCGATTGGCGCTTGGGTCAGCTTGGTTTGCCGAAGATCTACGGCGTCACCGAGCACCCGATCCCGTGGCTAACGGCGATCCTCAACGGTGTCGAACACGCCAACTTCTTCGAAGCGCGCGCGACGGAATATTCCAAGGGCGCCACGAAGGGCGAATGGCACGGCGGCGAAGGCGTCTGGTCGAACTTCGACACTATGATGGAAAAGCGCAAAGCCGGCGGTGCGGCGAACTAAGTTCAATTCACACCTCGCTCGAAACAACTCGCGCGGCCCTTCTCGATGTTGGGCCGCGCTATTCGTTTCAGCTGAGCGTGGACCTACGGCGTAGAGCGCGCGCGATTGCGGCGCTGTGCTTCTGCCCGCGCTTCGCGCGCCATCGTCCGGATGTTGGCCGTCAACGCTAGCGCGGGACAGGCAGCCGCGCCAGATCAACCGGTCAAGCGCTCGCGCAATATCCCTCGCTCCCGGTCACCCACGCCGATCACGTCGCGCATATAGACATCAACGGAACCGTACTTCGCCGCGATCGCGTCGAGCGCGTTGCGCAGATAGTCGACTTCCACGCCAAGCATTGGCCGCAGCGCCGCTGGATCGAGCTTGCGCGCAAGACGCTCTTCCATGCGCTCCTGAATCTTCGGCATACGCTTCTCGAGATCGACAGCCGCGTTCGTAAACTCATAGTCCGCGAACACTGTCTCCTCATCGACGCCGAGCACCATCAATGTAAGCGCGCAACCGATGCCGGTGCGATCCTTGCCGGCGGCGCAGTGAATGACGCCAGAGCCACCCTCCGTTAGTTCGGCAAACCAATCGCGGTAGAGTTTGATCAAACGCGGATCAAACGGAATTTCGCTGTAGAGGCTCATCATGTAGTCGTAGGTCGATTTTGCACTCAGATCGCTCTGCAGCAGCGCGACGAGATGCGGCGGCAGCGAGACGCCCTCCGCGCCTTCATCATTGAAAATCACACGGCAGCTTTCGCCGGGCCACTTGTTAGGTTCGTGTCGCCGCTCTTCGGGGCGGCGGAGATCCACGAGAAAGCGCATTCCCATCGCGTCGAGCCTCGCGATGTCGCCTTCCGTGGCGTCATTGAAAGCGGCGGAGCGATAGAGCTTGCCACGCGCGACCTTTGCGCCGTCCTCAGTCTCCCAGCCGCCGAAATCGCGGAAGTTGAGGACGCGGTCGAATTCTATCAGACGATCATGCATGGCAGCTAAATGGCGCCCCGCGCGGGCCGCGTCAAAGCTGTGCGATTGCGGATATGCAGTTGAACAGCCATGCTGGCGAGCATGCCAACGACCGATTTCAAAAGCTTCGACGGTGTTCGCCTCTCCTACCGCGTTGAAGGCGAAGGCCGTCCAATACTGATGCTGCATGGCTTTTTGGCCAATTCGCACCTCAACTTCATAGAACCCGGGATCACGCAAGCGATCGTCAATGCGGGCTTTCGGGCGATCATGCTCGACCATCGCGGTCACGGTCTCTCCGACGCGCCCACCGAACCAAGCGCCTATCCGCTAGATGTTCTGTCGCTCGACGCTGAGGCGTTGCTGCGTAGCCTGGACATCACTGAGTATGACATCGTGGGCTATTCACTCGGCGCGCGTACGGCGGCGCGCATGCTGGTGCGCGGCGCGAAACCCGGCCGCGCTGTGATCGCGGGCATGGGAGATAATGGCGTCATCGGCACACAAGCGCGGGTCGCATTCTTCGAAGATGCCATCACGAACGGCGAGGCTGGCGCATTTCCGCAGGCTGCGAAAGTTGTTCGCGCACTGATTGAGCGGGCGAAAGTCGATCCGCAAGCCATGCTTCAGGTGCTGCGTTCGCAGAGGTCGACGCCAGCGGACGCCTTGGCGGCGATTGACACGCCGATCCTGGTTGTCAGCGGCTCCGAAGATAACGACAACGGTAGCGCCGAAGGATTGGCGGCGTTGTTGCCAAACGCGAAGGCTGCGCGCACGCCCGGCAACCATTTGAGCGCCGTGAATGCGCCTGAGTTGGCGCAAGCAATCGTTGCATTCTTGAGCGCTTAGCTCTTGCGAAGCTTCAGCGCCTTGATGTCGGCCTTGGAGAGTTGCTGCTTATCGCGCGCATAAACGCCAGGACGGCCATAGAGGATTTCGAGCGGCATATCCGTGAGGCCCGCGCGCTGAACCACATCTGTGTACGCTTGTCCCGCCGGAATCTTGGCGAGCTTCACCTCCCACCAAGCGCCCTTGAACAGATGCAATTGCGTCTTGGCATCTACAACGCGCATGCGCGCGGCGCGTTCGGCTTCGGCTCTTTGGCGCGCTTCGCGTTGGCGCAACGTCCAGCGCTTGTACTTCTCGTTCTTGCGCAACAGGCCAGTGCGCGGATGAACGTAATAGAGGCACCAATCGTCTTCCAGCTTGCGCTCGCCGCCGAAGCGCGGGGTCACCACGACCACCCCACCCTTCATCCGCGTTTTCGTGGCGACGAAATCATCCAGGTGGTCGCGCACGTGCTGCTGCACAGTCGACGTCGGTTTCAGGTGTTCGCTGATTTCAGAATAGACCTTGTTCCAAGGACGGCCGACGTTGGAGGCGAGGTAGCGCTTCAGCGGATTGAGCGTTTCGTTGAAGTTTTTGGTCTTGATCAACGGCCGCTTCGGCTCGCGGGCGCCTTTGGCGCGGATCGGTTCGCCATCGTCATCGACAAGCGTCTGCGTGCGGCCGGGCTTCTTGCCCGCCACTGAGCGGCCCAGGCGCGGCCGCTCAACGATGACTTTAGACATGTCCTTACGCATGGGGCGCGCGGTTTAGGCGCGCGCGCAGGCGCGGACAAGTAAAAATTTGGGAAGAGCCGGCTCAGGAAGAATTGCAGACGCGCGGCTCGACCGTGCGCGGGATAGACACGGCGTCGTGCGGCGGGCGCGTTGCGACAATCGGCGCCGCGCGGCCGAGGCCCCTGCGCAAGCGCTTGGCTATGTACGCAGCGAAGGCATCGAGATCGCGCACCGCCGCCAAGAGGCGGGCGATACGCAACAGCGGGTTGCGCGCATAGAGGCGTTTGCGCAGCGTTGAGCCGATCAAGGTGCGCAGCCATTGGCGCCCGGCCCGGCGATAAGCGAAGCCTGATGGCGCAGAAAAATGCCGCAAGCGCCCGGCTTGCGACCGGCGCTTCAGCAGCTGCCCCGCGCGGACAATGATCATCGCATAAATGCGGCGCGCCATTTCATCGAGGCTCAGCCGGTAACGCTGGCGCAAGTAGCGCCGCTTCGCCGGCGGCGCGGCGTCTGAGAAGAATGCCTGCGCCATCCAGACAAGCATCAGCATCGCCCAAGCGGCGAGCCGCTTGAGGCGATGCTGTGTGATCAGGGAGGGCGGGGCAAGTTTCATGTGCAGCGCATTTTACGCCACCCGCAAGCCCACCGGATTGAATCGCCGTGCGTTCGTTCGATTCCAGCGCCTTAGCGCTGAAATTCGGCCTGATAGCCGCACCGCAATCCCCACTCCGTCGGCCGCTAGACCTTCGTCGGCTTGCGCTGCTTGCGATACTTCGGCGGCGCGCCGCTGTTGGACCACACGGAATTACCCTTTCGGTCGCGGCGGTCGCCCTCGTCGCGCGAACGCGTCGGCGCGTGGCCCTGCTTCGCGTGAGCTTTGCCGTGCGCATCTGAAGCGTGATGCTTCTTCTGGATGCGCTTGCGGGCGGGATGCGCGGAGTTGCCTGCGCGACCGGTCGGCCCCTTCGGGCGAACCACCTTCTCGTCCGCACGCGGGGCGCGCAGCGAGAAATCGGTTTCGAGAACCGGCACGGGCTGCTTGGTCAGCTTTTCAATGTCGCGGAGGTAGGCGCGTTCATCGGGAGCGCAGAACGAGATGGCGATGCCGTCCGTACCGGCGCGCGCGGTGCGCCCGATGCGGTGAACATATTGCTCCGGCACATTCGGCAGGTCGAAGTTGATGACGTGAGTGATGTCGTCAACGTCGATGCCGCGCGCGGCGACTTCAGTGGCGACGAGAATGCGCGTTGCGCCCTTCTTGAAACCATCGAGCGCGCGAATGCGCTGGCCTTGGCTTTTGTTGCCGTGGATCGCGTCAGCGTTGAAGCCGGCGCTCTCAAGCTTCTTCACGACGCGGTCAGCGCCGTGCTTGGTGCGGGCGAAAACCAGCGCGCGCTTGATTCCCTTGTCGGCCAGCATCGCGTGCAGGAGATCCTGCTTCTTCGACTGATCGACGTGAACGACGGCTTGCTGAACGCGCTCTGCAGTCGAGCTGACCGGGGTCACAGCGATCTTTTCCGGGTTTTCGAGGAATTGCGCGGCAAGCTCTTCGATCGCCGGCGGCATGGTGGCTGAGAAGAACAGCGTCTGGCGCGCGCGCGGTAGAATGGTCGCGATCTTCCGCAGATCGTGGATGAAGCCCATGTCGAGCATGTGGTCTGCTTCGTCGAGGACGAGAATTTCGACCTTGTCGAGACGGATCGAGCGCTGGCTCACATGGTCAAGCAGACGTCCTGGCGTGGCGACGAGAATGTCGACGCCGCGGAACATGGCCTGCTTCTGCTTGTGCATCGAGGCGCCGCCGAACACGACGGCGGTGCTGAGGCCAAGGAATTTGCCGTAGGCGCGGAAGCTGTCGCCGATTTGCGCGGCAAGTTCACGCGTCGGCGCGAGCACGAGCGTGCGGCACGACTTCTCGCCCGGATATTTCCGGTCCTTATGCAGACGATCGAGGATCGGCAGCGCGAACGCCGCCGTCTTGCCGGTGCCGGTTTGGGCGAGACCGATCAGGTCCTTGCCACGCTGCACGATCGGCAGGGCCTGGATTTGGATTGGCGTAGGTTGGGTGTAGCCCTCGGCGTCAAGCGCCTTGAGGATCGGCGCAGATACGCCGAGATCTTGGAAAGTGGTCACTAAAACTCTTTCGAGCCGGCACGCGTCATCGCGTGGGCCCTATCAGGTCAGGAACGAGGCGACGGCGAAGAAAGGCGGCGAGCCGATGCCTTAAAGGGGGCTCAAAGCCGAACGTCGATGGTGGCGTTCCAGTGGGACCGCGTTCATTGGCGCTAGGGCCAGGAACGGTCGCTGAGCGGGATATCGTGGGAAATGCTTGAGAAGTCAATAACGCCAGCGGCATAGCTGCCGCCCGGCTCACGCGACGGCGCGGACGATCCAGCACGCGGCCGGCAGCGGCACGCCAGAGGCGGTTTCGTGCTGACGTAGAAAATCACTCAGCAATTTCGCGGCAAGCGCCGGATCGAGCTGCTGATCAGCGATTGCCCGCGCGCATGGGCCAATCCGTAGCAGGAACGCGGCGGCCGCCTCCGCGCCACCTCCGCCGCCGACAAGCACATCGCCATTCCAAGGCTGGATCGAAACATCACGCCAGCCCGCAGCGGCGGTGATGGTCTTGATCTTGTCCGGGTCTTGTAAGCGAAACGGGCCAGGTGCGTCAGGATCGGCCGGCGTAACTGGTTCCTTGAGGATGGACTTGAGCGCGGTTAGAGGCGCCGACGACCAGCCATTCTCTTGGAACGTTCGCCAGCAGATGAAAACGAAGCGTCCGCCGGGACGCAGCGCTTCGCGAATCTTGGCGAACGCTTGCGCGGAGTCGTCGAAGAACATGATGCCGAAGCGGGAGAATGCGGCGTCGAACGGTGCGCCGAGAATCGGCGTGCTCGCGACATCGGCATTGATGAAACGGGCAATCGAAGATGCAGCGCTGCTGCGCTCATTGGCGAGGCGCAGCAGCGGCTCGGAAATGTCTACGCCGAGAGCAGCGCCGGTTGGACCAACACATTCTGCGAGCTTCAACGTGGTCGAACCGGCGCCGCAGCCGATGTCGAAGACTCGTTCGCCGGACTGAAGCGCAAGCAACTCGATCGCAGGGCTGGTGAGCGGCGCAAGCATCGCGTCCATCAGGTCGGCTTGACGCGCCCATTCGTCGCCGACTTTTCCGTTCCAATACTCGCGCTGTGTTGGGGCGCCGGTGTTGCTCATGAAACGCGCACCTCGCGTCCGCCCTTCTTGTTGGGCTTTTGCTTCTTTGTCAGGCGCCGTCGAAATTCCTGCGCGGCGCGAGACGACCGAAGGCGTGACCAAATCGCCGCAAGCTGCGCGGGCGAAGCATTCACCTTGATCTCGCCGCTCAACTCGGCGCCAGGCGCCTCGGCAACGGCGACAACGACCTTCTCGCGCAACGCAGCTGGCGCCGCGGCAAGCGCAGCTTGCACGGCTGTCTGCACGACCCGGTTTTGAGAGCTGTCTGAGAGATTTACGCCGAGCCGCAGTTGAACGACGCGCGGCTTGAGCGCTTGGATGCTTTTCAGCCCCGCATAAGCAGCATCGGCGATACCTGGGGTCATGAGGGCATGGCCGATGCGCGCGGCGTCGCCGAAGAGCGCCAGAGGCGACCCGTGATCTCGCTTTGGCAGCGCGCGCGCGATCGACGTTGGCCCAAAGCCCCAGAGCAATCGCATCTCCGCGCGCGCCGTGGAGGTGGGCGTATCGATCACGATCTTGGTTTGCGCAGGCAGGAAGTAGCACGCGAGCGGGATCAGAATCGCAGCAGTCGCGCCCGCACTCGCCCAAACGACCAAATCGTCCATCTGCCCCTCCGCCTGCACGCTACGCGCTAGCCGGCGTCGAAGCTACGGCTCTTAAGCGCGCCTGCGATGCTTACGCGGCCGGTGCTTCCACAAACCCAGCCCAGGTCCGCATGTAGTTCACGAAAGCGGAGCCCAGACCCTCGTCCTTCAGGTATTGCTCGCTTACGGGCGTGGCGATGGACGCGAAGTTCGGATCGGCCGCCGCGCGCTTAGGGAAATCGTGATGCAGGATGGCTGCGCGGCCGAGTAGCGGAAAGTCGAAGCCGGCGGCGATCACGTCGCGCACATCCTGCGCGGACATGATCTTGCCCGCCGCGCCAAGGCGCGTGTCGCCGCGCTTCAGGTCGGTGAAGTACGATGCCAGCGTACGGCCTTGTAGGCTCTCGTCTTGCGGCTCCTTCCTCACGTCCCAAAGCGACATATCGATGTAATCGATCTTGTTTGTGTCCATGAGCTTCTGCGCAACGTCACGGATTTCAAGCGTCTGCAGGCCCCACCGCTCCGGCGAGAGGCGCACGCCGAGCGAGAAGCTCGGCTTGGTCACGTCGCGCACGGCGTCGACGATCTCGAACAGAAACCGCGCACGCCGTTCGGCGTCACCGCCATAAGCGTCGTCGCGCCGATTGAGTTCAGGGCTGAGGAAAGAGCAGATCAGGTAGCCATGCGCGGCGTGCAATTCCACGCCATGGAAACCCGCGCGCTCGGCGCGTTGCGCGGCTTCGATGAACTTATCGCGACTGTATTTGACTTCATCCAACGTCATCGCTTCGGCTTTGAGCTTTTCGTCGGCGCTCGGCGCCTTCGGATTTTTCATCGAGCGCAGGCCGCTATGTTGAAGCTGCACAACGGAGTGGCTGCCTTCCTCGTTGATCTTGGCAGCTAGGCGCGTAAGTCCCGGTAAGTGCTTATCATCGTGAACGCCAAGCTGACCGGGAAAGCCGACACCCTCCTCTTGCACCGACGCCGCGCACGTCATCGTCAAACCGAAGCCGCCCTCGGCGCGCATCGTGAGCCAGCGGTATTCGTCATCACTCAGAACGCCATCGGGGTGGCTCTGGAGGTTTGTGAGCGGCGAGAGAACAAAGCGGTTCTTCAGCGTGGCGCCGGAACGAAGCTTGAGCGGGTCGGTGAAATTGGTCATCGCGAGAACATAGTGGCTGACGCGGCGAGCGCATCCCTTCCCGTTGCGTCATTCGCGCAAGTCTTTCAGAGGCCGCGCTCAGCGCTAGCGGGGCAATTCGTCGAGCGCGGCCCGCACCTTGGCGGCGAGTTGATCCAGCGTGAACGGCTTGTGAAGGTGCGCGGCTGTGGGCTCGAGCACGCCGTTGTGGACCGCAGCGTTGGGCGCATAGCCTGTGGTGAATAGCACTTTGAGCCCCGGCAAGCGACCGAGCGCCGCCTCAGCGAGTTGGCGACCGTTCATTTCCGGCATCACCATGTCGGTGAACAAGAGGTCGATACGCGCGCCGGCATCGATCTGACGCAGCGCATCGGGCCCGTTTTCGGCCGTGAGCACGGAATAACCGAGTTCGCGTAGCGCCTCGGTCGAGAACGCGCGCACGCGTGGATCATCTTCGACAACGAGCACTGTCTCGCTCTTCGAACCATCGCGGATAACCGCAGGGTCCACTGGCGCCGCCACCTCTTCGGCGCCGTAGAAGCGCGGCAGGTAGATCTTCACCGTCGTGCCGTGGCGGGGCTCGGAATAGAGCTTCACGTGTCCGCCGGACTGACGCACAAATCCGAAGACTTGGCTGAGACCCAAGCCCGTACCTTTGCCCACGGCCTTCGTCGTGAAGAACGGATCGAAGGCGTGCGCCAGCACATCCGGCGGCATTCCAAGACCAGTGTCTGTTACCGAGATCAACACATACTGCCCTGGGGCCACGCCATGCTCGGCGCCGTAGCGCTCGTCAACCGAGCCGTTCGCCGTCTCAATGGTGAGCTTGCCGCCTTCGGGCATCGTATCGCGGGCATTGACGGCCAGATTGATGATCGCGCTTTCAAGCTGCACCTGATCGGCGAACGTGCGCCACAGCCCCGCCCCTTGCACGGTTTCAATGCGAATGTGCTCGCCGAGCGTGCGTGACAACAACTCGGTCATCGACATCACCAATTTGTTGGCGTCGATGGCTGAAGGTTTAAGCGGTTGCTGTCGCGAAAATGCAAGCAAGCGCTGGGTGAGCGCCGATGCGCGGTTGGCGCCGTCTGTCGCGGCTTCGATGTAGCGGGTGACGTCGGTGTCGCCTTTGGCGAGGCGACGCTGCATCAGATTGAGCGCGCCGATGACGACCGCCAGCATGTTGTTGAAGTCGTGCGCGATACCGCCAGTAAGCTGGCCGATTGCATCCATCTTGTGGGCTTGGCGCAGTTGCTCCTCAGCGCGCATGCGCTCGGCGACCTCCTCCGCCACCCGTTGCTCAAGCGTTGCATTGAGCGTTTGCAGCGCCTGCTCCGCACGGCTGCGATCGGTGACATCCGTGGCCTGCACGAAGATGCCATCAATCCGTCCTTCGAGATCGCGGGTGGGGTGATAGATGAAATCAAGCGTGCGCAGCTGGCGTTCACCGTCGCGGACAAGCTCCATTGAAACGTTGTGGCCGATATACGGCTCGCCGGTTTGATAGACCTTATCGAGCAGGGCTACGAAACCTTGCTCTACCACTTCGGGCAGCGCCTCTGCGACTGCCCGGCCCATAATGTCACGCGCGCGGCCGGAGAGTTCGAAATAAGCGTCGTTCGCGATGTAGAACTCATGTTTGGGACCACGCAGCACCGCGATTGCGCCCGGCGCTTGCGAGAACAGATCACGCAGCCGTTCTTTTTCGGCCTCGCGCATTCGCGCCGCAGTAATTGCCCCGGTGGTCTCGTTGCCTTGGTTGAAAATGCCGCCGACCGAGCCGTCTTCAAGATGGATCGCGGTGAAGCTGTAATTCCAATAGGTTTCAGTCTGTCGGCCACCGCGCTCCATCGGCAGCATCTGATCATACGCGGCAAAACCTTCGCCGGTGTTCAGCACGCCCTCAAATTGCGGGCCAACGACAGACCAGATGTCAGGCCAGACTTCGGCGCCGCGCTGGCCAAGCGCCCAAGGATGACGATCCTCGGGGATGTGAGACCAAGCGTCGTTGTAGAGCAGGTAAAGGTCGCGCCCCCAGTAGATCGCTGTTGGAAAGGTTGAGTTCAGGCACACGCGCAGAGCGAAGTGCAGCGCCTCCGGCCACGTCTCCGGGGATCCAAGCGGATGGTTCGACCAGTCGAACGCACATATGCGCTCGCCCATCTCGCCGCCGCCTTCAGGCAGCGCGCCCTTCTTGCGTTCTCCCGCCATAGTCTCCCAACCGCCAACCCTGCCTAACGCCGGAGGGAACCGAAAGTTCCCTCCGTGCCGGCGTCGGTATCCGCATAAAAAAAGGGCCGCCCGAGGCGGCCCTTCCAAAACCTAGGCTGCCGCCTTCTGCTTGGCGCTGAAGCGCTCGTAGAAGGTTTCGCCTTTTGCGGCCATGTCGCGGAGCAATTTGTTCGGACGGAAGCGTTCGCCGTAGGCATCAGCGAGACGATCAGCTTCTTCAACGAACTGCTTCGTTCCCCAGAAGAGATCGATGTAGCTGATGCAACCGCCGGAATATGGCGCAAAGCCCCACGCTAGAATCGAGCCGACGTCGGCGTCGCGCGGATCGGTGATCACGCCTTCTTCGAAGCAGCGTGCGACTTCGATGCACTGGCGGAAGAGGAAGCGCTTGGTGAGTTCTTGCTTCAATTCCGGCGGGCATTCCTTGGTCTTCACTTCGATCTTTTCAGACAGACCCGGCCAAATACGCGACGGCTTGCCGTCTTCGCCGTACTCGTAATAGCCCTTGCCGCCCTTGCGGCCGACACGACCTTTATCTTCCACGAGCCATGACAGCATCGCGGCGCGTGGGTCCTTCTTGTAGTCTTGTTGATTGAGTTCGGCGTTGGTCTTGCCGATTTTCAATGCCGTATCGAGACCAACGGAGTCGGAGACTTCAAGCGGCCCCATCGGCATGCCGCATTGGCGGCCGACGTTCTCGATAATCGCCGGCGCGATGCCTTCCATGAGCATCTCGACGCCCTCGGCCGGATAGGTGCCGAAGCAACGCGAGGTGTAGAAGCCGCGGAAGTCGTTCACGGTGATCGGCGTCTTGCGGATCTTGATGACGTAGTCGATCGCCTTGGCTTGCGTCTCGGCTGTCGTTTCCTTGCCCATGATCAGCTCAACGAGCCCCATGCGCTCAACCGGCGAGAAGAAGTGAATGCCGATGAAATTCTTCGGACGCGCCGACGCTTCCGCGAGGCCGGTGATCGGCAGCGTCGAAGTGTTAGAGCCGAAAACGGCGTTTTCGCCGAGGAAGGCTTCGGCCTTCTTGGTCACTTCCGCTTTCAGCTGAACGTTCTCGAACACCGCTTCGACAACGAGGTCGGCGCCTTTGATCAGCGAATAATCCGTTGACGGCTTGATCAGCGCGAGCAGCGCGTCGCCCTTCTCTTTGGTGATCTTGCCGCGCGAGACGTCCTTATCGACGATGCGTTGCGAGTAAGCCTTGCCCTTCTCGGCGCTCTCTTGGCTAACATCGAGGAGAATAGTTTCGATGCCGGCCTTCGCCTGTACGTAGGCAATGCCCGCGCCCATGAGGCCGGCGCCGATGACGGCCACCTTCTTCACGTCATAAGTCGGGTAGCCTTCGGGGCGGTTTCCGCCCTTGCCGAGCGCTTGCATGTTCACGAACAAAGTCCGGATCATGCCCTTCGCTTGCGGCGTGTTGGCGGTCTTGATGAAGTAGCGGCTCTCGATGCGCAGCGCGGCATCGATCGGCACCTGCATGCCTTCGTAGATGCACGAGAGAATGTTGCGCTGAGCCGGATAGTTGAGGTTGGTCTGCTTCGAGACCATGGCGTTGCCGCCTACAGCCGCCATCGCGCCGCCCGGCGTGAACGGGCCGTCCTTCACCTTGTAGCCTTTGACGTCCCATGGCGCGATGGCCTTCGGGTTCGCCTTCACCCATGCCTTCGCGGCTTCCACGGTTTTGCCCGGCTCAACGACTTCGTTGATGAAGCCCAGGCCCTTGGCGTCCTGTGGCGACTTGTCGGCGCCCTGCAGGATCATCATCGCGGCGTTCTGCACGCCGATCAGGCGCGGCAGACGTTGGGTGCCGCCGGCGCCCGGCAGCAGGCCAACCTTTGACTCCGGCAGGCCGAACTTGATCTTCGGATTGTCGGCGGCAACGCGGTAATGGCACGCGAGCGCGATTTCGAGGCCGCCGCCAAGCGCTAGACCTTCAAGCGCCACCGCCACCGGCTTGCCGCAGGTTTCGAGCGCGCGCAGCGAGCGGTTCAGGGTGAAGCTCTGATCGAATTGCTTCTTCAGCTTCTCTTCTTCGCTCTTCGGCGCTTCCTCTTTCGCGGCGCCGCGCTGATTGAGTTCGCCAAGATCGGCGCCGGCGCAGAAGCCACTGGCTTTGCCCGAGGTGATAACAGCGCCCTTGATCTTGTCGTCGGACTTGATCGTCTCGACGAGCGTGATCAGGTCACGCATCACCGAACCGGTGATGGTGTTCATGGAGCGGCCCGGCACGTCGAACGTGATGAGCGCGATGCCGTCGCTGTCGACGTCGATCTTGAAGTTTTCCATCGGACCTACCCTCTACCTAGTCCCTGTTCTTGCGTTTATTCCGCTGCTCGTTCGCTTCATCGGTCTTGGCCGCTGTCGCGACACCGAGCGTGACGCCCAGCCCGGCGCCGATAGCGACGCCGAGGCTGAGGCCCAGAGCAAAATTGTCCGTGGCGAGCCCGATCGCGACACCGATAGCGATGCCCGCGCCCATGCCAGCCGCGTACACTCCCCCATTCATCAGTTCGCCCGCTCGATCACCATCGCGGTGCCCATGCCGGCGCCGATGCAGAGCGTGATCAGTGCGCGCTCCTTGTCCGCACGCTCAAGTTCATCGACCATGGTCCCTAGGATCATCGCGCCGGTGGCGCCGATGGGGTGGCCCATCGCGATGGCGCCGCCATTGACGTTGACCTTCTCCATATCGAGATCGAGCGCCTGCACCCAGCGCAACACGACCGAGGCGAACGCTTCATTCAATTCCCAAAGGTCGATGTCCTTTTTGGTCATGCCGAGCTTGTTCATCAGCTTGTGCGTGACGTGCTCAGGACCGGTCAGCATGATCGACGGCTCGGAGCCGATCGAGGCGCCGCCGACGATCCGCGCGCGCGGCTTCAGGCCGAGCGCATCGCCCATTTCCTTTGAACCGATGAGAACGCCAGCGGCGCCGTCAACGATGCCGGAGGAATTGCCGGCGTGGTGGACGTGATCGATCTTTTCGAGCTCCGGATAGCGTTGCTGAATGACGCCATCGAAGCCTGGCATCACTTCGCCCTGCACCTTGAAGCTTGGCTCAAGCGCGGCAAGCGACTGCATTGTCGTTTCCGGACGCATGAACTCGTCGTGGTCCAGCAACGTCACGCCGAGCTGATCCTTCACGGGCACGATCGACTTCTTGAAGCGGCCTTCCTTCCACGCTTTCGCGGCCCGCTGTTGCGACTGCACTGCGTATTGATCGACATCCGTGCGTGAAAAGCCGTGCTTGGTCGCGATCGCATCAGCCGAGACGCCTTGTGGCGTGAAGTAGGACTTCATCGCGATCGAGGGATCGGTCGCCCACGAACCGCCGGTCGAACCCATCGGCACGCGGCTCATGCTTTCGCAACCGCCGCCGATGGCGAGGCTGGCTTCGCCGGACTTCACTTTCGCTGCAGCGATGTTGCAGGCTTCGAGGCCCGAGGCGCAGAAGCGTTCAACTTGAATGCCGGCGACAGTTTCGGCGTAGCCGGCGTTGAGCACAGCGATACGCGGAAGGTTGCCGCCCTGCTCACCGATCGGCGAGAGCACGCCCATAACCACGTCATCGACCTTCGAGGTGTCGAGGTTGTTGCGATCACGGATCGCCTGCAGCACTTGCGTCGCCAATTGCAGAGACGTCTGCTCATGCAGCGAGCCGTTCTGCTTGCCCTTGCCGCGCGGCGTGCGGACCGCATCATAAATATAGGCCTCAGCCATCTTTCGTACTCCAACGTTGCGGCGCTCACGCCGCTTCACCCTGGATGGGACCGGAGTCGTCCCGTGGCGCGAACGCCTACTCCGCTGACCGCTTCGCTCGGGCTGAGCGAAGCGCGGTAAACTAGTGCGCCTCCCCGCCGCCGATGGCGATGTCGCCTCGGAACGAGTTGGCGATGAAACAGAGTTCGTGCGCCTTGTGATGTAGCTCGCGAATTTCCTCGGGCGCCGGCTGCTTCTCGCCGGACCAAATAATGATCGGGCTGAGCTTCACTTGCACGACCGCGAGACGGCCGCGCTCGTCCTTGCCCATCTTGCCTTCGGCGATATCGCTGTAGGCGTCGATGACGAAGCCGGCGTGCCGTGCGATGTCGAGGAACGTCAGCATGTGGCAGGAAGAAAGCGCCGCTACCAGCATCTCTTCAGGATCGACGGCATCTTCCCTTGAAAGCGGAAGCCTCACCACATGCGGCGAAGCGGAGCCGGCAATGGTGATGCCGCCGTCAAACGAAATCTCATGCGCGCGAGAATACTTGCCGTCGCTGAAAACGGCGTCATCGCGGGTCCAATTGATGGTCGCAGTGTACGACGCCATCAAAATTGCTCCGCAGCGAGCGCCATCACCGACCCCGCTCCGCTCTTTAGCTTTGCGAGGTGAGATGCAGCGTCCGGCAGCATGCGCTGCAGGAAGTAACGCCCCGTTGCGAGCTTCGTATCGTAGTATGGATCGCCAGCGCCGCCGTTTTTCTTCGCGGCGAGCGCAGCCTTCGCCTGCAGCGCCCACATATAAGATAGCGCCGTGAGGCCGAAGAGGTTGAGATAATCGTGGCTCGCGGCGCCGGCATTGTCGAAATTGGTCATGCCGTTCTGCATCAGCCACATCGTGCCGTCCTGCAGTTGCGCTTTGGCGCCCTTTACGGCTTCAACGAACTCCTTCAGGTCCGCGTCGTCTTCGTGATTGTGCACGAAATCGTCGAGTTCATTGAAGAAGGCAAAGATCGCGCGGCCGCCATTGGCGCCGAGCTTGCGCCCGACAAGGTCGAGACCCTGAATGCCGTTCGCGCCTTCGTAGATCATGGTGATGCGCGCATCGCGCACGAACTGGCTCATGCCATGCTCTTCGATATAGCCGTGGCCGCCGAAGATTTGCTGGCAATTGGTCGCGTTCGCGTAGCCCTTGTCCGTGAGATAGCTTTTGATCACCGGCGTCAGCAGGCCCATGTAATCTTCGGCCTTCTCGCGCACCTTCTCATCCGGCGAGACTTCCAACAGATCGCCATACACCGCCGTCCAGAAGCTGAATGCGCGCGCGCCTTCATTGAACGCCTTAGCGTCCATCAGCATGCGGCGAATGTCCGGATGCACGATTATCGGATCAGCTGGGCCATTTGGGTTTTTCGCGCCGGTAATGGAGCGCCCCTGCAGGCGATCCTTCGCGTAAGCGACACCGTTTTGATACGCGACCTCTGACTGGCTGAGCCCTTGAAGACCGACTCCCAAGCGCGCCACGTTCATCATCGTGAACATGGCGGCGAGGCCCTTGTTCTCGATGCCGCAGAGATAGCCGACAGCGTCGTCGTAATTCAGCACACACGTCGAATTGCCGTGAATGCCCATCTTCTCTTCGATCTTGCCGCAGACAACGCCGTTGCGCTGACCCGGATTGCCATCCTTATCGAGAATGAACTTCGGCACTATGAAGAGCGAGATGCCCTTGGTGCCAGCCGGCGCACCTTCGATGCGCGCAATCACGAGATGGATGATGTTCGACGCGAGATCGTGCTCTCCGGCGGAGATGAAGATCTTCTGCCCGGTGATGCGATACGAGCCATCAGCTTGCGGGATCGCCTTGGTGCGCAGCATGCCGAGATCGGTGCCGCAATGCGGCTCCGTCAGGTTCATGGTGCCGGTCCACTCACCGGTGACGAGCTTCGGCAGATACGTCTTCTTCAGCTCATCAGAGCCGTGATGATGGATCGCGGCGTAAGCGCCGTGGCTGAGGCCCGGATACATGCCGAACGCCATGTTCGCGGACGACACCATCTCGTTCCACGCCAGCGCCACAACATGGGGCATGCCTTGGCCGCCATAGTTCGGATCGCTGGAAAGCGCGGGCCAACCGGCGTCAACGAGTTGCTTATATGCGTCCTTAAAGCCTGGCGGCGTTGTCACCGAACCATCGTCGGCGCGCTTACAGCCATGCTCATCGCCAACCTTGTTCAGCGGCGCGAGCACGCCTTCGCAGAACTTCGCGCCCTCCTCCAACACTTGGTCGATGAGATCGAGCGGCGCGTCGGAGAAAGTCGGCAAATTGGAGTAGCGCTCGATGTCGAGCACGTCCTTTAGGAGAAAGCGATATTCGCGAAGCGGCGCCGTGTATGTCGGCATGCGGCTCTCCCTATTTTTCTTGGAGCTATACGCGTCTTAGTGCGCGTCTTCGAGCCGCTTTTTTGCCTCGGCTTCAAATGCACGGGCAGCACCCATGGCGGCGGAGGTGGCTGGCTTGGCGAGGAAGCGTTCGAGCTTGGCAACGCTGTCGTGCAGGATTTCGATCGCCGCATCGACATCTTCGCGTTGCGCTTCGAGCGCCACTATGCGGGCCTGATACTTCTTGAGCGCCGTTTGCGCCTGGGCGCGCTGATCGACTTTGTAGAGATCGAGGATTTCCTTGATCTCGATCAGCGAGAGGCCGACGCGCTTGCCGCGCAGGATGAGTTGCAGCTTGGCGCGATCGCGATGCGAGTAAACGCGGTTCATGCCGTCGCGGCGCGGCGTCAGGAGACCTTTGTCTTCGTAAAAGCGGAGCGCTCGAGGCGTGACCTCGAACTCACGGGCCAGCTGCGAAATTGTGTAAGTGCGCTCAGCTTTGGAAGTCATGAGAGGTCCCTCCGGTTTAAACGGGCCCCATGACGCTAGTTTCCGTTTACGGTAGGGTCAAGCTAAGTTGACGCCAACGTCATAAATTTCATTTCACCCAAGCAACTCTCGCGAAATGTCACCCGGAGTCTGGCAGCCGTTGAGCGCCATGGTGATGTCCAATTCCGCCAGCAGGCATTCCATTACCGTCTGAGCGCCCTGTTCGCCGCCGAGTGCCAGACCGTAGACATAGGGGCGACCAACGCCCGTCGCAGTTGCCCCAAGGGCAAAGGCTTTGAAGATATCCGCGCCACACCGGATGCCGGAATCAAAGAAAACGGGCACGCGGCCACCGACGACAGCAGTCACTTTAGCCAGCGCGTCCAGCGCGCCGATGCCCCCATCGACCTGCCGGCCGCCGTGATTGGACACCATCACGCCGTCATAGCCTTCCTTCACCGCCTTCTCGGCGTCGTCGGCGCGCATGATGCCCTTGAGCACCACCGGAAGTTTCGTCCACGATCTGATTTTCGCGATCCGTTTCCAGTCCAACCCTGGATCGGAGAAGAGCTGTGTGAACGTAACGGCGGCGCCGAGCGGGTTGTCTTCCGGCGTTTGCGGAAGCATTCCCCTGAACACGGGGTCGGACGTGTACTGCGCGATGCCCTGCCCGCGCAGGAACGGCGAGAAGCCGAGGTCGAGATCGCGCGGCCGCCAGCCGAGCACCAAAGTATCGAGCGTGATGAAGATGGCTTTGCAGCCGATCGCCTCGGCGCGCTTCACGAAGCTCTCCGCTAGCGCGTCCGACTTGCCCCAATACAATTGGTAGAAGCGCGGGCCATCGCCATTGGCCTCCGCGATCTTCTCCATCGGCGTTGATGCCTGAGACGAAATGATCATTGGAAGATTGAGGCTCTTCATCGCCCGCGCGACCGCGAGATCAGCCTCGGGATGCATCATTTCCAGGACACCGATCGGCGAAGAGAACACCGGCGCAGCGGCTTTCGCGCCGAATATTTCGCAACCGAGATTGCGCGTCGCCGCGCCCGCCAACATGCGCGGAGCTATGGGAAAGCGCGCAAAAGCAGCGCGATTTGCGTCCTGCGCGGTTTCCAAGCCCGCACTGCCTGCCGTGTAAGCCCAAGCTTCCGGCGTCATCTTCTTCTGCGCTGCCGCTTCGAGGCCGATGAAGTTCGTCGGTATCTCCGGTTTCGCGCCACTCAACCCGCGCAAATAGATGGCGCCCTGCGTTTCGGGACCGAACTGGCGCGGTGTGTCAGACATGCCTAATCCTCGTTTACTATTTTACCCGCCATTAACACGCGGACGCCTTTCATCGACACTGCAAAGTCGTGGGCGATTCTCGAATTTCTCGAGTCTGCCCCGGGGGTTGGGCGTTGGCCGCGGACGCGCGGCAAGAACGCGGCGAGGGCTAAATGAGCGGTGCGCAAAGCTGGAGCGTCAAGGGCATTGACCCCAAAGTACGAGAAGCAGCGCGTGAGGCTGCGGCTCGTCAGGGCATGAGCCTGGGCGAATATCTGAACCAAGCACTTGCCTCCGGTCAGCTCGGCGGCGGTGGTTCACAACAGCAGAGTTCACCGCAGCAACCGACACGCGCGCCGCGCCCGCGCAGCTATGGCTCTGCCAACACTGATTTTGACGGCGAAGACGATTGGAACGTTGGCGGCGCGAACCGGCCTGCCGATCCATCACGCCTCGCACAGCGCGTTGAATCGATTGAGCGTCGCACACAACTCGCGGTGACCGGCCTCGACCGCGCAGTCTCGACCATTGATCGCTCGGTGCTTGGCCTCGCCGCGCGCATCGAAGATGCGGAAGCCGCTTCGAGCGAAGCCGCCGATCGCATTAGTGAAGCGCTCGAACAGTTTCGCGCCGCTGGCGAGACGTTGAGCGGACGCCTGGAGCGCGCCGAGCAAACCTTCGATGGCGCAAGCGCCGACTTCGCCGACGTCAAAGAGCGTCTGGAGAAGCAAGTCGCGGTTGCCGAGGAAGTGGCGCGCCGCGCTGAAGCAGCGGCGTCCTACCTCACCAGCGAAATGGACGGCGGCAGCAATGTGCTCAGCCAAACGCTAGCGGAAGCGCGCTCGGTTGCTGAAGAGGCTGCGCGCCAAGCCACGCAAGCCTCTGCCGATGCAGTCAACGAGCTGCGCCGCCTACAGGAGGAATTGAGCGAACGTCTGAGCGATAGTGAGGCGTCCACGCGCCGCGCCATCGAAACAGCCGTTGCCGAAGTTCGCACCGAAACGTCGAGCGAAACCCGTGGCGCACGCGAAGCGCTGCTGGAGGAAGTTGTTCGGCTTGAGAGCGAAATTTCGAAGCGTGTCGGCGCCGTTGATACACTGAAAGCCGAGCAAGCCACGCTGATCTCGCGCATTGAACGCGCTGAGGCTGGCGCTCGCGAAAGCACCGCGGGCCTCCGCCAGGCCGCGGGTGCGGCGATTGCGGATCTGCGCAACGCGCAGCTCACGCTTTCCGCCCGCGTCAAGCAGGTTGAAGATATTGCAGGCGCCTCGGGCGCGGTCGATTTGACCGATGTCCGTCAGGCGCAGCAAGACATCGCCGAGCGCCTCGTCTCGCTAGAGGCCCGTACCGATACGAGCCCCCTCACCGGCGCACTGGCTGCTTTCGAAGCGCGCATCGCCAGCGTCGAGGCCGCGACTGCAGACACGTCAAAGGTCGATAGGATCGGCGACACTGTGGAGTCGCTAGACCGAGCGCTGCAAAGCCTCGCGGATAAGCTGCAGGAAACGGAATCTACCGCCAACACGGCGATCCGTCACATCGAGGAGACCGTCTCCTCACTCGGCGCCCGCATTGAACAGGGCGGCGTCGGCGCGCAGGAAACTGAAGCCGTGCGCGCGATGCTCGAGCAGCGGCTCGACACCATGGCGCAGACGGTGCGCGAAGAAGTCTCACAGGAACTCCAAGCGGTAATGACTGGCGGCGCCAGCTTTGAAGGCGCCCTCACCGACGTCACGGCGCGTCTTGCCGCCGCTGAACGCCGCCAAGCGCAAACGATCGAAGCAATTTCGATCGAGATCAAACGCATGTCGGAGACAGTCGATCAGCGCTTGCGCACGGTGGAGTCGCGCAACGACGATGCCGCGGCGTCGGCGGTGCGCGAAGAGCTTTCGCGCATGGCGACGACGCTTGAGCAGCGCTTCGACGAGATCGAGCGTCGAGAAGCGGCTGCGTTCGACCGCATGGGCCTCGAAGTAGGCCGTCTCTCCGAGCGGCTCGAAGAGCGCGTCGGCGCCGTTGAGCAACGCAGCGCCCAAGCGATTGAACACGTCGGTGAGCAAGTCGCGCGCATGGCCGATCGCTTCAACCAACGCCAAGATATTCTCGCCCGCGAATTGGGCGAACGCATGCTCGACAGCGAAGAGCGCGCGGGCCAGCGCGTTTCGGAAGCCATCAGCTCGATCATGCAGCGTTTGGCCGAGGTCGAAGAACACAGCCAAGAGGCGATCGCACCGGTCCAGAAAGCTGTGTCGAGCGTCGCTTCGAAGCTCGAAGAGTTCGAGGCCGGTCGTTCGCCAGGTGAGCCGCCGTCGGTGCCGCAAATGTCGATCCCGACGCCCGCGCGCCGCACGGATGACTTCCAATCATCGTTCGACCGCTCAAACTTCCCGTCGTTCGACTCGAGCGTCGACAGCTTCGATCTCAGCAATCCTGAGCCGCAGCCCTATGCCTCTCCGCGCGACGCTGCGCAGCCGATGCGCGCCGGACCGCTACCGCCGCGCGCGCCGGTCGAGGACGTAACGGACGATCACGAGATCTACTTCGCTGAGGACAACCAGATCGACGATCTGCTTGTCGATGATGCGGCAGCCGAAGAACAGTTCGTGCCGCCGGAGTATAAGTCGATCGAGATATCACCAGACGACGATCTTCTGGTGGATGAGCCGGCAAGCGAGGAGCTGGAAGCAACAACCGCACCGCCGCCGCTGGACGATGATCCGTTCTGGACGCCGGACGACGATCTGGCGCCCGCAACGATCGAAGACGCCGTTGCGCCGCTCGTTGCGCCGCCGGAGACTCACGCGACCGACGTCCCTCTCGCCAACGCGCCAGCCGAAGAGCCGCTCTCGCTTGAGATGCCGGAGCTGACGGATCTTCCGCCCTTGCCGGAAGAAACGCCGCCAGCGAAGAACGATTACCTCGCTAACGCGCGCAAAGCCGCACAGGCACAGTCACTGCCAAAGACGCGTCCGGATGCTGCGGCGCAAACGCCAAAGCTCAGCCTGCGCGGGTCGAGCCGCGTTGTTCTGTGGGGCGCTGCGAGTGTTATCGCCGTCGCCCTAGTCGGCGGCGCCTACTACTTGAAGAACCGCGCCGACAATGCTGGCCGCACCGATGCTGAACCAGCGGCGACGCCGGTGACGGATGTGGCGCCAACCACCACCCCTGCCGAAGCGTTCGGCGAAGCTCCCGTCGAAGGCGTCGCGCCGGATGGCGCTGCGGGCGTGACGGAAGGTGTGGCCACATCTGAGGCGCCTGGCGCGCCGATAGCGCAGAATGACCAAACTCAAGCGCAGCAAGTCGTTGCGGGTCCACTGCCGGCGCGCAACGTCTCGCTTGAGCAAGCCGCGCAAACGGGCGACCTCACCGCGCAATACGAACTGGCGCTGCAGCGCATCGCGGCTGGCCGCACAGCAGAAGGCGTCACCATGTTGCGCCGCGCCGCCGATCGCGGCTTCCCGATGGCGCAGTACCGCTTGGCCAAGCTCTATGAGCGTGGCGAAGGCGTGCCGGCCGATCTCACGATCGCGCGCCAGTGGACCGAGCGCGCGGCGGCGTCCGGCAACCGGCGCGCCATGCACGACCTCGGCGTCTATTTCGCGCGCGGCGAAGGCGCGCCGCTCGACGAGGCCGCGGCATTCCGCTGGTTCAGGCAGGCTGCGGAGCTTGGCGTAGCGGACAGCCAGTACAATCTGGGCGTTCTCTACCAACAAGGCCGCGGCGTGAACGCATCGGCCTCCGAAGCTCTGTTCTGGTTCTTGGTGGCGGCTCGTCAGGGCGACCAAGACGCAGGCGCACGGGCGACGGCCGTCGAGGCGCAGCTGGCGCAGAACCAGGTGGAGCAAGCGCGCGCGCGCGCTCAGGCGTTCCGGCCGCGTGCCGCCAGTGCTGTGGCGAACGGCGAGTTCGGCGCACGCGCCTGGAACAATCGCCCGGCCACCTAAAGGCGCCCAGCATTTTAGCCGCAAACGAGCGTTGCCTCGACGCGCGACCCTGCCCATAAGGGCCGAGGGCGTGGCGCTGTGGCGCTGAGTTCAGAGCAGAATTTTGATTTATTTGCCGATCGCCGAGATGCCGGTGGCCGTGCTGCTTGTCCTATTGGTGAGCGGCCTCGTCGGATTTGTGTCCGGCATGGTCGGCGTGGGCGGCGGCTTCATCATGACGCCAGCGCTTCTGTTCCTCGGAATCCCCGCGCCTGTGGCTGTCGCGACTGGTGCGAGCCAGATCGCAGCGACTTCTTTCTCCGGCATCATGACCCAGACACGGCGCAAGTCGGTCGACTGGCGGATGGGCTTGCTACTCTCTATCGGAGGCGTGATCGGCAGCTCTGCCGGCGTTGCGCTGTTTGAGCGCCTACTGCGGCTCGGCCAACTCGATCTGATCGTCTCGGTTCTCTACCTGGTCCTACTCTCTAGCGTCGGCTTTCTGATGGTGCGCGAAAGCTATCGCTTTTGGCGAGGCCGCCCACCCAAGAGTGTCTCGATCCTGCGACGCCCGCTGAAGTCGATCGCGCACAACTTGCCCTTTCGTCTCCGCTTTCCCCGCTCTGGGCTCTACATCAGCGTGCTGCCTCCGCTGGGCATCGGCTTCGGCATCGGCGCGATCTCGGCCATCATGGGCATCGGCGGCGGGTTCATACTGATCCCAGCGATGATCTATCTCCTGCGGATGCCGACGAACGTCGTCATCGGCACCTCGCAGTTTCAGGTGCTAGTCATCTCTTCTCTGATCGTGGTGCTGCAATCGGTGGCCACGCAGACGGTGGATCTTGTTCTCGCGCTGCTGCTTATGGCTGGCGGCGTTGTTGGTGCTCAGATCGGCGCACGTGTTGGGGCTGGTATCAAGGCGGAGTACGTGCGCGGCATCTTGGGCGCTTTGCTCGTCGCTGCCAGCGCCAAATTCTTGCTTGATGTCGTCATTCCGCCTGAAGAAGTTTATCTGCTCGGCGGAGGCGCCAGATGAGGCGTCTCATTGCAGCTCTAGCCCTCTTGCTCTTTGCCGCCGCGCCAGCAACGGCGCAGCAGCAACCTGGCAGCGACGTGGCGGACGATCTCCCGGCCGGCGTCGCCGAAGAGCAGATCACTGTCAGCTCCACCTATGGCGGCTCTTACATCACCGTGTTCGGCGTCAACCCGGATCGGCGCGGGCGCGGTGACATTGTCGTGGTGCTGCGCGGACCCAATGAGCCTGCTACGGTCATGCGCAAGCGCCGCGTGCCCGGCGGACGATTCCCATTCGGACTTTGGGTCAACGGCGATCCGGTCCGTTTCAGCGAAGCGCCAGCGTTCTTCGCGGTGCTCTCCAACCGGCCGCTCCGCGAAATCGCCAGCCCTGAATCCATTTGGCGCTATCAGCTCGATCCGGCCGCATCCGCACGGCTTGCGAGCACAGTGCCGGCCGGGGGCGATCCCTCCGCGTACCGCGCCTCGCTTGTGCGGCTACGGCGCGAACAAGGGCTCTACCAATGGTATATGCGGCCGACGCAAGAAGGTGTGCGTGGCGGGCTCACAGCGTATCAGGGTGGCCTGTTCCGCGCCGTTGTCCGCCTGCCCGCTAACGCTCCGATCGCGCAATACCACGCTGACACCTACCTCTTCCGCGATGGACGCCTCATCTCCCGCCAACGCATTCCAATCCGGATTGCACGCGTTGGTGTCGAGCGCACGATCCACGATCTGGCGACGAACGTCTCTTGGCTCTACGGCATCGTCACCGTGATGCTCGCGCTGTTGGCCGGCTGGGGCGCTGCGGTGCTATTCCGTCGCCCGTGAGCGCGGAGCCACCCTTTCTCCCACGCGCAGCGCTGCGCCTGGGCTTTCTCGGCCTTGTTCCTCTCGGCGTCGCTGCGCTCATCTCGCTGTCGGAGCACGCCAGCACGGCGCGCCTCGGCGCGATCAGCTTCTCGCTTTACGCCGCCGTGCTGCTCTCGTTTCTCGGCGGCGTGCGGTGCGGTTTCGAAATCATGCGCGCGCCACAGGCGCCGAATGGCATGCGCCTGCTGTTCAGTGCGCTCCCGGCGTTGGCTGGGTGGGCGCTAGCTTCGCTAGTCGTTTACGTCACGCCCGTGCTTGGCGCAGCCGCGATTTTTGCGGGTCTGTTCGCTGCGCAAGCGCTTTGGGATTATCGCAGCGCGAGAGATGCGGGAGCGCCGGCTTGGTACCCTGTGCTACGCCAGGTGCTCACCGGCGGCGCAATGATCATCTGTATGATCATCCCACTCGCCACCGCGCTGCATCGTTTCTAATCGCCCACCAATCTTTCGTTCGGCGCCGGCAAGACACGGTCCTTGCCAAGCACGAGCGCTGTCGCACCGACCGGAAAAATGTTCGCGTATGCCTTGTCGCAAACGTTCAAACCGCCGGTGAACGCACCAAACGCCGGCATCACCATGCGAGCGCCGTCGGTCGCGAAACACCGCCGCCGCACGCTGCGTCCACGACCGACAACACGAGCGCACGGATGCAAGTGACCAGCGATCTCGCCAGCGGCCTCGCCTTCTGTGGGATGGTGGCGCAACACCAGCGACCCAATGTGCAGCACATCATGGAATGCGCCGCCGAGTGTCTCGGGCGCGCGGCCATCGTGATTGCCCTCAACCCACACCCAATCGCAGCGCGACATCAGCAGACGCAGCAGTTCGCGATCCTTCGCGTCCATGCGCGCGGGGCCACCGGTATCGTGAAAGCTATCACCGAGCGATACGATGATTTCGGGCTGCAAACGCAACATAAGCTCGGTCAGCTTCAGAAGCGCCGCGTGGGTGTCGTACGGCGGCAGCATTTGCCCCCGCAACGCAAAGGCGGAGCCTTTCTCCAAGTGTAGATCCGAGACGATCAGTGTCTTCGCATCACCGACCCAGAGCGCGCCGTCCGGCAACGCCGTAACCAACGTGTCGCCCAGCCGCAGCTCGACCGTGTCGCCGACGATCGCCATCGGCGGCAACGCGCGCAACGCCTTGCGGCGCGGGCGCTCAGGCTTCGGTGCTGGCTGCGACAGGAGCGGCATGCGCCTCAGATCAAATCGGATTCGTCAGGGCGTGACGATCGCAAAATTCGGGTCCGGGTTGTCAAACACTTCTCCCAGCCCTTCAAGCGACCTTCTGTTGCCCCTTATGCGGATTTGTCCGGACAACACAGCGCGCGCCATCGATTGCGTCGCCATAGCCTGCAGGAATACCGCACGCGGCGACGTGATGGTTGGCGCGCCTTCCACCGTCTGATCGTGCTCGTGCACGAGCACGCCATTGGCGATCGTCACAGCGAAGCGTTCGTTGCGCTCAGGGAAGACCAGATTGAACGCGTAGCGCCGCTCCCCCAACCGCTCCGGATTGAGCCGGACGGCTAAGAGATCGAGGATGTAGCTCGTTGGCGTAGCCCCGATCAGATCTGCGCTTAAGACCGCCGGCGGCCGGTCAGGCGTACCTTGTTCCAACTCGCGGGCGCCGACGAGATACATGTTCCTCCAGATGGCGCTCTCGGATTGGTAGCCCATCTGCCGATGCGTCCGCGCAAGGAGCGTGCGCGCTGCGGTGTTGTTCGGGTCAGCGAACACCAAATGGTTGAGCACACGCGCCGCCCAGCGATAATCGCCTTCATCGAAGGCGCGCTGCCCCTCCGCCAGAACACGCTCAGCGCCGCCCATGGCGCGCACAAATCGTACGCCCTCTTCGGCTGGCGGGAGCGGGTTCAAGTTAGCGGGGTTCGCGTCGTACCACCCCATGTATCGCTGATACACGGCGCGAGAGTTGTGCATCATAGTTCCATAGTAACCATGATTGAACCAGCGCGCTGAGAGTGATGCGGGCAGGCGCACCTGATCGGCGATCTCGCGATCGGTGTAACCGGCGTTCATCAAGCGCACGGTTTGATCATGCAGATATTTGTAGGCGTCCCGGTGACTCGCCACGAAATCGCGGACGCGGTCGTTGCCGAAGCGCGGCCACGCGTGGCTCGACACCATCACTTGCGCGCGATCGCCGTAAAGGCGCAGCGCTTCAGTCAGGTAGTCCGCCCAGGCCTTCGCGTCGCGAACGAGTGCGCCGCGTGGCGTCAGGATGTTGTGCATCGTTGCGGTCGCGTTCTCTGCGATGCACAGCACGCCGAGATCGGGGAAGAAGAAGTTCATCTCCGCCGGCGCCTCCGTATCCGGCGTGATCTGAAACTCAATGCGCACGCCATCGACGGTAAGCATTTCGCCGGTGCGCGTGATCGAGCGCGTGGGCGGAATGAGTGTGTACGTCCCGGACGAAACGGCGATGCCGATGCCCGACGTCATCTGCCCTTCCGGCCCCGGCGTCAGGCCAAAGCCGAACTGATACATAGCGCGCCGCCCCATGGCGTTGCCCGCTATGACGTTCTCGGTCACGGCGTGCTCCATGAAGCCCTCGGGCGCGATCACCTGCACGTCCGCCACCTGATCGGCAGGAACAACGCCGCGCACGCCGCCAAAGTGGTCGAGGTGTGTGTGCGTGTAGATCACGGCGACGACCGGTGCGTCACCGATGGTTTGTCGCGCCAACGCCAGCGCCGCCGACGCCGTCTCGGCGCTCGAAAGCGGATCGATAATGATAAGGCCGGTGTCGCCAACGACCACCGTCATGTTCGCGACATCGAAGCCACGCACCTGGTAGACGCGGTCGGTCACCCGAAAAAGGCCCGCGCGCGCTAGCAATTGGGCGTGGCGCCAGAGGCTTGGGTTTACGGTCTCCGGCGCATCGCCCTGAAGAAAATTGTAGGCGGCGAAATCCCAGACCACGCGGCCGTCGGCGGCGCGGATCTGCTGAACATCGGACGCCGCAACGAAGCCGCGTGCCGCGAAGTCCTCATCCTCACGATCGGCCCAGGGCAATGTTTGCGCGAATGTTGCGTTTGCTGCCCGCGTCGCGTCGCTGACCTGCGCGCTCGCAGCGCCACAGAACGCCATCACCATGGCCGCCGCCCAAATTGTCCGCATCATTCCCCCCGCAGTTTTGTCGAAATTGCGCTTGCAGGTCGCTGCGCGCAAGCCGTCCGCTGCGTCAGCTCATCGCTTCGGCGATCAGCGAAGCCGCGTCTTCCAGCACCGCTTCATCTGCACCACCGCGAACCCCTACCTTGCCCATCTCCAACATCACAGGCGCCGCAAACGGCGACACGTGTGGCAAGTCACGATGCACGATTTTACCCTTGATGCGTCGCAGCAGCCCGCCAAGGCGCTTGATATCGAGATAACCTTCGCCCGCATCAGCGAAAGCGGCCTGCATGAGAATGTGATCAGGCTCGTACTGCTTCAGAACATCGTAGATTAGATCTGCTGAGAATGTGACTTGCCGTCCCGTCTTGCGGGCCGCTCCTGGCGTGTTGCGTTCGATGATGCCCGCGATCACGGCGCACTTGGCGAACGTCGACTTCATCAGCGTGCTTTCGCCAAGCCAACTCTCTAAGTCGTCGCCCAGCATGTCCTCGTCGAACAACTCCGTCAGATCAACGTCACCCATAGGCTCCAGCCCCCACACGGCCATCGCGTACTCACTCGCCAGGAAGCCAATAGGGTTCTTACCTAACCGCTCCAGCCGACGCGTGATCAGGACGCCCAACGTCTGTTGTGCTAGCCTGCCCTCAAACGGGTAGCAGACGAGATAGTGTTTGCCGCCGCGCGGAAATGTTTCGACGAGCATCTCGTCCGGCGCCGGCACGACTGATCGCCGCTTCTGCATTTTGATCCAATCGCGGACCTGGCCCGGCAGCATCTTTTGCCGCTTCGCGTCATGCAGCATGTGGCGCACGCGATCGGCAAGGAATGTCGAGAGCGGAAACTTGCCGCCTGCATAGGAAGGAATCTTCGGGTTCTGCTGATCGCTGGCTCGCACCACCAATGCGTCGGTCTCACGTACGCCGATCAGCCGCAGGATTTCACCTGCGAACAAGAACGTGTCCCCCGGAGCTAATCCCTCGATGAAGTATTCCTCGATCTGCCCCAGACGCCGCCCGGCCACCATTGGCGCAGGACCCTCCTGCCTCGGTGTCCCTGGCCGCGGGCGCGCGCCAGTACGATGAGCCAGGCGCACATCGAGCATCTCGGACTCGACGATTGCACCGACATTCATGCGGTGCTGCTGGGCCACTGACGCATTGCGCGCGCGCCAACGATTGGATTGTGGGTCCTGAACGATGCGGCGATAGCGATCATAACTGCGCAGCGCGTAACCGCCGGTCGCCACCAGATCGATCGCCCGGTCGAACTGAGACCGTTTCAAATCGGCGTACGCCGCCGTGCCTATCACCTCGGCGTAGAGCTCATCAGCGTCGAAGGGTTCGCCGCAGGCACACCCCATGATGTGTTGCGCCAAACAATCGAGTCCGCCCACCCGAAGCGACTCGCCGTCAAGTGCACCCTCCTGCACCGCCTCTTGTGCTGAGCGGCACTCCAACACTTCGAAGCGATTGCTTGGCGCCAACAGGGCGCGCGACGGCTCGTTGTATCTGTGATTGGCGCGGCCGATCCGTTGAACTAACCTCGCGCAACCCTTCGGTGCGCCGATCTGGATCACGAGATCTACATCGCCCCAATCGATCCCGAGATCGAGGGTCGATGTGCAGACGACAGCCCGCAACTTTCCCTCCGCCATCGCTGCTTCGACCTTGCGCCGCTGTGCGACATCCAGCGAACCATGGTGCAGCGCTATCGGCAGCGCGTCCTCGTTGACACGCCACAATTCTTGAAAGGTCATTTCCGCTTGCGCGCGCGTGTTCACGAACACCAGCGCCAGCTTGGTTCGTTTGATGGTTTCGTAGATTTCTGGGATCGCGTGCCGCGCGGTGTGTCCAGACCACGGAATTCGCGCATCCGAATCCAACACGTCTATGATCGGTTGCGCGCCTGGCGGCGCACGCACGATGATGTCATCGGCCGGCGTCGATCCCATCAGCCAGCGCACCAAGCCTTGCTCGTCAGCGACCGTGGCGCTCAGACCAATGCGCCTGTGCGCCGGCGCCCAACGTTGCAGCCGCGCCAGCGCCAGCGCCAGGAGATCACCGCGCTTGGTCGGCGCCAGCGCGTGAATTTCATCGATCACCACTGCTTGCAGATCTTCGAAGAAGACGCGCGCGTGCTCAGACGCGATCAGCAGGGACAATTGCTCCGGCGTGGTGAGCAGAATGTCCGGCGGGTGTGCGCGCTGGCGTTGCCGCTTGGATGGCGGAGTATCGCCGGTGCGCGTCTCGATGCGCAAACCAAGCTGCATCTCACTTGCCGGCGTGCTTAGATTGCGCGCGACATCGGTCGTCAGCGCCTTGAGCGGCGACACATAGAGCGTGTGCAGTTTGTAAGGCCGGCGCAAGCCCTCCGCCTTCAATGGCGCGAGTTCGATCAAGCTCGGTAGAAATCCCGCGAGCGTTTTCCCCGCGCCGGTGGGCGCAATCAGCAATGTCGAAAACCCAACCCCGGCGCGTGCGACCAGCTCCAACTGATGCGCGCGGGGCGCCCAGCCGCGCGCGGCGAACCATTCCGCGAATGGCGTTGGCAGAACCGGCGCGCGGGCGTCCATGGCGTTTATGTAGCGCAAAGCAGCGCCAACCAAAGCCCTGCCCCGCCGTTGAGCGGCCACAATCGGCGTGGCATGGTGGCCCCATGTTTCGGACAGTCCGCTTCCTCACGATTACGCTGATCGCGGCGTTCGCCGCCTCGGCCGCCGCGCAAAGCGGCGGGGCGGCGCTCCTAACCCAAGCGGTGGCCGCGACCGAAGCGGGCAAAGCCGATTATGCGTTCGATTTTGAACTGAACACCGCTAAGGCCAACTGGCGCGCACGGTTCGATCCGGGATCATCGCCGCGGCTGCGCCTCGTCTCGCCGCAGCGCACTGACCTCAGCAACGATCAGCGCCGCGCCTTCGATCGCATGGCGGAGGATTTCGAAGGCGTCTCCTGGTGCGCCAGTGAAGGCATGGGCCGCGTAAGCGATGTGCGACTACTGCGGGAGGACGAGACCAGCGCAACCTACGCATTTCAGCCCACCCGCGAAAGCATACGCGGCGAGCAAGCCCAGCGCTTTGCCGATCGGCTGCGCGGGGAAGTCACAGTACTAAAGAATACGCCCGACATTACGCGCGTGCGGCTCTACACGCCGGAAAGCTTTAGTCCGATGCCCCTGGTTCGGCTCGAGTCACTCAATGTGATCATAACCTGCCAGGTCGCGCCAAATGGGCGGCGCTATGCAGCCGAGACCACAAGCCACGTGCGCGGCAGCGCCTTCGGGCAGAATTTCGACGAGCGTTCCGTTCAGCGTGCGCGAAACTTGAGCCCCTCATGCAGCCACCTGCCCCTCATTTGCGCGCTGACCGAGTGCTAGCAACGCTCGACAAGCTGCAGGACCGCATCAACGAGCGTTTCCCGCAGGCGGGGCTAGCGCGCGTTTGTAATGACGTCATTCAAGCGGCGCGGTTCAGCGCGCGTGACGCGGCAAGCTTGGCGCGACCGCATCTGTTCTGGCGCCTTGGGGCGCTGGCGTTGATCTTAGCGGGCCTGGCGGCGCAGGTTGCTGCGTTCCGCTTTCTGAATATCCGCGCGGAAACGCTCACCGCACCCGAGTTGGTTCAGGGCCTGGAAGCGGCGGTGAACCTGCTCATCCTCTTTGGCGGCGCGATCTGGTTCATCATGAGCTTGGAGGAGCGCAGGAAACGCCAACGCGCGCTCGACGCACTGCACCGCTTGCGCCAGTTGGCGCACGTGATCGACATGCATCAGCTCACAAAAGATCCAACGGTGGTGCTCGACCAGCACAAAACCGCCGCATCGCCCGAGCGCACCATGACCCAGTTCGAGCTGACCCGGTACTTGGACTATTGCGCAGAGATGCTGTCGCTGATCGGAAAGCTGGCCGCGCTCTACGCGGACCGCGTGCGCGATAGCGTTGTCATCGCGGCCGTCAATGACGTCGAAGACCTAACGGCCGGGCTTGGTCGCAAGATATGGCAGAAAATTACCATCATCGGCGCGCTGGAGGAACGAGCCCAATGACCACTCTGGCCGAAGAACGTATCGCGTTGGTCTCCAAACACATGGCCTCCGAGATCACGCACGATTTCGACACCACGCTCTCCACGTTTGATCACCCTCGCTACGAACTCTTCGGCGCGGGTCAGGTGTTCGACGGCGCGGAAGCGGTGATGAACTATTTCAAAGCCTCCCGGCGCTCCTTTCCCGACCAAGCCAACGAACCCATTCTGCTGCGCGCGATGGAGGACGCAGTGCTCGCTGAGTTCTGGCTCACAGGTACACACGAGGGTCCGATCAAAACACCACAGGGCGAACTTGCGCCTACCGGCAAGAAGATCCGAGTGCGCATGGCGGCGGTGTTCGAGTTCGCGCCTGGCGGCGCCAAGATCATATGCGAACGCGTCTATTTCGACTCGGCGACCATCCTGAGCCAACTCACTAATTGATGTTAACTCCGGGCAGCTTTCTTCAGCGAAAATCAAATAATCGCCGTTAGCTTTCAGCCTGTTGTGGGCAGGGGCAGCTGTATGCAGGGGGGTGATGACTTTGATCCGTCCAGCCTGACTGCGCTTATTCTGGACAGTGACACCTACCAGCGCAGCATTACGCTCGATCAGCTGCGCGCCACGGGCCTTGGCCGCGTTGTCGGCGCCGGCGCCACGACGGAAGCCTGGGACCTACTGCTCCGTTTCAATCCGACCGTTATTCTGATGGACTGGATCGATGCCGGTGGCGGCGATGGCCTCGATTTCGCGCGCCGCGTCCGCAAGAGTGAAGAGGCGCCGAACCGCGCCGTGCCGATGTTCATGCTGACATCACGCGGCGCCGCCGCCGAGGTCGAACTGGCGCGCGCTTCCGGTATTGATGGCTATCTGCGCAAGCCGATCTCCGCCCTCGCGCTTCAACAACGCGTCAAGACCATCGTCTCGAATCCACAACCGTTCGTGACCACTGCGTCCTACGTAGGCCCGTGCCGCCGTCGGCCACGCCCCGACCTGACCTACCTCGGCCCACTTCGCCGCATTGACGACGTGGCGCCCGGACCTTTGGTCAAAGGTCAAGAGGAAGAGCTCAACCTCAAGGCAGAGCTTGCGCGTGTCAGTGTGACCGCGCTGGAGAGCGCAGCAAAGCTGCTTGTGCCCGGCGACGCCAACCAAGCGCGCATCGTATTCCGAGCGGTTCTGGACTTGGCCGAGGTGGGCGAGCAAATCGGCGATCCCAGCCTCGCGCTCGGCGCACGCGAGATGGCCCGCTATATTCAGGCCCAAGGCGCAACCGAGCGCCTCGATCCGGAAGTTGTCCGCACCCACGTCGCCGCCTTGCACCAGCTGGCATACCTTCCCCACGCGCTGTGCGGAGAGCGTCAGAGCCTCGCCGCCGGCCTGAAGCGCATGGTCGACAAGAAGCTCAGACAGGCCGGGGCGGCCTGAACCTGATCCGCACGGCGCCCGTGCACGTACACCCCCAGAACCTGTCTGCGCATTCGCCGCAACGAGGATCGGGGCATGCTGACTTACGTTATCGCCTGGGTGGTCACCGCCGCCGTTTTCCTCGGCCTAGACACACTATGGTTCGCCCGGATGGTGCCGCGCTTTTACCGGCCAATAATGGGCGAAATCATGCGGCCTACACCCAATCTCGCCGCCGCCACCGCGTTCTACCTGATCTATGTGAGCGGCGTTGTGTTCTTTGCTATCGCGCCGGGCCTCGAGCACCCCGACGCCAGCAGAGCGATGCTAAACGGCGCAATCCTCGGTTTCTTCGCGTACGCAACGTTTGATCTAACCAATCACGCCGTTATGCGCGCCTGGTCGACGAAGCTCACCCTCGTCGACATGGCATGGGGCACGTTCGCGACTGCCCTCGCCTCTGGCGCCGCTTATACGGCGGCGGTTAGCTTGCTCTGAGGCGTCCTGACGAAGCACAGTAACAGCAGCCCCGCCAACAACAGCAGCGCAATCGACGCAAAACCAGCGCGCAGGCTCTGATAGGCGGTGGTGAAGTACGCGAGAATGCCAGGTGCGAGCCACGCAGTCGCCGAGCCTGAGAGCGCATAGAGGCCGAACACCTCGCCCTCCATTCCCTCTGGCGCGAGGCGCGCCATCAGAGCGCGGCTCGAACCGTAGGCGGCCGTGATCGAGATTGCGATGACGATGGCGAAGGCGAGATAGGCGAGTTCGGGCGCGGTCGAAAACAACGGACTGCCCCAGACCGCGACGTTTGCCTCAACCGGCATGAAGAACATCGAAGTCGGCGACATCGACACCATAAAAAGCAGGCAGAGAAGCGTTACGCCGATCTCCACTACCACTGCACGCTTCAACCCGATCGCATGGTCGAGCCAGCCGCTAAGCACGCCGCCGCACACCGCGAAGATGCTGAGCAAGATGCCGTACGACAACATCTCCAGCAGGTCCCACCCCATCACGCCGGAGGCATAGACGCCGCTGAAGATCAGGATGGCGGTCTTCCCGTCGGCATAGAGCATGCGCGCCACCAGGAAGAGCGCGACGTTGCGATAGTCGCGAAGCTTCCGTACCGTGCGGATGACGTTGCCAACGCCATGGCGCAGCGCATCGCCAAACTTCTCCCCTGTCGTGGTGAGATCAGGCGTGTAGAGAAAAATCGGGATCGAGAAGATGATGAGCCACGCCGCGCAGAGCAGCGTGACAACGCGATCCGGTTCGTGCGCTGCGCGATCCAAGCCGAACAACGGCGCATCCGGAATAAACGGCAGATCGAGTTGCCCCGGCAAAGCCAAAGTCACCAGGACGAACACCAACAGCAGCACCGAAGCTGCGTTCCCAAGCGAAAGCCCGAGGCCAGAGACTTGCGATATGCGTCCGGGCGGAGCCGCGCGCGTAAGCATCGAGTTGTGCAGCACCTCGGTGTAGACGAAGGCAACGCCGGCGGCGGTCGTGAACAGGCCGATCGCCCACAAGGGCAAGCCTTCGTTGTTCGGCAGCGCCCACCACTTGATTGAGATACAGAACGCCAGCGCCGCGACGCTCACCGCAAGGAGCGGCTTGCGGCGGCCCATCCGGTCAGCTGCCGCACCAAGGAATGGTGAGGTCAGCGCAATGATGACGCCCGCCGTTGTGTGCCAACTCGCGATCATCGCCTGACCGCGAACCGGATCGCCAATCACGACATTGGAGATATACGGTGCAAACACGTAGATCGTGCCGAGCAGCACCCACGGATTGCGCGCCCACTCGAACAGCGCCCAACTCCACGCGCCACGATCGATAGCCGGTCCGCCGACAGGAGCCGTCTCGACGGACGTGGTCATCTAGCGATTACCTTTAAGCGCGGCAGCGGTTTCGCGTGCGATCTGCTTGATCGCTGCTTCGGCGGCAGGCGCAGCGGACGGAAACGCTACGAAACCGTGCGGCAACGAGTCGAAGCGCGTATAGGAAACCTTCACGCCCGCCTCCTGCAGCCGCTCGCCGTAAGCAGCGCCTTGATCCAGCAGCATGTCAAAGCCCGCCGCGTAGATCAGCGCGGGAGCCAAGCCGCGCAGGTCCTGCATTCTGCCCGGCGAGATACGCGGATCACTCGGATCAGCATTTTCCGGCAGATATTGCTTCACAAAGAAATCCAGCGTCTGGGCGGTCAGCGGCCACGCGTCCGCGAAGTCGTGCATGGATGGCGTGTCCGACACAAAATCGATGCCCGGATAAATCAGCAGTTGGAGCACCGGCGGCTTCGTCTTGCGCATCTCCTGCGAGATGATCGCCGAGAAGAGGCCACCCATCGAGTCGCCGCCGATCGCTACCTTCCCCACCGGCGCGCCGTAGCGCGCGGCGTTATCGACCGCCCAAGAGTAAGCGGCGATGCAATCGTCTAATCCAGTCGGGTATTTGAACTCCGGCGCGAGGCGGTAATCGACCGAAAGCACAGGTGCGCCGGCCGCTTTGGCAATCAGTCCGCACAGCCGATGGCAGCTCTCAAGCGACCCAATCACCCCACCACCGAAGTGGAGGTACACCATCATCGCCGCTGAATTGTCGCGCACCGTCGGCAGATAGAGCCGGCACGGCACGGAATGACTGCGGCCAGTGACGTAAGTCTTTTCGATCCGAACGCCCGACACCTTGCCGCCACCGAACAGCTCGGCGCCAGCCTCTGTTTGCGCGCGCAGGATCGCGACTGTCATCTGATCCCACGGGATCGCGCGCTGCCGTGCCTGGGCCTCAAGAAACTGCATGCGCGGATCTAGCGTCATGCCGCGCACGGTGCGTGGGCTCCCGCCGGAAGCTTTGATCAGCGCCTCGTCGGAGCGCGACAAAGCAAGATGCACAAGCGCTTTGCGCAACCAGGACAAACGATGCTCCTAGATCAACCTTCGCGGGCAGCGCCCACGAGGCCTTTGAGAATGAGGCCAGTCACGAAGTGTGCCGCAGCGTCAATATCTGGCGGCGAACGGCGCAACATAGCCGACCCCACCTCTTGCGCGATGCCGATGCAGGCGCAAGCCAGATAATCAGCGTCAACGCGCGGGGCGTCGCCGTGTGCGATCGCGTCTTCGAGGCTTTGGCGCACTTCCTGGTAAACCGCGACCATCTCTGGCGTGTCCATCCGCAGGATGTGCGGGCGCCGTTCATCGATTGGCCTGCCCTCGACCTGGTTGTCCTGCACGATGAAATGAAAATACGCGACGAACGCGGAGTGGAGATAGTCGTCGAAGCTCTTGGCGTTCTCACGCGCCATACGCAGGATCGGTCGGAAGCGCCGCGCGCCATCGTCGGCCAGCGCGTCGAACACTTCCTCTTTCGACTTGAAGTAATTGTAGAAGGTGCCGCTCGCGAGATCGGTGCCACGGATAATGTCGCGCACCGTCGCGGCTTCATACCCAAGCTCGGCAAACACGGCGCGCGCGGCAACCAGAATTGCCTGCCGGTTCGCGACCTTCGTTTTCTCCCGCTTGCCGATTGGCTCGACGTTGACCGCCGTTTCGCTCATCTCATTCCTCGGATGACCTGATGTTCATCCTAGAACGTCACAAAAATGACGAAACGTCAACTTGCAACAATAGCGAGGCTCGTCTCGCCCTGGTAGCACCCTCGCATGAGCGATGAGCCCACCTCCTACGCCTCCCCGGACGACGATCCCCTGCAGCGCGTGCGCGCCATGATCCAGTTCACGCCGCAGGCCAAGGCGCTCGGCATGGAGGTGACCAAGATCGAGCCCGCGCGAGTCTGGGGCCTGGTGCCGTACCGGCCGGAATTTGTCGGCGATCCAGAAACCGGTGTGATCGCAGGCGGCGTCATCACCACGTTCCTCGATACACTCTGCGGCACCGCCGCGGTCGCTGCGATGGAGCATCCAACAACCGTCGCCACCATCGATCTGCGGATCGACTACATGCGCCCCGCCACACCGGAGCGCGCCGTGCTTGCGGAAGCGCATTGCTACAAACTCGGCCGCAGCGTCGCCTTCGTGCGCGCCGTCGCCTACGACGATACGCCCGACAATCCGATCGCACACGTCGCCGCCGCCTTCATGGTCAACTCCAACAACGGCCGAAAGGTCGGCGCCAATCTGCGGAAGAAGAAATGAGCGAGACGCCTCAACAACGCGTCGCCGCCGCCATCGAGCGCATCCCCTATGCGCGCTTCCTTGGTATCCGAGCCGAGCTGAAAGGCGACGAACTCACGCTTGTCATGCCGTTCAGCCAGCACTTGGTTGGCAATCCGCTTTTGCCGGCGCTGCATGGCGGCGTCGTTGGCGCGCTGCTGGAAGTGACGGCGCTCACCCAGCTCGCCATCGCCTCGAAGAGCGAACGCTTCCCGAAGACTGTCGATATCGGCATCGACTATCTCCGTTCCGGCAAACCAGTCGACACCTTCGCCCGCGCCAAGGTCGTGAAAATCGGCCGCCGCATCGCGAACGTTCAAGCTGAGGCGTGGCAAGGCGAGAAGACGCAGCCGATCGCGACGTTGCACGGGCATTTCATGACGCCTGAGACTGAAGACACGACCGCACTGTGAGCGCGCTCGAACAATTCGGCGAAGACATCTGGATCGCCGCTGGCCCCACGGTTCAGAGCTTTGGATTTCGCTACCCCACGCGAATGGCAGCGATCCGGTTGGCCGACGGCGGGCTGTTCATCTGGTCGCCTGTCGGTCTTTCAGCCGAACTTCACGCCGCCATCGATGCGCTCGGTGAGGTCCGCTCGATCGTTACACCCACGGCGCTGCACAGCGCCTTCTTGGACGAATGGAAGCGCGCCTATCCCACAGCAACCTTGTTTGCGGCCCCTGCATCGCACCAACGCTCAAAAGACATCGCGTTCGACGCCGATCTATCTGACACGCCGCCCGAGACTTGGGCCGGACAAATCGATCAGGTACTCATGCGCGGCAACGCCATTGCGACAGAGGCCGTCTTCTTCCATCGCAAGAGCGCCACGGTGCTATTTGCTGATCTCCTACAGAACTTCCCACCTGGCTGGTTCAAGGGCCTGCAATCTCTCATTGCCCAACTCGATGGAATGGTGGGGTCAGAACCTCGGACACCGCAGAAATTCAAGGTGGCGTTCACGGATCGGAAAACCGCGCGCGAAGCGCTTCATCGAATTCTCGATTGGCCCGCCGAGAGCGTGCTGATGGCGCACGGCGACCCTGTTCGCCAGGACGGACGCACGTTCATTGCACGCGCCTTCAATTGGCTTTGAGTCAGTTCAGCACCCCGAACAGAAACAGCAGAATGATGATCGGGAGCGGAATACCGACCGCCCAGAGAATGCAGCCTTTGCCAAGTTCACCCATGACGCATTCTCCTCAAATCTTCGGCGCGTGTTGGTAGGGAGTCGCATCCTCAAGACGCGGACGCATTTCCCATTTCGGATGATGTGAACCGAGCCAGCCGCCAGCGACTGCACCAGCGAGCCCAAGCGAGAGCGCGCCAACAGTCCACCAAGAAAGTGCCGCGAGCGCATCGGCAGTATCTTCAGCCGTCGCGAGGTCCGCCGCGTTCGCGCCTTGCCCGTCAGTCGCGTCGCTCAATTCACCTATGGTCTCCGCAACACCGGACGTCAGCGCGTCGCCGTTAGACAAAGCGCCAGCCGCAAAGGTCGCCAGCGAAACCGCGAACGCGACCGCGAGCGCCCATACGAGAAATCCCGTCAGCAGACCACCGAAGTGATCAGGATAGCGCGAGCCGCGCGCGGCGATGTAGGCGCCAACCTGGAAGGCGACGAGTTGGGCAAACATGACGTAAAGCCCGCCGCCGATTGAGATGGCCTCGTCTTGAGCGTTGATCTCATAGGGATTGAAGGCTGACGCGCCGATAGCGAGGCCGAGGACGTTGAGCAGAAAGCCGATCGCAATTGCGGCAATCGCACCGGCGAAAATCGTACTCCATTGGATCAACGGATGCGCGTAGTGGCGCCCAGTAACCGTGTAATCGGGATCAAATCTGTAGGCGACCATGGCTCATCTCCGGCCGAGAAACTCTCAGCCGGTAACGAGGCGCCTCGCCCTTAGTTCCGTGGAACTTCTTGTTACGCCGCGTTTTTCCGGCGCGTCAGCGCTGAGAAATCATTCAGCAGCATTTCCGTCATCGCCGCCGGCTTGAACGGAAGGCCTGCGATTTCGCGCACCGGGGTGATCTCGGCGGCGGAGCCGGTGAGGAACACTTCGCTGAAGCTGGCGAGTTCGCTTGGCCAGATTGCGCGCTCGACAACTTCGATGCCGCGCGCCTTCGCCAAACCAATGACGGTTTGACGGGTGATGCCATTCAGGAAGCAGTCCGGATACGGCGTGTGCAGCACACCATCCTTCACGAAGAAGATGTTCGCGCCGGTGCCTTCGGCAATCTGGCCGCGCCAATCCATCATCATCGCGTCATCAAAGCCAGCGTCGGTCGCGGCGTGACGCGAGAGCGTGCAGATCATGTAGAGACCCGCTGCTTTCGACGCGATTGGTGCGGTGTCCGGCGCAGGACGCCGCCACGGCGCAATCATCAGACGCACACCCTTCATCCGGTCGGCGAAGTAATCGCCCCACACCCAGGACGCGATGGCGACGTGCACGTCGCTGCGGCTGGCGGAAACCCCCATCTGCTCTGAGCCGCGCCAAGCGATGGCGCGCATGTAGCAACTCGGCGTCTTCTGCCGGGACACCAATTCGGCCTTGGCGCGGTCGAGTTCTTCGGCGCTGTAGGGAAGTGAGAAGCCAAGCAGCTTGGCGGAGGTATGAAGGCGCTCGCTGTGCTCGCGGCTCTTGAATACGACGCCGTCGTAGGCGCGCTCACCCTCGAACACGGCTGAGGCGTAGTGCATGGCGTGTGTAAGGACGTGGACGCGGGCGTCGCGGTGCGGGATGAACTCGCCGTCCATCCAAATCCAGCCGTCACGATCGTCGAAAGACTGCGCCGCCATCCATTCCTCCTCTATGATCGGAACTTGCCGATCGGCTGCGCCGGTGGGATTGTGCGGCGCAACAGGGTTGGTTTTTCGGGGTATTTTGTGTCTGACGGCATGAGTGTCAACAAACCAGCTCGACCTGTGGAAATGTTTGCCTCAGAAGCAGACAAAACGAGGTCGGTTGCACCGCGAATTGGCGGCGTTGTCGGGGTCATCCGCACATGAATACCGCGCCCGCCTTCGACGCCCTCGAACGTCCGCCCCACCTGCTCCTGGTCGATGACGATGATCGAATCCGCGAACTGCTCAAGAAGTACCTTTCACAGGCTGGCGCCCGCGTCTCGGCTGCGGCCGACGCCGCCGGCGCGCGGAAGCTCCTCGACGGCATGGATTTCGACCTCCTCATCCTCGATGTGATGATGCCGGTGGAAGACGGTTTCTCCTTGGCCGAGAGCGTCCGGAAAACGTCCAAGGTGCCGATCGTACTGCTGACCGCGCGAGGGCTCGCTGAGGACCGCATTCGCGGCCTTTCCATTGGCGCCGATGACTACGTGCCAAAGCCGTTCGAGCCAGCTGAGCTCGCGCTGCGCATCAACGCGATCTTGCGCCGTACGATCGCCAATCGCGGCGAGGCGCCGGAGATCGTCAACTTCGGCCCCTTCACCTTTAACGGCGCGCGCGGCGAACTGGCGCGCGAAGGCGCCTTGGTGCGACTCACAGAGGCAGAAGTGGCGCTGCTGCGCATCCTCGCGATGCGTCCGGGCGAAGTGATCAGCCGGGAAGAATTGGCTAAGCGCACAGGCGCGGGCCTCGAACGCTCAGTTGATGTTCAAGTGACGCGCCTCCGCCGCAAAATCGAGGCCGACCCGCGCGCGCCGGTATTCCTCCAAACTGTGCGTGGCGTCGGTTACAGGCTGGCGGCCGACTAATGGACGCGAGACCCAAACCGCGCATGCGCTTTCGCGACGTTCTGCCAAAGGGTCTCTATTGGCGCACGCTGCTTATCATCGTCGCGCCTGCGGCGCTGCTGCAGCTCATCATCACGCTCGTCTTCCTTGATGACCACTGGCAGGCCACCTCGAAACGCATGAGCCAGGGTGTCGCCGCCGACGTCGCCCTGGTCATTCAACTTTATGAGCGCAATCCGACGCCGGAAAATTTTGCGCAGCTACGCGAATACGCGATGCGCCCGCTGCGGCTCGAGATCGAGTTGCAGCCCGGCGCCGAACCGGCGATCCCGCGCTGCCGCTCATGGGGATCGACACTCGATCGCTACCTGCTGCGCGCGCTTCAGACCGACATCAACCGTGAAGTCTTCTACGATTCCACCTGCCCTGGCCCGCAAGTTCTAATCCGGGTGCCGGTCGAAGACGGCGTGTTACAATTGAAAGCATACCGCGATCGCGTGCAGGCACGCTCGGGTCCGCTGTTTGTCGCCTGGATTTCCGGCGCGACCATCTTCCTGATCGTCGTCTCGGTTATCTTCATCCGCAATCAGGTGCGCCCGATCGAGAATCTCGCGGATGCCATGGAGCGTTTCGGACGTGGCGAAGATACGGGCTATATCCGCGCCCGCGGCGCGCGCGAAGTGCGCGGCGCAACGCTGGCGTTTCAAGACATGCGCCAGCGCATCAAGAAACACATAGACCAGCGCTCGCAATTGCTCGCTGGCGTCAGCCACGACCTGCGCACGCCGTTGACGCGCCTCAAGCTTCAGTTGGCGATGATGCCGCAATCGCCAGAGATTGATGACATCAAGCGTGATCTTGCCGAGATGGAGCAAACGCTCGACGAATACCTTGCCTTCGCCAAGGGCCTCACTGACGAGGCTCCCGAACTCGTCGACGTCGCCGTCATCGTGAATGAAATTATCGCCGACGCCACCCGCGGCGGCGCTGACGTCGTTGCAGAAGGCGCGGCTGCGAACGTGTCCACGCCGGGTAGAGCGCGCGCACTCAAACGCTGCCTAGCCAACTTGATCGACAACGCTGCCGCGCACGGCGACAAGGTCAGGGTGTCGATTGTGAGCAACGAGCAATTCATCACCGTCAGCGTCGACGACAACGGCCCAGGGATCCCCGAGGAGCTCTACGAAGAGGCCTTCCGCCCCTTCTCCCGGTTGGATGAAACGCGCTCGCGCAATCAGAAGGGCGTCGGTCTCGGCCTCGCGATCGCGCGCGATGTTGCGCGCAGCCACGGCGGCGACATCGTCTTGAGCGCCAGCCCCCTCGGCGGCCTGCGCGCATCGCTGCGCCTTCCGCGTCCAGCCTAATTTTTCAGCTTCGTTTTCCATCCGGTCTGGCCGCCACGGCGTCGCGCCGTCTGTGGATAAAATCTTGTTCACGTGCGAGCGCTGCTGGTGTGGAACACCGGATTGGCGCTAAGCGCCCGAGCGGCGTATAGGGCATGTGATGGACGATACCGGCGAACGCGACTGGACCTCCCGCGCGAGGATTTGCATCGACTTCGGAACAGCTTTGTCGAAGGCGTCGATCTGCCTCGACCCGATGCTGCCGCTCGAAGTCGGCGTGAAGCCGTTACCGATCGGCGCGATTTCTGGCGCGGAGCATCCGTTGCTCACACCGTCCGTGATTTATGTCGATGATGGGCGCGTCTATTTCGGCCCGCAGGCGCTGCAGCACGCCCATCGCGGCGTCGAGACCGCACGCGATCCGCTGATCTCATTCAAGACGGTACTAGGCGCCACCAACGTCCAGGAAGCGCTGCGCACAAAGCTGCGGCCGTCGATGGATCCAACCGGCACGTTCACGCACCGCGACGCGCTGGTGCTTTACATCGCCTATCTCGATCAGCTCATCCGTGAATCGCTCGATCTCGCACCGAACATGCCGAGTGGAGTCGTCAACGCGAAGCGTCGGTACACCAGCCCCGTCTGGCGCCCTGGCAGCGGCATCGACCAATCGTTTGAGCAAATCTTCAACGAAGCTGCCGCCGTTTCGGCCCTTCTGAGCCGTCAATTTTTGTTGCAAGGCGAAGGCATTTCCATTGCGCAGTGCAAGCAAGCACTCGATCGCGCTGCTCAGGCGCCCGGCAATGGCATGCTTGAAACCGGCATCTTCGAACCACACGCCGCGGCAGCAGCCGCCCTCGCCTTCACCTCGCAGCCAACACGCTTTGTGATTGTCTTGGATATCGGCGCCGGCACCAACGATATGGCCGCCTTCGACTTCGACGAAAGCGTCGAGCCGCCATCGCTGAGCGAAATCAAGGAAGCGCGGCAATGCAGTGCGCTGGCCGGCGATGAGGTTGACCGCATCCTGATCGAGCTCATGCTGCGCAAAGCTGGCTTCGATCGCAACAACCCCGACGATATGCGCACATTGCGCGCTGCCCGCCTCACCGCGCGTGAGTTGAAGAAGGATATCTTCCGGCACGGCAAATGCACGATGCGCGTTGGCCGCAAGACGATCACCGTGCTGGCGAAGGAACTGGCCGAGGACCCGAACTTCCGCACCTATCAGCAAGCGCTGGCGCAAACGATTGCGGCCAGCCTCCGGGTAGTCGCACAACGCGCGCAAGCAGCCGGCGCGCCGACGATTGATGTTGTGCTTGCGGGCGGCGGTTCGCACCTGCCGTTCCTCACAGCACTCGTGCAGCACGCCGGCAATAGCGTCGCGCAAGGCATCAACCTGCGCATCGGCCCGCTGTCGCCGGTCAATCCGCTGTACACCAGCATCGACTCCTCGCTTCGCGAAGTCTTCCCGCAGATCGCCATGGCGGTCGGCGGTGCGCTGGTGGAGATGATGCCGGCGCGATGAACGCCACCCTCAAGCTCGCGCGCAATGACGATGGCGAGCCTGAAATCTTCCGCTCCATTCAGGGCGAAGGCCCGGCCATCGGCCGCCCACGAACATTCGTGCGTCTTTCCGGCTGCAACCTGCACTGCGTCTGGTGCGACACGGCCTACACGTGGAACTGGGTCGGCACCCCGTTCGCACATCAGAGCAACACCAAGTTCAACACGAGCGCCGAGATGCTCAGCCTGAGCACCGCGGAAACCGCTGACCGCATCCGCGCGCTGCCAAGCGAAGGCGTCGTCATCACCGGCGGCGAGCCGTTGTTGCAAATGCGCGCCGTCGTCGAACTGATCGACGCGCTACGCGCACACGATCATCGCGCCATCGTCGACATCGAAACCAACGGCTCCATCGTGCCAAGCGACGAGCTGGTCGATCGTATCGACTATTTCGTCGTCTCGCCGAAGCTAACTCACTCAGGCAACGACGCCGCAGTCGCGCTGAAGCCTGATGCGCTGCGGCGCTTCGCTGCAATGCCGTCAACGTTCCTGAAGTTCGTCGCGAAAGATGCGACTGACGTCGAAGTCGCCGCGAAAATCGCGAGCGAGTACGGCTTCCCGGCGCAGCGCATCTACATCATGCCCGAAGGCACGACCTCAGAGGCGCTCCTCGCACGCGGCCCGGCATTGATCGACGCGGTCATCGCCCACGGCTTCAACTATTCCGACCGCTTGCACATCCACCTGTTCGGGCAAAAGCGCGGCGTCTAGACCACGTCGCGCGCGAGGTCTGGGAAGACCTTCGACACCTTGCCCATCAGGTATTCGCCATACGTCCCGCTGAACGCATGCACATTGGCGCGGTCCCAGCGCTCGCCGCTATCATCGTGCGAGGCGCTCTCCGGCAGCGGCACGATCTCGGCATTCCAGCCTGGGTCGAAGAAAAACGGAAACGACAACCTGCTCTTGCCACTCACGTTGCGCACGCGATGCGGCGTCGAGCGATAGGCGCCGCCCGTCAGCCGATCCAGCATATCGCCGATGTTGCAGACGAGAGCGCTTTCTATGGGTGGCGCTTCAATCCAGCCATTGGGCGTTTTCACTTGCAGGCCGCCATTCTCGTCCTGCGCCAGCAACGTCAACAGGCCGTAATCCGTGTGCTCGCCCACGCCCCAGCTCGCGTCGTCGCCAGCCGGATACTCGAACACGCGGAACAATAACGTTGGATGGGCTGTATAGGTGCGCCGAAAGTACTGCCGATCCAAGCCAAGGCTTAGCGCTATGCCTTCCATGATGGCGTGCGCAGATTTTGTTGCCTCGTCCATGAATCGCAGAACTGCGAACTCGAGTGCGGGTACAGCGTCTGGGAACAAGTTCGGACCATGCAATGGCAATCCAGCACGCACACGCGCGTCGTCGGCGCTCAACTCCTCACCAAAATACAAGCCCTGCTTGCGATCGGGTTTCCCGCTGGTGAGCTCGCCTCCAACCGGAAAGTAGCCGCGCCACGCGCGCCCACCTTTCGCCATCGCGATTTTCATCTTCTCAGCTTCCGGCAACAAGAAGAACGCCCTGCTGCTGGCATCGAGATTTGCTAAAGTTTCCGAGTTGATCGCGTGACCGATCGCGTAGAAGAAGCCAGTGCTCCTGCACGCATCTTCGATCTCCCGCGCAACAAGATCGAGATCGCCACCTTCGAGCAGTGGCGCGACGTTGATAACCGGCAATTTCTTGATGCTCGTCGTCACGCAAATATCCGCGCACGGACAGCGCCGCTGGTCGGAGCTGTGGGTTGCCACCCTACTTGAACCGCACCGCCAGCCAAGGCGTTAATATTCCCGAGAGCGATGTCGGGAAGCACGGCGATCATTCGTCCTAGGACTGAACCAAGGAGACATCTCATGAGAAAAGTGATCGTCGGCGCGTTCGTATCCATGGACGGCGTCATGCAAGCACCCGGCGGGCCGGACGAAGATCCGACCGGCGGCTTCAAATACGGCGGCTGGGTCGCGCCCATGGCCGACACCGATCCAGTGTTCGGCGAGGAAATCGGCGGCCTCTTCGGCCAGCCCTACGATCTCCTCCTCGGCCGCAAGACCTACGAGATTTTCGCCGCGCACTGGCCCTACGCCGAAGGCGGCCCAGACGACGAGATCGCCAAGCAGTTCAACCGCATCACCAAGTACGTCGTCACGCGCAAGCCCGGCGACATCGACACAAGCTGGGTCAACACCGTCGTGCTGAAAGATGTCGCCAAGGATGTCTCCAAGCTGAAGCAAAGCGATGGCCCCGCGCTCGTCACCCAAGGCAGCACCGAGATCGTCCACGCCCTGCTCGCCGCCGGCCTCGTCGACGAAATCCGCGTCTTCACGTTCCCGGTGCTGCTCGGCAAGGGCAAGCGCCTCTTCGACAGCTCAAGTCAAGCCGCCGCCTACAAGCTCACCCACAGCAAAGTCTCGCCACTCGGCCTCATCGCCGCGACCTATGTCCCCAACGGCGAGGTGAAGCACGAGACCATCCGCGGCGCGGAAAATCCGTCGAAAGCCGAATTGGCGCGCCGCGAGAAGATGAAGCGAGAAGGCTAGAGGTTCGCGCTCGCTGTCGCCCCGGTGAGCACCAGAAGCGCGTCAAAGCCGTGGATGGTGCGCACCAGGTCGGCGTCGAGCGCCTTGTGGCGCGCGCCGAATACGAGCGAGCGGATCGGCCGGAGGTCGATGAGCGTGTAACCATCTGGATACGCCGCCGCCATCAGCGGCGTCATGCCTTCTTCGGCGTAGGTCCCCGCCTCGCTTGGGCGATATGTCCACGAAGTCGGATCGAATTGCGCCACCTGCGAGCTTGCGCCGGGAAATACGGCGATGTGGAAGCTCTTGGCGCCCATCAGCGCGGCGTGTTCGGAAACATGCGTGCCGATGTCGAGCACCTGCGTATGGCTCAGACCGCGCACCACGTGGCTCGCGCCGAACTTGAACATGACTTTCGGATTGCGCTCACCTTCGGCGGCCCAGTAGCGGCGCAGATTGGCGCGATTGAGTTCGGCGCGGCGCTGATTGGATTCCCACCCCCGGCGTTGCACCCAGAGTTGATTGATGGCCAGCGTCTCTTCGAGCGTGGTGAGGATGCTCCGGGCCTCGGCGTCCGCGTTCGGCCAAGCTGTGCGCACAGCGGCGACGAGGGTCGGATCGCCCGAGAAGCTGAAGATGTATTGCGGCCCGCGTGTCTCTGCGTACTGCGCCCAACTCGCGGCGGACGCGGCTTCAAGCGCCGCCAGCGCGGTGGCGGCCGACGTTGGCTTTCGTTTCGTCTTCAGAATCTGAATGAGCCGCCGGTCGCCGCCGACTTCGTAGTCCAGCCCCCAGATCGCCTGCGCCCGCCCTGGCCGCGCCGCGCGCACTGCTGCCAGCCACTCCGCCTCCTCGCGCATGCCGAAGAACGCCACCTGCGCTCCAGGATCACTGAAGAGCTGTCGCAAGCCCGCCGCGCCACCTCGCGCCGCTCGATCCAGTTCCGCAGCCATAGGCGCGGAGATTTCCACGCAAGCTTTGTCGTACTGAAGCTCCGCGAAAAGCTGCGCCGCCAGTTTGGGGTTCTCGGCGATGCCGTGCTCTTCGCCGATGCAGAAGAATTGCGCCGCGCGGCCCTCCTGCAACAGCAGATCGTAGGCCGGCCCAGAGAAGCGCGTTCCGTCGAACGCCAGCCTGTGACGGTTCTCTGTTGCGCGCTGGGTAATCCGATCGGCCAGGCTGGCCTGCGCGGGCGGCGTTGTGGCGGGCGGCGCTTGCGTCTCCTGCGCACCGGCTGCGCCTGCGGCAACACTCAGCCCAAGCGCGCCCAACAGCGCGCGGCGGTCAACCTTCATGGAGTTCCCTTTCTCTTGCGAAAGGAGATGCAGCGTTGGCGGTGTCTGGATGCGCCTAGAGCGTGAAGCTGGCGAGCTTCTTAGAGAAATCCGTAGCGACGTGGGAGAAGCCGTCGTTCAGGCGGTTCAGTTCCGGCGCGAGGCGCTCGTCATACTGGATCGCCGCCATCGCCAAGACCATGAAGGCCAGACCAGCAAGGCCCCGCCATTGCGTGTCGAACGCGGAGCGGAGGTTCTGCTTCAGTTCAATAAAAGCGATCTTGAACATGAGCGCGCCTTCTTGGCTAATGCGCGTCAATGTTTGCGCGCTAAGCGTAAACAAGTGCTAACTGAGAAGTTAACACAAGCGCTTGGCGCACATTGATTGCAGTGAAAGTGCAGTTCAGTCGTAGCGGACGACGTAGCGCTTCTTCATCGGCTCGATCACGCGCCACACGCCAGAGAAGCCCGGCTCGATGATGAAGCTATCACCTTCGCCATAGCGCACCGCCGCGCCGCCATCGGGAACCAACTCGCACACGCCCTCAAGCACGTGGCAAAATTCCCATTCTTCGTATTTCACGCGCCACGCGCCCACCGTCGCGCTCCATTCGCCGGCGAAAACCTTGTCGTCGCGCGCATACTCAAGCGTCGACACCGTGCGCGGCGAACCTTCAACGAGCCGATCTGCGTCGACCGCTTTCTCTTCGCGTTCGCCCGCGCCCGTGATCCGATGTAATCTGCTCACTGCGAGGCTGCGTCGTCTGATTTCGGTTTCGCTTCGAAACCCGCCCAGCGCCCGAACATTTCTTCCGCGCGCCGCAAATTGCGATCCAGCGACGCCATCGTCTTTGCGAAGTCGCCTGCGCTGTCGCCGCGCCACGCCGCGCGCGCCTGGCCGATGATGACCCCCAAACCCTGCGCGCGCGCCTGCCCGGTCATGCCGTCGGCCTCGAGCCCCGCCAGCGCCAACACCCAGCGCGCGCTGCGCACATGCCGCTGGTGTGCCGCTGCGAGCAGAGTCGGATCGCGATCGGCGCCCTGCTCCATCGCCATAACAGCGGCGCGATGCGGCTCCATGGCTTCGAAGCGGCGCATGATCAACTCGAACAACCGGTCGCGCACGCTTTGGTTGTCATCCAGCTTGTCGAGGTTTTCCGCGATCGCACGATCGAACGCCTCGTCGACACAATCCACCGCTTCACCAACGCTTGCGCCGTAATACTCCGACACCGGCCGATTGGCCGCGTGAGCCAGTTTTGTCAGAGTCACCTCGCGCCAAGGCGCTCCCGAAGCCGCCAGCGACAATGCAGCGCGGGCAAGGTCACGGCGAAGGGCGGGATCGAGGAGAACGGACATGAAACCTTCGAACTGAAATTGAGTTGCGTTTTGATCAAGGCCCGGCTGGACTTGTCCGTCAAGCGGCCGCGCCCGACATAGGGATCGGACGTCAGGAGGCAAACATGCCAGATGGGACTTTAGTTGGGCGCCTGCGTGCTCACCCCCATCAGGATCACGCGCTGCAGGCAAAGCTTGCGGAATGGAATCGCGCCCGCCTCGCCCCGCAAACGCCTCAAGCGGATTGGCGCGGCGAGCTACAGCGCGAGCAAGATATGCTCGCCGCGGAACGCCAGTTCATCGAAACAGCGCGCGCTGAACAAGCCGCGCGTGCCGCAGCCGCGCCACGCGAGCCGCAGGCGTTCGTCGCATGGTTCGAAGCACTCAAGGAGAACGGCCCCGGTCAGAACGATGCGCTTTTCCCTTGGCTCGCCGAGAAGGCAACACTCGAACAAATGCGATGGTTTGTGGACCAGGAGGCAGCGGGCGAAGCTGGCTTTGATGATCTCGTCGCCATGGCGCAGGTGAAGATGCCGGCGCAGGCCAAGCTCGAACTTGCGCGCAACTTCTGGGACGAAATGGGACGCGGCAACGCCAAAGGCATGCACGGCCCGATGCTGGATGCTCTCGTCCAAGCGCTGAAACTAACCCCGAAGATTGAGACGACGCTCGCCCCATCCCTCGCGCTCGGCAACACGATGGCGGCGCTCGCCACGACCAGAGCCTACGCCTATCACGCGCTCGGCGCGCTCGGGGTGATCGAACTGACCGCGCCTGGACGCGCCGTGAAAGTCAGCGAAGCGCTACGCCGACTAAAGGTCTCCGCGAAGGCGCGGCACTATTTTGATTTGCACGCGGTGCTGGACGTCAAGCACTCTGAAGCTTGGAACAAGGAGGTGTTTGCCTCACTCGTCGCCGAACGCCCCGAGGTCGCCCCTTACATCGCTGAAGGTGCTCTGATGCGCCTGCAATGCGGCGCAGATTGTTTCGACGCATACCGCCGCCATCTTTGGGGCGGCGATGGCTCACGAGCGCCTGCTTGAAACCGCGCACGACCGCACTCTGCGCACTCCTCGCCGCCTTGCGCGAACGAAGCTACGAGTTCGTTACACCAACACCCGCTAGCCACGCGCGCGTCCTCGCCAAGCGCAAGGCCGAAACCGAGCACGACCTTCGCGATATCTTCGGATGGAGCCTCCCCTTCGCGCCAGAGGAAATCGACGGCGCGCTCCTGTCCACACTCCGGAATGGAGATCTAATTGAAGAGCACGACGAACGTCTGAAGAGCCGCGTTCGCGTTTCAAGCTTAGATGGCGACCTCTTCGCACATTCTGCCTATCCGACAACACAAAACGACGCCGTCTTCTTCGGCCCAGACTCCTACCGCTTCGCGACATTCCTCCGACAAACGCTGCCAGCGCTCTCGCCGAGATCGCGCCTCGTGGATATCGGCGCAGGCTCCGGAGTCGGCGCAATAGTCGCCGCCCGGATCACGCAAGCGCGGGCGGTTCTCACCGACATCAATCCGCTCGCACTCAACTTCGCCGCCGCCAATTGGGCCCAAGCAAGCGCCGGTGAAGCGGAGTTCATCGCCTGCGACGGCCTCTCCGGCGTCAACGGCGACGTGGATCTCATCATCGCCAACCCGCCCTACATCGCTGACCCGGCGCACCGCGCCTATCGAGACGGCGGCGGCATGCACGGCGGCGAACTCTCATTCACCTGGGCGCATCAAGCGGCGCGTCGCCTTGAGCGCGGCGGCGCGTTTTTGCTCTACACCGGCAGCGCCATCGTTGACGGTGAGGACAAACTGAAGACCGCGCTGTTCGAAGCGCTCGATGGCTTTGACATCACCTACCGCGAAATTGATCCCGATGTGTTTGGCGAAGAACTCGAACGCGAAGACTACGCAGATGTCGAGCGCATCGCCGTCGTCGGCCTCGTCGCCATCAAGCGCTGACCATTTTCCGCAGTGCCTCCGATAGTAACGTCGTGGCCTTGGAACGATCGCGCCAATTCAACACCACAGCTGGTCCTGTATCTGTCTTGTTCACGTCGACCACATAGAGTCGCCCGCTGTCGTACTCGCGCAGCACATCAAGCCCGCCCCAATCAAGCTTCATCGCCGCACAGAACGTTGACAGTTGCGCCAGCTCAGCCGGTGAAAATACCTCCTCCGGCATTTTCACAACGACGCTGGTGTTCTGGATCGAAAATCGCGCCGCCGCTGGCTTCTTTTTCACGAACACCACCACCGGGCGCCCGCCCACGCAAGCGGTGCGCAGATCGTGCGCCCAGCCGTCCGCGCTCTCTGTTTTAATCACGCGCTGATACGCCTTGCCCGCGACCGGCTGCATTGGGCACGACACTGTGCGCCCATCGTGCAGGCCATTGCCCTCGCCCTTCTCGACCGCTTCACCGACAAACGTGGCCGGGTCTATAGCCAGCGGGTAGCCAAACGCCTCCTCCATCACACGCGCGACGGCGCTCTTCGAAACGTCGCCGACGCTGGAAATTGAGAGCTTTCGCGTGGCGCGGCGGCGGCGGCCAGCGACCGTCTGATCCTCGAAGTAAAACGCAGCGTCAGCACGCTCGGGAGATGAGGCGAACTCAAAACCGCCCCACACCATCGCGGCCCAGATGATGTACCAAGGTCGCGGCCTATGCGGTGCAAACCAGATGCGCGGACCACGTGGTGTGGTGAGGCGCGCCCAAAATCCATGCAGCCGGACGAACAGGTAGTACGTGAACCACCGCCAGATATCGGCCCAGAGCTGCCAGTCATTCTTGAAGCGCACACCCGTCGATTTGACGTGCACGTAGCCGTCAACGAGCTGAAAATCGAAACCCCAGAAGCCGCGCTGAGTGTTGCGGCCAGGTGCGAGATCGAAAACGCCCATGCGCCGCCGTCATGCCAAATCGCGGCGCGGCTGAGAAGCTAACCTTTACCGAGCTGGCGCGACCGCGCCGCCGCCGCACTCACCGCACGCCGCAGCAACGGCCCAAGCCCATCGCCCGCGCCTAGCACATCGAGCGCCGCTTCCGTTGTGCCGCCGGGCGACGTCACCTGCTTGCGCAGCACGCCTGGCCCGTCGCCGGTTTCCAGCATGAGCGCGCCTGCGCCTGCGACGGTCGCACTTGCGAGGCGCATGGCAGTGTCGCGATCAAGCCCTTCCTGCTCAGCTGCCGCCGCCAGCACTTCCGCAAGCAGAAACACATAAGCCGGACCAGAGCCCGAAACCGCCGTCACCACATCCATCAGCCGTTCAGCCGCGATCGGCTCGACGCTGCCCAAGGGCTCCAACAACTGCTCGACAAGTTGGCGATCTTCCGGCGTGCAGGCGGGCGACGCCACATAAGCGGTGACGCCACGTCCGATCCGTGCCGGCGTATTCGGCACACAACGCACGACATGTTGCGCGCCCAGTTCGCGGGTCAGCGTCTCCATCGGAATGCCTGCCATCACTGACATGACGCGCGTGTCAGGCCCGATAAAACGCTTCACGCTTTCAACGACAGAAGGAAAGGTCTGCGGCTTTACGGCCAGCACGACAATATCAACCGGCCCTGGCTCGGGAGGATTGATCACCGCGCCAACGGCATCCAGTTCTCGCTCAAGCACTGGATCGAAGTTCGGATCAACGACGCTAAGCGTAAGCGCGCCACCCTTGCGCACAGCTTCGATCCAGCCGCGCACCAGCGCGCCGCCCATGGCGCCCACGCCGACAAGAGCAATCGATGGCGCGTCTAGGTTCACGCTTCTCCGCAGGTCTCAAACAGCGCGGCCGCAGAAGAGTCCTCAGCCGACATGCCGCCCAAGATCACATATTGGAACGCCGGATTGAAGCGCTCAGCTGCATCCATCGCCGCCGCCAACATGGCCTGCACTTCGCCGATCGAAATATCGTCGCGTCCGATCATCGGCATCGCGTGCCGGAAAATGATCGTGCCATCGTCAGACCAGACGTCGAAATGGCCGAGCCACAGGTTTTCGTTGATCAGTGCCGCGAGTTTCAGCGCCTCGGCGCGCCGTGACACCGGCGCCTGAATTTCAAACCCGAGCGTAAACAACATCGCCGGCAATTCATGGCGATACGAAAAGTAGCCTACGCTTTCGCCCCAGCTGGTCTTGAAAGAGAAGTGCATATCGCCGTCTTCGGCGCGTTCGCACATGAAGCGATCGTCGGAGCCAATCACAGACTCCACAGTTTCCATCGGATCGGCAACACCTTCAGCTTCGTCGTCTAGCCAGAGATCCATCAGCGTCCCCTTCGCGAGCGCTAGCGCCGCTCCCCCTAGAGCGACCAAGAAAATGGTTCTCTTCCACTTGGATGCGCGCCTTTGACGACGCGACGAATCGAGCCCCTTTGCGACTAGGAAGCGCTTTGAACGTTGAGCAGAACTTAACGTCGCCGTTTCTTCGCATTACGCGAATTTATGCACGGTCCTTGAGCAGGGCTTCGAGCGCTGCCACTCGTTCCTTTAGCGCATCAGCTTCGGCGCGCGCGTCAGAGGCCAACTGCTTCACCGCCTCGAATTCGTCGCGGCTTACAAGGTCCATTTCCGCAACAAAACGATCCGCCTGGGACCGCATGAAGCTCTTGGCCTCGAGCTGAGCGCCCTGGGCCATGCCCATGGCCCCCGTCATCAAACGGGCCAGATCATCGAACACCGAGCTTGTCGTTTGCATGTGGACCGATCCTTTCGGCCTACTTATTAAGCGCCGCGGGGCCGGACAATGCGGCCAATCAGCTAAGGGTGGATACGGGTGATTTTAGAAGCGATCCAATTCCCCAATATCAACCCCTCGGCGCTGACTATTCCCGGCTTCAGCATCGGCGATCTGGCGCTTGGGCCATTCCATCTGCGTTGGTATGCGCTTGCCTACATTGTGGGCCTCGTCCTGGGCTGGCGCTGGATGGTTTGGCTGATCCGGCGCGACAACCTCTGGGCGCCCGGCAAGCCGGCGATGAGCGTGCCGCAAACCGACGACTTCCTGTTCTGGGCGACGCTCGGCGTCATCCTCGGCGGACGCCTCGGCTATGTGCTCTTCTACAAGCCCGACATGATCTGGCGGAACACGTTCGAGATCCTGCAGATTTGGCAGGGCGGCATGAGCTTCCACGGCGGCTTGATCGGCGTCGCGGTGGCCGCTTGGTGGTTCACGCGCCAGAAGCACGTCAATGAAGAACAGTACGCCAAGCTCGCGGCGAAGCACGCGGTCGAGAAAGCTCCGGAGGGCGAAGGTTCAAAGTACACCCGCTTCGGCGAAGACAAGTGGATTTTGAAAACGGAAGCCGAGGCTGCGCAGCAAAAAGCCAAGACCGACACGATCGATCTACTCCGTCTTGGCGATCTCGCCGCCGCCGCCGCGCCGATCGGCCTCTTCTTCGGCCGCATCGCCAACTTCATCAACGGTGAGCTCTGGGGCCGCCAGACGGATGCGCCGTGGGGCATGATCTTCTGCAACGAACGCCTGATGATTCAGCACGGCGGCTACTGCCCCGCCGGCACGGATCCTCGTCACCCAAGCCAGCTCTACGAAGCAGCGCTTGAAGGCATGACGCTGTTTGCGATCATCAACATCGCGACACTGCGCTTCGATACACTCCGCCGCCCCGGCATGAACACGGGGATTTTCCTGGTCTGCTACGGCCTCTTCCGCGCCCTGCTTGAAACCGTACGCGAACCGGATGCGCACATGCCGGAGGCGCTGCGCGGCGTGATCACCATGGGCATGCTGCTCTCGATCCCGATGATCCTCGGCGGCGCCTGGCTCATCCACCGCGCGCTCAAGCAACCGAAATTGGCGGCGGCGTGAGCCTCAAGGAGAAGCTCATTGAAGCGATCCGCGACAACGGCCCGCTGACCGTCGCGGAATATATGGGCGCCTGCCTCTACGATCCCGACGACGGCTACTACGCCACGCGTCCGCGCATCGGCGGCGCAAACGCGGACTTCCTCACCGCGCCGGAAGCCAGCCAAATGTTCGGCGAACTGATCGGCCTTTGGTGCGCGCACGAATGGGACGCACTCGGCAAGCCCGCCTTCAACTGGATCGAACTTGGCCCTGGCCGCGGCGTCCTGATGGAGGACGCCATCCGCGCGACGCAACGCATCGAGGGCATGCACGAAGCAGCCACGGTCGTGTTGGTGGAAACCAGCGCGCCGCTGCGCGAGGAGCAAGCCGAGCGGGTGCCAGCCGCCGAATGGGAAACACGCATCGAAGAGGTGTCGCCCGGCCCATGCCTCATCGTCGCCAACGAATTTTTTGACTGCTTGCCGATCCGGCAATTCGTGCTGGGCGATGATGGCTGGCACGAGAAGCTCGTCGGCCTCGATGAAGGCGACAACCTTACCTTCGGCCTCAGCGCCGCCATCCCCGCACCCGAAAGCGAAGACGACGTCGGCACTGTGCGGGAAGTAGCGCCCGGCTTGGAAAGCTTGATCTACGACATCGAGCGCCGTCTCCACGACGCGCCTGGCCGCGTGCTGATCATCGACTACGGCTACGCAAAGCCAGAAGGCGCCGACACCCTGCAAGCGCTGCGAAATCACAAGAAGATTGATCCAATCGAAACGCCTGGCGAAGCCGATCTCACAGCGCACGTCGATTTCGCGCGGATCGCGCAACTCGCATCGAGCGCAAATCTCGATGTTCACGGCCCGATCACGCAAGGCGCGTTCCTACGCGCGCTCGGCATCGAGTTCCGCGCCGAAGCCTTGACGCGCGCAAACCCGACGCACGCCGAGCGCCTGAAGCGTGAAGTGCGCCGCTTGACTCACCCCGATAAAATGGGTGCGCTGTTCAAGGTCATCTGCATCTCAAGCCCCGGCCTTCCGCCGCCGGCGGGGTTTTGAGCGCGCCGCCATTCTCGCGCGCTGGCGTCCTAGCTGGCGTGAAGCACGGCTTCTTCGGCCGCGAAGGCGGCGTATCATCAGGCATCTACGCGACGCTCAACGCAGGAACCGGCTCGAACGACGATCCCGCAAACGTGGTGGAGAACCGCGCGCGTATCGCTTCAGTCTTCGGCGTCGACAGCGCCCACCTCTGCGGCGTGCACCAAGTTCACTCCCCCACCGCCGTCTTCATCGACGCGCCATGGAGCGGCGAACGCCCGCGCGCCGACGCACTCGTCACCACAACGCCAAACCTCGCCATCTCCATCCTCACCGCCGATTGCACGCCGATCCTGTTCGCCGACCTCGAAGCGCACGTGATCGGCGCAGCACACGCGGGCTGGCGTGGCGCCGTTCAGGGCGTGATCGAAAGCACCGTACGCCTGATGGAGGAACGCGGCGCGCAACGCGGACGCATCGCCGCCGCCATCGGCCCCTGCATCCATCAAAGCTCATACGAAGTCGGCCCAGAGTTCGAAGCGGAGTTCCGCGCGGCCGATCTCGCCTTCCTACGCTTCTTCGTTCCCGGCGCGGGCGATCGCTTCCACTTTGACCTTCCAGGCTTCTGCGCCTCGCGCCTCGAAGCCGCCGGAGTTACGCAGATCGAAACACTGCCGCTCGATACTTACGCGGAATCTAAGCGGCTTCACTCGCATCGCCGCTCGGTTCACGAGAAAGCGGGCGATTATGGCCGCAATTGCAGCGTCATCATGTTGGGATGAACGTCTTCGGTTCACTCGGCGCGCTGCGCGACAAGCCCATTCCGCCACCGCCCGAAAACGGCGCGCGCGGCTATCGCGAGTTGCCGATCGCCTTCAACGGCGCCGCCAACAAGGAACCTTTGGTCTCGCTCAGCGACTACGGCGTCAACGGCGAGAACTTCTACGCTCAGCCGCGCAACCCGCCCTATTATTCCGTGATCCCTGGTTCGATCACCGCGCTCTCACTCCGCCAAGGTGCAGCCGAACGCCTGCGCGATGTGAACGCGCGCCTCGCGGAAGCAGAACTCGAACTCTTCGTTTTCGACGCTTGGCGTCCGCAGGCAGTGCAAGCTTACTTCCACGATCGCTGGCTTCGCGCGGAACTGCGCAAACGCAAACCGCATCTCACCGACGTTGAACTGGCCGCCGAAGTGCAGAACTACTGGGCCGCACCCAGCAGCGGCGCAGACGCGCCATCACCGCACTCCACCGGCGGCGCAGTCGATCTCACCATCCGCTGGCGTGGCGGCGATCCGCTCTGGATGGGCTCGCTCTTCGACGACGCCTCTCCGCTCGCGCACACAGACCGTTTCGAAACGGAGCTTGATCCGACCGCCTTCTCGTTCTCGAACGAGGAGGCCCGCGCCAACCGCCGGTTGCTGTACTGGCTCATGGTCGACGCTGGTTTCGCCTCCAATCCGTCCGAGTGGTGGCACTTCTCGTTCGGGGACCAGATGTGGGCCAAGCTCCGAAACGAACCTGAAGCCCTCTATGCCGGTGCGGAAGCTTCGCAATAGCACGGATTCCGTGGCGCCCGGGCCACGTCACACGGCGCTGTCATTAAAGTGCAGCAAAAGCTTTCGACTCAGGCGACTCGGCGCTTAAAGGAGCCTCCATCAAGCGACGGGGCCCGCTCAGATGAAATTGTTGTCCGCCAACTCCAATCCGATGCTCGCCAAAGCGATCGCGGATCACCTCGATACGCCACTGGCGCAGGCCGAGTTCAAGCGCTTCAAGGACAATGAGATCTTCGTCGAGATCCAGGAGAACGTGCGCGGCGAGGATGTCTTCATCCTGCAGTCAACCTCGTACCCGGCGAACGACCATTTGATGGAATTGCTGATCGGCATCGACGCGCTCCGCCGCGCCTCCGCACGCCGTATCACAGCAGTCATCCCCTATTACGGCTATGGCCGTCAGGATCGCAAAGTCGGCGGCCGCACGCCGATCTCGGCAAAGCTTGTCGCCAATCTCATCACCACTGCCGGCGCCAATCGCGTGCTTACGCTCGAACTGCACGCGGGTCAGATCCAAGGCTTCTTCGACATCCCGACAGATAACCTTTTTTCGACGCCAGTCCTCGAGCGCGACATCCGCGAGACTTGCGGCGACACCACGAAGTTGATGATCGTCTCGCCGGACGTCGGCGGCGTCGTGCGCGCGCGCGCGCTGGCCAACCGCCTGGGAGCCGATCTGGCGATCGTCGACAAGCGCCGAGAGAAAGCCGGCGTCAGTGAAGTGATGCACATCATCGGCGACGTCGAAGGACGCGAATGCATTCTGGTTGATGACATCGTCGATAGCGGCGGCACGCTCTGCAACGCCGCTGAGGCGCTGCTGAAGGAAAAGGCGAAATCCGTTTCCGCCTACATTACGCACGGCGTGCTCTCAAACGGCGCCGTGAAGCGCGTCGATGACAGCATGCTGAAAGAACTTGTGGTCACGAATTCCATCGATCCGAGCGCCCGCAAGCACAAGAGCAGCAAGATCCGCGAAATCTCGGTCGCAGCCCTCATGGGCGATGCGATCTGGCGCATCGCCAACGAGCAAAGCGTCTCGAGTCTATTCGAGTAATTGGCGCGCTCCGCCTAGCGCGGGACGCGACCCATTCAGCTCGGCGGCGCGAAGTGACGTGCGTTCACGCCGTATTGCGGCTCACCCATGGCGCCGGTGGCGGGGCCGGTAGTGATCGAATAGCTGACGCCATCACACTGCCCCGGCGACGGCGGCACTGAATGGTTGAACACCATCAAAGCTGCATATTGGAAGCGCGAAGGATCGAACGTCCCGCTGCGGCCGAGCGGATAGACCTCAATCCGGCCATCGCGACGCCCAAGCGCCACCAATTCCAAGTTCACATCACCGCGCAGCGAGAACGTCTGCGGACCGGAGAGTCGAAGCGTTACGTAGTGCGCGCCCAATTGCTCGATGCGGTTCCGCGGAGACCAAACGCCGGCGCGCGTGATGCTGCCAGCCGACGCAACAGTGCGCGTGAAGCGCGGCGCAAGATCGTAGTCTCGCGCATAGTTCTGGACCCGCCAGCGACGCAGCACATCAGGGATATTTGTCCCGACGCTATCCAGCGTCCGCGTCATCGTCTCGAAGCCATCGTAGGTGCGGGCGTTTTCCCATAGCCGCACGACGATGTTCTCGCCGTACTGATCGGCCATCGATTGGAGCAGCGTCCACTGGGCGTAGTTGAAACCCGGCGTCGCCGTCGTCCAACACAATTCCGGCTGCGCGTAGTCGGTCTCGACATAGTCAGTTGCGTCTTGATCGACGCCGACGGTGGTCGTCTCGGTCCACGAGGCGGTCGACTCGTACATCCAATTCAAGCCCTCGATCGCGTCATAGCCGAACTGGACGACGTGATTGAGTTCGTGCGTCGCGGTGGCGCGCATGAGGCTTTCGACGCTGGCCTTCTTGTTCATGCCCGCGAAGTCGTTCTCGATCATCAGCACCGCCCGCGCGGCCGAGCGTTCGCGCACGTTGGACGTGTTGGGATTGTCGAACACCATTTGGACGGGCTTGGTGTAACCCATATTGCCCTCGGCTTGGCCGATATAGGCTCGGTAGCGGCCATCGCGATCACGCACGGGGGCAGCCCAGCCGACGCGATTGATCTGGATATCAAAAACCTCTTGCAACGCATCGGCCGTCAAGCGCGCGTATTCCGGCGTTGCGGCGTCGCGGCCTTCGAGCGTGTAATAGACGTTGAAATCCCGCGTCTGAATCGTCTGCACTTCGCCGCTCAGCGTGATCGCATTTTCAACAATCGCTTGCAGCGTATCTACGATCGAGGCGTCGACCGACGTCAGCACGAGCCGGTAACCGCCACTGTTTGGGGTTTGCGCGTACCGCGACAGTTCAAGCGTGTAGGTGCCCGCCTCGGTGGCGGTGTAGGCGAACGCAGCATTCAGCGAACCATCGCCGCGATCATCGTTGATGGCGACGGGGAAGCCATCCGGACCATTCAGAGTCAGCACCGGATCGAGATTGCCGCTCGTCGTGTCGACGACAGCCAGCACTGTTTGCCCGGCCGCCAGCCGCACTGGGAATTCCTGCGTCTCCTGGGCGTCGGTAATCTGCCCTTCGTGCACGGCGATTTGCTCACCCTGAACAGCTGCGTAGTTGAACGGCGCGCGCGCGTTTGGATCAACGGCCAGAGAAAGGAGAAAATCGCCGACGCCGGTGCGACCGTAAGTGCTGGCAACGACCTCGTATCGGCCCGCACTGGCTGCTTGATAGATGATCTGCGAATTCAGCGTGCCATCGCCGCGATCATCGCTCTGGGCAAGGATAGCGCCACTTGCGTCGAGCAAAGTCAGCGTCGTGTCCAAATTTTCTGTCAGCGCGAATGTCGTCGCGACGAAAATATCGTCGGCGCTGAGATCGACTTGGTAGCGCTCTTCGGCGCGACGCTGATTGAGCGACACGCGCTCCTCACGCAAGGTCCGCGCTGCGTGCGATAGTCCAACATCGAGGCCGTAGGTAACATTGAGATCAAACGGCCCCCGCGCGCCGCCGTAGCCCGAAACAATCGCGGTGTAACGGCCAGCAGCTTCGGCGACGTACACAATGCGCGAGGACAACACGCCCGGCTGCACATCATCGTTCTCGGCAACGCGCCGGCCATTCGGGCCGTTCAGGGTTAGGATGGTGTCGACGTTCTGCGTTGACTCGGTTTCGAGCGTAACGATTTGCCCCGCCTGCAATTCCAGTTGGAATGAGGGGCGCGGGGCGCGTGATGTGATCTCACCAGTGTATCTTTGGCTTGAGCCTGTCTGCGCGGCCGCGCTGGCCGACAAAAGCACAACAGCTACGAATGCAATCCAACCGCGCACGAATTTCCCCCGGCTTCCCGGCCCCTAATAGGCATAGTTCGCGCCAGCGCGAAACTGGCCGTGCCAGCAATCGCTCAACAAGCCGCCTTTTTCTTGTCAGGCTATCGCGCGGGATGACGCACCCGCGTTGAACCGCTAAACAACGGCGCATGAAGCTGGCTCGCCTCGTCTCCACCCTCATCGTTTCCGCTGTGGTCGCGGCATGCGCCATCGGGACCGCGGACGATGATAATGATCGTTTCCCGACCTCTTCGTCCTATCCCGCCGGCACGATGGAGCGGATCGACTTCACAGCAGGCGTACCAGAAGGTTGGCGTATCTCGGCGCTGCAAACACCGGCGCGTCCGGATGCAACTTGGAAAGTCGTCATCATCACCGGCACGCCGTCCTGGAGCGAGTACTGGGCGCCGACCATCGCGGGATTGCCGCAAACGCGCGAAATCATCGTTGCGGACCGGCCCGGTTTTCGCAGCTCGGAGCCGGAAGATGCCGTGCGCGATCTAACCCAACAAGCCGATGCGCTGGCGCCGATGCTGCAAGCGCGCGCGGGGCAACGCATTCTGCTCGTTGGCCAAAGCTTCGGTGCACCCGTCGCAACGCTGATGGCGCAACGCCATCCGGAGCAAGTCGATGCCGTCGTGCTTGTCTCGGCCTTTTTTGGCGATCGTGGACCGACGGCGCGGCGCATGATCGGCGCGGGCCGCCTCTTTCAGGGCGTGCTGCCGCGAGATCTGAAAAACTCGATTGCCGAGGTTACGGCGCAACGGGACCAACTTCCGCAAGTCTGGTCGGCGCTGCGCGGCCTCGATCAACCGGTCGTGTTTGTGCACGGCGATGACGATACCTTTGTCCCGCTTGCAGCCGAGCAACGCATCGCCTCGGAATACGGCCACACGCTCGTTGTGATCCCCGGCGGCGACCATTTTCTCAACGCCTGCTGCGTCCCAGCGCTTCTCGGCGCATTCGAACAAGCGATTGCAGAAGCCGAAGGTCGTGAAAACGCCCAGCCGCCAGTAGCGCAACCCGCGGATCCCGATCCCTCTGGGGGTCCGAACTTGCGTTGAGCGCGCTTCCGTCTATTCGTTCGCCAATGTCCGCCGACCTTCCCGCCAACGCATCGCGTGTCTTCATTGACGTTGGCGCCCACAATGGCGGCTCGATCGCGCAAGTGATTGAGGGTGGTTATGCGTTTGACCGCATGGTCTCGGTCGAGCCCGATCCAGAGATGATCGCGAAGCTCGAGACCCGCTACGCCAACGAAATGGCCGAGGGCCGCTTCCAGATCGCACCCGTCGGCCTCTCCGACCATATCGGCACGGCGCAGCTCCTCGGCGACAATTCCGAGGGCGGCGCCTCCATGATCGCCGGCAAGTTCGGCGGCAGCACCGGCAATGTCCGCGAGATCAAGCTCATCGACTGGGCGACGTTCCTGGCCGACTACAACCTCCGCGACGCCCAGCTTTGGGTGAAAATCAACGCCGAGGGGGCCGAGATCGCCATCCTCGACAGCATCCTGGCCGAGGGCGGGCGAAACATCGAAAGTCTGGTCATCTTCTTCGACATCGTGAAATCCCCCTTCGGGGCCTGGAAGAAGTGGCGGGTCATGCGCGATCTAGCCCATGCGGACATCCCCTACGTCCTGGCCGAGAACGTCCTGATCAAGCACGGCCCCCGCCGCCGGCTCCACAATTGGCTCTCCGGCTTCGCGGCCCTGAAGGACCCGCCGATCCCGGCCGACCCGCCCCCGCTCTCGAAATTGATCCGGATGCACTATCTGGACGCCGTTTCCGCCCTCGGCATCCGGCTAACCCTGTTCAAACAGCGGGCCTGAGGGGCAGCTCTGCCCCGGTCCGGCTTGCGGCGGCCAACGCCTTCCGCTAGAAGCCCCGCTTCCATTTTTCCCGGCGCCCCGGAATTTAAGGCTCGAAGGCCATGGCTGGCATTGTTCTGAACGTTGAAGTGCGTGAAAAAACCGGCACCGGCGGCGCCCGCGCGACCCGGAATTCCGGCCTGATCCCGGGTGTGCTCTACGGCGGCAAGCGTGGCTCGATCCCGATCGAGATCAACGCCAAGGACGTCGAGTTCGCGATCCGCTCCGGCAAGTTCCTCTCGCACATGGTTGAGCTCAACCACCAAGGCGAGAAGCAGCCGGTTATTCCGCGCGCCATCCAGTTCCACCCGGTCAGCGACAAGCCGATCCACATCGATCTCTACCGTGTCGAAGAAGACGCCGTGATCGCGATCGACGTCGTCGTTCACTTCAAGAACCACGAAGCGTCGCCCGGCCTGAAGCGCGGCGGCGCTCTCAACGTCGTGCGTCACACGGTCAAACTGAAGTGCAAGGCCAACAAGATTCCGGAAGAGATCGTTATCGACCTCACCGGCAAAGACATCGGCGACTCGATCCACATCTCTTCGATCACGCTGCCGGAAGGCGCGCGCCCTGTGATCAGCGACCGCGACTTCACGATCGCCACCATCGTCGGCCGCAAGACAGAGACCGAAGAAACGACGACGGCCGCTCCGGCTGACGGCGCCGCTCCGGCCGCTGCTGCTGCCGAAGAGAAGAAAGACGAAAAGAAGTAAGCTGATCCGGCTTCCCTTCCCTGAAACGGGAAGTCTAGAAGGCGTACATGCTGCTCCTCGTCGGTCTCGGCAATCCGGGCGCGAAATACGCAGGCAACCGGCACAATATCGGCTTCATGGCCGTGGACGCGATTGCGCGCGCCTATTCGTTTGGTCCTTGGAAAAAGAAGTTCCGCAGCGAAGTCTGCGAAGGCTCGATCGACGGCGCGCGTACGCTGATCATCAAGCCGCAAACTTTCTACAACGATAGCGGCCACGCGGTTGCTGAAGCGTCCCGCTTCTACAAAATCTCCCCCAGCGAGATCGTCATCTTCTACGACGAGATCGACCTCGCACCCGGCCGCTTCCGCATGAAGACAGGCGGCGGCGCGGCCGGCAATAATGGCATCCGCTCCATCTCAGCTTGGCTCGACACAGACGCGTTCCGGCGCGCGCGCCTTGGCACCGGACACCCCGGCCACGCCGACCTCGTTCACGGCCACGTGCTCAGCGATTTCGCGAAGAGCGAACGCGATGGCGTCGACAAATTGCTCGACGCGGTCGCGAAATCGGCGCCGCTACTGGCGCGCGGTGACGACGAGAAGTTCCAAGGCGAAGTGATGCGCCTCGCGCCAGCGGAAAAAGCCGGCGGCCGTAAGAAGCAGGGCGAAAGCAGCGCGGACTAGGCCGTAGGCGCGGTCGCGGCGGCAGCATGCGCCGCACGTTCGAGGATCTCCGCAGCGAGCGCCGAGAACACTTCGGCGCCGGCCGCGTCAAACGCGAGCTTGCCGTCCATATCCAGGTCCGACGCGATTTGATCAATCTGCGGCGAACTCGGGATCTCCGTTCTTAGCATATTGAACTCAGCGCCTGCTTCGGCGCGCATCTGCTGAAGCATGAGTTGGTGGTGCTTCGTCTGTTTTACTTTGTTGGCTGCAACCCAAGGCAAGCGCTTCGTCGCCGTCGCAATATCATTGCTGCTCCATGCAACGGAGCGGCAGAAGCTCAGCAGACCAAGGTTTGAAACGTAGTCCGGAACAGTTGGCACGATCACCAAGTGCGAGAGCCGCAACGCAGCTTCGGTAAGCGCGGAAATTCCTGGCGCGGTGTCGAAAATGATGACGTCATAGGCCTTACGCAGCTCTGCTAGCTGGCGCTCAAGCAGATCGCTGACGACACGCTCCACCTCCATCAAATTTCGATGGCGGCGCGAGAGGAAGACGATGAGTTCGCGCTCAACGAGACGAAGATTTGGGCTGGACGGAGCGACGAAAAGTTTTTGCGACAGCGCCTTCGCCGGGCGAATGATCTGCTGAAGCGACGGGTCTTTGCCGAAAACGATCGTGTCTTCCAAGAACGTATCGATCGCCTTGCCCTGGTCGATTTGCTCAGTCAGCGCCGCCTGGCCGGCGAGCCAGAACGACGCATTCGCCTGCGCGTCGAGATCGATGACCAGCACTTTCGCTGGCTTGCGCGTTCCGCCTCCGGTCGCGAGACTCTGGGCCACGGCGACCGACGGGGTCGTTTTGCCGACCCCGCCCTTCATATTGGCGACTGAGATGATCTTCGCTGACACTGGCGCACCTCACGCGCCTAGTTATCCACAAGCCCGGCGGATTGTCATGTACGGACCGCACAAGATGGCGGCTGAGGCCTAGCGGCGCCCGTTCGTGACGAGTTTGCGACGCGTGCCGCAAAGGTTGCTGACCGCGCCGGTGACGCCCGCTTTGCGCATTGCCATCTCGGCCTTCGCCATATCCCATTGCGGGACGTAGAGGACGCGATCCACTGCATCGACGTGCTTTAGACGCTTGGCGGCGCGCTCTAGATGGCGGGCAGAACCCGAGCGATCGATTTCTTCGGCCCGCACCTGCTCACGCTTGCGCTCAGCGTAGCGGCGGCGGCGCGCTAGGTCTGGTTCGAAATAAAGGAGGTTGTCGGGCGATGCCTCTGCGTCCTGCAAGAAGCGACGATTCCAGCGGTGTTGCGCCATCTCCGGCCCCCGTCTTGTGGATATGTCACCGATTCGCGGTACTAGTGTTCGCGAAACAAGCCAAGCAAACTGCTGTTTTGCTTCGCAATCGGAACGAATTTCCCTAAGAGACGGCGCGCATGTTGGGCCTCATTCTTACGTATCTGCCTTCCCTCCTGTGCGGCATCCACGTGGTGCGTACCGGACGCGAAATGTTTTGGCTGTGGCTCTTCATAATCGGGCCGGTGATCGCGCCTGCGTTCTACTTCTTCGCCGTTCTCGTGCCGTCATGGATGGGCGGAACCGGCGCGCGCAAGGTCGGCAAGGTTGCGCGCCAGGCGCTTGATCCCGAGCGCGACTACCGAAACGCGATGCGAACGCTTGAAGACACGCCCACGGTCGGCGCGCGGATGAAAGTCGCGCATGCCGCAGCAGCGCTGGGCCGCTGGAGTGATGCCGAAGCTCAGTGGGCGCTTTGCGCGGACGGCGCCTGGGCCGATGACCCGGCGATCCTGATGGGCCACGCACTCTCGCTGCTTGAACTTGGCCGCTACGCTGAAGCGCTGGAGAAGCTTGAGAAGCTGAAGGCTCAAGGCCCCGAGGGCAAAACGCCGACCGTCGCGCTCGCTTTCGCCCGCGCCTACGAAGGCCTTGGCCGCAACGAAGAAGCGGATGACGCCTACCGATTTGCCGCTGACCGCGTGCCCGGACTGGAATCTGGCGGCCGGTATGTCGCGTTCATGGCCAAGGTCGGCCGTCGCGAAGACGCGGAGATTGGCTTTCAAGAAATTGAACGCCGCCTCGCTAAGATCGCCCCGCCTCTCCGCCCTGAAGCACGCGTCTGGCGTGATCTTGCCGCCAAGGCGCTGGGCAAGAGCTGATGACGGTCGTCGCGATCCTTGGCGCCAACGGCGTGTATGGCCGCTGGCTTACGCCGCGCTTGGTGCGAGCTGGCTACTCGGTCCGTGCGCTGGTGCGGCGGCCTGAGGCAGCTGGCGTTGCCAGTGCTTGCGGCGCTGATGTGCGCATCGCCGATATCTTCGACCAAGCATCTTTGATCGCGGCTCTTGAGGGTTGCGATATCGGCATCAACCTCGCCACATCGCTTCCCGGCCCAAGCGGGCGCGGCAGCTACGAAGAGAATGATCGCGTTCGTCGCGATGGCGCGCCGATTTGGGTGAGCGCGTGCCACAGAGCCGGCGTGAAACGCGTGATCCAGCAGAGCATCGCAATGCTCAATGCGTCAGGCAGCGATGCTTGGTCCGATGAGGATACAGTGTTCGCCGCTGACGATAGCGTTGCGGGCCGCGCCTACAGCGCCTCGCTTGCCATGGAAGACGCCGTTCGCAGCTCCGATCTCGATTGGATCATCCTACGTGGTGCGTTGTTCTACGGCCCAGGCACCGGATTTGACGATGATTGGTTCGCCCGTGCGCGCGAGGGGAAGCTTCGCCTGCCCGGCGATGGCGCGGACTACGTTTCATTGCTCCACGTCTCCGACATGGCCGCGGCGACGGCCGCCGCTTTGCAGCGCTGGCCCTCGCGCCAAACGTTGATCATCGCCGACGACGAACCCGCCCAGTGGCGCGACGTCTTTGGCTTCATCGCCCAATCTGTTGGCGGCCCAACCCCAGAAACCGGCGGCCGCTCGGGCTTCCCTTCCTTCCGCGTCCGCAACACGCGCGCCAAGGCCGCATTGAACTGGACGCCATTCTACACGACTTACCGTGCTGGCCTGATCCGCTAATCGGCCAATCGAGAGGACATTATGGGTTTCAAATGCGGCATCGTGGGCTTGCCGAATGTTGGCAAGTCGACGCTCTTCAACGCGCTGACGAAGACGGCCGCCGCGCAAGCGGCGAACTATCCGTTCTGCACGATTGAGCCCAACGTCGGCGAAGTGGCCATGCCGGAGCCGCGCCTGCAGAAACTCGCCGCAATCGCCAAGTCGAAAGAGATCATCCCGACGCGGATGAATTTCGTCGATATCGCCGGCCTCGTACGCGGCGCCAGCAAGGGCGAAGGTCTCGGCAACCAATTCCTCGCCAACATCCGCGAGTGCGACGCCATCGCCTACGTACTGCGCTGTTTCGAGAATGACGACATCACCCACGTCGAAGGCCGCATCGATCCGATCGCCGATCTCGAAACGGTTGAGACCGAGCTGATGCTCGCCGATCTTGAGAGCCTCGACAAACGCATCACCAATCTCGAGAAGAAGGCCAAGGGCGGCGACAAGGAAGCCAAGCTCACGCTCGAACTCGTGCTGCGGGCGAAGGCGTTGCTGGAAGACGGAAAGCCGGCGCGCCACACCAAGCGTGCGCCTGAGGAGCAAAAAGCGTTCGACATGCTGCAGCTGTTGACCGCGCTCCCCGTACTTTACGTCTGCAACGTCAACGAGGCTGACGCCGCCGGCGGCAACGATCACACTGCACGCGTGCAAGAGCGTGCACAGCAAGAGAACGCCGCGTGCGTCGTCATCTGCGCGCAACTCGAAGCCGAAATCGCGGCGCTCTCTGATGAGGAGCAGGACGAATTTCTGGCCACCGTTGGCTTGCAAGAACCCGGCCTGACCAAGCTCATTCACGCCGGCTACTCTCTCTTGGGACTGCAGACCTACTTTACCGTCGGCCCAAAAGAGGCCCGCGCCTGGACGATCCAAAAAGGCTGGACAGCACCGCAGGCTGCCGGCGTCATCCACGGCGATTTCGAAAAAGGTTTCATTCGCGCCGAAACCATTTCCTACGACGACTACATCACCTTCAACGGCGAGACCGGCGCCAAAGAAGCCGGCAAGATGCGTCTTGAAGGCAAGGACTACATCGTCCGCGAAGGCGACGTGATGCACTTCCGTTTCAATGCGTAGGTTCGCGTGGATCGTCGCAACGCTGGCACTCTTGGTCGTTGGCGTCACGGCGTATCGCCTGATTGCGCCACGCAGTAACTTCCTGACAATGCCAACCGCCTCGAATGGCATCGACTATGTGTTGTTCGTGCATGTACCCCCAACGTGCCGCAACGGCGGCTGCGAGGCGCTCTACGTTCTTGACGGGTTAGCGTGGTTGCCGACGTTTGCACGGCTCGACGACGAACTAAGCGCGCAACACCGGACGGCGCCACTGATCCTCGTTGGCATCGCCTATCGCGACGCTCTCAACACCGGCGATCTGCGCAAGCACGACTTTACGCCCGCTTTCGGACGCACGCCGAACAGAACTGGCGGCGCGGCAGCGTTTCTCTCGGTGTTGCGTGATGAGATCATCCCCTTCGCAGAGGAACGCCTCCCTATCGATGGTCGAAGCCGGGGCCTTGCCGGTCATTCCTATGCAGGATTGTTCGCGACCTACGCCTTCGCCGAAGCGCCCGATCTATTCGATCGATATCTAGTGCTGAGTCCGGCGCTCTGGTTCGATGGTGGCAAGATTTTCGAAGTCGACTTCGCGCCAGACTCGACGTTGCGCGCGGTGTTTCTCGCGGCAGACACACCTCGAAACGAAGGGCGCAGCCAGATGGCGAGCGACGCGATGCGTCTTGCCGACCTGATGACTGGCCTGCCGAATGTCCAGGTCTCGCGCGCGACATTGATGGGCGAGAGTCACAACAGCATGGTCGAACCGGCGGCCAGACGCGGTCTCCTTGCGCTTTATGGCGAGGACGAACCGTGACCGCGCCCGCACGCAGCCTATCGACATGGGAGCTGGTCGCGATGGTGGCGGCGCTCTCGGCGCTGAACGCGCTCGCGATCGACATCATGCTGCCGGCGCTGCCTATGATCGGTAGCGACTTTCAGCTGACGAACGATAACGACCGGCAATTGGTGATCGTTTCGTACGTCGCTCTCTTCGGTGTGAGCCAATTGATTTACGGCCCATTGGCCGACGCCTTCGGCAGGCGCAGCGTGCTCATCTACGCGCTCGGCATTTATGTCGCCGGCTCAATCCTTTGCGTCTTTGCCCCGAACTTCGAACTCTTCCTCGCCGCACGCGCCATGCAGGGCGTTGGCGCCGCCGCCACGCGCGTGATCGCCACCGCCGTTGTGCGCGACCTCACTGAGGGCCGGCGCATGGCGCAAGTTATGTCGATGGCAATGACACTGTTCATGATCGTGCCGATCATTGCGCCGGGCATTGGCCAACTCATTCTATTTGTTGCGCCATGGCGTTGGATTTTCGGCACGCTGCTGATTTACGCGCTCATCGTACTCGTGTGGGCTCTCGTTCGGCTGCCTGAGACATTGCATCCGGAGAACCGCCAGCAATTCAACCCGCCAGCGATCATCGCCGCGTACGCGTCGGTCCTCCGCGAACGGCAGACGGTGGGCTACATGATCGCAACGACCTTCGTGATCGCATGCCTCTTCGGCTACATCACCTCGTCGGAGCAGTTGTTCGTAGACGTCTACGATCTTGGCCCAGCGTTCCCGATTGCCTTTGGTGCAGTCGCCATCGCAATCTCGATCGGCAACTTCACCAATTCGAGGCTTGTCATCCGCCACGGGATGCGCCGCCTTTCGCACACAATGATCATTGGGTTCACGCTGGCGGCGCTGACACTCGCCGCAGTCGCCCAACTCGGCCTGGCGAACTTCTGGGTGTTCACTGGCATGCTGGCGCTAACGTTTGCCATGTTCGGTTTCATCGCCTCAAACTTTAACGCACTGGCGATGGAGCCTGTTGGCCGCGTTGCAGGCTCCGCCTCCGCACTCTACGGCGCCGTGACCGCGACGGGCGGCGCAGTGCTCGGCGCGTTCATAGCACGCGCTTTCGACGGCACGCCTGTCCCCTTCGCCATCGGACTCGCAGTTTCGGGCGCCGCGACGCTTGCCGCCGTTCTTTGGACCGAACGCGGCAAACTTTTCGGCGTTGGCGCAACGATCGTGCAGCGCCGCTAATTGATCCGCAGTCTGTCGTGAATTTGCAGGTGCACAGTGCTGCGCCCGTAATCGATGGCTAGCCCGCGCGCTTGCGAAAGCACGTCCATGCCGATCAGAAGCGTCGGCTCGTCAATCAAGTCCCAAATCTGGAAGATGTGATAATCACCGACAAAGGCCGTCACATTGCGCACGGTGAGTTCGCCCATCGTCATCCGCGGCACCGTGATGATGTTTCGCAGAACGACGTTTTCGCCTGCGGTATTGGCAATCACCTCGCGCCCGCGGCGGCGTAGCCTCGTGTCCAGCGCCTCACGCAAAGCGTTGTTGGCAAGCGAAGAGTCCGAACCTGTGTCGATGAGCAAGTTGACGCGGATGCCATCGATACTTCCGGGTACGACGATCAGATGACCGAACCGCATATCGCCTCGGATCGTTGACCACCCGCGCAAACGGCGCGCCTGCGCCGATGGAATGATCTCGATGCAGTTGCGATCGAAATCCATACGCAGACGCCGCCCGCTCATGCCGTCAACGCCGAGCAAGCCATCTTCGCCCGCGAGCACGCTGCCGCCCAACATCGGCAACGCCGCCGCGTTCAACGAAACTTCGCCATACTGGAGGCGTTCGACACTCACCAACGGCGCCGGAGAGACGCCGTGAATGGAGTGCACGTTCTCTTCTCCGTGCGGCGTCAATCCCAGGGCCGCGGCCAATCCAGGAGAAACAGCCGAGCGGTTCGCCCCAGTATCGACGATGAAGCGGAACGGGCCCCGGCCGTTGACCGTCACCTGCGCCACCACGCGACCCAATCTATCCGAACGCGCCGCGCCAAACGCGAAGTCTTCTGGTGATGCATTTTGATATGGGGCGAGATCCGGCGCGGCGATGCACTCGGCCGCCGCGGCGGACACAAACAGCAAACTCGACGCCCCCGCCGCGATCGCTTTCAGATGGCCGAGCAACCCCATTGCACTGCAGAGGATGGGCTTCGCGCGCGATGTCCGCCAGTGACATTCACTCAACTTGTCGCGATCCCTCGACGAAAGCCCCCGCGCATGCGACGGAGACGGATGACCATCAAGCTCTCCAGCAAGATCGACAATTTCGAGCTCAGCGCTATTTCGGCGGAGCCGAAAACCGCACCCAAAGGCGGCGTCGTCGTCATCCAGGAAATTTTCGGTCTCACCGATCATATCGCTGAGATATGCCATGTGTTCGCAGATGCGGGATATCACGCCATCGCGCCGAGCCTGTTCGACCGCGTCGAACCGGGCTTCCATGCCGATCACGATCAGACGGGAATACAAAAAGGCATTGGCGCAGTGATGAAGTCGCCGTGGCCGCAAGTCGTCTCCGACATCCAAGCCGCCATCGATGCGCTGCCGCAACCGGTCTACGTCACCGGCTTCTGCTATGGCGGCGCCGCAGCTTGGATGGCCGCCGCCGAATGCACCGGCTTGAAGGCTGCGTCCTGCTTCTACGGGCGCCTCATCGCCAATATCCTCGACCACAAGCCGAAGATTCCGACCATGCTGCATTACGGAGCGCGCGACGCTTCGATCCCCGTCGAAAATGTCGAGAGCGTGCGTCTAGCGGCACCGGATTCGCCTCTCTATCTGTACGACGCTGGCCACGGTTTCTGCCGCGCCGGCAGTTCAGATTACGACGCCGCCGCGCGGGAGCTTGCTTTCGATCGCACGCTCAACTGGTTCGCGCGCTGGCGCTGAGGGAGCATGCGGCCATGAGCATCGATCACGTATCCGTCGGCGTCACCAACATGAAGCGCTCGAAGGCGTTTTATGACGCCGCGCTTGCGCCGCTTGGCATGACGCCGGTCTATCCGGTCGAGATCAATGGCGAGCTCGTTGGCGTCGGCTATGGCGAGCCGAACAAGCCCAGCTTCTGGATTCAACTGCCGATCAACGGTCAGGCGGCGAGCATGGGCAACGGCGTGCATATCGCCTTCCGCGCCACTTCGCGCGGCGCGGTTGATGCTTTCTTCCTAGCCGCACTCGAACAAGGCGGCATTGAAGATGGCCGCCCCGGTCTGCGCACCGAATATCACCCCGATTATTACGGCGCCTTCGTTCGCGATCCGGACGGCAACAAGATCGAGGCCTGCAGCCACCTGCATGAGTGAAGCGCCGGTCGCCATCATCGGCGCCGGCCCCGCAGGTTTGTTCGCGGCGGAAATACTGAGCGCCGCGGGTAAGCGCGTCGTCGTGTATGAGCGCATGCCGAGCGTTGGACGAAAATTTCTAATGGCAGGACGCGGCGGGCTGAATCTCACACACTCCGAACCATTAGATCTTTTCGTTACGCGCTATGGCGGTGCAACGCCACAGCTTTTGCCGATGCTTCAAGCGTTCACGCCCGCTGATCTCATCGCATGGGCAAACGGGCTTGGACAGGAGACGTTTGTTGGATCAAGCGGACGCGTCTTTCCGAAAGCAATGAAAGCCTCGCCGCTGTTGCGCGCATGGCTGGCGCGGCTTGCAGCGCAAGGCGTTGAGATCCGCACCAACTCCGCATGGAGCGGTTTCGACCAATCCAACGCACACTCAGCGACGGTGCTCGCACTCGGCGGCGCCAGTTGGCCGCGCTTAGGATCGGACGGTCGATGGACGGCCGCCCTCACCACGCGCGGCGTAGAACTCACACCATTCGAGCCAAGCAACACCGGCTTTACAGTGTCGTGGAGCGAGCACTTTCGCACCCGGTTCGCCGGCCAACCGCTGAAGACCATCACCATCCGCCACGCAGACCGAGAAGTACGCGGCGAAGCGATCATTACAGACTACGGCATCGAGGGTGGTGCGATCTATGCGCTCTCACCTCACCTCCGCGAAGCGGCCCCGGTGACGATCTCGATCGATCTACGGCCAGCACTGACACACGATGCAATCGCAGCGAAACTCGCACGCGCGGCGCGCGGCGACTCGCTGTCGTCCACCTTGCGCAAGAGCATCGGCCTTACGCCACTTGCCATTGGACTGCTTCACGAAACCGGAGCACCGCCACGCGATCCCGAAGCACTCGCAAGTCTCATCAAGGCCGTGCCCATAACGCTCAACGGCGCGCGCGGGCTTGATCGCGCCATCTCCACCGCAGGCGGCGTCAGCTGGGATGCGGTTGACGAAAACCTCCAACTCCGGGCCATACCGAGCACTTACGTCGCGGGCGAAATGCTGGATTGGGAGGCGCCTACCGGCGGGTATTTGCTGCAGGCGTGCTTCGCCACCGGCGCTTGGGCGGCGCGCGCCATTTTGCGCCGTTAACGCAGCTCTCCCGTGCAGCGCCTGCGCTTGCCGCCCCAACCCGCCCCTGCTAGCAAGCCGCCTCTCTCATGCCGCAAGCCTCAGCCCTCCTCAACGTGATGATCGCCGCCACGCGCAAAGCCGCGCGTGCGCTGTCGCGGGATTTTGGCGAAGTCGAAAACCTTCAAGTTTCGCGCAAGGGTCCGAGCGACTTCGTGTCCTCAGCTGACGTGAAGGCAGAAAAGACTCTGTTCGAGGAACTCTCGAAGGCGCGCCCCGGCTATGGCTTCGTCATGGAAGAGCGCGGCGTCGTGGAAGGCACTGACAAGACCAATCGCTGGCTCGTCGATCCGCTCGACGGCACGACAAACTTTCTGCACGGCATTCCGCACTTCGCCATCTCAGTCGCGCTTGAGCGCGAGGGCGTCTTGGTCGCGGGCGTCGTTTACAATGTGGTGCGCGACGAATTGTTCTGGGCCGAGAAAGGCCAAGGCGCGTATCTCAACGATCGCCGCCTGCGTGTCGCCGGTCGCAACGACATGCGCGACGGCCTATTCGCGTGCGGCACGCCTTTCCACGGCAAAGCCGGACACGACGTTGCACTCGCCGAGATCGAGCGCGTGATCGCGAAGACGGCGGGCGTCCGGCGCTTTGGCGCCGCCGCACTTGATCTTGCCTATGTCGCCGCCGGCCGCTTCGATGGCTATTGGGAGCGGAACCTCAACGTTTGGGATATCGCCGCAGGCGCCGTGCTGGTTCGCGAAGCGGGCGGCGTCATCAACGAACTCGATGGCGGCGACTTCATGAAGACCGGCGCTATCGTAGCGGCAAACCAGCAATTGATCGCACCGTTGACGCAAACCGTTCGCGGCGGTTGATCCCACTCACGCAATTCTAGAGAGTGCCCTCCAACGAAGGCTCACCTCCGGCTGGAGGATAAGGGCGGCGGGAGGCAAAGTGACCGAGACGTCGAGCCGCGAACGAAAGGTCTCCGCCTGGGAGCTTGCAGCGTTCGCCGCACCAGCCGCGCCGATCCTCGCACTCTCGCTGCCGACGATCATTTTCATCCCACCCTACTTTGCATCGCATCTTGGCATTCCGCTCTATTGGGTGTCGGCGATTTTCCTCGGCGTTCGGGTACTCGACATCATCATCGACCCGACGCTCGGCAACATCCAGGATCGCACCATTCACCCTTGGGGGCGTCGCCGATTTTGGCTCACCGCGGCCTGCCCGCCGCTGATGATGCTGATCTGGATCATGTTCATCGGTCTGTGGCCGGGCGTCCCGATCGCCTTGGCCGCGCTCACAGTATTCCTGCTCTACACAGCATACGCCGCAATGACGATCTCGCACCTTGGCTGGGCTGGCGAACTGGTTCCGACGTACCATGGGCGCACCCACGTCCTTGGCGCCGTGCAATTCGCAGGCGCTGCCGGTCAGGTCCTGATGCTTGTGATCGCCGGCATTGCGGCGCTTTCGTTCGGCGAGAATCGTGACGGCGCAAATGGTGCGGCCGTCATGGCCATGGGTTGGACGCTGGTGTTCTTGCTGCCGCTAACCACGGCTCTCGCGGTGGTGTTCGTACGCGAGGAAAAGCGGCCGCCGCAGCAGCATCTGACGCTCTTGCAGACGATCAAAACCCTCATGGAGAGCCGCTCCGCACAGCGCGTGTTGCTGCCCGATTTTCTGCTCGGCATCGCCCAAGGCGTCTCGGGCGGCCTCTTCCTTTGGTACTTCCAATTCGTGCTTGGATTTACCAATACGGCTCAAGCACTGCTGGCGATCTATTTTGTCGCCGCGCTCGCGGGTGTGCCGATCTGGTGGTTTGCGGCACGGCGATGGGGAAAGCATCGCGCGCTTGCCGGCGCCTTCATCTATACGGCCGTCACCACGGCTATTCTCTTCGTGCTGCCCGCAGGCAACATCGCGGTGGTCGCGCCATTCATGTTCGTCGCTGGCCTGAGCAATGGTGGCGGCGTGCTGCTCACACGCACAATGATGGCCGATGTCGTCGATGAGGATGAACTCAACACCGGCGCGCGCCGCTCGGGACTCTTCTTCGGCTTGCTGCTCACGACGTCCAAGGCAGGCGCGGCGCTAGGTCCAATCACTTACGCCATTCTTGGCGCGGCTGGCTTCCAAGCGTCCAGCGGCGCCGACAACACGCCTCAAGCACTGATGACGCTCTCGGCCCTTTTCATCCTCGTGCCGATTGTACTGTGCGTGCTGGCAGCGCTAACGCTGCGCAATTATCCGATCGACGAAAAGCGTCAGGCCGAGCTTCAAGCCGCCATCGAGGCGCGCCATTCGGAGAACAGCGAAAACACCTTGGGACCAGTGACCAAGTAGCGCTTCCACAAACGACCCGGTTCGCTCGCCAAACGGTGCAGCCATTCCAGACCCATGGCCTGCATCCATTTCGGCGCACGCTTGGCGCTACCGGAAAGAAAATCGAGCGCCGCGCCGACGCAGAGGCCAACGCCTCGGGCGCCCCCGTGCTGCGCGATTGCGTAGGCAATCATCTCCTGTTGCGGCGCCCCGACGCAGATGAACGTAAACCGCGAGGGCTGTGCAGCGGCGAACGCGGCCGCGCGCACAACAGCGCCCGGCTTTTGTTTCAAATTCATTGGCGGCTCGTGCCAACGCACGTCGCGCAAATCGTAGACGCGCTTCAGCTCTTCGATGCTATCGCGGTCACCGCCGATGATCGTGACTGGCTCGTGCTTGTCGATGACCGTGTCAAAAAGATGCTCGGCAATGTCCGATCCCGGCGCCACCGGCAGTTTGATTTTCGTCTTCCGGGCCAATCCCTTCAGCACTCTGCTGTCGTTCAAGAGCAGCCACGCGCCGTCATAGAGCGCGCGACGGCCCGGCTCGTTGGCCAGACCGACAACATGATCGACGTTTGGCGTCGCCACATAAGCAAACGGCAAGTCGAGGCTCGCACGCGCGCTGATCGCATCGACCGCGCCATCGAGGTCCAAACCGCTGAATTGAAGCCCAAGAAAATTTACCGTGTCCGCGTTGCGGACGCCTGCATCGAACGCCATTGCGATTAACCCAAATGCGGCATTAACGCCGTTTGAGCGCTCTATGCAGAAAACGGGCCGGATGAATCGCGTCGCGCGCGAGCTGACTTAACAGCCCAGGTTCATTGCACATTTCACCGGCGAGAACTTCGCCAAGCAAGGGCGCGAGCGTTAAGCCGCGCGCGCCTAATCCGCCGATAACGTAAACACCGTCGTGCGCAGGCGGAGGTGCTTCAGTTTGAACTCTGCGTCCGTGCGCGAGATCAGCGTACTGCGCTAACCATGCTTGCGCGTCCGGCAACAGGCCCGCGATTGGCGCGCGATCCGGGGTCGTTGCGCGCACGGACGCGCGCGAGTGCAGTGAGCTTTCATCGATGCTTGCTGCGATGTTTGGCGTAAGGTCGTGCAGCGCCGCGAGATTTCGACCGCGTGCGTCATTGATGTCAGGCGCTTGCTCCCTGTCGAAAGTCGCACCGAACAGCACGCCGCCATCGAATGGCGCGACATAGCTTCCCCGCGTGATTGCGTGTTGAGGACTCGGGCCTCGGCCCCACTCGATTTGCCCGTGCGAGAGCGCGAGCGGCAGAAATGACGCTGGCGCGAACTGCGTCAGGGCCGCACCGCACGCGAGCACCACTGCATCTGCTTTCACCAGCGCGCGTCCGTCGGGAGCGAAGACCATCCAACCTTCGCCGTCGCGATCCAAGCGCTGGACGGGCGATTCAAGGATCAACGATGACCCTTGGAGCATGCGTTTAATCGCGGTTTGTGGCGTCACGACGCCAGCTCTTGGATGTAGCGCTGCGCTGTTCGGTAAACGCGTGAACCAATCCGCCGGCAGCGGCGGATCGTTCAGCAAGTCTTCCAGCGCCGCATCGCCGCCATCGGGAGCGCGTTGCTCAACGCCGCAGGCGTCGAGTACCTCGAGCTGCTGGTAACAGGCCACGGCGCGCAGGTACGCTGCGAGATAAACTTCGCTCAGCACGCCGCCCCGATCGAGCCGCGGCATCACCAAGCCCGCAGGATTGCCGCTAGCGCCCGCGCCAAGCTCCCGCGCCGCATCGAGCACAACCACCTCGACGTCCCGCCGGGTCAGCGCCTGCGCCACGCTCGCGCCGGCAATGCCCGCCCCAAGAACGACAACCCGCTTTGGCTGCACGCCGCCATAGGGATAAATCGCGGGTGGCGCTGACACCGGTGAACCCGCGTATCGCGCTTCCAGGCGCTCGCGCTTTTTTCCAAAGCCCGGCTTCTTCTCGACCTCGAAGCCGACAGCCTCGAGGCCCCGCCTGACGTCCCCCGCTACCGTGAATGTGGCGGCCCGCGCGCCTGGAGCGCTGAGCCGGGCAATCTGCCGCATCAGCTCGGGCGACCACATGCCGGGATTTCGCGCGGGCGCGAAGCCGTCCAAGAACCAGGCGTCGAATTGGCCGGTGAGGCCCGTGAGTACCTGCTCCGCCTCGCCCGTGAACAAAGTCAGAGAAAGTCCATCTTCGGGGAACCAGAGCCGTTGCGGCGCATAAGTCCGTACCGGCCACCGCGCGAGAAGCTTCTCGGAGAGCTCGGAAATCTCTGAAAAGTGGGACAAAACCCGCGCGGCATCAGCCCTTGCCAGAGGGAATGACTCGATGGTCGAGATATGCAATTGCGCATGGGGTGAACGTGTCTTTTTCCAGGCGCTCCAAACGGCCAGGACGTTCAAACCTGTGCCGAAACCCAGCTCGCACAGGGCGAAACGATCCCTATTTTTGAACGCTTCCGGCAATCCGGTTCCACTCAGGAACACGGCTTCGGCCTCCGCGAGGCCTCCGTCCTTGGAAAAGTAAACGTCGTCGAAGGCGACCGCCCTGAGCGAGGCGCCATCCTCACTCCACTCAAGATCCGGCGCAGGCGGCAAACGCGGCATGGGCGGCCCTATAACGCAAATGAGCCGCCCTTTCGGGCGGCTCATCGCGAAAACTACGTCGAAACGTAGATTACGGCGTGGTCGTCGCCGGAGCTTCCGTCGTCGCGGCTTCGTCCGTCGTCGCAGCAGCGTCAGCCGCCGGTTCAGCCGGAGCTTCCGTCACTTCTTCGGTCGTGGCCGGAGCTTCTTCCGTCGTCGCCGTCGTTTGGCCACAGGCCGCGACGCCGAAGGCGAGAACAGCAGCAGCAGCAGCGGCCATGCCCAACTTGAACTTAGTCATAGGTACTACCCCTCGTCTCAGCGTCAGGGTCTACCCCCAACGCGGGAGGCGACTCCATGCCAAGGATTAACCAGGAAGGCAAGCGTCAGAGCGCGAGCGGCTCATGCATATCTGCATAGCTCGCCGCATTGGAGTCATTACTGCTCTAGCCTTCGGCTGCCGCCGCCAGCGCTTCTTCAAGCTGCGCGAAGCTCGGCTGCAGCGAACTCGGCACCGAGCCGCGTCCAATCTCTACAGAGACCTGCGCCGCGTTGCCGTGCAAGTGCGCCACGAGCACGTCACGAATAATTTTGTAGAACTGCGCGTCGTGCTCGATCACCGCGTTCAGGCGCGACGCCATCGGGCCGACGATGCCGTAGGCGAGGAACACGCCGAGGAATGTTCCGACGAGCGCCTTACCGATCATGAGGCCGAGAATTTCCGGCGGCTCGTTGATCGCGCCCATCGTCTTCACGATACCTAACACGGCCGCAACAATCCCGAGCGCCGGCAAGCCGTCGGCCATGCCCTGGAGCGCGTGAGCGGGGTGCATCGCTTCGTGGTGATGCTTTTCGAGCTGCTTTTCCATCGCGTCCTCGACCTGATGCGGATCGTCGAGGTTCATCGTCATCATGCGTAGCGTGTCGCAGATGAAGTGCGTGACGTGATGGTCTTTGAGGATCTTCGGGTACTTCTGGAAGATCGTGCTCTCTTCCGGCTTTTCGATGTGCGGTTCGAGCGCCACGACGCCTTTGGTCTTCATCAGCTTGGTCAGCTGGAAGAGCAGCGCGAGCAGATCGCCATAATCCTTCTTGCCCCACTTGGGGCCCGACATGACTTGGCCGAAGCCGCCCATGACGCCTTTGAGGCCGTTCATGTCGTTTGAAATGATCAGCGCGCCGACAGCGGCGCCGAAGATCATCATGAATTCCATCGGCGCAGCTTCGATAATGACTTCGAAGTGGCCGCCCGCGAGCATGAAGCCCCCGAACACCATACCGAAAACAACAACGAGGCCGATAATTGGAAACATGGTTAGCGCGCGTTTACCTGGAGGGCGTTCTGCCGACAGCGCCTTATGCCCGAACGCGCTTAACGCGCCGTTTCGGTTGATGATTGGAAAGGCTAATGCGCGTTAGCAAACGTCAACTCGAATTGACGAAGACGGGCGCCGCCATCATCGCGAGCGCTATGGCTTCAACCATCAAACGCGGATCACCCTCGTCGCCGGCGTAAGGACGCCCGATGGCGACGGCGTAGCGCTCGGCGGCGAAGGAAAATCGCCGGCAGAGGCGCGGTAAGATGCGCGCCAAGCGCCGTGCGTAGGGCGCGGGATCGACGATGACGCGCCGCAGCGCTTCGAAGCGGAGAGCAAGGCGCATAGGCGCGGGCGTAGGCTCCTGTGGCTGAGGCGCGGCGCGTTTCGGCGGCGCAGGTGTCGGCCCCCAAAGCGCGCGGATGCGCGGCGCCCTACTCTCCGGGACTGCACCCGGATCACGCGGCGGCGCAAGCTTGAAACGGACGCGCCAGGTTTCGGGCTGCATTGGATCTAAAGCGACGCGAGCGTGTGCTCGCACACGCTCGCCGTTCGACACGCGCGGCGATGTTACGACCTCGAAGAGCGGAGACGATGCGGGCTTTGCGGCGTTGTGTTCGGCGCGGTGCAGATCCGCTGCCGCGACCAAGATCAGTTTGCGCGCGATCGCTTCGATGCGCGTGATAGCCGACGCGATCTCGCGGTGACGGCGACGGCTCAGCGAAGCGAGGATGGCGAGCGCTGGCAGCGCGCCGACGATGTCGCTCGCGCGCACCATCATCGCGCGCAAGCGCTGCCAGAGATTGGCGATGGTGGCGGGTTTAGTTTCGGTGATCGACATGGCGCGTCAGCTTAAGGGCGCCGCGGGGCTGTAGGATTGATTTTGGGATTTGCGTTGGAAAGACTGAGTTCTGCTGGAGGAAAGCGGGGATTGGGCGCGATGGATCTGGCGGTTCGCGCTGTGGCGAGAGGCGGTCCATGACGACTTGGCTTGTGCCGCTCTTGCTTGCTACCAAGCATAACTAGTGATGGATCGGCGGGCGGAGTCAGGGATGCACCAGAAAACGGCGCGCATTGGCCGTCTGCGCCGCATCGCGGACCGAGCGCGCCTCGACGAAATTTTTCGGCTGCGCCATGAAGTTTGGTACAGCCGACTCGGAGAGCAACCGTTCTTCAAAAACGATCGCTGGCGCGACGAGCACGACGTCGCGTCCGCGATACAAGTGGCCGCCATTCATCAGGATCGGATCGTTGCGGCGGCAAGGCTAACGCTGCATGCAACGCTGGCGAGCGCGCCCTACGGCAAGCTATTTGGACGGTCTCTGACCGACCGCCAGGGACCTTTCGCATTCTTCAGTCGCCTCGTAGTGCATCCTCAATACCGAGGACGTGGGCTCGCTCGCCGCCTGGATCAGGTGCGAAAGCGTATCGCCGCATCACGCGGAGCGCGGACATTGGCGGTCGTCACCTCCAATCCTCATCGAATACGCTCTTTGGCCCGTTGTGGGTTCAAACCCACTGGAGATGAACCCGCTCTGACCGATCATGGTGTTGTCGTGACGACGCTGTCGAGCGAGTTGGCGAGGCGATGAGTAGTTATCGAGCTACAAGCGATGTCCAACGGCTACACTTCCAAGCCTCTCTGACCGAGGCGGGAGACCTTGAGTGTATATCGCGCGCGGTCGGCGCCGCGTCGCGAGCGGGACGCTCTCTGCCTCTTCGCGTTCTTGATGTTGGTTTCGGCTCGGGCCTAGTTACAGGATCACGCTTTGGCGGCGATGCACGTTTCCAGGTGCACGCAATCGACAAGGATGCCGAATGCGCAACCCTTGCCGGGGCGCAATTCGGCTACCCCAACATTGAGTATCGTACAGCGGATATTGAGGTCGACGACGTCGGCGCAGGCTATGATTTGGTTTGGGCGTCATATGTCGCCCACCACGCGGCGATCCCGGCGAAGTTTCTTCAGCGTCTGTGGGATCGTGTGGCCGAGGGCGGCGCATTGCTTGTTAGAACCTGCGACGATGCCAAGCTGGAACAAGCTCCGCCCAATGCGTTCTATCGGACGCTCAAGGTAGCGACGGAAAACGTCCCTGGGGTTTCCAACCGATATCATGGTCAGGCGATTGCATCCGAACTTAGCGCGCTCGCGCCGCGGCCCGCAGAGATTGAGGAGATTCAAAGCCCGGTGAGCACTGGTCATATGAGCGAAAGCGATAGGCGGTCGTTCTTCGACTTTGTTTGCCAACCTAGGCTGGACTATCTCCGGCGGGCGGTCACCTCAGGTTGGCAATGCGACCTAGACGCGTCTGCAGTGTTGTCTGACTACGCGGGTCAGAGGGAAGCCTTCGCGGCTTCAACCTCTGAGTCCTGGAGTCATTGCCTACAAATCTGGCGCGCCCAGAAAGCGGTTGAGAGCTAGCGCGCGTGCTCGGCGAAGCAGACGCTCGTTTCGTCGGACCTTGCCGCTTCCGAACACTGCGCTCCCGATATGCATTGAATGACTTCGCTTTCTGATTTTCAGAACACCGAACGCTGGCCACTCGCAGAATTTAACGCGAGGGCAGCGTTGAGCAGACTTCGGGTCCTGGGTAAGGTCGCCGACAGAAAATCGTAGGGAGAGAGCGCCATGATCCGTCGTAAGATTGCAGGTCGCGAGATCAATGCCATTGGCCTGGGGTGCATGGGCATGTCCGCGTACTACGGAGCGCCGATGGCCGTGAACGACGGAGTTGCCCTCCTCCACGCCGCTATCGACCGAGGCGTCGATCACTTCGATACGGCGGAAATGTATGGCTTTGGCGCGAACGAAGAATTGCTCGGCGCGGCGTTTCATGATCGCCGGGACAAAGTGTTCATTGCAACAAAATGGGGGCCGACCGCCGACCCCGTCACGAAACTGCCCGCGGGCGTAGATGGGTCCGAGAAAAACTTACGCCGAGCGGTCGAGAATTCACTCCGTTACCTGCGCACCGATTACATCGATCTCTACTACCTGCACCGCAAAGATCCTGCGACGCCGATAGAGGTGTCCGTCGAGGCGATGGCGAAGCTGGTGAAGGAAGGAAAGGTTCGCTCGATCGGACTATCGGAGGTCAACATCGAAACCTTGCGCACGGCCCACGGCGTGCATCCGATTGCGGCAGTCCAATCTGAGTATTCGCTGTTCACGCGCGACTACGAAGCCGATGTGATCCCCGCCTGCAAAGAGCTCGGGGCGACGTTTGTCGCGTACTCACCACTTGGGCGCGGATTGCTGACGGGATCATTCGGCAAGGACTGGAAGCCGAACGGCCCCGATTTCCGCGCAGTGATGGCGCCACGCTTTGCCGGTGAGGCGTTGGACGCCAACTTGGCGCTCGTTTCTGAAATCGAGGCGCTTGCGCAGGCGAAGAAGGTCAAGGCGGGTCAAGTGGCGCTCGCGTGGGTCCTCTCCCGTGGAGATCACATCGTCAGCATTCCCGGCACGACGAAGCTCGCAAATCTTGAGAGCAATCTGGCCGCGGCGGATATCAGCTTTGCCGCAGACGAACTCCAACGCCTCGAAACGTTGGCCGCGCGCGTGCAAGGTCAGCGATACAACGAACGCGGCATGAGCGCCGTGAACGCGTAGAGCGCGCACGAGGCCAAGAGCAGGCGAAAGCCGAAACGTCGGCTTTTGGCCCATTCATCGGTGATGCGTTCCGGATTTCTCGGGCCGATCTTCGTCGTTCACGCAATTGTTGGACGCCAGGATCAGGTCCGACATTTCCCAGAAGAGGCGGCCATGCACGGCCTCCATGTGCCGCGGGATTGTGAAACCAAGATCGCACCCCTAGGGTAGAAGGCTGGGGGAAAGCATGGCCGTCAGCCAGTTCAGAGGTCCGTACACCTTCGACCCGACGTCATCGTCGGGCGCGTTGAATTTTCTCGCGCTCCTGTCTGATCCGGCAAACTACACTGTCCTCACCAACACGGCGGGCCAGTGGAAGATCCAGCTCATAACGCCGGTTCAGGGCGTTTCGATAATTACCTTCCAACCGACGAGCGCGTTGTTCACGCCAAACGCCGGAAATGCGCCGCCGAGCGGTGTGGTCAGCGCGATCCTGCTCTCGGACGCGACGCAGTTCACGACCCACTATTTCAATTCGTTTGGTGGTCTTGGTTTCTCTGTCGCCGACCTCATCGCTCTGCCGACGCGGCTCGGCGACGGCGAAGATCTGTTTATTGGCTCCACTGGCAATGATGAGTGGCACGGCGGCGCGCTCGACGATGAAGCAGCCGGCGACAATGGCGCCGATATACTCTTCGGTGATGGCGGCAACGATATCCTCGAAGGCGAAGGCGGCAATGACACGCTGAACGGCGGCGATGGCGACGATATCCTCGCGCCAGGCATCGGCGGCAACGATATCATCGCGGGCGGCGCCGGCATCGACCTTGTCTCTTATTACGATGCGACCGGGAATATCACCGTCTCGCTCGCGCTTACCGGCGCACAGTCAACCAACACAGGCGGCTCCGACACGCTGAGCGGCATTGAGATGGTCGAAGGCGGCGACTTCAACGACCGTCTCACAGGCGACGCAGCTGACAACGTCTTGGCCGGCGGCGACGGCAACGACACCCTTGATGGCGGCGGCGGCGCGGACATTCTCATCGGCGGCCTCGGCAACGATACCTATACGCTCGACAATGTCGGCGACATCGTCATCGAGGCCACGAACGCCGGATTCGACCGCGTCATCGCCTCGTTCGATTACCAGCTCGGGGCGGCGGTCGAATACCTGACCCTCACAGGTACCGCGGTCTCCGGCTTCGGCAATGCGCTCAACAACAGCATCACCGGAAACGATGCTGGAAACGTGCTAACCGGCGACGGCGGTCATGACACTCTCGAGGGCTTTGGCGGCGACGACACACTTGATGGTGGTGACGGGGATGACCAACTCGTCGGTCACGCCGGCAATGACACGATCATCGGCGGCGCGGGAGACGATGAGATTATCCCAGGCGATGGCGTCAACATCCTCGATGGCGGCGACGGCAGCGACACGCTGAACTATCGTGGTTGGTCGGTGGGCTCAGGCGTTGGCAACGCCACGGTCTATGTCGATCTCACACTCAACATCGCAACACATGGCGGCGTCAGCGACACGATAGCCGGCGTTGAGAACGTCTGGGGAAGCGACGGCGACGACACCCTCATCGGCGATGCGGCCGACAACGATTTATTGGGCTTTGAGGGCAACGATAACTTGGAAGGCCTCGGCGGCGATGACTTCCTCCGCGCCTCAGGCGGCGCCGATACCCTCTATGGCGGCGACGGCAATGACCACCTTCAAGGCCTCGACGGCGACGACATCGCTTGGGGCGGCGCTGGCGACGATCACATACTGGACAGCGAGGGCAATGATCTCGTCTATGGCGAAGACGGCGATGACCTCGTGGTCTCAACAGCGCGCGATCCTGGAACGCCAGCGCAGAACAATACACTCAATGGCGGCGCCGGTTTCGATACTCTCCAGTACAACAACACCAGCGGAGCCCTGACGATCAATCTCGCAGCCGGTACGGTGACGGGCGTCAATGGCGGCGTCGATACGATTTCAGGCTTCGAACACTTCATTGCGGGCGACGCGGCTGACACAATGCTCGGTGATGGAGCCGCAAACGTTTTGGAAGGCCGAGCTGGCAACGACACAATCGACGGCGGTGGAGGCGACGACGAACTCATTGGCGGCGCCGGCGCCGATATGATGATCGGCGGCGATGGTGACGATACATACATTGTCGACAACGCTGGCGATGTGACGAGTGAAACCTCGGCGCTTGGCGGTACGGACACGGTGCAATCGTCGGTGACGCGCACGCTCAACGCTAATATCGAAAACCTCATCCTGACCGGCGTCGCAGCGATCAATGGCTTCGGCAATGTGTTGAACAACACCATCACCGGCAAATAGCGCCGCCAATCAGCTGAACGGCTTTGACGGCAACGACATTCTCGATGGCGGCGCAGGCGCTCGACAACATGTTCGGCGGCAATGGCGACGACACCTATTATGTTGACCATGCCGGCGATCAGACGACGGAAGTCTCAGCCCTCTGGCGGTATCGATATGGTGATCTCCTCGGTCAGCCGCAATCTGACCGCCCATATCGAAAACCTGACGCTGACCGGCTCCGCCAATCTGACCGCGTCGGGCAACAGCTTGAACACCATCACCGGCAATGCGTGGCAACAACATTCTCTATGGCTACGACGGCAATGATATTCTGAATGGCGGCGCATGCCCGACACCATGTTTCGGCGCAGCCGGCAACGATTATTATGTCGTCGACAATGCCGGCGACATCACCGTCGAAGGTGCGGCCGGCCCCGCCGGCGGCATCGATACGGTCGAGAGCTGGATCAGCCGCAATCTGAACGCCAATTTCGAAAACCTGATCCTGATGGGGTCAGCCGCCAATGCCTATGGCAACATCCTCGACAACGCCTTGACCGGCAACGCCGCGCCAATCGCCTTTATGGCTTTGACGGCGCTGATATCTTGGATGAGGAGTGCAGGCGCTGACCAGATGTTCGGCGGCAATGGCAATGACACCTACATCGTCGACAATGCTCGGCGACGTGACGTCTGAAACTTCGGCGCTTGGCGGCATCGATACGGTGATCTCGTCGGTGACCCGCAACCTCACCGCCAATCTCGAACCTGGACGCCTGCCACCGGCGGCGCCAACACCTTCCTCAACGGCGCCGGCAATGCCTTGAACAACATCGTCATCGGCAACGATGGCTACCAACACCCTTCTACGGCCTCGACGACCGTCTCGATGGCGGGCTTGGCGCCGATATCGCCGGTGGCGGTCTGCACGCCGACACCTATGTGTTCGACCGCCATCGGCGTGGCAATGTCGACGCCATCATCGGCTTTAACGTCGCCGACGACACCATCGAGTTGAGCACGCGGTGTACACCGGCCTGAGCACCGGCGCGCTCGATGCCAACGCCTTCGTCATCGGCGCAGCCGCCGCCGACGCCGACGACCGCATCTCTACAACAGCGCCACCGGCCAGCTCTTCTTCGACGCCGACGGCAATGGCGCAGGCGCGGCCATCCTCTTCGCCACGCTGGCGCCAGGGCTCGCGCTCACCAGCGCGGACTTCATCATCGGTGGGGGGTAGGCGAACGTCTGCTTTCGGCGAAAAGCGGTCGTTCGCCATTCCAGAGCGCTCTCCGCGCGCTCGGAGTGACTGAAGCATTCTGCGACTACCGAAAGACTGGGCGCACCCTATATGCGCCGGATGACATTGCTCTCCGACTTTCCCATCACCAAACGCTGGCCGGCGCGGCATCCGGATCGCATCCAACTTTACTCGCTGACGACGCCGAACGGCGTCAAAGCGTCGATCGCGCTGGAAGAGCTCGGCCTGCCTTATGAGGCGCACTATGTCGATTTTGGCGTAGCCGATCAGAAGACGGCAGAGTTTCGCTCGCTCAACCCGTACGCAAAGATACCCGCGCTCATCGATCCGAACGGCCCGGACGAAAAGCCGCTGCCGCTGTTTGAGTCCGGCGCCATCCTGTTCTACCTCGCGGAAAAGACCGGACGGCTGCTGCCAAGCGATCCCGCGCGCCGCTACGAGACAATCCAATGGCTCTTCTTCCAGGCGGCCGGCGTCGGGCCGCTCTTCGGGCAGCTCGGCTATTTCAAGAAGTTCGAAGGCCGCGAGATCGAGGATCCGCGTCCGCTTGACCGCTATCGTGTCGAAAGCAAACGCCTGCTCGACGTGATGGATCAGCGGCTTGAGGGCCGCGAATGGATCATGGGCGATGAGTACACGATCGCCGACATTGGCATGCTGGGCCCTGTGCGCAATTTGATCGGCTATTACGGCGCGCGTGAGTTGGTCGAGTTCGACACGCTGAAGAACGTGCCGGCGTGGCTCGAACGCGCACTAGCGCGGCCTGCGGTTCAGCGCGGCCTCACAATTCCGGCTCGCCCAACGTAAGCGTCGCGGACGCCCTTCCCCTGCGCGGCCGTTTCGGCGTAAGCGAGGCGGCCGCCTCGATGCCAGATACCCACCCGCCTCTTCCCGAACCATCGCACGCCCATCCCAACGCGCCGATTGGGCGCAACCGGCAATTCCGTTTGCTGTTCTTGTGCTTGCTGGTGATCGGCGCCGGCAATTCGATGCTGCTCGCGGTCGCGCCGCCGCTGGTGCGCGAGCTGCGCCTGCCGGATTCCAGCGTCGGCTGGATCTTCTCTCTCTCGGCGCTGCTTTGGGTGCTGATGAGCCCGGGTTGGGGTCGCCTCTCCGATCGCAAGGGCCGCAGACCCATCGCAGCGTTCGGGCTCGCTGCCTATGCCGTCTCGATGGCGTCGTTCGGGTTCGTCGTCATGCTCGGCCTGGGCGGGATCCTTGCCGGGTTTTGGCTTTTCGTTTGGCTCATGCTGGCGCGCGCGATCTTCGGCGCATTCGGCTCCGCTTCATCGCCCTCGGCGCAAGCCTATATCGCCGACCGCACGACACGCATGGAGCGCACAGAGCACTTGGCGAGCCTCACCGCCGCATTCGCGCTCGGCCAAGCTTTTGGACCCGGCATTTGCTCGGCGCTGGCGACGGTGTTCGGATTGGTGTTTCCGATTTGGTTGGTCGCGGCGCTTGCGGCAACAGCCTCGTTCGCGATCTGGCGTTTCCTGCCGGAAAACACGCCGCCGCAAACCGCGCGTCCGCGCGGTGATTGGCGCGAGTCTCTTGCACTTATTAGCGACCGGCGCCTCAGCGCGTACCTGATCTTCGGCTTCGGACTGTCGATTGTCGCCGGCGTGACCGTACAGGTGTTCGGCCTCTTCACGATGGACCGGCTTGGCGCAAGCGGCGTCGAGGGCAATGGCCTCATCGCCGCAGGCTTCATGGTAAGCGCACTCGCGCTGCTGGCGACCCAGATGGCGATCCTTCCACGACTTAGACTCGACTCGCGCGGTCTCATGGCGTGGGGCGCGGGCTTGTTAGCGTTAGGCGTCGGCGTGCAGATCATCGCGAATTCGCTGCCGGCGCTGCTCGTCGCGCAAGCCGTACAGGGTTTAGGCGCCGGTCTGGCGCGTCCAGGCTTTGCAGGCGGCGCCTCGGTTGCGGTGCGCCCGGAGGAACAAGGCGCGGCAGCGGGGCTGGTCGTGGCCGCAAACGGCGCGGGCTTTGTGTTCTCACCGCTGATCGGCGGCGTCGTCTATGAAACTGTCGGCATGAATGCGCCGCTGATCATCACTTTCGCTTTGCTGGTTTCCATGGTGATCTTCGCACTGCGCAGCCGCCGGCTTCGCGATGCAGTCACGCTCGAACCGCCGCCGACGGAACCCACAACGCCGTCTTGACACCCAGCATTCCCACCCGCTCACTGCGGATGAATAGTTGGGGGACGGCCATGCGCATACTCGCAATTGTCACAATCGCCGCGATGTCGCTGGCGACGCCAAGCTTCGCGCAATCATACGATCGCGGCGGTGGTACGCAGGCTTTCGTCAGTATGTGCATACGCAACGGCGCGCATCTTTCAGTGCCAGAACCAACTTGCGCCTGCGGCGCCGGCGTCATCTCCGGCCGCATGAACGATCGTCAGTACGAGATCATGCGCCGCTTCGCGCCGCATACAGGCAATCAGGCAGCCATGAACGCCGAAATTCGGCGCATGATCAGCGATGGCTACTCAGCCCAAGAAATCCAAGTCGTCGGCCAAATGCTCATCGACCTCGCCCCGCTGATCGACATGTCCTGCCGCGTTCTCGAGCGCTAACGCGCTGCGTCGCGCGCACGCTCAAGCACAACGTCGGTCGCGCGCCCGCGTACTTCCATGCCTTGTGCGCGCTCGAATGCGCGGATCGCATCGCGCGTGCGTGAGCCAATAACGCCGTCGGCTCGCCCGGCGCTATAGCCCATGCGATTGAGCAGACGCTGCAACTCGCGAATGCCGTTGCGCTGAAGACCGCGCGGCGCCCGCGCCGGCTCCGGCGCGGAGATGCCAGCGCTTGAACGGATGCGGTTGAGCAGCGCGGCCGTTGGGAAGCCATCCGCTGGCAAGCTTTGGGCGGCTTGATATTGGCGCACAGCTGCGCGTGTCGCCGAACCGAACAAGCCGTCCGGATTACCGGAGTTGTAGCCCAAGCCATTCAGCAGCGTTTGCAGTTCGAGAATCTGTTCGCGATTGAGCGAACCCGCCGAGCGTGGCCAATCCGACACCAGTCCACTGCGGCCATCAAAGGCGCGCGCCAGCAGCGCCACGACAAGCGCGTAGCGATCGGAATTGTTGTAACGGCGGATCACGCCGAAATTGTAATAGAGCATCAATGCTGGGCCGCTGGCGCCAGCTGGCAAGAACAATTGCGCCTGCAAGTTGGTGCTCTCCCAAGCGACGCCGTCGATGCGGCGCACGCCGCGTTGCGCCCAATCAGCGATCGGCCGCATCGTCCCGTCAGCGAGCGCGTAGTCGAAGCCATCCGGCAAGCGCACTTCCTCGAACACCGGCTCGCCGCGGCGCCATCCGCGATCCTGCAGATAGTTTCCGATCGAAGCAGCAACGTCGCCGCGGTTGTTCCAGATGTCGCGATGGCCATCGCCGTCCCAATCGACGGCGGTGGTCAGATAGACGTCGGGCATGAATTGCGGCTGCCCAAGTGCACCCGCCCACGAAGAGCGCAGCTGCGCCTGAGAAGCCAGATCGCGCTCAACCAACTCAGCGAGCGCAAGCAGATAGCCTTCGAATTGCTCGCGGCGGCGGCCCTCGTAGGCGAGCGTCGCGAGCGCGGTCTGCGCATCCCAGTTGAGCGCGGCTTCGCCGTAATTGCTCTCAAGCCCCCAGATGCCGAGGATGATGCCGGTCGGCACGCCGTAGCGCGCTTCGACGGCGTCGAGCGTCGGGCCGATCGAGGCTTTGAGCGCGCGCCCGGAGCTGATGCGGTTCTCGGTGACGCGGTTGGTGACATAGTCCCAGACCGGGCTGACAAATTCCGGCTGGCGCTGGTCAAGCTCGATCACGCGCTCATCTGGCGTGATGCCGGCCAGCAGCCGCCCCAAAACGGCGGGGTCCCGCCCCCGCTGCACCGCGCGGCGGGCGAAATCGTCGCGCCACTCGTCGAAGGCCTGGTTCCCGGACGGCTGGAAGCTGGGCGGCTGGGGCGTCTGGGCGATGCCGGCGGAGGGGCCGCAGGCAATCGCCAGCGAAACCGCCGCGGCTAGGATCAAGGCTCGCGCCATCTTCAGGTACCCCTTATTCATCAGCCACCAACGCCCTTAGGGTGCGTCGGGGGCCACAGCAACGTCCCCACGTTGACTTACGTCTGAGGCCCCCTTAGAAGCCCCGCTTCCATTTCGCCCCGGAATTACGGCCATGAAAGTCAAGTCGTCGCTCAAGTCACTCAAAGCTCGCCACCGGGCTTGCCGGGTCGTGCGCCGCAAGGGCCGGGTTTACGTGATCAACAAAGTTGATCCCCGGTATAAGGCCAAGCAGGGCTGAATTAGGCCCCAATTGAAGCTCACAGGCGCCCGCGAAGCCCTCGCGGGCGTTGTGAATTTCAGGTAAGATGAATCCGATTCATCTCGTTCCTATGCGCCGATTGTTTATTGCCCTCGCCGCTGCCCTGACGCTTGCCGCGTGCAACGCTGGCTCGTCCGCGCCCACGCGCGCCGATCCAGAACTCGACGCGCTGTTCTCGCAGCTGGAGCAGGCAGAGGATCAGCAGCAGGCGACGCCGATTGAACGGGCGATCTGGGCGCGCTGGGCCGATAGCGGCTCGCCGACCGTGAACATCCTCCTGGAACGCGCCAATGCAGCCGAGGACGTCGGCGACGCTGAGCTTGCCGAACGCTTCCTCGATCAAGCCTCAGATCTTGCGCCGGACTACGCCGAGCCCTGGAACCGCCGCGCCAATCTTTACTACTCGATCGATGACTATCCGGGCGCGATCGCCGCGATTCAGGAAACGCTGAAACGTGAGCCGCGCCACTTCGCGGCGCTCGCCGCACTCGGCATGATTTACGAAGAGCTGGGGCAGCAACGCCCGGCGCTCGAAGCTTTCCGTGCGGCGCTGGTGATCCATCCCAACTATGAGATTGCGATCCAGGGCGTGCGCCGCCTCGAACCGCGTGTCGACGGTCGCGACGCATGATGCTTTGGCTGGCGGCCCTCGCCGCCGCGATCGCACTCGCCGCCTACGCATTGGCGGCCAACACCAATAGCTACATCCGCCGCACCAACGAGCGCTTCCCGCCAAGCGGCCGCTTCATAGACGCCGACGGCATCCGCCTGCACCTACGCGAAGCTGGTGTTGAAGGCGCGCCGCGCATGCTGCTCATCCATGGGGCGAGTTCAAACTTGCTCGAGCTCTGGGGGCCGCTGGCTGACGAGTTCTCTCCTCTTCACCGCGTGATCGCGTACGACCGGCCTGGGATGGGTCACTCCACGCGCGCCAAGCGCGACGGCCACACGATGGCTTCACAAGCCAAGGCTGCCGCGCGCGTGCTCGAACAGAGCGGCGAAGGTCCGGCCATCGTCGTTGCGCACTCGCTTGGCGCCGCAGTGGCGCTACGCCTTGCGCTCGAATATCCGCATCTCGTCAACGGCCTCGTGCTGGTCGCGCCCGCGTGCAATCCCTATCCGTGGAAGCCGGCTTGGTGGGCGCGGCTTTCGGCGACGCCGATCATCGGCGCGCTGTTCTGCAATCTCATCATTCCGTGGCTTGGGCCGCCGCTTAGTCCGCAGAGCGTCGCCAACAATTTCTGGCCGGCGCCTGTGCCTGTGAACTATCTCGACGTTGCGGGCGTGCCGCTGATCTTCCGGCCGCGGGCCTTCCGCGCGAGCGCCTACGATGTGTGTGCATCGAACGTGGAGTTCGGCGCGCAGCAGCCGCGCTACGCGGAGATACTCACACCCACGATCATCATCACCGCCGACAAGGACAAGATCGTTTCGCCAAAGCGTCACGCCCGCGCATTGGCTGTGGACATGCCTGCCGCCGAACTCGTGATAGCGCCGGACACAGGGCATATGCCGCACCGGCTGAGGACAGATCTGGTCATCACCGCGATTCGGCGTGTCAACGAGATGACGTCAGCCGCCGCGCGGGACTAGCCTCACTTAACGATTCGATTCTCGAAACAAACAGGTGGGCTGATGGCGGACTTTGGTGGAACCGACAACGTAGTCGCGACGCAGTCGCTGACGCAAAGCGCGCAAGAAAAATTGCGCCAGCTCGTCGCGCGCATCGAACGCCTCGAAGAAGAGAAGAAGTCGATCAGCGACGACATCAAAGAAAGCTACGCCGAAGCCAAGGCGACTGGCTTTGACTCGAAGGTGCTCCGCCAAGTGATCCGCTTCCGCAAGCAGGACCGCCAAGAGCGCGAAGAGCAAGAGCAGATCAAAGAGCTCTATCTGCACGCGCTGGGCGAGATTTAGGGACTAGGGACTGGGTGTTTGGGGCTGGGGCGGCGCGACTTGATTTGCGCCCCTAGCCCCCAGCTCCTAGAACCTAGTCCCTACAATGCCCCGCGAAGTCGATCGCAAACAGACGCGCAAGGCGCTGCGGATCATCCGCAAGCTCGCCGCCAAAGGCAGTGCGCCGGAGACGATCGACCCTGAGACCGGCGAAGTGAAACCTGGCGAAGGCGCCGTCGACTATTCACAGTGGGAGAACGAGTTTCTCACTGAGGTCGATAAGCGGCTGGAGAAGTACGGCAGCGCCTTCGCCGATCTCAGCAAAGGCAAGAAGGACGACGCGCTCTCCACGCTACAAACCGTGAAGCTCAAAGAGATCGCTGCCAAAGCCCGCGGCAAGAAGCGCAAAGGGCTGACGACGAAGAAGCCGCTGGGCTGGAAGAACCGGCCGGCGCGTACCCCGCGCGACGACACGTGATCATTATCCGCGATATCGAGCCGCAGGATCATCCCGCCTGTGCGGCGATCTTTGAGGCGGCATGGACGGACGCCTTCTCGGTCTCTCCCCGAACCATCGGCGTTGCTGAGTTCGCAATGGAAACGAAGGGCGAGGCCGTCATCGTCGCGGTGCTGAGCGATCGGGTTTGCGGCTTCGCGTCAATCTACCTAGCGGAGTCGTTCCTGCATCACCTGTACGTCGACCCGGCGCATCATCGACATGGGATTGGGTCATCCCTGCTCCACAAAGCCATTCAGCGAGCACCGGACAAGCTCAACCTGAAGTGCCAACACAGCAACAGGCACGCACGTGACTTCTACGAAGCTCAAGGATTCGTTGAAGGCGAATTGGGCGAGGACGAATACGGGCTTTGGGTGCGCTTGATCGCGCCGTACTGACTTGTTCAGCCGAAGATCAACGCGATCAGATACGCCCGCACCTCGGGCGAAAGCACCCAAGCCGCGAAAGCAATATTGAGGATCACCGCGAGGATCAGCAACGCCCGGAACGGCTGCTTGCGCGTCTTATGGCGAAAGATCTGCTGGGCCAGCACCGCGCCGAGCGCACCGCCGGCAAACGCCAGCAGAAGCAAATGCCATTCGGGTAGACGCTGGCGTTCGCGCTCCGCTCGCTTCTTATCGAGACGATAGACGACGAAGGTGACGATGTTGATGGCGACATACGCGACAAGTGCGATCACCATCCACATCGTCATCTAATTCATCCTTCGGCGGCCGCCTTCTCTTCGAGCCCGTATTCGCGGAGCTTGCGATAGAGCGTCGAGCGTCCGATTCCCAAACGCCGCGCCACTTCAGACATGTGACCTGCATAGTGGTCAATGGCGAGTTCGATCAGATCGCGTTCGATCTGTTCGAGTTGGCGCAGATGGCCCTCGCCATCGAACACAGCCACAGGCTGCGGCGACATTTCGTCAGCAGCGCTCACCACTTCTTGGAACGCGACATTCGACGCCGTGACGTGATGATCGTTCGCCGGGACCGGCACTTCGAGCGGCAGCGCGTCATTGGCGGCAACGAGCGGCTTCAAGCCGGAGATCTGCGGGAAGTCCTCCGGCTGCAGCAAATCGCCTTCGCAGAGGATCACGGCGCGGAACACCGAGTTCTCGAGTTGGCGGACGTTGCCCGGCCAGTCGAAGTCCATCAGCATCTGCATTGTCGAAGCGGAAGCGCCACGAACGTTGCGGCCCTCTTCCGCGTTGAAGCGGGCCACGAAACGCTGGACCAAAGTCGCGAGGTCTTCCTTGCGCTCGCGCAGCGGCGGCGCTTCGATGGGGAACACGTTCAGGCGATAATAGAGGTCTTCGCGGAAGGCGCCGTCAGCGACGAGTTTCGCCAAATCCTTGTTGGTCGCGCTGATGATGCGGACGTCGACCTTCACCGGACGCTTGCCGCCAACGGGATCGACTTCGCCTTCTTGCAGCACGCGCAGCAATTTCACCTGCATATCGAGCGGCAGTTCGCCGACTTCGTCGAGGAACAGCGTGCCGCCGTGCGCTTCAACAAACTTACCAGCGTGGTTGTCCGTAGCGCCCGTGAAGCTGCCCTTCACGTGGCCGAACAGGATGGACTCGACCAGATTCTCGGGGATCGCGCCGCAGTTCACCGTCACGAACGGACGGCCCGCACGCTCGGAAGCGCCCTGGATCGCACGCGCCAGCAATTCCTTGCCGACGCCGCTTTCGCCGGTGATCAGCACCGGAATGTTAGAGGCCGCCGCGCGCTTGCCCATGCGGACAACCGGCGCCATCACCGGCGCATTGGCGACCATGTCGTCAAACGACATCTGACCGGCGCTGCGCTTCTTCATGCGCACGACTTCGGTCTTCAAATTCGACATTTCGAGCGCGTTGCGGATCGAAACCATGATCCGCTCGGGCGAAGCCGGCTTCACGAAGAAGTCGCTCGCGCCCGCTTGCATGGCCTGGACAACCGTGTCGATGCCGCCTGATGCGGTCAGCACGATGCACGGCAGGTCGCCGCGGCGCATGCGAATTTCTTTGAGCGCTTCCTGGCCCGTCATGCCCGGCATGACCAAGTCCAAAAGCACGATATCGATATCAGCGTGCTTCTCGACGGCCTCAACCGCTTGGGCGCCGTTCTCAGCCGCTCGTGTCAGGAAACCATTGCGCTCGACAGCCGCCTGCAACAGACGGCGCTGAGCCGGATCGTCATCGACGATCAGGATCGTCTTTCCCATGTACCACCACCACGTTTCGCCGCGTTTCTCTGATGGAAACGCTGATCGTTGGCGGGACCATACGGATGAGATGTTCAAGTCGCGTTAAAATGGCACACCGAAACGCGATTATCGTAAGCCCTCGTAGGCATTACATAAACGCGATGTTCACCATGCCGGCGCGCGGATGACCGACGCGAGAGACCCAGAACGCAACCGCATCACCGCACGCATCGGGCGCGTCGCGACTGTGGGCGCGAACATTTCCGGTGCGGTGGCCGCACGTGTAGCAGGCGCCGATCAACAAGCCCTTGCGCGCGCTGTACGTCAGGCGCTGGGCCGCTCTAAGGGGCCGCTGATGAAAGTGGCGCAGCTGCTTTCGACGATCCCCGACCTCCTGCCCCAGGCCTACGCCGAAGAATTCCGCAAACTGCAGGCGCATGCGCCGGCCATGGGTTGGCCATTCGTGCAGCGCCGCATGCGCGCCGAGCTTGGTGACGATTGGGAAACCAAGTTCGCTTCGTTCGAGCGCGAGGCCGCGGCCGCCGCTTCGCTCGGGCAAGTTCATCGCGCCACCGCGCACGATGGCCGCGCGCTTGCCTGCAAGCTTCAGTATCCGGACATGGCCAGCGCCGTTGAAGCTGATCTCGGTCAACTGAAAACGCTGCTCGGCCTCTTCAAGAGCATGGACGGCTCCATCGACTCTTCAGAGGCGATCCTCGAAGTTGGCGAGCGGCTGCGCGAGGAACTCGATTACGCGCGCGAACTGAAACACATGCGGCTCTTCGCGAAGATGCTTGCAGACGAACCGCGCATAAAAACGCCGGAGCCGCTCGAAGAGCTTTCGAGCAAGCGTTTGCTAACCATGACCTGGCTTGAGGGGCGCGGCCTCATGCATTGGCTCGGCGAGAGCCAAGAAACACGCAACCGCATCGCTGAGCTTCTGTTCAAAGCCTGGTGGGGACCAATGACGCACTATGGCGTCATCCACGGCGACCCGCACCTCGGCAATTACGCGCTCACCGAGAACGCTGAAGGTCTGCAGCTACTGGACTTCGGGTGCGTCCGTGTCTTTCCGGCGCGCTTTCTGGAGGGCGTCGTCGGCCTCTGGCGCGGACTGAAGGCCGAGGACATGGAGCAAGTCGCGCACGCCTACGAAGTTTGGGGCTTCAAAAATCTCAACAACGAGCTGATCGAAGCGCTGACCATGTGGGCACGCTTCATTTACGGCCCCCTGCTCGAAGATCGCGTTCGCACCATCGCCGACAATGTACCCGCCGCCGAGTATGGCCGCCGCGAAGCGATGGAAGTGCGCAAGCGCCTCAAGACGCTCGGCCCTGTGCTCATTCCACGTGAGTTTGTGTTTATGGATCGGGCGGCCATCGGCCTTGGCGCAGCGTTCCTGCATTTGCGGGCGGAACTAAACTTCGGCCGCATGTTCGCGGAGAGCGTTGAAGGCTTCTCACCTGAGGCGTTGGCGGCGCGCCAAACCGAGGCAGTTGCGGAAGTGGGACTGTCGCAGTCCTAAGCCATCAGTACGTTGAGGCCGAGGAAGCCGACGATGGCGCAGATAGAGGCGGCCTCGCCGGAGAGCCGATAGACCGCGCCTTGCGTTCCACTCCAGCATGACGCCAACAACACCATCGAACCTAGCGTGGCGGCCGGCGCGATCCAGAATTGCGGCGCCGACACCGGAAACAAGATCGCTGTTACGGGCCAAGCCAGCAGAGAGAGCGCAACCAGACCCGCCGCCACGGAGCAACCAATTGCGCGGCGCTCAATTGCGTCGCGGAAGGTGGCGACGGCGAGATAGGCGGCCAGTGCGAAGATCGGCGCTGCGATGAACACGGGCCACAAACCAGTTCTGCCCAGGGCGATTGCTGCGAACGCGCCAAAAGCGGCGCCAAGCGCCGCGCCGCCGACCAACACGGCGAAACGCTCGTCTCGGCGAAATGCCTGCACAGGGGCAATGGCGGCGGTATGGTCTAGTGAAGCTTCGAAAGCCATAATCAATCAGCCCGTTCGATCCTTTCCGATGCGGCAAAAACGTGGCGCGAGGCGCCTTGTTCCTTTCAAGCGGCAAAATCCCTCGCTTGCCTTGCCTGCACGCGCCGCGGTGTGCGTTATGGAACACACGGAGGGAGCCGAAGCCTGATGGAAGACAAGTACGCACTGATTACGACCCTGGTGGCCGCGATCGTGCTCGCTTTCGTCTTCGGCTTTGTCGCTTCGAGGCTGCGGCTTTCGCCCATCGTCGGCTATCTGCTGGCCGGCCTCGCGGTCGGCCCCTACACACCCGGCTTCACCGGCGACACGGAACTTGCGCTGCAGCTCTCCGAGATCGGCGTCATTCTCTTGATGTTCGGCGTCGGTCTGAAAATCTCGATCGACGACATCTGGGCGGTGCGCTGGGTCGCAGTCCCAGGCTCGCTGATCCACACCTTCGCTGCAGGGATCGTTGGCTACGTCACGGGCCTCCTGCTTGGCATGCAGCCCGTCGAGAGCTTCGTTCTCGGCGCTTCGCTTTCCATTGCCAGCACCATCGTTTTTCTCCGCGCGATGGAGGACAAACGGGCGCTCAAGGCAGAGGAAGGGCGGATCGGCATTTCCTGGTTGCTGATTGAGGATCTGCTGATCGTCCTGGCCATCGTCGTGCTGCCGGCAATCGTCTCAGCGATCGCCGCGGGAGAAGCGAACGTCTCGTTGGGCGCGCTCCTTTCTGCGATCGGAATTACCTTCGTGAAGATCGCTGTCTTCGTGGCGGTGATGCTGATCATCGGCGGCCGGTTTTTCCCGTGGCTCATCGTGCAGGTCGCGCACGCCAAGTCGCGCGAACTGCTTTCGCTCGGAACGCTGTCGCTGGCGTTGGGCGTCGCATGGGCCGCCTATTTCTGGTTTGACGCCAGCTTTGCACTCGGCGCCTTCCTCGGCGGGCTCGCACTCAACGGGTCGCGCTTCTCGCACAAGGTGGCGGAAGACTCGCTGCCGCTTCGGGACACGTTCGCGGTGCTGTTCTTCGTCGCTGTCGGCATGTTGTTTGATCCGTTCGTGATACTTCGCCAGCCGCTCGGCGTCGTGGCGATCGTCGCCGTCGTAATGGTCGGCAAAGGGGCTTTGGCGTATGTGCTGATGCGGGTGATGAAACAGACCCAGCATGCAAGCGCGCTGGTCGCGCTCGGCCTCGCACAGATCGGAGAATTTTCCTTCGTGCTCGCAGGCCTCGGTCTCGATCTTGAGGTGATGTCGCGCGAGACCTACAATCTCATCCTCGCCGCGGCGCTCATATCGATAGCGCTCAATCCGTTGCTGCTGCGGCTCCTGCCAGATTCAGCGCCAGTGAAAGCGCAGGCGCCGGTCGCCGCGTAGCTTCGATTGCTTGTTACCGCGCTGCGTTCGGGGTACCGAATCGGGTCTGAAGCGGGGGAATGGGCGATGACGGTCTGGGACAGCATCTTTCAACTCATCTTCGGAAAGCGCCGGCCGCGCCCAGCGCCGTCCACCACCAATACCTCCCCGCCGCCGCGGCCAACGCCGCCGCCGGCGCCTCCGCCGCCCGCGCCACAACCAGAAGCGCCGCAGCCCACGCCAAGCGAACCGGCGCCTCAACCGCCCGCGCCCCAACCGCCTGCGCCAGAGCCTCAACCGCCGAGCACGCCAACACCGCCGCCGGCGCAACCTTCGGCGCCGGTCGCGACCATCGAGTTGGGTTGCGTGGATGCCGAAGTGAGCGACGAGAGCTGCGCCGCCTATCTCGGTGAAGTCGAACGGACGACGCGGGTGCGCCTAGCAGACATTCGCGACACGCTCGACAAGGTCACCACCAAGCGTTTCCCCGCCGCGCCCTCTGGCGCAATGAGCATCGCCGATGTGCAGCGCGGACTCGCGTCGCTGGGCTTCTTCCCCGGCGGCAGGGCCGACGGCATTTGCGGCTATCGCACGCTATCGGCGATCCGCCTCTTTCAAGAATACCTGCGCAGCTACGAGAATCAGGACATCGTGCCTGATGGCAAGTTTGGCCCGCGCACAGCGGCGCATCTGCAACGTTGGTTGAGTTCAGGCCAGCGCCCGGACTTCCGTCAGACGCCGGGAGAATACGAAGCGTGGCTGGCGCTGCTGGAGCGCGTGAAGCAAAACTATATCGCCGAGCCAGGGCCGCTCACGCAGAAGGTGAATGCCTTCACCGGCGCCAGTGACACGCTGAAGCCAACCGACTGGGACACAACCGGTCCCGGAAACATTCATCTCATCGGCGTGCGCAGATCAGAGTTCACCAACAAGTTCGACGACATCTTCGTGCTGTTGATGAAGGGCATGGTCTTCAAATTCCAAGGCTCGACAGAGCCAGGCCATTCCAGCCATCCTGAAGGCCCGCCGTTCCTCGTGCCGGGGCAACACAAATATCACTTTGGCTGGCACCAGCGCTCGTATCTGGCGCTGCGTCCGCTTGGGCCAGGCGTGCTGGTCATTCGCGGCGGCGCAGACGGCAAGCTTGATATGGCTGACATCGACAAACCGCTGGCGCCCAACGCAACGATCAACATTCACTGGGGCGGCCGCGGCATGGCGGGCGACGTGAACAATTGGTCCGAGGGCTGCCAAGTGATAAACGGCTCGGTCTATCTCAATCCCGCCGGGCAGATCGTGAACTGCCAAGGCTTCGCGGCGGTGCGTTCTAGCGAACCGCAGACGGCGGGCTCAGGCAAGACCCGCGGCGCCTACAATCTGCTGCTCGATCTCGTCACCGCGCTTTCTGGCGACATGCCGAGCAACACCGTGCGCTACACGTTGTTCAAAGAGGGAGATCTCGCGCTCGCGCCAGATCTGCAGCAGGGCTTGAACGGTGCGCGCGCTAGCGTAGTGCACATGGCGACCTGATCGATCAGCGCAGCGCCTTTCGGATGACGAGCTTCAGACCCGACCAGGTCTCGTCCACCGCGCACACCTTCACGTCGACGTAGCCCATCGGCAACGCGACCGCTCGGATCGAGTCTTCAGTGATGTCGGTTTCGATCCCAAGCGACTTTGCCGCGGCCTTCTTCGGCCACGACACCCAGATCAGGCCGTCCGGCGCGAGCTTGCCGCGCAAGCTCTCAAGCTCCGCCTCAAGCTTCGCCGCACTCGTGTGGAAGATATGCGCCGCCGCCATCGCCTTCGCCGGCCGCGCCAAATAGCGAGGCGCTGCTTCTTTATCGAGAACCTTCTTCACCGAAGCCGGCATGCCCGACACCCACAGCGGCTCGCCCGGCTTGAACCCCAGCTTCTTCGCCAGCGGCGTGCCTGAGTAGCCGGCCTGCGCCATTACTCGCCCTTCTCCTGCCGGAGCTTAGCCAGTAGCTGCGCCTCCTCGGTCTGGAGCCGCCCGCGTTCCTTCCGGACCGCGGCCTCCGCCTCGACCTTCTTGCGCTCGCTTCGGGCCCAACCAGCCACCCCGACCACCGCCAGGCCGCCGATTACCCCTACAAACAACCAGATCATGCTCCGCCCTTGCTTCCCCGGCCGCCTTCAGCTATCAGCCCCGCTTCCAATTTTCTTCCCCTTTTTGGGGGCGTGTAGGATTCCGGGTCATGAAGAACGAAGGCCACCCCGACTACCACTTCATCACGGTCACCATGACCGACGGTTCGAGCTTCAAGACGCGCTCAACCTATGGCGAAGATGGCGCGACGCTGGCGCTCGACATCGATCCGAAGTCGCACCCGGCCTGGACCGGCGGCAACCAAACAATGCTCGACCGCGGCGGCCGCGTCTCGCGCTTCAACGACAAGTTCGGCGGCTTCATGAAGAAGAAGGAAGGCTGAGCCTTCGCTTCGCAGCTGACAAGTTCAAGGGCGCCGGATCACTCCGGCGCCCTTTGTGTTTTGCCTCAGAGCAAATCCCAGTGCTCGGTCGCGACCGCGTAGGAGGGCGATCGTGGCATTAGCGACGATGTGCGCTGCTATCGGTCCTGCCAATGATTTTGAGCGGTAGAGCGCGATTGCAAACACCGCCCCGCCGCCGCGCCGCTCAGCCATCGTTGATGGAGCGCCGAAGAGCAAAGTGGTTCCGATGAAGGCAAGCCAACCGAATGCGTGCGGCGTCACCTTGTCAAAGTGGCGCCCGATGAGCGCTCTGTGCAAATAACCCCTGAACGCCAGCTCCTCCGCGAGCGGCACGATAAGCGCAAAGCCAATGATGCGTAACACAACCCAGGCCCCAGCGGCCGGTGCTGGCTGCGCCTCTAGCCATCTGCCAAGCACGAACCCATGCTGGTTGGGGTCGTGTGTCACGATCCAGAACGCCCCGACAGCCAAGCCGAGCACCACGGGCTCCAGCCCGAGGCGCTCAAGCTGGCCGCCAATCTCGCGGCGAAAAACCAGCAGCGCGGACGCCGGCAGCACAATCGCTAGCACGGACGGCCAGCTGGGCTCGGCGCCGAAGATCGAACCTACAATGCGCGAGGCCATCAGCGCGGCGAAGGGAATGAGCAACGCTGCAGCCAAGCGAAGCGCAGGATCCGGCTGCACCCTCTTTGGATCCGCGCGCAATGCCGGCGTTTGATGCGCCAGGACCATCAGCGAGATCGTAACGACCAGAAAGAAGATCCAGCCGGCCTGCGAGTGAAAGCCCTGCAGCGCCAAGTCGGGTGAGACGTGAGCGCCGATGCTGACCAGAAGCGCGAGCCGAAGCGCGTTAAGAAGCCAGATCGTGGCGGCGCCAATCGGCAGTAGAATGAATGCCGCCGGAAATCGGAGGTCACGGCGAAAGGCGAAGATGTAAAAGCCAAGCACACCCAGCACCAAGCCGATGCCTTCATAACCCGAACACGGCGCATCGATCACAACCTGGAAGCCGCGCGCGCCAAGGACCCGCGCTGTCTGATCCATCACCGCGCCGGGCTCATACAGATTCAAAATCCAATACGAGGCGCTCAGCGTCGCGCTCGAAAGCTCGCGCCAACTCTCGCGCGCCGCTGCAATCGCCATATAGATGGACAGGCCGGCGATCATCGCCGCCAATGCATTCGCCGCATGCCGCTGGCCTTGCTCACGCCAGAAGGCCCAGGGCGCAAGCGCGAGCGCCGCGCAGGCCACAAGCGCCCCGCAGCCGAGTAGCCAGAGGCTGAACAGCGCCCACGGTGGATGCTCAGCCCCCCCCTGCATCAGGCTTTGGAGCACGAGTACAAGCGCGAAAACGAACGTCTGCGCTACGAACCACGGCAGCCAAGGATGGCGCTTGCTGGCCGCGATCCAGGCAGAAAAGATGGTGTGAGCTTGCGCGAACGCTAGTACGCAAAAGGCCATACTGGCGTAGAGCGAAGCGTAGATGAATATCTGCAGGGTCTCGTTCGCCAGCTGCCAGTACGGTGCGTCGCCGGCGGCTGCATCCCTGAACGAATACGCCGCATCGATAGCGACGATCTCAAGCAGGAGAACGATCGAAAGCGCAACACCGCGCGTGATGACGCGAAGATCGGCGCCAAGCAAGGCTACGTTCATCGCATACTCACCACGCGCGGCGTTGGGGGGTTAGGCCGGTTGACGCTGGCGCAGATAAACTTCGCGGATCAACAGGAAGGCAATCAGCACGATGACAATCGCCGACGCCGCCTGACTGAGATCGATTTCGGGCGCGGACGGGAGACCATCGCCGTGACCATGTCCGTTGCCGTGCCCACGTCCGTGGCTTGGCCGAGCGCGGCCATGACGCGCGTCATTCATGATCCAAAGCGCAACGTCAGCAGAGGCGTGCGTTGTTGTTGCAGCGAGGGCTGTCGCGCCGGCCGCCAATGATTTTATGAGCTTGTTCATGCCCCATAGCCCCATCAAAATTTCCACCGCGCTTCGGCGACAGATTAGATTTTGACGGTAGCAAAGCAGCGGAACGTCCTCCGCCGAAATCTTGATTATACTCGTGTTATTGCGCAGATTTTCGGGGCTCTTCGCGCGTCGCGATTACTATTCGCCAGGTGTTTCGGACGCCGTTTCCATCAGCCGATAGCCAACGCCGGGTTCGGTAACGATCAGGCTGGGGCGAGCTGGGTCTTTCTCAATTTTCTGGCGCAGGTTGCCTATGAGCACGCGAACGAATTGGGCTTCCACGATACTCTCAGGTCCCCAGACCGCGGCAACGATGTGTTTGTGAGTCAACACCGCGCCCGGCCACTGGGTGAATGCACGCAGCAATTTCATTTCGCGAGGCGACAAGCGAACAGCCTTCCCCGCCACCAGAACCCGCCGGGCCCCAAAATCGATTTCGAGATGTGCGACACGCGCGTGGTCGGCCGGCGACGGCGCGCTAGCCCGCCTTCTGGTCACGACGCGCAGGCGCGCCATCAATTCACCAATGCCGATCGGCTTATTGACGAAGTCATTGGCGCCGAGATCGAGGGCAGCGATTTTTTCGTCTTCTGAATCTCGCGCGGAAAGCACAATCATCGGCGTATCCGCCCACTCGCGCACCCGCGCGATGAGGTCCTTTCCGTCCATATCCGGCAAGCCAAGGTCGACGATCAGAACATCAAATGCTCGCGCCGCGACAGCAGCCAGCGCTTCGCCCCCTGATCCCACGGCCTCAACGTCATAGCCTGCCGCTTCCAGGCCTGGCCGAAGAGCGCGCACAATTTGCGGCTCATCATCAACCACCAAAAGCCGTGTGGCGTTCATGCGTTCACCAAATTCGCTTGCAGCCCAAACGCGAATTCAATACGCAGACCGCGCCCATTGCGTACAGGGCTTGTCGCGCTGACTTCGCCTTTCATAGCTTCAACGAATCCCTTTGTGATCGCCAGGCCCAGCCCTACGCCCTGCGTGTTGGACGAATGCTCCAGGCGATGAAATTTATCGAAAATTCGCGCGAGATCGGACTTCGGCACGCCTGGCCCCTCATCTTCCACCCAGAGCCGCACTGCGCGGTCCCCGTAGTCTGCGCCGATGTAGAGCTTTCCACCAGCGGCGTGCACCAGCGCGTTCTCCACGACGTTCACCAGAGCCTGTTCGAGCAACATCGGATCAACGAAGATCGATGGCACCGCCGCCGGCGCGGACACAACGAACTTATCTTCTGGAACACGCTTGCTCAGCCGCTGCAGCACAGCTTCGATTGTTTCTAGCGGATCAATCCATTCTTCGCGTGGCTTCACCACATTGGCCTCGAGGCGCGTCATGTCCAGGATGCTGCCGACGAAGCGATTGAGACGCTCGGCCTCCTCCTCGATCGTAAGCAACAAGTCCGCCGAGGTCGCCGGCGGGAACTTATCGCCGAACGCGCGAAGGCTGGAGGCGGACGTGAGAATGGTCGAGATCGGGGTGCGGAAGTCGTGGGAGATCGACGAGAGCAATGCTGTACGTAGCCGCTCCGTGGCAGCAATGGTGTCCATTTCCACGCGGCGCTGAAGCATGCGGGTCCGTTCCACGGCCACGCGGGCAAGCTCCACCAGAAGCCGCGCCGCAATTGCCTGCTCGGCGCCCGGTATCTGGTTCGACCGGGCCCAGGTCAGCACCGCCACACGCTGACCATCTGCGTTCACTTCCTCGCGTATCACCTCCGCGGCATCGCCAACGGCCTCCGAAACGTCACCCTCCTCGCCAGCGACTACGACAGTCGCGTCCGGAGCCACAACTTCGCGCGCACCGCTCGAGAGCTTGTCCAATGCTTCGGCCGGGGTGGTGCACTCAGCCATAGAACGGCTGACGGTGAAGAGACCTGACAGCACACGCACTTGTTCACGGGCTCGCTCGCGTTGGTCGCGAAGGTTGCCCGCCAGACCGCCAATCAGAAGCGCCACAGCGACGAAGACCAGAAGCGTGAAGACATCTTCGAAACCGGCGAAGCCAATGGTGAAGCGTGGCTCCACCAAATAGAAGTTGTAGACGAGGAAGGCGAAGATCGCGGTGATTAACGCTACGCGCTGGCCAAACCAGATTGCGGCGAGGATCACGCTGCAAAGGAACGACATGGAGGGAGCACGAACGCCGAGCTGCGCGTCCAATGTGCTCGCCAATTCCGCGCTCAGCAGACTTAGTACGGCGCCCGCGGCGACGCCTGCGGCAAAGCGCTGGCTTTTGCTTAGATGTTGCCAGCGGGAGGAAACCTGCGCCCACATATGACCACCCTTATTCCAGGCGTCCGGAGCCGCCTCCCTTAACGCATAAACGCTTCAGCCAGGCGCGCCATTTGTGTGTTGACGGCGTTGGTTGGCTCCTCGCCGCCCTCGTACATGGTTTCGTCCAAGCGGCGCACGCGTTCGTAAATGGCGCCGCCGCGGATGATGAGGCTCTTCAACGCTTCAGGCAGTTCATCGCTGCCCGCGAATTGGGTGTTCGGCTGTGGCTCTCGGGAGATCAGGCGATACTTTTCGGACGATGCCTCCGCCAGCAGGATCTCTCCGTCGCGCACCGCGCGCTGCACCAGCAGCCAGGACGCAACCTGCATGAGGCGCGTCGTCAGGCGCATGCTCTCGCCGGCATAAGCCAGCGCAGCTGCGCGGGAGAGACGCTTGGAGGCGGCCCGGCCCGGGCCATCGAGATAGGCCGCGGTTTCCTCAACCAGCGCCATGCCATCCTTAAAGGTGCTCTCGAAAAGCTCCGAACGGGCGAAATCTATCGCCCGCTTCGCGTCCAAAGACGCCTTCAAAGGGGAAGTTTGGGTCTTATCGGTCATGATGGGCTGAGAGGTCGCAAGGCGCGGGCCGCCCATAGACCAAAACTGAAGTTCATGGGTTAAGACGGTGGCGTTCCGAACACAGAATCCGCAGCAGCGCGCTGCGCACGCTTTTTCACGATCGCTTCCTCACAAAGTGCGATCTCAGCCTTGAGCTTCTGAATGCGAAACTCGAGCTCGTCGATCGAGGCGACCTCCAACTGCTGTTCGAGCGGGACCGCCTTCTTCACCGGCGGCGCAAACGGATCGTCGTCGACCATGTGCCAATCTCCTCTGAGACGAGTATAAGCCCAAAGTGATCTCAGTTTAAGGGAGGCGCGCGTGCTCAAGCCGTCAACAATGAAGCGGGTCAGCCACGCACCGGACAAACCGCTATCCCTTGTGACGGACGACGTGCCGAAGGTCGGCGACCACGAAATCCTGATCCGTGTGGAAGCCGCCGGCGTGAACCGGCCTGACCTCACGCAGCGTGCCGGCCTCTACCCGCCCCCGCCCGGCGCTTCGCAGATCCTCGGCCTAGAAGTGGCCGGTGAAGTGGTCGAGGTCGGCCACGGCGTCAGCCGCTGGCACGTGGGCGACAAAGTCTGCGCACTCCTCGGTGGCGGCGGCTACGCCGAATACGCCACGGCCCATGAAGGCTCGGCGCTACCGATCCCGGCAGGCCTCTCGATGGCTGAGGCTGCAGCGCTGCCAGAGACCGTCTTCACTGTTTGGGCGAATGTCTTCGAAGGCGGCGGCCTAAAGCAAACCGATACGCTGCTCGTTCACGGCGGCGCTTCCGGCATCGGCACCACCGCGATCCAAATGGCGAAGGCCTACGGTGCGCGGGCGCTCGCCACCGCTGGTGACGCCGCAAAGGTTGCGCTCTGCGAAAAACTCGGCGCAGAGCGCTGCATCAATTATCGGACCGAAGACTGGGAAACGGTCATGCGCGATCTTGGTGGCGCGGATGTCGTGCTCGACATGGTCGGCGGCCCTTACGTGCAGAAGAACCTCGACATCCTCAAGGATCGCGGTCGCATCGTGATGATCGCGTTCCTGCAAGGTCCTATGGCGCAGGTGAATTTGATGCGCCTTATGCTTAAGCGCCTCACGCTCACAGGTTCGACGCTCCGCTCGCGCAGCGTTGAAGAAAAGGCGCGCATCGCACGTGAAGTTGAGCGCCAAGTCTGGCCGTGGATCGAAGCTGGCCGCGTTAAGCCTGTGATCGATTCAACCTTCCCACTTAATGACGCAGAGCAGGCCCATGCGCGCCTCCAAGGCGGCGCGCATGCCGGGAAGATCGTGTTGACCATGTAACCCCTAATTCGCGGGGTTGAGCGAAACGGCGAAGCAACGCCCTCTCTCGGCGCACACTGAGGAGGACGCAATGCCGAACCTAAATGGCAACCATCGCGACAACGTGCTTACCGGAGGCAACCGCAACGACACGATGAACGGACGTGGCGGCAACGACATCATCGATGGCCGCGGCGGCGATGACGTCATGAACGGTGGTGACGGCGACGATGTCCTAATTTCCAACGCCGGCGACGACATCATGACTGGCGGCAGTGGCGCAGATACGTTCGTGTTGGGTCCGCGCACCAGCGGCACGATCACAATCACGGATTTCGAGAATGGGATCGATCACATCGACCTGACCCAGTTTGGTTTCAATTCGAGCGGCGAGTCAGCGAATTGGTTCGGCTTTTTGATCGCCGACGGCGCGGACACAGTCCTCGACTTCTACGGCATCAACGGCGAGAACTTCCAAGTCGTGCTGGAAAACTTCCACTACACGAACATTGACATCACCGATTACATTTTCGGCCCTTAGGGCTTTGCGTTCGGCGACGCCACCGGCTCACCCTTGTGCGCCCGCTCGGCGCCGCCGAACACATCTTCTTCTTCGATGGGGCGGTTGCCGCCCTTCGGCCCCGGCGTGTTTGGCGTTTCACCTGGCTTCACGCCGGACTTCTCGGTTTTCGCGCGCTCGGGCTGCCGCGGGTCGGCCATCAGAACTCTCCTTTGCAGAAAGAACTGTGATCCGTGCGTGGTGGTTCCGGGGTCAGTGCGTGTGGCCCGTCCAACCTGGCCCGCGCACGACGCGGCCCGGCCGTGCGCCGGTGTGCTCACCGTCTCGCAGCACTTGCACGCCGTTCACGAACACATCGCGCACGCCGGTCGAGTAAGCGTGCGGCGCCGCGAAGGTGGAGTGATCGCTTATCGTCGCGGGATCGAACACCACGACATCCGCGAAATAGCCCACCTGGAGAGCGCCGCGCTCACGGATGGCGATGGATTGCGCTGGTAACGTTGTTAGCCGACGCACCGCCTCCTGCAACGGCATCAGTCGGCGCTCGCGGACATAACGGCCCAGGAAACGCGCGACGTTTCCGTAGGCGCGCGGATGCGGGTTGAATTGTAGGAACGCCCCCTCTGGCGCCATAGAACCTGCGTCCGAACCGAGCATTGTGTAGGGCCAGCGCAAATTGCGCTCGAGGTTCTCCTCGCTCATCAGCACGTAGGCGGTATCAACACGTGAATTGTCGGCGATCACCAGATCTATGATCGTATCTTCCGGGCTCGTGCCCCGCGCGGCGGCGACCTGCGCCAGCGTCTGCCCCGTGTACTGTCGTAGGTCCGGATTGCGGAAACCGATAAGGATTACGTCCTCCGGACCGCGGGTGAGTTGGTACAGGCTTTCCCAGCCGACGGCGGGAGCGCGCATCTCTGCCAGCACGCGCGCACGGATGGCCGGATCGCGCAAACGCGCCACCCACGCATCATGCCCGCCCTCCTGCACCCAAGGCGGCATTGCCGCGTCTAACCCGGTTGCACCAGCAACGTAGGTGTAAACGTTCGCGGTGACATCGAGCCCTTCAGCGCGCGCCGCGTCCAGGCGCGCAAGCCCGGCTTCGGACAAATGCCAGTTCGCCTCGCCCGCCGGCTTCAAGTGATAGACCTGCGCGCGCGCGCCCGTCGCCCGCGAGATCGCGATCAATTCGTCCAGCGCTTCGAGGTAACGGTCGCCCTCCGAACGAATATGGGAAATATAGCCGCCATCGAACTCCTGCGCCGCCGCCACGAGCGCGATAAGTTCATCTGTCTGTGCGTAGAAAGCCGGCGCATAGATGAGCGACGAGCCAACCCCCAGTGCACCTTCGCGCATCGCCTCGCGCACCAACTCTTGCATCCGCGCGAGTTCTTCCGGCGTCGGCGGACGATCCGCTTCCCCGACTTCATGAATGCGCACCGTCGTCGCGCCGACATAACTCGCGATGTTCGTGGAGACGCCGCGCTCAACCAGGTGATCAAGGTATTCGCCCAGAGTCGTCCAAGTTGGATCGAAACGAATATAGCTCTGTTGCGCGATCATCTCAGCGCGCATCGCCTCGTTGATCGGCCCCATCGACCAGCCTTCGCCCATCACCTCAAGCGTAACGCCCTGACGAATATCGCTTTGCGACAGGCCATCTTCGATCAGCGATTCCGTCGACCAAGAGAGCATGTTGATAAAGCCAGGAGAAACGGCCATGCCGCTCGCATCGATGCGTTGCGCAGCGTGCGCCGAAGAAAGGTCGCCAATCGCAGCCACGCGATCACCGCGGATCGCCAAGTCCGCAACTACAGGCGCGCCGCCAAAGCCATCATAAATCGATCCGCCGGCGATGATGACATCGTAGCGCTCTCCGATTGGCGTTGACGCGCAGGCCGCGAGAGAAAACGCGGCGAAGAGTGCGACAAGTATGCGGCGCAACATGGTGATACCCCCTGGGGATCACGCTAGCAGACTTATGGCAACGGCCAAGACATACGCGTTGACGAGCGAACCCGGCCTACTGGGACCGGGTCCGCCTCCCCGGCTTCAAGGCGCGGGTGCTACGCTTTCGGCCGAGAAGTGCAGCGCCATGTCCGGCACAAACGGCACGCGCAACGGCACCTCATAGGCCGCTGTTGCGATCGCGAGCGGCACGGCGCCGGAGTCGTCAATGACGTATGAAAAATCAATATCCGGCGATCCGATCGACTCAAGGCGTTCATCCAGAGCTGCTTCGATATCCGCCGCTGTCATCTCGGGGTCTATCATCGCCGACCGCAGCGTGCGCTCAAGCGACCACTGCAACGTGGCGCCCTCGTAATAGCTCATGCCAAGCGCCAGTAGGCCCACAATGGAGGTGAACAGCACAGGCGCGATCATCGCGAACTCGACCGCAGCCGCGCCGCTCACATCGCGCGCCAGGGAAGCCTTAGCGGATGCGGATCGCGTCATCTGCGGCACTCCCAGTATCGACTACGATGCCACCAAGCGTCGCGTGCGCGCTGAGGCTAATGTAAGCCTCAGGCACAGAGCCGCCGCTGCAGGGGCTGTTGCACGCATGCGGGGTCTCACCGCAGACGCAGAATCGTGTGGTCTCTACGACCGCGTCTTCCGGCATCGATGTCCAGGCGCGAACGATGATTTTCGCGCGGCAGCCGAGAGATCCCGGCCGCTATCTCGTCGTACTGCCCGCCTGAGCGCAGCGCCGAGCGTGCGGCATATCCGCGCGCCGCTGATAAGCGATCGACCACCCCGGCGATGCCAACGAGCATGAGCGCGAGAACAGGCATGATGAGGCCGAACTCAACGCAGGCTGCGCCTCCGGCGATGGCGCGGGAATAATTGAAAGTGTTCTGATCATTCGACCAACCTCACAGACCCAGGAACTTCGATCACATCGAGGCCGGTTCCGGCGCAATTCGTTCCGAAGCTTGCATCGCCGCGCAAATCGATTGATTTAGCGACAATGCGCAACACCCATTGTCGCCCGAGAAGTTGCCACAGTGACTTGTTGCGTTGGGAAATAGAGCGCGCCCGTGAAGTTAGAATCGGCCGTACCGTTGAAGATGTTGTCGGCATTACCCTGATCACGGTCGCCGTACATGAGAACGCCAGCATACGTGCCAGTGGTTGGCGCCGTGAGATCGATTTCGGCGCTGCCGCGTTGAAGTGCGTACCGTCGCGCCATCGGTGGTAAAGATCACGCCGTGGCCGACGTTCGCGTTGGCGTTGATGTGGAACTCACCACCGTCGATGACGTACACACCAGGGATTTAGGTGAACTCGCCTGAAAGGTTGAGGCCTCCGCAAATATGCCTGATTAAGGGTCTTTGGGTCGTGGGGTTGCCACACCAGGCACGCTCGCGCATGGTCCCGCTAGGCTCGGGCAGGTCGTCGAATGGATCCTGCGCTTGCGGCATTTCTTCCATCGGCGCCTGCGCACGAAGTGAGCGTCAGATCTGCGCCAACCGCCGTGCCGCCAGCTGACACGATACACGGCAGTCACGTCAGCACTTCCGGCAATAGTGATGGAATCGTCGGCCAACGAGTTCGACATCACCACGCAGCCATCGGGGAAGGTGGCGGTTGATTACCGATGAAGATGACCGCCGTTCGCCCAGGTGTCGAGCGTAATGCAGGCTTGCTGCTCGTTCTCCATAGGCTGCCACCGCCCGTACACGCACGGGTGACCGGTGTGTCGATAACAGACCGGTGAAGAATCTCGGCAGATCGCGCTCAAGCAGAACTTCCACAGCACGAGATCAGCCGGCTGGGTCCGCTGGTTGGCGGGGTGTTAATCACGATTGCCGGGACGCATCCGTTCCTGAGTGCTTTCCCGTCTCCGCGTGGCGCTCGCCGCTTCGCTAGCGCCGGAGCGAAGCAGCACCGCGCCTGCGTTGGCGGCCAGATCCGCGGCAGTCTGGAGGCGACGTGCTCCTCAAAGAACCAGTAGCCGGTCTCGACGCCGATGCGCTGGCGCTGCCGACGATCACCGGCAGCGACAACGCGAAGGTCACCGCGGTCAGGCCGCGGCGGTCTTTCAAGAAACGGGGCAAGCCAAAACGCATTGCAGACCTCGAACACGCTTCGAGGTTCCAACAGGTTCCTTGCTAAGGAATTAGTGGTAGGCGGGCAGCAAACGGTGTCGAGCCCTGCGGCATCGGCTACCGCGACGACTTTCATCAAAGAAAAACAGCCCATCCACACGGCGACTTTGCGCTGATGATCCAGCCAGACTGACAGCTTTCGCACCTACAGGATCCGTATTCGCCAAGAATCGAAGGGCTGACGATAAGGTGAATGATGCGTTTGCGGAGGATGACGGTCGCGGCGACTGCGTCGCGGTCAGACGAATTCCCTCCAGCTATTTGTGCGTCCGCCCACCCAGGTTAGGGCGGAAAATCGCTGCCCGTCACCCGAATCCCACCTTCCCTTCCGCCAACCCCGGCGCTATATCGCCCCTCAACTGACCTCGTCCGCGCCCGATGCGTCAGCCCGTTGCACCATATGAAGCGCCCGGCGACGACGCCGGGCGCTTTTGCGTATCTGAGCCTCCCATGACCTCGAACGTGCTGATGCCGAAGGCGACCGCCGTCTGGCTCATCGAAAACACTCCGCTTGCCTTCAAGCAGATCGCCGATTTCACCTCGGCCTGCACCCGCTCGGAAGTCCAGGGCATCGCTAACGAAGACGTCGCCAAAGGCATTCGCGGCGTCGACCTCGATCGCGGGCGGCTTCCCTGTCGCGAAGAGATCGCCAAGGGCGAAGGTGAAGAAACCTACGTTTTGAAGCCGCTCGGAGCAGAAGCGCGTCGATCTTCCGCAAGTGAAGAAGAAGGCGCCGCTACACGCCGATCGCTCGTCGCCAAGATCGCCCGGACGCCATCGCCTGGTTCTTGAAGAACCACCCGGAAGTGCCGGACTCAAAGGTCGTGAAGCTGATCGGCACGACGAAGGCGACGATCGAGCAAGTGCGAAACCGCACGCACTGGAATTCGAGCCAGATTAAGCCGGTCGACCCGGTGACCATCGGCCTCTGCAGCCAGATCGAACTCGATGCCGTGGTGGCCGACGCTGCCGCCGCAAAGGCGCGCGCCGACAAACGCGCGGCGAAGGCCGAAGCGAAGACGCTGAAGTCAGCGCAGGAAACTGTGCCGGCCGAAACGTACGAGCAGACGCCGGCGGCGAGCGACGAAGGCTAATTGGCGATCCAATCGTGATAAGCGAGTATCCGCTCGTCAGCTAAAGAGCGGATCTCGCGCAGTTGGCCGTCCAACTTTTCAGCCAACCGCGCCGCCACCGGCTCCAATCCGGACTCGAAGATAAAACTGCGCTGCTCCATGAGCCGCATAAGTTCTGTTTCGTCCATGCGATGTCGTACTTGCGGCACGATAGGCGCATCCACCCCGTCACTCAGAAACTCCACTAGAGGCTCGAAGTAAGCACGCCGTAGCTGCCCTGGCAGTTGCGGTCTGTCGAACTTGAGCAGGATGGAAAGCGACTGCTCGAACGCGCTCCACCCAATGTCCAAGCGCAAATCCGGCGACTCGTACCGCTTCGCCACGCCCGCATCATGCATCTCAGCATCGACACGGCGCGCTTCGTGGACGGCGAAGCCGCGCGTTTCAAGGAATGCGAAGTGCCGGCTGATCAGCTGATCGAACTCCTCGCAATCGGTAAGCGAAACGGCCACCGCACCCTCCGGCGCTCAGCCTAGCCATTGGCACTTAACGCCGCCAGACTTCCCGTAAGCGCGCGTCGCGGCCGCAGCCTGTGCGGTACGCGGCGTAGTGCGCCGGATTCCGCCGCGCGTAGTCGCGGTGATATTCTTCCGCTTCGGTGAACGGGCCGAGATCTAAGATCGGTGTGATGATGTCGCCGTTGACGCGGCCGCTGGCGATGACAGCGGCCTTGCTCGCTTCAGCATCAGCGCGTTGAGCGGACGTCACGAAAATCGCCGGCCGGTAGCTTGAGCCGCGATCACAGAACTGGCCGCCATTGTCGGTGGGGTCAGTGAACTGCCAATAGCGGTCCACCAGCTGGCGATAGGTGATCACATTCGGATCGAAGCGCACGCGCACGGCTTCGAAGTGTCCCGGGTGGTTTTCGTAGGTTGGGTTGGCGTTGCGGCCGCCCGTATAGCCGCTCATTACCGAGAGCACGCCTGGGATGGCGCCCATGTCGTGCTCCATGCACCAGAAGCAACCGCCCGCGAATACCGCCTCCTGCTGGCCAGCCGGCAGCGGCTGCGGCGTTTGCTGAGCGGCGGAGGGTTGGGGTGAGCACGCGGCCGCCAGGAACAACAAGCTTGCGAGAAGTGTCCGGATCATGCCTCTTATACGAGGCAAATGCGCGTGCGGTTTCAAGCAACCGGGACGCCACTTCATACGTACCTAGGCTCGAACACGGAGCCCGAGCCCATGAAACTCATCCCCGCCGTCCTCGCTTTAGCCCTCTTCGCCGGCGGCGCCGGCGTTTACGCCTACGCTCAGCAGCGCAACCAACCTGCGCACGCCGAGCGTTCGCCAAGCGCCTTGGAGCGGCTGCGCAACTGGGTCATGGACAATAACGGCACCGAGCGCGCCTTCGACAACGAGTATTGGGACAATCACGAGCCCGGTCTCTACGTGGAAGCGCGCACAGGCGAGGCGCTGTTCGTCTCCACCGACAAGTATGACAGCGGCTCAGGTTGGCCGAGCTTCACGCGCCCTGTCGATCCCAACAACATCGTGCTCCGCGAGGACTACACGATGGGGATGCGCCGCATCGAAGTGCGCTCGCGCCAAGGCAACGCGCATTTGGGTCACGTGTTTGATGATGGTCCGCGCGGCTCCGGCGGTCAGCGTTTCTGCATCAACAGCTGCGCCATCCGCTTCATCCCGCGCGCGGAAATGCAAGCACAAGGCTATGGCCGCTACATCGCGCTCGTCGATGCTGCTAACGCCCCAAGCTAACAACAAAAAAGCCGGCCCATGGGCCGGCGTCTCAACGCTCTAAGCGCAACACGGGCGTGCGCTCAATCTTCAAATTGAGCGCCGCCCGCCAACTAAGTCGCGACAGTCGCGCTTAATGATGCTCCGCGTTTTGTCGGAGATGTTCGATTTCTTCTTTTAATTTGAGTTTCTGGCGTTTCATCGCCGAGAGCCGCGTCGCATCTACCGAAGGATGCTGGGCTTCATTTCTAATGATAATGTCGAGATCACGATGGCGCGCGTCCAATTCGCGCAGCCGCTGCTCGATAGCCATCGAAAGCGCCTCCTTTAGCTAGGGCGACTCCGAGCATGCGCCTCTTTTTTTGTGTTGTAACCTTACATCATCAACAAAAATAAACTTTCTCAGCGCCGCCTGATTCTAGCCGGAATTTTCGTCGCCATGGGCGGCTTTACAGCGCCTCAGAGGCGTGTCTTAGCTCATAATTCGCGTGCACACGGGGCTGCACGCGGAACCGCCAACGCGAGAGCTCATGGATTCCGAAGACGGAACCGGCTTCGACATTAACGACACGCCGGAGCGGCGCGCACTCAAAGCGCGCCTCATGGAATACCGCGAGGAGCATCGCGCCCTCGACTCCGCCATTTTTGCCCTTCAAGAGCAAAGCGGTGGGGATGCGCTACAGCTTGCCCGGCTGAAGAAGCGCAAGCTCGTTTTGAGGGACCAGATCAAATGGATCGAGGATCGGCTGACGCCGGACATCATCGCTTAAAGCACTGGCTCGGCGGCGCGGCGGTGCTGGTAGCAATGGCGCCAGGTGCAGCGCTGGCGCAGGACGCTGAAGCCGGCAATAGCGGCGTGTTCTCCATCGTTGTTGAGAACGACAGCCTCTCCTCCGGCGCGGATCGCAACTACACCTCCGGTATCAAGCTCGCCTATGTGAGCCAGATCAACGAACTCCCCGGCTTCCTCTCACCGACCCGCGGCCTGACGCGCACTTTCTCTGGGAGCGATCCCGATTTCTGGGGCATCGCGATCGGCCATTCGATCTTCACCCCGGAAGATATCAGCGCCGTGCCGGCGCCGCCCGATCAACACCCTTACGCCGGCTGGCTCTACATGCAGGTGATGGTCGGCGCCGAAGAGGATCGGCCGGGCAACCTTGAGCCGCGCTATCTCGACACTTACGAACTTGAACTCGGCATCACCGGTCCTTCGGCGCTGGGTGAAGAAGCCCAGCGCGGGATCCACGAATGGCTCGGCGCCCCGGATCCGCAAGGCTGGGACAGCCAGCTCAACGATGAAGTCGCGTTTGCTGTCTCGTTCGATCGCCGCTGGCGTCCACCCTGGGCGCAGCTCTCAACGGATATTGGCGGCCTCGAATTTGATTTGACGCCGAACGCCGGCGTCACGCTCGGCACACTACGCACCGAAGCGCGCGTTGGCGTCGCCGCCCGCATCGGCTGGCGCCTCGACAACGATTACGGCCCGCCGCGCGTGCGCCCGTCGCTCGCTGGCATCGAGCACTTCAGCGGCGGCCCCCTCTCGTGGCAGGTCTTCGCCGGCGTCCAAGGGCGCGCGGTCGCGCACAACCTATTCCTGGACGGCAATACGTTCGAAGACAGCGCCTCCGTCGATCGAAACCCCTACGTTGCCGACTTCCAAACTGGCTTCGCGATCAGTGCAGGCAGTTGGCGCCTCGCCTACACCTATGTCTGGCGGACGGAAGAGTTTGAAACCCAATCCGCCCGTCAAGATTTCGGTGCGCTGGCGCTGAGCGTCCGCCACTAAGATGGGCGCGGTGAAAGCAGCAACGACGCAGCCATCAGAGTCCAGAGACTCTGGCCGAGTGTTACAACGAGCGCGCCATGGCCAGCTTCGAGGTTACTCGTGCCCGAGATCTGCCAAGCTAGGATCGCGACGCCGATGAGCGCGCCCAAACCGCGCACAATCCAACCTGCCACGCCGCGCCCTGTCCAAGCCAAGCTCCACAAGATCATCGCGACCGAGAACATCGCGTAGTGAACTTGGGCGAAGGAGCGGTTGAGCCAGACCGTATAGTTTGCGGCAGCTTGTAGTTGCGCGCGCAAAGCCTCCGGATCGGCGGGCATTGGGCCTGGGTGCTGCCCGGCGTGCGCGGCCTGCATGATCTCCGGAATAATCAAGCCGCTCATCGTTCCCGCCAGCATACCAAAAACGATGCCAAGGAGAGCGAAGCAAAGGCCAAGGACGGGGATCGCACGATTGACCCCAAGCCGCGACGTCAAAGCGACGTAGCCGAACGCTAGCACCGGAGCCATCGCCAACGCCGTGCCGTGCACGAGCGCGGAGAGGCTCAGATGACCGAGCAGCGGCGCTCCGCCGGCGTGCGTCGGATGAACCGCCATCAGCGTGATGTAGGCAATCGAGCCCAATATGAGCGCGACGGCTCCTCCACGATCCAGGTTCATTCGTCTCTCTCCGCGATACAGCAACAGCGTCCGAAGACTAGAGTGAGCTGACAGAGAGGTCCGGCGGTTTTCCCGGACACGAAGGGGCGCGATGTCCGAGAACGGCATCCACATCGGCATTGATCGACGCGTGGCGCGTACGCGAGTGCTATTGGCCGAGGCGCTTATGTCTCTCGGCGCCGAGCGAGGGTTGGAGGCGATCGAGATCAACGATCTTGTCGAGGAGGCAGGGATCGCCCGCTCCACCTTCTACGCGCACTTCGCCGGCAAGGATGATTTCCTGATCCGGTCGTTCGTCAATATGCTGGCAGCGACTGAGAATGCACACCGCGCCGCTTACCCCGATCGCACAGAAGTGCTTCCGTCCAAGGCGCTGTTTCAACACGTCAACGACGCGCGCGATTTCGCTCTCCGCGTGGCTAAAAGCGAAATCTTCGCTCACCAGATGGCTGCAGGTGAGGCGAAGCTGCGTGAAATTGCTGAGACCAATATTGCGCGCTTGAGACCCGACTGGAGCGCCGATCAAACACGCGAGGCCTCGATCTACATTGCAGGTGGCTTCATCGGCCTGCTGCGTTGGTGGATGCAGTCTGGGTTGAAGCAATCACCGGATCAGATGCAAGCGGCGTTCGTGCGCCTAACGAGATCAGTATTGGGCGCCTGAGCCGCACTGAAAGAAGCGGCTGAGTCTCTCGCGCGCCTTACTGCGCTCGCGAAACACGCTGCCACGTGTAGCTTCCGTTGGGAGTCCAAACCCCGTTGGCGTCGATATCGAACTGTTCAGTGACATAGGTGTCGCCATCCTCGACTGTGCGGTGGCCTTCCTTCCAATCCCGACCATCGGGTAGCCAGAAAGTCTGCTCGACCGCGCCACGATTGCCATCCATAGCCGCCGTACCGACACCATAGAGACCTGGGCCGCCCCATTGCTCGAGCACCGCGCGCTGTTCACCTGGGTGCCAGAACTCGCGGAACGTCCAGAATTCGGTGGTCTCTGCTCCGTTTTCGATACCGTAGAGTCGTCCGATCAGGACATGGCCGCCATAAGCGGCCCGCCATTCCATGCCAAATGCATCGGGCTGAGCAGGATCGGTGGCGTTTCCCGGATTGGGCGCGACCCAGGTCCCGCCGCCACGACTCATGAAGTCAACATGCGCCACCCACCAATCTGGCATCGTGTGCGCAGCCTGTTGAGCGCCAGCGGGCGAAACGCAAGACGCGAGGAAAAGCGCGAAGGTTACAAGGAGCGTTCGCATGAACGACATGCAAGCGCCGCACTACGGCTCGATCAAAGATTTTGCGATGAACGGCAGATTTGCGGGCTAGAACCCCGCAAACGCCTGCGTCTGCGCGCGTCGCGCGTGCTTCTCGGCATACATCGCTTCATCCGCCCGCGCGATGGCGGTTTCCGGATCTTCGACAACCGCGATGGGATGCACGCCAACGGACGCGCGGATGCGATGCGGCACGCCAGCGTAGAGGATGGCGCTTGAATTGATCTTGTCGCTCAGCGCCGCGGCCTTGACCCTCGCTTCTTCCGCCGTCGCGCGGTTCAGAATGACGCCAAACTCGTCGCCGCCGAGGCGGCCAACGATGTCGCTCTCACGCACGCTGTCCATCAGCAGCAACCCGACGTGGCGCAGCACAGCGTCGCCCGCCGAGTGGCCGTACTCGTCATTCACCGCCTTGAAGCCGTCGAGGTCGATGTAAATGACCGCCGCCGGCGTCTTGTAACGCTCGACCTCTGACATGGTCCGGTGGAGCTCGCGCAGGAACGCCCGGCGATTGAACACAGGCGCGAGCGCATCGCGGTCCGCTAGTTCCTCGGCCGCCTCCAGCTTGGCTTTCAGCTCCGCCAGCTCGCCAGTGAGTCGCTCCAGCACGGCGATTCCGCTCCCAGAAACATCGCGCGCACCGAGCCCCAGCCCTTGCAGGAGCTGGCTCGTTTCGCTTGCGAGTTTGGCGCGTCTGAACAACATCTTTACCCACAGGGATGCGCCCTCTGGGTAAAAGCCGCCTTAACTGCTTGTGGGAGCGGACTGGACGGCGCGCGCGGCTTCATTTACTGGGCCGTTTTTTAGGAGCAGCCGAAACATGGCTACCCCCCAGGTGGGCCTGATCATGGGCTCGAAGTCGGACTGGGAGACGATGAAGGCCGCCGCCGAGGTGCTTGATGCACTCGGTGTCGCTTACGAGGCCAAGGTCGTCTCCGCTCACCGCACCCCAAAGCGCCTCTACGACTACGCCACCAGCGCCAAGTCGCGCGGGCTGAAGATCATCATCGCTGGCGCGGGCGGCGCAGCGCACCTCCCTGGCATGGCCGCCTCGATGACGCCACTACCGGTGCTCGGCGTGCCGGTGAAGAGTAAGGATCTCAAAGGCCTAGATAGCCTGCTCTCGATCGTGCAGATGCCCAAGGGCGTGCCGGTCGGCACGCTGGCGATCGGCGAAGCCGGCGCCGCGAACGCTGGCATTATGGCCGCACAAATCCTCGCGCTCAGCGATGATGGTCTCGCGGCGCGCGTTGATGCCTTCCGCGCCGCGCAAACAGAAGCGGTGGCTGAAAGCCCCAAATGACCGCAAGACCATGAGTCCTTTGGCCCCCGGCAGCACAATCGGCATTCTTGGCGGCGGCCAACTCGGACGCATGCTTGCGATCGCCGCCGCACAGCTGGGCTTCGATGTCTGCATCTTTACCGACGAACCCGATAGCCCCGCCTCGCGCGTCGCGGCGAAAACGATCGTCGGCAACTATCTCGATCATGCGGCGCTGGCGGACTTTGCACGGCGTGTGCAGGTCGTCACGACAGAGTTCGAGAACGTCCCGGCCGAGACGGCGGAAGCTTTGATCCAAGCCGGCGCACGCGTTGCGCCCACGCCCGCGGCACTCGCCATCGCCCAGGATCGCTTCGACGAGAAGAGCTACTTTCTAAGCGCAGGCATAGCCACGCCGCCGTTCAAGGCGATCAGTTCGCAAGAAGATCTCGACGCCGCCATCGCCGAAATCGGCGCGCCCGCGATCCTCAAGACCCGCCGCCTCGGCTATGACGGCCGCGGCCAACTTCGTATCAAAACAGCAACTGAAGCAAACGGCGCGTACGATAAGCTCGGCGCGCCGGGTATCCTTGAGGGCTTTTGCGCTTTCGAGCGTGAAGTCTCGATTATCGCGGCGCGCGCCGCGGATGGCTCAGTCGCATTCTACGATCTCAATGAGAACGAACACGCTGGCGGCATCCTCTCGCGCACGACATTGCCCGCGAATGTCGGCGATGAAACCATCATCGCTGCGCAAGCCGCAGCGCAAAAGGTGTTGGAAGCCTTCGACTATGTCGGTGTGCTGACGATTGAGTTTTTCGTGATGCCAGACGGCGCGCTGATCGCCAATGAAATGGCCCCGAGGGTCCACAACTCAGGTCACTGGACGATTGAAGGCGCACTGACCTCGCAGTTCGAACAGCACATCCGCGCCGTCGCCGGCTGGCCACTCGGCCCCACAACGCGCATCGCGGCGATTGAGATGCTGAACCTCATCGGTGAAGAGGCAAACAATTGGCTGCAACTCGCCGCCGATCCAACCGCACGCCTTCATCTCTACGGCAAGCGCGACGCCCGCGCTGGCCGCAAGATGGGACACGTTACGAAGCTCAAATCGAGCTAGCTCCGCGGAAATGCTTCGTCGCGCGAGGTGAACATCCAGAAGCCGATCACGTAGAGCACGGGCGTGATGAACCACAGCACGCCAACGATCGCGCCAGGCGTGCGGCGCACGAACGTCACGATCTCTTCGCCATCATCCATCAGCGCGCCTATCGACGTGACTGCGGGATTGGCCAGCACCATCAGCGCAATAAAGCAAAGCCAAAACGCGATTGCTGTCGCGACAATGGGACTTGTGCGCTCAACGTAGTCGTCGGCGGGATGATCTTCCAAACGAGTCAAAGAGGTCCAGATCGTCAGCGGCCAAGCCGCTGCGTTGAGGAACCGTACCGGAGCTGCAGCCATGAGCGCCTCCACACACGGATCGTGTTGCGCGCAACTATGCTCTCACGAACCCGTGATGTCAGCACATGGAAGAAATTTCAGCGCGTAACGAGCGTTTCAGCGCCCGTAGCGAAAGCGTGCGGCAACGCCGATCGCGCTCTGTACGCCTTCGCCTACAGGCTTCATCTGCGCCTTGAGCTTTTCGAACTGCATCACGTTCTCGATCCGCGCATCGAGAAACGCCCAGGTCGCCTCGTTGTCTTCGCTCTCGTCGCTGAACCAGCGCGCATACGTGCTTGCCAACACGCCAGAAAGAATGGCGCGCTTGGAATAGTAATTGCCGTCGGTCGAGGTGTCGCCGAGCGCGCGCCAGATGTGATCGGCCGTCCGCCAGAGGAGCCGCGCCGCTTCAGGCGCACGCAACGGATGCGCCAACGCCCGCGTCATGGCGCGCGCGGCTTCCTTGTAGGGCTGTTGCGCCTCGAGCCGTACTTGCACCCCCGCCCGCACCCGCTGGCGGACCTTCATCGCGCCCAGATCAAGCTCATCCAGCCGCTCCAGCATCGCGGCGTCGGCACGCGCAGCAAAGGCGTCGAAAAGGTCGAACGCCCCCTTCGGACAGGCCAGGGCAGCCTCCCCCTCGCTCAGCCCGGCTTCGGCTACCGCCACCCTGAAAGCGGCGTCCGTCCAGCCGTCGCGGGCAGCATGGGCTGGAAAAAACTCCAAAATCCGGGTCCGGAAGCGGTCTGAAGGGGTGTCTGGCATGAGGAAAAGCTAAGCCCGACCGGCCTTCCCAGCAATGGACAGCGCCGCGGCCTTTTGCTATCAGCCCGCCTTCGCTTCAGAACGGAGCCGCGGCGCAAACCAGCGCACGCGGCCTGTTGGGTGTTTGGTTACGGTCACGGGAGACGGGTCCTGGTACAGATTTTCGTTCGCGATAACAACGTCGATCAGGCGTTGAAGGCGCTCAAGAAGAAGATGCAGCGGGAAGGCACTTTCCGCGAAATGAAGCGTCGCAATCACTACGAAAAGCCGTCTGAAAAGCGTGCGCGTGAACGTGCGGAAGCTGTCCGCCGCGCCCGCAAGCTGGCCCGCAAGCGCGCGCAGCGTGAAGGTCTCCTTCCGCGCCCGCCGGCGAAGCCGCGGTAGAAACCAGACACTGAAGCGATTGGAATTCCAAAACGCCGCCCCTCACCGGGCGGCGTTTTTCATTGGTCCTCTGCGACGCGCATCATCAACGCTGACGCTTCAGCTAACAGCACACGCTCGTCACGGCTGAGCTTCGCCAGACGCTGGTGCAGCAGTGCCAAGCGGCGCTTACGGCCCTCTTCCATGAGCGCCCGCCCCTTCGCGGTGACTTCAATGCGCACGCCGCGCTTGTCTTCGCGATCCGCGCGCTTGGCGACGAGCCCGGCGGCTTCGAGATCGCCAACGAGCTTTGACATTGTGGCTGGCGTCACCTGCTCGGCACGCGCAAGACCGGAGAGACTCGTCGCCCCGCCGAAGACGAGCACCGATAGCGCGGAGAGCTTTGGGGCGGAGACCCCAGTCTCGTCGTCAGCGACGCGCACGGCCCGTAACAAGCGGATGGCCGCGCGGTGCAGCGATGTGGCGACTTCAAGCGAATCCGAACGAGCCATGGCGAAACAGAATCTCGCTTGACTTTATTAGTTAGTCAAACTAATTATATCGAGACGAAGGAGCCAACATGAACGCCGCGCCGCAACTGCTCTCAGGCATATGCCAAGTGGCGCTGGCCAGCGCCGACCCGCAGGCCCTGGTCGGCTTCTATCGCGATACGCTGGGCTTCCCGGTGCTGTTCGAAACCAACGGCATGACCTTCTTCCAGTCCGGTTCGACGCGGCTGATGATCGGCGCGGCGCACCCAGGCCAACAGGTCGGCGGGGACGCCGTGCTCTACTTTGAACCGCGCGATTGGAGCGCCGCCGAAAGCGCGCTTGAAGCCAAAGGCATCGCCTTCATGCACCCCGCGCAAAAGCTTCAAGAAGCGCCCGGCCGCGAGCTGATGTTGCGCGCGTTCAAGGACCCCGAAGGCCACACGCTCGCAATCATGGGCTGGCGCGCGGCCTAGCCCTTAGCCTTACGCCCACGCCAACTCGACAGACTGACTTGATCCACCACACCGGCTTTGAAGATAAGCGAGGCCAGGAAGAGGATCACGATCACACTCACGATCATAAGACCGCCCTGCCCGGCGATCTCAGTCCATTCAAGACCTGAAGGCGCGCGGATCAACATCAGGAACGGCGTGAAGATAGGGATCCAACTCGCGATCTCGATGATCGGCGCGTTGGGATTGTCGAGCGCCGGCGTGATCAGCATCATCGGTATGGCCAGCACAAGCGCGACCGGCCCCAGCAGCGTCTGCGCTTCCTGAACGGACTCGCATAGCGAGCCGAGCGCCAGGAAGACCGCGCCATACATCAAGTAGCCGGCGATAAAGCCAACCACGAACGCTACCAGCAAGCGCGGATCCAAGAAGGCTTCCGCGATTTGGCCGAAGATGTTGTCGCTCGCGCGTTCGGCGGCGATCCCTAGCAACGTGCCGCCCAGCGCGCCCCAAAACAGAAAGAGCGTCGCGCTCACTGCTGCAACGCCCAAAAGTTTGCCGATCAATATCTGCATTGGGCTGACGCTGGTCAGCAACGTATCCAGGATCTTGTTGGATTTTTCCTCGATCACGCCGTTCAGCAGCATGTTCGCTACCGAGAACACGATGCTCCATAGAATGAACGCTAAGGCCAGCGCCGCGAAGAACGGCGCGCGTTCGCGCAACGTGACGCTTTCGCCACTGGTCGAGCGTGGATCGAACTGAACGACCTGGGGATCAAAACCCTGAAGCCGCTCCGCTTCAGTACCCGGAAGCCCCTGCGCCGTGAGGGCCTCGCGCTGCATCTCAAGCCGAAGTGCGCGATGGGCGATGTTCGTTGGCTCATCGTGATTGAGCGCCGTGCTCCAGTATTCAATCACCGGCGCGCGTTGCGCGTCACGGCGAATATAGAGCGCGCCATAGAGAGCGTGGCCATCGGCCAGCATCTGCCTACCGTCGAGGTACGGACGCAACGCGTCTACGTCCCCGGCCGGTGGATCGACAACCAGATAGCGCGGCGAAGCAGCGGGAAACGCTGCCAGCGCGTTCGGCGCCCGATCGGCGACCAGCGCGCGCGCGGCGGCTATGCCCGCCTCGCGGTTCGGCGCGGCGTCGTAGGCAGCGATGGCAGCCGCCTGCAATGATGGCGCTGTGGCGCCAAGATAAGCGCTGATCTCGTTGCGCGCGTCGCGCAGTGCATTGGCGGCAAATGCATTTCTGATGGCCTCAGCATCGCTTGAGCGCTCGGCAACGACGGTGATCACCCGCGGCGGTTCGGCGCGCGCCAGAAGGATCGGACCGAATAGAAGCACGGCGATGATCAGCGGCGCCGTCAGCAGCGAGAGCCAAAACCCCCAAGCGCCGATATAAGCGAAGTAGTCTCGGCGGGCGACGAGGAGAACCGGAGACATCGCCTACTCCGCCGCCGTGATCGCGGCTTTGTCGCCGACCAACGCCACGAAGGCCTCGTGCAAGCTGGCTCGCGCCGGCTCAAACAGCGAAAGCGGCGCGCCCGCCTCAACACATGCTTGCAGCAGTTGGCGCGATCCGTGGCCGTTCTCAAGTCGAACGCGCCAGCGACGGTTTCCATGCTCGCCGAGTTCTTCAGTCCACTGAAAGCCAAGCGGCCCTAGCACAGGCGCCATGTCGTAAGCGCCATCGGTTTCGACCACGGCGATACTCGGCGCCAGTGCAAGCGCCTCGCGCACGGTGCCCTCGAACGCCGCCCTACCTTGTGCGATGAGCAGAATGCGATCGCACAGGCGTTCGGCGTGCTCCATGACGTGCGTTGAGAAAAGCACTGTTCGGCCGGCGGCAGCTTGCGCGCGAATAGTTTCTTCAAGACCACGCTGATTTACCGGATCGAGACCGGAGAATGGTTCATCGAAAATGATGAGATCCGGCTCGTGCGCGATCGCGCCAAGCACCTGAACCTTTTGCGCCATGCCCTTCGAGAGCGTCTTGATCTTCTTGCGCCTAACCTTGCCGAGGCCGTGATCGGTCAACAATTTGTCGGCGCGCTTGAAGGCTTGGCCGGCCGGCGTGCCCTTGAGACGCGCAAGATAAGCAATCGCCGAGCGCGCACTCATGCCGCGATAGAGACCACGCTCTTCGGGAAGGTAACCAACCTGCTTCATGGTTTCGCGGCTCGCCGCGCCACCCAGCACCGAAATGCGCCCCGCACTAGGACGCAATACCCCAACGAGCATACGTAGCGTCGACGACTTGCCCGCGCCGTTCGGCCCGAGCACGCCGTAGATCGATCCCTTCGGGACGCTAAAGCTTAAGTCCTGCACCGCGGTGCGTGCGCCATAGCGCTTGACCAAGCCTTCTGCTTCAAGCGCGGCTTCCATACCCGTCCACGTTTACCGGCCCACGACTGCAGATCAAGCGTTGCTAACCGCACGCCTCATGCCGCGGCGCCGCAGGTAGAGATTGGGACACTTCTCTCGCCTCGGGAGAGCGGGCCGTGAAGTTTATGAAAATTCGCCTGCGGCGCTTGAAGTCGCAAAAATTGAGGCGTTAGCTCCCCGCTCCAACGTGGGAGGCTGCGTATGAAATCGCCCGATCCCGATAGGTTGAACGATCTGCTTGGAAAATTGGTAGGAGATCTCGGCGCCGCTGCAGGTGCCGCGCTGGTGCTGCTCGGAGATCGCCTCGGCATTTACAAAGCGATGGCCGACGGCAAGGCCGTGACGCCGGAAGAACTCGCTGAAAAAACCAAACTCAATGCGCGCTATCTACAGGAATGGCTCTCGGCGCAGGCGGCGGCGGGCTACATTGACTACAGCGCAAAGAGCAAGAAGTTCAAACTCAACCCCGAGCAAGCGTGCGCGTTCGCCGATGAAGGCGGCCCGGCGTTCTTCGCCGGTGCGTTTGAGTTGGCGCAGGCGATGTGGCTCGATGAGCCAAAAGTCGCTGCCGCGTTCAAGAGCGGCAAAGGCGTCGGCTGGCACGAACATTCAGCGTGCCTCTTCCGCGGAACTGAAAGATTTTTCCGCCCCAGCTACAACCGCCATCTGGTATCGGATTGGATCCCGGCACTTCGTGGCGCGAAGGAGAAACTTGAGAAGGGCGCAAGAGTTGCCGACGTAGGTTGCGGACACGGCGCATCGACGATCCTGATGGCGCTCGCTTACCCCAAGTCGAAATTCTATGGCTTCGACTATCACGCTCCCTCAATCGAGCGCGCGCAGAAGCTCGCGAAAGAAGCAGGCGTCGCGAAGCGCGTTAAGTTCGAACAGGCGAGCGCCAAGGATTATCCGGCGCGGGATTATGATCTCATCGCCTTCTTCGATTGCCTGCACGACATGGGCGACCCTGTCGGCGCGGGCAAACACGTCAAAGAGGCCCTAGCGGACGACGGCGCCTGGATGATTGTCGAGCCGTTCGCGCACGATGACTTGAAGGACAATTTGAACCCCGTGGGTCGAGTTTATTACGCGGCTTCGACCATGATCTGCACCCCCGCCTCCTTGAGCCAGGAGGTTGGTCTCGGGCTGGGCGCACAAGCGGGTGAAGCACGTCTCAAAAAGGTGGCGAAGGACGCCGGCTTCAGTAAATTCCGTCGGGCCGCCGAAACACCCTTCAATCTGGTGTTCGAGGCGCGCGCCTAAACACCGGGTGGAAGGACCTAGAATGCGAGCTTTGATTATCGCCGCGGCGCTGGCAGCAAGCGGCGCAGCCTATGCCGAGCCTGTCAATTACACGCTCGACCCCGCCCACACGCAGGTAGCCTTCTCGGTCGATCGCTTCGGTTTCAACCGCGTGCTCGGCCGCTTTGAGGACGTGACCGGTACGATGGTGATCGATGAAGCCAATCCGGCCAATTCCTCCGTCACCGCGACCATCCAAGTTGCCAGCATCGATTCAAGCAACGACACACGCGATGATCACCTCCGCGGCGAGCGCTGGCTGAACGCTGCCCAATTTCCGACGATCGAGTTCCGCTCCACGTCAGTCCGGCTGACCGGCGAACGCACGGCCGAAGTCGCGGGCGACCTCACCCTGCTCGGCCAAACGCATCCGGTGACGCTCAATGTCACGCTCAACAATATTGGCGGCACACCGAACGCACCAAATCGCCGGCTCGCCGGATTCTCCGCCACCGGTTCGCTGTCGCGCTCCGAGTGGGGATCCACCACGGCGCAAGCGCCAAACATGATTGGTAATCTGGTCAACATTCAGATCGAAGCACTCGCCGCCCCCGCGCAGGCCGCCAACTGATGGCTTATTGGCTAATCAAGAGCGAACCCGACACTTGGTCCTGGGACCAGCATGTCAAAAAGGGCGCCGATAGCTGGACCGGCGTGCGCAATCACCAAGCCAAGGTGCATCTGCAAACGATGAAGAAAGGCGACAAGGCGTTCTTCTACCATTCCAACGAAGGCAAAGAGATTGTCGGTGTCAGCGAAGTGACCAAGGAAGCCTATATCGACCCGACCGACAAAACGAACGCCTTCTACGCGGTCGACTTCAGGGCGGTGGAGTCACTGAAGACGCCGGTGAAGCTCGCGACCTTGAAGTCGGAAAGGGCCTTCGCAGACATGGTGCTCGTGAAGAACTCCCGCCTGTCCGTTCAACCAGTGACGGCGGACGAGTGGAAAGCAATTCGGAAAATGGGTGGTTTAAAGTGACTCAATACCTCGATCCCAAGCTCTTCACCAACGCCGCCATTCCGGACGAGACCAAGCAACTCAATGCCGGCATCATCGCGATGATGAAAGACATGGCGGAGTGGTGGAACATCGGCGCGCAAACGGCGCGTGACGCGCGTGCCAAAGGAGAAGGCGCCTTTCCGGCTCCCGTGAAGTCCGAGCGCGCCAAGTGGATCGAGATCGATGGCCCCAGCGGCAAGGTAAAGCTTCGCGTCATCGCGCCTGAGAAGTCGCGCGGCGTCTATCTGCACATTCACGGCGGCGGCCACGTGCTCGGCGCGGCCGATCAACAAGACCGTCTGCTTGAGCGCATCGCCGATGGCGCCAACCTCACCGCGATCAGCGTCGAGTATCGCCTGGCGCCCGAGAACCCCTACCCAGCCGGGCCGGACGATTGCGAAGCCGCGGCACTTTGGGTAGCCGACAACATCCGTGACTTCGGCGGCGAAACGCTCGCCATTGGCGGCGAGAGCGCCGGTGCACACCTTTCCGCGCTCACCATCCTGCGCCTGCGTGACAAGCACGGTCGCACGCCGTTCCATGCTGCCAATTTAGTCTTCGGCGTATTTGATCTGGGCATGACGCCGAGTGCGCGCCAGTTCGGCGACGCCGAGCGTCTGGTGCTCCGCACCCTCGATATCCAGAAGTTCGGCGACGCCTTCTTGCCGGGCATGAGCGATGAGCAGAAGCGCTCGCCCGAGCTTTCACCGCTCTATGCTGACGTGCGCGGCCTCTGCCCCGCCTTATTCACGATCGGCACCAAGGACGCGCTGATGGACGATTCTCTGTTCATGCACGCGCGCTGGATCGCGGCGGGCAACAAAGCCAAGCTCGACATCTATCCGGGCGCCTGCCACGGCTTCACCGCCTTCCCGAACGCGCAGGCGGCGGAGTCGGTGAAAAGCCAGGTCGCGTTCTTGAACGAAACGTTAGGCTGACGACGGCGCATTGCGTTCGCCGCATTCGTGCGGCGGCTCGTCTCTCTCGAATTGAAACCTAGGCCGCGTCGCGCGCTCATATCCGCGTCTACTTCAACACTTACCTGTGTTGATCTCTGACGGCCGCGAACCCCCGTTGCCGTCAGCCACGAGGCCTCCGACCTCGCCCTCATGAGCAAGGAGGTTGGGACGCTGGCGCCGGTTCCGAGTGTCGGCGCCAGCGTTCCGAACTCGTCAGCGGCCTTCCAGCTCGGCCACCAGCGCATTCATGCCGTACACATCGGAAAGCGCCGCGCGGATGATGGTCGAGGTCACCGTGACCGAGCGGTTGAGATTGCCGTCGTAGAAATATTCACCGCCGAGCAAATGAATGTTGCCGTCGAACACGGCGCCGACGACATCACCTTCACGGTCGAGCAGCGGACCGCCAGAATTGCCGCCGATGACATCGGTGGAAGTCGACGCGTTAAAGATTGCGCGCGGATCAAGCCGCCCGCGCGCATCGATCCAACGCTGGCTCAGCACGAACGGCTCGTGGCCCGTCGCGCGCCCGTAGAGGCCTTCCGTGTAAGTGAATGGCCCAACGACGCGCCCGCTCGGTTCGGACCAGCCGATAACACGACCATAAGTGATGCGCGGGCTGAAGGTTGCGTCTGGATATTGCTCCTCTCCAAAAGCGCGGAAACGAGCACGCGCGATGCGCTCCTGAGCCCGCGCCACCGGACCTTCGACTTGTGTCACATAGCGCTCACGCGCGGCGCGTGCGTCCGCATCCCAATTCCGGACGAACACGATCATCGGATCATCGGACTGCGCAATCGCGGCGGCGCCGCCCTCCCATACCGCCATCCGATAACGAGGGTCCGCCAGTCGCGACTGTGACAGGCGCGCAGCCAGCGCCTCGGGGCTCTCGCTGCCAAGGATGCGGCGCGCAATTGGATCGTTGACGGCGAGATGTTCCTGCGTCTTCGAGAGCCAGAACGAGAGAAATATCTCCTCGAACTCCGGCGTCACTGGCCGGTTGGCGCGCAGGCTCTGCAACACCGACGGCAAGCGCGCATCGGCATAGCGCGCCAAGCGCGCGGCGTCCGGCTTCTCGCGCTCCGCCGCGGCTCGCACAAGATCGCGCGCCCATTGGAAGAGCAGCGAGCGCTCGCCCGCGCGCTGCTCAAGATATTGGTATTGGTAGAACATGCCGCGATAGACCGCCTGCGCGCGCTCGATCTCGGCCCACGCGTCGCCGACATCACGCGTCGCTGCACGATTGCGGCGCACGCGCTGTTGAAGGTCGGCCTGACGTTCTTCAACGCGCGCGAAGCCCGCCGGATCGGCCAGCGCTTGGCGGCGACCAGAAAGGCCTTTGAACGAATTCTGAACACCCTGCAGCGCACTTGACGCGATCCGCTCCTGATCCGGCCCTTGGGCGGAATATGCGATCAATCTTCCACGCAGTTCGGAGAGTGACGCAATCTGCCACGGCAAGTTCACGTCGCGCTCGAAGGCGAGCTCCGCCGTCGTGCGCAAGCGCGATGTGCGGCCAGGATTGCCGGCGATCAGCACGATCTCGTCTTCGCTCAGCGGCGTGAAACGCATGTCGAGGTGGTTTGGCGTCACCGCCGGCGCGTCGTCTTCGTAGACGCGCAGGAATGAGAAATCGAGGCAGTAGCGCGGGAAGTTGAAGTTATCCGGATCGCCGCCGAACGCCGCCATGCCGTGCTCCGGCGCAAACACCAGACGCACGTCGCCATAAGTACGATACTGATAGAGCCCGTAGCGGCCGCCCTGATAGAGCGTGACGACTTCGCAGCGCGTCGTCGGCGTCGTGCACTCGCGTGTGAGACGCGCGAACTCCGCATCACGGGCGCGCGCAAACCCCTCGACCCCAACGCCGGCCGTCGCTGTTTCGATGTTTGCGGTGACGTCCGTGATCGAGGTCAGCACATCGACCGACATATTCGGGCAGCGCAACTCCTGCTCGCGCGCCTGCGCCATGAAACCGTGCTGGATGTAGTTGTTGTCCGTCGTCGAAAGTGCGGTGACGCACGAGATCACGCAGTGATGATTGGTAAGCACGAGGCCAGCTTCGCTGACGTTCGACGCCGAGCAGCCCGGCAAGCGCGCTGTCCCGGCCATGGTGCGATCGAGCCAAGCTTGATCCGGCGCCCAACCCATTTCCTCGCGCATGCGATCAGCAGGGAAATTGTCGAAGGTCCACATGCCCTCTTCGGCTTGCGCGGAGGGCACAGCGGCGGCGAAGCCAAGAATTCCTATCGCGGCCGCAGCCGTGCGCAGTTTCTGGCGCATCATTTCCCCATCGAGTCAGTTGCGCGAGAAAACGCGAACTGACGCGCTGGGGCAAGCAGCGAAGGGAGTCGCCGTTAAAGGCCGATCGCAGTGAGCATTTGCTGCTTCACCTCAGCCGAAACGTCTTCTGCGTCATTGATGAAATCGCGCGCATCGCTCTCGGTCGCGCCGGTAATAAGCACATTAGCGCGATCGTCATTTTCGCCGGGCCCGCCATCTTCGGCGTCAATGTGAACAGTGCGCCCGCCTGCATTCACGCGAACCGTTGCGCTTTCGCTGTTGGGATCGGACTCATCTGCCGCAACCGAAATATCCACGCCGGGAAACCGCAGTGCGAAAACTTCAGGATTGGGCTCTCCACGGATCGGCTCCATCGGACCCAAGCGCTGGATTGCATCCGAGTCCATCAGGGCAGACGCGCCTTCGGCGACGCGTGTGCCTGAGCGGCGGCCGTCTGGCGCGGTCACGATATAGGTCTTCACACCTTCAATGGCGCGGACCTCAAGGGTATAGCCGCCCGCTGCTTGCTCGTGTGTCGCGCCATCACTCGAGGACGAATACGAGCCGTCGCACGCCGCGAGGAAAAGAGGCGCGGCCACCGCCAGCGCTATCAAGAATCTCATCGTCACTCCCTCCGCTCGCGGCGGTGTTGATCCACCCGGTCGTAGCACGCGCCGCGTTCACCGGCGTTTGTGCTCCGGTCGCACTCATGGCGCGCACGGCTGTCATAGCCGCTTTCAAGCATAGAGATGCACCCGCCGAGCGTCGCGGATGCGATTAAGGCAAGTAAAAACCGGCGCATGAGCCGCCTCCCTCCACCAAGAGACGGCCACCGAACACCGCCAAGGCGGCGATTTTCGGGCGCTAGCGCGTGCGCTCGAAGCGCACAACCTTTTCCTCGCGGTCAAGATAGGCGACGCGATAGCCGGCGCGGCTCCAGGCGTGCGCGGCCGAACTTTCAGCACGGTTGTCGTTCGACCAGAACGAACGGTGCTTCGTGGCGCTCATCGGCAGCTCCTTGCCGATAATCCCCTCGATGTCTTCGAAAGTGAGCATTTCCGGGCGGCCACGACGGCGTTCGAGGTGGGCCTGCAACGGCTGATACTTACGCAACGCTGACATACACGCGCTCCCATCGCGTTGATCCGGACCGGGTCCGGAACGGTGACGGGTTGGAATGATGAACTGATTTGCGCGTTATGCACAGAATCAGATCTGCATCGTTACGCAGTCAAAACCAGCGAACAATGATCGCAATTGGAGTGCACCATAGGCGCAAGCGGAAGGCGCTAGATTTCGACACTCAGCGCCATAGATTGCGCATCGGAACGGGAGCTCCGATGCGCATCATCATTCTATCCGCCCTCCTCGCACTCAGCGCCTGCGCAACGATCGGCGATAGCGGCCCCTCCTTGCGCTACGCCGACGCAGCAAGCCGCGGCGCGTGGGCGGCGCTACTCGCGGGTCGCCCCACGGAAGCGCAAGTCGAGCGCGCCACGGATAATTGGTCAGAGGCGCTTGGTGATAGTTTCTCCTGCCGCGTGCCGATGCGCGATGTGATCAACGCGGGCCTCGCCGGCGCGCTCGAACTCGGCGCCATGAACGCCGCGATGAGCCGCGGCGGCGAGCGCGAAGTGCGCGACGGCGTCGCGCGCTACGTCGTCACTATTGCAGCGCTCGCGCTTGAGCGCCGCGAACGCCCCTCGGAGCAGCGCTGCGAAGCGATGGCCGCCTGGGCGCCACGTATCGCCGCCGATGGCCGCGAAGCCGTAGAACGCGCGCGCCGCAATGGCCTGATGGACGAAGATTACGGATTACTCATGGGTCTGCTGGCGCGCTGAGCGCCGCACTGTGACCGCGGTAACAGCGCACGCACGTTGCCTGCGCTTCGAGGAACCGAGCATTACCGCAGGCGTTCGGGCGATGCGGTTCCTTCAGTCACAGGCGAGGAGACAATCGGTGAGCAAAGATCACGATCACGAAGACATGCATGGCGCAACCACGATCCGTGCATCGAAAGGCGGCGGCGGCGGCAAGTTGCTGCTTGGCGTCGTTGCAGCGGCCGTTCTGCTCGGCGGCGGTTACTACGCCTACCAGAACTACGCGGCGCCGCAGGATGGCGCGGAGACCGCCTACAACGACAGCTACGCCACCGACCCATACGACGATCCGGTTCGCGCTGGCCCGATGCAGTTATCAGAAGAGACAAGCGGCGACGATCAACTCGCCTCGACAGCGTCAGAGCCAAGCGCACCGCCCGCGCGGCGCGCGCCGGCGCGCAGCGAACCGATTCCGGAAGCCACCATTGGCGTCACACCGGCAAACGTGACCGAAGAAGAACTTGCGACCACACAAGACGACGAAGGCATCGTCGTCGTCGCGCCGCCCCGTCCAATCTGGGCACGCACGCCGAGCGAACGCCGCCTCGCCTCCTACTATCCTGAACGCGCGCTGGAGCGCGGCCGCGAAGGCGAAGCACGCCTCGCCTGCACCGTGCTCGAGGGCGGTTCGCTCGACTGCAGCAAGACTTCGGAAACGCCGGGCGGCTTCGGCAACGCCGCACTCCGCGTCGCCCGCACACTCCGTCACGCGCCGACACGCTCTGACGGCAGTGAAGCCGCCGGCACGCCGCTGAACCTGCGCGTGGTCTTCCGCATCGACGACAGCGATCGCCAACGCTTCGCTTCACGCTAAGCGCCAACTTCTGCGAACGGCCGCGTAGCAAAAGCTGCGCGGCCGTCTTACCATCTGATAGAACCGCGCGGCCGCTTCAATGTGCGCGCTCAACGGACACAGTTGCCCGCGGCAGCGCCGATGGCGCCGGCAGAGACAGATTGTCTATGCCACGAGTTGACGATACCAATACCGCCGCTGGGGGATCGGCATGGCGCGGGAAGCAATCTTCATTGGCTATCGCCGTGACGACACTGCGGATGTCGCCGGCCGCATTTACGATGCGTTGGAAACGCGCTTTGGCAAGGAGCGCCTGTTCAAGGACGTCGACAACATCCCGCCCGGCGTCGATTTCGGCAAATACATCAAGGGCATTCTTCCACGCTGCCGGGTAGCCCTCATTCTCATAGGGCCGAACTGGATCAACGCACGCGACGCAAACGGACGTCGGCGCTTAGATGATCCGAACGATTGGGTGCGTGTCGAGGCTGAGACGGCTCTGGCAATCAACGGCCTGCAGGTGGTGCCCGTTCTCATCAATGGCGCGCAAATGCCGTCATCTACTGACTTACCGCTCAGCCTGCGCCCTCTTGTTCATCGCAACGCCGCGATCATTCGGCGCGATCCGGACTTTCGCGATGACGTCGCTCGATTGGCCAATGCATTACGGGCAAGCGTTCGCACGGGGTTCTTGGACCTTGGGTCGCTTGGCGAGGAACGTTCGACCAGCAGAAGGCGCGGCGGTTTAGGTGGCTTGCTGCTGGGCGCGCTCGTTGGCGCCACAGCAATCAGTGGTCTTCTATACTTCTCAGATTGGCGACCTAATTGGATGGCGTCGCCGCCCGCCCAAACACACACGCAAGAGCAAATTGCGGAGACAGACGCTGCGAGCGCGCCGACAACGCCAGCCAATGACGCAAAGGTCGATCCGCCTCCGGCCGCGCGCACGGCGAATGGCAGTACGGATCAACCCAATTCAGCACCGGCGGGTGCGCCTCCGACGCGGGCGCCGGAACCAGAACGCTCAACGGCCTTGGTGTCGGGGACAATCTGGCGCGGCTCGCGCAGCATTTCGACGACGAGCGCGCGCTTCTGTTCGGATTGGGGTGCAACGGTAGACGAAGCGATTCAGTTTCGATCCGATGGAACGGTATCGGACAGTATGATGGGCGCGGGGACCTACGCGCAGCACGGCGACCGCGTCGTCGTTACGCATCGCTGGGGTGGCATGGATCTGCGCATCACCAGCAACAGCATCCGTGGCACATTCCGCTTCAATATGTCTGGCGCCGCCGATGCAGATTGCGAAGGAACGGTCGAACTCCGCCCTTCGCAGTCCTAGACGCATTAATAAACCTGCGCTTGGTTTCCGCGTCGACGAAGACACGCGCCGCGGCTTACAGAGACAATGTTAGTGAAGAGGTACGGCCACGCGGCGTGAGCTGTGCGGCCGTTTCGCTGTTTAATCGCTTCCCTCTTGACCCACGCAGTGAAGGCGCCTTCATCGACGTTGGCATTCGGGAGCTCTCATGACGTTTGACCGCCGCGCCTTGTTGCAAGGGAGCGCTGCAACACTGGCGCTCCAAGCGCTACCCGCCGAAGCACGTACGCCGGACGAAGCAGCCGATCGCCTGCTCTCGCGCATCACCGAGCAATTGCTAAGGGACTATCCCGAAAGCGCCACGGGCGCCGGCGTCGACAAAGATGAGCGCGCTCGCTTGCGGACGCGGCTCACCAACCGCTCGGCTTCGGGGCAAGGCATGATCCGCGGGCACGCACGCGAGACGCTGTCGCAACTGCGCCGGCTCGAGACTGCGGGATTGAGCCCGGAGAAGCAGCTCGACGTCGATGTCGTGAAGAGCGTCTATGAACTCGCCGTCGGCGGCTTCGAGTTTGCGTACGGCGATGTCGCCGTGCTGAACAGCAATTGGTCGTATCGCAACACACCCTACGCGGTGGCGCAGAATGTCGGCGCGTTCGTCGAGATTCCGTCCTTCCTCGACTCCAGTCACGCGATCGACACCGCTGAAGATGTCGACGCCTACCTCTCGCGCATGGAGGCGTATGCGCGCCAACTCGAGGGCGAGACCATACGCATTCGCGCTGACGCCGGGCGCGGCGTCGTCTTGCCAGACTTTCTTCTTCAAAAAACACTCCAGCAACTGCGCGCCAGCCGCGCGCAAGACCTCGAGCAATGGGGCATTGTTCGCTCCCTCACGGTGAGGGCGCTCAGCAAGGGCTTGTCGCGGTCGTTCTTGCGACACTCGCTTCGCATCGCCGAGCGCGACATCGCGCCTGCGCTTGATCGCCAGATCGACATGTTGGAATCGATGCAACGGCGCGCCGACAGCGACGCCGGCGTGTGGAAGCTGCCGCGCGGCGACGAATACTACGCCTGGGCGCTGCGCGCCGGCACGACCACCACGATGACGCCCGACGAGGTCCACGAAATGGGTCTCGAGGAATTGCGCGCGCTGCACGCGCAGATGGATCCGATCCTACGCGAAATCGGCTACACCGAGGGCAGCGTCGGCGCGCGCATGACCGCGCTTGGCGCCGATCCGCGCTACCAGTTCGCCGAGGGCGACGCGGGCCGCGCGGAAATCATGGCGTTCATCGAGGAGCGCCTCGCTGACATCCGCACCCGCCTGCCGCGTGCGTTCAACACGCTGGTGCGCGGCTATCTCGAAGTGGTGCAGCTTTCACCTGACGTCGAAGACGGCGCGCCTGGAGCGCCGGCGGCGCTGGCACAATCGACGGCAGCCAGCCGGGTCATTTTTGGATCAATCTGCGCACACCGGCGCTGCACACGAAATTCGATCTCGCCGACCTCACCTATCACGAGGCGATCCCCGGCCACGTCTGGCAGGGCGAATACACCTTCCGCCAATCGCTCATCCGCTCGCTCTTAGGCTTCAACGCCTACTCGGAAGGCTGGGCGCTCTACGCGCAGCAAATCGCCGATGAGCTTGGCGTCTATGACGATTTCCCTGTCGGCCGCCTCGGCTATCTGCAGTCGCTGGCGTTCCGCGCCTGCCGGCTGGTGGTTGACACTGGCATTCACGCGAAACGCTGGACGCGCGCGCAAGGCATCGAGTTTTTCGTGCGCGAGAACGGCTCCAATGCAGACGAAGTGCAAAGCGAAGTCGACCGCTATTGCTCATGGCCTGGCCAAGCGTGCGGCTACAAAGTCGGCCACTCGACCATCAACCGCCTCCGCGAAGGCGCACAAACCGCGCTCGGAAATCGCTTCGACGTCCGCGACTTCAATGACGCAGTTGTCACCGGCGGCAACGTGCCGATGACAGTGCTCGGACGGATCGTGGATGCGTACGTGGCGCAGGCGCGGGGCTAGCGCTTTCGCGCATTGTTCTCTCTTGCCGGTTACGCACGCAGGTTGTTAGCTCCCCTCGGTATGGGGAGGTGACAATGCCGCTATCAGACGCGCAAAGAGAAGCCATCTATCGGCTCGGGCGCAAACAGCACAACTACACCCAGTTCTTCAAATATCTGTCGATGCTTCAGAAAAACATGCGGCAATCGTCGACCGAGGTTGTCGAGAACCATTCGGGTCTCAACCGACCGAACTCGCTTGAACTGATGCGCGAGATCGCGGCGACCGGCGTCGCGGAGTTTCGACACGGCGGTGGCGGACAGTCTAGCTATCTGGCCTGGGGCGAAGGCATAGATATCCGCGAAGTCGGTAAGTCCGCGGATCAGCCTCTTCGCTGACATACTCACTCTGACTCAAAGTCTCTGACTGAAACCGACGCGCCAAACTCCGCGACAAACCTTGCGCGTATCTTCTTGAACCAGTCCGACTGGGAAGGCCCAATGCCTTCGATCTCTAGCGGATTCATGCCCTCAGCGCGCAAGATTTCAAATGCGAACTCGTCGGCGGTCCAGGCAACGCGCCTGTGATCGAATGGCGCGTGTCTGGCATCGCCGCAGAAGCCCCACTCGATGCAGAGCTTGCCTAACGTGTTGCTGATCGCGCGGTCGTAACGCTCCCGCGCAGTCATTTGCTTAAACTCATTCTTGTGCTTGCTCGCAGGCCTCTCCCCTAACGCCCAAACTTCTGGAATTTGATCCGTGACGGAATGATCTCCGTCACGCCGAGGCGGCGCATCTTGTCTTCTTCATAGCTATCGAAATCGCCCTCGAACCATTCGACGTGACTGTCGCCCTCGAACGCCAGGATGTGGGTCGCCAAGCGGTTCAAGAACCAGCGATCGTGGCTGATCACCACGGCGCAACCAGCGAAATCTTCAAGCGCCGCTTCCAGCGATTGCAGCGTTTCGACGTCGAGGTCGTTGGTCGGTTCATCGAGCAGCAGCACGTTGGCGCCGGTGAGCAGCGTCTTCGCCAGGTGCACGCGATTGCGTTCACCGCCCGATAGCTGGCCGACCTTCTTCTGCTGATCCGCGCCCTTAAAATTGAAGCTCGAGACGTACGCGCGCGACGGAATTTCGCGATTGCCGACTTCCAGCACATCAAGGCCGCCGGAAATCTCCTCCCAGATCGTTTTCTTGTCATCCAGCGCATCGCGCGACTGATCGACAAAGCCCAACTTCACGCTATCGCCGATTGTGATCGAACCAGCATCGGGCGTTTCCTGGCCGGTGATCATGCGGAAGAGCGTCGACTTGCCGGCGCCGTTCGGCCCGATAATGCCGACGATACCGCCCGGCGGCAGCTTGAACGTCAGGCCATCGATCAGAAGCTTCTCGCCGAAACCCTTCTTCAGGCCTTCGAAGTTGATGACGTTCTGACCAAGACGCGGCCCCGGTGGAATCTGGATCGTCGCGAACGTCTGCTTCTCGCGCTCGGCCTCCGCCGCCATTTCCTCGTAGCGCGCCAAACGCGCCTTCGACTTGGCTTGGCGCGCCTTCGGCGACTGGCGCACCCATTCGAGTTCGCGCGACATCACCTTCGAGCGACCCTCTGCCTCGCGCTCTTCCTGCGTCATGCGCTTGGCTTTGGCTTCGAGCCAAGCAGAGTAATTGCCCTCGTACGGAATGCCCTTGCCGCGATCGAGTTCGAGCGTCCACTTGGTCACTTGATCGAGGAAGTAACGATCGTGGGTGACGAGGATCACGCAGCCCGGAAAGTTCTCGAGGTGGTGTTGCAACCACGCGACGCTCTCGGCGTCGAGGTGGTTCGTCGGTTCGTCGAGCAGCAGCATGTCAGGCTTCGACAACAACAGCCGGCAAAGCGCGACGCGGCGGCGTTCACCGCCCGAGAGCTTCTCAACACCGCTATCGTCGGGCGGACAGCGCAGTGCGTCCATCGCCATGTCGATCTTGGAATCGATGTCCCACGCCTCGGCTGCATCGATCTGCTCTTGAAGCTTCGTCATCTCCTCCATGAGCTCGTCGGTGTAGTTCTCGCCCACCTCCATGCTCACTTCATTGAAGCGCGTGACCAGCTTCTTCTCTTCGCACCAGCTCTCGACATTCTCACGCACGGTGAGTGCGTTATCGAGCTGCGGTTCCTGCTCCAGGTAGCCCATCTTGGTGCCGGCCATCGCGAACGCTTCGCCGGTGAAATCCTTGTCCATGCCGGCCATGATTTTCATCAGCGTCGACTTGCCCGAGCCGTTGACGCCGACGACGCCGATCTTCGCGTCCGGAAAGAACGACAGCCAGATGTTCTCGAACACCTTTTTGCCGCCCGGATAGGCCTTGGTGAGGCCTTGCATCGTGAAAATGTATTGCGCCGGTTGGGCCGCCATGGGTCGTGATCCGTGTCTGTCGGGAAATCGAAGCGCGGATATAGCGGCGCGGTTAACACGCGTCCATGCCGCATAGCGCGACGGAAACCCATTGGGTCTGCGTTTGTAGCTCCGAGGGACGAACCTAGGAGCACCGGCCATGAAATATCTGATCGCGCTCGCGGCCGTCGCCGCGTTTACAACGATCGCCGCGCCCGCCGCTGAAGCACGTAACTGGGACCGCGTCGAAAACCGCTACGACCGCGCTGAGAACCGCTGGGACCGGCGTGAGAACCGCTTCGATCGCCGTGAAGATGTGCGCGACGCCCGCGAAGACGTGCGCGATGCACAGCACGAGGGCGGGTATTGGGATCAACGCGAAGACGTTTGGGACGCGCGCGAAGACGTCCGCGACGCCCGCGAGGACGTTCGTGATCGCCGCGAAGATCGTTGGGATCGGCGCGAGAACCGCTGGGACCGACGTCACTAAGGAACCGGGACGCCTGGGCGTTGTTCTTACGGGAAATTCCCAAGGAGCAACGCCCCATGGCCGTCACCCACCCCAATACCGGCGCGCGCAGCGACACCGAATACGGCGCAGACGCGATCAAAATGCTGAAGACCGAACACCGCGAAGCAAACGCGTTGTTCAAAGACTTCAGCAAGACCACCAGCGGTCCGCGCAAGCAAAAGCTCGCCAAGCAAGTCTGCGCCGCGCTGCGAATCCATATGCAGATCGAAGAAGAGATCTTTTATCGAGCTTGCCGCGAGGCGGGCGTCGACACCGACATCATGGACGAAGGCGATGTCGAACATGAGTCCGCGCGGAAACTCATTAAAGAGATCGAAGCCGGCAAGGCAGGCGATGATCACTGGGACGCGAAGGTCAAAGTGCTCGGCGAGATGGTCCGCCACCACGTCCGAGAGGAAGAAGAAATCGGCGGCATGTTCTGGAAAGCTAGGCGCGCCGACATCGATCTCGACGAGCTCGGCGTCGAAATGCAGGCGCGGAAGGACCAGTTGCTAAAGCAGCTGAAGCGGCGCCAGTAGCGTTCGCCTATTCGGTAACCGCGCGACAGACAGTTTCGGCGGCGCCTGGACGCGTCCAGCGCACCTCGTTGGCGCGCCCGCGTAATTCAGCGCCGTTGTCGTTGTAGCGATACCCGGAACCGGTGACGCGCGCAGGAAGATCCACGACGACATACCCCTCCTGGGCGACGCGCGCGGCGTCTGGATTTCGGGTGAACGTCACATTTAGCAGTGAGCCGTCCTCGCACCGAAACGATGTGTTGACCGGGGCAGTGTCCGGGTCAGGGCACGGTGTTTGGCAGGCCGCGACAAGGGCCAGTGCGGACAAAACGGCAGCAACACGCATTGAGGGTTCTCCATCTCGCCGCCCGTTGTAGCGTCGTTTCGTCTCGCTGAGAAACACCCCGTCGGGCTTTGCTTGCCGGGCGTGCTCGCGGCGCCCCATAAAGCGTAGCTGGGGAGACGCTATGTCCAACGGATTCTTGCTCGCTGCAGATGCTGACCTGTCTGGAGTCGACGATATCGCCAGCGGGTTTGGGCTGGATGCTGTCGGCGCCGGTTCGTTCGGCTCGCACCAAGCGGCGGCCGCCGCGATGCAGGGCGCCTCGAATGTTGGCATTGTACTCAGCCATGCCGCGACGCGTGATGCGTCGTTCGTCGCGCTGCTGCACGTGCTCGCGAATTCGCTGCGATCGGCGCAGCTAATCCTTGACGAGCCCGACGCGCGCGCTGCGTTCGCGTTCCTGCCGGATGCTTGGCCCACCATGGCGCTGGCCGACGCGCGCGCGCGTGCAAACGATTTGCTGCGGCGACGCTCCGAAGCCGCCGGCGAAGAGCCGCCTCGTGCGCAACCGCTGCCGCCAGCAGAGGAAGCGCCTCCCCCAATTCGCGAACAACCAGAAGCCGCCGCACCGGCTGAACCACCAGCGCCCAAGCCAGAACCAGCGCCCGAACCGGAACCAACACCCGAACCAGAACCATCGTCGGAACTCGCAGCGCACGACGATGACGCTGTGGTTGGCGGCGCGGCGCCGGGCGCGCCCGAGCAAGAAGAAGAAGACAATTTCGGTGGCGGCGAAGATTTGGCCACTGAAACCGCGCAGGAACCGCCGCCGCCGCCCGCGAGCGTTGCGCCTGCCCCACAAGCAGCGGAGCCACCGCGAGAGCCTGCGCGCACGCGCGCCGCGCCCGCTGAATCCGCGCCGGCGGATGCAACCGCGTTTGCGCCCAAGAAACTGCGCCGCGGCTCACCGGAACTAGTTCGCATCGTCATTCATCAGCCCAAAGATCTGAAGGACGTCATCAAAGCCGCGCGCCAAATCGATCCACGCACTGAAGCGGCGCCAAGCGGTATGAAGGTGGGCGACGTCGCGCTGGGCTCAAGCGTTGGCGTTTCGCTCGAAGTGCGCGGTGCGGCCTGCGATGGCGAAATCCAACGCCGCACCTGGCAGGGTGAGCCACTCGATTTCAACTTCTCTGCCGAAGCCGAAGCGGATGTGAAGCAAACCGTGTTTCTCGCGCGCGTGTTCATCGACGATGCGCAGATCGGTGTGCTGGCCTTCACGCGCCCAGTCGGCGGCCCAAAGAGGAACCCGGCCTCAAACGACCGCGTGCGGCTGAAGCGCCACAAGCGCGTTTTCCTTTCCTATTCCAGCAAGGATCGCGAAACCGTCTCCGCCATCGCCACAGCGTACGAGGCAGCTGGCGTGCAGCACTTCTTCGACCGCACCTCGCTCAAGTCCGGCGAAGAATGGAGCCCGCGTCTGCGCCAAGAAATCGATCGCGCCGATCTCTTTCACCTCTGCTGGTCCAGATCCGCGGCGGAGTCCGAATGGGTGGAGAAGGAAGCCGAGCATGCCCTGACGCGCCGGCGCCGTTCCAACGGCAAGAAGCCGGATATTACAGTGCAGATGCTCGACGGTCCGCCTTGGGCCAAGCACCCAGACAGCCTCGACAGCATAAATTTCGACGATTTCGTCCGCGCCGCGATCGTCGGCTACGCCCGGGGCGACGGCCAGTCTTGACCGCCGCGCCCGGCGCAAGCACATGCCGCACTGGGCTTCGGGCGCGTAGCTCAATGGTTAGAGCCGGCCGCTCATAACGGTCTGGTTGCAGGTTCGAGTCCTGCCGCGCCCACCATCCTTCTTCCATCGGCGCGCAACAGCCTTATGTTGGGTCCAAGGAGAATTTCCATGACTGGGTTTTGGATTGCCATCGTGCTCTCAGTTCTGGCGATCGTCGGGATTTCGGTTTTCGTCGGCAAGACACTGGGCAATCCCAAAAATCGCGGGCCGAGAGATCGCAACGCCCAGTTGACTGCACTCAAAGCGTCCGGCGCTCTCAAGTACCGCAAATCGAACCGCGACTAATGGCCGAAGCTCAACGCGCCGAACTGCCAGTCGACAAAGCCGCACGCTACGCCGCGCTGCGCGCAGAGATCGGCGCAGTCATCGCCGGCGAGCCAAACATCACCGCCCGCTACGCAACCGCCGCCTCGCTTCTGGCGCAGGCGTTCCCTGATCGCTTTTTCTGGACCGGCTTTTACGTCGTTGACGACCTGAAGCCGCGCGAACTCGTCGTCGGCCCCTATCAAGGCACGCTCGGATGTCTGCGCATCCCCTTCGGCAAGGGCGTATGCGGCGCGGCTGCGGAGCAGCGCGAAACGATTATCGTGGCGGACGTGCACGCCTTCCCTGGTCACATCGCCTGCGACAGCCGCTCGAACTCCGAGATCGTCACGCCCGTGTTCGATCGCTCAGGGGCGCTGGCCGCTGTGCTCGACGTTGATTCTACTCAGTTCGACGCGTTCGACGCTGTGGATCAAACCGGCCTCGAGGCCATTTGCGCTGATCTGCTTTCGCTGGACTAGCGCTCGCCCTTGCCCCGTCGCGCGTCCGCGATAAGAAGGCGCCACACAACCAATGGGGCAAACGTGAGCGACCACAACACAGGCCTGATCCTCGGCCAAATCGCACAGCACGCAACTGAGGTGGCCGCCATCGCCAGCGCGCGCCTGCGCGGATTCGGACGCAAGAACGATGCCGATCAAGCCGCCGTCGACGCCATGCGCCGCTCGTTCCAGACAGCGCCGTTCTCCGGAAAGGTCGTCATTGGCGAAGGCGAAATCGATGAAGCGCCCATGCTCTACATCGGCGAAGAACTCGGCGCCGGCGGCATCAAAGTCGATATCGCCGTCGATCCGTTGGAGGGCACCAAGCTCTGCGCCAACGATGCGCCGAACGCGATGACGGTCGTGGCGCTCGCCCCCGCTGGCGGTCTGCTGCACGCGCCCGATATGTACATGGACAAGCTCGCCATCGGCCCAGGCTATCCGGCTGGCCTGATCGATCTCGATCTCTCGCCTGCCGAAAACGTGACACGCCTCGCGAAAGCCAAGGGCGTTACCGTCCGCGATATCCGCGCCTGCTTGCTCGATCGCGATCGTCACAAGGCGATCATCGAAGAGTTGCGAGACATCGGTGCGGGCATCCGCCTCATTCCCGACGGCGATGTCGCTGGCGTGTTCTGGACCACGGAAGCCGCGCGCTCCGGCGTCGACATCTATTTCGGTTCAGGCGGCGCACCCGAGGGCGTGCTCGCCGCTGCTGCAATCCGTTGCGCTGGCGGCCAGATGCAAGCGCGCTTAAAGCCCGAGAACGAGCAGGAAGAACAACGCGCTCGCGCCATGGGCCGCGACGTTCACGCCAAACTGACACTCGATGACATGGTCCCGGGCAACGTCATATTCGCTGCCTCCGGCGTGACGCACGGCTCCATGTTCGAAGGCGTACACTTCGAGCATGGCGCGGCGGAAGTCGATACTTTGGTGTGGGACAGCTTCACAGGGCGTCGCAGCCGCGTGCGCTCATCGTATCCGGTGAGCTAGCCTATTCCTGATCCTCGGCCTCCTCGCCGGGCTCAGCGACATCTTCCGTTTCTTCGATGACCTGCGCCGTCGGTTGCACAGCCGGCCGAGCGGGGCGGCGCGAGAAAGCGCTCAATCCCGGCACGTTGACTGCGCCGTCGTAAACGTGGATGGCCGCGCCTTCGAACGAAGCCCCCACCGGCTCAACGCGCCCGCCTAAGCAATCGCCGAGGAAGTGCTCCAACACGGCAAGATACGAAAGCCGGTTCTGCGGTCGCACCAATTCGCGACCCTCGTCCGGAAACACCAGATAAGTGAGTCTGCCGCGCAGCCGAACCGCTTGTGCGACTTGATCCGTCTCGCCGCGCGTCAAACGAGGGTCATGCGCACCATAGGCAAGCAATAGCGGGCTGCGTATCCGTCCAGCGTGGAAGGCTGGCGAACGCACGCGAAGGAGCTGACGCCCCGACTCTGTGCGCGCGTCAGCGACGCGACGATAGAGCTGTTCGCGCTGCCACCCAGGCGTGAGATCGAGCATCGCGAAAAGGTTGGCCGGCGCGGCAAAACTCACGCCGCATCGATATTGGTCAGGTGTGAATGCGAGGCCCGCCAGCACACTATAGCCGCCAAAGCCCGACCCGACGATTGCGATGCGATCCTTCTGTGCAATCCCTTGGGCGGCCGCCCACTCAGCAGCGTCAGCGAGATCCTGCTGCATCGCGCCGCCCCACTCGCGATTGCCCGCATTGAGGAACGCTTTGCCGAAACCCGCCGAGCCGCGATAGTTCACCGAGAGCACAGCGTAGCCGCGATTGGCGAGCCATTGGTGTACGGCGTCGAAGCCATAACTATCGCGCGCCCATGGCCCATCGTGCGGCAGCAGCACCAGCGGCAACGGCGCTTCCGGCCGCGCATCACCATTCGCATCCGTGCCGCCCGGCAGCGTGAGATACGAAACCAGGATCGTGCCATCGCGCGCCGCGATCTCCACCGGCGCCATCGGCTGCAGCGCCGCCTGCTGCAATTCGGGGCGATGTGAGAACAGCGACGTAAGCCTCCGTCCCGCAGGCCCCGCGCGATCGAACAAATACGAACGGCGCGGCGTCGTTGGGCTTTCTTCGACTACGATCCAACGCGTGTCATCAGCGCTGCGCGAAGCCACCGTAAAATCGCCTGTTAGCGAGCGATCGAGAAATTCAATGTCCGTTTGGCTATCGGCATTGAGCGCGCGCCACTCGCGGCGCAGATATTCGGTCGCGAAAGCCTCCGCCGTACCTGTCGCAGGATCAAGCCACACATCGACTACATCCGCGCGCTCGCCCTCGCCCAGCACCGTCTTCTCGCCCGTGGCTACGTTCACGCGCACAAGCGCCGTTCGATCGCGCGCGGGCGTATCAGGCTGACCGAGGCTGGAATCCAACATCAAGAAATTGGCGCCATCAGCCTCAAGGCCGATCAGCCGCGTCGACAGCGCGTCTTCAAAGGGAATTTCGAACAGCGTCCGCGCACGTCCGCGCGCTTCAAACACCACTACATCTGCGCCACCGTCAGCGCGCGTGCGCACGCCAACGCGTACCGCATTGTTGCGGTCGATCAGAAAGCTCGAATACCCGCGCGGGCCACCGTTTCGCTGCAACACTTCGCGCGCGCCGCTCGAAAGTTCGATGCGCACGACATCGGGCCACGACCGATCGCGATCATTCAGTGTCACCACAACCGCGCCAGGATCGGCGGCGCTCACGCCAACGATCTCCGCCCGCGCGCCAGCCGGCGTCAGCGCACGTGGCGCGGCCCCCGCGGTATCGACTGCATAGAGTCGCGTATTCTCGTCGCCATTGTCGTCACGCAGATAGAGCAGAGTCGCGCCGTCCGCCGCCCAGCGGAAATTGGTGATGCCGCGCTCGCGCTCGTCTGTAACCGGGCGCGCCTCGTCCATCGCATCGACAGAGAGCACCCAGAGGTTCGTCACCCCATCGCGGGGCGCCAGAAACGCCACCCGGTCGCCCCGCGGGGAAAGCTGGCCGCCATGCCGGGTGGGCTCGCCAAACAGGGCGGCCCGGGTGATCAGATCAGGCGCGGCCGGAACGGGCACAGGCGCGCTCGCCCGCTCGCCGCACGCGGCGAGGGCTAGCGCCAGCCCTAGGGCTACCGCCCCGGCCCAAAAACTCGTTCTCGACCCCACTCCAAAACCTTACAGGTTTGTCATCCACCCGCCAACGCGCATGGCTGACAGGGTGTTCACCTTTGCGGCATGGGTTTGACCGGCGCTGTGACCGGCGTCCGCCCAAAGGTCGCATCGGGTGCTTTTGACACCCCGCCCGGCGCACCCTATTCCACTGCCGCTTTGGCCAAACCGACTCAATCCTCCGCCGCCACCGGCGCCCTTGTGCTCGCCGATGGTTCCGTTTTCCTGGGCGAAGGCCTGGGGGCCACGGGCGCCGCCGAAGGCGAAGTTTGCTTCAACACTTCGATGACGGGCTATCAGGAGATCCTGACTGACCCCTCCTACGCCGCGCAGATCGTCGCCTTCACCTTCCCGCATGTCGGCAATGTCGGGACCAACAACGAAGACATCGAAACCTCTTCGCCGGCCGCCGCAGCCGCCGCGCGCGGCGCTGTCTTCCGCACACGCCCGACGCCGCCCTCGAATTGGCGCAGCGACGACGATCTCGATAGCTGGATGAAGAAGCGCAATGTCGTCGGCATCGCAGGTCTCGACACACGCGCGCTGACCAAGCGTATCCGTGAACACGGAATGCCGAACGCCGTCATCGCGCACGCGCCGGACGGCAAGTTCGATCTCGAAGAGCTGAAGAAGCGCGCGAAAGCCTGGGGCGGCCTCGACGGTCTCGACCTCGCGAAGGACGTCACCACCGCGCAAAGCTACGTCGTCGACGAAAAGCTCTGGCAATGGTCGATCGGCATCCCGGAAGTGAAGAAGCCGAAATTCACCGTCGTCGTCATGGATTACGGCGTGAAGCGCAACATTCTCCGCGCGCTCGGCGAGATTGGCGCGCGCACCATCGTGCTGCCCGCAACGGCAACCGCCGAAGAAGCGCTCGCGCACAAGCCCGATGGCATTCTGCTTTCGAACGGCCCCGGCGATCCGGCCGCGACCGGCAAGTATGCCGCGCCTGAAATCAAGAAGCTGATCGACAGCGGCAAGCCGGTGATGGGCGTCTGCCTCGGCCACCAAATGCTCGGCCTCGCGCTCGGCGCGAAGACACTGAAAATGCCGCAAGGCCATCACGGCGCGAACCACCCGGTGAAGGACAAAGAGACGGGCAAGGTCGAGATCGTGTCGATGAACCACGGCTTCGCCATCGATCCGAAGACGCTGCCGAAGGGCGTGAAGGAAACGCACGTCTCGCTGTTCGACGGCAGCAATTGCGGCATCGAAGTCGAAGGCAAGCCGGTGTTCTCAGTGCAGTACCACCCGGAAGCCAGCCCCGGCCCGCAGGACAGCCACTATCTGTTCGAGCGCTTCGCGAAGCTTATGGCGAAGAAGACGAAGAGCGCGGCTTAAGCCGGTAGATGGCTAGCGCTCGACATCGCCAGTGTTGGCCGGCGAATCTTTGACGGCCACAAAGAGACTGCGGAGACTCATATGACCGGCCTTCAATGGCTCGCAACATCTAGCACACTTGCGATTGCGATCGTCGGCTGCGCCGACGCGCAGCAACGTGACTACGGCGCCCGCGATGGCGGCGTTGTGTTCACGCTCTCAAGGGAAGCGGTGCAAGCGGCGTACAACTCGTTCTGCACCAACCGCGCCAGTCTTCGATGCGACGCGCTCGATCGCTACGACCTGATGGTGAGCTTTGACGCCTCTACGGCTCGTCTGAGCTTCGTTCATCGTTCCGGCGGCGCCGCCATCCCCGGCATGGCAATGTCGTTCTCATGCACGCACTCGGGCGAAGGCTTCACCTGTAGGAACTAGACGCCTTCAATAGCTCTTGCGACTTACTTGCAAAAATGTCCACGCGATGCCATCCGTGTAGCAAAGGACGGGGGCGTTGGAATGACACGGGTACTTTTCGCGGCATCAGCGGCTGCCGTCTTGCTGACGCCGGTGGCGGCGTGGGCCGAACCGGGTCTGGCGGCCGAGGTCTACGGTCCAAGTGTCAGCCAGGGCGAAGCGGAGATCGCGGTGCGCGGCGGTGTGCTCGATGGCGGCGTCGCCGACGGCGAATGGCAAACCAAAGTTGAAGCCGGCTACGCGTTCACAGATTTCTGGCGCCCCGCCATCGTCGCCGAATGGGAGCACGAAGGCGGCGACACCGAGTTCACTGCCGTTGCGATCGAAAATGTCTTCGACTTCACCGGCACGCGCGACTGGCCAGTGCATTTCGGCGCTTACCTCGAATACGAGGTGAACACCCAAGACGGCCCTGACGGCCTAGAACTCAAGCTGCTCATGCAGCGCGAACGCGGCCCGCTTACGCTCACGCTCAACCTGATCGGCGAGCGCGAAGTCGGTAGCGGCTCATCCGATACCTGGGAGTTCGGTTACGCCGCCGAAGGCGCTTTCGCGCTGAACGAGGATTTTGCATTCGGCATCCACGGCTTCGGCGATGCGGGCACGGATGACGATCTCGGACACTTCGGCGATCACGCTCATTATTGGGGTCCTTTCGCTCAATTCGAACTCGCACACATCGGCGGCGGCGAAGTCGAACTTCAGCTCGGCTATCTCGTCGGCTCAGGCGAATCCGAAGCCGATGGCCAGTTCCGCTTCAAGCTTGAGTACGAGTTTGGTGACGATGACTGAGCGCTAGCGCGTTAGAACGTTGTTCAACATCGACGCAATCTCCGGGCCGGCGATCGTGTTGAAGTTTGAGGCCACGACGATCGTCACATCCTCGTCGTCATAGCGGCGAAACTCGAATTGTGTTCCGCGCGCACTGCCGCCGTGCCCATATGAGCCAGGCTGGATCAAGAACCCATATCCATAGCCGCTTCCGGGCAAATCGGACTCGGCCTGTAGGCGCCGCATTTCGGCAAACGTTTCCGTGCGCACGAGCACACCACTACGCAGCGCGCGATCGAAGGCCAGGATATCGCCAACAGTGGATGACGCTCCGCCTGCGCCGCTGCCGCGCTCGCCCAATGTCACAGGCTCGTGCCGCCCTATCGCCACGAGCCCCGCTTCCATCACAGCGTTGTATGGCCGCGCGTAAGCCGCCCCCTCCTGACTGCGGAGAGGATAGTCTGTGCTCGCCATGCCCGCAGGCTCGAATACGTGATCGCGCACGTAGTCATAGAAATTCTCGCCGGAAGCTCGTTCTACGATCACACCAAGAAGCGCATAGTTAGAGTTGGAGTACTCGTACTCTCCGGTATGCGGCGCTCCGAAATTGCGCAGCACGTGCGCCAGCAATTGCTCGTGTTGCGTGATATTCGCCCAATCGCGCTCGTAAGCGTCGTCCCAGTAGTCTGGAATGCCCGACGTGTGAGTGAGGAGATGGCGAATGGTGATCGCCTCGGCGCCCGGAAGACCGGACGCTTCCGGGACCCAGCGCGTAATTGGATCAGTCAGTGCGAGCGCGCCGCGTTCCACAAGCTGCCTCACCGCGACGGCCGTGAACATCTTACCGCCGGAGGCGAGATTGAACCGCGTTTCAATCGAGTTAGGTCGTTGCTGGCTAACGTCCGCGAGGCCGAACGCGCGCTCATAGATAACTTCATCACCGCGAGCGATAGCGATTGCGCCATAGAAAGGTTGAACCTCGCGCAAGTGCGCAACGAAGCCATTCAGCCATTCCGAGAAGCGCCGATCCTCAACACCGAACGCCGGCAAGGCGTAGGGCTCCAGCGCCTGCGCAATGAAGAACAGTTGGATGCGATCGTCGTTTTCCGCATCCACGCGGAACTGGAAGTTTTCCCACGCTCCCGTCGCTGCGCGTCGCGCAATGACGAACACATTGCGTCCGCTTGGAAGCGTCCGCACTTGCGCACGTTCTAAACGCCCACCTGCCGCGCGTTGGCGTGCGAACACTTCAGCCCACCGCGATCCCTCGCCGACGCCATGCCCAGCGGCGAAGCGCTCGGCCGCTGCGGCGGAGCCATCATTGAACGCTTCGACAAACGCCTCGGCATGTGCGCGCACCCGCGCTTCATCTGCCCACGCCGCGCCAGCGCACAACATCCAAACCGCAATCGTAGCAAACAGCCGCATTCCCACCCCTCTCTCGGCGACAGTCCTTCACCTCTGTTGCAGCAATGTTTCAAACCCTGCATGTTCGCCCACATGACGAAGCCCGCTCTCCTCGTGCACCCCCCGCTTGGCCTCTTTGAAATGCGCCTCGCTGATTACGACGTCGTGCATTGGCCGACCGACCGGAAAGACATCCGCGCCGCCGTAACGATCGGGCACGTCGGCATCTCCAACGCCATGATCGACGCACTCCCGGAGCTCGGCTGCATCGTCTGTTTTGGCGTCGGCGTCGATGGCATCGATCTCGCCTACGCAAAGCAACGCGGCGTCGCGATCAGTCATGGCCGCGACATCAATCACGAAGACGTCGCAGATGTCGCTATCGGCCTCATGATCGCGCGACTGCGCCTTTTCACTGAGGGCGAGAAAGTCTTGCGCGACGGCGCCTGGACGCCGCCACTGGCGGTGCCGCCGCAGAAGCGCCTACGTGGACGTAAAGTCGGCGTCGTCGGCATGGGCGCCATCGGCGCCGCCATCGCGCACCGCGCAAAAGCCTTCGGCATGGAGATCAAATGGTACGGCCCGCGGCCCAAGCCCGACGTCGCCTACGCCTACGAAGCCGATCTTACCAAGCTTGCCGAATGGTGCGATATCCTAGCGGTCGCCGCGCGCGGCGACAAAACCACCGCCGGCATCATCAGCGCTGACGTGATCAAAGCCGTCGGCAGCGATGGCATCATCATCAACATATCGCGCGGCATGGTCATCGATGAAGATGCCATGATCGCGGCGCTGAAATCCGGCGCTCTCGGTGGCGCAGGGCTTGACGTGTTCGTCGACGAACCCACGCCGGTTGAGCGTTGGAAGGATGTTCCCAACACCACGCTCACGCCACACCTCGGCGGCGCCACACGTGAAGCGCTCTGGGAAGGTTCGCAAAACGTGCTGGAAAACCTCCGCCGCTTCTACGCCGGCGAGGAACTTTTGACGCCGCTGGCGAGCTGAGCAACGGAACCTCCGCGCTTCGTCATTGTTCTCTCCGCGATAGGCTTTGGAGAGAAATCAATGGCTGAGAGAGAAAGTGGCGGTTCGTCGCCTTGGGTCGCGTTCCTTGCTGGGATCGTACTGGTTGCCGTCGTCGCGTTCGGCGTCGTCGCCTACACGGGCGGTTTGCAGCAGCGCGAAACGGCGCAACTTGAACTGAACGTGCCGGACGTGAACGTGAACCCGCCGGACATCGACCTGCCGGACCCGCCGACGATGCCGCCGGCCACCGAAGCGCCAGCTGAAGCGCCCGCGAACTAAGGCGAGCAGCACCACAAAATCAGAGGGCGGCGGATCACTCCGCCGCCCTTTCGCATGTCAGCGAATTTCGAACGACACACTGACACTCGCGCGTGTTGTCACTTCCCCGGGGGCGATCGGAATGATCTGCGGCAACTCATCAAGCAGAGAGTCGGTCGTGAGCGTCGCTGTAAGCTCCAACTGTTCAACGTTGGAGCGCACCGCCCCTGGCTCCGACATTTCAATCATCCGAACCACGCGCAAGCCAAGTGTTTGAGCGTAGAGGTCAGCGCGGCGACGCGCTTCTAGCAACGCGTTGCGCCGGGCCACATCTGCTTGCGCAGCTGGATCCTGAAACGAAAACGAAATGCGCTCGATGGTGTTGCCGCCAGCGGCAACGACTGCGTCTACAATGCGTCCCGTCGCCTGAACGTCGCGCACCCTCACCGTCACGGCGTTTACGGCACGATAGCCGAAAACGACCCGCTCACGTCGACTGGGATGCAGCGAAAGAGCGGACGTTTGGATGTCGCGCTCCGCGATCCCAGCTGCTCGAAGCGCCTCCATGAGGGAAGTGACGCGCTGACTATTTTGCTCAAGCGCCAAGGGTGCCGTTCGCCCGGTCGTGGTTACGCCGAGTCGGATGGTCGCCATGTCAGGGCTCGCCTCTGAGATGCCCTCGGCGTTGATGTTTATTATTGAGCCTCGCGTCTCCTGCGCGAACACGGGTGAAGTCAGCGCGATAAAGATCGCGAATACAGCACTTTGGAATTTCATGGGAGCCTCCCTCCTGGCCAGGCCAAAGTGCGAGAAGCCTTAAAATGGGTGAACACACGATCGCGAGAGATTACGCCTCTTCAGCAAAAAGTGAGGGCGGCGGATTGCTCCGCCGCCCTCTTTCGTTGCGCGACTTCTTCGCGAACTAGCGCAGTTCGAACGTCACGCTGACGTTCACTCGCGTTTCGATTTGGCCCGGCGAAATTGGCGTTGCTGCCGCGTCTTGCGCGGCAAAGCGCTCAACGGCCATTGGCGCCGGCGGCGCGTAGCCACCGCCTTCACTGACCGAGACGATACGGTTCACACGCATGCCGAGCGCGTTGGCATAGAGCTCAGCCCGGCGGCGTGCTTCTGCGATCGCGTCGCGCCGCGCGATATCCAATTGCGCATCCGGATCAGCGTGGGTGAACGAAACGCCGTTCACAGTGTTGCCGCCTGCGCCGACCGCCGCATCGATCACGCGACCGGTGTTGTCGATGTTACGCACCTTCACGGTGACACTGTTGTTGGCTTGATAGCCGGTGATGCGCGGCGCCTGGCCTTCAACGTAGGCTTGCTGCGGATAGACTGAGACATTGGACGTTTGAATATCGCGCTCCGCAACGCCGGCGCGGCGAAGCGCTTGCGTGAGCGTCGTCATGCGGCGCGCGTTTTCCGCAAGCGCGGCGGCAGCGGTTTGACCTTCAGTCATCACGCCGAGATTGATGATCGCCATGTCCGGACGCGCTTCAGAAGATCCCTCGGCGCTCACGCTGAGCAGCGTCCCTTCCGCGAGTACAACCTGCCCCTGCGTTTGCGCTTGAGCCGCCAGCGGTACAGCCGCAGCGGCCAGAACGGCGAATGCTGCCGCGGCTTTCATCACTTGCATTGAGTATTCTCCGTCATCCCACGCGCCCGAATGAGCCATCCGCGGCGCCCGAATTACGGCAAGGAAAGGAACTCCTGCCTCACTCCAGAGAATGTGAACGCGCAACCAAAGTTCCGGTATCGGCGTTGATTTGGAGACACAGGAGTAGCCGATGGCGCACAAGCAACCCCGTCCCGACACCAAGACCAAGACCCCGCCCAAACCCAAGAAGGTTCGCGACGCCGGCCCCGATGCGATGGCCAACCCGCCTAAGAAGTGGAACGATGTCGACGAAGCGAGCGACGAAAGCTTCCCAGCGAGTGACCCGCCGGCGAAGTACTAAAGACTGTTAGAAAAACCGCAGCGAAATCAGAGCATCCGAATCGTTTCAGCGAATCGGTGTATAATACGGCTTAACACCGCCACTCCCACTTCAGGCTCTGATGCGTTTCACCGACACCTTGCTACGCCAGGTGCGCGACCGGGTTTCGATTGCCGATTACGCCGGCAAGCGGATGACCTGGCACAAGCAGAAGTCCCGGCCCTCCGCCGGCGACTACTGGGCCTGCTGCCCGTTCCACCAGGAGAAGAGCCCCTCCTTCCACGTGCTGGACAATAAGGGCCTCTTTAAGTGCTTCGGTTGCGG